>NZ_JBITEL010000001.1:0-1488820 GCF_044455125.1 Actinoplanes sp. NPDC051343
GAAACCCGCACGCAGGTTCGCGTGCCGGGCCAGCAGAGTCCGGACCGCAGCCTGCAACGCGGAGGTGTCCAACGCACCCCGCAGCGTGAACGCCACCTGCGCGTTGTACACGTCCACCGCCTGCGCATCGAACAGGGCATGGAACAACAGCCCTTCCTGCAACGGCGACAACGCCAACACGTCTTCGATCATTGAAGCCGTCATCAATGCCTCCCGCTGTCAGGATTGAGCATGCGTTCGAGTTCGTCGATGTCGTCCTGTGTCAAGGTCACCGACGAGAAGTCCGAGGAGGTGTGGCCGCCAGCACCGTCGCGGTCGGCGTGTTCGACGATCCCTTGCAACGCCTGCACCCAGTACCCGGCGAGTTCCTCGACCTCGCCGCGGGTGAGCACGTTCCGCCCCCACGACCACGACGCGACCAGCTGCGGCCCGTCCGCCGCGTCGACGGTGACCGCGTTCACCGCAACCACATGCCCCAGGGGCACCTCCGCGTCCAGAGCGCCACCCAGCGGCCCCCCGCCACCATCGGCCAGCACACCCCAGCCTTCGCCCTCCTCCGGGGCGTCGTGGTCGCCGACGCTGATCCGGCCCAGGTAGTTGAACCCGATCTGCGGTGCCGGTCCGGCCAGCCGCGCACCGATGTCGGGGTTCAGATACCGCAGCAACCCGAACCCGATCCCGTTGTCCGGGATCGCCCGTAGCTGCTCCTTGACCCGCTTGACCGCCCGGCTCAACCCCGCACCGGCCGCACACACCTCAGTCCACGGCACCGGACCGGGATCCAGCCGGACCGGGAACACGCTGGTGAACCAACCCACCGTCTCCGACACGTCAGCACCAGCCACGATCGATTCCCTGCCGTGGCCTTCCAACTCCACCAGCACCGGCACATCCCCGCCCCCACGACGGGCCCGCCACCGGCCGACCGCCAACCCCAACGCGGTTAGCAGAACGTCGTTGACCTGACCGTGGAAGACCGCCGGGACCCTCGTCAACAACGGACCCGTCCACGACGGCGGCACCGTCACCCGCAACGACTCACCGGTGGCCACCGTGTCCACCCGCGGATCCAGTCCTCGCCCACCCAGCAATGGGTCAGCAGTCCGCAGGATCTCCCGCCAAAACGGCACTTCCCCGACCCGTACCGGATCGACAGCCGCCTCGGCCAACCGCTGCGACCACCACCGAAACGACGTCGCGACCGGCGCCAGGACCGGATCCCGACCCGCCACCACATCCCGCCACGCCGCGGCGATGTCGGCGACCAGGATCCGCCAGGACACTCCGTCAACCACGAGATGATGCACCACCAGCAACACCCGGCCCGGCCGATCAGGACCGGCGTCGAGCCACACGACCTGCACCATCACCCCGGCCTCGGGCGCCAACCGGGCCCGCGCCAACCGGGCCTGTTCGACCAGCACCGCCTCGGTCCCGGCCTCGTCCAACCCCCGCACATCGACCCAGGCCACACAGTCCTCGGCCCGACCCCCACCGACGGGCGCCACCACGAGCTCCCACCCGCCGTCCGTGACCACCAACCGGGCCCGCACCATGTCATGCCGATCCACCAACGCCTGCACCACCCGGCACAGCCCATCGCGCCCCAAACCCGCCGGCGTGGCCAGCACCATCGACTGACAGAACCCGTCGACCGGCCCGCCCCGCTCCCGCAACCAGCTCATCACCGGCGTCTCCGGGACCACCCCGACCCCGGCGCCAGCCCCCGGCACCACCGGCCCGGCCTCCGCCACCGACGCCACCGCAGCCAGCCCCGCCACCGTCTGATGCAGGAACACGTCCCGCGGGGAGATCACCAACCCCGCCGCCCGAGCCCGCGACACCAACCGGATCGCCACAATGCTGTCGCCGCCCAACGCGAAGAACCCGTCATCGATGCCAACCCGCGGCAGCCCCAAGACCCCCGCGAACAGACCACACAACAGCTCCTCGACCGGAGTCCGCGGCCCCCGCGACGACACCAACGCCGACAGATCGGGCGCCGGCAACGCGGCCCGATCCACCTTTCCGCTGGTGGTCACCGGTAGCCGGTTCAGGACCACCACCGCGGCCGGGACCATGTGCTCGGGCAGGGTGTCGCCGACGTAGCGGCGCAACTCGGCCGGGTCCGGCGTGTCGGTGCCGGCCGCGGCCACGACGTAACCGATCAGCCGAGGCTCGCCGTGCCCGTCGTGCCGGGCCACGACGACCGCCTGGGCGACCCCGGCATGCCCGGCCAGGACTGTCTCGACCTCCCCGGGTTCGACCCGGAACCCGCGGATCTTGACCTGGTCGTCCGCCCGGCCCGCGAACATCAGTTCGCCGGCGGCGGTCCACCGCACCAGATCCCCGGTCCGGTACATCCGCTCACCCGGCTCGCCGTAGGGGCAGGCCACGAACCGCTGCCCGGTCAGCCCCGGCCGCCCGAGATAGCCACGCGCCAGCCCCGCACCCGCGACGTACAACTCGCCGGGGACCCCGGCCGGGACGGGCCGCAACCGGTCATCGAGCACGAATACCCGGGTGTTCCACACCGGCCGGCCGATCGGCGGCGGCACGTCGTCCGCGTCCAGGTCGGCGCTCAACGACACCGCGACCGTCGACTCGGTCGGCCCGTACGCGTTGATGAACCGGCGGCCTCGCGACCACTGGGCGACAATCTGCTCGCTGGGCACCACCCCACCGGTGACCAGCGTGACGCCCTCGTCAAGGCCGCCGGCCTCGGCCAGTACCGACAACAACGGCGGCAACAGGAACGCGTGCGTGACCGCCTGGCGCCTGCACAACAGCGACAGCTGCTCGGCGTCTTGCAGCTGGTCCGTCGGGGCCATCACCAACGCCGCCCCACTGCCCAACGCCAACGCGAACTCCCACAACGCCACATCGAAACTCGGCGACGTGAACTGCAACATTCGGCAACCGGCGCCCAGCCGCAACCGGTCGGTGTGCACCCCGACCAGCGACGCGATCCCGGTATGCGAAACCACCACACCTTTCGGACGCCCGGTCGAGCCCGACGTGTAGATCACGTACGCCGGGTGACCCAGCAACAGCGCGGACCGGCGTTCCCAGTCCGGCACATCGGAGTCCCGATAGCCGGCCACCGTCGGGTCATCGACCAGCACGACCGGCACCGATTCCGGCATCCGGTCCGATAGATCCGCGACCGTCACCACACACGCCGGCTCGGCGTCGGCCACCATGTACTCGATCCGCTGCCCCGGATAGTCGGTGTCGATCGCCAGAAACGCCCCACCGGCCTTGAGTACCGCGAGGATCGCCACCACCAGCTCCACCGACCGCAGCAACGCCACCCCCACCACGGTCTCCGGTCCCACCCCGCGGGCGATCAACAGCCGGGCCAGCCGGTTCGCTCGGGCGTTCAGCTCGCGATAGGTGACCTCGGTGTCCTCGAACACCACGGCGACCGCGTCCGGAGCGGCGGCGGCCTGGGTCTGCACCAGCTCCGGCAGCGTCGCCCGCGGCACCTCGCGGGCGGTGTCGTTCCAGTCCAGCAGGATCGTCTGCCGTTCGGCCGGCTCCAGCACCTCGATACCGGAGACCGGCCGATCCGGATCCGCGATGACCGCCGCCAGCACCCGTACCAACCGGGCGGCCAGGGATTCGGCGGCGTCGCGGTCGAACAGGTCCAGGCTGTACTCCAGCACACCGTGCATACCCGACGGGCTTCCGTCGTCGGCCCGATGCTCCCCCAGGCTCCACGTCAGGTCGAACTTGGCGACATCGAACTCGAGCGGCTCCGGCCGCACCGTCAGACCGGTCAGCTCCACCCCCGCCGAATCGATGTTCTGCAGTGCCAGCACGACCTGGAACAGCGGGTTACGGGCCAGGGACCGAGCCGGTTGCAGGACGTCGACCAGCTGCTCGAACGGCACATCCTGATTCATGTACGCGGCCAGGTCGGTCTCCCGGACCCGGTCCAGCAACTCCCGGAACGACGGATCGCCGGACACATCGGTACGCAGGACCAGGGTGTTGACGAACATCCCGACCAGATCATTCGCGGCGTCGTCAGTGCGCCCCGCGATAGGCGACCCGATCGGAATGTCGGTGCCGGCACCGAGCCGCGACAGCAACACCGCCAACGCCGCCTGCAACACCATGAACACCGTCGCCCGACCCTGCCGAGCCACCTCCAGCAGCCCCTGGTGCAGATCCGCGTCGATCGACACACCGACCCGGCCACCACGATAGGAAGCCACCGCCGGACGGGTACGTACCGTCGGCAAGCTCAACTCCTGCGGCACACCATCGAGCGCCCGCTTCCAAAACCCGATCTGCCGACCCGCCACACTGCCCGGATCCTCGACCGACCCCAGCAACTCCCGCTGCCACAACGCGTAATCGGCATACTGCACCGACAACCCCGCCCACGACGGCGCCCGACCCTCACAACGAGCCTCATACGCCGATGACAGATCCCGCAGCAACGTGCCCATCGAGCCACCGTCCGCGGCCACGTGATGCACCACCAACAGCACCACATGCTCAACCTCGGACAACCGGAAGCAGAAACCGCGAATCGGCAGATCGACCGCCAGATCGAACCCCTGAACGGCGGCCATAGCCAACAGCCCCGGCAGGTCTTGTGCCGAGCAGTCGCGCACTACCAGTTCCAGGCCGGCTTCCCAAGGCGGGCGGATCCGCTGGAACACCTCGGTCTCGGTCTCGGTGAAGCTCGTGCGCAGGCTCTCGTGCCGGCCCACCACGTCGGTCAGGGCCTGCCCGAACGCGACCACGTCCAGCCCGCCGTCTACCCGCATGGTGACCGGGATGTTGTACGCCCCGGACTGTTCCTCGAGGCGGTTGAGGAACCACAGTCGTTGCTGCGCGAACGACAACGGCACCTGCTGCGGACGAGGCACCGCCACCAACGCGGGCCGGGCTCGGTCACTGCTCTGGTCAACCAGCCGGGCCAACCCGGCCACGGTCGGCGCCTCGAACACCGCCCGGATCGGAACCTCAACTCCCACCACCGACCGGATCCGCGACACCAGTCGGGTCACCAGCAGCGAGTCCCCGCCCAACGCGAAGAACCCGTCATCGATCCCGACCCGCGGCAACCCCAGAACCTCGGCGAACAAACCACACAACAACTCCTCGACCGGAGTCCGCGGCCCCCGCCACGACACCAACGCCGAGACATCCGGCACCGGCAGCGCGGCCCGATCGACCTTCCCGTTCGCGGTCAGCGGGAAGGCGTCCACCACCACGACCAGTGCCGGGACCATGTACTCGGGCAAGACCTCACCCGCGAACTCCCGCAACACCGCACCATCGACACCCACCTCGGCGTCGGCGGCAACCACATACCCGACCAGGCGTGGCTGCCCGGGCTGATCCTCCCGGACCGTGGCCACCGCCTGGCCGACCGCCTCGTGCCGGGCCAGGGCTGTCTCGACCTCACCGAGCTCGATGCGGAACCCGCGCACCTTGACCTGGTCATCCGAGCGGCCCAGGAACTCCAGATATCCGTCGGCCCGCCACCGCACCACATCCCCGGTGCGGTACATCCGCTCCCCGGGCCTGCCGAACGGGCACGCCACGAACCGGTCCGCGGTCAACCCGGCCCGGCCCAGATAGCCTCGCGCCAGCTGTGTGCCGGACACATACAACTCCCCGGCCACCCCGGGCGGGACCGGTTGCAGGAACCCGTCCAGCACGTACGCACGGGTGTTCCACAGCGGCCGACCGATCGACACACCCATCGCCGGATCGCTGCGGGCGGAATCCCAGTGGGTTACGTCGATCGCTGCCTCGGTCGGCCCGTACAGGTTGTACAGGGGTACGCCCAGACGGGCCGCGCACAGCTCCCGCATGGACTCCGGGAGCGCCTCCCCGCCACAGAACACGCGCCGCAGTCCGCCACGGTCGCGTTCTCTCATTTCGGTCAGGAAGATGTTCAACAGGGAAGGCACGAAGTGCACCGTCGTCACACGGCTGGCCCGGATCGTTTCGATCAGATAGGCCGGATCACGGTGGCCATCTGGCCGGGCCACAACCACCGTGGCCCCGACAACGAGTGGCCACCACAGCTCCCACACCGAAACGTCGAAGCTGACTGGCGTCTTGTGTAAAATCCGGTCTTCAGCGGTGAGGACATACTCGTCCTGCCTCCAGGACAAGTGGCTGACGATGGCCTCGTGCGAGGTCACTACGCCCTTGGGTTGCCCGGTGGACCCCGACGTGTAGATCACGTACGCCGGATGCGCCGGCAACAACACACGCAGCCGGTCGGCGCCGCTCACTTCGGTGGCCGGCTGAGCGGTGATCCATCCGGCGGTCACTGGGTCGTCCAGGGCCACCGCACCGGCTCGGTCGGGCAGACTGCGGGCCAAGTCCGTCGTGGTCAGCACGCACACGGGGGCGGCATCGCGGAGCATGAACGCGATCCGCTCGGCCGGATAGGTCACGTCGATCGGCAGATAGGCGCCGCCGGCCTTGACCACACCCAACACCGCGACGACCAACTCGACCGATCGAGGCAGCATCAACCCGACCAGACTCTCCGGACCGATTCCCAACCCGACCAGATACCGGGCGAGTTGATTGGCCCGCTCATCCAGCTCCCGATACGTCACCTCAACGTCCTCGAACACCACCGCCACCGCATCCGGGCTCGCCGCCACCTGCGCCGCGAACAGGTCCGGCAACGTCGCAGCAGGTACCGGGCGGGACGTGTCGTTGAACTCCTCCAGGATCATGTGACGTTCGGCGGGTTCGAGGACATCCACCTGCGAGATCGGCCGTTCGGGATCCTCGGCCACGGCTTGCAGCAACCGGACCACCCGCGCGGCAATCGCCATCGCGGCGGGCTCGTCGAACAGGTCCAGGCTGTACTCCAACACCCCACTGATCCCCGCGGGCTGCCCGTCCGGACCACGGTGCTCCGCCAGACCGAGGGTCAGGTCGAACTTCGCCGAGCCGCCCGCGACCGGTTCCGGTGTCACGGCCAGGCCCGCGAGCTCCAGCGCGACGTCGATGGGGGTCTGCAGCGACAGCATTACTTGGAAGAGCGGATGCCGACCTAGCGAGCGGGTCGGGTTCAGCAGTTCCACGAGCCGCTCGAACGGCACATCCTGATGCTGATAAGCGGCCAGGTCGGTTTCGCGGACCCGGTCCAGCAGCTCACGGAAACTCGGGTCGCCGGACACATCGGTGCGCAGCACCAGGGTGTTGACGAACATCCCCACCAGATCATCAGCCGCGTCGTCAGTACGACCCGCAACCGGCGCACCGATCGGGATATCCGTACCCGCGCCCAACCGGGACAACAACGCGGCGAACCCGGCCTGCAGGAGCATGAACATGCTCACCCGGCAATCACGCGCCAGGTCGCTCAACGCCCGATGCAACCCGGCGTCGAGGTTCAGCTCGGTCATCGCCCCGCGATGCGAGGCCACCGGCGGACGCACCCGAGCACCCGGCAACTCCAGCTGATCAGGCAACCCGGCCAACGCCCGAGCCCAATACCCCACCTGAACACTGGCCACACTGCCCGGATCGGACTCTTCACCCAGCAGCTCCCGCTGCCACAACCCGTAATCGGCATACTGCACCGCCAACCCCGGCCACAACGGCGCCCGACCCTGACAACGGTCTTGATACGCCGATGACAGGTCGCGCAGCAACGGGCCCATCGACCAACCGTCCGCGGCCACGTGATGAACCACCAGCAACACCACATGTTCAACCTCGGACAACCGGAAGCAATAGCCGCGGATCGGCAGGGTTGCGGCCAGGTCAAACCCCTCACCGGCAGCCCCAGTGAGCAGCGCCGGCAGGTCCTGCTCCGAGCAGTCGCGCACCAACAGCTCCGGGAAGGCTTCCCGGGGGGACAGGATCTGCTGGAACACCTCGGTCTCGGTCTCGATGAAGACCGTACGCAGGCTCTCGTGCCGGCCCACCACGTCGGTCAGCGCCTGCTCGAACGCGGGTACGTCCAACCCGCCATGCACCCGCGCCGCGACCCGAATGTTGTACACGCCCGAGCGTTCTTCCAGCCGGTTGAGGAACCACAGTCGTTGCTGCGCGAACGACAACGGCACCCGCTGCGGACGAGGCATCGTCACCAGCGCGGGCCGGGCTCGGTCACTGCTCTGAGCCACCCACCGGGCCAACCCCGCCACCGTCGGCGCCTCGAACACCGCCCGGATCGAAACCTCAACCCCCATCACCGACCGGATCCGGCTGACCAGCCGGGTCACCAACAGCGAGTCACCGCCCAACGCGAAGAATCCGTCATCGATCCCGACCCGCGGCAACCCGAGAACTTCCGCGAACAGACCACACAGCAACTCCTCGACCGGGGTCCGCGGCCCCCGCCACGACACCAACGCCGACAGGTCGGGTGCCGGCAACGCGACCCGATCCACTTTCCCGTTAGCCGTCAACGCGAAAGCGTCCAACACCACGACCACGGCGGGGACCATGTAATCGGGCAACGCCCAGCTCACGAACTCCCGCAACACCCCGCCGTCCACCTCGGCGCCGGAGGGCACCACATATGCGACCAGCCGTCGCTGCCCGGGCTGGTCCTCTCGGACCATCGCCACCGCCTGAGCCACCGCCTCATGGCGGGTCAGGGCGGCCTCGACCTCACCCAGCTCGATCCGGAAGCCGCGCACCTTCACCTGATCATCGGAGCGGCCCAGGAACTCCAGCACCCCGCCCGCGGTCCAGCGCACCACATCGCCGGTGCGGTACATCCGCTCACCCGGCTCACCCAACGGGCACGCCACGAACCGCTCGGCGGTCAATTCCGCCCGGCCCAGATACCCTCGGGCCAAGCCCGCCCCAGCGATGTACAGCTCACCCGCCATGCCAACGGGCACCGGCTGCAACCCGGCGTCGAGCACGAATACCCGCTCGTTCGGCAACGGCTGACCGATCGGCGGCGTGCCCTCGCCGGACAGGGCCGTGGTCATCGTCGAGATGACCGTCGACTCGGTCGGCCCGTACCCGTTGATCATCAAGCGACCTTGCGACCAGTGCTGGACCAGCTGTCCGGAGAGTGCTTCGCCACCGGTGGCCACGGTCATCCCCGCCGGGAGATCGTCGACCTCGATCAGGGCCGACAACAACGCCGGGGGCAGCACCGCGTGTGTGACCCGCTGCTCGGCGCACAACCGGCCCAGTTCACCCGCCACCAACCGCGACGGCGCCGCCATCACCAACGCCGCCCCGCCCAGCAACGCCAACGCCAGCTCCGCGAACGCCATGTCGAAGCTGGGCGAGGTGCACTGCAGAACTCTGCTGTTACCGTCGATCTCCGACCGCTCGACGATGGCCCCGGCCAGACTCGAAATCCCCGTATGCGACACCACCACGCCCTTGGGCTGCCCGGTGGACCCCGAGGTGTAGATCACGTATGCCGGATGCGCCGGCAACAGCACACCCAGCCGGTCGGCGTCGGTCACTCCAGTCGCCGGCTGAGCGGTGATCCGTTCGGCGGTGGCCGAGTCGTCGAGGGCCACCACACCGGTTTCGTCGGACAGGGTGCCGGCCAGCGCGGTGGTGGTCAGCACGCGCACCGGAGCCGCGTCCTGCAGCATGAACGCGATCCGCTCGGCCGGATAGGTCACGTCGATCGGCAGATACGCGCCGCCGGCCTTGACCACACCCAACACCGCGACGACCAACTCGACCGACCGGGGCAGCATCAACCCGACCAGACTCTCCGGACCGATTCCCAACCCGACCAGATACCGGGCGAGTTGATTGGCCCGCTCATCCAGCTTCCGGTACGTCACCTCAACGTCCTCGAACACCACCGCCACCGCATCCGGGCTCGTCGCCACCTGCGCCGCGAACAGGTCCGGCAACGTCACGGCCGGTACCGGGCGGGCGGTGTCGTTGAACTTGTCAAGGATCATGTGACGTTCGGCCGGGTCCAGCACCTCGACCCGCGACACCGGCCGATCGGGATCCTCGGCCACGGCTTGCAGCAACCGGACCACCCGCGCGGCAATCGCCATCGCGGCGGGCTCGTCGAACAGGTCCAGGCTGTACTCCAACACCCCACTGATCCCCGCGGGCTGCCCGTCCCGGCCACGGTGCTCCACCAGACCGAGGATGAGGTCGAATTTCGCCGAGCCGCCCGCGACCGGTGCGGCGGTGACCGTCAAACCGGGCAGGTCCATGGTCGCGTCGGCGCCGGTCTGCAGCGCCAGCATCACTTGGAACAGCGGGTGACGACCTAGCGAGCGGGTCGGGTTCAACAGCTCCACCAACCGCTCGAACGGCACATCCTGATGCTGATAGGCGGCCAGATCAGTGTCGCGGACCCGGTCCAGCAGCTCTCGGAACGACGGATCGCCCGACACATCCGTGCGCAGCACCAGAGTGTTGACGAACATGCCGACCAGATCGTTGACGGCCTCGTCGGTCCGACCCGCGACCGGCGCACCGATCGGGATATCCGTGCCCGCCCCCAACCGGGTCAACAACGCAGCCAACCCGGCCTGCAGCAGCATGAACATGCTCACCCGAGCACCACGGGCCAGGTCCGTCAACGCCCGATGCAACCCCGCATCAATCCGCACCTCGGCCACCGCCCCGCGATGCGAGGCCACCGGCGGCCGAACCCGAGCACCGGGCAACTCCAACTGATCAGGAAGACCGGCCAACGCCCGAGCCCAAAACCCCACCTGAACACTGACCAGACTCTCCGGGTCCGACTCCTCCCCCAGCAACTCCCGCTGCCACAACCCGTAATCCGCGTACTGCACCGCCAACCCCGGCCACAACGGCGCCCGACCCTGACAACGGGCCTCATACGCCGACGACAGATCCCGCAGCAACGGACCCATCGACCAACCATCCGCAGCCACGTGATGCACCACCAACAACACCACATGCTCCGACTCGGACAGCTCGAAGCAGTAGCCACGGATCGGCAGATCCACCGCCAGGTCAAATCCCTGGCCCGCAGCCGACTCCAACAGCCCCGGCAACTCTTGCGCCGTGCAGCCGCGTACCACCAGTTCCGGACGAGCCTCCCGAGGTGAGCGGATCTGCTGGAACACTCCGGTATCGGTATCGGTATCGGTATCGGTCTCGACGAAGACCGTACGCAGGCTCTCGTGCCGGCCCACCACGTCGGTCAACGCCTGCTCGAACGCGGGTACGTCCAAGCCGCCGTGGACCCGCAGGGCGACGGGCATGTTGTACACGCCCGAGCGTTCTTCCAGCCGGTTGAGGAACCAGAGCCGTTGCTGCGCGAACGACAGCGGCAGCCGCTGCGGACGTGGCATCGTCGCCAATGCGGGCCGTACCTGGTCACTGCTCTGATCGACCAGCCGGGCCAGCCCCGCCACGGTCGGCGCCTCGAACACCGCCCGGATCGCGACCTCAACACCGACCACCGACCGGATCCGCGACACCACCCGGGTCACCAGCAGGGAGTCCCCGCCCAGGGTGAAGAACCCGTCATCGATCCCGACCCGCGGCAACCTCAGAACCTCAGCGAACAGACCGCACAGCAACTCTTCGACCGGGGTCCGCGGCCCCCGCCACGACACCAACCCCGACAGGTCGGGTGCTGGCAGCGCGGCCCGATCGACCTTCCCGTTAGCCGTCGACGGGAAGGCGTCCAGCACCACCACCACCGCGGGAACCATGTACTCCGGCAGCACCCGGCCTACGAACTCCCGCAACACCGCGCCGCTCACACCTGCGTCGGCGGTAATCACATAGGCGACCAGGCGCCGCTGCCCGGGCCGATCCTCCCGCACCATCACCACGGCCTGAGCCACCGCCTCATGCCGGGCCAACGCGGTCTCGACCTCGCCCAGCTCAATGCGGAAGCCGCGCAGCTTCACCTGATCATCGGAGCGGCCGAGGAACTCCAGCACCCCACCCTCGGCCCACCGCACCACATCGCCGGTGCGGTACATCCTTTCCCCCGGCTCACCGAACGGACACGCCACAAACCGATGCGCACTCAACCCCGCCCGACCCAGATAGCCCCGGGCCAGTTGAGTGCCGGCCAAGTACAGCTCTCCGGCTACTCCAGGTGGAACCGGCTGCAGGAACCGATCCAGCACGTAGGCTTGGGTGTTCCACAACGGCCGACCGATCGGTACTCCCGACTCATCACCTGCCGGCACCTGGTATTCGGTGGCATACACCGTGGCCTCGGTCGGGCCGTAGCAATTCCAGACCGTCACGCCCGGCACGTTGTTCATGAGCTCGCCGGGAAGACTGGCGGGTACCGCTTCACCACACAACACCACCGCACCCACCGACGCCGGCAACTGCGACTCCCGCACCGCCGTGGCAGCCACCGACGGAACCCCACTGAGCAAACCCGGGACCCAGGCATGAACACTCTGGTCGCCGGCGACCAGCAAATCTCGGACCACCAGCATCCGGCCACCACACGCCAGTGGTGAGAAGAACTCGAAAACCGACACATCGAAACTCAACGACGTCGACCACACCACCCTGGCCAGGCCCTCAAGCCCGAACGTGTCGACCGCCCAGGACACCAGATTCACCACATTCGCGTGGGAGACCACCACACCCTTCGGCTTCCCGGTCGACCCCGACGTGTAAGTCACATACGCCGGATGCGCCGGCAACAACACACTCACCCGGTCAGCGTCGGTCAGCGCGGTAACCGGCTGCGCGGCGATCTCCCCAACCGTCGTCGGGTCATCCAGAACCACCACACCACTTCGGTCGGGCAAACCGCCGACCAAATCCCTGGTGGTCAGCACACATACAGGCGCGGCATCGTCGAGCATGAACGCGATCCGCTCGGCCGGATATGTCGCGTCGATCGGCAGGTACGCACCGCCGGCCTTGAGCACACCAAGCACCGCCACGACCAACTCCGCCGAGCGGGGTAGCATCAACCCGACCTGACTCTCCGGGCCGACCCCCAGCCCGATGAGATGCCGGGCGAGTTGGTTGGCCCGCTCGTCGAGGTCCCGATAGGTCACCTCAACGCCCTCGAACACCACTGCGACCGCGTCCGGGCTCACCGCCGCCTGCGCCCCCAGCAACTCCGGCAACGTCGTCACCGGCACCGGACGGGCGGTGTCGTTGAACTCATCCAGGATCGTGTGCCGCTCAGCCGGGGCGAGCACGTCGATCTGCGAGACCGGCCGGTCCGGGTCGTCGGCCACCGCCTCCAGCAGCCGGACCACCCGGGCCGCGATGCTCTCAGCGGTCGGCTCCTCAAACAGATCCAGGCTGTACTCCAACACACCACTGATCCCCGCAGGCTGCCCATCGGGGCCACGGCGCTCGGCCAGATCGAGGGACAGGTCGAACTTCGCCGACCCGCTGGTTACCGGCTCCTGCGTCACCGCAAGATCGGCGAGTTCCAGCGCCGCGTCGACGGCGTTCTGCAAGACCAGCATCACCTGGAACAGCGGGTGCCGACCCAACGAACGGGTCGGGTTCAACAGCTCCACCAGCCGCTCGAACGGCACATCCTGATGCTGATAAGCAGCCAGATCAGTGTCACGGACCCGGTCCAACAACTCCCGGAACGACGGATCCCCGGACATGTCCGTGCGCAACACCAGGGTGTTGACGAACATCCCGACGAGGGTGTCCAGCGCCTCGTCGGTGCGTCCCGCGATCGGCGCGCCGATCGGGATGTCCGTGCCGGCACCGAGCCGCGACAACAGCGCGGCGAACCCGGCCTGCAACACCATGAACATGCTCACCCGGGAACCACGCGCCAGATCCGTCAACGCCCGATGCAACCGAGCATCGAGGTTCACCCCGGTCATCGCCCCACGGTGCGAAGACACCGGTGGCCGAATCCGAGCACCCGGCAACTCCAACTGATCAGGCAGCCCGGCCAACGCCCGAGCCCAATACGCCACCTGAACACTGGCCACACTGCCCGGGTCGGACTCCTCACCCAGCAACTCCCGCTGCCACAACGCGTAATCGGCGTACTGCACCGCCAACGCCGGCCACGACGGCTGCTGACCCTGACACCGGGCGTGATACGCCGACGACAGATCCCGCAGCAACAGACCCATCGACCAGCCGTCCGCAGCCACGTGATGCACCACCAACAGCACCACATGCTCAACATCGGACAACCGGAAGCAATATCCCCGGATCGGCAAATCGACCGCCAGATCAAACCCCTCACCAGCAGCTCCGGCCAGCAACTCGGGCAACTGTTCCGCCGAGCAGTCGCGCACTATCAGCTGTGGGCAGGCTTCCTGGAGCGGGCGGACCTGCTGGAACGCGACCGCGTCGACCTCACCGAGAACCGTGCGCAAGCTCTCGTGCCGACCCACCACATCAGTCAGAGCCTGCTCGAACGCGGCCACATCCAGGCCGCCGTGTACCCGCAACGCGACCGGAAAGTTGTAGGCCCCGGACTGTTCCTCCAACCGGTTGAGGAACCACAACCGCTGCTGCGCAAACGACAACGGCACCCGCTCCGGACGAGGCACCGCCACCAACGCGGGCCTCGCCTGGTCACTGCTCTGGTCCACCAACCGGGCCAACCCGGCCACCGTCGGAGCCTCGAACACCGCCCGAATGGCGACCTCAACACCAACCACCGACCGGATCCGCGACACCAACCGGGTCACCAACAACGAGTCCCCACCCAAAGCGAAGAACCCGTCATCAATACCGACCCGCGGCAACCCCAGAACCTCGGCGAACAAACCACACAACAACTCCTCAACCGGAGTCCGCGGCTCCCGCGACGACACCGACCCCGACAGATCCGGCGCCGGCAGCGCGGCCCGATCAACCTTCCCGTTAGCCGTCGACGGGAAAGCGTCCACCACCACGACCGCCGCCGGGACCATGTACTCGGGCAGCACCCGGGCCACGAACTCCCGCAACACCGCGCCACTGACACCGGCACCGGTGGTGACCACATAGGCGACCAAGCGCCGCTGCCCGGGCTGATCCTCGCGCACAATCACCACGGCCTGGGCCACGGCCTCGTGCCTGGCGAGGGCCGCCTCGACCTCGCCCAGCTCGATGCGGAAGCCGCGCACCTTCACCTGATCGTCGGAGCGGCCCAGGAACTCCAGCACCCCGCCCTCGGCCCACCGCACCACGTCCCCGGTGCGATACATCCGCTCACCCGGCCCGCCGAACGGGCACGCCACGAACCGCTGCGCGCTCAACCCGGCCCGACCCAGATACCCACGGGCCAGCTGTGTGCCGGCCAGATACAACTCGCCGGTCACCCCGGGCGGGACCGGCTGCAGGAAACCGTCCAACACGTAGGCGCGGGTGTTCCACAACGGGCGACCGATCGGCACCCCCGACCCGCCTGGTGGGACCAGATACTCCGTGGCATAGACCGTGGCCTCAGTCGGACCGTAACAATTCCACACCGCCACACCCGGAACGCTGGCCATCAGCTCATCGGGAAGACCCGCCGGGACCGCTTCACCACACAACACCACGGCACCGACCGACACCGGCAGCTGCGACTCCCGCACCGCCGTGGCAGCCACCGACGGCACACCACTGAGCAAACCCGGATTCCAGGCATGAACACTCTGATCACCGGCGGCCAGCAAATCCCGGACCACCAGCATCCGACCACCACACGCCAACGGTGAGAAGAACTCGAAGACCGACACGTCGAAGCTCAGCGAGGTTGACCACACCACCTTGGCCAGGCCCTCGGTCCCGAACGTCTCGACCGCCCACGACACCACGTTGACGACGTTCGCGTGAGAGACCACCACACCCTTAGGCCGGCCCGTCGACCCCGACGTGTAGATCACATAGGCCGGATGCGCCGGCAACAACACACCCAACCGGTCGGCGTCGGTCAGCGCAGTGGCCGGCTGAACGTGGATTCGCTCGGCGGTCGTCGGATCGTCCAGGACCACCACACCGGTTCGGTCGGGCAAGTTGCCGGCCAAATCCGTCGTGGTCAGCACGCACACAGGCGCAGCGTCGTCGAGCATGAACGAGATCCGCTCGGCCGGATATGTCGCGTCAATGGGCAAATACGCCCCCCCGGCGTTGAGCACACCCAACACCGCCACGACCAGCTCAGCCGAGCGGGGCAGCACCAAACCGACCAAGCTCTCCGGACCCACCCCCAACCCGACCAGATACCGGGCGAGTCGGTTGGCGCGCTCATCGAGGTCCCGGTAGGTCACCTCAACGTCCTCGAACACCACCGCGACCGCGTCCGCGCTCGCCGCCGCCTGCGCCCCCAGCAGCTCCGGCAACGTCGTCACCGGCACCGGACGGGCGGTGTCGTTGAACTCGTCGAGGATCCGGTGACGTTCGGCGGGGTCGAGGACCTCGATCTGCGAGACCGGCACCCCGGCATCGGCCACCACCCCGGCCAACAACCGCAGGTACGCCTCGGCCATCGCTTCGACGGTCTCTCGTTTGAACAGGTCGGTGCTGTATTCGAAGTCGACCGCCCGCCCGTCGGCGCAGGGCGTCACGCTGACCGCCAGGTCGCACCTCGCCGGCGTGACGTCGATCGGATAGGTCTCCATCGACTGGCCGCCCAGCGACACGTCGTCGTCGCTCATCTGGCTGTTCAGCACGAACATCACGTCGAACATCGCGCTGCGGCTGAGGTCTCGCCGGGCACCCATTGCCGTCATCACTCGTTGCAGCGGAATCCCCTGGTGTGTGAACCCCTCGATCGCGGTTGTGCGGATCCGCCCGAGCAGTTCGTCGAACGTCGGGTTGCCGGACACGTCCGCCCGCAACACCAGCGTTTCCAGGAAATACCCGACCAACGCCGCCGTGTCCGCGTCCGAGTCGGAACGGCCCGCGATGGGGGCGCCGACACAGAAGTCGGTCTGGCCGCTGTAGCGGGCCAGCAACGCCACGAACCCGGCCAGCAACGTCATGAACTCCGTGGACCGGCGCCGAACACTCACCGCCCGTAGACCAGCCACCAGCTCCGCCGGCATCGACACCGACACCAATTCACCGCGGGAACTGCGCACGGCTGGGCGGACGTGATCTGTCGGCAGTTCCAGAACCGGGGCGCCGGCCAGCCTGGTTGCCCAGTACCGCGTCAACGTCTCCTCGGTGGCCGCCGCGGCGGTCCGGGTGGCCCGCGCGTGATCCGCATAGGTCGTCCGCAGCGGTCGCGGGCGCAGCGGCCGGCCGGAACGTAGGGCGTCGTACGCCTCCCCGAGCTCGCGAACGAACAGCTCGATCGACCAGCCGTCCGCGACGATGTGGTGCAGGACGACACACAGGATGTGATGATCGGCGTCGAGCCGGATCAGCGTGGTGCGCGGCAGGACGTTCGCACTGAGGTCGAAGCTGCCTCCGATACGGTCGGAGACGACCGCAGCGGCCCGCACCTCACGCTCGGCCGCCTCGACACCGGTGAGGTCCACCATTTCGACGAGAAGGTCCGCGTCCGCGGGATCCATGAAGGTCTGGAACGCCTCGCCGTCGACCGCCCCGAACCGCGCCCGCAGGACCTCGTGCCGGTCGACGATCACCTTGAGCGCCCGGCGCAAGGTACGCATGGAGACCGGGCCGCGGATCCGATGCACCGTTCTCATCGTGTATTCCGACGAACCCGGGGACAGCTGGTCGAGGAACCACAGCCGCTCCTGCCCGGGCGTGAGCGGGACGCCGCCGTGGCCGACCGGCCGCTCCGGATTTTCCATCAACTCGCGCAACACGCCGACGAAACGCCGCAGCCGACGTCTCGCCGCGGCCCGGTCGTACTCGTCCGCGTCCGCGTCGACCGCGACGAGCAACCGGCCGCCAGGTCGGTTCGACACCACCAAGGCCATGCCTTGGACCCGGCCGACGGAGAGATTGTGGACGAATCCGTCGCATGCGCCGAACGCCAGCATCCGGTCCGATGCCAACACCGTGACGGCTGCGGCGCCGGCCGGGCCGGCCGGAGGACGGGTTCCGCCACGGCGGATGGTCTCGGACACCTCTCTGGCGTTGTCCGAGAAAGACGTGCCGGGTGCGACGGACACCTCGAGCCGTCCCGACTCCGCCGTGTCGACCGACACCCGCTCGGCACGAGTCTCTCGGGCACAGTCCACTGCCGCTGCCGCGACCAGAAGGTCCTGGGACCGGACACCGGTCCGCGACGCCAGGCTGTGCAGCCCTTCCTGGTCCGCGCCGGTCAGCCACCATGACGCACGAACGGTCCGACCGGCACCCGGACCGGCTTCGACCGGCATCGGGCCCAACGGTTGCCCGTCCGGTACGGACTCCGACACCTGGGCGGTGTACAAAGCCGCCATCCGCTTCGCGATGACGACCGCGCGGTCGAAACGCAGGAACCAGAGGAAGTGTTCATCCGAAAGTTTCAGCAACGCCGATGCATGCGGGGCGTCCGGAGCGCGTCGGCCGGCCAACTCACGCCGCATCCACGCGAGCGCGGCTCGCCGAGGCCGGCGCCGACCCGACAGATCGACCTCGACCAACTCGAACGCCGCCGGCTCCGCGGCCTCGGTTCGAAGCTCTTCGGCGAGCCTGCCGTGGGCGGCCCGGAAGGCGACCGGGTCGATCCGGCCGCGGATCTCCGCATACTCGCCGACGCGGTCAGTCGTATCAGAATGCATGATCCGCTCCTTCACCGCTGCTCGCATACCGGCGCCGTGCACACCGGACACCGCGCCACGCAGCTGTCACTTGGGTCTTCCGGCGACGGTCGTTCGCTGCGCCGTGTCCGGAAGGTTCGACGAGGTCCGGGACCCGTCGGCGTCGCCGGCCCGGCCCGGGTCAGGCCCCTGTCCCACGAGGCGGGCGAGTTCGTGCGGTGTCGGTGCCGCCAGCACATCCGACAGCGACACGTCCAGGCCGGTCAGTTCGCCGACGCGGGCGGTCAGTACGGCAGCGAGCAGCGATTGCCCGCCGTTGGCGAAGAAGTTGCTGTGCTCGTCGAGGTCGGCGTGGCCCAGCAACTCGGTCCAGATCTCGATCAGCGAGCCGACCAGCGGGTCGCCGCCGGTCGCCGATGCGGGAGCCGCGACGTCGCCTGCCGGCACGTCCGGCAGGGCCCGGTGATCGACCTTCCCCGAGCTGGTACGCGGCAACACGGCAACCACCACGAGGTCGGCCGGGACGAGGTAGTGCGGCAACACGGCGCCGGCGTGGCGGGACACCTCAACGCGCAGTCGAGGCTCGTCGCTCGCCAGGCGTGGCTGCAGGTAGCCGACGAGTCGGCCGTCGGCCTGCGGATCGCCACGGACCACGACGGCCGCGGCGGCCACCCCGGGGTGCCGTTCGAGCGCGGCCTCCACCTCGCCGAGCTCGATGCGGCGGCCGCGCAGCTTCACCTGCCGGTCGGCGCGGCCGAGCAGCTCGAGGGTGCCGTCGGATCGCCAGGTAGCGAGGTCGCCGGTGCGGTAGTGCCGGCCGAGCACCGGGTCTTCGCGGAACCGCTCGGCCGTGAGGTCCGGCCGGCCCAGGTACCCGCGGGCCACCCCGGCGCCGCCGATGCGCAGCTCACCCACGAGGCCGGGGGGCAGCGGACGACCGGACGCGTCGCAGACGTCGACGACGGTGGCCGCGACCGGCGTGCCGATCCCGACCGGATCACTCTGGCCGGGGTGTATCTCGGCGACCGTGGACCAGATCGTCGTCTCGGTCGGCCCATATACGTTGTGCAGTCGGCAGCCCGACCGCAGCAGGCGAGCGGCCAGCGCCGCCGACAGCGGCTCGCCGCCGCACAGCACCTGCCGGCCGGCGAGCTCGTCGTCACGCAGCTGCCCGGCTACCAGCCGCCAGATCGTCGGCGTGGTCTGCAGGATCCGCACGTCGTGGCGCGCGACGAGATCCAGTAGCAGCCCGGGCCGTACCCGCGCCTCGGCCGGTGCCACCACCGCGCCGCCGCCGTGGCACAGCGGCAGGAACAGCTCCAACGCCGAGATGTCGAAGCCGAACGACGTCAGCCACAGCATCCGGTCGTCGTCGGTGACCGCGAGGTACAGGCCGAAGAAGTCCACGACATTCGCCAGCGCCGCGTGGGTGATCTCGACCCCTTTGGGCTCGCCCGTCGAACCCGATGTGAAGATCACGTACGCCCGGTCGTCGCCACGGACGGCCGTGAGCCCATCGGCGAGCGCATCGCCGGTGGGGCCCGGCCACGACGCGGGGAGCCGCACCACCGGTGTTCCCGCGACGGCCGGCGCGTCCGCGTCACCACCGACCACGACGGCCCGTGCTCCGGCCGTGTCCAGCCGTGCCCGCAACCGTTCCGGCGGCTCGGCCGGGTCGAGGGGCAGGTACGCGGCACCCAGCGACCAGGCCGCGAGGACCGCGGAGGCGAGGTCCGCACCGAGGGGTGCGGCCACCGCCACGATGTCGCCCGGTCCGACTCCGGTGGCCGCCAGTTCGCGGCGGACCGCGCCGGCGCGAGCGGCCAGGTCGCCGTGGTCGACCACGCGGCCGTCCTCCAGGAACGCGCACCGCCGCGGTGTCCGGCCCGCCCGGTCGGCGATGCGGTGCGGCACGAGGGGTGTGGTCGGGCCCCGCCCGGCCAGCCAGGCCAGGCCGTCCCCGTTGACCCGGGCCACCGTGGCCTGCTCGTCGGCGTGCCACAGGTCCAGCTCGCCGACCGGGCGATCGGGGTCGGCGGCGGCCGCCCGCAGCAGCAGCTCGAACCGCTCGACGAGCGCTCGCACGACCGCCTCGTCGTGGATCTCCGTGGCGTACTCGACCTGCAGCTCGAACCGGTCGGGCCAGCGCAGCACCACGAACCGTAGGTCGTAGCGGCTGGTCCCGCGATCGACGGCGACCCACTCCGCGTCCGGGAGCGGACCCGCCGGCACCACCGTGGCGGGTGGCAGGAAGCTGAACATGTGCCGGAACAGCGGCGCCCGCCACGTCCTGGCGGTGTCCAGGCCCAGCTCGCCGAGCAGGCTCTCGAACGACACGTCCGCGTGCGCGAACCCGGCGGCGAGCCGCTCGCGCACCTGCGCGGCCAGCTGCCGGAACCCGGCTCGCAGGTCGACCGCGACTCGCAACGGGATCGTGTTGACCCCGAAGCCGACGCTCGCCGCGTCGTCGCGGCCGCGGATGTCCACCGGCACGGCGACCACGAGATCCGGTCCGGCACCGTGCCGAGCCAGGAGAAGAAGGTACGTCGCCAGCAGCACCATGTTGTCGGTGACTCGCAACCGGGACCGGAGGGTGTCCAGGGCCAGCCGGGCCGCGGAGGCGAGATCACGGTCCAGCCGGCCCCCGGCGAACGTCGGCGTCGGCGGTTCCGGCCTGGCCTGTCGCAACGGCTGGGCCGCCGGGTCGACACCGGCCAGCGCGTCGACCCAGTACCGCAGGCTGTCCCGGGACGGCGTCCGGCCGATCGGCGCGGGAGTCCGGGGCGCCGTGGCGGTCGACGGGAATTTCTGCATGTAGATCGTGGCGAGCTCGGGGAGCACGATGCCGGCCGAGCGTCCGTCGAATGCGATGTGGTGCACCACCAGGCACACCACGCTGCCGCCCTCGGCGAGGGTGACGAGGCTGATCCGCAGCGGCACCTGGGTGGTGAGGTCGAACGGCGGGCCGGCCAGTGCCGTGAGCGTCGCGGCCAATCGGTCGCCCGTCGTGGCCACCGTGGACACCGGTGGCCGAACGTCGTCAGCGTCGAGTACCCGCCGTACCGGGACACCACGCGAGGCAGGAAAGGTCGTCCGCAGCGCGGGATGACGGCGGAGTAGCTCACGGACCGCGCCGGCCAGCCGGGCGAGGTCGAGCGTGACCGAGGTACGGATGGCGAACACCAGGTTGTCGACCGTCGCCTCCGGCGCGAGCCGCTGGAACAACCACAGCGCCTGCTCCTTGCGGCTGACCGGACCGCCGCCGGGCGACATCACCGCTGCCGCGCTGGTACGGTCGGCGGACCCTTTCACCAGCGGACCTCCGACGGCTCGGACCGCGGCTGCCCGACCTCCGCGTCGCCGTCCAGCGTCCGCGCGACGGCCGCGGTGGCTTCGGGCGCGGCCAGCAGTCCAGGGTGATCGACGTCGAGGTGGAGCACCCGATGCGGGCCGGACACCGGCGGCGGTTCGAACCCGGCCGCCGTGACCACGAGCGCAGGGGTCGGGCACCGCAGCGGCACCGAAGCGGAGCGTACGAGGTAGTCCAGGAAGCCCCGGGTCCGGGCACACAGCTGGTCGACGATGCGCTCGGGCACGCGCTGCGCGGCGCAGGCCGGTCGGGCGAGCGCGGCGTAGTGGTCGGCCAGTGCGTCGGCCAGCGGCGCCAGCCGGGGACCGGACCGGTCGGCATAACCCGACAGAAGCTCCCGCGCCTCAGCCTTGGCGGCGTCGAGCCGTTCGGGCGCCACACCGGCCGCGACGCCCTCGACGGCTCGACCGAACTCGTGCAGCAGCGCCGCCGCGGTCACCGCCCACGGGTCGAACAGGACCAGTGGCGGTGGCGTGCCGGTACGGCGGGCCACCCGGTCGGCGAGAGCGCACGCCAGGCTCGCGCCGGCGCAGAACCCGAGGATGGCCGCGATCTCGGCGACTGGCTCGGCCGGAAGGTCTTCGTCGCGCCAGGCGCCCTCATCGGTGCCCCAGACCGGGTACCGGGCGGGAAGCGCGGCGGCGAGATCGTGGAAGGTCGCCTCGGCACGCGCCTGGGTCTGGCTGTAGTCCACACACAGGACCGCTGGCGCGTCACCACCGGCACGCAACAGTCGCCATGCCCGCGTCGACATCCGGCCTCCTCCCAGGTATGCGACACCGGCGCGGCGTCCGTCCGTTCATTCCGAGGTGGACGCCGCGCCCAGCTCGGCCCGGCCCGCCACTTGTGCCTGCTCCACGGCGCGGACCAGGCTCAGTGGCCTCATGTCGGTCCAGTTCGCCTCGACATGGGCCAGGCACGACTCGCGGTCAGTAGGCTCGACCTCGATCCGCCATCCCGCCGGGGCATCCGCCCACGCGGGCCATAGCGAACGCTGACCCTCGTCGTTGATGAGCACCATGTAGTCGATCTCCGGATCCTCGAATGGGTTCGTCACACCCGCTCCTCGCGCTGGCCGATGGTGTCGTCGCACATTCCGGAGCTGGTTCTAGGCGCAAACCGTCAGCCCCGTGTGCGCTGGCGAATCATGGCAGTTCAAGGTTGGGGAACGGTTGTGGAATTACTGCGACCTCGTCGTTTCGACTCGGAGGAGAAGCGCCGCGCGCTCACACCACCCGCCGCATCCAGCCGTAACGGTCCGCCACCCGACCGAACTGGATGTTTAGAAGGTGCTCGCGCAGCGCCATCGTCTGCTTGCCGGGAAGCCCCCACCGACCGCGTGAGCCCAAACTCGGCGGCCAACGACAGCACGGCGTCGCGGGTGACACCGTCGAGAATCGCGCCGAGGGCGGGAGTGACCAGGAGGCCGTCCCCGGTCACGAGGAACACGTTCATCGTGCCCGCCTCTTCCAGATTCCCCTCTCCACCGGTCCTGTCCAGGTACAAAACCTGGTCGCAGCCGTGCTCGGTGGCCTCGATCTGGGCCGCCATACTCGCGGCGTAGTTGCCGCCGCACTTCGCGTCGCCGGTGCCACCGGGAGCCGACCGGGTGTAGCGGCTGCTGATCCAGAGCGTCACCCCGTTGTGGCCGGAGGGGAAGAGGGGGCCCGCGGGCCAGGCGATGACGGAGTAGACGGCCCGCTCGGGGACCCGGAGAGCCGTGAACTCATCCGCTGCGAACATGAAGGGCGTAAGTAGAGGCTCTTGTCTCCGGCGTCGGCGGAGGGGCACCCACTGCTCGTCGGCGCGGACCAGGGCCTCGATGCTGGCGAGGAAGTCCTCCTCCGGCAACGGTGGGAGGGCCATCCGCCGCGCGGAGTGGGCGAACCGCCGCGCGTTGACTTCCGGGCGGAAGAGGAACACCCCGCCATCGGCGTGGCGGTAGGCCTTCAGCCCTTCGAAGATCTCCTGACCGTAGTGCAGCACGGCCGTTCCCGGGTGCAGCGTGAACGGTTCGAGCGGACCGACCTTCCGGTCCCGCCAGCCTTTCCGGACCGTCCACGTGGCCGACGCCATGTGGTCGGTGAGATGCCGGCCGAACACCGGCGAGGCGACGATCTCGGCGCGTGCGGAGTCGGGCATGGGAGCCCGGGAGCAGGTGAGCGGATAGCGGGGACTGGACACGGGGCACTTGACCTTCCGCCGGGAGAGTCTGGATCAGGTCGCCCTCGGCGATTCGGAAATGGTCCGGTCCAGCCGGTCACGCCGGGATAACGCGGGTCTCCGGCCGACTCCGGGCAGGGTGAGGTCGCACGCAATCCGCCGACATAATGCCCCCGTTGTACGCCGACTGTGGCAGCCGAACCGCGTAAGTTCCGGACCGTATCCACGAAGATCGTCGATGTCAAGGGTTGCTATCCCTACCCGATGTAGCTACATTGGCGGGCGCGCATTGGTAATGCCAAGAGAAAACCGTGATAATCAGCGAAATAAGGATGATCATCAGGGCCGTATATACACTCCGGTCCGCGATGTCGTCGGGCCAAGACACCGCATCGAGATAGTTCATCGTCCTCGACGGCTGTGTCGCCCTGACGCTCGAGGGCGAGACCTGGGCGTGGCCGGGTGGCGAGACCTTCGTCATCGGCGATCAGGAAGAACACGCGGCGGTCCTGGATCCCGGCACATATGTCATCGAAATCTTCCAGGAGTCCGATCGTCACCGCGCGGTCAAATGAAGTGACGTCGATAAAGGTGTTCAACTGCGCGGGCGACGCAGTTGAACACCGTACAGCGGGCCTGTCCGCCCTTGACTGCCGCCCCGCAAGAACGCCATGATTCGGCTCGATCAATGGAGCCGGCCGGGGCGGCCGCCGCATGAGCGACATGGCGCGCTTCCATAAGCTCGAAAACAGGAGTCCACCGTGTGCCACATTTCGCCGGCCGGTGACGGAACGATTCGGCATCGGGGTGACTGATGCCCTCAAAACGCGATTGGTTGCGCATTTACCATCCCCGGCCGGACGCCCGGGTCCGGCTCGTGTGTCTTCCTCCGGCGGGCGCGAGCGCTCCATTCTTTCGCGGCTGGGCACCCCTGCTGCCACCCGAATTCGAGCTGATATCCGTCCAGTATCCCGGCCGCCTGGACCGCATTCATGACCAGGCCATATCCGCCATGGACACGATGGCCGACGCGGTGGCCGAGGTCCTGCTGCCACACGCGGATCAGTCGCTCGCGCTCTTCGGCCACAGCATGGGCGCGGCGGTGGCCTTCGAGGTCGCGAAGAGGCTGTCCGGCAACCCCCGTACCCGGCTGGCCGCACTCTTCGTGTCCGGCTATCCGGCACCCGCACGGCGCCGCCGTACCGCGTTTCACCGGTCCCCCGACTCCGTTCTGATCGAGGAGCTGAACCGGCTCGGCACGATCGACGAGACGCTGTTGGAGGACCGTGACCTGTTGGCGCCGTTTCTGCCCCCGCTCCGATCCGACTACCAGATCGTCGAGACCTACCGCCCGGCCGCCGCATCGCCACTCACGGTGCCGATCACCGCGCTCATCGGCGATGACGACGACGAGACGCCGGAGGCGGCCACCCGGGCCTGGCAGGAGCTGACGGCGGGAGATTTCCGCCTCGAGCGTTTTCCCGGAGGCCATTTCTATCTGAGTGAACGCCCGGCGGACGTCGTCGCGCTGGTGGCGTCGGAGTTGTCGAAGGCCGACGCGGTGGCATACGAGGAAGGGCTGGCATGAACATCCGACCTCCGGTTCCCGAACGAGTGCAACGGTTTGTCGAGCGGCAGCCCGACCGGGTGGCCCTGGTGGACGGGCCGGTCGTGGTGACCTATGGAGAACTGGGCACGAGGGTCGCGTCGCTGGTCCGTACGCTGCGCGGGCGAGGCGTCGCGCCGGGCTCGGTGGTGGGGCTGGGCCTGGAACGCTCCGCCGAGCTGGTCATCGCGGCGCTGGCCGTCATGACCGCCGGCGGCGCCTATCTCGCGCTCGACACGACCCAGCCCACGGAACGCACGAACCACATGCTGAAGGAGTCCGGGACGAGCCTGGTGCTCACCCGGAGCACGGTGTGGCCGGGGTCCGCGGAGCTCCCGGTGGAGACGCTGCACCTCGACCGGCTCGACGCCGGCCAGGGGCACGAGGCGGCGCCGGACGCTCCCCCGGCCGCCGGGAACGACGACGTGGCGTACGTCAACTACACGTCCGGGTCCACCGGCCGGCCCAAGGGGATCCTGGTCGAGCACCGCGGACTGGCCAATCTCGTGGACTGGTACCTGGAGGCGTACGGAATCACGGAGCGTGACCGGCTCACGCAGCTGGTGCGGCCGTCGTTCGACGCTTTCGCGTTGGAGGTCTGGCCCTGCCTCGCCGCCGGCGCCGCGCTGCACATCGTGGACTCCCCGCTGCTGCGGTCCCCCCGCGAACTCGTCTCCTGGCTCCACGAGACCGGGGTGACGACAGCCTTCGTGCCCACCCCGCTGGCCGAGGAGCTGCTCGACCTGGAGTGGCCGCGGCGGGAGGACGGCACGGTGGCCCTGCGCACCATGCTGGTCGGCGGCGATCGCCTCCATCGGTATCCCCCGCCGGGCCTGCCCTTCCGGCTCTGCAACAACTACGGCCCCACGGAATGCACGGTGGTGGCCACGTGGGCCGAGGTCGTCTCCGCCGATGGGGCGGACGGCGGTTTCCCGCCCATCGGGCGCCCGATCCGCAACATCGTGGCCTACGTTCTCGACGAGAACCTGCGCCCGGCCGGGCCGGAGGCGCTCGGTCAGCTCTACCTCGCCGGAGCCGGCCTGGCCCGGGGATATGTGGCGAACCCGGATCTCACCGAGGCCCGCTTCCCGGCGGACCCGTTCAGCTCCGACCCCGGCGCCCGGATGTACGCCACCGGGGACGCCGTGCGCCGGTCGGCCGACGGCACGCTGCATTTCTGCGGCCGGACCGACGATCAGATCAAGCTGAGAGGTTTCCGCATCGAGCCCGCCGAGGTCGAGGCGGCGCTGCTGAAGGACGCCTCGGTCCGTTCCGCCGCCGTCGTGGCCCATCACCAAGAACTCCTTGTGGCGTATGTGGTGGCGCCCGGCGCCGATGGGGACATGCTGCGCAAGCGGACCGCTGAGATCCTGCCCGATTACATGGTCCCGGCCGCGATCGTCTGCGTGGACGCGCTGCCGGCCACCGCGAACGGCAAGATCGATCGCGAGGACCTCCGCGCGCGGCCTCTGCCGCAGGAGTCTGAGGCCGGTGGCGGCGTCACCGAACAGCCGGGGGACGTCGACCCGGAGCTGGTCGCGCTCTGGTGCGAGGTGCTGGGCCTGGAAACCGTCGACCCGCAGCAGGACTTCTTCGACATCGGAGGGGACTCGCTGCGGGTCATCCGCCTGGTGAGCAAGGGCCGGCGCCGCGGAATCACCATGCGACCGGAGGACATTCACGAGCATCCCGTGCTGAGCGATCTCGCGGCCGTTCTCCGCAGCCGACAAGGGTAGTACGGGGGGATCCGATGAAAACCAAACGTGTCACGCTCGTCGAGCTGTCAGTCTACGAAAACACCGTGCCGCTCGTCTCGGGTTACCTTCAGGCGTACGCCTGCCAGGATCAGGCGATCGCCGACTACTACGACTTCGACATCTACACCCGCGGCCTGCGCGGTGAGATCGACCAGCTGGAAGAGGACCTGATCGGTCGCGAGAGCGACATCTATGCCTTCAGCTGCTACATCTGGAACATGGGCGTGGTGAAGGAGCTGTTGCGGCGGCTCCTCGAGCGTCGGCCGGACGCCCACTACCTTCTGGGCGGCCCGCAGGTGATCAACCGCGCGGCGGAATACGTGGCGCCCGAGCACACCCCCGTCGTCGTGTGCAACGGCGAGGGCGAGCAGCCGTTCTACGAGTTCCTGCGCACCATGGCGACCGACGAGCCTGATTTCGACCAGGTGTCCAGCGTGAGCTACTGGGCGGACGGCCAGCTTCGCACGACGGAACTCACTCCGCGGTTGAAGCACCTCGACGAGCTGCCTTCGCCGTTCGCGGCCGGCATCTTCGACGGAGGCGAATACACCTTCACCGTGCTGGAGACCAACCGCGGATGCCCCTTCCACTGCGGCTTCTGCTTCTGGGGCGCGGCGACGAACTCGAAGGTGTACAAGTTCGACGAGGACCGCGTCCGGGCCGACATTCAGTGGATCAGCGAGAACTGTATCGCCAGCGTCTTCATCGCCGACGCCAACTGGGGGCTGTCACCGCGCGATGTCGACCTGAGCAAGCACATCGTCGCCTGCAAGCAGGAGTACGGATTCCCCACGTCCATGGTGATCGCCGCGGCGAAGAACCGGCCGGAACGGGTCGCCGAGATCACCGAGATCCTCATCCAGGGCGGTCTGGTCACGAGCCAGCCCATCTCGCTGCAGACCGTCACCACGGATGCTCTGCGACTGATCGAGCGCGAGAACATCCGGGAGACCACGTACATCGACCTGCAGCGCACGCTGACCGAGAAGAACATGAGCTCGTTCATCGAGATGATCTGGCCGCTGCCGGGTGAGACCCTGGCGTCGTTCCAGGCGGGCGTCGCCCGGCTCTGCCGCATGCGAGCGGACACGCTGACGATCTACCCCCAGCTGCTGTTGCCGAACACGTCACTGTACGAGAAGCGGGAGACCTTCGGCATCGAGGTGGTCCGGGCGCCGGATGACCGCGCCGAGGCCGACGTCGTGGTCGCCACCAAGTGGGTCACGGCCGAGGAATGCGTGGAGGGCACGTGGTTCTACTACGCCGTTCAGAGCTTGTACAACGCGCGAGCCGGGTACTACCTCGCGCGGTACCTGGACGACCAGGGCATCCAGCCGTTCGACGAGTTCTTCGCCGCGGCGAGCCGGTTCCTCCAGCAGCGCGACGACGAGATCGGCCGGTTCGTCGCCCGTTCGGTGTCGACCGCGGACAACTACGATCTGCTCAACATCGGGCAGGCCGCGCACCTGGTGCTGCATTCGCACCGCGACACCTTCGACCGTCTCCTGTACGACTTCGCCCGCTCCCAGCCGTGGTGGTCCGACCCGCTGGCCCGGTGCGCACTCGACATCGACCTGGTCGCGCGGCCGTACATCTACAGTGAGGCGTTCCGGCCGCCGACCGTATCGGCCAGCGAGGTGCGCTGGGTGGAGCCCACCGAACGGGGCGTCACCATCGAGCTCCCGGCGAGCATGAGGTCACTTCCCGGGCAGCTGGGCCTGGCACCGCCGGGATCCGACGCCGTCCGCCTCCGCGTCGAGCATCCCCGCGAAGGCAAGATGCCGCACCCGCGGTTGCGCGACGACGCGCACAACGCCGCCTATTGCCACGTGATGATCCAACGTCTGCGTACGTTGATTCCCAGGGTGTCCGTGCTGGATGGGGTCGCCGGCAACGAGATCAGCGCTTCCAGCAAGCAGCCGGCATAGCCGCTCCACCAGACCGGAGGCCGATACCCCGTGCAGCGTGAGATCTTCGACAGCGACCATGAGGCGTTCCGGTCCCTGGTGCGTACGTTCATCGCCCGGGAGATGACACCGAACCTGGGCAAGTGGGAGGCGGCGGGGGTCGTCGACCGGTCCCTGTGGCTGGCCGCCGGCCGCGCCGGCATCCTGGCTCCGGACATCAGTCCGGAGTACGGCGGTGCCGGAGTGACCGACTACCGCTACCACGCGATCCGGAACGAGGAGCTGGCGCGGGCCGGTACGCTGAGCCCGGCCTTCAACCTGCACAGCGAGGTGGCCGGCGGCTATCTGACCAGCCTGGCGACCGACGAGCAGAAGCGACGGTGGCTGCCCGCCTTCTGCTCGGGCGAGGCCATCAGCACGATCGCCATCACCGAGCCCCAGGCGGGCAGCGACGTCTCCGCGATGCGCACCACCGCCCGGCCGGACGGTGACGGGTTCGTCCTGCAGGGACAGAAGACCTTCGTCACGCACGGCCTGGTCGCCGACAACATCATCGTCGTCGCCCGGGATCACGGCGACCGGCAGGGCGAGGGTCAGCGCACGTCACCGGCGAGCCTGTTCGTGGTTCATCCGGACATGCCCGGCGTCGTTCCCGGCCGCCCCATACCGAAGATCGGCCTGCATTCGCTCGACACCATCGAGCTCTTCCTCGACAACGTACGGGTGCCGCGGGCCAACCTTCTGGGCAAGGAGGGCATGGCGTTCGTGTACCTGATGCAGAACCTTCCCCGCGAACGCCTGTCCATCGCGGTGTCGGCCCTCGCCCTCGCGGAGCGGCTCTTCGAGGAGACCCTGGAGTACTGCCGGCAGAGAATCGTGTTCGGTCAGCCCCTGACCGGCCACCAGCACGTCCGGTTCCAGCTCGCCGAGATGGCGACGGAGCTGGAGGTGGCGCGGCCATTCACCGACCGGTGCATTGTGGAGCACGACCGTGACGCCCTGCTCACCGAGGAGGCCTCGATGGCGAAGTGGTGGAACACCGAGCTGTGCAAGAAGGTCAGCGATCAGTGCCTTCAGCTGCACGGGGCGTACGGCTACAGCTCCGAGGGTTTCATCGGCCGGGCCTTCGTCGACGCGCGCGTGCAGACCATCTACGGAGGGACGACCGAAATCATGAAGGAAATCATCGGTCAGGCGATCGCCCTATGACGTCGCACCCGGAGCCGGCCTGGTCGGGCCCGGCCGGTGACGGCCTGCTCATCCTCGACGGTCGCGCCGTTCACGATCTACTCACGCCCGCCGAGGCGATCGACCTCATGGACCGGGTCTTCCGCGACCACAGCGCGCGTCGGTCCCCTCAGCCGCTGCGCGGCGTCCTCGCCGATGACGACGCCGGAGCACTGGCGACCATGCCCGCCGTCGTTGCGGGCCCGGACGACGACCCGGCGGCCGCGTTCGGCGTGAAGGTCATGGTCATCAAGCCTGGAAACGCGAAGTACGGCATGGGCCCGCACAGCGGCGTTGTCCTGGTGTTCGACCCGGCGACCGGGGCGCCCAGCGCGGTCATCGACGCCGTCGCCGTCACCGCTCTCCGCACCGCGGCCGCATCGGCCGCCGCAACCCGCGCGCTGGCCGTCCCCGGCGCCGGCGTCCTCGCCGTCCTCGGCGCCGGCACGCAGGCGCGCAGCCACATCGCGGCCATGGCGGAGGTGATGCCCGCCCTGCACGAGGTGCGCATCTGGAACCGCAGCCCCGAGCGCGCGCTCCGCCTCGCCGACTGGGCCCGCAAGACGCTTCCGGCCCTCGACGTCCGGTGCACGGCGGACGTCGGCCAGGCCGCGCGCGGCGCGGAAGTCGTCTGCACCACCACGGCCAGCAGCCGGCCGTTGCTGTCGGCCGACATGCTCGTCCCCGGGACCCATGTCAACGCGATCGGCGCGAGCTTTCGCGGCAAGCGCGAACTGGACACTTCCGTCGTCCAGCGGGCCGGCGTGTTCGTGGACAGCCGCGAATCCGCCCTCAACGAGGCCGACGACCTGCTGATACCCCTGGAGGAGGGCCGGCTGACGGCCGACTGCATCCGGGCCGAGATCGGCGAGGTACTGTCGGGCCACCATCCGGGACGGACGAACGCCGACGAGCTCACGGTCTTCAAGTCGCTCGGCATCGCCGCGCAGGACGTCGCGGCGGGGCACCTGCTCCTGCGGCGTGCCCGTCAGGCGGGGGCCGGGATCCGGGTGCCGGTGATCGGCGTCGAACCCGCCGCTGGCACCTCGGAGCGCCCAGGACCGTAGCCAGTCGGCTCATCGTCGGACAGCGATGAACGTCGCTGCCTGCCGAGCGATCGCCCGTAACGACGCGTCCGGACTCTGCCGGATCAGCTCACCCGCCCGCTCCCGGCCCAAAGCACCGTTGTTGGGGCACCTCGGCGAGCAGCCGCACCTGCTCGGCATCCTCACCACCGGAACGCGGCGTAGCCGACACCACGGACACACCATCCCGGTCACCACACCGCTTCCGGTTCCCCGCGAGGTTTCCTCGTTGGGCGGCCATGACCGTCCGGTCTGACGCCGGCGAGCGCGAGCAAAAAGGGTCCATGCGATCGCGACGCTCGTGACCATGCCGACGTCGTTTCTGTCGGCGACCGTCTACCAGGTCGCCGACCTGCCGGGACGGCTGCAGTCCCTCGCCCAGTGAAACCCGATGACTGTTCTGGTCACCGCCCTTTGGAAGCTGTGGGGCGACCCGACCGGCAATCTTGTGGATCCTGCGCTCCCGCTGCGGCATTCCGTCCAGTCGTCGGTGCTCACGTTCTCGGGCCTGGGGTCGCCGTCGTCCCGCTGGCGACGCGGGCCTACGACGGGCCGTGTGGCGGGGTAAGGGGCTGCCGGTCCGCGTCCCGTCTGCGCCGGCCCTGGGTCTCCAGCAGGGTGTCCCGGGGCCTCTCAGACGCCCCGGGACAGTGGTTGCCCACGGGGGCCCTCAGCGCCCGGCGTACGCACGCCAGGTGTCGTGCAGCCGGGCGAGGTGCTGGAAGCTGTCCACGACCTGGTCGGTCGCCACGCCGAAGTCCACCAGGCACGCGACCTCGTCCACGCCGACGTGGGCGAGCTGCTTGAGCATGGCCATGCAGTCCTCGACGGTCCCGAACATGCCGCTGCTCTCGAAGTACCGGTCGAAGGCCTGGGCCACCAGAAAACGGCGGTCCTCCTCGCTCACGTTCTTCAGCTCCCGCATCATCGCGGCGCCGTCGGCGCCCGCGGCCTCGGCAGCCTTGACCAGCAGGTCGAAGGAACTGGCGAGGTAGCGGGAGAACGGCTCGCGCACGGTCTCCCGCACAGCCTCGCGGTCAGTGCCCACGAAGGTGTGCAACATCAGTGACACGTGGGCGCGTCCCCCGTCGCCCTGGTGCTCCTGGTATGCCGCCCGGTACTCGGCGATTCGCTGTGCCAGCGTCCCGATCTCCTGGCCCAGCAGGTGGGTGAGCACGCCCAGGCCGTGCCGTCCGGCCAATTCGAACGTCGCCGGGGAGCCGCCGCTGGTCAGCCATAACGGCAGCTCAGGCTGAACCGGCGGCGGGAACATCGTCAGCGACACCGACTCGCCCGCGCCGTCGACGAGTTCGACCGGCTCCCGCCGCCACAGCCGGCGAATCGTGTCGATCGTGTCCATCAGCGCGCTCTTGCGGGTCTCGTAGTTCTCCGGCCGCAACGCGAAGTCGGCGGCGTGCCACCCCGAGGCGATGGCCACCCCCGCCCGCCCGTTGGAGAGGTTGTCGACGACCGACCACTCCTCGGCGATCCGCATCGGGTGGTGCAGCGGTGCCACCACGCTGCCGGCCCGCACGGCCACCCGCTTAGTCACGGCGGCGACCGCGGCGCCCGTGACCGCGGGATTGGGGTACAGGCCGCCGAAGGCGTGGAAGTGGCGCTCGGGGGTCCACACGGCGGTGAAGCCGTGGTCGTCGGCGAAGCGCGCGCCCTCCAGCAGTAGCCGGTAGCAGTCCTGCCGCTCGGTGTCGTTGTTGGCGAAATAGAAGAGGCTGAAGTCCATCCGCGTCCCCGAATCGTGTGAACGTGGTGTGCAGTTGGGTGAAGGCGGACGCCGGGTCGCCGCGCCTGACCACCCGGCGAGCCGGAGCCGCGCCGATCGTGGGAATGCCACCGTAAGGCGCGGAACTCGCCCTGGCAATTTCCCGGGAAGGGTCTTCAGCCGCCAGCCGTGCGGCACCACAGGTGTTCACGTCGTACTGCTGCAGCTGAACAGCACGGTCCAGCGCGATCGTCGACGTCCTGGCGCCGCGATCGCCACCACCGATCTCCACAGTGGATGTCGCCGACCCCGAACGAAGCCGGCCACCTGAAGACCCGCCTGGCCGGCATCGCCACCGCCCTCAACGCCGACCAGTGCCCTGAGTCATCAATTGCTGTCCAGTGGCTAGGGCTGATGCCTAGTCCGATTGCTGCCGCGGTGACGTTGTCCGACGGTGAGCTAACCGAGTTCGTGGCGTGGTCGCGCCGGACGACGACGTCCAACGGCGCACCGGGTTTGACGGAGACATTCGGGACGGTCGAGGTAGCGGCCGACGACCTCGCGAACCTGGTCGATGAACTGCGGGTCTCTCGACTGCTTCCCGGTGTCCTGCCGGTGCGTTTCGTCCAGCAGCCCATTGAGCCGGCCGACGGCGACGACGGCAACGTTCTCTCGCCGCTCAATCTGTGCTCCTGTCCACACCGGATGCTGCGGAAGGACGCCACGGCGGCACGCCGTCCTCGGCTACTCGGGAACAGAACTGTAAGACCGGCGGCCGTCCGACCTTTGCGACGGGACTCGCCTCCACGGAATCGTAGGATCACGAGGGTGAGGCGGTCACTGCGGCGGGAACCGGCGGGAAGCCGTGTCCGGCCCGGACGTGGCCATTCTCGTCAGGTACCGGCACGTGAACCGGGAGACGGAAGTAGACCCCGATGTCGGTGGCCGCCGATCCCCGGGTGCGGAAACTCAGCAGTTCGACCAGACCAGACGTTTGATGCGGATCTCGCGGGGCCAAAGCAGCAAGGACACGGCGGAACGCATCCGCACCGACCTGTTCGCCTTCCATCACCGTGACAATCCGATCGGCAGCGGCCTGGTCGGTCTCCGCTGAGCCCGGCAGACGCAGGTACAGGTTGGCCTCTCCCGGAAGACGGTCGCCGGAACGGAATGCCAGGCCGGTCATAGGTTCGTTGCCTGGGTCGCCGGCCGAGGCGCCGTACACGAGCCGCATAGCGGCAGCTGCCCGGTGCGGGTCGTGCAGAGAGGCCAAACCAGCTACCTGATTTATGCCGTCGACACCACCGAACCGGTGCCGGAAGTACACCTTTACTCGGGCACGCGGATCCGCGCCGAGGTCGAGCGCCACGTAGTCCAGGTCGGCGCCTGCGGCTACCAGCTCCGCTCTCCGTCCGGACACCACCTGCCAGGGAACCCCTAACCCAAGCCTGTGCATCATATCCGCGACGACCGCCCACGCGTCACCGCCGATCCACGGGTTGAGGTACACCTTGTACTGCGGGTCGATGGCCGGCTGTACCGCGAGCGACAGCCACACTCCCGACCGATGCGGGTGGGGGTCAGCCGCGGTGAACAGATTTTCGATGGCCAGATACCGGTCGATCGCGACCCCGGGACGGCCAGCCAGACCCCGGACCAGCGCGCGCCCTTGCTGCTGAGCGCGGTAAGCGGAGTCTGCAGCGGTTGCCGGCTCGAACAGGGTACGCACCTCCGGTCGCCCGCCGCGCCAACTGAACGACAGTTCGGCCGGGAACCCGTCGGCGGAGACGAACGACGGGCGCTCACAGTTTGCGGGTATCGGCCGCTCCGCCCAGGGGCGGAGCAGGTCGAGCAGGGCGGCGTGACCGGTGCTCGCACGAGCATCACCGAACGCCGCCGCGCACCCGCGCATCCACAACGCAGAAAGGAACGTCAGGTAGGTTTCTTCGGGCTGGACCCGGAATAGCTGGTGCGTTTGGATGGGGGTCCCGCTTCGGTCGGCCACGTTCATCAGGATCAATGTGGTCCCATAGTTTCGTCAACAATCCGAGGCCCCTCAGTTCAAGGGAATGATGTCGAACCTGGCCTGGCAGTAGTGCCGATCCTTTCCAACCTGACCTTGCCTCCGGTTTGAGGGACGAGCGAGCCGCTGAATTGACGCGGCTAGACGTACGCTTAATGCTTTGCGGCGGTCGACTGTTTCGTAGTCAGAGGTCACCCTCGACAAGGGCATGCGGGTGTTGTCGCGCCACCCGTCAGCGTGTAGTAACGCACTCCGCATGGTGCCTTCGAGGAATATCCCGCCTTAATCGTTATGCGCGCCCTCGCGCTGAAGGAGGTATCCCATAGAATGCGCCGGTCGGTGCTCGCCGAGAGCGTCAAGACTGGCCACACGCCGCCGGCCAGCACGAGCAACGTCGTCGGGCCGGAAGCAGGGCCAGCGGTGCGACGGGGTCACCAGTCTGTGATAGCGGATACGGGATCCGGAACGTCGACGTAGTTCATCGGACCACCTCGTGCCTGCTCGTGGTGCTTGCCCCGCGTGGCGAACTCAGGGCGCGCACGATGCGCGCGTAACCGACCGGCATGAGCCGGACTTGCAGATCGGCCACCTTCGCGTTGGCCGTGATGAGTACACGAGCTTTGCGCTTCGCGACCGCGCGCAGCATCTGTTCCGCGGCCTTGTCCTCAGCAGCCGGGGCGAACGGGCTTGCGGTTCGGCTCGATCTCGTCTGTCGCACCTTGTCGCCGACCAGTGCGTTCTCCGCGAGTCGGGTACGGATGCCGCCTGGGTGCACGGTCGTCACGCTGACACTCGATCCATTGACCGACTTCGCAATCCGGTAAGGACATGGCCGCAACATAAGCGTTGGCGGACCTGCGCCGCCACACTCACCCTGGAGCACCCAGGAACGTAGCCGGCCGGCTCATCGTCGGACAGCGATAAACGTCCCTGATGGTCGACGGGCCGCGCACCTGACCAGCCGGAGGGCGACGGGCTCACGCCACCGCGCTTTTGTTCCGTAGCTCGACGGCGAAGGTGCGCCACACGTCGGCGTAGCCGATCAGCAGGTCGGACACCTGGTTCGTGCAATGCGCGGGCACGGTCGCCAGGATGCTTTCCTGTTCCCGAATCGCCACCGCGCAGGTCTGCAACATCCGAAGGACCAGCCGGCCCACCTCGTTGAACCGCAACGACGGATCGTTCTGCAGACTGCGCAACGCCGCGAACAACTCATCCGGGGTCCGCTGCGCGGGCACCTGAGCGCCGCTGCCGGCCCGCGGCGGCTGCGGGGAACGGTCCCGCGGCTGCAGCACCGGCTGCGCCCCGCGCCGCATCCGGTCACGTACGTCGGCCACCGTGGCCGGCGCGACCCCGGCCTGCCGGGCGATCGCCCGTAACGACGCGTCCGGGTTCTGCCGGATCAGTTCCCCCGCCCGCTCCCGGCCCGAAGCACCGTTGATCGGCCGGACCTTACCGTCCCGACCGACCCGGCGTTCCTGCTGCGCGACCGGCCCCGCCAGACTCCGACGCACCTGCAACACCTTCCGCGGCGACAACCCCACCGCGGCCGCGACCGCCCGATCCGACCACGACGGATACGACTCGAAAATCCGCCGCGCCGCCGCCACCCGATCCACCGACGACAACGGCAGACCATGCGTCACGTTCATCGCGACCGACAGCAGATACGCCTCCTCCACCCGGCCGTGGAAATACCGGACACGGATCTCCGTCCACCCCAACGACACCGCCGCCCGCAACCGATGCAAACCATCGATCAGCTGCATCGTCTCGGCATGCACCACGATCGGCGGCAGATCAGCCAGCACCTCGGCGAGCAGCCGCACATGCTCGGCATCCTCACCACCGGAACGCGGCGTAGCCGACACCACCACCGAACTGATCGGCACCATCGCGACCGAAGACGTCTGCACCTGCTCGCAACACCCCTGAAGGAAAGCGAGCCCATGAATATGCGAAGCCTCTGTGACTGCCAAAGCGATTCCCCCGTGATTAAGCCACAATAAAGAGCTCTAATCTCACCCTTACCTTGAAAGGACCGGCTTGATAGCTCGAACCGCGCGGAGCCGGATTCCAGTCACCATAGTCGATGAAGAACTGGACGGGATCTTCGTACGGCAACCAGTATGTCCTATTAGCTGGCATATACCGCAATGGTCCGTCTTCGCACCAAGATCGATACACCACCCCACCAGCCATAACACCATTCCCAGAGATCGTTGATTCCCACATACCGACGTCCCGGGCCGGGTCTGTTCAACTGCGTACGACGACTCAGATGAACAGTGGAGCGACCCTTCAGGCGAGCGTCGCCGTCACCATCCGGGCGTCGCGGCGTGGCTCCGTGCGCCTCCGCGATCTCGGCCTGTCAGCCGTACGCGACGAGGGCGAGCGCCTCGGAGGACTCGGGGACGAGCTCACCGGCGTACAAAAGACGGGACCGCCGACGCGTACGGGATTTCGCACGGCTGGACGTCCGAGCCGGTCGGCCCGCGCTCGAGGCGACCGGGCGTGCGGCGCCGCTCGAAGATGCTTGGCACGCTCTCCGGATGCCTCCCGCAAGTCACTTGCTGAAGCCGGCGGTGAGACCGCTCTGCAACTGCCGACGCCCGATCGCGTACAGAATGACGATCGGGAGAAGGGTCAGCGTGACCGCCGCGAGGATGATGCTGGCCTGGCCCTGGAAGTCGGCCAGCGCCAAGGGGACGGTGCGCAGGCCGGGGCTCTGGGTCAACACCAGCGGGAGCAGAAAGCCGTTCCAGATGCCGATGCCGTTGTAGACGGCGACCGTGATCAGGGCCGGCCGGGTCAGCGGGAACACCAGCCGCCACAGCGTGCCCCACTCGGTGTCCGTCCTGGTGCTCTCGAACTTCATCCGGGACGATCCAGTTGTACTGCAACACCTTGCGGACGGACGAGGCGTTCCGCTCGGCGGGCGAAGACACGTCGACCGTGGCCAAGACTCAGACACCTTCCAGCCGACTACCGTCACCACGGCCGGCGAGGAGCCGCGACAACTGAGCCGGGATCAAATCGACCAACACCAGAATTACCGCAGTCACGCTCGCCGGGCCGGAGTGGGATTACCGAAAAGCACCCTCAGCGACCTTCCACGCGGCCGCCGGAAGGTCGGCCAAGGCGTCGTCACAGGTCGCCCCGCCCGTAGGCGCCGGCGCCGCTGAAAATCTTCAGGCGATCACGAGCACGTCGCATCAACACCGGCATGCTCACCACCCCCGAAGGCGCCACATACAGAGCGATCGATTTGTGACAGTACATATAGGGTGGTGGTAAGACAATACCGATCAGGCCGCCGGCCGCGGGATGACCGACCGTCGGACGAGCCGAGCATTACGCGTCGGTTTGCAGCCGCACGTTCGGTCCACGATGACGACGGCATCGCGGCGGTTCTCGAACGGATCCTGAGCCTCCACTGACGCTTCGTGCGAACGCTCACGTCGCCCGTACCGCTGTGGGCGCCGACCCGGCCGGGAAGCGTCCCCTGAATCAGATCCGCTCGGCGGCCGCTCCGGGTGCGCATTGGTGCGTGATCGACCAGGCGCAGGCCGTAGTCCAGACCGATCGGCACGCCGCTGGGGCCGGCCATGAAACGTCCTTCAGCACAATCGTGGCCGCGACCGCGCCACAGAGAACGGTTGTCCGGTCGGCGAGCCGCGCACACTCCATTGTGGCGTGCTCAATACATCGACGTCGGTGCATGCCTTGGCGAAGGGCGTGGATGGCATGAATGATTCGAAGGCACCTTCGCGGGACCCCTGCCCGCCCGAGCGGCCCCGGGGCCGTTACACCCGTCTGCCATCGATGCGGCCGAAGGACTCGGGACGGAAGGTGCTGTCCCGGGATCCGGTCCGATGACCCGAGCTGTTATTTCGTCCGTTCACATTGAGGAGACGTTCGCATGTCAGTGTTCATCCGCCGGCTCGTAACACCGTTCGTGGCTGCCGCCCTGATCGGCGTGGCAACTATCGGTCAGGCTGCTCCGGCGCGCGCGGGAGGCGTCGATGCGCTCGCGGTCGGCGAGTGCCCATTCACGAACACTCTGTGCCTGTTCGACGGCACTCGCTATACCGGCCAACGGATCACGTTGTCCGGCGGCGGCATCTGCGTGAGCCTGGTCAATCAGGGCTGGGGCGAGCGGGCGCGTTCGGTCATCAACACCAACTCGCGATCGGCAGCGATGTTCGCCAATGACGATTGCCTCGGAGGCCCTTTCCAGGTAAGTGGAAACACCGGGATCGCCGACCTCGACGCCTTTCGCCCGAAGAGCGTTTGGGCGCCCTGAGGGAACGCGCCGACAGGTGACCGCCACGTTCCGCCGCGGCGACGCGTGCGAACACCGCGATCCGGACGGTGTCTCTCGACCGCCGGGCTAGGCGATGACGCGGCTCCTGCGTCTGCGGGCCGTCGCGTACCCGATGAGGCCGTCACCAACAGGCCTCCGCCCACCGCCGCGAGCGTTGCTGTCCGCGTACCCGTGACGGGCAGGACTCCCCCGTCGCCTTGACCACCGCCCGGGGCCGTCGCCGGCGGGGTGAGGGGGTGTCGAGGGTTCGCCGCCGGACGGGAGGATGTGACGAGAACGTAGTCGGCCGTGCCGGTGCGGCCGGGCTGGAGGTCACCGGAGGCCGGCACCAGGGTGAGGGTGCCGCGTTCGACCCGCGTGCCGGGGTGGCCGACATCTCGGCGAAGGTTCCTGATGCCACGGTAGCCTTGGGCCCGGGCGGCGTCGACGCCGTGTTCGCCCGCGCCGGCACGTGGCTACGGCGGCGCCCACTACCGCCGAATTCCCTACCCCTATGTCGGGGCCTTTGTCATGACCCCTTACCGCATGAGACTGGGCACGTTAGATGGCGGTTGAGCACGCTAGTTGACGGTCAGTGGAGCGGACGGGATCGGTTCGACCGGCAACAGCGAGATCCCTCGCTCGCCGGCGCCGCTCTACCTCGTCCACGCCGCGACGTAGACCCGGCATTTCCGCCCAGCGGACACGGCATGATCAACCGCGCTGGAAGCACCTCGCCGAGTAGGCTGCCGCTGGTCAGGAGCGCTTCGACCCAGCAACGTGCTCCTGACCACCTGTGCCAGGACGGTCCCTGAGCTGTCGATGTCTGCCATGCCGCGTTGCGGGAACGGTGGCTGACACCATGGCGACTGTTGTTGCGGTCAACCGTTCCGGGGTGACGGCAACCAGTTCCGTGTCAAGCATGAGCGCGGTCCCTCTGCGGGAGTGGTCGCGAGCGTCCGTCGACTAAGTCGAGTCACCGCCCGTGCGGGGACGGCGGTGTCCGGATTTAGCTGATGACCCATCGCACCTCCCGGTCGTTCACCCGCTCGCGTCAAGCGGGTGTTCATACCCAAGGCCAATGGGAAACAGCGCCCGCTCAGCATTCCCCGTCATCTCGGACCGCCTCCCCATGGGGCGAGCCTATGGCTGTGGGTCGCTGCATGTTGTCCTTGTCCTTCGGGCGGTGTTCCAGATCCGGCCTGCGTCGATGGAAAGTCTGTGCTACCAGGTTCGGCGTCTCCGGTGGCTGGCAGATCCGATCGGGGCGGTGCACCTCGCTGGAAAGGTGCGGCGTCGGCCGGGTCGGATGTTCTGTCAGTCGGGCAGCCAGCCGAGTATCTGGCGGTAACCGCCGCCACGGTCGCCGGGGACGAGCGTCGAGGCGCCGGTGCCAAGGTCATTGAGGTATACGGACCCTTCGCCGACGGTCGCGAACTGGGTGCCGGCCGGATTCCAAGCGGCCGTGCCGGGGGCAACGAGGTGGGGTGAGACCAAGCCCCTGTGCAGGTCGTAGGAGGACAGATCCTGGACGACGCCGGTACGCGAGCTGTACCGCTTGGTGACACACCTCTCGTCGGTGCTGTGGTCGCAGGCGTCGATCACCAGCACGTCGCAGGAGTCAGCGATGAAAGCGTTGTCCTCCACCGTCGGCAGTTTGCCGCTCGCCGGGGCCACGGCGCCCGGCCGCGCCAGATCACCGTCGCCCAGCTTTGTCGTGTCCAGGACGTACTCGGTGTACTCGGTGATGCTGGCGTCCTTGTAGAGCCGGGACAGGATGCGGGTGCCGCAGCGGTCGTGGACCACCCACCGCTGCGGCGAGTCGATCAGCCGTATCGGGGCGAGGATGGCGACGGTGGTCGTGTCGGGTGGCACCTCGGCCGGCTTGCCCTGCTCGACGGTGATCACACTCGGCATCTTCGCTACCCGGTCGAAGACCAGCCGACGCGTGTCCAGCCATTGGCCGCAGGTCAGCTGCGAGGTGGCGGCGAAGGTCGGCGCGCCGGGATCGGGCGGTCCGAAGATGAACTTGCCGTTACTCTGCACGTACGTCGCATGTTTGGGCGCGTCCACCCGGGTCGCAACGCCCGCGGGCGTGGTCACGTAGAGCCCGCCGTCCTGCACGGCGATGAAGTCCAGCCGCCTACCGTCGGGCGACCAATGCAGGCAACCGGGTGCGACGTTCAACCCGGCGTGGTCGGCGCTGATGGTGATCGTCTGCTCGGCGCCGCTGGCCAGATTACGCAGGACCAGCTGGGTGTCTTGTTTGACGTACGCCAGCGTCTTGCGGTCCGGGGACAGGTCGGCGACGACTGCGTCCGCGGTGATCGTAGTGTCCGGCCCGCTACCGGTGACTCGGCGGATCGTGTGGTCGTCGGGGCTGAAAACGACAATGCGCCCCTGCAATGTCGGACCGGGCGGCGCGCTCATCGCGGTCGGGGCAGGCCGCGCAGGTGAAGCCGTGCACCCGGCCAAGGCTAACGTCAACGTTATCGCGATGGCACTGTGACGGCGCATGAGTCCGGACATCCCGCCTCCCCGCAGGTACGACGCGAAGAGTCTATCCGGCCGATGTGGACACAGTCGAACACTACGCCGCAACGCGCTGTCGCGGTGCCACCACCCGCGTGACGTCGGGGTGACATCAGGGTCGGGTCGGGGTGTACCGCCAATGGCGTCGAATGCTTGTCCTGCCAAATACAGACATTCCTCCGTTTCTGCACCGAGGACAGCATTCGGGCCTACGCCTCGGGACTTCCCGGCCGCGATTCATCTAGCCCAGATGTACCGAACCGTCAACATCCACGCCCAACCGCCGCCAAGAACCTTGCCCCAACCACAGGAACGCGTGCGCGCCCGGCTCAACATCAACCGCCAACTACGCTGCCCAGTCACACCGCATTCATTGAGCTGGATAGATGGCTGTCGGGCGTGGCAGGTGGCGGCAACCGCGGGCGGCCGGGGATAGCACCGCCCGGGGCCGAGGCGCGCTGACTGTTGGTTAGGCGAGGTCGTCCGTGCGGCGGTCAGGCTGTTTCGATCGTCTCGACGAGCGTCCGCAAGGCTTCGTACGCGTCGTCGCGTCCCGCTCGGCGATCGGTGCCGTCCGGACTGTCCAGGGACAGGTCGAGGCACGCCCGTGCTAGCGCAGGACACAGCTCGGCAGATCGTCACGGGTGCCGACAACGCCGTGGGCGGTCTGTACGGCCACGACGGCACGGACGACATCGTGCTGATGACCGCGGCCCGGGGATCGATCGAGGAGCCGAAGTCCGCCGTGGACTTCTTGTTCCGCGAGCTCGACCTGACCTGGACATCGGATGCGACGAGCATCCCGCCCGGCCCCCAGGGCGGGATGGTGAAGTGCCGTGAGGCCGGCGACTCGAACCACCAGATGGCCGTCTGCGTCTGGGCCGACCCGGACGCGATCGGCGTCCTCGTCTGGTACACCAAACACGTGAAGGCGGTCAGCCCGGACTTCGCGACGATCCGTGCCGAGATCGAGACGGCGACGTAACGCGGCAATCACTCGTTCGCCGGACTCGGTCTCGAGGATCGCGTCCAGCCCGGGCACGCTGTCGGGATGCGCCGGTCGGCTCCGGGTCCGCGACCACGGGCCGGGCACCATGGTCGAGCGTCGCTACGGCTACGAGGAGACCGGCAACATGACCTCGGCCGGCGCCGACACCCGACCGTGGCCCCGCGCACCGCGGCCGGCGTCATACCGAGGTGCCGATCGGTTGACCCGGACGCTGCCGGAGGCCCCTCTGGAACCGCTCAGGCACGGTTCGCGCCCACCGGGGTGACCGGCCAGCCGGCGGTGGCGAGCCCGGCGGCCGCGGCCACGAGCGCGGCCGCCGGCACCTCGAGGTGGACCACCAGATTGCCGTCGCGGTCGAGGGCGGTGCCGGTGCGGTCCGGGGCGACACCGTACGGCGCGGCGTCGTGCAGCAGCCGGCGCAGGCCGCCGGGGCCGTGGTCGAGGTCCACTCGCAACCGGGCGCCGGCGGACGGCGGCCGGATCCGGGACGCGCCGTCCACCCCGCGGGCCAGCAGCCCGGTGACCGCACGAGCGGCCTCGGCCCGGTGGTCCGGCGCGGCGGCCGGCGTCGGGGTCGCCAGCGCCTCGACCGTGGCCAGCAGAAGGGTCAGGTCGTCGTGCACGTCGCGGAGCACGGCGGCGACGGCCGGCGCGTTCGACCGGACGACGTCGGTCCACAGTGTGGGGTCACCGGCCGCCACCCGGGTGACGTCGCGGACGCCCTGGCCGGTGAGCGTCTCCGTTCCGGCCGGGCCCTCCCGCAGGCGCGCCGCGGTGAGGGCGGCCATCAGGTGCGGCACGTGCGAGGTCAGCGCGACCAACGCGTCGTGCGCCCCGCTGGCCAGCCCGCACCGGCACCGCGCCGCAGATCTCGGCCAGCGCGGTGGCGCTCGCCAGGGCCGCGGCGCCGGTGCGCGCGGACGGGGTGAGCACCCAGGTCTTGCCGGTGAACAGGTCGGCCGTGGCGGCCATCGGGCCGGACCGCTCCCGGCCGGCCATCGGATGCCCGCCGACGTACGCGGCCGGATCCGAGCCAGCCGCAGGACGTCGCGTTCCGGCTCGCCCTTGACCCCGGCCACGTCGGTGTAGCTGTGGGCCGACCGGTGCCGCTGCACGTCCCGCAGCACCGGGCCGACCTGGGCCGGCGGCACCGCGATCAGCGCGAGGTCGACCGGGCCGGGTGGTGTCCCGGCCACGCCGGCGCCGAGCGCCTCGGCCACCCGGACCGCCGTGGCGTCGTGGTCGGCGAGGAAGACCGTGGTCCCGGCACGCCGGGCGGCGAGCGCGACCGAGGTGCCGACCAGACCCGTTCCGACCACGAGCAGACTGCGAACCATCGCAGAACCACCGCCTCTCGATGACACCGCACCATGTTCAGCCGATGTTCGCCATCAACGCCGCCCCCGACTACAGTCCGGGCGACGCGAACAGGAGGCCGGATGGACTTCACCAGCATCGCCGACGTCGAACGCGCCGCCGCCGCGGTGCTGCCCTCCGCCGTACGGGATTTCGTCGCCGGCGGGGCCGGCCGGGAGACCACCCTGGACGCCAATCGAGCCGCGCTGGACCGGGTTTTCGTGGTGCCGCGGGTACTGCGGGACGTGTCCACGTGCGACACCGGATCGACACTGCTCGGCTGTCCGGTGGCGCAGCCCGTGGCGGTCGCGCCGGTGGCGTATCAGCGGTTGCTGCACCCCGACGGCGAGACGGCGACCGCCCGGGCCGCCGCCGACGCCGGGGTGCCGTTCGTCGCGAGCACGCTCAGCAGTGTCCCGATCGAGCAGATCGCCGCGGTCGGCGGGACGGTGTGGTTCCAGGTCTACTGGCTGCGGGACACCGCCGCGGTGCTGGACCTGGTGCGCCGGGCCGAGGACGCGGGCTGCCGGGCCGTCGTGGTCACCGTCGACGTGCCGTGGATGGGCCGCCGGCTGCGTGACCTCCGCAACGGGTTCGCGCTACCCGCCGAGGTCCGCGCCGCCAACCTGGACACCAGCGACACCGCCCACCGGAAGCGATCCGGCGCGTCGGCGGTCGCGGCCCACACCAGCCAGACGTTCTCGCCGGCGCTGACCTGGGCGTCGATCGCAGCGCTGCGCGAACACACCCGGCTTCCCGTGGTGCTCAAGGGTGTGCTGGCCGCCGAGGACGCCCGGCGCGCGGCCGGGTCCGGAGTGGACGCGGTGGTGGTGAGCAACCACGGGGGCCGGCAACTGGACGGTGCGGTGCCGAGCGCTGACGTGCTGGCCGAGGTGGTGGCGGCCGTGGACGGGCGGTGTGAGGTGCTGCTCGACAGCGGCATCCGCGGTGGCATCGACGTGTTGCGGGCGCTGGCACTCGGCGCGGCCGGGGTGCTGGCCGGGCGGCCGATGATGTGGGGTCTGGCGGCGGGGGGCACGGACGGTGCGCGCCAGGTGCTCGACCTGTTCGCGGCGGAGCTGCGCGACGCGATGGGACTGGCCGGATGCGGCACCGTCGCCGAGGCGCGGCGCCTGCGCACCGTACGGTCCGCCGGCACCGCGTCCGGTTGAGGCTCAGGCCTGAGCGGCCGCCTGCTCGCGCTCGACCGCCTCGTACAGCGCCTTGATGTTGTTGCTGCCGAAGGTCCGCGCGCCGCGCCGCTCGATCAGTTCCCAGAAGAGGGTGCGCCGGGGGTGGGTCGAGGCCGTGAAGATCTGCAGCATGACCCCGGCGAAGTCACGGTCGGCCAGGATGCTGAGCTCGCGCAACCGCTCCACCGGAACACCGACTTGGCCGAGCCGGCCCGGCAGCGCCGCGTAGTACTCGCCGGGAGTGGACAGGAACGGTACGCCGCCGGCCCCGCAGGCACGGACACCGGCCACGATGTCCTCGGTGCGGAACGCGACGTGTTGCACCCCGGCGCCCTCGTTGGCCTCGACGAAGGCGTCGATCTGACCGGGGTCGCGGCTGGTGTCCGGTTCGAGGATGGTGAAGGTGAGGCCACGGGACGCGCTCTGCACCACCTTGGAATGCATCGCCTGAGAGCCGACGATGATCTCCTCCTCGAAGGTCTGTTCGAGGTCGAAGACTTCCCGGTAACGGCGGATGGCACCGTCCAGCTCGCCGGCCGGCAGGCACACCGCCAGGTGGTCCACCTCGCGCAGCAGGCCGGCGGCGGGCTGCCGGCGCTCGGTGATCACCCCCGGCGCGAACGGGCCGGACGGGTTGCGGCGAGAGGTGAACCGGTGCTCGACGTCACCGAACCCGTCCACCGCGGCGAAGGTGACCGGGGAGCCATCGGGGTCGAGAGTGCGCGGGGGCGCCAGCGGCGCGGCGCCGCGCTCGACTGCCTCGGCGAACGCCGCGGCGGCGTCGTCGACCGCCAGGCCGACCACGGCGATCCCCTCGCCGTGCCGGGCGAGATAGTCGTACGCCCGATGCGTGGCGGTGAGCGGCGAGGTGACCAGCAGAGTGATGTCGTGCTGGCGCAGCAGGAGGGAGACGTGGTCGCTGAGCTCTCCCCGGCCCTGGACGGTGAATCCGAAACCGGTGCAGAGCCGGGCGGCGGCCTCCTCGGCGTCCTCGGCGAAGAACTCCAGGTGGTCGACGGTGCGAATCTCCATGATCACGGCTCCAGGTCTCGGTGGCTGGTCTCGGACTCGATGAAGGCGACCAGCCGGGTGATGCCCTCGTCGATCTCCTCGGGCGACAGGTAGCTGACCGAGAGCCGCAGGGCGCGGCGGCCGCCGTCGTCCGGATGGAAGTAGCGCATCGGTGTCCAGATGACGCCGAACTCCTCGGCCGCCCGGGTGAGCGCCGCGTCGTCGGCCTCGAACCCGACGGTCAGGCCGAGGAAGAACCCGCCGCTCGGTTCGTGCCAGCGCACGCCCAGCTCGGCGCGGCGGGATTCGGGCAGCCGCTCGGCGAGCCGATCGAGCACCCGCCGCATCGCGTCGCCGTAGTGGACCGCCGCCTTGGCGTTCAGCTCGGAGAGCCGCCCGTCGACGGCCAGCAACGCGCCCGCCACCACCGCCTGACTGAGCGACGAGGTGTTGACCGTCACCATGCTCTTGATCTTCGAGAGCTCGTCGGCGAGCAGCCCGACCCGGCCGTCGTCGCCGGTTACCGGCTGGTCGGCGACGGCGAAGCCGACCCGGGCGCCGGGGAAGAGTGTCTTGGAGTACGAGCCGAGGTGCACCACCGAGCGATGGCGGTCCAGGGCCTTGAGGGTCGGCACCGGTTCGCCCGGGCTGACCAGGCGGTACGGGGTGTCCTCCAGGATCAGCAGGTGCTCGCGGGCGGCCAGCTCCAGCAACTGGGCGCGGACCGGGCCGGGCAGAGTCGAGCCGGACGGGTTGGCGTGGTCGGGCACCAGGTAGAACGCCCGCGGGCGCCGACCCGCGGCGCGCTCAGCCCGGATCGCCGCCTCGAGATTGGCCAGGGAGAAGCCGTCTGTCGTCTCGGCCACCGCGCCCAGCGTCACGTCGAGCAGCCGGGCCACCCCGGTGATGCCGACGTAGCAGGGGCTGGACACCAGCAGGACGTCGTCCGGATCGCGGATCAGCGCCCGGACGACAAGCATCATCGCCTCCTGCGCGCCGACCGTGACCACGATCGACTCGGGCGGCACGTCGATCCCCTCGTCCCGGCGCAGCGAGTCGGCGATGATCTCGCGGATCTGACCGGCGGTCGGACCGTATTGATAGACCGCGGTGCGCACCTGCGCGGGCGAGGCGCCGTGGTCGGTCAGGTGGTCGAGATAGCGGCGCAGATGAGCGAGAACCTGTTCGGTCTCGAAGAACCCGTCGTACGGCCGGCCCGGCGCGAACGAGATGGCTCCGGGATAGCGAAGGGTGATCTCGTTGAGGAAGTTCATCGTGTCCAGGACCGGATCGGAAAGGCTCGAATGCAATTCCGACTTACGTATCGAGGACGACGTCGCGACATTTTTCCCGGACAAGGGGTCCTCCCTTTATTCGGCCGAATAATATACGGCCCGCGTCGATGGAACAACCTGTTCAACCGGCGGTCGCGCACATTTGGACGAGCGATCAGCGACCGCCCAATCCGGCCGCGGCGAGGAATTCGCCGCGGGAACGCGCGTCGTCGCGGAGAGCCGCCGCGCCGTCGCCGGAGAGGCTGTTGACGACCGCGGTTCGCATGGTTCCGTCGAGGGCGTAGGCGGCCGAACACGCCTCGGTGCAGAGCACCACGCCGAGTTCGCCCGGATGCGCCGCGGACCAGCCGGCGACGACGTTGAGCGCGTTGAGCCCGGCGTTGCAGCCCATCCCGACGATGTCGGAGCGACTGCAGTGCGGGTCGATGCCGAGATCCTTGATGATGCGCGCGCTGAGCCCGGGAGTGAGGTATCCGGTGGACGTCACGCAGCACAGGTGTCGCAGGTCGGACAGGGCGGCGCCGATGTTCTTGAGGCACGCCTGGAGCGCCTGGCCGCCCACGGGACCGCCTACGCGTACGGGATTTCCCACGGCTGGACCTCCGAGCCGGTCGGCCCGCGCTCGAGGCGACCGGGCGTGCGGCGCCGCTCGAAGATGCTTGGCACGCTCTCCGGATGCCTCCCGCAAGTCACTTGCTGAAGCCGGCGGTGAGACCGTTCTGCAGCTGCCGACGCCCGATCGCGTACAGGATGATGATCGGGAGAAGGGTCAGCGTGACCGCCGCGAGGTTGACGTTGGCCTGGCCCTGGAAGTCGGCCAGCGCCAAGGGAACGGTGCGTCGGCCGGGGCTCTGGGTCAACACCAGCGGGAGCAGAAGGCCGTTCCAGATGCCGATGCCGTTGTAGACGGCGACTGTGATCAGGGCCGGCCGGGTCAGCGGGAACACCAGCCGCCACAGCGTGCCCCACTCGCTGGCGCCGTCGATGCGCATCGACTCGAAAAGCTCCCGCGGCACGTCCCGAATGAAGTTCGACAGCACGAGGACGGACAGCGGGATCGCGAACGAGATCGACGGCAGGACGATCGCCAGCAGGGTGTCGTACAGGTCGAGCCGGATGATGATCAGATAGATCGGGATGATCACCGCCTGGAGCGGGATCGCCAGACCCGTCAGGAACAGCGAGTTCACCGCGCGGAGCCAGCGGTTGCCGACACCGCGAACGATCGCATACGCCGCCATGAACGAGATCGCCACCGCCGGAACCACCGCACCCAACGTGACGATGACGCCGTTCAAGAAGTAGCGCACGATGTGGCTCTGAATGACCAGCCGGTAGTTGTCGAGCGTCGGGTTTCTGGGCGGAAGCAGCGCGTTGGTGTCGAAGTAGTTCGACGACGTCTTGAGGCTGGTGATGACCATCCAGTAGATCGGTAGCATGATGATGACCAGCCACACCCAGCCGAGCGAGCCGCCGATCCAGTTGTACTGCGACAACTTGCCGCCGGGCGGGGCGTTCCGTTCGGCGGGCGGAGACACGTCGATCGTGGCCAAGACTCAGACACCTTCCAGCTGGCTCTCGTCACCACGGCCGGCGAGGAGCCGCGGCAACTGAGCCAGGATCAAATCGACCAACACAAAATTACCGCAGTCACGCTCGCCGGGCTGGAGTGCGATTACCGAAAAGTTCCCAGCGACAACGGCGTTCTGATCTGTCCTTTGATGTCGCCGATCAACCTGGTCGCCATCAAAGATGTCCCGCCGGGTCGGAAGAAATCGGCGTCCTTATCGATTGCCGACAAAGCGAGAGCCGTGTTCCACGCGGCCGCCAGAAGGTCGACCAAGGCATCGTCCCAGGTCGCCCGGCCCTCAGGCTCTGGCGCCGCTGAAAATCGTTAGGCGATCTATGAACGCGGCGTATCAACACCGGCATGCTCACCACCCCCGAAGGCACCGCATACAGACCGATCGATTCGTGACAGTACACATAGGGTGGTGGTAAGACAATACCGATCAGGCCGTCGGCCGCGGGATGACCCGCCGCCGGACGAGCCAGGCATTACGCGTTGGTTTGCAGCCGCACGTCTAGGTCGAGGTCTGCGCTAGTAGGGGGCTGGTTCAGGCGCGACGCTGACGGCGGCGCCGCCCCACGTGACGAGCGCCGGCTGAAACCCCGACGGCTGATCCTGACGGTCAGGTGTACCCGCGACATCAAACCCTCGCGGACATCGAAGATGACGTGCCGTCGTTGCAGACCGAGCCGGAGCTTGCTGTCCTGTCGCGGCCTCGTCGGCGGCGACTCACCTCGCCTACATAGCGGCGCCGAAGGCGCGCTCCAGACCTCACCTGCTCACCGATGCCGGCCGGAACGCGGAGCGCCGGGTCGTCATACCAGCGCTTCCTCAGGTATAACGCCGATCGTCGCGGACGCCGGCTGCGTACCCGCGTGTGGTAAGCCCTTCGGCGCTCAACCCGGCCGCCGGATCGTCGAGCTTGTAGATTCTGCCGGGAGCTGGTTCCGGCGTCTGGCCCGCCGCTACGACCGCAAGGCTTCTCACTTCGCCGGATTCCTGCACCTCGCCTCCGCTCTGATCTGCTACCGCCGAGCCCGTCGCCTGAACCTACTGACCAGCAACAACCCGTAACGAGATGCGGTCTTAGCTGGTAATGGTCTGCTGGTTGAGAATCCAGGACCGCTGTACCTGCGCCGGCCGCGGAGGGCTGTAGAGGTAGCCCTGCCCGAAATCGCACCCGTGGCCGCGCAGCCAGTCCTGGTGCTCGGCGGTCTCGATGCCCTCAGCGACGACCTGCTGGCCGAGGGCGTGCGCCATCGCGATGACTGTGCGGACGATGGCCTCATCGTCGGGGTTGATGCCGATGCCGGACACGAACGACCGGTCGATCTTGACGATGCTGGCCGGGAACTGCCTCAGGTACGTCAGGGATGAGTACCCGGTGCCGAAGTCGTCGATGCAGAGCACCACGCCGAGGCCGCGCAGTGCGCGCAGGGTTGCGAGGGAGAGTTCGAGGTCGTCGAAGACACCGGACTCGGTGAGTTCGAGCCAGAGTGCGTCTGCGGGCAGCCCGGTGCGCTGCAGGACGCCGCGGACGACGTCGACGAGCGCGGCGTTGCGCAGCTGCCGGACCGAGACGTTGACTGACATGTGCAACTGGGGTGCTCCGTCGGGGCGTTCGGTGCGCCACTGCGCGAGTTGGGTCGCAGCCTCTTCCAGGAGCCAGGCACCCGATGCCACGATCAGGCCGGTGTCCTCTGCGATGGGGATGAACTCCAGCGGCGAGATCATGCCCAACTCGGGATGGTTCCAGCGCATCAGCGCCTCGAAACCGGTCAGCTCGCCGGTGAGCAGGTCGATGATCGGTTGGTACTGCACCGACAGCTCCCCCAGTTTCAGGGCCCCGCGCAGAGCTTGCTCCAAGTCGGCGCGGCGGCGGGCCTGATCGCGCATGGCCTCAGTGAACACGGCGTAGCCGTTGCGGCCCGAGCCTTTTGCTCTGTACATCGCGGTGTCGGCGTCACGGATGAGGTCCAGTGCGTCGGCGGGCCCGGAGGACTCCGCGATCCCGATCGACGGTGTGATCTCGATGTCGCCGACGGACAGGCTGAAGGGCTCGCAGAATGCGTCCAGCAGACGGACAGCGAGCGATTCGGCCAGTGCGGAGTGCTCGGGGCTGGCCAGGGCGATGACGAATTCGTCCGCACCGACGCGACACACGAGGTCTTCGCTGCGAACGATCGCGCTGAGCCGGGAGGCGACGGCGCACAGTAGCTCGTCACCGATGGGATGGCCCCAACGGTCGTTGACCGCCTTGAACCGGTCGAGATCCAGGAACACCAACGAGGCATCGAGCCGGCCGTCGTCGGCCTGGTTGCACCAGGTGGTGATGGTGTCGGTAAGTAGCTCACGGTTGGGTAGGTCGGTAAGGGCGTCATGCGTCGCCCGATGCCGCTCGGCGCGTTCCAACGCGACTCGGTCGCTGACATCACGGAGGTTAATCAGTATGCCGTTGACCGCCTCATCGGCGAGGAGGTTGCGGCCTACGCCCTCGATGTCGTGCACGGTGCCGTCGGTGTGCTGGACGCGGAACCGCATCATCTTGGTCGAGCCGCGCCCGACTGATAGCAGCCGTATCGCCCTGCCCACGGTCGATGCGTCGTCGGGGTGAACATGATCCGCGATCACGGCCTGGGCGGTTCGCCCCTGGAGGGCCTCGGCCGGCCGGCCAAGCATGCGTTGCGCCGAAGGGCTGACGTAGGTGGTACGGCCTTGGGGGTCGAACAGAATCGTGGTATCCGACGACGCAGCGACCAGGGCCTGGAATCGGCGTTCGTCGTGCTCGCGAAGCCGTGCCTGCAATTCGTGCAGGCGCGCGGTCAGCCACGCCAAGCACTCGCCAGTGACAACACAGATGACGGTGCAGGTTACGGCCGAGGACGCGAGCCGCGGCGTGTGCGCCACGATTGCCAGCGGAAGCCAGTATGCCGCCAGGAACAGCGGGCTGAGCGCGAGGACGGTACCCCGGCGCAGCGCGGTACCTGCCCACACCGCGAGGACGAAGAAGGAGATGCTGGCCAGATATGGGTTGGGGTCCATCCAATTGCCGAACCCGCTGATGGCCAACGACGGCGGGATGGCCAGGATCTGCCACCTACGTTGCCACCGGTGCCACGGCAGCCACAACATGACGGCGCCGCACACCATGGTCGCGGCGCCGAGTCCGAGTAACACCGCCAGGATCCGGCGAGCGGACCCGACAGTCGGTGCGTACCCGATGACGACGGCGGCCGACGCGATGTAGAGCCAGCCGATGGCATGCCCAGTGAGCCGTCGGAAGGACCCGTCCGGCTCTGCCACCCCCCTGCGCCACAGTCGCCAGGTCACACCCCCTTATCGGCGGGGAACCCGGCCTACTGAGGAACCCCACGGAGCCCAGATCATTCGGCGGGCTCCCGGGGGGACGGGAGAACTCGGCCGGCGAGCTGTCGGCCGAAGGCGCGCCGTAGCTCGCTCATCGAGCTGCCCCCTTCAGCGAGGGCCTGGGGAAGAGCTGCGGTCAACGTCTCCACCAATTTCACCACGTCCTGGTCGGTGTGGTGTGCGGTGAGCGAGATCCGGATCCCGGACCGCTTGGCCGGGACCGCAGGGGACGTCGCGATGTCGACGAAGAACCCTGCATCTCGTAAGAGCTCTGCCACCCGGTAGGTGAGGGGCGGCTTACCGACGCCGACGCAGCGGATCGGCGTCGCGCTCGGGCTCACCACCGGAAGGTCACGCTCGGCGGCCAACCTGTTGAACAGGTCGATCAGGTGGTTCAGGTGGGCGCGGCGAGGTGCGACCGCGTCGGTCAGGTGCAGGCGGGCGGACGCGAGGATGGCGCCGAGCATCGGGGGCTGCACCGGGCCCGAGAAGATCAACGGTCCGCCCAGTGCGAATACCCGTCGGCGTAGCTCCGGGTTGGGAAAGGTCAGCACACCGCCGGCCGCGGCGAACGACTTGTTCAGTGACCCCGTGACGATCGCCCGCTCGGCCGCGGCCGCACTCAGTTGCTCCAACGCATATCCGCGGCCGAACCGTCCGGTCCACGAGATCGCGTGCGCGTCGTCGATGTACAACCACAGGTTTGGATGCTGCTCCGCAAGGCCGCTCAGCTGTGCGACGGGTGCGGGGTCGGCGTACATGCTGTAGATCCCGTCGGTCATGTACCAGACCCGCCGATGGGTGCGTGCCAGCTCCACGACACGGCGTTCGAGGCGACCGAGATCGCCGTGCGGCAACAGCTCTACCGGGATCCCGTCCGCCTGCACCAGCCTCGCTGCGACCTGCACGCTGAAATGCACTTGAGCATCGAGCAGCACGATGTCGTCACTCCCGACCACTACCGGAAGCGCGGCGAGATGCCCCATCGTCGTGCTCGGGCTGATCAGTGCCGGGCGACCGAACATCTCGGTCAACGCGGCCTCTGCCGGGGCATAACCCGGCGCCGACAGGTACGTCCGCGACGAGGAGAACTGACTGCCATACCTCGTCACCGCATCCACGACTGCGGCGACCAACTCGGGGTGGGTCTCCAGGCCGAGGTAACTGCACGAGCCAAAGCTCACCAGGCGTCTACCGTCGACGGTGATCACACGCCCGTCCAGCTGATCATCCTGAGCCGCGCAGTGCGCCAAGCCCTGACTTACCCCTGCCATTACGAGGTCATCAAGCGCGTCCAGCCGGGCTTCGATCGCGCCCATGGTCCCTCCCCGCATCCATTTCAGTACGCTCGGTAATCAAGTTGCCACAACCGATGTTGATCAAGGATGGCTTGACAGTAGTCTGACCTGCAATTGAGCGCCATGTCTGAAGCCTCTGCCGCAGGTCACCATCGGCAAGCTCGCCGGGCTGGCCCGCGGCGGCGGGAACGAGCCGCTGATGGCGCTGGACATGCGGTTCGCCGCGATCGGCAGTTCCGGCCAGGCTCAGCCGGGGACGTTGCAGGGCATCTGCCACGGCGGTGGCGGTACGCAGTACACGACCAACCTGATCGGCCGTACCCGCGCGCTGGAGCTGATCCTCGGCGGTGAACTGGTCGGCGCGGAGCTGGCGGAGCGCTACGCCCTGGTCAGCCGCGCACTGCCGGCGAACGAGCTGGATGGCTTCGTCAGTGCGCTGGCCCGCCGGATTGCCGCGCTCGGCTCCGTAATCATCGATGTGGTCAAGACCGCCGTGAACGCCGCCGACACCGCTGTGTACGACATGGCAGCCGAGAGCGCCCTCGCCGCCCGATTCTCCTTCCCGGACGTCACCGCGTTCGCCCGTCGGCCGCTCGACGCAGGTGTACAGACCCGCGAGGGCGAGCTTCGCCTCGAGGAATTGCTCCGAGGCCCGCAGCCCGGAGCCGGTGCCTGACCCGCAACGCCGACTGCCGCGCGGGTGCTGAGTCGCGGCTGGAGCCGACGGTCGACCCCGAGGGCAAATTTTCCCAGACGATACGGCCGCTCGTGACGATGTCGGGCCCCGGCCGGCCGCGGCATGCCATCAGTTGCGAGGTCGCACGTGGGCGAACCTTCCGGTCGCACAGACGCGGAATCCGTACTCTTGGAGTTCGTGGAGCAGCCTGACGTCATCTGCCGGCACGTAGACGAATGGCTCGTCGCCACGGATCCGGACGGCAGCAGCCTGAATGGCGGCCAGGCGGACGAGCTTGGATCTTCCTCGGCTGGTCAGATCGGTTCCGCTGACGGCGACCTCGGTCCATCCTTCGAGCTTCAGCCGATCGCCGGCAATCGCTATCACCCGGCCCCGGCGTCTAAGTGCGATGCGGGCGGACCATGGCGTCGGTCCCGGTGTTCCGATCCGGTCGATCGCCTCCCAGTTGCTGAGCTCCATCCCGGTGAAGACTGACGCCTCGAGGTTGGGCTCCGCAGTTGTCGGCTTTGCTACAAGCTGCATGACGACCTGATCATGGAGAACTTCCCAGTTCCTCGGAACGGCAAGCTGATGTGCCATGACGCTGGCGGCTTCACCGTGTCGCAACAAGGAGCGAAGTGTGTCCCAAGCCGACGGGTCCTGCGGGTCGCGCAGCGCTGCCATCGGTGCGTCGCTGCCTATTACGCGTGCGGCATCTCCCTTTCGATGAGCGATATCGGCCTGACGCCCGGTGAGTGCGGCCCACACCGGATTGAATTGCACGGTGACCGGCGGCGCGTTACACATTTCGGTTCCCGAGCTTGCGGCGTGACGATCGTCGCGGTCAGCATCCATGCGCGCATCCAAGTGTGATGGCGGCGCACGGCGTGGACCGCGACGAGCGCCTGGTCCGGCGGGGCCCGTACGACGCCGGTCCGAACATCGGCGCACTACACGCTGGGTACACCGCCGCCGCCAGCTCGGTCGGCTCAACGCACGTCCGCCACGGCCGTGACAACACCGCCCGGAACCGCGCACGGTGAGCAGAGCCCGCAGTGTTCTCGAATCCACAAGGTTGGCAGCGCATTGGGTCGCCCCCTTCGTCATTTCCACATTAGGTGTTGACGACAGAGGGAGCTACCGAATATCGATCAAGATCTTTGCATGCGTCGAATGTGGTAAACGGGGATCGCGTCACCGTGCCATTCCTATGGAACGCCACTCGTAATTGCAAGTTGCCCGGTGTAGAATGAAGGTCGCTTCCACTGGCGACAGTGGCTACGCTCGGCGAGTGGGCGAGTTCTCCGGTGCGGACGGCACACGTGAACGCGGCAGGCGTCCCGGCTGCCCGGGCGCCGCCGTCGAAACCTGCCCGGTTGTCGGACGTTGACCGCCGATCACGTTGTCCCCCCACTAGCAGCGCTCGCCGGCCCCGCCTGCCCGGAAATGATCGACCTCGCCAGCCTCGTCGGCTCGGTCGCCGCCCTGCTAAAACCATCCGCGGGCAACAGCGCACGACTCGACGCCTGGGTCAACGCCGTCCGTGTAGCCGATCTGCCACATCTGCATACCTTCGCCCGCGGCTTCGAACTGGCCCACGACGCCGTCCACGCCGTCGTGACGATGCCCTACCACAACGGCGGAACCGAAGGCGTCAACACCAAGACCAAACGCATCATGCGCCAGATGCACCGCCGAGCCGGGTTCACCCTGCTACGCCACCGCATTCTCCTCAACTGAGCTCCCCACGGTCACCACCGAAAGAGCGCCAGAGCCCGAAAAGTGGGCCGGAACCCAGATTCGGTCGCCGTTGACAGCCACGGGTGTCGACGTGAATCGATGGCCTCGGACCACCCGAACTCACCGTCACGCTCCGCCGGCTTCGAGCAGGACCAATCCCTGACCGGAACGCGTGTGACCTTTGCCACGGCCCAGATCGTCACACGGTCGGCAGCTGGCTCGTCGTCCAGGCACGACGACCTTTGAGGAGATCAACATGCGAGTACTGGTGGCCGGATCGACGGGAGTCCTGGGGCGACAGGTGGTACCGGTACTTCGTGCCGCCGGGCATGACGTGATCGGTCTGGCAACTCGACGCACCGACTCCGCCGAACCTACGGTTATCGCCAACGCGTTCGACAAGGACGGACTGGTCGACGCTGTCGTGCAGGCCAAGCCGGATGCGGTCGTGCATTTGATGACCGCAATTCCGAAACGCATCGAACCGAAGCGGCTGGCCAAGCAGTTCGCTCTGACCAACCGGCTGCGAACGGAGGGCACCGCGAACCTTATCGCCGGGGCGCGCCGTGCCGGAGCCGATCGGATCATCACGCAGGGATTGGCCTACGGCTACGAGCCAGGTCCGGGCGTCGCCCGCGAGGAGGATCCGCTGTGGGTCCACGGACCAGCCCAATTCCGGCCGGTGGCGCGAGCGCTGGTTGAACACGAACGTCTGACGGTCCAGGCAGGAGGACTGGTGCTGCGGTTCGGGCACCTGTACGGACCAGGTACGGCGTACGCAGCGGACGGCACATTCATCGCCGACGTTCAGTCCGGAAAGGTGCCGCTCGTGGGCGGCGGACACGCGACGTTCTCGTTCACGCACTCCCGGGATGCCGCGATGGCGGTCTTGGCCGGGCTCGACAAGGACGTGCACGGCAAGCTCAACATCGTCGACGACGCACCGACGCCGGTGGCGGAGTGGCTACCGGCCCTGGCCACGCTTCTGGGGGCGCCGGAGCCGAAGCCGGCTCCAGCGTGGCTGGCTCGACTGGCCGTTGGCGGTTGGGGTGTGGCGTTCATGAACGAGTTGCGCGGTGCCGACAATGCCCGTGCCCGTCTCCAGCTCGACTGGCGCCCGGGATATCGCACCTGGCGTGCCGGCTTCGCAGCCGAGCTGTAAGGGCCGCCCGTGAACGACCAAGACGAGGCGGCGGCGGAGTTCCAGCAGCACCGCCCTCGGCTTCTCGGCACCGCCTACCGATTGCTGGGTAGCGCCTGGGACGCGGAAGACGTTGTCGAGGAGGCGGCGATCCGCTGGCTACAGGCCGACCGTTCGACGGTCAGGAAGCCAATCGCGTTCCTCACTACGGTGGTCTCTCGCCTGGCGTTGGACCAGCTCCGGTCGGCACAGAGCCGCCGTGAGGCGTACTACGGCCCGTGGCTGCCTGAGCCTGTGCTGACCGACAACGCGCGCCTCGGTCCCCTCGAGACCGTGGAGCAGCGCGAGTCCATGTCCCTCGCGACGCTACGGCTGATGGAGCAGCTTTCGCCGCCGGAGCGCGCAGTATTCGTGCTCAGGACCGCCTTCGACATTCCGTATGACGAGATCGCCACTGTTCTCGACATCAGCCCGGACAACGCCCGTCAGCTGTTGCATCGGGCCCAGACCAGACTTGCTGAGGGCCACAACCGGTTCCAAGCCGACACCGCTGACCACACCGCGTTGTTCGAACGATTCCTCGCCGCCACCGCCGGCGGCGACCTAGGGGCATTGCAGCAACTTCTCGCCGAGGACGTTGTCGCCTACAACGATGGCGGCGGGAAGGTCCGCGCGGCGCTTCAACCGATCATCGGATCTCGACACGTCCTGCGCTTTATCACGGGTCTTGTGGATAGGTACACCATCGACGGCTCGCTGCTCTTCGTTGAGGCCAATGGCCATCCAGCTGTGATCATGTCGATGGGCGGCCAACGACAACTGGTGGCGATCGGAGCCAGGCAGGGACGGATTACCGAGATCTTTGCCGTAATCAACCCGGAGAAGCTGACGTACACCGACCGTCAGCTCCAACTTTGTTGAACCTTCCGAGGTCCCGATCGCCGTTCGGTTCGGAGAATCCCTCGCGAAGCAGATCTGGGTGAACACTGCCGCGCGCACCGCGCTTGGCCGGGATCTGATTGCTTCGTTTCCTCATCGCGGCGTATGCCGAGGTCGGCCTGGTCGCCGCCCTCCCGGACCAGCGCATCCCCGCGGACTGCTTCGCGCCGGGCGGTGGCCGCCCTCATGGGGGCGTCGACGGTCTCGTGTCCGCATCGAACCACTGGCGCCGTTAGTATCGCTCCCGTAATATATGGTCGGCGTATGGCTAAGGCCGCAAACAGGAACCGGGGGACTCCGCATGACGATCGTCTTTGGTGCGAACGGACGTGCAGCCGCAGTGAGGCCGACTCCACATCCCGCCGGCGGCCGATCGGTTCGAGTCGTCCGCCCCGGCTTCGTTCCCGACCGGAAGCTGCCGGATAACCGTGTGCTCGTACACCCATGCCGCACCGGCTGGAAACCCCGGATGCCGAGTGAGATGACCAGGCCAGGACGCGTACCACCGTTGTCCGGCAAGGTGATCGAAGGTTGCGCTCGGTGACTCGGCCCGGTCCGCGAAGCAGGCACCATCCGCGGGTCGCTGCGGTCGCCGGATACCGTGCCGTGTTCGCGGTGCGGGAGTATCGGGCGATCTTCACCGCCCACGTTCTGTCCGTTGTGGGCGGCGTCTTCGCCGAGGTCGCCCTGGCCGTGCTCGTCTTCCGCGAAACCGGCTCAGCACTGCTGACCGCACTGATCTTCGCGCTCGGATTCCTGCCCTACGCCCTCAGCGGAGTCCTGCTGTCCGGCCTCGCCGATCGGCACCCACCCCGCCGCCTACTCGTCACCTGCGACTTGCTCAGCGCGGCCTGCATGGCCACGATGGCCACCCCCCGAACACCCCTCGCCGCACTGTTCGTCCTGCGCTGCATCACCGCCAGCATCTCACCGCTGTTCACCGGCACCCGCGCGGCCAGCCTTGCCGACATCCTCCCCGCTGACCTCTACATACTCGGCCGCTCGCTGGTACGCATCGTCTCCCAGACCGCGCAAGTCATCGGATACGGACTCGGCGGCCTCGCCCTGGTGTGGTTACCACCTCGCGCAGCCCTCGGCGTCGCCACCACCACCTTCATCACCTCCGCCCTGCTACTCCGCCTCGGCACCCGCGACCGACCCGCCCGGACACCCACCGCCGCCACGACGACGACGCACCAAACCCTCACCTCGACCGCACAGCTACTCCGCCACCCACGCATCCGCGCCCTGCTCCTGCTGTGGTGGATCCCACCCATGTTCTTCGTCGTCGCCGAAGGAACCGCCGCCCCCTACACCACACAAACAGGAGCAGGCTCAGGCGGATTCGGCCTGTTCCTCGCGGCCATGCCCGCCGGCACTGTCATCAGCGAAATCCTCGCCGGCACACTCCTCACACCCGCCACCCGCGACCGCATCGTCTTCCCCCTCGCCGCCGTTTCCCTCCTGCCCATGATCGCGTTCGCTGTTCACCCCCCACTCCCCCTGGCGATCGCGTTGCTGTTCACAACCGGCCTGTGTGCTGCCTACACCCTCGGCATGGACCAGTGGTTCATCCAGGCCGTTCCCGAGCGGCAGCGGGGTCAGGCCATGTCCCTGCTCGGCGCCGGAATCATGACCCTCCAAGGTCTCGGCATGGCCGCCGGCGGCGCCATCGCGGAAGCAACCCCCGCATACACCGTGATCTGCGGAGCCGGCGCCATCGGGACCTTCAGCGTGCTCGGCGTACTGCGATCGGTACACCGCTCAGCCGAGCGCGCTCCATCGGTTCAGAGGAAAGGAGGTGATCGACATGCGTAACTGGTTCCCCAACTAACCGCATCCAGCAGACCCTCAGGCCTGCTCCGCCCACGGGGTGGCGATGAGAACATCGCCACCCCGCACCACCCACGCTCCTGACCATGGTGGCCTTCGCCGCCGCGGTGGCGACCCTCATGCTGATCCCCGGCTCGCGATGCCCACATGGAGTCCCGCACGCACTGCGCTGCGCCTCGTCGCCACCACCTCGCGTGCTGCAGATCTCTTCGCCCGGCGGCTGGGAGGGCTACCTGGAAGACCTGTTCGAAGCCGGCGACGCAGTACTCACCGATGGGCGTCTGAACCCCGTGAAAATCAACCCGATCGCCGCCCCGTACAACATCCGGTACGAGGAGAACCAACGGACGGTGGATTAGCACGCCCGGGCGAGACTGACCATGCCGTAAGCCTTGCACCCGGCCGTTCAGTCGACGGCCAGGGAGGCGATGAGCCGGTCCATCACGGCGCCGACCTCGATCCGAACCTGGGCGTGCTCATCGGCGCGTGCGAGGTACAGCGCCGCCTCCCGCAGGGCACCGAGCAGGGTATGCGCGAGCGGGGCGATCGGCTGCGACGGGATGCGCCCGACCTCGATCGCCTGGCCGAGCAGAGACTGGATCAGCCCCATGCTGTACCGGTTGCTGATCTGGCCGAAGCGCTCCCAGCCCAGCACCGACGGCGCGTCCAGGAGCATGATCCTGGCCATCTTCGGATCGGTGCAGGTGTCGAAGAACGCCGATGCGCCCGCGCGCATCGCTGCGAGGGGATCGCTCGGGCCGGCTTCGGCCACGGCGGCGGCGATGCGGGCGGTCGTGTCGGTCTCCACCGCCTCGAAGGTGGCGGCGAAGAGCTCGACCTTGTCGGCGAAGTGGTGGTACAGCGCGCCGCGAGTCAATCCCGCCGCCCGCACGATCTCCTCCGTGCCGACGTCGGCGTAGCCGCGTTCGGCGAACAGCGCCCGCGCGGCGGTCACCAGGGCGTCGCGGGTGGCGGCCGAGCGAGCCGCTTGCGTAGGCCGGTTGCTCTTCATACAGACTGTATGTATGTTGAAGTGGTCATGCCACACTGTAACGCGAGAAGAGGGCGGCACCTCGATGGTCACAAAGAGAACGAAGGTTCGCTTCGCGAGTGGCGACGCCGACTGCGAGGCCTGGCACTACCCCGGCACCAACGGCGGCTGCGTGATCATGGCCGGCGGATTCGGGGTGACGAAGGAGCCGGGCACCGACCGGTTCGCGGAGCGCTTCGCCGCCGCCGGCTTCACTGTCCTGGCCTTCGACCACCGCCGCCTCGGCGGCAGCGGCGGCCGACCGCGGCAGGTGGTGCGCATCCGGGACGAGATCGCGGACTGGCGCTCGGCGATCGGCTTCGCCGCCACGCTGCCCGGCGTCGATCCGGGCCGCCTCGCCCTGTGGGGCTTCTCGCTGTCGGGCGGCCACGTGCTGCGGGTCGCGGCGACGGACCCGCGGGTCGCGGCGGCCATCGCGCAGACGCCGAACGCCGACTGCCGGGCCATCGTGCGCAACGCCGCCCGGTACCAGACGCCGCTCGCGATGATGCAGCTGACCGGCCGTGCCGTTCTAGACGCGCTCGGCGGCCTGATCGGCCGGCCACCGCGGCTGGTGCCGCTCAACGGCGAGCCGGGCAGCGTCGCGTTCCTCACCACACCCGACGCCCTGGACACCGACCGGGCGCTCAACCCCGACGACCGGTACCCGGACTGGCCGCAGACGGCCGCCGCCCGCTTCGCACTGAGCCTGGGCTTCTACCGGCCCGGCCGCGACGCCTCGCGCATCCGGTGCCCGCTACTCGTCCTGGTGTGCGACCAGGACAACTCCGCGCTGGCCGCACCGGCCCTGGCCGCGGCCGGCCGAGCCGCCCGGGCGGAGGTCGTCCGGCTGCCCGGCGGGCACTACCAGCCGTTCCTGACCGGACACGAGCAGGCCGTCACAGCCGAACTGTCGTTCCTCGACCACCACCTGCTGAACACGGCCGCCGAGAGCGCCGCGGCACGCGAACCGTTGTGAGCACACCACCGGACGTACCGGATGCTGCCTGTGCCCAGCAGCTTCCCGGGAGCGAGCGCGACGTCAGCGGCCGGTGAGTTCCTCGGTAGCGTTGCGGCCCGCCTCGGTCGTACGGCGGAGGAAGTCGGCAAGCGCGTCGAGTTGGTCGGCGGTGTATTCGGCGCAGATCTCGTCCATGGAGGAGTTCATTCCCGCGTAGAGCTGGAGAAGCTCGGCATTGCGGTCGCGCAGGGCGCGCACCGTGACGGCGCGGCGGTCGGCGGCGTCGGGATCTCGCTCCCGGATGATCCAACCGGCGCGTTGCAGCCTGTCCAGGACGCCGGTCATGGTGGCAGGATGCAGGCCGGTCTGCCGACTGAGCGTGGTGGGGCTGAGCGGGCCCGAGCGGTTGATCAGATCGAGGCAGTACAGATCGACGTCTTTCAGCCCGAGGTGCCCGCCGACCTGATGGTTCAGCAGCGACAGCTGGATGCTCAGCACGCGCAGTGATTCGCGGATGTCATTGGTCGCCCGTCGGCGCTCACGCGCCGAGTCGGCCTTACCGCCAGTGCGGGACGTCATGCTCGCGGGGCTCCTCACGGATATGATATGCCTCGCCAATTATATGGCACCGATTCTCATTCGGGCCCTGGCCCAGGGCCGGCGGCCGAGGAAGCGCGCGCGACACCGTCGAAGGCTGCTGCACAAGGCCCGGCCGCCTGCCCAGGGTCCGACCGGCCGGTCGGACGGCTCCTCCTCACCGCATCAGCCGACTGCCGCTCGTAGTCGCTCGGGCGATTATCGCTGCCCCGGTGCGTGCCGGATCACAGATGGGTCAGCCACTCCGGGCCCGAGCATGATGTATGGTTTCAATATTATACGAGATACATACTGACGCTGGAGAGCTTGCCATGATCCTGGTAACCGGAGCGACCGGCACCATCGGACGTCCCCTGATCAGCCTGCTTGCCCGCCAGGGAGTCGCGGTTCGCGCGGTCAGCCGCGATCCGCAGGCCGGCGCTCTGCCGGCCGACGTGGAAGTCGTGGCGGGCGATCCATCGCGGCCCGACACGATCGGGAAGTACCTGGAAGGCGTCACCTCTCTGTTCCTGCACCCGCGGGCGGTCGGGGACGCCGCCGGTGACCTGCTGGCACTGGCCAGGCAGTGCAGCGTGACACGCGTGGTAGCGCTGTCGGCCATCAACGTCGACGACGACCCGGCCGAGCAGCCGTCGCGCTTGCAGGGCGACCGGAACAAAGAGGCCGAGGACGCCGCCGTGGCGAGCGGCCTGGAGTGGGTCAGCTTGCGCCCGGCCTCCTTCGCCGTCAACACCCTGCGGGCGTGGGCGCCTCAGCTCCGCGCCGGCGACATCGTCCGAGGCCCGTACGCGGGCTTCACCGAACCCTTGATCCACGAGGCCGACGTGGCCGAGGTCGCCGCCCGCGCCCTCGTCGACCCAGGCCTGGCCGGCCGCAAGCTGCGGCTGACCGGCCCACAGGCCCTCTCGCACGAGGACCTGGTGTCGATCATCGGCCATGTCCTCGGCCGGCCGCTGCGCTACCAGGAGATCCCCGCCGAAGCGTACCGGCACGCCATGGTCGAGCGCGGCATGTCCGCGGCGTTCGTCGGTGCCCTCACCGCCAGGTACGCCCGCGGCACCGGAGCAGCCGAAACCGTCACCGATGACGTGGAGAAGGTGCTCGGCCGTCGCGCACACACTTACGCCGAATGGGTAGCCGACCACGCCGCCGCTTTCCACGGCTGACGGCGCACGCGACCCGGCGACCCGGACCCCTGCGCGAGCGAATTCCGCGCGCGGCCGGGCAATCGCACACCACCATCACGAATGCCGGCCGCTTCCTCCTGGAGGACCAGCGACCGGCACTCGCCGCCGTCATCGACGCATTCATCCGAGACGACCGAGTACGAGGAGCATGATGGCCAACCACACGGAGACCGCCGCCGAGGCCTCGGAGCGCCGCGCGCGGCTACGCGGATCGGTGGACTTCACGATGATGTACGTCGCTCATGACGCCTTCAACCGCGACCTGACCCGCCTCATCGAAGCAGCCGAACGCGGCCACGGCTTTCATCCCTCAGCCGTGACGACGTGGCAAATGTTCAGCCGGCAGCTGCACACCCACCACACTGCCGAGGACACGGCGCTATGGCCGACGCTCCACCAGGTTGCCGCCGGCAACGAGACCGACATCCTCGCCGATATGGAGGCCGAACACGCCGCCATCGACCCCCGACTCGAACGCATCGAAGCGGCGATCGCCGACCGAGACGACACCGGCCTGCTGGCGCAGCTGCAGGCCTTGGGCACGGAGCTGTCCGACCATATGAGGCACGAGGAGGAGTCCGCTCTGCCACTGCTCGAACGCCGGCTCGGTGCGGCGGGATGGGAAGCGTTCACCACGGATATCCGGCAACGGGTCGGCGGCATCAAAGGAGGAGCGCAGTACCTGCCGTGGCTGCTGGACGGGGCGGCACCCGCCGCGAGGCGGGCGGTGCTCAAAGCGCTTCCGCCACCCGCGCGCCTGCTGTTCCGCGCCGTCTGGGAGCCCAGACACCAAAGGTCTCCACGACTTGCCTGACGGCGCCAGGGGTGCTGATCAGTTACCCCTGACCGCATGCCGGTAAGGCCGCGCCCGGCGGGTCACACCCGCCGGGCATCCCAATGTCCCGTGTCTCTCAGCGTCACCGCGCAGGGTTTCGCCGGCTTCGACTAGTTGCCATCAAGGAAAGAAGAAGCTACTTTCCTAGTAGGCAACTAGTCGAAGGAGACATGTCATGGACGACCGACTCCGAGCCGCTGAAGCGCTGGCCGGCATCGACCAACACCGCGACCACGCTCGGCGGCGCGCCCGCCTGCCCTGGTGGGCCTACGCCGCGATGTTCGTGCTCGTCGCCGCCGGCAGCGCGGCCAACGACTTCGTCTCGCTCGGCGGAGCCAAGCTGATCGCGCTGCTGATCCTGATCGCCTTCGCCGCGGTCCTGGTGGCCACCTTCGCCACCGGGTCGGCGCCGCTCAGCACGTTGCGCGGGGTGCAACGCCGGCAGTCCTTCATTCCTCGCGCGTTCGCCGTCATCGCGGTGCTCGGCGGAATCCTCGGCTGGCTGGTCGCTCGGTACGGCGGAGACCTCACCGCCCACCTGGGCGCTTACCCGAACACCGTGGCCGGGCTGATCTACGGCGTTGTATTCACCGGCCTCTTCGCGCTGAGCCAGAGGCTGAGCACGACCCGATGACCGCGCAACTCGACCGCCTGCTCTCCGACCCGACCCGGCTGGCCATCATGTCCGTGCTGTTCGAGCTGGACTGGTGCGACTTCGCCTTCCTGCGCACCGAAGTGTCGCTGTCGGACTCCGCACTCTCCAAACAGCTGACCACCCTGAGAAACGACGGACAGATCGAGCAGCGGCGCACCTACCTCGGCCGGGTTCCCAGGACAACAGTCCGGGCCACCGACGAGGGCCGGCGCCGCTTTCTCTCCCACGCCGAGGCACTGCGGCAGATCATCGAGCGGGCCCCCGCCCGGCACCCCCACCCGGAAGAGGCATGAACGCCTGACCGCCCTGCTGGCTGACAAGGCGTACAGCAGCGAGGCGCTCGAGGCAGGCCTGCCTCGAGCGCGGCACCGAGCCGATCACCCCAAGCCCAAGAGTCCCGGCATCAACGTCGTAACTCGGCGCAGGCGTTACCGGGCCCGCGCGAAGGCCGTCGACGAACCCGATCGAGTCGACGTTCGCCACCGTCCGGCACTACACCACGGGCACCAAAGACCCCGGCTTCAAGGACCCCGGGCTCGCCATGGCTATCAATTCCGGCATATCGGGGCACTTGTGCCGATATGCTGAGTGACCTCGGTTGCTGCCGGTGGGAGGTTCACGGAGCCGCTCGGAGGGACGTTGGGCGAAACGGGGGTTATCAATGTCGGCGTCCTGTCCACCGCGTTCGGCGGGCCGTATTTCGGTGAACTGATGGCCGGGATGGCCAAGGAATTGTCCTTGGCCGGCGGCAAGCTGATCGCGATCCAGACGGTCGACGCGGGCACCGTCGAGCAGGACTTCCCGGAGCGGCCGCCCTTCGCGCACCGCGTGGCCTGGGACTACGTGGGCGGCTTCGTCGTGTTCCTGAACGGCGTGAGTATTGACTACCTGCAAGCGGCCCGGGACAGCGGCCGCGCGGTGGTCGTGATCAGCGACGTTCCGCCCGGCTTCGACTGCCCGGTCATACTGCCCGACAACTTCTCGGGTACCCGCGCGGCGACCCAGCACCTGATCGATCACGGTCACACCCGTATTGGATACGTCGGTTTCCCGGGACAGGCCGACGTCACGGAGCGTCTCCAGGCGTACCGAGAAACGATGGCCGACAACGGCCTGACGCCGGACCCGGATCTGTTGTTCGCCGTGGACGACATGCAGGAGCCGAGCGGGGAGCGCGCCGTGCGCCTGATGCTGCAGCGCGGTATGCCGGCGACCGCCGTGCTGACCGGCAACGACCGCAACGCCGTCGGCCTGATCCGGGCGCTCACGAACGCCGGTCTCGAGCTGCCGGGCGACCTCGCGGTGATCGGCTTCGACGACACCGACGCCGGCGCCCGCCTGACCCCGAGCCTGACGAGCGTGCGGCAACCGTTGGAGGACATCGGCGCGCTCGCCGTGCGGATGCTGGTCCGCATGCGCAACGGCGAGGAGGTCGAAGACGGAATCCATGTGATACCGACCTCGCTGACCATCCGCGAGTCGTGCGGGTGCGCCGGCCTGCTGCGGATCACCGCCAAGCAGTTCAAACCCCGCGATGCCGCCGGCAATGGTGTGGAACAAATCTCCAGTCTGCCTACCCTACTGGAGACCTGGCACGCGCGGAGCCGGTACCTGAGCCACCCGATCGACTTCGGTGGCCCGGCCGCCGGGATCGACGACGCGCTGATGTCCGCCCTGGCCGAGACGAAGGGTTTGGCCGGTTCCGTGCTACGCCGGACCCTCGCCCCGCTGACCGGCGTCCTGGCCGACAACGATAGTTTCGCCGAGATCGTGGGCCTGATCCGGCAGCACGCGCGGCAGATGCAGGTCGACGCCGGACTGGACCGGGACGTCGACGCCACCCGCCGGATCCAGGGGTGCCTGCAGGACATCTTCCTACTGCTGGCCCAGGGCCAGACCACCCGGCTCGCCATGCGAGCCAAGTCCATGATGAGCAGCCTGGCCACCCAGTACTCGATCAGCCTCCAGCTGCTGCGCAGCCAGGAGAAGGACCCACGCTCTCTGGACTGGCTCGAGGCCACGGACGTACGCATGGGCTGCCTCGGGCTGTGGCCGGAGCGTGAGCCCAGCTCCGGCACGAAGGACGCGCTGCACATCGTCGGGCGGTTCGACCGGGAGCAGGGCCAGGCGGCCCGCGAGAACGAGGAGGTACGACTCACCGCCTTCCCGCCCCCGGGACTGGTGTCGCTGGCCGAGATCGCCGCCGACCAAATGGTCTACATCGCACACCTCAAGGTCGGTCCGGGCGACTGGGGAATGCTGGCGGTGGTGGCGCCGATCCAGGCGTACGTTCCCGAGGGCCGGGAGACCATGAACCAGTGGGCAGCCCTGCTGAGCGTCGCCCTCGAACACGAGGCGCTGCTCAAAACCATGCGCGAGCAGGAGGAGCACCTGCGGCGGGCCGCCCTCTACGACGAGCTCACCGGGCTGCCCAATCGCGCGCACTTCCGCACCCGGCTCACCTCCGCGATCGCCCGCGCCAATCGGCGCAGCGACTACCGGTACGCCGTCCTGATGCTCGACCTCGACGGCTTCAAGATCGTCAACGACAGCCTCGGCCACCTCGCCGGCGACCGCCTGCTGCAGCAGGTCGCCACCCGGCTGATCACGACGCTCCGCTCCCTCGACACGGCCGCCCGCTTCGGCGGCGACGAGTTCGCCATCCTGCTCGAGGAGATCACCGAGGACAACGGCCCGGTCATCCTGGCCGAACGCCTGCAGCGGGCGTTGTCCCAGCCGCACCGGCTGGGCGACACCGACGTCGTGGTCTCGGTCAGCATCGGCATCACGATCGGCACCCCGGAATACCACGACACCGAGACGATGATGCGCGACGCCGACGTCGCCATGTACCACGCCAAGACCCACGGCAAACGGTCCCACGCCATCTTCGACCCGGCCATGCACGGCGTCGCGACCGCCCGCCTGACCATCGAGAACGACCTGCGCAAGGCGCTCGACAACCGGGAACTCGTCCTCTTCTACCAGCCCATCGTCGACCTGCGGACGCTGACCGTCAGCGGCGCCGAGGCCCTGATCCGCTGGCGACACCCCACCCGGGGGCTGGTGCCGCCGAACGAGTTCCTCCCCGTAGCCGAGGAGTCCGGGCTCAGCCTCAGCATCGGGACGTGGGTGCTCGGCGAGGCCTGCCGGCAGATGCACGAGTGGGGTCTGCACCGAAGCGACGCCCGTCCGTTCATGCTGAGCGTCAACGTCTCCAACCGGCAGTTCTGGCAGAGCGGGCTGATCGAGGACGTCGAGAACAACCTGCGCGTCCACGGCCTCGGTCCGGACCGGCTCGCCATCGAGATCACCGAGGGCGTCATCATGGACGACGTCAAGGTCGCCTCGTCGGCGTTGAGCGGCCTGCGGACGCTCGGCGTCCAGGTCCACATCGACGATTTCGGTACGGGCTACTCCTCGCTCGAGGCGCTCCACGATCTCGCCATCGACGCCTTCAAGATCGACCGGTCGTTCATCTCCCGCATCGGGACCGGCCAGCGCAGCAAGGAACTGGTCAGCACGATCGTCACCATGGGCCGCAACCTCGAGCTCGACGTCATCGCCGAAGGCATCGAGACCAAAGAGGAGCTGGGATTCGTCCGCCGGCTCGGTTGCGCGTACGGCCAGGGCTATCTCTTCTCACGCCCGGTGCCGGCTGCGGAGTTCAGCGCAATCAACGAACTCTGACCGGAACGACGAAGCCAGCCTCTCCCTCGCTGAGTTCGGCGCCGGACGGCGAGGCGCTCAGCATCGCCCGCAACAGCGAGACCGGCGACACCGTGCCCGGCCTGCTGCAGTCCGTGCCGCGACCGGCGCCCGGGCGCTTGCTCTACATTCTGCTCACCCCGAACCTGCCGCAGACACTGACCGAGTCGTACTCCGGCACGGTCCGGTTCGACCCGCCGGTGCGCACGGCGGCCGGCCTGCCGCACGGCACCTTGCCGGCCGGTCGACCGAGCACGGCCACCGTACAGGCGACCAACCCGGGGCCGGTGCCGCTCGCCGTGGGCGTCGACGCCCGCACCCCGGGTCTGGCCACCATGCCGCTCACCCCGCTGGTTCCGGCGGTGACCGGTGACGGCGGATCTGAGCGCCATGTCGTGGGGTGCGCCGATTGGAACCGGTGCACCCCACCGGCATACGGCCGGCTGTAGCTGTGGCGAAGAACCGGAGCAAGCCGGTCGCGAATAGATCGAGATCTATTGACCGCACTCCGGGAGGCGCCTAGGTTGGGCGAGTCTCCACGGGCTTCGTTGCCACCGCCGCTCCCTGTCGTATATCTCCCGGAGGGGCCGACCAGATGATCCGACTCAGACTCACCTCCGCGCTGGCGTGCATCAGCGTGGTGGCGCTGCTGTCCTCGCTGACCACGGCCGGCTCCGCGCGAGCGCATCCGCCGCGCCACGATTGTCGGAACCGTAGCGCGGCGCTCTCGGTCGAGGAGAGCCGCCTCACCTTCACCCTTCCGGACAACGACAACCCGGCGGTGCTGCAGAGCAAACCGTTCGCTCAGCAGATGATCGAGGGCGCCGGCTTCGAGGACTTCACACCGGAACTGGTCACGCGGCTCTGCCAGGCCGGCTCGCTGAGCGCCGCGGAGAAGATGGTGTCCCGCAACGCCGACCGGCTCTGGGAGATGGCGGTCGATCGCGCTCAGCGACACGGGCCGGTGCGAGGCACCCTGCCGTACAGCGACGACCGACCGCTCTACTGGACCCGGGTGCAGGCGACGGCGGCGATCCGGCAATGGACGCCCCGGTTCCCGCTCTTCGCAGGGCAGCGCCTCGAGCTGATCGAGAAGTTCGACCGGACGTCGCGCGGGATGTCCGACATCAACCTCCCTGCGGGAGCCGGCGTCAAGCGGGTCATCGTCAGCGGCTTCGACCCGTACACACTGGACGGCGGGCCGGCCGGGACCGCGCCGGGCGCGGCCGGCAACAACATCCGGCACGGCAATCCGTCCGGTGCCACGGCACTCTCGCTGGACGGTACGCGATACCGCACCGCCGACGGCCGGACGGTGTACGTGGAGGCGTACACGCTGCCGGTGAGTTATCCCGAGTTCCGCCGCGGATATCTGGAGGACACCGTAGGCCCGTTCATGTTGCCCGGCCCGCGGCAGGTCAACGCGTCCATCACGGTGAGCCAGGCTGTGGACTCGGTCTTCAACCTCGAGCAGTGGAACGCGCGCTACCACGGCGTCACGGTCGGGAACGACCGCTTCCGGCCCTGCCCGGCGGTCGGCGGCGTACCGCAGCTGGCGGTGAACAATCCCGAGTGTGACATCACGGTGGTGGACCGCTGGGGTGGACCGCCCACGTTCGACTTGCGCAACCCGCCGCAATGGACGACCAGCACGCTTCCCATCGCCCGGATGGTCGCCGCCCGGACCGGCGCCGGCGTGCCGCGCCCGCCGGGCGACGCATGGCCCGACCCGTCGGTCGCCTTCGGCGTGGTCTGGCACACGAACTACATCGAGTTTCCCGACTGCGCCTCGACCTACCGGGTGACGCGCAACGATCCGCCGCCCGTGCAGTACCCACCGGCGACGCCGCCGACCCCGCCCGACGCGCAGTCCTGTTCCTACAGCGGCGGCGGTGGCAACTACCTGTCCAACGAGAGCGCCTACCGGAACACGCTTCTGCGCGACCGGACGGGCCGGACCATACCGGCCGGCCACATCCACACGCCGGACATGCAGCACTTCGAGACCGACTACCGCCCGAGCGACGCGACGTTCGACGCGTGGCGTCTCGCGATCACGCAGCAGACCCGCAACCTCGTCCACGTCGTCGCGGAAGCGGCGTGAGGACCGGCCCCGGGGCACGGCGTCAGCGCGGCCCCGGGCCGCGGGGTGAACCGCGGGCCCCGGCCGCGTCAGGCTGCTCGGTGTGCAGGCCGACCCGGGCAGTCTCCGGCGCGAACCAGAGCGCCACCAGCGTGATCAGCAGCGCGACCAGGACATAGACGGACACCGCGAACGCGCCGCCGGTCACCTGGACCAGCTTGATCGAGATGATGGGCGCCAGGGCCCCGCCCAGGATGCCGGCGACCTGATAGCCCATCGAGGCGCCGGAGTAGCGAAGCCGGGTACTGAACAGTTCGACGATGAAGGCGGCCTGCGGCCCGTACATCGCCGCGTGGGTGGCCAGGGCGACCACGGTGGCCAGCACGATCACCAACCGGTTCGTGGTGGCCAACAGCGGGAAGAAGGCGAATGCCCACGCGGCTGCGCACAGCGCGCCGACGGCGTACACCGGGCGCCGTCCGACCCGGTCGGACAACGCGCCGAACGCCGGGATCAGGGCGAGCTGGCACGCCGAGCCGATCAGCACAGCCGCCAGGCCGACGCTGCGGGGCAGTCCCAGGGTGCCGGTGATGTAGGTGAGCACATACAGCGAGAACGTGTAGAAGGCCACGTCGGTGCCGATCCGGCCGGCCATCGCGACCAGCAGTCCGCGGGGATGGCGGCGCAGCACCTCGACGAGCGGAATCTTCGCTTTGGCGCCGGACTCCTCGACCTCGGCGAACAACGGCGACTCTGTGACCGTCAGCCGGATCCACAGGCCGACCGCCACCAGGATGCCGGAGAGCAGGAACGGCACCCGCCAGCCCCAGGACAGGAACGCCGCGTCCGACAGGACGCCGTTGAGCACCCAGAGGACGGCCGCTGCGAGCAGGTTCCCGGCCGGCACGCCAACCTGGGGCCAGCTGGCGTTGAGGCCGCGCCGCTCCGCCCCGCCGTGTTCCACCGACATGATCACGGCGCCGCCCCACTCACCGCCCAGCCCGAGGCCCTGGACGAAGCGCAAGACCACGAGCAGGACCGGCGCGGCCACCCCGACGGCGGCGTAGGTGGGCACCAGCCCGATCGCAAACGTGGCGGCTCCCATCACGAGCAGGGTGACGACCAGGACGTTGCGGCGACCGACCCGGTCACCGAAGTGCCCGAAGATCACCCCGCCCAGGGGGCGGGCGACGAAACCGACGGCGTACGTGGCGAACGCCAGCAGGGTTCCGGTCAGCGACTCGAAGTGCGGGAAGAACAGCTTGCCGAACACAAGCGCGGCGGCCGAGCCGTACAGAAAGAAGTCGTACCACTCGAGCGACGTGCCGATCAGACTCGCGATGATCACACGGCGGGGTGAGAACTGGGCGGATGGGTGCGCGGCTATCGACATGGCGACCTCCGGCGGAGCCCCGACGGGCCACGAGGCGGGCTGTCCCCGTGCAATACCCGTCTCGCGGTCCCCTATCCCGATAGACGCCCGCGAATGTCGCGACTGTTAACACCAGGGATGTACGCCGCTCGTTCCTGGGCCACCGGGAGTTGCGCGAAAGCCGTCCCCAGGCTGGCAACCGCCGAACGGCATGGTCATGGCATGTCGAAAGACCAGCGCGAGCGGGACGTTATGTTAATCGCGCCGGCCACGCGCGACGGGGCCCTGACACATCGGTTCGTCCATGCGCCGCAGCGCGCCCGCTGCAGTCAGCCGGCGGACGAGGGGCGTGAGAGGATGCGGCACATGATCACAAAGCGGACTGGGAGGCCAGCGGGCGTACTCGGCGTGGACTGCCCAACCGGGTAAGGCATGCATTCCGACGCTAGCCGCGTGGTGCTCGTCCGGACCTTGCGCGGCTTTGCCGACGGGTTCGTGAGCGTCTTGCTCGCCCACTATCTCGTGGCGATCGGATTCACGCCGCTACAAGTCGGCGTCATCGTCACCGGCACCCTGGTCGGCTCGGCCGCGCTGACGCTCCTCGTCGGTCTCACCGGCGTGCGGGTCGGCTTCCGCACCGTCCTGCTCGGCGCCAGTGCTCTCATGGTCGCGACCGGACTAGGTTTCTTCGCGATCACCGCATTCATCCCCCTCCTCGCGGTCGCCGTTGTCGGCACTCTCAACCCGTCCGCTGGCGACGTCAGCGTGTTTCTCCCCACCGAACAGGCATTCCTCGCCGGCCACGCCAACGGCGCCGCCCGCACCCGGCTGTACGCCTTCTACAACGTCGGCGGGAACCTCGCCGGCGCGCTCGGCGCGCTCGCATCCGGCGCCATCACCGGTCGCATCGGCTTTCTGCTCTACGTCGCGGTCGCCGCGATCGCGACTCTGGTCTACCGAGGTCTTCCCCGCGACGAGCCGCGACTGTCCACGCCCACCAAACCCCTCGAACGCTCACGGGCTGTCGTCGTTCAGCTCGCCGCTCTGTTCAGCCTCGACGCCGCCGGCGGTGGCCTCGTCATCCAATCGCTGCTCGTCGTCTGGCTCCACCTCAAGTTCGATCTCTCGACCGCATCGACCGCCACCGTGTTCTTCTGCGCCGGGACCCTAGCCGCGTTCTCACAGTTTCTCGCACCTCGCCTGGCCAGGCGCATCGGACTGGTCCGCGCCATGGTCTTCACCCACCTCCCGGCCAACGGCTTCCTCATCATCGCCGCGCTCGTGCCCCACCCCGTGGTCGCCATCGGGTTCCTGCTGCTGCGATCGCTACTGTCTCAAATGGACGTGCCTGCCCGCCAAACGCTCGTCATGGCCGTGGTACTCCCCGAAGAGCGGGCGGCTGCGGCGAGCGTCACCAACGTGCCCCGCAGCCTGGCGGCAGCCGTGACGCCCGTGTTCGCCGGCTGGCTGCTCGCCAACGGCAGCCTCGCCGCACCACTCGTGCTCGCCGGATCAGCCAAGGCGACATATGACCTACTGCTCCTGTGGCGCTTCCGATCCGCCGTCCTCGACCACGATCGAACACCCTGAACCCAACGCACACGAGACCGTCGTGACCTCCTCGTCGGCGTCGCCCTGACCTTGTCAGCGTGGTGGCCTTGGATCACCCGGGTCCGCTCACCGCAGCACTCCCGTTCAGAGTCCGGTATCGACAGGTTTGAAGGTCGCGCACGGCTGGAATCGGCGCGCTGTCACTCAAGACACGCGGCACCGCGTCGTTACCAAGACGGTGCTGTCCGTCAGTCAAGGGTGAGGGACGGTGATGTCGGTGAACGTGACCATCACGGCGGGCGAGGACACCCCACCGGACGAGCTACGCGGTCTCAGGGCCTGGCTGATCCGGGAGGACGAGCTTCGCGGCGCGGTGCGCCTGCTCGATGGTGCACCGCGAGCCGAGCGGCTGGGAGTGACCGCGGACGCGCTGCAGATCGTCGCCGGCTCCAGCTCGACGGCTCTTGCAGCCACCCTGATCGCGTGGATCCGCTCCCGTACCGGCCGAGTGCGTATTGTCGTCAAGGCGGCTGACGGACGGGCCGTCGAGCTGGACTCATCCGTGGTGCGCTCGATGGACGGCGATCGGGTATCCGACCTGACCGCGATGCTGATCCGATCCCTAGAGACCGGACAACCACCGCAGTGAACGCCCGGCTGGGAAGGCCCGGGGTCCGGGTTCTGCTGGTCGGCACCGGTACGCACGTCGCCGGCTCTCGTCTGCCGCCGGTGCCCGCCGTGGCCCGTACCGTTGCGACGCTGCGGGACACCTTCGTTGAGACCTGCGGCGTACGCCTGGAAGCCATCGCCACGCTCGTCGATCCGGCGGGCCCCGAACAGTTCCTGGACGCCGTGATCGACGCGGCCGAGGCCGCTACCGACGTCCTCATCGTGTATTACGTCGGGCACGGCGTCCAGAGCGCGACGGGTGAGCTGCACCTGGCCACCCATGCCACGGCCGACCTTGCCCGCAAGGCGGCCTACCAGGCGCTGCCGTTCGCCGAGATGAGCGCCGTGCTGGCCACCTGCGGCGCCGGCGTAGTGATCCTCGTGCTCGACTGCTGCTTCTCCGGGCGGGCCGACAACCCGGTGCCGACCGGGGCGTTGCTGGCCTCGGCCGACCGGGATGAGCTGGCGCTGGCACCCACGGGCGAGCCCTACACGGCGTTCAGCGGCAGCCTGATCGCGGCGCTGCGCGACGGCATTCCGGTGGCGCCACTGGATCTGCGGCTGTCCGACATCTTCGACCATGTGCACCGGGGCATGCGCGAGCAGGGCCGGCCGCTGCCGCTGCTGCGCCTCGGCAACCGTGCGTACGACCTGGTAATCGCTTCCAACGTGGCTTACCGGGGCTTGGCGCGGCCGGAGGAGCCACCCGCCGACGGGTCCTGTCCGTACCGTGGGCTGGAGCCGTATACGGCCGATGACGAGTCGGTCTTTGCCGGCCGGTCCGAGGTTGTCGACAACGTGCTGCGCCGGCTACGCGAGGCGGTTGGCGCTGGCGGACCGGTCATGGTGACCGGTCCGTCCGGGTGCGGGAAGTCCTCGGTGGTCGCTGCGGGGGTGATCCCGGCGATTCGCGGCGGCGAATTGGACGCGCTGCTGCCGCGCAGGGCTGAGTCGTTGATGATCACACCCGGCGAGGATCCGGTCGCCGCGCTGACCGGCGTCGGCTGGGGCGACCCTAGCCGGGTCGTGGTCGTCGACCAGTTCGAGGAGTTGTTCACTGCGGCAGTGTCCGACGACGATCGCCGTGCCTTCGTCACGCAACTCGCGAACGCGGCCGGACCCGTGATCATCTGCGTCCGATCTGACTTTGACGGTCATTGCGCCCAGTATCCCGAGCTTGCAGCAGCGCTCGAAGAACGCAACGTGGTTGTAGGCCCGATGAGCACCGCCGACCTGCGAGCGGCGATCGTCGAGCCTGCTGTCCGCAACGGCTTCGATCTGGAGGCCGGGCTGGTCGAGATCCTGCTGCGCGACGTCGGTGCCGACCCCGGCCGCGCCGATATGGCCGACTACAACCCGGGTGTGCTTCCGCTGCTGTCGCACGCGCTGCTTCGCACCTGGCAGCGGCGTAGCGGACGCACGCTGACCGTCCAGGGATACCAGGCCGTCGGCGGCGTAGCCGGAGCGGTGGCGGCGACTGCCGAGGATGTCTTCGGCCAGCTCGAACCGGCGGGGCAGGAAGCAGTCCGGACGATGCTGCTGCGCATGGTCCGGATCAGCGAGGACGGACCGGACACCCGGCGCCGGATTCCGCGATCGGTGGTCGCGGACACCCCAGCGTTGTTGTCGTTCGCCGAAGCTCGACTGGTCACCCTTGACCAGGACACGGCTGAGCTGACTCACGAGGCCCTGATCCGGTCCTGGCCCCGGCTGAGCGGCTGGATCAACGCCGACCGGTCCGGGCAACAGGAGAGGCAGCAACTGACTGAGGTTGCGGCCGCTTGGGTGCAGGCGTCCCGCGACCCGGCCCTGCTGTATCGGGGAGGGCAGCTCGCCGCCGCCCGCGCCCGAATCGGCGGGCTCGCTGCGACGGAGCTGAGCCGGGAGGTGACTGAGTTCCTGGTGGCCTCCGGACGGCAGGAGCGTCGGCAGATTCGCGTCCGGCGGGCGTTCCTCGCTGCTCTGCTGGTGCTCGTGGTCGCCGCGTCCGGCGCGACCTGGGTGGCCGCCGCGCGAGGCGCCCGGCTAAGTCGGCAGCTGGCCACGGCCACCGCGGAGAACTTGGCCGCCTCGTCGGACACCCAGGCCCTGGATCGTCCCGCGTTCAGTGCCCGCGCCGCGCTCGCCGCCTGGCGATCCGACCCGTCTGACCCCGCTGCCCGCACGGCGCTCGCCCACCGGTACGCGGCGATGCGATCGGTGGATAGGGCGTTCCCCGACCTCACCAGTGAACCGATCACCGGGATGGAAACCAGCACCGACGGCGGAACGGCCGTGCTGGTACATGACCATGGGGTGACCGTGGCGACCGGCCTGCTCGGAGAAATGCCGACGGTTCGCGACGTACCGGGGGTGGGTGACCCCGCTGCGGAGCTCAGCCCGGACGGCCGGTGGATGGCCGGTTTTGACACTGACCATAACCTCAGCCTCTGGGATCTGAGCGGGCACACCGGCCCCTTCCGCCTGCTCGATCTCTGGGCTAAGGGAGAGCAACTCGGGGTCGCGTTCTCCGTGGACAGCGCCAGAATGCTGATCAGCCAAGGCTCGCGGATCCTGGTCTGGCTGACTGCGACCCGTGCCCCGATCCCGGTACCAGCTGCGCTCTCCAGCGGCCGGAACATCAGCGACGCGTGGTTCACCGAGCGGGACGACCGCCTTCTGCTCGCCTACGGCGAGAAGGACACCATCCATCCGGCTCTGGAAACCCGGTCGCTGGCGGACGGTCGCCTAGTCGAGCGTTTCCCGGCCCAGGCCAAGGCGGCCGCGAACGGCCGACGAGTGCTGACATGCTCCATCGACACACCGCCCACTCGCTCGCTGGACGCGGCAACCGGACGGGTAGTCGGATCATTGCCTGTCGACGACCTCTGCACCGTCGCGCTGACTGGCGATCGGGGGTACGTGCTCGACCCGCAACGAGGTGCCACGCAGCAACAGACCACACGCGTCAGCCCGGTAACCGGCGGCATGTCATATGACTTCGTTCTCCCTACCGTCCGCCAGGACCTGCGGGTGACGGATGAAACCGATGAGGCGCTGCGGGTCGTCCAACGGGCGGGTGCACCCCCGACGATGCTGACCTTCAGCGGCGAGACCGTTCTACGCCTGACCGCCCTCGCTCCAGATTGGACTACCACCCTCTCGAGCACCGCCGCCGGCGACGGCGACGTCCTGCTGGAACGGACGGAAGACGGCCTGGACTCGGTCGACCGAACGACCGGCACGCTGCTCGGACGCGTACGGGCGGGCACCGCGGCCGAGGGCGCGGACTGGGTCCTGTTCGACGTCTCAACGCCGGGGTTGATCGCCCGCACCGGCGCCCAGTGGCAGGTCATCCGGTTCACCCCGCCACGCCTCACCACGCGGGAAACCGTCGCCGTGGCCTCCGCTACCGCCGGCAACAACCTGGAAGCCTTGGGCGAGGGCGACTATCTCGTCGTCGCGGCCGGCGACCGGCTCAGCGCCTGGGACTTCCCCAGCGGACGGCTGTTGGCAGGCCCCTACGAGATCGGCCGTTCAGCGGCTCAGAAAGCTCACTTTCAGAATGACGTCGACCTCGCCGCGCGCCCCGGGCACCCGGAAATTGTGGCCGTCTCCGGCCCCGACGAGCCGATCCAACTGTGGGATTTGCATGCCGGCCGCGTGACGAAGACCGTTCCCATCACCGGCACGCCGGTCATTGATCGCGCCGGCGACCACCTAGCAATCCTCTCCGACCACATCGTGACGATGTGGGACGTCGGCCGCAACGCGGCGGAGGGAAAGCCGTTCTCGGTGCCGGACGCATACAGCCTGCTCGGCTTCACCGACGACGGCTACCTGCTGGTCGACACCAACAACTCCCGGATCGAGATCTGGGACACCACACGGCACATGCTCAGCGGCGATCTCACACTGGGATCCAACGAGGAACCCGGCGAGATCGACCCCGACACCGGTTACCTGCGGCTGACGGGAACCGGGATCATGCCGGCACAGCTTCCGCTCGACGCCTCCCGGTGGTTCGACCGGCTGTGCGCCACCTTCCGCGGTGGCTTCACTGCCTCGGACAAGGAGCTTCTGCCGCCCGGCGCAGCCCGTGCTGACCCTTGCCGATGACGATCAGGGCCGCCGCGAGACCCGGACGGCGACGCCTGCGACCGCCCAACCTCGCCCCCGAAGAGGCAGCGCAGTACGGCAGCCCGCGTCTTGACGGACTACAGTTTGGAGCCTCCCGCCGCCGGGCGACTCCGAAGGGCCGACCTTCATCTTCCGTGCAGCACCACCTCCGCACCAGACGTCGTGTGTCCATACTCGATCGTCGGCTGCCCGCCACCTAGGCGGTTCAGGTCAGATGTCGTGTCGGCGGTCAGGCGCCGGCGACGGCCACCACGCCCGTGGTGGTGCCGACATAGGCCCGGTCGTTGGCCAGCGTCGGGGAGGTGAAGTGCGGGCAGACCCCGACGGAGATCTGCTGGCGCACTGATCCGGTTGCCGGGTCGAGCGCGAAGAGAGTGCCGCCGTCGTAGTCGACGACCCAGACCGCGCCGCCGCCCACGACGGGGGAACCCTTGGCGGTGGACGGCCCGCGCCAGAGCACCTGCATCCCGCCCGCGGAGTCGATCCGGACCGCGCGTGGCCCGTCGCTGCACGGCACGTAGACGGTGTCCGCATCCACGGCAGCGCCGCCGTACGCGCGGCAGACCGTGGCCTGCGCCACCTGCCCGCCGATTCCGCCCAGGGAGCCGGAACGCAGGGTGTAGGCGGTGCCACGCTTGCCGTCGGTGTAGACGTAGGATCCGACCAGCGCGGGCGTCATCGAGCCAAGATCGAGGTCGGAAGCGTTGTCAGCCGCCCACGTGCTCGGTGCGAAGCGATCCGCGAGCTGCAGGTCAGGGCTCAGGGCGAGGACCGAGTCGCTGCCGTCGTAGGCGCCCGAGGTGCTTTCGCCGTTGCCGACGGCGTACAGAAGGTTGTCGCCGACGACGGTGGCGCCGCCGGGCGCCCAGATGCCGGCCTCCCGGGTGGTCGGCACGGCGTAGGAATCCGGGGCGGCGGGGCCGGTGGTGGGCAGGGAGACGACCGACCCGATGTAGTTTGCGCAGTCACCGGCCAGGCCGCCGTAGGCGATGTAGATCCGGTCACCGAGCAGGTTGAGCGCGGCGCGTTGCTGGTGCGCGATCACGTCCCCGCGCGGCGGCTCGGCGGCCCGCTGTTCGCTGACCTGTCCGGTGGCCGCGTCGATGCTCACCAGCACGTGCTCCGGGCCGGTTCGCTCCGCTAGCGCGAACAGCAGGCCGGTCGCCGGGTCGTACACCATCGTGCTGGTGATACCCAGCGGATCGATGTTGCCGCAGGGCAGCGACGAGCGTGGCACCGGAGTTCCGACATGCGTCGACCAGAGCACGGCCCCGGTGGACGCGTCCAGCGCGTAGACGGTGTCGTTCTCGGTAGCGGCGAAGACGCGGTCGCCGACCGCCAGGGGCTGCCCGTAGACCGCGCCGTCGAGCGTCGCCGTCCAGGCGCGCGACAGGGTGCCCAGCGGTGCGAGGCCGGCGGCAACCCCGGAGCGTGCGTTGTCGTGGTGATAGGTCGTCCAGTCGCCGTCCGCCGCGGCCGACGCTCGCGTCGCCGGTCCCGTCAGTGCGACGGCCGTGGTCAGCGCCGCGACGGCCACACTGCAAAAGCCTGGTCTCATGGGATGCTCCCACCGGTCGAGTATATCGATGTCCGTGTATTCCCGACTGTCCTCGCGGCAAACTTGAGCCCGGCCGCTCAACGGATCCTGTGCGAGTTCTCAACCGGTCTGAGCCAGTCTCATGGGAACTGATCTGCCGGCACTGGATCTCCGCATGTTGGCGCACGACTGGCGGTGTGGACCCCGCGCAGCAGAACCAATACACCGCGGCCATCGAGATCCGGATGATCGCGTCCATCGTCGGGGGTACCCGGTCGTGCAGTTGCTCTCGGTCATGTAGCCCTGCTCAACACCGATATCCCGGCTCGGACAGGATCGTACGGGCCGAGACCTATCCCCGAGCCGAGATCATCCTGATGGGTGTGGAGGAACCGCAGGCCCTCATTCACGCACCCGAACGAGAGCGTCGATCCACGAGAGATCGACTCGCTCGCGCTCGCCGGGGCGCTTCCTGCGACGTTACGGCGGTTGACGGACGAGCGGGTTCTTGGTTCGGGCGACGCGGTGCCGCACCGCTGCCTGCGCTCCCGCAAACCTGGCCACTCGCCACGAAAGTTACGGAACCGCCGCAGCGGCCGTGCCGAGTGACCGGCCGGCACAGGGGCCTGGAGGGCGCGCATCTGCGACCGACGGGCGCCACCTTGCAGCAAACGCCCTGTACGCATTGACGAAAGCTGCTCTCGCGTCCTAATGTCCAACGCCGAAAGACTTACGCAACGATCTCGAAACTTTCGGAATTGGCGAGACTCCCCACAGCTCAAAGCATGCCAGCACCGTCGATTGATCATCTGACCCGTGGGCAGGCGATTGTCCGCAGACGGCGGCCGACGCGCCACATCCGGCCGGTAACCGAAGGAGACCAGCACGTGAGAAAAGCACATCGAATCATGGTTGTCGCGGCTGCCGCCACGGCTGCCGTACTGACGGGCGCGTCCGCCGCCTACGCCTTGGGCAACCAGGCCGGCGCGCCTTCCCGGTTCCATCCGCCGGCCGATTCACTCGGCGCCCTGGCGGCTCCGATCAATCTCCGGATCGGCAACGCGGTCAACATGGACAAGCTCAATGTCGACGCCGCATACACCTCGCTCGTGGCGAACCAATATTCCACTGTCACTCCCGAGAACGTGATGAAGTGGGACAGCATCGAGCCGACCCAGGGCACGCTCAACTTCGGCCCGGGCGACAATCTGATCAAGTTCGCCGAGCAGCACGGCCAGCTGGTGCGTGGCCACACCCTGCTCTGGCACAGCCAGGTCCCCGGCTGGCTGACGACCGGCGTGAGCAGCGGGACGATCAGCAACAAGCAACTGCGTGACATCCTCAAGCGGCACATCTTCGACGAGGTCGGGCACTACAAGGGCAAGATCTGGCAGTGGGACGTGGCCAACGAGGTGTTCGCGAACGCCTGGGACCCGCACCCGCTGGCCGACGGCATCAACGGTGACGACTTCTGGGTGTCCCACCTGGGTGAGGGCATCGTCGCCGACGCGTTCCGCTGGGCGCACCAAGCCGACCCACATGCCTTGCTGTTCTACAACGACTTCAACATCACCGGCGAGGACGGCACCAACGCCAAGGCCGACGCGGTGTACGCGTGGGTCAAGTCCTTGCGGGCCCAGGGCGTACCGATCGACGGTGTCGGCGAGCAGGGCCACCTGGACACGCAGTACGGCTTCAGCGGCACCAAGATGCAGGACGACCTGGCCCGCTACGCAAGCCTGGGACTGAAGGTGGCCATCACCGAGGCCGATGTGCGCACCTTCGTGGAGACCACCGACAGCCTGCAAACTCCGACCGACAGCCTGGCGCAGTTCGCCCAGCCGTTCGAGTTCGATCAGGAGCTCAAGGCCTGCCTCGCGGTGCGCAATTGCATCTCCTTCACCATCTGGGACGTGGACGACGCCGACTCGTGGGTGCCGGGTACGTTCACCGGCGAGGGTTACGCGACGCTCTACGACACCAACCTGCAGCCGAAGACCGCGTACACCACGCTCCAGCAGGACCTGCGGCTCAGCGCCAACGGTGCGCCTCGGCGCCCAGGTGCCGGCCACTGACCAGCACGCACCACGACCGGACCGGGTCCTGCGTTACGCGGGGCCCGGTCCGTGGCGTTTTTGCGCGTCAGGCGGCGGCACATTCGGAGAACAGACCGCATGACTGAACCGGATCAGTACGGGGGCCGTATTCCGCAGTGGATGCCGCCAGGTCGTACCTCTAGTTCCGAGGACCCGCCCGCAATTTGCCTGATTGAGGTCACATGCGAAGAAAACCGCGGTCCATTCGCTCGAAGATCGTTCTGGCTCTGCTGGTGCCGGTCGTCGCCTTGACCGCGCTGTGGGTGATCGACGTGAAAGCTTCGTTCGCCGACGCCACCGCACTGCGCGACACCTACAGCACCCGGGACAACGTGAGCCTGCCGTGTGACCGGATGGTGGCCGCACTGCAGGATGAGCGCACGCTGTCGGGCAGGTTCCTGGCCACGCCCGACGGCGACGCCGACGCCCTGCGTACGCAACGGGCGGCGACCGACGCCGCGATAACCCAATTCAAGGACCTGTCCCGGCATTACCGCGGGAGCGGAGTCTCGGCCGACATCACGCGGGCACGGTTCGCGGACATGGCCACCAGCCTTGACTCCTTGACCCTGACGCGAGCCCGGGTCGACGCCGGAGATGCCACGCTGACCCCGGTCCTCAACGGCTACACCAGCATCATCGGGTACGCGTTCAGCGTCTCCAACGCGGCCGCCGCCTCCAGCGACCCACTGGTGGAACGAGTCATGCGCACGATGGTCGCCATGCGCCGGGCCGGGGAGCTGATGCACCAGGAGGACGCCCTGCTGACCAGCGCCACCACAGCGGGCCACTTCGGCAGCGGCGAGTATTTCCAGCTGATCCAAATCGTCGGGGCGTTGCGTTTCCAGATTCCGGCCGCCGGCTCGACGCTGCCGGCGCCCGACCAGGCGAAGTTCAAAAGCATGCTCAGCGGTCCAGCTTTCACGGCGCTGCGGTCGGCGGAAGATCAGGTTATCGGTAAAGGGTCTGCCGATGGACCGGTGGGTATTACCGGGCAGGTCTGGAAGGCGACGTCGACCCTGGCCTTGGGCCAGTTGTTCGCGTTCCTCGCAGACGGCTACGACCACGCCGTCACGTTCGCGAAGCAAGCGCGTGATCGGATCCTGATCCGTTTCGCTGTCTCTGGCCTGCTCGGCCTGATCGCCATTGTGGTGTCCATGGTGATCGCCGTACACATCGGCGGCTCGGTCGTACGGAGGCTGTTCCTGCTCCGGGCGGCGGCCACCGAACTCGCCCGCCAACGGCTGCCCGAGCTGGTCCGGCGGTTGCGGGCCGGTGAGCGCATCGACGTGGACGGCGAAGCGTTGCGCCTGCGCCTGGGTGACGACGAGATCGCGCAGGTCGGTGCCGCACTCACCGACGTGCACCTCAGTGCGGTCGAGTCCGCGGCCGGGGAAGCGGCCATGCGGTACGACATGAACAAGGTGCTGGTCAACATCGCCCGGCGCAACCAGACGCTGCTGGACCGCCAGATCGAGGCACTCAGGCCGGTTGACGGTGGTGACGCTCGCGCGTACCACCTCGCCGTCCGGATGCGGCGCCACGCGGAGCATCTGGTGATCCTGGCGGGCTCCGCGCGGAGCCGGCGCGGGCTCGGGACCGAGTCTCTTGCCACGATCCTCGCCCGGGTGGCCGGCGAGACGGAGCACGCCGACCGGATCGCGATCGAACCGGTCGTGCACGCCGAGGTGGCCGAGAGCGTCGTTGCCGACCTCGGTCATCTGACCGGTGAGCTGCTGGAGAACGCCCTCACCTTCTCCGCGCCCGATACGCCGGTGCACTTGTCGGCCCGACGCGGGCCGGACGGGATCATCGTGGAGATCGAGGACCGCGGTATCGGGATGTCGCCCGCGGCGCTCGACGAGACGAACCGGAGACTGGCGCAGCCGCCTGAGTTCGACCCCGCTGACAGCACCCGGCTCGGCCTTCTCGTGGTGGCGAGCCTGGCCGCCCAGCACGGGATCGCCGTGACCCTCAGTCGTACCGGCGAGAGCGGCATCCGCGCGGTGATGACCCTCCCCGCGGCGCTGACCGTCCTGACCGACGAAGCGGCGCCGGAGCGCGCCTCGACGAGACGGTCGGACGCGTCCCGGCTCGTCGGCATCGCGGTACGCGCCGGGCGCCGGCCTCGGCACGCCGCGGCACAGACCGACCCGGCGCGGTAATCGAGCTGACGGGGGCCGCCCCGGCGCTTCACCCCGGGCTCGCCCGCGGCACGCCCCATGCCTTGCTGACCCCTGGCAGCCTGTCGCCCCGACGGCTCGCACGCGAAGCCACGGCTGAACCGGCCCGCGCCCTGCGCCCGGAGAGCCCCTGGCCCGACCGGGTTCAGGAAGGCGCCCCTCGTCCCGCCGCGAACCGCGAGGGGACGAGGAGTACTCAGCCGGCCGGCGGTCAGCGGCCGTATGCCTCGAGCAGGCGCAGCCAGATCTCGCTGACCGTCGGGAACGCGGGAACCGCGTGCCACAACCGATCCAGCGGGACTTCGCCAACGATCGCGATCGTCGCGGCGTGAATCAATTCCGCGACATCCGGGCCGACCAGGGTGAGACCGACGATCACCTTGCGGTCCTTGTCAACGACCATCCGGGCCTGACCCTGATATCCGTCGGCATGCAGAGCGGATCCGGAGACGGTGCCCAGGTCGTAATCGACGACCCGGATCCGCAACCCGGCGGCCTCCGCCGCGGCCGCCGTCAGCCCCACCGACGCGACCTCCGGGTCGGTGAAGACGACCTGCGGCACGGCCCGCTCATCGGCCGTGGCGACGTGCCGGCCCCACGGCGCGTCCTCGACCAGCTCGCCCTTGGCACGCGCCACGATGACGTCACCCACCGCCCGGGCCTGATATTTACCCTGGTGGGTCAGCAGCGCACGATGATTGACGTCACCGGCCGCATACAGCCAGCCGTCGCCGACCGGTGCCCCGTCCTCGCCGACGACACGCAACGTGTCATCGACCGCGAGCCAGCCCCCCGCCTTCAAACCGACCCGGTCCAGGCCGATGTCCTGGGTGTTCGGCGTACGGCCGATCGCGACCAGCAACTCATCGGCGTCGACCTGCCCACCGTCGGCGAGTGCGATGTGCGCCGTGCCGTCGTCGTCACGGCGTACCGACGTCGCCTCGGCCCCGTGGCGGACCGTCACACCGGCCTCGGTCAGCGACTTCGCGACCCGCTCACCGGCGAAGGGCTCGGACAGGTGCAGCAGACCGTCCCGGGCGAGGACCGTCACCACCGATCCCAGACTCGCGTAAGCGGTCGCCATCTCCGTGGCCACCACCCCACCGCCGATGACCGCGAGCCGGCCCGGGACCTCATGCGCGGCGGTCGCCTCCCGGCTGCTCCACGGCGCCGCCTCGCGCAGACCGGTGACATCCGGCAGCAGTGCGCTGCTGCCGGTCGCGACCACGACCGCGTGCCGGGCGGTCAGCGTGGTTGTGGTGCCGTCCGCGCCGGTCACCTCCACCACCCGGTCGGCGGTGATCCGTCCCTGGCCCCGGAACAGCCGGATCCCGGCCGAGTCGAGCCAGGACACCTGGCCGTCGTCCTTCCAGTTCGACGCGAACGTGTCGCGCCGGCGCAGCACCGCGGCTACGTCCAGGTCTCCCGTGACCGCCTCACGGGCGCCGGGCAGCTGACGGGCCGCCCGCAGCGCCGACCCGCTGCGCAGCAACGCCTTACTCGGCATGCAGGCCCAGTACGAGCACTCGCCGCCGACCAACTCCCGCTCCACGATCGCAGCGTTCAAACCGCCCTGCACGACCCGGTCGGCAACGTTCTCCCCCACCGGCCCGGCACCGATGACCACCACGTCGTACGTGATGTTCTCCATGTCAGTTGGCCTTCGCCGTGCGGCCGAGGCGGATCGCCGCGATCAGGAAGAAGATGGCACCCGGGATCGCGTAACCAACCGCATTGGTCAGCGCCGGATTGTCCGCCGAAGCACCCGCGATGAAAGAACCGCCGGCCAGCACCGAGATAGCACCACTGATGATCATCGGCCATTGCCCGCCGAGCTTGCGACGCGGAATCGCAACCGCCAGCTGAACCAGACCAGCCACCACCGCCCAGGCACCCCACACCCGCAACACCGCCGGAATACCCGACGCTCCCGCAATCGCCAGACCAGCCGCCGCCAGCAAACTCACCACCACGTTCACGTACAACAGAACCGGCGAACCCGCCGACCGCGACGTACGCACATCAAAAATCGCAGCAGCCACATCAAACAACGGATAGATCACCAGCAACGTTGCCGTCACCGGGTTCAAATGCTTCGCCAGCGGAATCATCACCAACGCCCACACGACGGCAAACGCGAAACGAACAAAATACAGCCGCCGCAAAGCAGACGCTGTCGACGAGATACCGGGTGCGGTCACGGTCGCCATGGCGATCCTTTCGATGGTGTCCGAGAACTACGGCCAGCGAGGCCGCGGTCGGAGCATTACCCCTGGAGAACGAGCGTTCTGTCTGTTCGAGAATGACGGCTTGCGCCGCCGATGTCAAGACGGAACGTTCTTCCCACCTTCCAGTATGATCATGCGATGGAGCGCAACGAGAACGCCGCCCGTCCATCGGAGGCCCGGCCCGCCTGCTGGACACGGCGACCAGGGTCTTCTACAAGGACGGGATCCACTCCGTCGGAATCGACCGCATCGTCGAGGAGGCGCAGGTAACACGGGCAACTCTCTATCGGCACTTCCCCGGCAAGGCCGATCTCGTCCTCGCCTACCTGAGTCAGGTCGACCAGTCCATCCGCGCTCAGGCGGACGACGCCGTCGCGGCAGGCTTTCCCGCGGCTGGCCGGCTGCCTGTTCGACCCGGAGCTGGTCTGCGGAACCTTCCTGAGCGCAATCGACGAACTCCTGCTGGCGCACGCCTCGCCCGAGCAGACCCAACGTGCCGCGGCATGATCTGCGGCCGGCGCAACGGCCGCTGACCGCCGGCACAGGCAGTCATCCCGGACGGTTTAGTGCCGATCAGGGCAGGATAGTGACTTTGTCGGCACGACAAGCGAGTCCGACCCGCTCGCCGCCGCAGTGGTGGCCCGTATACGGGCCGGCACGAAACGGCCGGTCCCGGCGCGAACCAAGGACAGCCGGCCTCTACGCGCCGGGCGCCGTCCTCTACGCCTTGGCCGTGATCCGCCGCCTTTCTCGTCCGAGCTCGACGGCACGTCGCGCGACGCGCACCGAGTTGGGGCGGTCCACCGGAGGTCCCCACACGCCGGATCCAGCCAGTTGCATCGCACCGAATCCCAGCGGACGCACGACCTTGCCGCCGAGCTGGATCACTGCTGGCCGAGCAGAAGCCACTCGTCCCCGATCCCAAGAAGGAACGATCGTGTCCGTGGGCAAGACATGGACCGTCAACACTGATTGTTCCGTCGTTAGGATGGAGTCCATGGCGCGTACCGCAACCGAAACCCGTCCGTCCGAGGCCCGACTCCGGCTCCTGACCACGGCGAGCCAGATCTTCTATGCGGAGGGGATTCACTCGGTGGGGGTCGACCGGATCATCGAGGAGGCAAAGGTCACCCGGGCCACCTTCTATCGGCACTTCCCGGGCAAGGAAGACCTCATCCTCGCCTATCTGCAGGGAGCCGATCACGCCATCCGCGATCAGGTGGAGACGGCCGTCGCCGACCTGCCGCCGGGGGATGCGGTCCGGGCCATCGCCGCCTCGATAGCCAAAGGCATCCGGTCCTCGGGCTTCCGAGGATGCGCCTTCCTCAACGCCGTGGCCGAATACCCCGATCCGGACCACCCGGTCCACCAGGCCGTCATCGCCCACCGGCAATGGTTCCTGACCACCATCGACACCCTGATGACACGAGTCGAGAGGCGGAAGGCCAAGCCGGCCGCGCAACACTTCGTCATGCTGCGCGACGGCGCCATGGCGGCCGGCTGCCTCTTCGACCCTAAATTGATCAGCGACACCTTCCTTCGCGGGGTCGACGGACTCGTCGAGATTCACGGCTCACGTCCGCCGTCGGAAAGCGCGCGGACCACCCGGCCGGCCGCCCGCTCGCGGCCGTCGGCGTGAGTGGTAACCAGCCCCCGTCACTCAGCTCGCTTCAGCGGCTATCGGGAACGGGAAAGGGATCGCGCTGAATACGCCGGCCGAGTGAAGCGGGCCTTGGGGGTTCCCAACCGGTGAGCGTTGGCACCGAAGCCGAACGCGGTGACCGCCTACTCGATGTCCGAGAACAGTCCGGTGATCTCCACCTGCGCGCTCTGGAGGCCACCGAAAACCGCGCCGGCGGTCGGCGTCGCGACCGCCGCGGAGGCGTCCTCGTAGCTGGCGAGTACAGGTCGAGCGTCCGGTAGGCGGGGGTGGCCGTGCCGTCCTCCTTGGGCCACACCTTGGCTGACTCGATCCGCTGCAGCTTCGGGAACGTCTCGGCGGCGGCGCGCACGTCGGCGTAGACCTTCTCGAACGCTTCGGGGTCGGCCGGGTTGCCGATGACAATGGTGATCTTGGTGGGCATTGGCGTTCTCCTTGCATTCCGGGTGTTGTTACGAGACGAACTGCGCCGTCAAGGGACGAAGCGCCGGAGACCTGTTTCGAAGTCGCGGGATCTCGACCTGATTAGGCGGAACGATCGTTCTGTCTTGATCAAGAGTAGCGGCGTGGGATGTCGGCGTCAAGACCGATCGTTCTCCCGATGCAGGCCGCCGCTCACTGCGCCTTAAACCATGGGGTACGCGTGTGACAGAGTTGGGCCATGGCAGAGTTGGACGAGTCCACGATCGCTCGATTGGTCCCGTACACAAGGACGTTGGGCATGCACTTCCCGGTTATCGGACCCGAGTTGGTCGAGGCACGACTCGAGGTTTCGCGCGAGCTCTCCACCATCGGGGGCGGCTTGCACGGCGGAGCGATTCTGTCGTTGGCCGATGCGGCGGCGGCAGTTCTGGCGACGGTCGTGCACGACGACGGCGCCATGCCCGCGACCACGGAGTCATCGGCGCACTTTCTCGAACCCGTCACGGGCAGCGCGACCGCGCGCGCCGTTCCCCTACGGGTCGGGCGCAGAACGGTCGTTGTGCAAATAGAGGTGTTCGACTCAACGGATGTCCGATGCGCAGTCGTCACGCAGACCGTGGCGCGGATACCGGCCCCGCGGGCGTGAACGCACTCGCGGCTGCCGCTGCACGGCTTCCCGCACGCACTCGCAACCCGGCTGGCCACATACCGAATCAGTGGTGACCCGCGGACGCGAGGGTTTCGGTCGGTGACGTACTCGATTCGGAGGTCTCCGCAGTCGGGCCCGCCTGTACTGGCTGGCCGAGTCGACGATCTCGTGCACTGGCAGACCGAACGTTCTATCGCTAGAATGGCCGGATGACTCGTGGGGATCTTGAAACCCGGCCCTCTGAGGCGCGAACCCGGCTCCTCAATACCGCTATTCGGATCTTCTATGCCGACGGCATCCACTCCGTCGGGGTCGACCGGATCATCGCCGAGGCGAAAGTGACCCGGGCCACCTTCTATCGCCACTTCCCCGGCAAGGAAGACCTCATCCTCGCCTACCTACAGGAAGTCCACGCGATGGAGCGCAGCCGGGCCGAGGCCGCCATCGCGGCCAATCCCGCGGCGATCGACGCCCTCCTGGCCATCGCCGGCTCCATCGTCGGCGATATCCAGTCGGCCAACTTCCGCGGATGCGCCTTCCTCAACGCCGCCGCGGAATATCCCGACGCCAACCACCCCGTGCGCCAGGAGATCATTTCCCATCGGCAATGGTTTCTGGACACGCTGGCCACGTTGATGGCGCAGGTCCACGCGAACACGGCAGATCCCGCGGCGCGCCATTTCGTCATGCTTCGCGACGGCGCCATGGCGGCCGGATGCCTCTTCGACCCCGCGCTGGTGTCCGAGACCTTCCTCCGCGGTGTCGAAGGACTCCTCCGGGTCAACGCCGAGCGCCAGGCGGTCGAATCCGCCGGCTGACCACGCAGGAAGGGCGTCAGTCCTCGGACGGTGTGCGCGGTCGCAAGCTGATGGGCGCAGCCGGTACGCCGAAGTCGCATCGCTTGCGCACGGCCGGGTGAAGCTGCAAGCCGGAACCCTCTATGCCGCCCTCGACCGGCTGGTCGACGAGGGCCTGGTTCAGCCGGACCGGGAAGAGATCGTCCAAGGGCGTATGCGGCGTTACTACCGTCTCACCAACGACGGTGCGACCGCCCTCGACGCCGAGGCAGCCCGCCTGCAAGCCAGTGTGGACGCGGCGAACCGTCAGCTCTCGGTCCGTCGGTTCGGCCTCGGGCGCGCCACCGCGGGCCCGGTGACCGCGTGACGACAGCTCCGATCCAGGGGTCGAATCGGCTCGAACGACACCTCCGCCGACTGCCGATGGCCTATCCACCCGGCCCGAGACGCGAAGAACTGCTCGACACGCCTGGCGTACCGGCTCCGATGATTCCTGCGCGCTGGCCACGCCGGCCTGGAACTCGGCGGTGGGCGGCCGGCTCAGCTACACGAGCCGGGTCTTCATCCGCCCGCAGACGTCGGTGGAACAACGCAATCTGATCGAGGCGGCCATCTTCCGCAACCCGGGGACACGGGGTTCCAACTTCAATTACGACCCGTCATCCCCGGCCTATCGGGACGCCTACTGCGACGGTGCACCGCTGCCGCCCGGCGCCGGTAAGGAGCTGCCGTACTTCTGGGATGTGGATCTGAGCAGCCCAGGAGTGCTCTCCGGACTCGCCGCCGAGGTCGGCACCATGCCCGGTGTCATCGCGGTGGAGCCCTCCTGACGAGAGCCGACCCGGACCATCCCTCCCGGTCCGTCGCCACTACTACCGTCGGCCCCTTGACTCGGAGCACTAGTATGAATTCAGGCTAGTGGAGGTTGCGGGCTAGTCGGAGATCTGAAGAGGTGACTGTCGGTGGCTGCTGATCCGAGCGGGGGATGGCTGCGCGGGGCCCTGGACCTCGCGATCCTTGCCGTTCTGGTCGAGGGCGACCGGCACGGGTACGCCCTGGCCCAGCGCTTGGCCGAGCACGGGCTCGGCCAGATCAAGGGCGGCGCGCTCTACCCGGTGCTCGGCCGGCTCGAGGCGGCCGGGGTGGTGGCCGCCGACTGGCAGCCGGGCGACGGCGGGCCGGGACGGAAGGTCTACGCGATCACCCAAGCCGGGCGCGACCGCCTCAACGCCGAACGCGACCAGTGGCGCGCCTTCGCCGCCGCCTTCGAACGCATGCTCACCACGTCGACGGAGGAGGATTCCCGATGACCGAGACCGAGCCGTTCGAGGCCTGGGAACTGCCGGCACGCATGGCCATGGGCGACCGCGGCCTGGGCTACCACGCCGCCAACCCCATCATCGCGGACGTTCGCGCACACTGCGAATACACCGGGGAGTCCCCGTACGAGGCGTTCGGGGACCCGAAGCAGTTCGCCGAAACCACCGCCGCCGAGCAGCCGTCGGAACTCCTGGAGAAAGTCGACCGCGAAGGCCTCACCGCGGTGGGCCACCTGACCGGGCAACTGTTCGTGCTGTCGTCGGCCGCCGTCGCGGTCCCACTGTTCTTCGCCGCCAAGGAACGCACCTGGTCGTTCCCAGCGACCACCTCCGCACTCACCGGTACGGCCCTGTTGATCCTGGCGCTGTTCGCCGTCCGCGGTGTACCCCAGGCCCTGCGCGCCTCCGGACACCCCCACCTCGCGAAGTCCAGCTACATCGCCGCGGGGGCCTTCGGAGCGGGCGCAGTGGCGGCGTACATGGGGCTTTCGCACCGACACCTCTTTCCCGTTCCGGCTTTGGCGATCGTCGCACTCGGCCTTGGCAGTCTGTTCCTGCTGACCCGTGCCCCGAAAAAGCCCGCCGAAGTCACGCCGCACGTCTCACCCACCCCGCGGACGGCCCGGCCGGCCGACGCCAACAGGTGGTTCACCCGCCTGACCGGCCTGCTGATCGGCCGCTACGACCTCGACCCGGAACGGGCCGGCGACCTGGCCCGCGAGGCCCGCGCGCACGTGGCCGAATCGGGCCGCGATCCGGAAGAGGAGTTCGGCCCGGTCGAGGACTACGCACTGGAGGTATCCCGGCACGAGCCGATCCGTACGGAGCCGTTCTACCGCACCCGCCCGGCACGGATCCTCGGCGGCATCGCGGGAGTGCTGATCTGCGGCGGCGCCTTCGTCCGGTGGCTGAGCGAGGGCCCCTGGTGGGCCACCTGGCTGCTGGCCTTCCCCGCCACCGTGGCATCCATCTGGACGCTGGTCCAAACCATCCGCAAGCGCTGAGGGAACGGGTCCGCGTGTCCGCTGAGGAAGCTCGGCGTGCAGCAACGTGGGCGGGCCGGCGCTCACTTCGGGGTCTGGTGCGGCACAGCGGCAACCGACCCGCATCAGGAGGAGCGGCGGGACCGAGCCTGTGCCAGGCCGCCGAGCAGCGCGGCGGTCAGCCCGACGACGACGGCCACATAGCCGCCGACGATGCCGTTGCCGGTGCCGGGGCCACCGTCGGCGGTGACCACGACCATCCCGCCGACGGCCGTGCCGGCAATGCCCGCCAGCACGGCGATGGTTGACCGCCGTCTCCCGCGGTGGCCGGCGGAGCGCGCCAGCGCGAGCCCGCCGATGATCGCGCCGGCCATGGCTACGACGACCGCCGCGGTGGCCACGATCCGATCGGCGGTCAGGGTGTGCGCGCCGACGGCGGGAGCAGCGAACAACAGACGGACATGCATGGCGTTCTCCTTGTTCCGCGGGGCTGAATGTCACTGATCCTGTCGGTCGGATCCATCGCCCCGCATCGTGCCGCGGTCGGCTTTCCCGCTGCCACGGATCGAGAGGCCGGCTGCTGCGGTCGCAGCAGACGGCAAAGATCTACCGCGTACGCGGTATCCGGTCACGCTCCGCCGGAAGGACTCGCCCCGGGTGGTTGTCCGGCTAGGGTGCCCGCATGGACAGTGCACGGATCGGTGTCCTGGACTGGATGATCGCCGTCGGCGCAGCGGCCATCCTCCTGATCGCGGGGCTGTCCGGGCACCACCCCGGTACCGGCGTCGAGCTGCTCGGTGGCGTGCTGTTGACGGCGGGCGGCCTGGCCCTGGTGGCGCGCCGGCGTGCCCCGGTTGTGGTCCTGGTCGTGACCGGATTGTGCGCAGTCGGTTATCAGGCGGCCGGTTTCGACGTTCTGGCGATCGCCTACCTGGTCGCGGTATACGCGGCGGTGCGGGCGGGTCACCGAACCGCCACGGTCGTAGCGAGCGTGCTCATGCTGGCCGCACTACCTCTCGCGGCGATGGCCCCGGGCCGGTACGACACGGGTCAGGCGTTCGCGGAGGCCCGGAGTGTGCTCGAGATCGCGTGGCTGATCGCCGCCGGCGCGGCCGGCGAAGCGCTGCGACAGGCCGAACGGCGCGCGGACGAGGCCGAGCGCACCCGCGAGGAGAGTGCGCTGCGCCGAGCCGACGAGGAACGGTTGCACATCGCGCGCGAGCTGCACGACTCGCTCACCCACCAGATCTCGGTCATCAAGGTCCAGGCGGAAGCCGCCGTGCACCTGGCTCAGAAACGCAGTGAACCGGTGCCCGAGGCGCTGCTGGTCATCCGGGACGCCGGCCGTGAGGCCGCCCGCGAGTTACGGGCGACCCTGGAGGCGCTGCGCGACGACGACCGCGGTCCTCCGCACGGGCTCGACGACGTGCCGGACCTGATCCAGCGCGCCCGAGCGGCCGGCCTGGACGCCTCCTTGACGATTGAAGGCCAGCGCGCTGCCGTCCCCGCCATGGTGGACCGCACCGCCTACCGGATCGTGCAGGAGTCGCTGACGAACGTCACCCGGCACGCTGCGGCCGACGCCGCGTCCGTCCGGATCGTCTATCGTCCCGGCGCGCTGGTCATCCAGGTCGACGACGATGGCACGGCCACGCCCGGGTCCTCGCCGGTGCCCGGCATCGGTCTGCTGGGAATGCGGGAGCGTGTCACCACCCTCGGCGGCCGGCTACGTGCCGAGCCGCGGAGCAGAGGCGGCTTCACCGTCCATGCCGAACTTCCCGTCGAGCAGCCGTCGTGATCCGGGTCCTGCTGGTCGACGACCAGCCGCTCATACGCAGCGGCTTCCGGGCGCTGCTCGATGCCGAAGACGACATCGAGGTGGTGGCCGAGGCCGGCGACGGCGCCCAGGCCGTGGCCCTGGCCCGGGACCATTTGCCCGACGTCGTGCTCATCGACGTCCGGATGCCCGTGGTCGACGGCATCGAGGCCACCCGGCGAATCGCGGCCGATCCGGTCCTGGACGGCGTACACGTCGTCGTCCTGACCAACTACGGTCTCGACGAATACGTCCTCAACGCGCTCCGCGCCGGCGCGGCCGGCTTCCTCGTCAAGGACATCCTGCCCGAGGACTTCCTGCACGCCATCCGCGTCGCCGCCCGGGGCGACGCACTGCTGGCACCAGCGATCACCCGCAGGCTGATCGACCGATATGTCACCCAGCCGCCGCACGCCGACCTCGCCGCGCTGACCGTTCTGACCAGCCGCGAGCGCGAGGCCGTCGCCATGGTCGCCCAGGGCCAGCCCAACGACGAGATCGCCAACCGCATGGGGATCAGCCCGGTGACCGCGAAGACCCACATCAACCGCGCGATGACCAAACTGCGTGCCCGCGACCGCGCGCAACTCGTGGTCATCGCCTACGAATCCGGCCTGGTGGTTCCACGCGACGTTGGCTGAGTCCCGGGCCGGCACTCTCTGCCCCGAACCCCATCGCCGGCCACGAGGTCCGGCCATTCGGTCGACCCGCCGTTGCCGCCCGGTCGCACGACCCGGAGCGACGGGTTGGAGCCCCTTCGACGCATGCTTTCGGCCAGGCCGGATAGCCTGATCTCGTGAAGGGTGTGGAGTCTTTCGGCTGGGTCGTGCTGGGCGTATCGCTGGTCGTCGTGGCGGCGGTCCTGTCCAACCGGATCAGTGATCGCATTCGTATTCCGGCGCCGGCGTTGTTCCTGGTCGGCGCCGCTATCGCGTCCGACCTGTTCCCGACGCTCGCGTCGATGCGCGTGCAGACCGTCCAGAACGTCGTCACGGTCGCCCTCATCATGATCCTGTTCGACGGCGGCATGGGCATCGGGTGGCGTCACCTGCGGCCGAACGCAGGCGCCGTGCTCTGGGTCGGTGTGGCCGGTACTGCCGTCACCGCGGCCGGTATCGCCGCGTTCGCCCACCTCATACTCGGATTCGGCTGGCAGGTCGCCCTCCTGCTGGGCACCGCCCTGTCCCCCACCGACCCGGCCGTCGTGTTCTCCGTGCTCGGCCGCCGGGAAATCGTCGGCCGCTCCGGCGTGCTGCTCGAAGGCGAAGCCGGCGCCAACGATCCCGTCGGCATCGCCCTCATGGCGGTACTGATCGGCGCCGCCGGGCTCACCGGCGGCCACGCCGTAGGCCACGGACTGATCGAATTCCTCCGGCAGATGGCGATCGGCGGCGTCGCCGGCGTCGCCGGCGGCTGGCTGCTGCTACGCCTGATGCGGCGCATACCACTACCCAGCGAAGCGCTCTACCCGATCCGAACCCTCGCGTTCGCCGCGGCCGTCTACGGCCTCGCCACCATATGCGGAGGCTCCGGCTTCCTGGCCGTCTTCATCGCCGGCATCTTCGTCGGCGACGCCAACGCCCCGTACAAGCGCGAGATCGAACGGTTCCACAGCGCCGTGGCCAGCCTCGCCGAGGTTGTCGCGTTCGTGGTCCTCGGCCTGACCGTCTCCCTCCGCGACCTGCCCAAAGTCGACGCCCTATGGCCCGGCCTGATCATCGCCGTCGTGCTCACCCTGCTCGTACGGCCCCTACTGGTCGGACTCATCTCGCTGCCCGTAAAACTGCGCACCGGTGAACGGATCTTCGTACTCTGGGCCGGCCTCAAGGGCGCCGTACCGATCCTGCTCGGCACCTTCGCGTTCACCGCCGGCATCCCGGACGCCCAACGCATCTACGAGATCGTCTTCATCGTCGTCACCTTCTCGGTGGTCGTGCAAGGCGGCCTCGCACCCACGGTGGCCAAGTGGGCGAAGGTACCCATGCGTAGCACCGAGCTGGAGCCGTGGGCACTCGGCATGCGATTCCGGGAAGAACCTACCGGCCTGCATCACTACCGCGTCGGCACCGGCTCGACCGCCGACGGCACCACCATCGCCGACCTACCAGTCGGCGAAAACCTCTGGATCAGCATGATCAACCGCGACGGCCGCCTCGTCCAAGTCGCCCACAACACCGTCCTGCAAGCCGGCGACGAGATCCTCGCCCTCATCGACACCGACACCGACACCGACACCGACACCGACGGCAACGATCCCGGAAAGATCTTCACCGCCGCATCCGACCGCTGAACATCCGCGGGACCGCGGCGAGCGCAGCGGAGACGTCCCAGGCCGTACGCGGGCCGGTACGCCCTGTTTCGCGGAGCATCGGAGCCCTGCGTGCAGCCGTCGGTGACCGTTGCCGGATCATTGTTCACATGGCCGTGCTCGTGGAGATCCACGTTCCGATGACCGACGACATCGAGTGGATCGACGACATCGGTGACTATCTTATCGATCTGGAGGAGGAACTCGGCCTCGAAGAGTATGACGACGGCGAACAGTACGGCGACGTCTACATCTTCTTCATCGCCGGGGCGAGCGAGAAGACCCTGCTGGCAGCGGCATCGAGGGTGGCCGCCCGGGAGGGAGTGCCCGCGGGCGCCTTCGCCATGGTCACCGACACGAATGCCCCACAGTTCGGTATGGGACGCCGGGTGAACCTGCCGGTAAGACGCTCCAACGGTTCGTAGCACCGGACGCCGGCCGACCCACGGTCACACGTCGCGCCGGCGCAGGCGCAGATGTCCGCCGCCGACCGCGAGCACCGTCCAGGCGATCAGAACGAGCAGGCCCTCCAGCGGAGTGAGGGTGCCGGCCTTGTGCTCGCCGACCGTCATGATCTGGTTGCCGGCCTGATCGGGCAGGAACCGGGCCGCCTTGTCGACGCCGGGGATGCGGCTCAGGATCGGGCCGATGATGAAGAAGAGCGGGATCAGGATGCCCAGGGTCAGCGCCGAGTTGCGCAGGACGGTGCCGACGCCGACCGACAGGGCGCAGACCAGTGTCAGGTAGAGGGCGGCACCGGCCACCGCGCGGAGCACGCCGGGGGTGCCGATGGATACGCCGTACGGACCGAGGGCGGCCTCGTTGGCCGGCCACGAGACGAACGCGGTAGCGACGGCCACGACCAGGGCAGTGCCGCACCCGACCAGCAGCTTTCCGGCGTACGCGAGACCGCGTTGCGGAATCGCCGCGATGGTGGCCCGGATGGTTCCGCTGCCGTATTCGCTGGTGACCAGCAGGCAGCCGAAGGCGATGAGGGCGAACTGGCCGTAGAGCAGCCCGACGAAACCGGAGTAGACCGGGTCGAAGTCGGCCCGGACCATCGACGAGTTGCCGTTCTGATAGGCGGTCCGCACCGAGACGCCGCTGGTCACGGCCAGCCCGACGCTGATCACGAAGGTGAGCGCGAGCATCCAGACGGTCGACCGGATGGTGCGTAGTTTGGTCCATTCCGACCGCAGGACGGCGGGTACGGCGTTGGTGCTCATCGAATTCCTCCGGCCCGGTGGGCGCCGGCGCCCGCGGTGAGGCGCAGGTAGGCGTCCTCGAGGGACGAGCCGTCGCTGACGAAGCCGGCGAGCGGCGTGTCGGCCAGCAACCGGCCGCGGCCGATCACGATCAAATGATCGGCGGTGATCGCCATCTCGCTCATCAGATGGCTGGAGACGAAGACCGTCCGGCCCTGGGCGGCGAGCGCCTTGAGGAAGTCGCGCAACCACCGCACGCCCTCCGGGTCGAGCCCGTTGACCGGTTCGTCGAGCAGCAGCACCGGCGGGTCTCCGAGCAGCGCCGAGGCCAGGCCGAGTCGTTGGCTCATGCCGAGCGAGAAGCCCTTGGTGCGGCGCTCGGCCGCCCCGTCGAGGCCGACCATGGCCAGCACCTGGCGCACCCGGGCGGCCCCGATCCGGTTGGTCTGGGCGAGCCACAGCAGGTGGTGGTAGGCGGTTCGGCCACGGTGGACGGCGCTCGCCTCGAGCACGGCCCCGACGTGAGTCAGCGGCTCGCGCAGCCGTCGGTAGGACTTGCCGTCGATGAGGATCTCCCCCGAGGTGGGCCGGTCGAGGTCGAGCATCATTCGCATCGTGGTGGACTTGCCGGCGCCGTTCGGGCCGAGGAAACCGGTCACCTGCCCGGACCGCACGGTGAAGGACAGCCCGTCCACCGCCTGGACCGGGCCATAGCGTTTGGACACGTTGCGTACCTCAATCATGATCTCAGGCTTTCGCAGTACGGCCGTCCGCACATCGACGCGCGGTCGGAGCCGGCGTCTCCTCCCTGAGTAGGAGATAGGCCCGTGGGCCACCTCCCGTGGGCCGACGCGGGGCCGGTCGGCACCGATTACGGTGGGCACGTGGACGATGGCCTCCGGTTGCGCCGGGAACATCTGATCGCGCTGGACGCCGTGGCCGCCGCGATCGCCACCGTCGTGTTCGCCGCGATCGCCGTCGCGGGGCACCACGGCACCACGACCTGGGCCTGGTGCCTGCTCGCGGCGGCGGCCGGGCTTCCGATCGCGGGCGTGCGGCTCTTTCCCCGAGCGGCCTTCGGCACCGCGCTGGTCGCCGCCCTGGCCTGGGGCCTGCTCGACCTGGTCCGCGTCCCGCTAATCACCGCGGCCTACACGATGTTCCACTTCTCGGTCGTCACCCCGCGCCCGCGGTCGGTCCGTCTCGTCACCGCGGCCCTGTTCAGTCTGGGTGCGCTGGGCCTGCTCACGGTCGCCGGATCGCCGCGCGACGCGCCGGGCTGGTGGGCCGGCCGGCCGCAGGTGCTGGCGCTGTTCCTGGTCGTGCCGGCCGGCGCCTGGACGCTCGGTCAGATCACCCGCGACCGGCGCATCCTGGCGGCCCGGGCGGCCGAGCAGGCAGCCGAGCGCGCGGTCGCCGAGGAGCGCCTTCGGATCGCCCGCGAGCTGCACGACAGCGTCGCCCACAGCATGGGTGTCATCGCGATCAAGGCGGCGGTTGCGGTTCACGTGGCGGAGAAACGTCCCGAGGAGCTGCGCGATGCGTTGCGGGCGATCGAGACCACCAGCAAGGGGGCGCTGGCCGAGATGCGGCACCTGCTCGGCGTACTCCGGTCGGGCGACGAGGCCGCCGAGACGGCTCCGCCCGGGATGGCCGCGCTGCCCGCGCTGACCCGCCAGGTGACCGCGGCCGGGGTCGTGGTCGAGCTGGCTCTGCGAGACACCGAGCGGCTGCCCACGGCGCTCGAGCTGCCGGTCTTCCGGATCGTTCAGGAGGCGTTGACCAACGTGGTGAAACATGCCGCCCCGACCCACTGCGCGGTCACGGTGGCGGCCGGGGAGGAGCAGGTACGCGTCGAGGTGCACGACGAGGGCCCGCCGCTCGGCGCCGCGCGGCATCCCGCCCCGGCGACCGGCGGCGGGCACGGGCTCATCGGCATGCGCGAGCGGATCGCCGCCTACGGCGGCTCCTTCAGCGCGGGGACCCGGCCCGGGGGCGGCTTCCGGGTGAGCGCGCTCATTCCGTACGCCGGGGAGCCGGCATGACCGTGCCGATCCGGGTTCTGGTGGCCGACGACCAGGCGTTGCTGCGCGGCAGTTTCCGGCTGCTGCTGGAAACCGCCGGGATGGAGGTAGTCGGCGAGGCCTGCACCGGTGCCGAAGCGGTTGATCTGAGCGAGCGCAAGCGGCCCGACGTGGTGCTCATGGACGTGCGCATGCCGGACATGGACGGGATCGAGGCGACCCGCCGGATCGGCCTCTCGCCGGCCGCCGCGGGCACCCGCGTCCTGATCCTCACCATGTTCGACCTCGACGTCTACGTCTTCGCCGCGCTCCGGGCCGGGGCGACCGGATTCCTGCTCAAGGAGACCGCACCGGCCGAGCTGTTGCGGGCGGTCGAGGTGGTGGCCGCCGGCGAGGCGCTCCTTGCACCCGGTGTGACCCGCCGCTTGATCGACGAGTTCGCCCGCGTACCCCCACCCGAGACCGCACCACCGGCCGAGATGTCGACGCTCACAGTCCGCGAGCTCGAGGTGCTGGTGCTGGTCGCCCGGGGGCTCACCAACGCCGAGGTGAGCGACCGGCTCAACGTCAGCCCGACCACGGTGAAGACGCACATCGGGCACCTGCTGACCAAGCTCGGCGTGCGAACCCGCGCCCAACTGGTCATGCTGGCCTACGAGTCGGGCCTCGTGGAGCGCCGCTCGCGTCGCTGACCTCCCGGCGAGCAGGGCCGGGACAACCGGCCCGGCGACGCGTCCGGGCAACCGGCTGCCGCCACGGTCGCCATCGGCGCCCACCCGACTGGATCCTGGTGGTCAACCTGCGGCCTCAACAGGGACGCCCTACAGCAAGGATCCGGCGAGCGCGATGTTCTGCGTCCTCAGCGCGCCGGTCACCAGACGCATGATGCGGCGGGCGCCGTACGCCTCGAAGTGGGTGTGGTCGTTGCAGAAGAACTGGCCAACCAGCCCGGAGGTGTAATCGCCGTTGTTGGGGCAGAGGTGGAGCGAGTTGTAGTAGTCGACGCTGAGCGTGCGCAGATCGATGACGGGAGCACCGGTGGCGGCGCCGGCCGCGAAGGTCTCCGGGTAGAAACCGCGGTTCAGGGTTGCCGTGCTGCCCGAACAGGCGATGGCAGCGACCGGCGTGACCAGGACCGGGAAGCCACCCCGGGCCTGGGCGGTCTGCGCCATCATCGTCATCAGCTGCTGGTAACGGGCGCCGCCGACGTGCTTGGGGCAGGCGCTGTCGCCGTCGTTGATGCCGAACTGGATGAACAGGTAGTCGCCGGCCTTCATCCCGTCGAGCACCTTCCGCCAGTTGACCGAGGGGGTCGTCGAGCTGAGGGCACATTCGCCGGCCGAGTTCTTGTTCGCGGTGACGCCACCTTCGTACAGCCACGTCTGGATGCTGCGGCCGGCAACCGCCAGGTTGTTCACCACGATGTTGCTGTGGAACTGACCGTCGAACTCGGTGGCCCAGCCGACGGGACAGCCGGTGTGCGGGTCGGCCATGGTGGAGTCGCCGGCCATCCAGACGTTGGTCGTCACGGCGGCGGCCGCCGCCGGCTTCATCCGGACACCGCACGCGGGTGAGGCGGTCATCGCCTCGGCGGCGCTCGGGCAAACCGCTGACACAGCGGTCATGAGGGCGCAGAGGAGCAGCAGGCGAACCTTACGCATGGTTTCTCCTGACCGGGGACGAGGCGCTTATGTACGCGTCCACTGCTGGTTGGCACCGCCGTTGCACGTCCACAGCTCGACCTTGGTGCCGTTGGCGGTGGCCGCGCCGGTCACGTCGAGGCAAAGGCCCGACTGCACGCCGGCGACCGTGCCGTTGCTGTTGAGGTTCCACCGTTGGTTGGCGCCGCCGTCGCAGTCGTAGATGTCGACCTTCGCGCCTGCGGCGGTGGACTGGCCGTTCACGTCCAGGCACTTACCGCCGAGGCCGACGAGTTGCTGCGAAGCGGTGTAGGTCCAGGACTGGTTGGCGCCGCCGTTGCAGTCGTAGATGTCGGTCTGCGTTGCGTTGGCGGTGGTCGAGCCGGGCACGTCCAGGCAGCGGCCGGAGCCGACACCGCGCAGGACGCCCGTACCCGTGCCGGTGCCGCCGTCCGCGCCGACCACGCCGGTCGCGGTGTCGACGGTCCAGCTGGACCGGCAGGTCATCGACACCGTGGTGCCGCTGAGGGTCAGGGGCTCCCACACGTAGCGGGAGTCGCTCAGCGTGCCCGGGTTCCAGCGGTCGCCGAGGAAGAGGTAGCTGGTGGTCGAGCTGCCGGTGACGGGCAGGATCGCGGTGGTCTGCGAGTTGCAGGTGTTGGTGCCGGAGGGGGCGAAGCTGCGCCACCCGCTCCAGGTGCCCGTGACGGAAGTCGCCGTCGTGTACTGGTTGTCGTTCGTGGACCAGCCGGTGAGGTGCGACCCGAACAGGTAGTACGTGCCATTGATCTTGATCATGGCCGGCGCCTCGTACTGGTCGAGGGTCTTCACCAGCGCGGTGACGCTGAGGAAGTCGGCCGACAACTGGTAGATCTGAAGCTTGGCGCTGGTGCGGTCCTCGCTGAGGAAGTACGCCGTGCTGCCGTCCAGGAACAGGTTGTCGTCCAGGCTGTCGTGACCCACGGGCTTGAAGCTGCCCCGGTAGGTGTAGCTGCCGCACACGCTGCTGCTGGTGGCAACCCCGGCCTTGCGTTCGGAGTAGCCACTGTTGTCGATGTGCATGTACATCACGTACGTCGCCGTGCTCGCGTTGTAGATGACGTGCGGGCGCTCGACGACCCGGTTGGGCCCGAGGTCGCCGCTCGACTGCCGGGTGAGCACGTTGCCGACGAACTGCCACGTCGTCAGGTCGGTGGACGAGTAGCACCTGATGTTCTGGAACGGGGAACCGCCGGTCTTGTCCTCACCGAGCCAGTAGTACGTGCCACCGACCTTGATGATGCCCTCACCGTGCGCCTGGATCGGGTTCCGCGACGTGTCGGTCCACACGGTGCCCGGCGTGACGGTCACGGCCGCGGCCCAGGCGGCCGGGGCGATGAGCCCCACCACGAGCAGCACGGCGGCACCGAGGAGCGGCAGCAGTCGTCTCACTGAAAGACCTCACAAATTGAAGTACATCAATATGAGAACGTTAACATAACGCCGGTCCGGCGAGACGTCAACGGTGGGGTCCTCGTGGCCGGGCAGAACCAGTTGTGCACGGTGCCCGGTAAGGTCCCTGCCGTGATCCAACCCCTGCACACCGGCGACCTGCGCCGGCTGGGTGCCTACGAGCTGGTCGGCCGGCTGGGTGAGGGCGGCATGGGCACGGTCTATCTGGGTCGTGCTCCCGACGGGCGATCTGTGGCGATCAAGGTGGTCCGGCGCGAGTTCGCGGCCGACGACGAGTTCCTGCGTCGCTTCCGCAGTGAGGTGAACCGGGCGCGCGAGGTGCCGCCGTTCTCGACCGCCGAGGTTCTGGGCGCCGACCCCGACCACGATCCGCCGTACCTGGTGGTCGAGTACGTCGACGGGCCGAGCCTGGCAACCGTCGTACGGGATCAGGGACCATTGCGCGGGGCGGCGTTGCACAGCGTGGCGGTCGGGATCGCCACCGCTCTGACAGCCATCCACGGCGCGCGGGTCATCCACCGCGACCTCAAGCCGCAGAACGTCCTGATGGCCCGCGGCGGCGTGAAGGTCATCGACTTCGGCATCGCCCGGCCGCTCGAGGTGACCAGCGCGCACACGCGGACCGACCAGATGGTGGGAACGATCGCCTACATGGCTCCGGAGCGCTTCGACCCCGAACACGCGGCCGCGGTGAGCTTCCCCGCCGACATCTTCGCGTGGGGTGCCGTAGTCGGTTACGCCGCGACCGGCCGCACACCCTTCGCCGCCGAGTCGGCCCCGGGCACCGCGATGCGCATCCTGACCCGGCCGCCGACGCTGGACGGCCTGGACGAACCGTTACGTACCATCGTCGAGCACGCCCTGGCCAAGGAGCCCGCCGACCGCCCGACCGCCCGCGAGCTGCTCGACTGGTTGCTGGGGGCGCAGCACCCGACGACCGTCGAGCCAGGGCCGCCCGAGCCCGCACGGGTGCAGGTTCCCGTCGCGTACGGGCAGGACGTCGAACCCCGCCGCCGCAGGCGGTGGCCTCTCGCCCTGGGTGGCGCGGTGTTGCTCGCGGGAGCGGGCCTGTACGCGTCGCACGTGGCCGCCGGCGGAGCGGCACCGACGTCGGAGGCACCGTCGGTGGCGCCGTCGCAGAAGCCGTCGCCCTCGACCGCGCCGACCGGCGTTGCCGGCGTTCTCGCCGGGAAGCGACGCACCCTGCTGCACATGGCGGGAATCGACCGCGATCTCGCGCTCCCGCAGAACAGCCCGGCCCGCGCGGGCGGGGGCACCACGCCCGAGTCGGTGTTCGTACTCGTACGCAGCGGGGCCGGCTACCAGATTCGGTCGACGGTGAACACGCTGACCGACAAGGAGCGCTGCCTGGCGGTCGAACCTGACGACAACGGTCCCGCGACGCTGGTGCCGGCGGCGTGTGAGGGGAACGAGAAGACGCTGTTCCACCTCACGGCGACGGGCAGCACCGACGACAAGAACCGTCCCACCTACACGATGACCAGCGAGCGCTACGGCGTCGTCCAGTGGAGCGAGGAGAGGCGCGCGTTCTATGTCGAGGAGGCCGGCGACTTCCCGGCCTCCATCGAGTTCAGCTTCGTGGACCGCGGCTCCATCCAGTGATCGACCTCAGCGCCGGCTGACCGCGGCCTAGGCCTGGGCGGCGGCCAGTTCCGCGAACACCCCCCGCAGGCTCGGGTACACCTGCCGTTGGACGGCGAAGAGCCGCTCGTACCGGGCGGTGCGCTCGGGCCGCGGGGCGATGGTCTCGCCCAAGGCGACCATCCGGGCGGCGGCCGAGGCGACATCGGCCCCCGGGACGGCGCCGGCCCAGGCCAGCACACCCGCGCCCCGCGCGCTGATCTCCTCGCCGTCGCACAGCCGTACCGGCCGGCCGGTCACATCGGCCACGATCCGGGCCCACAGCGGGCTCCGGCTGCCGCCGCCCATCGCCCGCAGCACGTCGACCCGGGTGCCGGTGACCGCCTCCAAGCCGTCCAGGTGCAGGCGCAGCTCGAACGCCACTCCCTCCATGAGCGAGCGGTACAGGTGCGCCCGGGTGTGCCCGCCGTGCCAGCCGAGGGTGACACCGCGAGCGGCGGTGTCCCAGTACGGAGTCTGCGCGCAGTTCCAGTAGGGCACGGTGAGCAGGCCTTCGCAGCCCGGTGGTACCGCCTCGGCGGCGGCCTCCAGCGCCGGGTCGGGCGCGCCGCCGAGAGCCGGGTCGCCGAACTCCCGCCGGAACCAGTCGGCCAGGTAGGCGGCGGCGTTGAGGACGGTCTCCAGCACGTACGTCCCGGACGGCGCGCCGGCCAGGGTGCGGAAGGCCGGTGACGTCGCGTACTCCCCCGCGGCGACCCCCATCACCATGGACGTACCAAGATTGAGGTATCCGGCTCCCGGCCCGGTGACGTCGGCACCGAGGCCGGCCGCCTGGCCGTCCCCGATCCCGGCGATCAGGGGTACCGGCGACGGCAGGCCGATGGCGGCGGCGACCTCGGGCCGCAGCGGCCCGATCGGGGTACCCGGGTGAACCAGATCCGGGAGTTGATCGCAGCGGACGCCGGCCAGCTCCAGCAGTTCCGGCGACCAGTCGCCGGCCCGGAGGTCGAGCAGGCCGAGCGAATCGGCCGACCCGACGCTGGTCGCCCACCGGCCGGTGAGCCGCGCGGCGAGATACGCGTGCACCTCGGCGATCCGGGCCGCGGACCGCAGCAATTCCGGCTCGTGCCGGGACATCCAGGCGATCTTGTAGATGGCGGGGGTGACGTCCGGCGGTTTCCCGGACACCTCGCGCACCCGGTCGGATCCCAGCTCGGCGATCTCGCGGTCGGCCCGGCTGTCCAGCCAGAGGATGGCCGGCCGCAGCGGGCCGCCGTCGGCGTCCAGGCACACGAACGACTCGCGCTGGTGGCTGATGCTCACCGCCACTACCCGGGCGGCGTCCGCACCGAGGGCGGCGACCACCTCGGTCAGGGCACCGGCCGTGGCCGACCACCACTGCCTGGCGTCCTGCTCGTGCCGGCCCGGACCGGGACGGGACAGGTTCAGGGGGTGCGCTGCGGACGCCGCCACCTTCCCGGAGCCGTCGAGCGCGACGGCTTTGGCCGCGGTCGTCGAGCAGTCGACCGCGAGGACCAGCGGGTCGCTGGGTCGTGTGGTGGCGAACATACGAGTGACCATAGCGTCGATCCGGACGGCTTCGACGCGTACGCGGCGCTCATGCTCCTGCGGGAGTTGGATCACCCCGGGCGGCGCGGCGCCCGAAGGACACCGCGCCGCTGGTGGTGTTTGTGGACCGGGATCAGCTGGGACTACAGGAGACGGTGGGCCAGGTCCAGGTGCCGTTGGCTTGGATGGTCGCTCCCCAGCTGTTGCCGCTCCCGTTGGATTTGGCGACAAGTTGCTGGGCGCTCGGGTAGCTGGCGTTGATGTTCCAGGTGGAGAGGACCTTTTCCGGCGAGGGGACGTTCATGGTGACCGTCCAGGTGTTGGATCCGCTGACGCTCACGTTGATGTTGTAGCGATCGCTCCACTGCTGGCCGGCCGACAGCGTCGCGGTGCAGCTGCCACTGCCGCCGCCGCCACCGCCGCCACCGCCGCCACCACCGCCGCCGCCACCGCCGCTGCTACCGGAGTTGAGGGTGACGCTGGAGTTGCCGCTGCCGCCGCCCCAGGCCTCGGTCGCCATGATCTCGTAGTTGCGTGAGCCGAGGTTCATTCCGTGGCTGGCCCAGGCGTTCACGAAGTTGGAGAACGTGATGGTTCCGCTGCTGCGGCGCGAGTTGCGGATCGCGATGTACTGGTTGAAGGTGCAGGAGTTGCCCGTGATGCAGGGCTGGTTGACCTGCTGGTGCTGGATGATGGTGTACGTGCTGCCGTCGCTGGTCATCGTGCCCATGTTGGTGCCCTGGGTGGGCGGCGAGCCGACGTAGTTCTCGATCACGTAATACTCGACCAGCGGGTTGGTCGACCAGCCGTAGAGCGACAGCAGCGCTGTGCCGCCGGACGCGTTGAGGCTGCCGGTGTAGTTCACCGCGTTGTTGCTGCCGGTGCCCCAGCCGGCGCCGGCGACGAAGTCTCCGATGCCGCTCCATGTGGTGGAGTAGCTGGTGCCCGAGTTCAGGGTCATGCAGGCCGACCCCTGGCCGTTGGACCACATCTGGTAGTAGTTGCCGTTGCTGTTGCCGGTCTGGTTCGAGCAGATCTGCGTCGCCGCCTGGGCGGGGCTCGCCGTCGCCACAACGGCTGTGCCCAGGGCCAGCGCCACGGCGGCACCGGCATGCAACAGCCTGACGCCCAGACGTCTCCGGCTCGCCGGACGGATGGGGGTGTCGTCCATGTGCGGATGCCCTCCTTGATGAGAACCGCCGGGAAGCCCGGCTCGGGGATGCGGCCCGGCGGCCGGCCGGTGACGGCGGGCCGTGGTTGACGACCACGGCGCACCACACGTGGGAGCCGGCGGATCCGATCGACACTATTGAGTCATGTCGATGAAATAAGTGTTACTGGACCATGTCCTGGTGTCAACAACTTCCGGAAACACTTCGGTACTTACGTCTGGGCGATGACCTCGTCCTACCGTGTTTTCGCAGTTCAAAGCAGCTTGATGCTGACTTGATATTGGTATAGATCGATGAGCGTGCCGGTTCGGAGCCCTGGCGAGCGATGGCACGAACGGAAATATCGGATACTTTCCGAAAGTTCTCGGTGCGGTTTGCCGCTCAGACGGGTGATGCCTGCGCAGGTCTGCGCCGCGGCGCGTCAGCAGCTCCCGGACCGCGTCGCGGAGCCCGTAGTTGCGCCGGGCCGCTGCCGTCCAGATAGGACATTGACCGCAGGACCGTGCCGGCGTGGCCGATGCTCGGTACCGTGACACGCCCGAAACGCCGCCAAAGCTGACTCGGGGTGGATTTTCTACCCATCGGGGCGGTGTTCCGCCGTGCGCCGCTCGAAGATCAGCAATACGGTCGAGAAGAGCGCAGGTTCGCGCCACCCGGCGCGGAGAAAGGAACCCCGGTGTCGATACTCGTGTTGCTGTTTGTCGGCGCGGTCCAGGTCAACCTGCTGCTGGCTGTGGTGCTGCTGGGCGTCGTCGCTCATCGCCAACACGAGCGTGCCGACATCCGGTCGGATCACGGCTGGGCCGTGCCCATCACCGACGAGGTGGACGTCGTGGCGGCCTATGCCCGAACGGCAACCGCGGCGGCCGAACAAGCCCTGGAGGAAGCCGACCGAGCAGAGCACGCGGCCGCACAGGCCGCCGCGGCACGCGACATCGCGGAGCAACGCCACCGGCTGGCACGGAAACACGCCGAGACGGCCGGCGAAGCTCATCAGCTGGTGCAGCGGGCCGCGCTGGACGCGTACCAGCGCGGGCAACTGTCGGTCGCTGAACTCAACCGGATCTGGCAGCAGACTCACGTCGTGGCCGGACCCACACCGCTCCCGGCCGCGATGCCACTCGGATGGGAGCTGCGAGTGCGCGAGGCTCGGCGGCGGTACGAGCAGGCCGTGGCCGAGGCGGCGCGGGCCGAGGAAGACGCACGTCTCAAGACCGCCACCGCCGCGACTCTGGCCGAGGAGGCGCAAGCCGCCAAGTCACTTCATTCAGCAGCGATGCGCTCGGCGAGCACGGGTCTGGTCGGCCTCCTCCGAGCCACCTGGGCCGACCCCGTCACCGGTTGACGCGGAATCCGCCGGCGGCCCTCGCCCAGGAGATTCAGTGCGGCCTCCCAGGAAGCCCCAGGTCTCAGCCGCCTTCCGCGGTACGGATTCCGGAGTCGGCGGCCCGCACCAGTGCAGCAGCGCCGCCTGCAGGCTCGCGCTGTCGGTCGGCGAGCCGTGCCACGCCGCGTACGCGTCCGGGCGTACGAGGGTGACCCGGCCGCCGGCCGGATCCGGACCGGTGAGGGTGACCCGCTGGGACCAGGGGCCGACGTCCATGGCCGGCGTGCCCAGCAGGGCGAACCGGCCGTCCCGCATGGTCTCGTAGAGACGGCCGCCGCCGGGCAGCGTGACGTCGGGCACCCGCTGCGCGCCGCCTCCGTAACCGATGCCGATCCCGGAGATCATCAGGGCACCCTTACGCCGGATCATCGGGATGCTGAGCGAGAGCCGCAATGCCGCCAGCCGCAGCGCGCGTTGCGTCGCCGAGCGGGCGATGCCCGTACGGACCAGCGCGCCCGACGACCGCACCGCCATCCGGCCGATCGGATGCCGCTCGCTCTCGTAGCCGTCCAGCAATGGGTCGTACCCCCGTACCGCCGCGGCCAGCTTCCAGCCGAGGTTGGTGGCGTCCTGAATTCCGGTGTTCATACCCTGGCTGCCGGCCGGCGAGTGGCAGTGCGCGGCGTCGCCGGCCAGGAAGACGCGACCCACCCGGTAGCGCGGCGCCTGCCGTTCGTCGCAATGGAAGCGGGACATCCAGCGCAGGACTCGGCTCGGGCCACATGCGGTCAACGCTCGGCCAATCCGCCGGCGCCGCAACCCCGCGCCGGTTGAGCCGGTCGACGGCCGGTGTCGGCTGCAACAAACCTGCATACGGTTAACCTTGCCGTCAGGAAAGCGCTTTCCTATAGTTATGCCAGTCGATATCGATGGAGTCTGGGCCCCGGCCATGGAGCCCCGCTCCAGCTCGCTGCTGCGACAGATGCGGCTACCGCACACCCCGACGCCGCGCACCCGCGAGCGTCGCCGCCGCATGCCTGCACGGACATTCGGCGTGGCCGCGGACCACAGCACTCGGCATGGCTAGGACGAAAGGGAGGACGAGCAATGAGACGAAAAGTCACACGGGGACTGCAAGCGGCATTGGCCACGTCGGCCGTCGGGGCCGCGATGGTGGTGGCGCTGCCGATGACCCAGGCGTCGGCGGCGACCGGCGGTGTCACCGGCTATGCCACCCAGAACGGCGGAACGACCGGCGGCGCCGGCGGGCAAACGGTACGGGCCACCACCGGCACCGCGATCCACGCCGCGTTGTGCGGCCGGGCCAGCAGCAGCACCCCGATCATCATCCAGGTCGAGGGCACCATCAACCACGGCAACACCACCAAGGTGTCCGGCAGCAGCTGTAACACCGCCGACGGCGTGATCGAACTCAAGCAGATCAGCAACGTAACGATCGTCGGGGTCGGTGGCGGGGCCGTGTTCGACCAGCTGGGCATCCACATCCGGGACTCCAGCAACATCATCGTCCAGAACGTGACCGTCAAGAACGTCAAGAAGTCCGGCTCACCCACCTCCAACGGTGGTGACGCCATCGGCATGGAGTCCGGCGTCCACAACGTCTGGATCGACCACAACACGCTGTTCGCCTCCGGCGGCGAGGACGAGGGCTACGACTCCCTCATCGATATGAAGGCCGGCACGAACTACGTGACCGTCTCCTACAACACGCTGCGCAACTCCGGCCGGGGCGGACTGATCGGCTCGTCGGACAGCGACCTCGCAAACGGCCCGGTGACGTTCCACCACAACCTGTACGAGAACATCGATTCCCGCACGCCGCTCCTGCGCGGCGCGACGGCGCACATCTACAACAACTACTACGTGGGCCTGACCAAGTCCGGTATCAACCCCAGGGCCGGCGGCAAGGCGAAGGTCGACAACAACTACTTCAAGAACTCCGTCGACGTCCTCGGCACGTTCTATACCGACCTGATGGGCTCCTGGCAGGTCAGCGGCAACATCTTCGACAACGTGACCTGGACCGCCGAAGGCACCGAGAACCACCCGGCCGGCCCCGATCCGACCTCCAACACCTCCATCAGCATTCCGTACGCCTACAGCCTCGACCCCGCCAGCTGCGTGCCCAGCGTGGTCACCGCGACGGCCGGCGCCGGCACCGGGCTGCAGGTGTCCAACGGCAGCTGCACCCCGACCTCGCCCACCGGCGGCCCGACCAGCCCGCCGCCGTCCTCGCCCGGCCCGACGCCCACCCAGAGCCAGCCCTCCGGGACGAACCTCAGCATCGGCGCCGGCGCCGACGGCTCCAGCAAGGCCAGCGGCACCAGCTACGGCAACGTCATCGACGGCAACGTGAGCACGTCCTGGTCGCCGAACGGCCCCACCGGTTCCATCTCCGTCAAATGGAGCTCAGCCCAGACCGTCGCCCGGATCAACATCCGCGAGGCGTCCGGCTCGTCCATCGGGTCCTGGCAGGTCCTCAACGGTGATACCGGGGCCGTGCTCAAGACCGGCAGCGGCGGGGGCGTCATCTCGTTCACCGCGACGTTACTGAAGAAGGTCACGTTCACCATCACCGGCTCGTCCGGCACTCCGAAGATCGCCGAGTTCGAGACCTACGCCGGCTGATCCGGCAATAACGCGCCGGGCGGGGGCCATCGAGGTGACGGCCCCCGCTGCGGCACCGCGCTGGCCCTGCTCGAAGAGCAAGTCGCCTCGCCCAGGGCTGACCGGCATCATCCGGTTGGGTGCCTCGGCGGGAGGCCTTTGCCGTCTGGTCCGGAGCAGAGGTCACAGTGAGCATGCCAGCTCCCTGCCCGCGATCACCGTGTGAATTACTCTTGCATTGGGCTCCGGACACAATCCTGGCGCACTCGTGCACCATCCGACGTAGGCGGGTTCAAGATCCTTGAACCCGCCTTTTGGGCATCTACCGCGGGTTCGCGCGCCGAACGCCTGCGCGCGCGCGTTCACCAGACCGTCCGCGCCGACCGGATACCACCAGGGCATTGAACACCCATTGAAGGCTCATTGGCTGCGAGCCGGCCGCACGGCCTAAAAATCTGCCCTTCGGTACAAATGCAGCAGGTGCACCAAGTGGATACGCGTACGGTGAGCCGATTATTCAATGGCTGGCTGTTGGCGCACCTATCCATGCCCGTCCGGTCACCGAGTTTGTGGAGACCTACGCCCAACCGGCACGATTCTTAAGTTGATTGTTTTGATCATTAGGCAGCTAGCAGAAATAGTTTGAAAGAAATGTGAGGAAAAATGACGCAGAACAGCAAGAGCGATCCGGCCCTCCCGTACCCCTTCGGCGGTGCGGATCGGCTGGAGGTGGACGACGCGTACGGAGGGCTACGTCAACAGGAGACGATGGCGAGAGTGCGCCTGCCGTTCGGGGAGGACGCTTGGCTCGCCACCCGGTACTCGGACGTCAAGGCGGTCCTCGGCGATCCGCGGTTCAGCCGCGCTGCCACGGTTGGACGTGACGAACCGCGAGTCACCCAGCAGCAGCTGGGTACCGGAATTCTTTCGATGGATCCGCCCGATCACACCCGCCTGCGTCGGCCCGTTGCCAAAGCCTTCACCGCCAGGCGGGCAGAGCTGCTACGCCCCGCGACGGCGGCGACGGCCAACGAACTCATCGATCACATGGTGTCGATCGGTCCACCGATAGACCTGGTTGAACACTTCGCGGCCCCGCTGCCGGTGCGAGTGATCTGCGGTCTGCTCGGCGTTCCGGTGGGCGACCAAGATTTGTTCCGGAGGTGGTCGGAGGCCTTCGTCTCATCGACGTCACTCAGTCCGGAGAAGATCCGGGAATACATCGGTGAACTGTACACCTACATTTCCGGCCTGATCGCGCAGCGACGCGTCACGCCGTCCGACGATCTGATCACCGCGATGGTGCAGGCGCGCGATGATCGTGAGGAATTCACCGAGCAGGAGATGGTGGAACTGGCGGCCGGCCTCCTCGCAGCGGGCCACGAGACCACGGTCCTGCAGATTTCCAACTTCATGTATGTGTTGATGCGGCACCCGGCCGAAATGGAGCGGTTGAAAAGCGATCTGTCGCTGATACCGTCGGCGATCGAAGAACTTCTCCGATTCGTGCCATTGTTCGCTTCGTCCACGTTCGCGCGCTACGCCACCGAGGACGTGCGGCTCGGCGGTACCCTCGTCCGTGCCGGCGATCCGGTCGTCCCCTCATTGACCTCGGCCAACCGGGATCCTTCGGTGTTCACCGACCCGGATCGCCTGGATGTGACGCGCGCTCAAAATCCGCATCTCGGCTTCGGTCACGGCTCCCACCACTGCATCGGCGCGCGGCTCGCCCGCATGGAATTGCAGGTAGCGGTCGAGACGCTGCTCACCCGTCTGCCGAACCTGCGGCTCGCCGTCAGCGATGACCAGCATCTGTGGAAAGAAGGCCTGATATTACGCGGTATGGAAACCATGCCGTTGACCTGGTGATCGGAACGAAAAGATCGGGAGGGACGATCGCATGGCCAGTCAAGAGCAGGCGTGGAGCGTAGTTCGCAAATCTGAAGGTGGAGACTTGTCCGCTGTCGACGAAAGGGAGAGTTGACAATGGCGATGTTCCCGGAGTCGGTGTCCGAGCGTACGGGCCTCGCCGGCGGCCCGGAAGGTCTTCGGCAGGCCATGGGGTTGTTGCGGCGTCGCCTCATCGCGTTGCTTGCACACCTACCCGAGCAGGAATGGGAACATGCTTCCCGATGCGTCGGGTGGTCCATCCACGACGTCGCCCGACACGTACGGGACGTCGCCCTCATACATACATCGCGGCTTGCCGGTCGTCGCCGGCCGTTCGGGGACGAGCCGTTCGACCCGCGTTCGTCTCCGTCGCGCTGGCTCCAACACACCGCCGGTGAGCCCGCCTCCCAGACAATGGATGATCTTGGACGGCTTGCCCGGGAAGAGGACGATCTTTTTGGCAGCCGAATCGAGGAGCCACCGGACCGGTTGTGGACCAGTCCCCTCGGCCGAAAGGTGCATTGGTCCGTCTTCTCGCTTCACCTGTACTGGGATGCCTGGCTGCACGAGGCGGACATCGCCGTGGCCCTCGGCATACCGATACACCGCACCGACCTCGATCTGCAGATGGCAATTCTCTACGCGCTGTTGTCGGCGGCAGCGCCAACGGCGCGGACCGGTGAATACCTCGATGCCTCGATCGCCCTGATCGACAGCCCGTCAGACTGCTACCTGATATCGCACGTCGGGGACGACGTCACGATCAACGCCCGGCCGGGCAGTCCCGGGTCGCTGCAGGCTGACGCGAGCGAGCTGATCGACAGCCTGGCCGGACGGGGCCGGGACCTCGCAGACATTCTCGCCGGTCCCCGTGACGTGGTGAAGCAGCTCGGCTTGCTCCGGGCGCTCGGCACCTGATCGAGGGTACGTTTCGGTGCCACGCTATTCGTCCATGATTGAGTAGCGCTCTTCTCGGCTACCTACCGGTTCAGCAGACCCGACGGGAAGACCTCGCTGGCGTAAAGAAGCTCAGCCGGCGTGTATCGGTGAGCGGCAACGATGTTGGTGTGGGGCGTCGAACGCACGGTGCCGCTGGCCACCGGCAGCGTCACGGTCGGAGAGCTGCGGATCGTCCAGGCATAGCCGTCCGGACCGCTTCGTCACGCTGGACGAACTGCTCGGCGTGCCGGCACACCAGCCCACTACTCAAAGAACTTTAGGCTGTATCCGACGTCGGCGGTATTGCCGGGGACATCGGCACGCCGGTAGGTGGTCTTGCTCCACCAGACGGCCGAGCCGGTGTACCAGTACCGAGCCGACCATGAATACGGCGTGCCCTTCGCGACCGCGTGATACATCGTCGGGAATCGGTTCCCGGCGGGCGGACTCTGGCCGATGTCCCCGTTGGTCAGCACGAAGCTGTTGCTGCCGGGGCCGTCGACATACAGCGTCGGGTCCCAGCCCGCCATCATGTCGGGCGGGTACGAGCCGAACAGGCACCCGTTGCTCTTGTACCAGTCCCACACGTACGTCGGGTCACCGCCTGCCCGCAGGCGCAGGTCGGCCAGGCAGTATTTGTCGCTCCAGCTGCCATTGGCGGAGTAGACGACGTGCAGCTGTCCGCTGGGGTCGAGCATCGCGGTCGGCGCCTCGTTGATGTACGGGTTGCCGACGACCCGCTCCCACGACTCGCGCGGCTGCGAGATGACGAAGCGGCTGCCGGTGGTCGTTTCCGCACCGGTCATCCGCGCGATGTAGAGGTTCTGTTCGACGTTGGTGTCGCCGGCCCACCCGGACCATACGAACCAGCGTTGGCCCTGGAACGTGAACGGCATCCCGTCGATCGCCCATTTGTCGTTCGGCAGGGCCACCTTCGTGGCGGCTGTGTAGCCGGTGTCCGGGCTGGCCGAGCTGATGTGGTACATCCGGTGGGCCGCGCCGGCGCCGGCCGAGAAGTAGATGTCGTATCGGCCCGCGTTGTAGACGATCTCGGGTGCCCATACCTCGCCGAGGCCGCCGCTGTCCTTCCACACCTGATGCTTGGTCGCGGTGGCGATGCCGTCCAGAGTCGGCGCGGTGCGGATCGCGATGCCGCCGTCGACCGACTTCGCCGCGACATACTGGCCGCCGGCCTGGATGACGCTGGGGTCGGCGCCGCCCAGGGTGGTGCGGCCGGCGAGAGTGACGGCACCGGCGGTTTGTGCGCCGGGCAACGCCAGCGCGGACAACAGGGCGAAGGTGGCGACGCCGGCCGGCAAGCGGGGACGGGACATGTTCACGAGCGTCGCCCGTGCATAGAGATTGTTCAATGTTATTGCCCCGACGGGCAGCCAATGCCGCGCAGCAGCGCAACGCCCTTGACAAATTAACAAGTACCGATGTTTTCTCGTGACAACGCTGTCAGTCATCCCCGCTGAACAGAGGACATCCCCGTGCACACACTCACGGCTGCCGCCGTCGCCCTGGTGATCAGCGCGGCCCTGCCGGCCCCCGCGGCACACGCGGCTCCCCCGCCCGCGACCCCGTCGCCGTCCGCGACCACAAGAACTTCGACGTCAGGCGGAACGAAATCGCCGCCCCACAGCCCGGCCGCCCCGGCCGGCTCTTCCTCGGCCGCGTTGAGCGCGGTCATCTGCAACAAATACTGCGACGGCCGCGATGCGGCATCGGCCCCGGCCGACCGCGTGGCGGTGACCAGCACCCTGTACGGGCGCACGTTCAAGCTCCACCTGAACGACACCGACGCCATGGCGTGGGCCTCGGTCGAGGGCGGTCAGGCCACCGACGAGGTGTGGCTCGACCGCTCGTTCGACGGCGGCCAGACCTGGTCGGATGGCAGCAAGCTGGGCGACACCACGATTGCCGGCGGCAGCACCAGCCGGCTCACGACCCAGTACAACGTCGACGACTGGAACAACAACGGCGTCGGCGCGCTGCGCGCCTGCGGCAAGGCCCACGACCACGCCGAGATCAGCTGCACGTCCTGGGCCCGAAGCACGTGGAACGCCTGGGATCGGCGCACTGCCGCGGCGACCGCGCTGATGATGCGCTTCGACCGGAACACCGGATTGTTCGACTCCACCGGCTGGTGGACCGGGGCCAACGCGCTCACCGCGGTCGTCGACAACATCAAACGCAGCGGCATGGCCAGCTACAAATACGCGATCGCGAGCACCTACGACAAGAACATCAACGCCATGGGCGGGCAGTTTCGCGACAGCTGGCTCGACGACACCGGTTGGTGGGGTCTCGCGTGGGTGGACGCCTACGACGTGACCGGCGACAGCCGGTACCTGAGCACCGCCCGCACGGACGCCGACTACATGTACAGCTACTGGGACAGCACCTGCGGCGGCGGCGTCTGGTGGAGCACCGCCCGGACAAGCAAGAACGCCATCGAGAACAGCCTGTACATCCAGCTCAACGCCGAACTGAGCCAGCGCATCGCCGGGGACACGGCATACCGGAGCCGGGCCCAGCAGGCGTGGACGTGGTTCCAGGGCACCGGCATGGTCAACGGCTCGAACCTGGTCAACGACGGCATCAACCTGAGCACCTGCAAGAACAACGGAGACGTCACCTGGACCTACAACCAGGGCGTGCTGATCGACGGCCTGGTGCAGTTGAACAAGCTGACCGGCGACGCGAACGCGCTGACCGTCGCCCGCCGCATCGGCGACGCGATGACAACCAGCGGCTACCTCTCGCCGAACGGAATCCTGCGGGAGCCGAACGAGCCGGACTCCTGCAACAACGACGGCGCCTCGTTCAAGGGCGCGGCGATCCGCGGCCTCGGCGCTCTCAACACCGCAGTCGGCGGCGCCTACAACGCCTACCTGACCCGCAACGCCGACAGCGCCTACAACAACGACCGCACCAGCCTCGGCACCTATGGTCCGCACTGGGCCGGCCCGTTCACCCAGACCAACCACGAGTGCCAGCACAGCGCCCTCGATCTGCTGAACGCCGCGCCGTAACCGTCTATGCGGCCGTCAGACCGGGAAGATGCTGGTGCGGGTGAACTCGACCGCGCCGAGGCGGGCGTAGAACCGCTGGGCCGCGTCGTTGCCCGCGACCACCATGATCCAGCCCAGCTCGGCCGACCATGCCTCGTACTGCCTGCGCCGCCCCGCCCAGCTCGCTTCCGGCCCCACCGGAGGGGCCTGCCGCCCGATCTCCGGGTTGACCTCGTAGTGGTGCCGCACCAGCGACTCCCACACTGCGGCAACCTCGTCCAGGTCGGTCGCCGGCCGGACGAGCGTCATCGTTCCTCCACAACCATTGAGCGCCACAGCACCAGGCTTGCCGCGAGCAGGACCGTGGCGGTGACACCGGGCAGGACGGCACCGCCGACCCTTCCGGCGGCCAGGTGAGCCCCGTCGGCCGCACCGATACCGACCCCGGCGCTCACAAGGTGTTGGCCAGACCGTACAGCACGGGCGACCGGCGCCCGCTGATCCGCCCGACCGCGCTGAACTCCTCCGCGCCGAGACCGGCGATGGGCAGGCCGCTCACCGCGGCCGCGGCCAGTACGGTCACCGGGTTCGGAGCGGCGGCCAGCAACCATAGGCCCGCAGCCCAGAACGCGGCCAACACCGGGTACCGCTGGGCGAGGCCGATCCGCCGCTGCAGCCGCGGGTAAAGCAGTCCGCCGACGACGGAGCCGAGGGCGGCGGCGCCGATGACCGTCCCCGGTGTCGCCACGGAGCCGTGTCCGGAGCCGAAGCGGGCCGCAGCCGCGACGTTGTAGACGCCGCTGACCATGGAGGTCCCGGTGATCAGGGCGAAGACGGCGACGAGCCGGCCGGTGGCAGGCCTGCGCGCCGGCACGGTGGACCGCGCCGCATCCGCACCCGCAGCCACCGGACGCGAGTGCCGGCCCCACATCGCACCGGCGCCGCCGATTACCGCGGCCGCGGCCAGGATCGGTGCGGCGGCCGGCCATCGCGAACCGACGACGAACCCGACGACCGGTGGAGCCGCGACCAAGCAGGGCTGGTTCAGTACCGATTCGACCGACTGCATCCGTCCCGTGTCCTCTGTGGACGAGCTGCGATTCAGAGGGAACGCATCACGGCCGCAGTCGGCGGCGCCGACGCTGCGGCAAGGACGACACCGGCGAACAGCAACGCGCGGTGGGAGCGCGGTGTAGAGCAGTGCGACCGAGCTCCAGAGACAGAATCCCAGCCGGCCGACGATCGAGGCGATCTCGGCCGTGAGGAGTCCGGGCTCCGCGAGCACCGTCCGCAGTGGACGGACGTTCGTCGGGGCGCTCAATTCTCAAGACCCATGATCGTCTATTGTGGAGGCGCTCAGCGAAATCCGGAGAGACGAAGTTCATGCCGGTCATCGAGGGCGCCTCGCGTGGCTACCGTGTGCGGCGCAGGCTTGGGTGGGCCAGGGCGAGCAGACCCGCGGTTGCGCAGAGCGCCGCACTGATCGCCAGTATGAGTTGTGGTGCCGTGTACTGGATGGCCACCGCGCCTACCGCAGCGCCGGTCGGCGCGGCGGTGCCGAGCAGGGCGCGTTGCAGCCCGAAGACGGCGCCGTGGCGCGACGGCGGCGTCCAGCGCTGCATCGCGCCGGCCTCGACCGTGGTGTACGGGCCCCAGACAACACCACCGAGCAGGAACAGTACGGTGGCGCCGGGAACCGTGCCGACAACCGCGACGGGCAGCATCACCAGGCCCCAGACGGTCGCGCCGAGCGCGTTGACCAGGCCTGGACGCCGCCGGGCCAGCATCGGGGCAGCCGCGAGACCGGCCACCGCGCCCAGGCCGAAAGCCGCCCACACCAGGCTGTACACACTGGGGCTGGCGTGCAGCCGATCGCGGACGAAGGCGGGCATGGCCGTCTCGAAGGGGCCGTAGGCCAGGTAGTACGCCGTGGACAGCAGGATCAGCGCGGTCACTCGGCGAGGGAGGCGCGGCCGGGGGCGAGCGTCCCGGGTGGGATCGACTGACGTGGCCTTGTCTGCTACTGCGGTGGGCGCGGCCGTGGGTAGGCGGCCTGCCAGCGCGGCAGCGACCAGCAGCATGACGGCGGGCACGGCGACACTGACCACCGGCCCGAGCCAGGCCAATGCCGGCCCGACCAGCGCACCGCCGGCGAGCAGCGGGAGTTGTTCGCCGAGACCTACGACGGTGTTGGCGCGCCCGAGTTGTTCGCGACGCACCATGCGCGGGACCGACCAGCGGATTGCGGCGTACGTCGCCGGGCTCACCGCCGCCGAGAGCCTACCGGCGACGAGGACGACAGGCAGCGGCAGGCCGCCCGTGATCAGGCCCGCGCCCAGCAGGAACAGGAGCGACACACCGCGGACGGTCAGGTCCAGGCGAGCGACGAGCCGGGCCCCCCAGAGGTCGACCGCTCGGCCGACGAGCCGGCCGAAGAACAGCGCCGGCACCCGCAGAACGAGGACGACCAGGGCGGTCTTGATGCCGCTCCACCCCTGGTCCGGCGATCCACAGCACCAGGAGCAGTAGGGCGTTGTCAGCGGTATTGGCGAGAAGCCCGACCCCGGCCACCTGCCATACCCCAGCTGGTGCACGCGTCGGCGACCCGGCCACCGCGCTGATCGTCATGAAGGCACCGGCGCCACGCTGCGGTCCACCGGGCAGTCGGTGCTGCAAGCGGGCCAGGTGCAGGCCCGGCAGGTCGCGTCGGCCTCGACGCGAAGCCGCGGCCGGGCCAGCAGCGCGTGCGTCATGCCCTGCACCATCGAGGCGCGGACCTGCTCGGGCAGAACGTCCAGGACCGAGGCGATGGCCTGGTCCCGGGCCTGCGACCACTGGCCGAGCAGGGTCGATCCGGCGGCGGTCAGACGTAGCGGTACCACGCGTCCCGACGATCGGCCACGCTCGAGAAGCCCTCGCCCGGCGAGTCGGTCGATGAGCCGCACCGTACCGGACTGGGTGAGCTCGATCCTGGCCCGCAACCAGTCCTGCGAGCAGTCCTCATACGCGGCGACCAGCGTCAAGGCCGCCAGGTCGCGCTGCTCCAGCTCGAGGCGTCGCATCTCCTCGCGGAGCCGATCCTGGACCATGAACACCCACGCGACTACAACATTGCTCGTATGCATGAGTCATGCATACCAAAAATTGCCCAGCCACTCCATTCGAGCGAACAGTTACGGTGCGCCATTGACTTCACACCCGATCAAGTGCCGGATTTCCCGCGATGCGGATGCCCGACCAGGTCCACCGATTACTCCCCCGCCTGTTACCGGGCTACCCACCACACGATCAGCGCGGTCTGCACCGACCGGGCGTATCGAGGCCGCGGCCTGGCCGCCCGGCTGGTCCGGGCGGTCGCGGCGGGCATCCGGGCCCGCGGTGAGACACCGTTCCTGCATACCGGCGCCGCCAACTCGACGGCGATCCGGCTCTACCGCTCGATCGGCTTCGAGCTGCGCCGCCACACCCTGTTCGGGCAGTACCGGTTGTTGGCCTGACGCGGCGCCACCCATGCGTTGGCGGCTGAGTCACGCCGCGACTGCCGTGACCGGGTGACGAACCACCGCGTCGAACAGGTAGCCGAGCGTGTTGTAGCGGGCGTTGTCGGGCTGCGTGTTGCCATGCACGTCGGTTGCCCGGGCCAGCAGCTGGTGCTCCCCCTCGGTAGGTTGCCAGTCAAGTTCCCAGCGCTGCCACGCGCCGGCCGGGCTGGCACTGACGAAACGGGCACGGCGCCAGCGCTGACCACCGTCGGTGCTGACATCGACATGACGAATGGGACCGCCGGCCGACCACGATCGGCCGCTCAGCCGTACGGTTCGTCCGGCCTCGACGGTGGCGCCGAAATCCAGTTCGAAGGCGCTCTTGATGACCTGCCGGTCGAACGGCTGCCCGTCGATCGGGTAGCCGGGTCCGAAGAGCCGGTAGAACTGCGTGTTCCAGGGCGAGAACAGCGGCTGGTCGGAGACCTCGATCCGCCCGACCCATTTGATGGAGGACACGCCGATCCAGTGCGGGACGATCAGACGTACGGGGTGGCCGTGGTCGGGCAGCAGCGGTTCCCCGTTCATCTCGTAGGCCAGAAGGACGTCGTGCAGCGCTTTGCCGACCGGCATCGGCCGACGGACCGGACCGAGGTCGACGCCGCCGGTCACATAGTTGGGGTCCAGGCCGGAGGGCATGACGTCGACGGCGCGGCCCGACAGGCCGGCGCGGTGCAGGACGGTGGAAAGGCGTACGCCGCGCCAGCGGGCGACGCCGACCGCGCCGAGCCGCCAGGCGGTGCCGGTAACGGCCTGGCCCTGCTGGGTGGTGAAGAAGCTGCGCCCGTTGCCCGCACACTCGACCGCCGCGATCGCCGTCTCGTGCGGCAGCCGGCGCAGATCGGCCAGGCTGAACTCGGCCGGCCCGCCACGCAGCCCGGTACCGTCGACGGTCAGCCGCCACGTTCCGGCGTCGATGATCGGCGTGCTGGTGTGGTCGCGGACGAAGAACCGGTCGACCGGCACCAGATATCCCTGATCGCGCATGGCCGGCCAGCGCATCTCCGCGTTCGAGCCGAAAACGGTGAACAGATCGGGCGGCAGCGGCTTGACGATCGGCCCGGCAGCATCGGCCGATGCTGCTTGCGGGCCGAGCGCGGCGCCGCCGGCGGCCGCCGCGGCCAGAGCCAGGAAGGTACGCCGGGAGAAGCCCTGTGCCGTTCCGGCCTGCCATTGCCGAAGCCGGAGCCGGTCGTACGTCGCCTCGTCAACATGCTCGGTCATCTATGGAGCCTATCGATGCGATAGGGTTTGGGGAAGCGGTATCGCCAGAGTGCTACTCATGGTCAGCCGGTCCGTAGCGCAACGATGACCGGGGGTGCTGCCGCGCTCGTGTTCGGCGTGGGCTTACTGATCCACACCGCCGGGACGCTCGCCTCGCCAGTCGGCGTCTGGGCGCGTTGCCCTCAGAGAAGGATGGCCTCAGGATGCCAGCAGCTTGTCGAGCCGGACCGGCAGGTCACGGACGCGGATGCCGGTGGCGTGCCAGACGGCGTTGACGATCGCGGCCGGGGAGCCGACGATGCCGATCTCGCCGATGCCTTTACTGCCCATGGGGTTGATCTTTTCGTCCTGCTCGTCGAGCCACTCGGCGTCGATCGACTCGACGTCGGCATGGGCCGGGATGTGGTACTCGGCGAGGTCGTGATTGACCCACTGACCCATGTCGGGATCGAGGACACCCTCCTCGTGCAGGGCCATGCCCATCCCCATGATCATGCCGCCCAGGAACTGGCTGCGGGCGGTGCGCGGATTCAGGATGCGGCCGGCCGCGTACATGCCGAACAGCCGGGACACCCGGACCTCGCCGGTGACGGCGTCGACGCGTACCTCCGCGAAGTGCGCGCCGAAGGCGTGCCGGCCGTCCTTCTCCTGCTGATTGACCTGCTCGGTGCTGTCGAAAACCGCCTCGGCGCGGCCCGAGTCACGCAGCTCGCGGCAGGCGCCGGTCACCGCCCAGCCCCACGAGGCGCTTCCGGAGGAACCACCGGCGACCGACGCCTTCGGCAACGTGCTGTCACCTATGCGTATCCGCACCCGTTCGACCGGTACGCCCAGCGCGTCCGCCGCGATCTGGGCCAGAATCGTGCGCGCGCCCGTGCCGATGTCGGCCGCCGCGATCGACACCTCGAAGGAGCCGTCGCCCAGATCCCGGGCCCGCGCGGCCGACGGCTGGGCCATGGTCGGATAGATAGCTCCGGCCACGCCGGTGCCGATCCACCAGTCACCCTCCCGGCGCTGCCGCGGGCGCGGATCCCGGCCGGCCCAGCCGAATCGTTCGGCGCCTTCGCGCAGGCATTGCACGAAGTGCCGGCTGGTGAACGGCGTGCCGCTCTCCGGCTCGACCGGCGGCTCGTTACGGATGCGCAGCTCGATCGGGTCGAGGTCCAGTTTCTCGGCGAGCTCGTCGATCGCGCACTCCAGCCCGACCATGCCCGGCGCCTCGCCGGGGGCGCGCATCCATCGCGGCGTCGGCATGTCAAGGCGGACCAGACGGTGCCCGGTCCGGCGGTTGGCGGCGGCGTACATGTGCCGGGTCGCGACCGTGGTCTGCTCGGCGAACTCGTACAGCCGGCTGGTCTGCTCGATCGCCACGTGGTCGATGGCGTTGAGTACGCCGTCCGGTCCGGCGCCGAGCCGGATCCGCTGGATCGTCGGCGTGCGGTAGCCGACCAGGCTGAACATCGCCTGCCGAGGCAGCACCACCTTGACCGGGCGGCCGACGACCTTCGCCGCCAACGCCGCCAGCACGGCGTTGGGCCGGGCCGAGCCCTTGGAGCCGAAGCCGCCGCCGACGTGCTCGGTCACCACGTGCACGCGTTCCGGCGGCAGGCCGAAGACGGTGCCCACGGCCGCCGCGATTCCGGACGGATGCTGGTTGGAGTCGAACAGCACGAGGTCATCGCCGTCCCAGCGTGCGATGGTGGCGTGGGGCTCCATCGCGTTGTTGTGCAGCGCCGGCGTGCGGTAGGTGACATCGACCGTGAACGGCGCGTCGCGCAGCGCGGCCTCGATGTCCCCCTGCGACGTGTCGGCCGGGAAGGCCGGGTTCACCTTCTCCGGCGTATAGAGCCCGGGATGGTCGGCCCGCAGCACCGTGTCGTGCTCCTCGGCCGCGATGTCCAACTGCACCACCTGGGCCGCGCGGCGAGCCTCCTCCAGCGTGGCCGCGACGACCAGGGCGACGGGCTGCCCGCGATAGCTGATCCGGTCGGACTGGAGCACGTCCAGTTCGGGATCGTCGGCCGGTTCCAGCCGCGGGGCGTTGCCGTGCCAGAGCACGGCGAGGGCATCCGCGGCCGGGTCGGCCAGCACGGCGTTGAGCCGTCCGCGGGGCACCGGCGAGTGGACGATCCAGCCGTACGCCACGTCCTCCTGCCGATATTCGGCGGCGTACCGGGCGGCGCCGGTGACCTTCTCCGGCCCTTCCAGGCGCGCCAACGCCGCGCCCACCGCGCCGGGCACCGTCGCTGTCATCGGACCTCCTCCGCCAGCCGCGTCAGAACCGCGGCGGTCAGGTTGCGCAGCAGCGGGATCTTGTACGCGTTGTCCCGTAACGGCCGGGCCGCGGCGAGTTCCGCGTCCGCGGCGTCCATAAACGACTGATGGACCGCGGGTCGTCCACGCAGCGCCTCCTCGGCGGCGAAGGCGCGCCACGGCTTGGGCGCGACCGCACCGAAAGCCAGGCGAACGTCGCGGACCAGCCCGTCCTCGACGTCGAGCGCGGCGGCCACTGAGCCGACGGCGAAGGCGTAGGAGGCCCGGTCGCGGGCCTTGCGATACGCCGACCGGGCCGCGAACGGCAACGCGGGCAGGTCCACCGCGGTGATCAGCTCTCCATGCTCCAGCACGGTGTCGCGCTCCGGGTGATCGCCGGGAAGCCGATGCAGCTCGGTCACCGGGATGGTTCGTTCGCCGGCCACCCCGTCGACCCGCACCACCGCCCCGAGCGCCGCGAGCGCGACCGCCATGTCCGACGGGTGGGTGGCGACGCACTCCGGCGAACCGCCGAGAACGGCCAGATTGCGGTGATCACCCGTCTGAGCGGGACAACCAGAGCCCGGCGCATGCTTGTTGCACGGCATGGAAGGTTCCATGAAATAGCGGCAGCGGGTGCGCTGGAGAAGGTTACCCCCCGTGGTCGCCATGTTGCGCAGCTGGCCGGATGCGCCCGCCAGCAGGGCCTGACTCAGAACGGGATAGCAATCACGGACGCGCAAATCGGCCGCCAGGTCGCTGTTCCGCACGGCTGCGCCGATCCGGAGACCACCGCCGGGCAACTCCGTCACGTCGCCCAGTGGCAGCTTGGTGACGTCGACCAGCACATCCGGAGTGGCCACACCCAACTTCATCAGGTCGACCAGGTTGGTGCCACCGGCCAGGAAAACCGCGTCCGGCGCCAGGCCGTCCGACGATGTCCCGGCCGTACGGTAGGAGAAGGTCTTCACTGGCCGGCCGCCTGCCGGATCGCCGGAATCATGTTGGGATAGGCCCCGCATCGGCACAGATTGCCGCTCATCCGCTCCCGGATCTCGGCATCGCTGAGCAGGTCGGCCTCACCGCCGGCCGGGGTGACCGCGCTCGGCCGGCCCTGCCGCAGCTCGTCGAGCATGCCGACCGCCGAACAGATCTGTCCCGGCGTGCAGTACCCGCATTGGAAACCGTCGTGGTCGAGGAAACCCCGTTGCACCGGGTGCAGGTCATCCGCCGAGCCGAGCCCCTCGATGGTCGTCACCTGCGCGTCCTGCTGCGCGATCGCCAGGATCAGGCAGCTGTTGACCCGGCGCCCGTCGAGCAGGACCGTACAGGCACCGCACTGCCCGTGATCACAGCCCTTCTTGGCGCCGGTCAGATCGAGGTGCTCGCGTAACGCGTCCAGCAGGGTGGTCCGCGGGTCCAGAGCGAGATCGTGCTCGACCCCGTTGACGGAAAGGCGCATCACCTGGGCGTACCCCGCAGGAGGCCGGTGAAACGGTGTCCTGCGCTCCCCGGCAACTTGATCGGGCTCGATAGGTTCACCAGGATCTGACGTCTACAAGAGAGCGGAGCCGAATCAGTGCGGAAGATCCGTTTGATTTCCCTCACCGCGGTAGCGGTGGTGACGGCCGGGGTGGCCATGGCCGCGACCACTGCGCAGGCGAGCACGGTTCAGGCGAGCACGGCACGGCGCCCGGCACTCGCCGACTTCCTGCGGCAGACCATGGACGGACTGAAGTTCCAGGAGGTGCTCGACCTCGCGCCCCGCACCGCGTCCGCCCTCACCGTCCGGACGGTCGACAAGGACGCCGTCGCCGGACGTTCCACGGTGGCCGCCGCCGCGCAGCCCATCTCGCAACAGCCGCAGATCAACGCGACCGTGCTGGAGCTGGACAACGCCGGCCGGGTCACCGGCTCGGCCCTGGTGCTGATGAGCCCGCAGTACCCGCACGGCCAGATCGTGCCGCTCGACAGCGACCTGCACACCAGCGACGTGCGGTGGCGCCAGTGGGACGACGCCGGGTGGTACACCAACCACGCCCAGGGCACGATCGACGTGGTGGCCGGCCGCGAGAACGCCGCCTACGACTTCATGCTGCCGTACCCGGCGTCGACCCTGAAGCTGATGGTCAACTTCGGGGTGCTGCGCCTGGTCGACCAGGGCGTGATCTCACTCGACGACACCTACCAGTACCAGCCCACGGCGATCAGCTCGCTCTGCGGCGACGCCGGCAGCAACACGATCCGCGGGTACATCGACGCGTCGCTCACCCAGTCGTCGAACGCCGCCAGCTGCGCTCTGATCAAGATGCTCTGGGACCACGGCGCGATCGACGGGCTGAACCAGCAGTTCCAGGCTCTCGGCCTGGAAACCCTGCAGCTCAAGGGCACCAACCCGGTCAACGGCGGCCACTGGGCCAACGACATCACGATGAGTTCGCTGGACGCCGCCAAGCTGCTGACCATCGTCAACGGCGGCGCCGGCACGCTGTGGACCGCCCCGGACGGCACCGCCGTCACCCGGAACGTGCTCAGCGCCGCGTCGCGCGCGCTGTTCATGTCCGAGCTCGGCCAGCAGGGCTGGAACTGGATGCTGTCCACCACCAACTTCTGTGGCGCGGCATATCCCGCCGTGGGCATTCCGCAGCTGACCGCCGGCCGCTGGATCGGCCCGGACGGCACCATGAACGTCGCCGGCAACCAGTTCGGCCAGGACGTACGCCCGTGCAACGCGGACGCCGAGGTCACCTTCGCCCACAAGCCGGGCTGGGTGAACAACACCGGAGCCGACGTCGGCGTCGTCCGCAACCGTCCCGGCTTCGCCAAGCGGCACTACGTCATCTCGGTGATCTCGAACCTGGGCGACCAGTACCAGGACCCGGGCCGCCCGGCCACGCCCGCCGGCACCACCCCGGTGGAGTACACCCAGAAGTTCGCCCAACTGGGCGCCGCCGTCGACCGCTACGAGGCCTGCGAATAGCAAATCGCCGGGGTCCGGCCTCCGCCGAGGCCGGGCCGCCCTTGTTGCCGGCCGCCGCCTCCGGTACTCGGACCCCGGTGTTTGCGGCGTCGGTCAGACGGGCGTTCGGTGGGTAGACGTGGCCGTCGCGTGTCGGCGGGGGCCGCGGTGCCTGAAGTGGCCGGCGGCCTTTGCCGGTGTGCCGAGGAGCGTTCGAACGCTTCGTGACCGATGATGGGGTCATGTCGTTGCCGGGCCTGAACCCTGACGAGTATCCGCCGATCGATCCCGGCGAGTCCGCGCCGGACGATGCCGGCGAGTTGTTGCCGGATACGCCGGATGAGCTGCCGGACGCCCCGGTCGAGCCGCTGCCGGATGACGGCGAGGAGGGTGGCGTACGGGAACCGGCGTAGCGCGGGCGAGGCGTCCGGATTTGCCGCCGATAAAGCGCGCCGGCTGCCGGGAGTGTTACGTTGCGTGGCCGTCGGTCGGCCTCGGTGAGTCCACGCTCATAGCCGAGAATAGTACGCGCGATTGATGCGGCCGAAGCGCCTGGGTTTGCTACGGATGATCTGTCGTCAACGAGGCACGCTTCGCCCGGCCGGAAAGCCGGCGCCGGGTCCGGGACTTCGCGGCCGGGCTGCTGGCGCCGCTGCCGGTCAAGAACTGCTGGACGATCGCGAAGCATGCCGGCGATGACGGTCCTGGTGGCATGCAGGATTTGATCGCCCCGGGCCAGCTGGGACGACGCCTTGGTCCGTGCCAGACGGCGGCACCAAGCCGCCGCCAAGACCAGCCACTACGCCGACAAGCACCCACAGAACCCTAAACGGATCTCCTGCTGGAGTATTGGGCGACGGACCGGGAAGGTCCGGTGCCAAGCTTTAGGCATGTAAGAGCACGGCCCGCGGGCACCGCAGCGGCGACGGCTCTAATACTGGCCTCAGGTTGCTCGGGGAGGATGAGCGGCAAAAGCATCGGCTGGAGGGGTGGGCGGGCGTGCGGATCATGATCGCGGATGACGAGGCGGCCATCCGTGAGTCGCTGGAGCGGGTGCTCCAGGTCGAGGGTTACGACACCAGCACCGTCGCCAACGGTCTCGCCGTGCTCGACGGGGTCGGTGGGGCCGGCGGTGACACGCTGGATCTGCTGATCCTCGACGTGATGATGCCCCGCCTCGGTGGGCTGGAGACCTGCCGGCGGTTACGGGCGGCGGGCAGGGATCTGCCGGTGCTGATGCTGACCGCCCGGGATCAGGTCTCCGACCGGGTCGCCGGGTTGGACGCGGGTGCCGACGACTATCTGCCCAAGCCGTTCGCCACCGAGGAGTTGCTGGCCCGGGTGCGGGCCCTGCTGCGCCGGCGCACGCCGGCCGACGGGGAGTCGCAGCTCCTGTCGTTCGCCGACGTCCGGCTCGATCCCGACCGGTTCGAGGCGTGGCGGGGCGGGCGGCCGCTTCGCCTGACCCGGACCGAGTTCTCTCTCCTGGAGGTCCTCATGCGCAACGCGACCCGGCTCTTGACCCGCGACGCGCTGTTCGAGGCGATCTGGGGCTTCGACATGAGCGCCACCGCCAACAACCTCCAGGTATACGTGAGTTACCTGCGCCGCAAGATGGAGGCTGAGGGTGAGCCGCGATTGATCTACACGTTGCGCGGGCTGGGATACACGTTGCGGGAGACTCCTCCGTGAGCAGGCACACCCGCTGGGGACCGCGCCGGCTGACCCGGTGGTGGCGCCGGCGGTCCCTGCGGACCAGGCTGACGGTGATCGCGGCGACGGCCATCGGGGTCAGCGTGTTCGCGGCTTTCCAGGTGGCCATCGAGCTAGTGGGCGGGCAGCTGCGGGCCACCGCGGAGAATCAGCTACGCGCCGACTCCCGCGTCCCGGCGGCGGACGCGGAGCGCGCCGGTCTTGCGAGGGTCCAGCTACCGCCGTATCCCGGTTCCGGTCGGCTGGTGCGGATCATCCTGCCCGACGGCTCGATCCGGACGCCGGCCGGCCAACCGGCGCTGCCCCCGGTCAGCGAGCACGCCGGGCGCGTGGCGCAGGGCGCGTCGGCCGACCTGATGGAGTCGAACGACGACGGCTACCTCATCTACACGCTGCGGGCGGGTGACGGCGCGGTTCAGGTGGCCGGCGTCGCCGACAGCCCGAGCAACCAGCTCGGATTCGGCATGCTGCTGATCGGGCTGCTCTGTGTGGCCGGCGGCGCCGTGGTCGGGCGGAGCGTGGCGCGGACCGGACTGGCACCGATCGACCGGCTGACCGCCGCCGCGGTACGTGTCGCGCATACCCGGGATCTCGACGCCTACATCCCGGATGAGGGCGGTGGGGAGATCCGGCGGCTGATCCAGTCGATCAACGACATGCTCGCCGCGCTCCGGGAGTCCCGGCTGGCCCAGCGGCTGCTCGCCGAGGACGCCGCCCACGAGCTCAAGACCCCGCTCACTAGCCTGCGCCTCAATGTCGAGCTGCTGATCCGGCTCGATCGGCGCGGCACCCTGGACAGCGCACTGCCGCCGGAGAGCCGGACGCGGCTGCTCAACGATCTCGGCGCCCAGGTGGCCGAGTTGAGCACCCTTGCTGCCGAGCTGACCGACCTGGCGCGCGGTGACGTCAGCGACGAGAGCACCGAGCTGTTCGACCTCGCCGACGTGGTGCAGGCCGCCGTGGCCCGGGCGCGTTCCCGCATGCCCGACATCGAGGTCGCGCTCGACGTGACCTCCGTTTGGGTGAGCGGGCGTCCCGCTGCGCTCCAGCGGGCGGTGCTCAACCTCATCGACAACGCCGGCAAGTGGTCCCCCGCGGGCCAGCCGGTCCAGGTCGGGCTCCGTGCCGAGGGTGAGTCGGCGTTTCTCGAGGTCGACGACGCCGGGCCGGGCATCGACGCCGCCGACGTACCGCGGGTGTTCGACCGGTTCTACCGTGCCGACAGCGCCCGGGCGCTGCCGGGTTCCGGTCTGGGGCTGTCGATCGTGCAGCGGGTCGTCGATGCCCACGGCGGCCGGGCCACCGTTGCCCGCTCCGCACGCGGTGGCGCGCTGCTTCGCGTCGTCCTTCCGGCCGCGTCCCCGCCCGCCCCGATCGCGCGGCTCACCGACGGGGACAGCGCGGTGCGCTGACCCGACCCGGCGGCGGGAGCCCATGAAGGATCCGGGACGGGCTGGATCCCGTCCCGGATCTCGTCCGTGCCGCCGCGCTCACCGTTGCAGCGCGGGCTCCTCGTCCTCGGCGAGCGACTGGTGCCTGGTCGGCGGCTCCGCCGCCGGCCGGGACAGCCGGCTCGGCCACCAGATCCGCCGGCCGATCACCAGGGTGAGGGCGGGCACCAGGACCGACCGCACCAGCAGGGCGTCGAGCAGCACGCCGAAGGCGACCAGGAACCCGACCTCGATCAGCATCACCAGCGGAAGTGTGGCGAGGACCGCGAACGTGGCCGCCAGGACCAGCCCTGCCGAGGTGATGACGCCACCGGTGGCCGAGAGGGCTTTGAGCATGCCCCCTCGGGTGCCGAGACGCACGGCCTCCTCCCGGGCCCGGCTGGACAGGAAGATGTTGTAGTCGACGCCGAGCGCCACCAGGAACATGAATGCCAGCAGCGGCACGGAAGAGTCGACGCCCTTGAACCCGAGGATCGTGTCGAAGACGAACACGCTGCCGCCGAAGGCTGCGGCGAATGAGACGATCACGGTGGCCATCAGGGCCAGCGGGGCCACAATCGCGCGCAGCAGCAGCCCGAGCACGATCAGGACGACGGCGAGCACCAGCGGGATCACCAGTTTCTCGTCGCGGCGGGTGGTCACTTCGGTGTCGAGGTTCTCCGCACTCGGCCCGCCGACGATTGCCTCCGCCCCGCTCACTGCGTGCACAGCGGTGCGCACCCGCTTGATCGTGTCGTACTCCGCGACGGTGTCCGGCGCGTCCGTCGGGAACACGGAGATGTTGGCCCAGCCACCGCTGGTCTGCTCCGGGACGGCCATGGCCACACCGCGAGTGCCCTTGACGATGTCGAGCACCGGCTTCTGTTGCGCCGGCCGCGTGAGGATCGTCATCGGCTGGCCGCCGAGCTCCGGGAAGTGCTGGCGGAGAACGGTGAAGCCGGTGACCGACTCCGGTGCGGACGGGAACTGGTCCTGCTCGCGCAGGGCGCCGGTGTTGCCCGCCAGCCCGATGGCGAGCACGCCGAGGATCCCGAGCGAGCCGAGAGTCGCCACCCACCGGCGGCGGCTGATGGCGGCGCCGAGCCGCCCCCACACCCCCGGCTTCTCCGCCACGGCCGTGCTGAACCGCGGGATGGCTGGCCAGAAGATCCACCGGCCGAGCACCACGAGCACCGCCGGGAACAACGTCAGCATGGCCACCAGCGCGCACAGAATGCCGGCCGCACCGATCGGGCCCAACCCGCTGGTGCTGTTCAGGTCGGCGGCGAGCAGGCAGAGCAGGCCGGCGACCACGGTGGCCGCGGACGCGACGATGGCCGGCGCCGCGCCGCGTAGCGCGTGGACCATCGCGACCCGGACGTTCTCGTGGTGGTGCAGTGCCTCCCGGTACCGGGAGATGAGCAACAGCGCGTAGTCCGTCCCGACGCCGAATACCAGGATCGTCAACAGCGCCGAGTTCTGGTCGTTGACGACGATCCCGAAGCCCTTGACGAGCAGGTAGACCGTCGCCATCGCGGTCAGTGCGGCCGCGCCCACGGCCACCAGCGGGATGAACCACAGCACCGGGCTGCGGTAGGTGAGGATGAGCAGGAGCGTGACGACGATGACGGTGGTGAGGAAGACCTGCAGGTCGATGCCGTCGAAGATGGCGTTCATGTCGCCGTCGACCGCGGCCGGGCCGGTCACGTCGAGTTCCAGGCCGGCAGGGCGGTCCTTCGCGGCGTCACGCAACGGGCCGACGAGGGTCTCCGCTGCGCCGTAGGTCGCGCTCACCTGGAGGGTGAACATCATCGCCTTGCCGTCGGTGGAGGGTCTCGTCGCTGGGCCCTCGTCCTTGCCGCCGGCCGCCGCCGTCACCTGCGGCGGGTACCGCTTGGCAAGGGTCTTGTACTGGCGCTCGACCGTCGCGCGGTCGGCGTCGGTCATGCCCCCGTCGCGGTGGTACACGAAGACGAACGTGTTGTCCTCGCCGCCGGGGAGACTGTCCTCCAGTACCGCGACCTTGGTGGACTCGGCGCTGGCCGGCAGGGTGTTTGCCGCACTGTCGGTGGTGACCGAACTCAACTTTCCGCTCAGCGGCACCATGACCGCCGCCAGCACCACCCACAACCCGATCACCAACCACGGCACCCACCGGCTTGCCAACCGACCGGGCGGCGTCTCCCCGGACGGCGCTTCGTTGACTGCCATTCGCTAGCCTCCTACATACGCGTACATCGCTTGTCTGACGCCGAATTCGTACCGAGCGAATCTGAGACGACCGTTAATGCGGCGCTCAGCCCGGGTGGCCGAACCAGGTGTTCTGCAGCAGACGCGCTTCAGAGCAGTACCGCGGTACCACCTCCTTCTCGAGATGACGACCGCGGTACGACGAAACGGGACAGAATCGGGCCTAGCGTTCAGGCTATGAAGAAACGTGACAGTCCACGGTGGAAATTCGGGGCAGCCGCCCTGGCGCTGGCGACGGCGTTCACTGTCGTCGCCTGCGGGTCGAAAGCCGGCACCAGTTCGGCGCCCGCCCCGGCCGACCCGCACAGCGGGCACGCGGGCGGTTCACCGTCTCAACCGCAGCCACTGCGCGCCGGCGAGCGGTTCGTCAACCTGAAGATGGCCGGGGCCTACACGCCCGTGCCGCCGAAGGGCGGCACGGACGAGTACCGGTGCCAGATGATCGATCCGGGTCTGACCAAGGCGGCGTTCCTGACCGGCACCCAGTTCATGCCGGGGAACGTCGCCATCGCGCACCACGCCATCGTGTACGCGGTGCCGCCGGGCGGCGCTGCCGCGGTGCGCAAGCAGGACGCGAAGACCCCTGGCCTCGGCTGGCAGTGTTTCGGCGGGACCGGCGTGCAGGGCGCCGAGGTAGAAGAAGGGGACGCGGCGTGGGTCGACACCTGGGCGCCGGGCACCACGGAGGCGCTGCTCAACCAGGACGCCGGCTACAAGCTGGAGCCGGGCAGCCTGCTCATCCTCCAGATCCACTACAACCTGCTCGCGACCGACGGCAAGCCGGCCGGGCCGGACCAGTCGGCGGTGCGGCTACGGCTGACCGACGGCACACCGCAGACCCGGGAACTCGAAACGTTGCCGCTCGACGCACCGACCGAATTGCCCTGCGCCCCCGACGAGTCGGGTCCGCTCTGTGACCGGGCGGCCTCGATAGCGGACGTGACGAAGCGGTTCGGGCCGGACGTCGGCGAAATGGCGGACCGTCAGGTGAAGGAGTGCGACGGCGGCGTGCCGAAGCCCGGCAACACCCAGACCTGCGACCACAAGGTGGAGGCACCGATGACGCTGTTCGCCGGTTTCGGCCACATGCACATGCTCGGGCGAGCCATCAAGGTCGAACTCAACCCGGGCACTCCGAAGGCCAAGGTCGTGCTGGACGTGCCGCAGTTCAACTTCGACAACCAGCGGCTGGTGCAGCTGCCGGCGCCGGTGGACATCGGTCCGGGGGACACGCTGCGGGTGACGTGTACGCACGACGCGGGGCTGCGCAAACTCGTGCCGCAGCTGAGAAAGCTGCCGCCGCGCTACGTGGTGTGGGGCGACGGCACCAGCGACGAGATGTGCATCGGCATCATGACGGTCTCCCTCCGCAAGTCCTGACGAAGCGTCGAACGTGTGTGAGCTCGCCGAGGTCAACAAGCCGAAGAACAGCTCCGAGCTCACACACGTACGCAATGAACTCCCACCCGCGCTGCGCCGTGGCGGTCGGACGGGCGGTGACACGCGCGCCCGGCAGCGGAGCGGTGCGGCTGGGAGTTACGCTCGCGCCGCCGACGGACGCGCGGGATCAAGCGCTAAATCGGCCGGACGAGTCTCAGGTCGTAGGCGAGGATCACGGCCTGGATCCGATCCCGCGCGCCGATCTTGGCGAGGATCCGCCCGACGTGGGTCTTCACCGTCGACTCCGACAGCGTGAACCGTTGCGCGATCTCGCCGTTGGTGAGGCCGTGGCCGATGGCGACGAGGATCTCGCGCTGGCGGTCGGTCAGGTAGTCCAGCCGGGGATCCTCCCGTACGGGCTCGCAGAGGTCATCGTCGAGCCGGTCGGCGAACGCGTCGAGCAGCCGCCGGGTCAGCGCCGGCGCGATCACCGCGTCCCCGGCGGCGACGGCCCGGATCCCGGCGAGCAACTCCTCCGGGCGGATGTCCTTGAGCAGGAAACCGCTCACTCCGGCCCGCAGCGCGGCGAACGCGTAACGGTCAACGTCGAACGTCGTCAGCACCAGGATCCGCGAACGCCCACCGGCGGCGACGATGCGCCGGGTGGCCTCGATCCCGTCGACGCCCGGCATGCGGATGTCCATCAGCACCACGTCGGGATGCAGCTCGGTGATCCGCCGAACGGCCTCGGCGCCGTTCTCGGCTTCGCCGACGATCTCGGTGTCGGGGTTGCTCTCGAGCAGCACGCGAAACCCGAAGCGCTGCAGCGGCTGGGCGTCCACCACAAGCACAGAGATCATGAATCGCTGCCTTTCGGAGTCGCGTGGACGGTCCAGCCACCGTCCGGTGCGGGCCGGCGCTGACGCTGACCGTTCCGCCGTAGATCGCGGCGCGTTCGGCCATGCCGGCGGGGCCGAGGCCCGCGTCGCCCGGCAATGCCTAGTTCATACCGAGCGGACCTGAGACGACTGTTAAAACGGCGCTCCGGCCGGTCGGCCTCGGGCGCCGGTTCGTCTGTCGTGCACGACGATGGGGACCAGGCAGGAGTCGGCCGCTAGGCACAGGCCGACGGAGGTGCGCGCGCCGGCGTGCTTGAGGGCGTTGGTCAGGGCCCGGGCGAGTAGAGTATTTGCCGCTCGCCATCGAGGCCGTTTCCACCCATTCCGGGTGACATGCCGAAGTGACCGGTGATCTCACCATCAAGGAACTGGGCGGCGTCGTCGGCGTCTGCTACCGCTGCCAGCATCTCCAGCAGTGGCTGAATCATGCAGTCGTACTCATCGGTATTGATTTCGGGGTCGAAGACGCCGATGAAACGACTCGTTAAGTAAGTCTCTGAGTTCATTCGCTTGGTCAGCCTCTACTTCATGATCACCCACTCCCCAAAGGGTCGGACGCAGCTTTCGCGCTTGCTCGGGACGGCGTACTGATTTGCCGCGATGACGACGCGACATGGTCGGCTTGTCAGTGACCGACCGTCACCTATGACGCACCCGATACGCTTCCGACGGCCATCGACCGGGCTCACGGTTGAAGGGTGACCTGTGGTTGCTGAGGAGCCGGCAGTCTTCGGGCGATTGCCTCCCCGAAGCGTTCCCAGGCAGCTTGGGTGAAGGGGTGGGCCGCGTCGAGAACCAAGCCGGCGACGTACCGTGCTTCGTCGCGCGTCCGGTCCGCCTCGGCTGGGGTAATCCGTCCGCTGCTGACGGCGTCGTCAAGTTCGTCGTCGTCGGCGATACCGACCGTCCTGCCGTGACGGCTGAGCCTGGGACGAGGATCGGTGCCGGGAGGCGTGTCGTCGTCCGGGACGTGCCAGAGGTCGAGTTCTAGATCGACGAAGCCCCACACGTCCCCGCTTCGCGTCACCGGGCGGGACAAGTCGATGTTGATCGCGGTCTGAGGTGTGTGCCGCCAGGCAGCGACCCAACCGCCCTGATGTGGTGCGAAGTACAGAATGGGGCAGCCTGGTTCCTCGGGGATTCCGGAAAAGCACGTGGCCTCGCGGCCGTCAGCCCACCGACCCGTGTAGGAGGTGCCTTCAGGGTGGAACAGCCAGGAGCCACCCCCGTCATCACCAAGGTGATAGGTGAGCCAGCTACCGTCGTTGCCGTTGAGCTTCCGCTTTACGAGTTTCACGACGCGAGGCATCGCCCGAGAATAGACCCATCAGTCGGCGTTGATCATCGTAAGTCCACTCCCCCGTGAGCCCGGGCGAAGTTCCTGTTTTGCCGCAGCAGAAGCGCGGAACACCGACGGAGCCCATCGAATCTCGTCGCCGCACGGTGGGAAGGTCTCTGCTGCTCGTGCGCGGACTTCGGAAGGATCACGGGGTGGACTGCCAGGCGCTGCGGCCGCCGACGCGTCAAGGACGCCACGCCGAAGGCAGCGCCGATCACCTGCGAAGGGCAACCGAGCGTGGGCCGAGCAGACCGGATGCGGGGCCGTCGTGCCGACCGGGCAGGTGTTCGGTCATGACTCGACGCTAGTGGCCGCTACCAAGCACCTCACCCGATCGGGTACGCGCGTTGCCAGATCGGCGCCGGGCGACCAACCGGACTGGGCCGACGCGCATGGCCAACGGCGGCGGGGTATGAGAACGGGTTGAGCCGTCCCGGCGCGGCTGACCACGCGCCCCTCACGTGAGCTGACACCCGCGCACGACTGGCCGGCGTGCGGGACGGTGCCCCGGCACTCGTACCGTTTCCTCCCTGGCGACGCCGGACCCGGGCGATGGTCACTCTCGCGGCACCCTGGTCGCGGCGACCGCCCCGACTTCGGGTCGTCGCCTGGACCGCTCAGTTCCGGGGCAGGACCAGCGTCGTGATGGAGTTCGCCGGGTACGTCGCTGTCGCGCTGCCCTGGTTCACCGCGAGATCGTCATCGCGGGCGATCGAGGTGAGACCTGCCGGGCTGTAGGTGTACCGCTTCGCCTTGCCCGGGCAGCGGAAGCCGGCAATGGACAGGGTTGACGTCAGATCCTCGTCCGTCTTGTTGATGACGGTGAGGGTCAGTGCTTTGTCGGACCAGCGCTGGGCGGCGTACACCGCCAGCCGGCCCTGATCGCTGCTGGCTGCCGACACGCTGACGTCGCCGAATCGGCCGCCCGCACCGTCGTAGTCCCGGTACATCCGGAACGCGTAGGCGCCGGGTTGGGTCGGCTGCGGTTCGCCCCACATGGTGGCGAGATCGAGCCCTTCCCGCCCGAAGATGCCGAGGACGTCGGCCTCGGCCAGCGCGCCGTTGATGTCGTCCAGGGCGCCCCAGTTGTACTCGGTGATGGCGACCTTGGTGCCGGGATAGTACTGAGCCGCCCAGGCCTTCATCGTACGGATGAACTGCAGCGGCGGGGCGTTCACGCCGGTCGGGCCGATCCACGACTCGTCGACATAGGCGGGGTCCCAGAGCGAACGGGTGGACCGCAGGCGCAGCGCGTCCGAGTCGGGGTCCGTACCTCCGCTGATCTGCGGGTAGTAGTGCTGGTCGAAGTAGTCGAGGAAACGCTTTCCGCCGTGCGAGTCGCCGTAGTCCTTCATGTTCTTCAGGTACCACTGGGAGAGGTTGAGCCCGCCGTGCGCGGCCGCGTCGGCACCCGGCGCGCACCCGTCCACGCCGGACGCGACCCACTCGCAGTAGCCCCAGCCGGACGGGCCGAGCACGGCGGCGCCGCGATCGGCCGCTTTGATGGCGGCAGCAGTCGCCGTGCCCTTGCCGCCCAACTCGTCGTAGGTCACCGCGCCCGGGTGCACGTCGCGGTGGGTGGAGCTCCAGAGCACCGGCTCGTTGTCGAGCTCGTAGATGCGGACGCCGCCCCGCGCCGCCGGGCCGAACTGGCTCACCAGGTGTGTCACCATCTCGCCGTCGAACGAGGGACCGGCCGGGATCGAGGTGTCGGCCGGGTCCGCGCCGGTGAGGTCCGTGCCGTCGAGCTTGCCGTTACCGCAGTTCGGGTCCCACTGGTCGAAACTGTCCTGCGCCGGGAAGCGGGTCGCCGGAAAACCACAGGCGAATGGGTGGGACTGCGGCGAGTCCTTGGCTACCCAGCCGATCATCGGCACGGCGACGATCTGCTTGGTGCCGCGGTCGCGGTTGGTCTGGACGAACGATTCGAGGGTGTTCTCCGGCGCGGCGACGATGTTCTCGAAATACCAGTCGCTGCCGGTGTTGTACGTGTGGTTCTTGAAGTTGTAGCGGCTGCTCGCATTGCCGCCCCAGCGCGCCACCGGCAGGCCGATCTCGGCGGCGAACGCCGGGTCGGCGCCATTGAGCCCGTAGATGTCCGGGCTGATCGGATGCCGCCCGGCGGACACGTCGACGGACAGCGTCGGTCCGGTCGACGCGGCCAGGGCCGGAGCGGCCTGGGCGGTCACGCCGCCCGCGACCAGAGTCGCGGCTATGCCGCCGGCGGTGACTCGTCGCCACGTCCGCCACCGTCGAGTATGCATTCAAGTCCTCCACAGTGAGCGGGTCGGTCCACCGGGCAGCACGCCGCTGCGACGCCGGCAACATGGGGGCAATATTTAGGAGCCAACGGCGGATCAACATTGATGTAGATCTATTCGCCCCTCCGTCGCGCACACTAGGGGAGCGCTCCCAAATTCGCCAACTGGGTCGCGGGTGGTGCTCGGCAGGGTGCTGAGACCGATAGCCTCCCCGGCGAGACTGCTGAAGCCTCTCTACCTGGTTCCCTCGGGAACCTTGCCTCTGACCGCGTCGTAGCTGACCTTGGCCGGCATCTCGGCCGGTGCGTAGATCACACGGATCACGCCGGTCGGGAAGACCTCGGTCGCGGTCACTGTCAGGTGGAGGGGGGTGTCGCCGTCGTCGAATAGCCGGCGCCCCTTCCGGGCCGCCACCGGATGCACCAGCAGGCGCAGCTCGTCGAGCAGGCCGGCCGCGAGCAGCTGCTGCACCACCGAGATCGAACCGGGAACCAGAATTCCTCTGATGCCGGCGTCAGCCTTCAGCGCGGCGACCGCCGGAGCGAGCTCGCCGTCGAGCAGCTCCGAATTTCGCCACGTGAACTCCAGCGGCTGCCGCGAAACAACAATTTTCCGTACGTCGCCCAGCTGTTTCGCGAAAGCCGCGTCGTCCCCGCCTGCGACCTCCCGGCCCGGCCACGCACCCGCGAAGCTGTCGTAGGTGGCCCGGCCGATGAGCAACACGTCCGAGGTGTCGTAGTCCTCACCCACCGCGCGGCCCATGTTGTCGTCGAAGTAGGGAAAATGCCAGTCGAGGTCGATCTCGGCAACCCCGTCGGCAGAGATGAACAGCGTGGAGATGACCTTGGCCATGGTGCGGTTCCCTTCAACGTCGGGTCGTTCCGGTAGGACAGACCGGCGCCGGGCCCGAAACTCATCGGTCAGGGCAGGACGACGGCCGACTCCGACGACGCTGCGTGCGCGCCGCGCGCAACGGCAGGCCGGCACCGGCCGGATCGGGCGCGCGTAACCGGGACACGCTGGGCGACGGCGGAACGGTGGTCGAGCTGATCATGCGGGCGTCGCCTCGGTGGCACTGTCCGCGCGGCGGCCGAAGGCGCGGGCGATCCCGTGCTCCCGGGTGATCACTGCGCAGTTCGTGCACCAGCTCGATGAAATCCGTCGCCCGGTGCGGCTTCCGCTTCGGTCACGCCGAATCCTCCGGCGCGCTCACCCGCACGATCTGCCGGCCCAGGACGCCGCCCGAGTCGAAGGCGCGGTGGGCCGAGGCGATTTCGGCAAGCGGGTGCACGCCGCCGATCAGCGAACCGCCTTGGTCGTACGTGAGGCCCTTTGACGGTCTACTGGCGATCTTTTTGTATACCCAGTATTGTCACGGGCATGATACCGGTGAGAGTAATCCCATGAGTGTCCGGCACGCGCTGCTGGCGCTGCTCTCCGAGGGCCCCAAATACGGGCTTCAGCTGCGCGAGGAGTTCGTCGAGCGGACGGGCGAGGTGTGGCCGCTCAACGTCGGGCAGGTCTACACGACACTGCAACGGCTCGAACGTGACGGGCTGGTGGAGTCCGACGACGCGGCCGAGCCGGGCCCACAGAAGGGCTTCCGGATCACCTCCGGTGGCGAGCACGAGCTGTCCGGCTGGCTGCGTACTCCGCCCGACCTGGCCTCCCCGCCCCGCGACGAACTGGTCATCAAAGTGCTGGTGGCGGCCCGGCTGCCCGGCGTCGACGTGCACGAGATCATTCAGTCGCACCGGCGCTACCTGGTCGAGCTGATGCAGCAATGGACCCGGCTCAAAGAGGACGAGGCCGACACCGACCTCGGACTCGCACTGGTCGTCGACGCCGAGTTGTTCCGGCTCGACTCGGTGATCCGCTGGCTCGACGCCGCCGACGGGCGCCTCCGCCGGGCCTCGGTCGAGCCTCCGCCGGCCGTCGAGAGCAGCGGGCCGATGCCGAAACTGAGGCGGCGCGTGGGCGGAGGCCGGCGATGAGCGTGCTCGAGATGCGAGCGGTCGGCAAGGTGTACGGGCAGGGCGCCTCCGAAGTGACCGCGCTGGCCGGCGTGGATCTGTCCGTCGACCCGGGCACGATGGTCGCGGTGATGGGCCCGAGCGGCTCCGGCAAGAGCACCCTGCTGACCATCGCCGGCAGCCTCGAGGCACCGACCTCGGGCGAGGTGCTGATCGGCGGCGCGGCCCTGACCGGCATGAGCCGCGACGAGCTGGCCCGGCTGCGGCGCCGCTCGATCGGATACGTCTTCCAGGACTTCAACCTGCTGCCCGGACTGACCGCGGTGGAGAACGTGGCGCTGCCGCTCGAGCTGGACGGCGTACGCTCTCGCCGGGCCCGGCAGGCCGGGCTCGACGCCCTCGATCTGCTCGGTCTGACCGACCGCGCCGGGCACTTCCCGGACCAGCTCTCCGGCGGCGAACGCCAGCGTGTGGCAATCGCCCGGGCGGTCGTCGGCGACCGCCGCCTGCTGCTGACCGACGAACCCACCGGCGCGCTCGACTCGACGACCGGCGAAACGGTCATGCGGCTCATCCTGGCCGCCTGCAAACGCGGCCTCGCCGCCGTCGTCGTGACACACGACGCGCAACTGGCGTCCTGGGCCGACCGGGTGGTGTTCCTGCGCGACGGCCGCGTCATCGACCGCACCATGCCACCGCCCGGCCCCGAGTCACTGCTGGGCGCCGACCGATGAGCGGCATGCCGGCCCGGATAGCGGTGTCCCGCTGGGCGTGGCGGCTCTTCCGTCGCGAGTGGCGCTCGCAGGCGTTCGTCCTGGCACTGCTCACGGCGGCGGTCGCGGTCACCGTGTTCGGCCTCGGCGCGGCGGGCGCCGTGCTGCCGTCCGGCGCGGCCCAGTTCGGCGACGCCGACTATCTGCTCGTCCTCCGCGGCACCGGGGCCACCCTGCAAAATGACGTAGCTGCCGCCCGACGGGCATATCCGGCGGTCGAAGTGATCAGTCATCGGCAGATCCCGGTTCCCGGTTCGGCCACCCCGCTCGACCTGCGCGACCAGTCACCGACCGGCCCGCTCGGCCGATCGATGCTCCGGCTGGACTCCGGCCGCTACCCCACCGGCCCGGGCGAGATCGCCGTGACCGCCCGCACCGCGAGCCTGTTCCATCTCGACGTCGGCAGGGTCTGGCAGCAACCCGGCCACCGCTGGTCGGTGGTCGGCGAAGTGGAGAACCCGGCCAATCTGCTCGATGCGTTCGCCCTGGTCGCCCCCGGCCAGGCCGGCGCGCCCGACCACGCCACCGTCCTCATACGCGCCACCTCCGCGCAGTTCCGAGCCGCGCAGCGTCCGCCGGACGCCGAGGTCCAGTTCCGTGGCGGCTCCGGGGTCGCGCCCACCTTCGTGGTGCTCGTCCTGGCCACCGTCGGATTGCTCTTCGTCGGTCTGCTGGCTGCCGCCGGTTTCGCCGTGCTGGCGCAGCGCCGGCTGCGCGCTCTGGGCATGCTCGCCGCGATCGGCGCCCGCCATCGTCACCTGCGCCTGGTCGTGCTGGCCAACGGTGCAGTCGTCGGCGCACTCGCCGCCCTGTCCGGTCTTGCCCTCGGCCTGGCCGCCTGGCTGCTGCTCGCACCAGGCCTCGAGACGGTCGTCCAGCACCGCATCGACCGGTTCCACCTGCCCTGGCCACAACTCCTGCTCGCGGTCGTCCTCGCCACGGTCACCGCGATCGGCGCCGCGTGGTGGCCGGCCCGCACCGCCGCCCGGATCCCGGTCGTCGCCGCCCTGTCGGCCCGGCCACCCCGGCCCCGCCCGGCGCACCGGTTCGCGCTGCCCGGCAGCGTGCTGCTCGCCGCCGGATGGGCGTTGCTGGCGTTCGCCCGGCCCGACCGTCCGGCCCTTGGCGTCGGCGGCATCGTCGCGACGACCGCCGGAGTGCTGCTGCTCGCCCCGCTCGCGGTGGCCGCGCTGGCCTCGATCGCGCGGTCCTGCCCGGTCGCCGCCCGCCTCGCTCTGCGCGACCTGGCCCGCTACCGGGCCCGATCCGGTGCCGCGCTCGCCGCGATCAGCATGGCTGTCGGCGTCGCCGCCGCGATCATCGTCGGCGCCGGAGCGGCCCAGGCCGCCGCCCCGACCGGCGGCAACCTTCCCGAAGACGAGCTGATCGTCTGGCTCACCCCGGGCGGGATCCAGGGCCCGGTACCCCAGCTCGACACCACCCAGCTCGCTCAGGCCCGGTCCACGGTCGACACCATCGTCACCGCTGTCCACGGCGGGACGCCGCTGCCGTTGATCGGCGGGCTCAGCCCGCAGGCACGGCCCGAGTCCATCGGTGACAGCGGGTTCAGCGGCAAACCGGTCGCCGCCTTCGGCATCCCGCACCGCTCCGGGGGCAGCACCGAATACCGCGGCGACGAGATGGTCGCGCTCCTGCTCGCCCAGCCGGAGATCCTTCAGCACTACGCCATCCCGGCCGGCTCGATCGACCCGGCGGCCGACGTGCTCACCTCGCGCTCCGACCTGTCCGGTTACCGGCTCCTCGGCGCGGGACGAGAGGGCGAGGCCTGGCAGCCGGTCGTGCAGCACACGACCCGCCTGCCGGCCTATACGTCCGGCCCGACCGCGCTGATCACCGAGCACGGGATCCGCGCGCTCGGCCTGTCCCCGGCGCCGGTGGGCTGGCTGATAGACGCCGCCCGGCCGCTCACCCCGGCCCAGGTCGACCAGGCTCAGCAGGCCGCCCGCGCCTCCGGTCTCGACCTTGCGATCGAGAACCGTCCGTTGGCTGCCGACCTGTCCCGCCTGCGCACCGGGGCCGCCGCGGTCGGCGCGGCGGTCGCGCTCGGGGTGGTCGCCATGAGCGTCGGGCTCATCCGCAGCGAGGCCGGCCGCGACCTGCGTACCCTGTCCGCCAACGGCGCCGGTCGCGGCGTACGGCGGCGGCTGACCGCGTCCACCGCGGGCGCCCTCGCTCTGCTCGGCGCGCTGCTGGGTACGGCCGGTGCGTACGCCGCGCTGATCGCCTGGTACCACCGCAACCTGCACGCCCTGGCCGCCGTACCGGTCGAGCATCTGACCGGCCTCCTCGCCGGACTCCCGCTGCTCGCCGCCGCCGCGGCCTGGCTGCTGGCCGGGCGGGAGCCGCCAGGGGTCGCCCGGTCTCCTCTCGAATGAACAGTCCGGGGCGCCACCGCGCCCTTGACTAGATCAATGCTTATCGATTAGACAGGTTCGGTCGGCGGCAGAGGAGGTTTTCGGTGATCCGGTCATTGCTGAACCGAACGCTGGTTGGGGTCCTCGCGGGGGTCGCGTTCGCGGTCGGTGCTGCCGCGCCGGCATCGGCGACCGGCACCGGCCCCGCTCAGCCCACCGGCGGCCCCTGCGCCTACACACCGACGCCGGACGACCCGGCCGCACGGCCGGTGCCGCTGCCCCGCGACCCGACGCCGACGCCTGACCGGGGCGTCGTACAGGTGGTGCTGCGCACCAACCTCGGGCCGATCCCGCTCAGCCTCGACCGGGCCGCCGCGCCGTGCACGGTGCAGAGCTTCCTGCATCTGGTCCGGCACCGGTTCTACGACCGGACGGTCTGCCACCGGCTCACCGCGTACCCCACGCTGAGCGTGCTGCAGTGCGGCGACCCGACCGGTACGGGCGAGGGCGGCCCCGGCTACCGCTACAAGGACGAGCTGCCGACCAACCTGCCGCCCGCGCCGACCGACCCGACCGGCGCCCGTCGGGTCTATGCGCGCGGCGTACTGGCCATGGCCAACGCCGGGCCGGACACCAACGGCAGCCAGTTCTTCCTCGTGTACGCCGATTCGGCCCTGCGGCCGGACTACACCATCTTCGGCACGGTCGGCCGGACCGGGCTGCGCACGCTCGACCGGGTCGCCGCCGGCGGAGTCGAGCCGACCGCCGACGATCCGGCGCCGGTCGACGGCGCACCCGCCCGGCGTACGGAAATTCTCCGGGCGGTCCAGATGCCCGGACGGGCGAGGTTCTGAAATCGGCTCGCATCAGCCGAAGGGGGCGCTCTCGGCCGGGAACTAATGCGCCGCGATCGTGGACCGCACCCAGTCGCCCAGCGGGTCCACACGGGCCGTGGTTTCCGTCTGGCTGTGCGGGCACGACGGTCCGGTCTGGTCGGTCGACACCAGCACGGGTGCCTCGCCGTCCTTCTCCGCGAAGTACGGGGCGCCGGAGTCCTCCTGGCAGCCGCTGGTCGTCGACTTCGGCGCATACCCCTTGACGCCGATCGTCGTGCTTTCGACCGACACGACTTCGACCTGCCCGGTCTGCAGGTGGGTCGCCGCGTCCGGGTCGGTGTTCAGAAGCTTGCCCCAGCCGGCGATCCGCAGGATATCGCCGACGGCCGGCGGCGCGTCCGACAGCGCGATCGGATCGATGTCGTTGATCGGGCTCGACAACTTCGCGATCGAGATGTCGCCCGAAGGCGCCTGGTAGTCCTCGGTCACGTCGAGCACGTACCCGGTGGTGTCGGCGTCGTCGGTGCGGCCGACCTGCGCCGTCGTCGTGTACGGCACCGGGCCGCTGGTCGGCACCCGGTTCACGTCGTGGAAGCAGTGGCCGGCCGTGAGAATCCACTGCGGGGCGATCAGCGAGCCGCTGCAGCCGCTGTTTCGGGTCGTACCGTCCGGGTTGGGGATGTTCGTCATCCGCAACTTCACCGCGAAGGGAAATTGTCCCTCCGCGGCGGGTTCGCCGTCGGCGACCGCGAAGGCCGCTGTCGAGCCGGCGACGGCGAGTGCGAGCGCGACGGCCCCCGTCACAACGTAGCGTTTGCGTGGCACGAGATGTCCTTCGATCGGGTGATTGATCCGGAACCCGGCCCACCCTAGCGGCGATCGTCAAGGCAACGCGGGCCCCCAGTCCGGCGCGCTCTCCCATAGAGGAGTGTGGGTGACCTGCAAGACGGCGGTGCCGTCGGCGCGCGCGGTGAAGATGTCCGGCTGGTCGTTGTCGCCGGTCTGGGCGTAGGTGATGCCGGTGCCGTCGGGCGAGAACGAACTGGACAGCAACATGGTGTCCGCGTTGACGTGGGTAATCTGGCGGATGCGGCTGCCGTCGGGGCGGACGGTGTAGAGCTGGGAGTTGAGGAAGTCCTGGTCGACGTTCGACCTGAACAGGATCCAGCGACCGTCGGGTGACCAGTCGGGGTGATCGCCGGCGCGCAGAGCCCAGGGTGTGATGCGCCGTAGGTGGCTGCCGTCGGTGCGGACCACGAAGACGGCGAGGCCGCCCGCGGGCTCGGACAACGGCGAGTTGGCCCGCTGGAACGCGAGGTACCGGCCGTCGGGGGACGCGACGACCTCGATGTTGTCGCCGGAGAAGGGCCGCGAGCGCACCACGACCCGGGTGTGCCGACCGGTGAGGTCACGGATGACGATGTCGGAGTGTTCGATCCAGCTGTCCCCACCGGGGAAATCGCGTACCCGGCCGGAGGCGCGGGTGAAGACGACGCGGTGCCCGTCGGGCATGAAGGCGACCTCCGCCTCATCCACGCACGGGTTCTCGGGCGTTGTGGTGTCGCAGGGCGGGCTGAGCCGGCGCAGGTGTGACCCGTTGGGCCGCACGGTGTAGATCGCACAGGGCGTGTCCGGCGCGCAGCGCCGGAAAGCGATCAGGGATCCGTCGGGCGACCAGTCGGGCTGGTCGTCGACGGCGCCGGGTTCGGGGCGGGTGATCTGGCGTACGGATGTGCCGTCGGCCCGGATCGTGAAGATCGCCCCGGTCGACCGGTCGGCGTCGAGGTAGCCCTTGAACGCGATTCTGCCGTTCAGGCCGGCGGGGGTGGCCCAGGCGGGGGTGGCCACGACCGCGGTTGCCGCCAGGGTAAGAACCGCGATCGCGGCCCAGGTCCGTGACCGGTGCCAAGTCAGGAAGGTCAGTTTCATCCGAGATCTCCGTCCTCGTGGGACGCGTGCCGGACACGCACATCCAGCCGAATCCTTTGAAAGGCTGCGTTGAAGCCGGCCGCTGCATCGGCGTGCTCGGCCGCGGTGCGGAGAAGCTGACGCTCAGCCTTCCGAGTCTCGTCGCCTCGGTGTATCGGATGATCCGGCAGAGCCAACGTGGATCGGTTCATATTTGTGTACGCCGCCGAGGCCGCGGCCGCGGAGGCTCACGTTGCGCTCCGCCGAGCAGGCGGCCGGCGACGTTCGCGAAGACATCGGGGACGGACGAGCCGGGCGGCCACCACAGGCGGTCGTGCGTCTATCCGGAATGGTCGATCGCTTGGTAGGGCGCCGCCTGCAGGCGGAACAGCCGGGCGTACGCGGCGTCCGCGTCCATCAGCGAGGCGTGGTCGCCCTGTTCGGCGACGCGCCCGCCGGCCAGCACGTAGATGCGGTCGCAGTGGCGCACGCTACCGAAGCGGTGGGTGATGAGCAGAACCGTGCGGCCGGCGAACAGCTCCCGGATCCGGGCGTACAGGTCGGCCTCGGCCTGCGGGTCCAGGGAGGCCGTCGGCTCGTCGAGGATCACGAACGGCGCGTCGCGGTAGAACGCCCGGGCCAGCGCCAGACGCTGCCACTGCCCGCCGGACAGGTCGGTGCCGCCGGTGAACTCGCGGCCGAGCACGGTGTCGTAGCCGCCGGGCAGCCGCCGGATCAGCTCGTACGCGCCGGCCCGCCGCGCCGCGGTCTCGACGCGACGCTCGTCGGCCGGCTCGCCGGGCCGGCCGAATGCGATGTTGTCGCGGGCCGTGAGCTTGTAGCGGGCGTAGTCCTGGAACACCACCGCCGTGCGCCGCCGCAGCTCGGCGCCGTCGCCGACCGGCTCGCCGCCGTGCAGAAGGGTGCCGCCGCCGGGTGCGTACAGTCCAGCGAGGACCTTCGCCAGCGTCGTCTTGCCGGAGCCGTTCGCGCCGACCAGGGCGACGATCTCGCCAGGGGCCAGGGTGAGTGACACGTCGTGCAGGACCGGCGCGGACTCACCCGGATAGGTGAACGACAGGTGCGCGGCGCGCAGCCCCGCGAAGTCGGCCGTGACAGCCGGTTCGGGGTCTCCCGGCGTGGGCGGAACGTCCAGGAAGCCGCGCAGGTCGGCCATGTACAGCACGCTCTCGCCGAGGCTGCCGGCCATCGTGACGGCCGCCTTGAGCTGTCCGGACAGCAGCCACAGCGCGGCCAGCCCCGTCGCGGCCGTGGACGCGGTCACCGCGTGCGCGGCCACCAGCCACCAGACCCCGCCGACGACGAGCCCGATGACCGCGTCGCCGACCAGCCGGGCCTTGAGCCGCAGCCGCAGGTGGGTGCGAGTGACCGCCACGGTCTCGGCGACCTCCGCGCCGTACTCGGCGTCCCAGCGCCGGCGCAGCCGCCCCGCCAGACCCAGCGCGCGAACCTCCTTGGCATCGTCGCGGCCGGAGAGCACCCGCTCGTAGTACTCGCGCCGCCGCCGATTCTCGGCCAGCGCCACGTGCAGGCCGTACCGGGCGGTACGTTCGTCGCGTGCCGCCTTGGCCGCCGGCAGGGCGCTGAGCAGCGTCAGCGGCAGCAGCCACCACACCATGACGACGAAGATGCCGGCGACCGCGGCCACCATGAGCGCGGCTTGCAGCAGCGCGGTGAGCAGCGCTACCACCATGGCCGGCTCCTGCCGGGAGGCGCGCACCGCCCGCTGCAGCCGGTCGTGGAACGCCGGGTCCTCGAAGTCGGCCAGGCCGGCGCGGCCGCTGCGCTCGAGGACCGCCGCGATGAGGTGCCGGTCGAGGCGGATGCCGAGCACGCGCTGACGGGCGGCGGCGACGAGCTGCAGCGCGCCGGCCGCGGCACCCAGTGCCACGAGCACGGCCATCCCGGCGACCAGCCGGCCAACGCCCGCCGACCCGCCCAGACCCGGCCCGCCCGCCGACGAGCCACTCAACAGGCTGGTCAGCAGGCCGCGCAGCAGCAGCAACGCTCCGGCCATGCCGCCGGCGACGGCAAGCTGCAGGACGACGACGTCGATCAGGCCGCGGCGGTCGGCGTACCAGCACTGGCGTACGGTGAACAGCAGCGAACGCGTCATCGTGATCCCCATCGGATGGCCCAGGCGCGATGCTCGGCGGCCAGGCAGGCCAGCGACTCGCGGTGGTGAAAGGTGTGTCCTTCGCCGGGCAGCAGCACCAGGCGCGCGTGGCCGCCCGCGGCGACCAGCGCCCGATAGAAGGCGACGGCCTGCTCGGGTGTGGTGGCCGGGTTGAGGTCGTCGGTGCCGTGCGCCAGCAGCACCGGCCGGTCGAGGCGGTCGGCGAAGTGGAACGCGCTCAACGCCTGGTAGACATCGGGTGCGTCCCAATAGCGGCGCTTCTCCCGCTGGAAGCCCGACGGCGTCAGGGTGCGGTTGTAGCAGCCGCTGTGCACGATCGCGGCGGCCGGTTGCGCCAGGTGCGCGAGCGCGTACAGGGCGAGGGTGGCGCCGAAGCTGTGCCCGCCTATCAGCGTGCCCGGCGGCAGGCGTCGCAGCGCCGCCTCGACGGGCGTGACGATCCGGTCGTGCAGCAGCGCCGCGCCGGCGTCGCCGGGCCAGGGCGGATCCAGGTCGAGCGTGTGCACCGGGACGCCGGCGGCGGTCAGCGACACCGGCGGCTCCGCATGCAGCCAGAGAACCGCCGGGACGCCGTCGTCCGGGGCGGGGAGGCGGTCCGGGCCGGAGGGACGCGAGGCGAGCCTGCGGGTCACCGGCTCGGCGGCTATCGGCAGGCGGGTCTCCGTGCGGTCCTCGGGACCCCGCTGCGGGGCGGCGTGCTCGACCAGCAGTCCGCCGTCGCAGGCACGCAGGTCGTGCACGAGCAGCGGGTCCGTGTGCGAAACCGGCGCGCCGGCCAGTAGGTCCAACGTGCTCACCCGGGCCGCGGCGTGCCGGCGCAGCGCCGCGGCGTCCGGCTCGAACTCCAGCCGGCCGGGCCCGGTCGCCTCCAGCACGACCGGCGCGAAGTCGGCCGGCGCAGGGCCGGTCTTCGCGGAACCCGCCGAGGGAGTGTCGCCGCCGGCGGGTGTCAGCAGCGCCAGCCTGCGGCCGGCGCACCAGGCCAGCGGTGCGCCGCCGCGGTCAGTGAGGGAGGTGGCGGCCCGGACGTGCGTCAGGCTTGCGGCCGTACGCGCGTGCAGGTCGGCCACCCACGGGTGCGCGTGCCGGCCGCGGACCAGCAGCCCGGCCACCAGCGGCAGCCGGGGATGCCAGGCCAGCGGAGTGGCCAGTATCCCGGTCAGCGGCAGCCGCCACCCGGCCACCTCGACGCACCGCGGCCCGGAGCGACCGGGCACCAGGCCGCCCAGCGCCGGATCGACCAGCAGATCGCGCCACGCAACGGCGGCCGGGTTGCGGTCGCGCAGCGACGGGTGGCGCGCGGCGGTCAGGTCCGCCCACACGCCGGGACGCGGGCCGTCGTCGCGCCAGGCGACCTCGGGCACCGACAGGTCAGCCGGCATCGCGCACCCGCGACCCGACGGTGATGGTGTCGATGAGGGCCTTCACCGCGCCGATGCCCACCGCCGGGGCGCACACCGGCAGCCCGGTCACGCCCACCGCGTACGCCGCGGGCACGGCCGTTCCGGCGGTCAGCGGCGGCGGGGGTGCCTCGCCCGACCCCAGCTCGGTGGTCACGACCCGCTCGCGGCGCGCCGGTTCCATCGCGTCTACCAGCGACTTCAGCGACCGGCACGACGGGCAGCCGGGCGAGGTGAAAAGCCGCACCTCGGTGACCCGCTCGGAACACGCGGCGGCGGGCGGGTCGGCGGCCGGCGTTCCCCGGCGCATAGCCGCGGCCGTCACGGCGAGGGCGGCGGCGGCCGCGGCGGCCCGCAGTGGCGGCGCACCGGACGGACCGCCGGGCAGCAGGAACGTGCCGGCGGCGGCCGCGGCACCGAGCGCGTTCAGCGCCACGTGCGTGCGGCTCACCGCCGCGAGCCGGCTGGTGCCGAAGCACGCGCACCGCCGGCCGTACAGGGCGCGGGCCGCGATCGTGAGCGCCGCGTACGCGAGCACCCCCGCCCCGGCCGCCAGCGGGCCGGGAGCCGCCACCAGCACGGCGGCCACCGCCAGCTCGCCGCCGCCGACCAGGCGCGGCCCGGCCGGGGCGGCCAGCACGCCGCGCCGTACCGGCCAGCCCAGGCTGCGCGGGTCGGAGCGCAGCTTCACCACGCCCGCCAGCAGCAGCGGGCCGGCCAGCGCGCCCAGCAGCACATCGGTGGCCACGATCATCATCACTGTTCCTCCACATCGATGAGCCAGGCGCGCGAAACCAGGTCCGCGACCAGGACGCGCTGGGCGGGTCGGGGCCGGGGGCGCGACCCGGCGAGCAGCGCGGTCAGGAACTCCGCGTCGGTCTCGGTGCACTCGGCGGCAGTGAGCGTGCTGCCGTCGACCAGGACGGCGCCGCCGGCGTACGGCAGGCGGGTGAACGTCACCCACGGCGCCAGCCGGGCGGTCACGACCGGCTCCGCAGCCACTGCTCGGTCCAGACCAGCCGCAGCAGCGGCAGCGCCCGCGCGGCCAGCTGCCGGCCGTCGTCCAGCAGATCCGCCACCGCGTGCGGGTCGAATACGCCCAGGTCGGCCAGTGCGCAGTCGCGGCGCAGGTCGTCGGCGAGCTTGCGGCGCTCGCGGTGCAGATAGTCGGCCGCGACCAGGCGCAGCCACTGCCCGGGCGGCCGTCGGCGCAATCCGGTGACCCCGTGCTCGGCGACCGCGCGCTGCAGCGGCAGGTGGTTCTCCAGCACGCCGCGCCGGATCCGGCCGATCCTCCCGGCCGGCAACGCCGCGGCGGCCGCCACCACCGCCGGGTCGAGCGCGGGCAGCACGGCACCGCCGCCGCCCCGCTCGGCGAGGCCGCCCTCCAGACGCCCCAGTGCCGGGCCGACCAGATCGAGACGCGATTTCCAGAGCGCGAGCATGCCGCGCTGCGCGGACGCGCACGCCTCCCGGCCGGCTTCGGTGAGCCCGGGCAGGAACCCGGCGTCGGGCTCGGAAACCCCAGGCGGTGCCCCAGGCGGATCGTGCGGGCGTTCACCCGCGGCAGCGGGGGCCGGTTCCTTGTGGGGGCCTTGCGGCGGAGGTCCGGCGGGCGGGGCGCCGCCGCGGTCGATCAGCGCGCGGGCCTCGGCGAGCCGTCGCAGCCGGCCGGACGCGTGGAACGGCTCGCAGGTCAGCAGCCGCCAGTCGCGGTGACCCTTGGGTACCTCGGGCAGCCGGACCGACACGAGGTCCTCGAGGAACGACCCGGCGACCAGCGGGCCGCCCACCGCGGTCCGCAGGTGCGCGATCAGTCGGCGCGCCGCCTCGGCGTCGGGCGTGGGCGGCAACGGTTCGGCGCCGGTGATCTGGTGCCGGTCGACCAGGTCGGCCGGGTCGGTGGGCACCCGCACGAGCGACAGGCCGGGGATCCGAGGCGGCGGGGTACCGCCGGCGCCGAAGTCGGCGTGTACCAGTGGCGGCCGCAGGCCCGCGTCCAGCGCGCAGATCGCCACGTACGCCGAGGACAGACCGCCGCTGTACGCCACGGCCGCGTCGCCCGGCACGGCGCGGCCGGTGGCGATCCCCAACGGGAGGCCGGCCTCGGCCGGCACCGGCGAGTGCCGGGTGACGGTCACCCCGTCGCGGTCGAGGCGCACAACGGTGCCCGCGGCGAGCCGCTGCACCCCCGGCACCGAGGACGCGGCGGGGTCGGGGACGGTGCCGTGGATCAGCGCGAGCAGCACCCCGGCGTCGGGCGGGGCCGAAGCGGCCAGCTCGGTCGGGTCATCGGCCCAGTGCACGGCGTCGTGGTCGACGCGGTAGTAGACGGCCTGCTCGGCCGGGTGTTCGGCGGTGAGGACGAACGTGCCGGGCGGGTCGAGCCGGATCAGCGGGTGGTCGGGCTCGGTGCATTGCACCGTGCCGGCCACGAGGCGGGCGCGGAAGACGGTCATCGTGGCTCCGTTCGGTACACCTCGAGATAGGTTTCGTGGACCGGCAGCGACGTGCTCAGCACGTGCCCGTCGTGCTCGGCCCACGCGAAGAACCCAGGCGCGGACGCCGCCGGCACGATCTCCCGGCCCAGGTGGAACGTGGCCGGGAAGCCCAGCCCGCGCAGCCCGGCGACCAGGAACACGGCATCGTCGACCGGGTTCAGGAAGCCGGCCGCGCGGCGTTGTCCCAGGCGCAGCCACGGCACGGCGGCCGCGGCGTCGCGCCGCCACCACGGGCGCCGGCGTACCGGCGGCCACGCGTCGATGCGGTAGCCGCCGTCGTGGTCGTGCAGGGACTCGACGAAACGGCAGGCATCGCGTACGGCGTTCATGGAACTTCTCCTCGCGTCGCGGACGGGATGCCGGTCCGGGCACAGGGCCCGGACCGGCGGGGGTCACTTCAGGGCGCAGTGGAACGTCCACGCGCACCAGCCGCTGCAGCACTCGCCGGAGCTGAAGCACCATTCACCGGGAACCTTGCAGGCCTCGGCGACGGTCGTGGGCTGCGCGTACAGGTGCTGGCGCAGGCCGTCCGTGGCGAGCTGTCCGGCGATGGACGTAGTGGTCATGACAACCTCCTCTCGTTCGGCAGTCCCGGGCGATGACCGCCCGGACGTGGTCACGGCATGCGGGGACCGGCAGCTCAGCCGGCCCGCTCGCAGATGAAGCCCCAGCTGCACCAGAGGCCGGCGCAGCACTCGTACGAGCTGAAGCAGCTGAAGTACATGCCTTGGCACGCCTCGGTGACCGTGGCCGGCTGCGCGTACAGGTGCTGGCGCAGGCCGTCCGACGCGAGCCGGCCGGCGATGGTCGTCGTGGTCATGGCAATCCTCCTTTCGATGTCTCGCCGATGGGTACGGCGCCGTCGGTGACGACACGTCCGGACGCTGTCACCGGAAGGTGGCACCGGCGTGGCACCGCCGTGGCAGCGCCTTCAGCGCGGTGTCGGGTGACGGCTCGTGGTCCCCGCACGGGGGTCATGACCGACGGTGCGGTCGCGCGTACGGTGCCCTTTGTGACACGGTTGGACATTTCGCTGCTGGGTCCGCTGGAGATCCGCCGGGACGGGACGCCGGTGACGCTGCCGCGGGGGAAGCTGCGGGCGCTGTTCGCCACGCTCGCAGTGCGGGAGGGCCGCCCCGTGCCGGTCGACGACATCATCGGCCGGGTGTGGGACGACGACCCGCCGCCGTCCGCGGCGGTCACCGTCCGCGGCGATGTGAAGCGGCTGCGCCGGCTCCTCGACCGCGGATGCGGCGAATCGCTGATCGTCTGCCTGGCCGGCGCCTACCAGCTGCGGATCGCGCCCGCCGATCTGGACATCCGCCGGTTCTCCGACACGGCCGCGTGCGCCGAGGCCGCCCGGGACCCGGGTGCGCGGTACGAGCTGCTGCGCCGGGCGTTAGCCCTGTGGCACGGGCCGCCGCTGCACGACGTGCCGTCCGACGCGCTGCGCCGCGACCTGGTCCCTGCGCTGTGCGAGCGCCGGCTCGACCTGCTGTGCCAGCGCATCGCCCACGACCTGGCCGGCCCGCGGCCGCAGCAGGTGCTCGCCGAGCTGCGCGGGCTCGTCGCCGAGCATCCGCTGCACGAAGTGTTCTGGGAGCAGCTGATCCAGGCGTTACGCCGCGCCGGCCGGCACGCCGAGGCCCTGCAGGCGTACGGCGCGTGCCGCGACGTCCTGGCCGAGCAGCTCGGCGTCGAGCCTGGCCCGCGGCTGCGGACGCTGCACCGCAACATGCTCATCCGCGACGCGGCCGCGGTGGATGGGCCCGTTCCCGGGGCATCCCGGAACGCGTGAATCTACGCGGGGACTTGGGTCGACGCGGCCCTGCCCAATGTGGACGGTCGGTGAGGAGCGCACCGCAACATTGAGACGGGCATACCCCTCTCGAGCTTCTCGGCGCCGCGGTGACCGGCAGGCGCATGCCAGATCCGAGCCATACCGACGCCGCGCTCGACGCTGCACCTATCGAGGCTCCGGAACATTCTCCTCCCGGCCAGGCATCGGACGCGGCGTGCCCACCACCTGAGGTTTGAACTCAAAGACTCGGCGTGCCTGCGGGTTCATCAGATTGACCCGTACCCAGCCGTCGAAGCCGGACATGTCGAAGTGCTCCGGGCCCATTGCCGCCAGCTCACCGATATCGAACGTGGGCCGCACGAACGCGAAGTAGCCACCTGTAGGGACTACCACGTCAGCGACGCGAGGGCTCCGAGCGAGCTGTTGGAAGGCGAACTCGGCCTCTTTCAACATCGGAGTGTGGGCGGCCACCGTCAGCGCATCGATTGCCGCTCGTGCAAACAGGTGATCGGTAAGCGATGCGGTCCCGTGATAGAGGTCTTGCGCCACGGCGCAGGCTCTTGCCGTCGGTTGCGATGTGAAACCGGTTGATCCGCTGGTGGAGCTCCGCGTCTTCCTGGGGGAACGCGTAGTCGCACAGCGCGCCGAGTTCAGTCAGCGGGGCTGAGGCGAGGCGGCCGACGAACTGGTCGATGTATCCGTGCGACCCGTTCCAGTCCGATACGAAGGTCAGGCCCTTCGCGCGGCTCTGTGCGAGCAGGCGGTACGCCTCCGCAATGCGCCGGAAGTTCTCACTTCTCGGCTCAACAGGGATCACAGCTGGGCCTCGACCTTCGTGCTGCTGGTGCGGAACGCGCGTACATCGGCGCTGAGCAATGGCAGCAAGGTGGTCACCGCGACGACGACGCCGGCGCCGAGCAGCAGGGGCGATGACCCGACCAGCGCCGCAACCGGGCCGGTCGCGGCCTGCCCGATGGGCCGCAACGACATGCTGCCGGTCCAGTCGACGGAATTGATGCGTGACAGCATCGACTCGGGCACGTCACGCTGCAGACTGGTGTACCACAGCACGAGGCCGAGCTCCGAGCCCATCGAGGAGATCGCCGCGAGCGCCATCAACCAGCCCGGCGGGGCCCCGAGTGCGATGGCAAAGGTGTACGCCGCGAACAGCGAGGCGAGCACGCAGGCCCAGATGCCCGGCGAGCGCGTCTTCACCAGTGAGCCCAGGAAGCCACCGACTATGCTGCCCGCCGCGGAGAAGGCGGCGATCGCGGCGAACACCGCGGGCCCATGCCCGCGCTCGAGCAGCAGAAGGGGCAGCAAGACGGCGACCGGCCCGTATGCGAACCCGGTGTTGACCGCATCCTGTCCGATCATGAAACCGATCCATCTGCGCTTCCTGATCTCTTGGAAACCCCCGATTATCGAGGCGCCCAGAGCGCGCAGGCCGGCGCCCTCACCCGCAGGACGGGGCTCCACCGCGCGACGAACGGCTACGAGTGTCACCAGCGACACCGCGAAGGTCAGCGCGTCAACGACGAACAGCAGTGTGGTGCCCGACCAGGCCACCACGACCGCCGCGAGCGCGGGGGCCGCGACCGCCGCGGTCTGCACGCCGATCGAGTTGAGCGAGTTGGCGGACTGGCGGTCCTCCGGAGGAACCAGCTCCACGGTGAAGGCGTTGTACGCCGGATAGAAGAGTCCCTCGCCGCACCCCAGCAGCAGGCAGACGAGCACAGTCAGACTCAGGCTGCCGGGAGAAGTCGCGAGGACAGCCACCAGCAGCAGCCGGGCGACATCCGACACGATCATCAGCTTCCTGCGATCCCACATGTCGGCCAGCGCGCCGCCGATCAGGAGCATGATCACCGAGCCCAGTGCCCGAGCGGCCAACACGAGACCGACCGCACTCACACTCCTGAAGTGCAGTGCCGCGAACAGGGCCAGCGCCACTGGCAGGGCGTAATTGCCGAGCATGCTCGCCGTCTGGCCGATCCAGAACAGCCGGAACTGTGCGTTCCGGCGTATAAGCCCGAGCATTCGTTAACCTCAGGATCGACAGAGATGGAGGTTGAGACTCAGCCGGGAATGAGCGGCTGACATAACCGGCTCAACCCAGTGGTAGTTCCGGTCACTGATGGGAATGATGCAGGCCGAGTTGTGAGCGGGGCGAGCGTATGACACTCCGTTCGCTCCGTGGAAACCCAGTCGACCGCCGTCCTCGTCCGACCACGCCCGCCTGGACAGATAGACGATCAAACTACCGACCCAACCCTCGAAGTTATCCTGATGAGCCCGCAGAAAGTCGCCCTCCTCGTACCTCGTGGGGGATCCGGATCGTAACTTTCGGTACGTCCGCCACCGCCCTGGCCGATGTACGCCCGGCGCCCGTCCGTTTGTCCTGCCGAGGTCGCTCGATCAAACCGAGTTCGGCCGGTGGGCGCGTGCCTCGTGCCAGGTGATCACTCAGTCGGCGGGTATTGGGCTCGACCCAATTCCACGGACAGTTGGGCGCTCGGTCGTGACTGTGTTGATCAGCTCGAGGCGCCGAGCAGGGCACCGAAGCTGCACTACCGGGCGCCACGGACCGGGCACGGCGGGTACGTGCGGCGCTGCGCAGCCTGGTGCTGATGCGGCACCTCGAGGAGACCTGACTCACGCACCGGTCGGCACGGCGAGGCGGTCAGGCCCGGGCTGGGGCGAGCGCGGAGGATTCTGGTTACATGCCGAATCGGGCGTGGTGCACGGCTTGGAGCGCGGCATCGGTTCCGCTGACCTCGACCTGAGCCGCGCGCCGCCGGCCGAACAGGTAGAGCAGCAACTCACCGGGCGGTCCGGCGATGCGGGCGACGGGTTGCCCTCGCCGCGCTCGAACGCGGTCAGCGGTCCCTGCCCACTGAAGTTCGAGTCCTGCGCCGCGTAGTCGGCGGCTGAGGAACCAGCGCGCGGCTTTGACGTTACGCCAGAGGGCCTCGTCCATAGGCGGATCGTTGACTCGGGGACCAAGGCCGTTGGCCCGGCGGATGTCCTCCTGGTGGACGAAGAACTCGTTGAGGTTGGGAATCCTTCGTACCCATCCGATGCGGAAGAATCCCGGCGGTGGTCCCGATCGGAGGGTCGCCGTGAGCCCGGCGAAGTCGGTGAGCGCGAGCGCACGTCGACGCCGTTCGGCCAAGCGGCCCCACGCCCCGGGCAGGACCAGCCCTGGCCCGGCGACGGAGTCACGCTCGCGAAGAACCAGGTGTGCGGCGATATCGCGGGCCGTCCACGGCGCAAGGAGCGTCGGCGCCCGGGGGCCGAGCTCCTCGAGCAGGTCGCTGAGGTTGGCTCGCTCGACGTCATCCAAGAACTCAACCATGCTCGCGGAGTGTAGCCACGCCGGTAGACCCGCCGCCCAGCGAGGACGCCGCAAATCAGAGGACTTCGGCGCCCAAGGCGACGTCGAAGCCGGCGCCGTTGCGTGCCAGGCCCACCAGGAGGATGCCGGCCCATTCAAGGACGGAGGCCATCTCGAGCCCTCCCGCGTCGAGGGGCCGCATGTCCAAGCTCTCCACAAACGCCGCGAAGTGTGCCTTCGCCTCGGCGCTGTCGCCGGCGAAGAACACGTCCACGGGCCTGTCTTGAGCAAGGACGCCGCGGAAGATCGAGTTGAATGCCTTCACGACCTGTGTGCCCTCGGGGGCGGCGGCGGCGATTTGCTGGGCGACCGAGTTGCCCGCGGTGGTCACGAGTCCGCTGACGTCGGCGTTGAACGGGTTGGTGATGTCGACGAGTATCTTGCCGGCCAGCGCATCGCCGAAGTGCGCGACCACTTCAACCGCGCCGGCGTACAGGACGGCCACGATGACGATGTCACCCACCGGCGCTGCGCCGAACGTGCCGACGGTGGCTCCGTTGCCGATCTGGTCGGCGAGCGCCTGAGCCTTGGCGGTGTTGCGGCTCATCAGCTCGATGGTGTGGCCATGTTTCGCCGCCCGGGTGCCGATGGCGGCGGCCATGTTGCCCGAGCCGATGATGCTGATGGCTGTCATGACGTGTGCTCCTTTGTTGGGTATGGATCAGTTCGTCGTGGGGGCCGGGCGGGGTGCCGGAAGGACGGCAGCGACCCGCTCAGATCACCGTGGTGCCGCCGTCGACAACCAGCTCCATGCCGTTGACGTAGCTCGAGTCGTCCGAGGCGAGGAACAACGCGGCCGACGCGATCTCCTCCGGGCGGCCCATTTTTCTCCGCGGGATCACGGATTCGAACTGCGCCTTCGTCTCCTCGTCCATGACCTCCTCCATGAGCGGCGTGGCGACCTGGCCGGGGGTCAGCACGTTCACCCGGATCTTCCGGTCCCTCAGCTCGGACACCCAGACCCGTGCGTAGGCGGGCAGCACTGCCTTGCTCGCTGCGTACACACTCCAATCGGGGTAGCCCCTGAGCGAAGCGTTCGACCCGGTCATGAAGATCGAGCCGCCATCGTTGAACAGCGGCAGCGCCTTCTGGACGGTAAACAGCGTGCCGCGCGCGTTCAGCGAGAAGGCGGCGTCGAAGTGCTCCGCGGTAATCTCGCCGAGCCGGCCCTGCTCGCCCGTGCCGGCACTTGTCCACAACACGTCGATGGCGCCCTCTTCCTGCTTGACCGTCTCGAACAAACGGTCCAGGTCGTCGAGGTCGGCCGAATCGGCCTGCACGCCGGTCGCGTTCCGGCCGATCAGCTTGACGGCGTCGTCCAGCGCGTCCTTCCGCCGGCCGGTGATGAATACGTGGGCTCCCTCGTCAACGAACAACTTGGCACCGGCCAGCGCCATCCCACTTGTCGCGCCAGTGATCACTGCGACCTTGCCATCGAGCTTTCCCATGAGCACTCCGATCGACTGCCGCGCCGATGTTATGTACACCGACCTGTTTGCGTAGCGTATCGGCCGATCGCTGGGGACGCAAGCTATGTACACCGAGCGGTACCCGCTGGGCTATGCTCGGCGTGTGACGGAGTTGGAGAAGGGGCCGCAGGGCCTGCGCCGTGGCAGGGGCGCACGAGAGCGCATCCTGGGAGCTTCGCAACAGCTGTTCCGCGATCAGGGCATCAACTGCACCGGCATGGACCAGCTCTGCGCGGTGGCCGAGGTGTCCAAGCGCACGCTTTACCAGCACTTCGCCGGCAAGGACGAGCTGGTCGCCGAATGCCTGCGCCGATTCGATCCGGACGTCCTGCCCGAAGTGTTCGATCGCACCGACCTCACACCGCGGGAACGACTCCTCGCCGTCTTCGACATCCACGCGCCCCTGTGCCCGTTCATCGCGGCGGCCGTCGAGATCCCGGACCCGGGCCACCCGGCACGCGTCCTCGCCCGCGACTACAAGAAGGCTTTTGCCACGCGGCTAACCGATGCCGCCCGCGAGGCCGGCGCCACCGACCCCGAACAGCTCGGTGAACAGCTGGCGTTGCTGCTGGACGGCGCCTCGGCCCGCAGCCGAGTCCTCAACACCGAGGCCCTCGCCACCGCCGCCGCCATCGCAGCCGTCCTCGTCGACAACGCCATCCCCGCCGGGAACCGGTCAGCCGGACAAGACCCCGGAACGCGTCGATAGACCCATCAGGGCGGCGGGCCGCACAGGTACGCCTCGTGCTCGGCGACGTCCGGCACCAGCAGTTCAGCCGCCCGGACATCCCGCCGGCGTGCGCTTCACCGCGATGCGTCACGGCCGGGCAGCCAGGAACGCGGTCTGCAGATCGTGCTCCCGCCCGCGGCGGTCAGCGCCCCGCTCGCGCCCGCAAGGGCAACCACACCGACACGGCCATGATCGCCATGGCCAGCGGCACATGAACGGCCGTCAGTGTGTCCTTGCCGTCGTCGCGGATCAGACCGCCGAGGTAGGACTCGAGCACGAGCAGGACGACCAGCGCGAGGCTGCCGATCCACAGGTCCCGGCGGGCCCGGTGGCGCCACAGCGCAACGGCGGTCGCGACGACTGCCAGCACCAGGGCTACCTCGCCGCCGCGGGCGTGCACGTCGATCCAGCCGCTGGCGTCGTCTCGCTGCCCGTCGTGCTCCAGGAAGATGCCGGCCCACAAGCCTTGCAACAACACGGCCAGGGCGGCCAGGCCGGTCAGCGCACTGAACAGCGTGGTTTTCGCGGTGCTGCGGGTAACGGTCTGCTGCGTGTCGATCGATGTATCCACGAGTGCCTCCTTGAGCGCGACCAGTTTGTCGTCCGGGGGATCCTACAAGTCGTAGGAAATCCAGAACTAGTATGACTCGGGTGGCGTTTCCGCGAAGTTAACGTCATTCGCCCGTATCAAACCGGTCCCAAGGTGTTCGCCCACCCCGGGTACGGCCGGAACTGGACATTTTCACCAGCGTTCAGTTCCAGCCGCTCGGCGACGTCGGCGCCATCGCCATTCCGGACTTCGCGATGACCGCCGACGAAACGCAGCCCGCCTGGCGCTCATGCGCGCCGCCCGTTGGGACGTCGGCTGCCTCTACGCGGCTCAGACGTCCGCGGTCTCGAGTGTCGTCGCCTCTGCCCGCGGGCGGCGCATGCCGTCGACCGACCACGGTCCGGCACCGACCACCGCGATCGCCAGGAACGCCCAGCAGAACAGGACCGGCGCGTCTCCCCCGTTCTCCAGCGGCAGCAACCCGTGCGGCTGATGCACGGTGAAGTACGCGTACGCCATGGAACCGGAAGCGAGAATCGCGGCCGGCACCGTCAGCAGTCCGACCAGCACCAAGAGACCGCACACGAGCTCGATCACACCGGCGTACCACCCCGGCCAACCGCCGACCGGCGCCGCGTGCCCGCTGCCGCGGTTGCCGCCGAAGACGCCGAAGACCGTCGACGCCCCGTGCAGAGCGAACAGCAGTCCGACCACGACTCGGAACAGCGCCCAGACAGCTTCGGTGAAACGATTCCCGCGCATCCCCAACCTCCGGTCCCTACGTCCTGTGGACATTCATGGAGGTTAATATATTGACCCTCGTCAGCAATAGATGCCGGTCAATATAAAACAAGATGGAGTCGAGCTCACCGGCATGAGCGGGAGCCCGCGCCTCCGGTAACCGCCCGCCCTACCGGCCGTCGGCCGACGCGGGGGCCACGGCTTCGTGGTCCTCACGGGTACGGCGGGCAGCGATCGCGGCGATGGCGATCAGACCGAAGCCCCAGATCGGCAGCTGCTGAAAGTCGCTCGGGGTGAGCAGCCGGCCCTCGCCCATGTCGATCGCACGTAGCAGGTCGATCGTGGGTCCGAAGGCGAAACCGTGGGTATGCACCAGTTCGCCGGTGCCCAGCGGATCGGCGATGGTCAGGTACCGCACGAGCGAGGCGACGAAGCCCGCGGCCGACGGGATCACCAGGATGAGCCCCAGCACCGAGAGCAACCTGCTCATGACCGGCCGCCTCGCCGCTCGGATCCGGTGGGCCAGCGCGACACCGGTCAGCCAGCCGGCGAGCAGGCCGAGCACCGCACCGATGATTGTCAGGGGCAGATAGGCGTGCGGGCGCTGCGGCCAGCCGGCGATGTCGATGTACGGATCGCCGTCCGCGTCGGGATACGCGTAGACGTCGAGGTGGGCGTCTCTGGTCTCGGCGGCGAAGTGCACGTTGGCCAGGACGCCGTCCGATCCGTCGCCGGTCTTGATCGGGCCGGTGCGCCATCCCTCGGCGGCCAGCTTCTGTCGAGCCGACTCGACGGCCGCCCGGACGTCGGTCCCGGCAGCAAGCCCTTCTCCGGCGTTCAGGTAGAAGTCGGAGGTGGAGCCGCCGGCCGTGCTCGACAGGACCCGCTTGGCGAGCGCGTCGCCGTCCGGCAGGGCGCCGTAGCCGAAGGTTCCCAGCCACGACCCGCACGCGGCGCCCAGAGCGCCGCCGACGAGCAGTGCGAGGATCGCAGCCGCCAGGGCGAGCGGGCGACGGACCGGGGGCCGGAACCGCTCGCGGAGACCATCGATCACGAGCAGGACCTTTTCGCCTCGGGTGGGACGACGGCCCGGACCGGCCATCTCCATCAGGGTGTCGACGAGTTCGGCGCCGTGCTTGCGGCGGATTCGAGCCGGATAAGCGGCCACCACGGCCCAGCGACCGTCGCGAGTGGTCATGCGGCACCTCCGGCGGCATTCGGCCGGAGAGCAAGCTGCCGGACCCCGGCATCGGCGCGGCGGCGCAGCCGCTCGGCCTGCTCGGCGAGGGCGGCGGCGCCGCTGTCGCTGAGCCGGTAGTAGCGGCGCAGCCGGCCGTCGACGGCCTCCTCCCGGTCGACGGCGATCAGCCCCTGCTGGTCGAGCCGATCGAGCGCGCCGTAGAGGGTTCCGGGCCGGAGGTTCACCTCGCCTTCGGAGAGCTGGGAGACGGACCGGACGATCCCGTATCCGTGCAGCGGTTCAGCCGCGAGCACGGCAAGGATGAGATAAGTGGGCTCTTGCACGGCGGCAACAGTACGGTCGCCGATGTATAACGTCAACCGTAGCGTCGGACCTTCTGCTGTCGACTCGGGGCGTGGCCGGCGGCGGCGCCGAGGTCGACCTCGGCGTGCTCGCCGCCGGAGTGCTCGCCGCGGCCATAGGGTTTGGTCATGACCCCCGATGCGGCGACCGGCTCCCTGCTTGCCGTCAGCGACCTGCACGTCGCGTACGAGGAGAACCAAGCCGTCGTCGATCGCCTCCGCCCGTCCTCGCCCGACGACTGGCTCATCGTCGCCGGTGACGTCGGCGAGCGGTTCGCCGACATCGAGTCCACCCTGGGCAAGCTCGCGGCCCGGTTCCGGCAGGTGATCTGGGCGCCGGGCAATCACGAGCTGTGGACCCATCCGGCCGATCCTGTGGTTCTGCGAGGCCTCGAGCGCTATCAGGCGTTGGTCGAAATGTGCCGTGGATTGGGCGTGCTCACGCCGGAGGACGAATACCCGATCTGGCCGGGCCCGCGGGGCCCGGTCGCGGTCGTGCCGATTTTCCAACTGTACGACTACACGTTCCGCGTGCCCGGCGCCGACACTGTCGAGGCGTCGTTGCGCCGGGCGTACGAGGTCGGCGTGGTCTGCACCGATGAGCACCTGCTGCATCCCGACCCGTTCCCCAGTCGCCAGGCCTGGTGCGCGGAGCGCGTCCGGTGGACGCGGCAACGCCTGGATCGCCTCGACCCGGCACTGCCGACGGTGCTGGCCAGTCATTGGCCGCTGGTCCGCCAGCCGACCGACGTGCTGTGGTACCCGGAGTTCGCACAGTGGTGCGGCACGGTGCAGACGGCCGACTGGCACGTACGGTATCGGGCCGTGGCCGCGGTATACGGTCACCTGCACATACCGCGGAGCACCGAGTACGACGGCGTTCGGTTCGAGGAAGTCTCGCTGGGCTATCCCCGGGAGTGGGGACGCCGGGGCGGCACGCCCGTCCCGATGCGGCGGATCCTCGGGGCGAACGGGTGATCACGTCATTGCTGCCGGCCGGCGCGGTCGCCTACCCGCCCGGTCCGTTTCGTGCCTACCAAGTCTATTTTGGAGTGTTAGTATCGCGCCTGCCATTGATGGACATCGTAGCCTCCGGCCGGTCCGGTCCCTCCAGGTCACGTCCAACCTGGCCTGTACGACCGGCGCGACCGGGAAATCGAAAGGATGATCTCATGGAGACCAACGCTACCGAGCTGATGTCGGGACTCACCGAGTTCACGACGGCCGAGGAACTCGTCGCGGCCGAGCAGGTGGAAACCGACTCGCCGACCACCACCGTGCTCACCACCACCACCTTCGTCACGGACGTCGACGAGGCCTGACGCCGAGGCGCGCCGGACAGCGGCTCGCCGTCCGGCGCGCCGGCACCCACCGGGAGACCGCGATGACCGCCCCCACCACCGAATTCGCCGGATCGCCGGCCCACCCGGAGGTGGCGGCCTGCCTCGTCGAGCTCGGCCTCGGCGTACCGGTCGGCGACGGATCGCAACCGGCGGGACGAAACCACAACTGGGCCGGAAGTACGTCGCACGGACGGCCCGTGTTCGCCAAGCATCTTCATGGCCGTCCCGGCGACGTACGGCGGCGGCTGCGCCGCTCGGTAGCGTTCGCCGAGGCAATGCACTCCGCCGGGTTGCCGTCGCCCCGCCTTCTCGGCGCCTGTGAGAAGCACCTGGTGCTGGTCAGCGACCTGGTCGCGGACGTGATTTCCGGCGCGGACCTGGCGCAGGCCGACGAGTTCGGCCCGGCACCGGCGGCGGTCGCCGGGGAGATCGTGGCGCGGTTGCATTCGTCGCCGCCCGAGGTCGCGCCGGACACCTCCCGGCCTCTACTGCCCGATCCCGGCCTGCTGGACGCATTGCCGCTCGCCACCTATGTGGAGCTGAGCAACGCGGAAGCGACGTTCTGGCGGCTTGTTCAGTCCGATCCGGCGATCGCCGTGTCGGTGACCCGGCTGCTCGCCGATTCCGCACGGGCGCCGCTTGTGCCGGCGCACTGCGATCTGCGCCTCGACCAGTTCCTGTGGTCCGACGGCCGGCTGCTGCTGACCGACGGCGAGGAGTTCCGGCGGGCCGACCCGGCCCGCGACGTCGGCAGCTTCGCCGGCGAATGGCTGTTCCGGTCGATCGCCGGCCTGGTTACCGAGTTCGACGGCACCGCGGCCGTCGGCCCGGCAGCGGACAGCGACACCACCGAGGCCGAGATCATCGGTACGGCGACGCGGCGCCTGGCCGAACGCCGGCCGATCGTGGCGAGCTTCTGGCGGGCGTACACCTCGGTGCGCCCTCCCGACCCGGGTCTCGCCGCCCGGGCCACCGCGTTTGCGGGCTGGCACCTGCTCGATCGGGCTGCCGCCGGCGCTGCTCGCAGTGCACGGCTCGCGGCCCCGTTACGCGCGGCCATGGGCGTCGGCCGTCAGGCCCTGGCCGCCCCGGACCGTTTCGCCGCCACGGTGGGTCTGGCGTGAACGCACCGATCGCCAAGCTGGTGGAGGCGCTCGCCGACGTCTGGGTCGCGCCGGACGGACGGCAGGCCCGTCTGGGCGGCACGGAGCTGACGGCGCCTTCGGCCCGGCGAATGGTCGAGCAGCTCGGGCACGAGCTCTACCAGCGGCTGCACGCGGGGAATTCCGGTGGCGAACTCCGCGCGCCGAGTCCCGCGATGGAGGCGGCGCTGGCCGAGGCGACTCCCCATTCCACCTCGCCGGTCGCGGTGACGCGCCCCGCGGACGATGTGGTGTTGATCGACGGGCTTCGGGTACGCGTACCGCCGGCGATGCTCACCGGTCCCGAGATCGTCCTGCCCGCGGCCCGTCCGCGGCTCTCCCCCGGCCACTACCTGGTCGACGCTCCCACCGGGCGCGTCCGCGGCGGCCCGATCCTGCGTGTCTACGTGCACCTGGACGATGCCGCGCAGGCCCCGGCCCGCTGGCACGACGTTCTCACCGCGCTGAACGGGACCGGCGCCATCTACCGGGCGAAGATCGTCTCGGTGCCGGGCGGCTTCCCGCGCCGGGATGCCATGGTCACCTATCTCGGCCCGGGGCATTGGCACGCCGCAGCGCGGGTCGCCGACGCCGTCGACGGCCGGCCCGGGGTGGGACGGGAGACCTCCCTGTTCGCCCACCGGCTCGCGCCCGGCGTCGCCGCCGCGTGGGATCCCGACGACCCGCGACCCGGTCATCGGGGCATGAGCTTCGGCGAACACCGCGCCCGCGTCACCGCCGAAGCTCTCCTGCACAACACCGACCTGGCCACCGCGCTGGCGGAGTGCTTCACGACGGCTTCGATCGACGCGGCGAGACCGGCCCGCAACCACAACTCGCCCGCCCGGCCGGACCTGGGCCTCTGACCAAACCTATAGCCATTAGGTTTTTAGCTACGTGGTGTAGGTTAGGGGCATGGCACGAGCCAACCTGACCCCGGCGGCGGTCATCGCGGCGGCGGCCGAGCTGGCGGACCGGGACGGGTTCGACGCGATCACGCTGTCGGCGCTGGCCCGCCACTTCGGGGTCAAGACCGCCAGCCTCTACTCACACGTCCGCGACCGGTCCTCGCTCCTCGACGGGGTGCACGAGCTGGCACTCGGTGAGCTCGCCGACCGGATCGCCGTCGCCATCGGCGGCCGCTCGGGGCGCGAGGCGCTCATCGCCCTCGCCGAGGCCCACCGCGACTATGCCCGGCAGTCACCCGGGCGCTGGGCGGCTCTGCAACGCCCGGCCGCCGCCCCGACCGTCGGCTCCGATGCGGCCGGTCGGCTCGTCGCGCTCACCCTGGCGATGCTCCGCGGCTACCGGCTGCCGGAGACCGAACTGGTGCATGCCACCCGGCTCCTCGGCTCCGCCATCAACGGCTTCCTGGCGCTCGAGGCCGTCGGCAGCTTCGGCCACCGCGAGCCCGCCGCCGACGTCTCCTGGCGGCGGGCGCTCGACGCGCTCGACATCGCGTTCCGTTCCTGGCCCGTCGAAGGGAAGTCCTGATGCACGTCTCCCCCGAACTCGTTCGCGGCGTCGCCGAGGTCGAGGTCACGCCTCGCGGCCTCCGGCCGCATCGGTTGCCGGCCTGGGTGCGAGAACAGTTCCCGGACGGACAGTTGCTCTCCATGGAGAGCCAGCCTTCCGGCGTACGCGTCGTGTTCCGGACGACGGCGAACGTGGTCGAACTGGTGACCCATCCGACGCGGATCGCCTACCCGGGCGCGGAACGACCGCGCGGCCGCATCGACGTCTACGCCGACGGCCGGCTCGCCGTTCGTGACCCGCTGGACGGCGGCGATCGCATCGAGGTCGACCTCACCACCGGCCAGACCACGTTCCATCCCGGAGAGGCGCACACGACCACGGTCTCCGGCCTGCCGCCGGGGCGCCATCGCATCGAGATCTGGCTGCCGCACAACGAGACCGTCGAACTGACCGAGCTGCGAGCCGACGCCCCGATCGAGCCGGATGACGCCACCGGCCCGCTGTGGGTGCACCACGGCAGCTCGATCAGCCACGGCTCGAACGCGCTGGCTCCCAGCGAGATCTGGCCGGCCGTCGCCGCCCGGCGGGCCGGAGTCGAACTGCGCAACCTGGGCCTCGGCGGCAGCGCGCTCGTCGACCCGTTCCTGGCCCGGGTGATCCGCGACGCCCCGGCCGACTACATCAGCGTCAAGCTCGGCATCAACGTGGTGAACCTCGACGCGATGCGGCTACGCGCCTTCGTCCCCGCGGTGCACGGCTTCCTCGACACCATCCGGGACGGCCACCCCGAGGTCCCGCTGGTCCTCATCTCGCCGCTGTTCTGCGGCGTCCACGAGGACACTCCCGGGCCGGGCGCGATCGACCCCGGCTCGATCGGTACCGGGCAGGTGCGGTTCGTCGCCACCGGTACGCCCGGGGACGTCGCGCTGGGGCGCCTGACGCTGCAGGTCGTCCGCCGGGAGCTGCGTTCGCTGGCCGACCGCCGGGCGGCCGACAAGAACCTGCACTACCTTGACGGCACCACGCTGTACGGCCCGGCCGACGCCGCCGAGCTCCCGTTGCCGGACGGCCTGCACCCCAGCCCCGAGGCCCACCAGCGAATCGGCACCCGCTTCGCCGAGTACGCCTTCACCGGCGCCGGCCCGTTCGTCCGATGACCCCGCGGAGCCCCGGACCTCCGGTTTCGGCCACCACGTCGATGTCGCGGGTGCATCGGATCCCGACTCGGCGCGACGCGCGGATCTGGCCGATGAGTGGGTCCGCACCCGATACCAGTGTAGATACGGGTAGCTGTCTGAACTTCAGGGCGTGAGGTCCACCAGTACCTTGCCGACCGCGCCCGTCTGCACCGCTCGGTGAGCGTCGGCGGTGCGGTCGAGCGGGAAGCGGAGCAGTGGCAGGCCGCGCGTGTCTTCAGCACGGCCAGGTCGAGTGCCAGGAAGCGGTCACCATCATGACCCGATCATCGACGTGGCGGCTTCCTCGGCCGGTCCGGCGCCGGGGTGACGGCTTCGGCCTGATAGGGCGAAAGCCCGTCAAGCGAGTAGGCGGGCGGCAATTCCGTCGAGAAGACAGGCGAGTCCTAAATCGAACTGCTCGTCCTCGTCGAGGGGTGCGGACTGACCCTGCTCAGCGGACCGGACGACCACCGATGGAGCACCGAGGCCCGACGACTCGCGCTGCGGCACGTCCCGTTGTCCGACCCCGCCTGGCTCACCGCGGCGGCGCTACCCGACGACGGGGCGCTACTGCTGCGACCGGACGCCATCGTCGCCTGGCACTCGACCTCCCCCACTCCCCTCGACGAAGCGCTGAACCACATACTCGCCAGGTCCACCGCCGGACGGGGGACTGGAAGAAAAACGCGGTGGTGCGTGCGGACAGTCACGCGAGGAGTTCGGGGCCGAGCGGCCCCGTCAAGCTCGGGGCGGAGACGGTGGGCCGCGCTAACGGGCAGAATCGACCTCATGAAGTATGCGTTGTTGATCTGCAATGACGAGCGGTTCTCGCCGACCAATCAGGAGCTCGCCATGGACCCGGTGCACCGGGCCTGGCTGGCCGACCTGGAGCGCCGCGGCGGCCTGGTCGGTGGCGCACGGTTGCGTCCGGTGGTGGACGCGACGACCGTTCGGGTTCGCGAGGGCGAGACTCTGGTGTCGGATGGGCCGTTCGCGGAAACGAAGGACTTCGTCGGCGGCGTGGTGATCGTCGAATGCGCGGACCTGGACGAGGCGATCGCGATCGCCGCCGGCCATCCCGGTGCGCGCTCGGGTGGCGTCGAGATCCGCCCGGTCTGGGAATGACCGTGCCCGACGGCCGGGTCCGGGCAGCGGTCGACTTCAACGAGGGCTATGACGGGCAGCACACACGCCGAAGCCAGGGCGGCGTACGAGCAAGCCCTGGAGCTGGCACCGACCGAGGCCGAACGCCGCTACCTGTCCAGCCGCCTCAGCGAACTGTGAGCTTCCCAAGCGCGTACATATCGTCATCGTTCGGCCACGAAAAGTTTTTTCCGCGCCGATGTCGATCCCGGTCGCGCTTCTTCGTCGGTGGGGAAACAGTCCACCGAACGGGAAGGATCGAGACGCGATGCTCGAGAAAGAGGTCGCCCGGAAGGAAGATCCGGCAGTGGCGCGACTGTTGCGGACCTACCTGCTGCTCTGCGCCGTGTCGACGAGCGCGTCATCGCTGATCTGGGGCGTCAACACGCTGTTCCTGCTGGACGCCGGCCTGACCATCACGCAGGCCTTCGCGGCGAACGCCTTCTTCACCGCCGGGATGGTGCTGTTCGAGGTGCCGACCGGGGTCGTGGCCGACACGGTCGGGCGGCGGGCGTCCTACTTGCTCGGAGCCGCAACCCTGTTCGGATCCACGCTGCTCTACCTCCTGCTGTGGCAGATCACGGCGCCGTTCGCGGCCTGGGCCGTTGCGTCGGTTTTGCTGGGGCTCGGCTTCACGTTCTTCAGCGGGGCAACCGAGGCCTGGCTGGTCGACGGGCTGACCGCCACCGGGTACACCGGGACGCTGGAATCGGCGTTCGCCAAGGGCCAGATCGCGACCGGCGTCGCGATGCTCGCCGGCACGGTCGCCGGCGGCGCCCTCGCCCAGGTTACCAACCTCGGAGTCCCCTATGGCGTACGCGCGGTACTGCTCGTGGTGACCTTCGTGGTCGCGTGGCGGGCGATGCACGACGTCGGGTTCGTGCCGCAGCCGCGCACCTCGGCGGTCATGCGGATGCGCGGCATCGTGCGGTCCTCCCTGCAACACGGACTCGGCAATCCGCCCGTACGGTGGCTGATGCTGGCCGCACCGTTCTCCCTCGGCGTGAGCGCCTACGGGTTCTACGCCATCCAGCCGTACCTGCTGGAGCTGTACGGCGACAGCGACTCATACATGATCGCCGGCCTCGCCGCGGCACTCGTCGCCGCGACCCAGATCGCCGGCGGCGCCCTGACGCCCGTGGTGGCGCGCGTGTTCCGGCGCCGGACCTCGTTCCTGCTGGCAGCCACGATCGCGACGGTCGTGGTACTCATCCTTACCGGCCTCGTACCGCGGTTCGGCGTGGTGCTTGCGCTACTCGCGGTCTGGGGCATCCTGTTCTCCGCCATGGGACCCGTACGGCAGGCGTTCCTCAACGGTCTGATCCCCTCCACGCAGCGGGCCACAGTGCTCTCGTCCGACAACTTGCTGGCCTCGGCCGGCGGCGTGGTCGTTCAGCCGGCCCTGGGCAGGACCGCCGACATCTGGGGCTACCCGAGTTCGTACGTCGCAAGCGCGGCGATCCAACTCCTCGCCCTCCCATTCATCGTCCGCGCCCGTCGCGAACGCGCCACCTCGGACCCGACCACGATCCAGCGTCCGCTGGGCGGCACGCCGGGGTCACCGCGGCGATCGCCGGGCTCCCGCCGGGACCGATTGTCGATCGACACGTGCCTCGCAGTCGACGCCGGCTCCGTCGTCGACACGTCGGCTCGCATCCCGGCGAGGGCCGCAGCTATCGATGAGTGAGCGGCGAAGCGGCCATCCGGATGCTCGCTGTTCGGCGACGGGTCGGGCAACCTGACGCACCTGCGCGCGCCCGCGACACTGCCTTCGCCATGGCTGCATCGATGCGAGAGCTGGCGCCGGAGCCAGCGGAAGACGGCCGTCTACTTGCTACTCGGCGGCCGGGCGACATTCCTCTGAACCTCCCTTGCGGACACCTGTGACCCGTGGCACAGTGAGTGGCACTCAGTGCCGCTTATCGATCTCTCCGCGGCACAGCGTGCTTGCACAGGAGGTTCGCCGTGAGTCGAATATTGCGAGTTCGTGGACGATCGAAGCGACTCCCCGCCGGGCTGGCGGTCGCCACCGCACTGGTAAGCGTGACGGTGATCCACGGGCCGGTAGCCGCCGCCGCCACCCCGGTGAGCGCCGGCCCGAGATGCGCTGAACTGGCCGGGACAGAGATTCCGGCGTCGGTGATCAGCCTGCCGACCCGCGGCGGGCACGTCGAGTCGGCATCGGAGGTGACCCAGGTCGTGAGCGGCCGGGCCATCGAGTACTGCGGCGTCAACGCGGCACTCCGTCCGAGGGATCCGTCCGCTCCGGACATCAAGCTCCGCGTCGACATGCCGGTCGGCTGGAACCGGAGCTCGATGATGTTCGGCGGCGGCGGATACGACGGGACCATCCCCGACGTCACTCAGATCGTGCCGTTCGGCCGCCCCGATCAGCCGACGCCGCTGGCTCGCGGATATGCGACGTACGGAAGTGACTCGGGCCATCAGGCCGGCCCCGCAGCGTCCCTGGACGGGTCGTTCGGCATGAACGACGAGGCACTTCGGAACTTCGCCACCGGCGATGCGCTCAAGAAGACCCACGACGCCGCCATGTACCTGATTCGTCGCGGCTACGGCGCGGTGCCCCGCCACACGTACTTCGCGGGCGGCTCGACGGGCGGCCGTGAGGCCCTCATCGTCGCGCAGCGGTGGCCGGACGCCTTCGACGGTGTCATCTCGGCCTTCCCGGCCTGGAACAACATGGCCGAGATCCTCGATCTCGGATACCTCGCGCAGGTGATGTCCCGTCCGGACGCCTTCCCCGGGCCGGACAAGCAGACGCTGATCTACAACAGCGTCGTCGCGGCCTGCGACGGGCAGGACGGTATCAAGGACAAGATCGTCTCGAACGTCGGCGGATGTCGCTTCGACCCCCGCGTGCTTCGCTGCCCCAAGGGCGCCGACACCGGGCCGACCTGCCTCTCCGACGCGCAGATCGCGTCGGTGACGGCTGCGTCCACACCGTTCAGGTGGCCGTACCGCATCGCCAGCGGCGAGCGTTACTATCCCGGCTTCCCCCTCCTGTCCGGCGCTGACATGAGGACGCCCTACCTCGGGTTCGGCACCTCCGCGCCCGCCGACCCGATGCCGGTGACCAGTGGATACGGGTTCCAGTACTGGGACCAGTGGGTGAAGTACTTCCTGACCCGGGACCCGGGCTACAACTCCCTCGACGTCGATCCCCGGCACCCGGGGAAGTGGCTGTCCCGCATCAGTTACCTCTCCACCCTCGAGGATCGCAACAACGTGGACCTTCGTCCGTTCGCCCGTTCCGGCGGGCGACTGATCCTGATGCACGGCTCGGCCGACGAACTGGTCTCGCACCGCTCGACGAACGACTACTACCGCCGAGTGCTCGCCACGCTCGGTCCCCGGCAGACCAACGAGTTCATGCGGTACTACGTCGTGCCGGGCGCCAACCACGCCAACTTCGGTGCGCCGGCCTTCGCCCCCGGCTGGGACTCGCTGTCGGCGCTGGAAACGTGGGTCGGCGGCGGACAGCCGCCGGTCAAGCCGGTGGCCTCCGACATCAGGGACGGCCGCACACGCCCGCTCTGCGAGTACCCGCGCTGGCCGAAGTACCGCTCGGGTGATCCCGACCAGGCGCAGAGCTTCGTGTGCTCGCTCTGAATTCCGCTGACGGCAGGTAGAAAGGGGTACGGGTGACGGCGGGCAGTCGCGTGGCAGTGCGTACACGGGCCTTGACCAAGGTGTTCCGCGGTTTCCGCGCGGTCGACTCGGTGGACCTGGAGGTTCGCGAGGGCAGCGTGCACGCGCTGGTGGGTCCCAACGGTGCCGGGAAGACGACCTTGTTCAACCTGTTGACCGGCTTCGTGTCCCCGACGTCCGGGGCGATCACCGTGTTCGACGAGGACGTCACGGGCCGCCCGCCCGAGCAGGTCGCGCGCCGCGGCGTGGCCCGGTCGTTCCAGATCACCAGCCTTTTCGAGACCCTGACCAGCCGCGAGCATGTGGAGCTCGCGCTCGCCGGGCACACCGGCCAGGGATTCCGCTTCTGGCGCTCGGAAAAACTCCTGGGAAGAAAGCGAGCCCGGGTGGAAGAACTGCTCACGCAGGTGGGGCTGATGCCGTTGGCGGACAAGCCGGTGGGACTGCTCGCGTACGGGCAGAAGCGCGCCCTGGAGCTGTCCCTGGTGCTGGCGCTCGACCCGCCGGTGATGCTCCTCGACGAGCCCACGGCCGGGATGGGCATCGAGGACGTCGACCGGACCATCGAGCTGATCCGCCGCATCGCGGTCGGCCGCACCGTGGTGCTGGTCGACCACAACATGCAGGTCGTCGGCAGCCTGGCCGACCGGGTGACGGTGCTGCAGCAGGGCCGGATCCTGGCCGAGGGCCCCTACGAACAGGTACGCAACGACGAACGAGTGATCACCGCGTACCTGGGCGAGGCCGACCATGCTTGAGGTCACCGGCCTGACGGCGTGGTACGGCCAGGCGCAGGCCCTGCACGGCGTGGACGTACGCGTGGGAGAGGGCGAGGTCGTCACCCTGGCCGGCCGCAACGGCGCCGGTAAGACGACCCTGCTGCGGTGCCTGATCGGCCTTCACCGGCAGACCGGCGGCACCGTGCAGTTCCTCGGCCGGGACGTCACCGGCGTGCCGGCGCACCGGAGGGCGCGCGCCGGCATGGGGTGGGTCCAGGACGACCGCGGCGTCTACGCCAGCCTCACGGTGGAGGAAAACCTGCTCCTGCCGCCCAAGGTCTCCGACCGTGCCTGGCCGCTCGATCGGGTCTACGAGGCGTTCCCCGTGCTCGCCGAACGCCGCAAGGCGTCGGGCACCACGCTGTCCGGTGGCGAGCAGCAGATGCTGGCCATCGCCCGGGCACTGCGGACCGGCGCCCGTCTGCTGCTCATGGACGAGCCGTCGGAGGGCCTGGCCCCGGTGATCGTGGCCCAGATCGGGACGATCATCCGCGAGATCAAGGCCACCGGCGCCGGCGTGCTTCTCGTCGAGCAGAACGTCAAGTTCGCGGCCACCGTGGCCGACCGGCACTACCTGCTCAATCAGGGCCGCATCGTCGAGACCCTCGACAACTCCGAATTCCGGCGGCGCGAGGGCGAACTTCTGAAATACCTCGGCATTTGAACGACTAGGGAGAACCACCATGAAGGGCAAGCGATTGCGGGTCGGTGTCTCGGCCATGACGGCTGTACTTCTCCTCGGAGCCTGTGGTGGCGGAGGCCCCGAGTCGTCGGGCGGCAAATTCTCGGGGGACAAGCTGGTGCTGGCCGTGCTGAACGACCAGTCCGGGGTCTACAAGGACGCGTCGGGGCCCAACAGCGTCAAGGCGGTCAAGATGGCGGTCGCCGACTATCTGAAGAAGTACGGCGACAAGGCGGTCATCAAGAAGATCGAGGTGACGTCGGCCGACCACCAGAACAAGCCGGACATCGCGAATACCAAGGCTTCCGAGCTGTACGAGCGCGGGGGCGCGGACGTCATCCTCGACGTGCCGACCTCGTCCGCCGCCCTGGCCGTCGCCAACCAGGCGAAGAAACACAAGAAAGTGTTCCTCGACGTGAGCGCCGCGACGACCGCACTGACCGGCGCCCAGTGCAACAAGTACACCTTCCAGTGGGCGTACAACACGTACATGCTCGCCAACGGCACCGGCACGACGGTGACCGAGAACGGCGGCAAGAATTGGTCGATCATCTTTCCGGACTACGAGTTCGGCCAGAACATGACCAAGTCCTTCACCACCGCGATCAAGAAGGCCGGTGGCACGGTTCGGAGCACCATCCCGACGCCGTTCCCGAACGAGAACTTCGCGACCTTCCTCACCAAGGCCAGCAGCACCGATCCCAACGTGATCGGCACGATGCAGGCGGGCGGGGACCTGATCAACCTGGTCAAGCAGTACAACGAGTCGGGGCTGAAGGAGAAGGGCATCAAGCTGGCCGTCGGGCTGATGCTCATCACCGACATCCACTCCCTGGGTGTGGAGCAGTTCGCCGGTACGACGTTCACCGACGCCTGGTACTGGAACATGGACGCCCAGGCCCGCGCCTGGGCGGACCGGTTCCTCGCCGAGACCGGGGCGCGCCCGAGCTTCGAGCACGCCGGCAACTATTCCGCGGCGCTTCAGTACCTGGAGGCGGTCCAGGCGGCCGGCACCGACGACGCCGACGCGGTCGTCAAGCAGCTCGAAGGCAAGAAGGTCAACGACGTGTTCCTGCGCAACGGCGAGATACGCGCCCAGGACCACTCGGTCGTCCACGACGCGTACCTCGTCAGCGTCAAGAAGCCGTCTGAAGTGAAGGAGGACTGGGACTACGAGCAGATCGTGAACACCATCCCCGCGGCGAAGGCCTTCGCTCCCGCCGAGGCGTCCGGGTGCTCGATGTGAGTGGACCCGGTCGGAGGACCCCGTGAACGCGGTACCGCAGTACGTCGTACAGGGACTGGCGGCCGGCAGCTTCTACGCGCTGGCCGCCCTCGGGCTGGCCGTCATCTTCGGGGTGCTCGGCGTGGTCAACTTCGCGCACGGCGCGTTCTACATGCTCGGCGCAGTCGCCGCGGCCGTGCTGCTCGACTCTCTCGGCCTCACGCTGTGGTGGTCGCTGCTGGTCGTGCCGGTGCTGATGTTCGCCTTCGGCGTCGCGGTGGAGCGGCTGCTCGTGCAGTGGCTGCTCCAGCTCGACCCGCTCTACAACCTCCTGCTCACCTTCGGCCTCACCCTGGTTCTCGTCGAGGCGGTCAAACAGAAGTACGGCGTCTCCGGGTTGCCGTACCGGCTTCCGGGCGCCCTGCGGGGACGCGTCGACCTGGCCGGTGTCGTCCTGCCGCGCTACCAGCTGTTCGTCCTGCTGTTCTCGGTGGCGGTCTGCGTGCTCGTCTGGCTCGTCATGACGCGATCCCGGATCGGCATGATCGTCCGGGCGGCGACGGAGAAGCCGGACCTCGCCCGAGCCCTGGGCATCAACGTGAGCCGGTGGGTGACGCCGGTCTTCGGCTTCGGTGTCGCGCTTGCCGGCCTGGCCGGCGTGCTCGCCGCACCGTTCCGGGCGATCACCGCCGACATGGGCGACAACTTCGCGATCATTCTGTTCGCGGTCGTGGTCATCGGGGGGCTCGGCTCGATCGTCGGCGCGGTGGTCGCGGGCTACGTGGTCGGCCTGGTGGAGGCGTTCGGGCAGGCGTACGCCCCGACGTACGCGCAGATCCTCATCTTCATCCTGATGGCCGTGATCATCCTGGTCCGGCCCGCGGGCCTGCTGGGACGCAAGGAGGCGACGGCATGACTCAGTCCGTGGTTACCGAGGCCCCGGTCACCGGGGCCGACGTACCGGTCGTCCGAAGCGATCCGAGGCTGCGGTGGGTGCTGCTGGCCGTCGGCCTGGTGGCGGCGCTGGCACTGCCCTGGTTCATCTATCCCCCGGTCGCGATGGACGTCGTGGCGATGGCACTGTTCGCGATCGCGCTGGACATCCTGCTGGGCTTCACCGGCCTGCTGTCCTTCGGGCACGCGGCGTTCTGGGGCAGCTCGGCCTACGTGACCGGGCTGATCGCGACGCATTACGGCGTGCCGTTCCCGGTGGCTGTCGTCGCCGGCGCGGTGTTCGCGATGATCCTCGCCCTTCCCGTCGGGTACCTGTCGGTGCGCCGCTCCGGGATCTACTTCGCGATGGTGACCCTCGCCTTCGCTCAGATGGTCTACTTCATCGGCTATCAGTGGAGCGGCCTGACCGGCGGCGAGAACGGGTTGCAGGGCGTGCCCCGCAGCTTCTTCGGCATCGACCTGGTGGAGAACGACTCGTTCTACTTCTACTACGCGGCCCTGCCGATCCTCCTGCTCGGCATGTGGGCGGCCTGGCGGATCGTGCATTCGCCGTTCGGACGGGTCCTGGTGTCGATCCGGGACAACACCCAGCGGGCGCGGGCGCTCGGCTACGAGGTGGAGAAGTACAAGGTCGTCGCCTTCGTGCTCTCCGCCGGACTGACCGGCCTGGCCGGCGGCGTCTTCGCGATCAATCACGGTTTCGTCGCCCTGACCGAGCTGAACTGGAGCACCTCGGGCGAGGTCGTGCTGATGACGGTGCTGGGCGGCATCGGAACGCTGTGGGGAGGCGTACTGGGCGCGGTGCTGACCGTGCTGCTCGCCGACTATCTGACCTCGTCCGGCTTCCACGGCATCGACCTGGTCACCGGCTCGGTCTTCATCCTCGTGGTCCTGCTGTTCCGCCGTGGGGTCTGGGGTACCGTCCGTCACCTGTGGCTGATCCGGCGACAGCGCCGCATGGCGAAGCGGTGAGCCGGGCCGGCGCGATGCAGAGCTACAGTTTCCGACGTCGGCGCTACAGCATGCTAGGAGAGGGCACCTGTCGGTGACTTCGCGGAAAATACTCGAGACCAAATACCGCATCTCCGAGACGGCGATGGCCTTGTTCCTGAAGGAGGGCTACGCGAACGTCACCGTGGAAGCCGTCGCGGAGGCATCCGGCGTGTCCCGCCGCACCGTTTTCCGGCACTTCGAGAGCAAGGACGAACTCGTCTTCCCCGACCACACCGAACGCCGCGGGCTGGTCGAGCGATGCCTCGCCGAGTCCGCCCCCGGCACGGATCCGGTCGACGCCGTGATCGCGGCCACCGAGCAGTCACTGCACGATTTCCTCGGCCGGCCCGATCTCGTGCTCCGGCGGTACAAGCTGACGCGGGTCGTGCCCGAACTTCGCCGGCGTGAGGTCGTCGAACACGAGCGCTACGTGGCGCTGACCCGGTCGTACCTGCGTGACCATCTCCCGCCGGACGCCGCCCCTTTCCAGTCGATGGCCCTCGGAGCTCTCATCGACGCGATCCACCGGTCAGCGCTCGGCAACTGGGTACGCACCGGGGGCGCCACCGACCCCGTCGCCGAACTGGCGGCGGGCATGGAATGGGTGCGCCGCCTGATGGACCACCAGTCGGGTTTCTCGACCGCTCCCCTGCTGCTCGCGGTGCTCCCGGACACGCCGCAGACCCGCCGTGTCCTGACCTCGCTGAGAGACACGGCGGAAGACCTGCTCTAGCCAGTGACGCGGACGGCTCCGATCTGCACGTAACACATCAACGCCGGCTGATCGGCCTTGTTCTTCCACGCATGCCGGGTGCCGAGTTGCACCACGCAGGTTCCCGGCGTCAGGGTCACCTCCGCTCCGTCGTCGAGTTCGAGGCACAGCTCGCCTTCCAGGCAGATGGCGTAATCGACGGTGTCCGTGGTGTGCATCCCGTCGCCGTTGTCCTCGAACGGGTCCGTGAGCCCGGGCAGCTTCTCCGCGACTTCGGCGGCGACACTCGCGGGGTCCGGCACGGCCTGAGGCTCGGACGAGTGCGCGGCCCACCGGAGGAAGAGGGCCCGGCTGCCGCCGAGGCCGGGAAAGTAGGGCCGCAGGACCGGCGCCGCGTCGCGTTCGCCGACCTTCGCCTCCCCGTCTCCAGTGCCCCACAGCAGATAGAAGTCGGCTCCCGGCAACGCCTGGACACGCACCGGTTCCGGGTGACGGTCCTCGACGAAGACCGCGGCGCCGTTGCGGCTGTGCCCCGTCACGATCAGGCGCGGTTCGATGGGCATCGGGCTTCCTTCCGTTGGTGCGGTCTCAGTCGGCGTCGGGCGCCGGGTCGGCGAACCGCTGACGTAGCGTCTGTTTCGACCACTTGCCGGTGGCCGTCTTGGGTATCTCGGTCATCATCTCGATGCGCTCGGGGATCCACCATGACGCGACCCGGCCCCGCAGATGGTCCCGGACGTCGTCCGCGGTCAGATCCACTCCTTCGAACGGGACGACGCAGGCCAGCGGGCGTTCCCCCCAGCGGGCATCGACGACGCCGATCACGGCCGCCTCCCGGACCCGCGGATCGGACATCACCGCGTTCTCGAGCGCGACCGACGAAATCCACTCACCGCCGGACTTGACCAGATCCTTGGAGCGATCAACGATCCGCAGATATCCCCATTCGTCGATCGTCGCCACATCACCGGTACGCAGCCACCCGTCCGCGGTGAACGCGTCGGCGCCGCTGTCCGCACCGAAGTAGGCGCCGGCGATCGTCGCCCCGGCGGCCTGGAGCTCGCCCTGGCTCTGTCCGTCCCAAGGCTGCTCCACGCCGCCGGCCACGACGCGGATCTCGGTCAGCGGTACGGCCGGGCCCGGGGTGCCGAGCAGCAGCCGGCGGGCATCGCTGTCGAGCCCGTCGTGGTGCGTGGCCAAGCGGGAGGTGGTGACGACGGGACTGGTTTCGGTCATCCCCCACGCGTTGGTCAGCGGTATCCCGATCGCTTCCTCGTACGCGCTGGACAGCGCGTCGTCGACCGCGCCGCCCCCGCACGCGATGTGGCGGAGGCTGCTGAGGTCGTGGCGTCTCAGCGCCGGGACCAGATCGCGCCATACGGTCGCCACGCCCGCGCTGAACGTGACCCGGTGCCGGGACAGTAGCGACACCAGTTCCTCCGGGTCCCGGACGGGTCCGGGCAGAACCAGGTCGGAACCGCTCTGCATGGCGGCGTACGGAAGCCCCCACGCGTTCACGTGGAACATCGGCACGACCGGCGCCACCACGTCCCGTTCGCTCAGCGCGAAGACGTCCGCGCCGAGAAGAAGCAGGCTGTGCAGCACGACCGAGCGGTGGCTGTAGAGGACGCCCTTGGGATTGCCGGTCGTTCCCGAGGTGTAGCAGAGCGAGGCGGCGAGGTTCTCGTCCTCGATCGGGGTCTCGAAGGGTCCATCGGCCTGCCCGGCGAGGAGTGCCTCGTAGTCGAGGACGCGCGGGTCGTCCGGCAGCGGCATGTCCCCGCCGTCGTCCATGACGATGACGTGCCGCACCGTGTCGAACGACGCCACCAACGGCCAGATCACCGGCAGGATCGTCCGGTCGACGAACAGGACGTCGTCGGCGGCGTCGTTGACGATGAACGTGATCTGCTCACGGTAGAGCCGATGGTTGACCGTGTGCAGGATCCGCCCCGAACTCGGGATCCCGAGGTAGAGCTCGACGTGCCGCTGGCTGTTCCAGGCGAAGGTGCCGACGCACGCCCCGGCGGGCACTCGCAGGCTCTCGAGGACCCGTGCCAGTTTGCGGACGCGCGGCGCCACCTCACGCCACGTCGCCACGGTCTCGGTGGTCCCGCCGGTGACGATCCGCTTGTGCCCGAAGTTGGTCTCGGCCCGCGACAGCAGCGTCGGAATGGTCAGCGGGCGATCCTGCATCAGTCCGTGCATCAGATGACTTCCTCGCCGACCTCGACCGTTTCGATCCGGCCCGCCCGCCCGGCGGTCTCGGGCGGTTGCCAGCTGTTCGACGTGAGGAGGAACAGCGTCGTGCCGTCCGGTCCGCCCAGCACGCAGTCGGTGGCGCAGCGCCCCTCGACCTCGATCGTCCGGGTGACCCGGCCGCCCGCCTCGACGCGCAGGAACTTCGAGGTCGCGATCGAGGAGACCCAGACCGCCCCGGCCTCGTCCACACAGATCCCGTCGGGCGTCGACCCGGGCGGCAGTTCGGCCCACGTCCGCTTGGCGCCCAGATCGCCGCGCTCGTCGACGTCGAACGCGGTCAGGCGGGCCGCCCAGGTCTCCGCCACCACCAGGGTCGAGGTGCCCGGCAGAACAACCATGCCGTTCGGGAAGACCATGTCGTTCTCGACCGGGGTCACCCGGCCGTCGGCGTCGATCCGGAAGATCGGCCCGGGCTGCTGCGGAGCGTCGGCGTAGAGGTCGTACCCGAAGCCGCCCAGAAAGGTCCGGCCCATCTCGTCGGTGACGAGATCGTTGATGGGTGCATCCGTGAGGCTCGAGACGTCCGCGAAAACGCTGAGCTTCCCGTCCGGATCCAACCGCCGGACCTTGCGGTCGGTCATGCAGCTCACGAGCAGGGAGCCGTCCGGCAGCCATCCGAGACCGGACGGTTGATCGTCGACGACCGTCACCTCCTCGAGCGTCCGCGCCGCCGGGTTGGCTTTGAACACCTGCCCGGTGTGCATGTCGGAGAACCACAGGCGGCCGTCGTGCCAGCGGGCGCCCTCGGGGAATCGGAGGTCGGAGTAGAGCAGGGTGGTCTCGGACATGGGCGCTCTCTCAGATCAGGGGACGAGGGCGGGAGGGCCGCAGGCGTGTCCGTTGCCGGACGAGCGCGCTGTGCAGATCGGGGGCGTCGATGACGACGATGATCCCGAGCAGGCCCGCGAAGAACAGTTGCGATACGTACTGCGGTAGAGCGGCGACCGTCACGATCTCGGCGAGCAGCGCGACCGCCAGGATCCCGCCGAGCAGGCCCAGCGCGTGGCCCCGGCCGCCGGCCAGCGAGACGCCGCCCAGCAGGGCCGCGGCGGCCGCGACGATCAGCGGCTGGACGCCCGGATCGGGGTTCGCCGATCCGAGGCTGAAACTCAGCAGCGACCCACCGAGCGCGGAAAGCACGCCGGAGGCCGCGAAGGTGCCCACGATCAGGCGGTCGACCCGGACCCCGGCGACGCGACTGGCCCGCCGGTCGCCGCCGATGGCGCGGAGTTCGCGGCCCCAGCGGCTCAGCGACAGGACGAGCGCCGCGACGATGAAGAGGCCCAGCGTGATCAGGCTTCGAGGCGAGAAGTACGTGAGGACGGGCTGGTCGACCCAGAGTGTCACCGCCGCGTTGGCATAGGTCTTGGTGAGCCCGCCGGACATCGCGCTGGTGAGCCCCAGCAGCGCAATGTAGGTCGCCAGAGTCACCGGCATCGACGGGATCTTGAGTCTGGCGATCAGGCCACCCTGCAGCAGGCCGATGGCCGCCCCGGCGCCGATCGCGGCCAGCAGGCCCCACGCCCAGTGCTGCTGGCCGGCCTGAACGGTCAGCATCCCGCCGACCGCGTACGTTCCGACCACCGACAGATCGAACTCGCCGGCGATCATCGTCAGACCCAGGGCCAGGGTGAGGAGTCCGAGTCGCGCGAAGATCTGGAGCGTGTTGTAGACGTCGAACGGGGCGAGGGCCGAGTCCGTGTACGCCGGGATCAACGCGAACGCGACGATCGTGATGGCGAGCGCCGCCATGGGCAGCGACACCTCGGGCCGCCGTAAGGATGGAGGTTTCATGCGTGGCTCCCCCTGGTGCGCAGGTGGACGATGACGACCACGACCAGGACGATGACTCCCTTGACCATGATCTGGACTCCGGTGGAATAGCCGCGCAGCAGCAGAATGTCGGACGCGGCGGCGATCAGCACCGCGCCGGCGAGGGTGCGCACCGCGGAGCCGCGACCGCCGGCGATGGGTGTGCCGCCGGCCAGAACCGCCGCGATCGCATCGAAGGTGAGCGTGCCGCCGAGGTTCACGTTCGCCGACGTGTTGAAGGCGGCGGTGAAGGCGGCCGTGACCGCGAACAACGCGCCCGCCCCGAGCCAGGCCACGGCGGTAGTCCACCCGACCCGCAGGCCGGCGGCCCGGGCGGCCCGGCGGTTCTCGCCGATGAGGTACAGGGATCTCCCGAAGGCCGTCCGCCGCAGCGTCCATTCCACGATCAGAGCCAGCCCGATCAGGACGTAGACGCTGAGGGCCACGCCGCCGGGCGTCGCGTTCAGGTGGTCGTACCCGCGTCCGGTGGGCGAGACCGTCGAGCCGCCGCCGATGCCGGTGGCGATGCCCGTGATGGCGAAGCTGGCCGCGATGGTGAGGACCACGGGGTTTGCCGCGGCGTAGCCGACGACCGCGCCCTGCACGCCCGTGATCAGGGTTCCGCAGACCACGGCGAGGACCATGGCCGGAACGAGGCCGAGCGACTGTGCCGACAAGAAGATCATCCCGACCGCCGCGACGCTCGGCGAGATGGCCAGCGAGACCGCGGATCCGCCGATGGTGATCAGGGTCAGCCCGAGCGCCGCGATGCCGACGAGGCTGGCCGACGTGAGAATGGCCTTGGCGTTGGCGACCGTCACGAAACGATGGGTCGTCAGGCCCAGGACGACCGCCGCCAGCACGGCGAGGACCACCACCACGTTGATGACGAGGTCGGCCCGCGATCGCGGCCGGCCTCGCCGTCGGATCGGCGCATCGGGGCGCGGCGGGGCAGACATGACGTTCACAGTCGTTCCTTCGTCGGTGTCGCGGCCGGGGTTCCACCGTCGGCCGCGCCGTGCGTCATCTCCCGGAGCAGGACGGCGCCGGCCACGTCACCGTCGTGACGCCGCACCACCACGCCCTTGTGCATGGTGACCACCACGTCGGCGAGGTCCAGCAACTCCTCGAGCTCGGTCGAGCTGAACAGCACGGCCATGCCCTTGTCGGCGGCGTCGCGCAGCAGCACATGGATCGCCGCCCGGCCGCCGACGTCGACGCCGCGGGTGGGATCGTCGAGCAGCAGCACCCGGACGTCGGGCCGGCCGAGACCGCGTCCGACGAAGACCTTCTGCTGGTTGCCGCCGCTCAGGGAGCGGACGCTGTCGCCGGCCCGCTTGCCGTCGAGACCGCACAGAGCGACGAGATGGGTCAGGGCCGCCGACCATCGTTGCCGGTTGAGCACGCCCCACCGGGTCACTCCCGGCAGGCGGGTGGCGAGCAGGTTCCAGCTGATCGGTTTGTCGAGGAACAAGCCTTCGGACTTGCGGTCGTTGGAGACGAACGCGATGCCGGCCCGGATCGCGGCGACCGGGTGACCGGGACGGACCGCGACTCCGTCGACCTTGATGTCGCCGGCCGCCGCGGGAACGAGGCCCGCGGTCGCGCGCAGCACGTCGGAGGCTCCGGACCCGAGCTGACCGGCCAGGGCGTACACGTGACCCGGCTTGAGCGCGATGCTGAAGTCGTCGACCCGCCCGGGAACCGACAACCCGCTGACGGTCACCACGTCAGCGGAATCCTCGACCTCGCTGCCGGTGTGTTTGCGGAGGCGCTGCGGCGCCTCGCCGAGCATCTGGACAATGAGGGACTCGATCGTCAGGTCGGCGACGGCGGTGGTCGCCACCACGGCGCCGTCGCGCATCACGGTGACCCGGTCGCAGAGGTCGAGCACTTCGCCGAGCCGGTGGGAGACGAAAAGGATGGCGCAGCCGGTGGCCGCCACGTTGCGGACCGCCGCATAGACGTACTCGCTCTCGACGTCGCTGAGCGTGGCCGTCGGTTCGTCGAGGATGACCAGCCGGGCGTCCTGGCCGAGCGCACGCGCGATCTCGACGAGCTGACGCTCGCCGATGCTCAGCTCGGACAGCGGCTGGTCGAGACGCACACGTTGCAGCCCGACGTTGTCGAGCAGCGTGCGCAACCGGGGGCCGGAGGCGCGTCGCCGGTTGAGCCAACGCGCCTTGAGGTCGCCCAGCATGAGGTTCTCCGCGACCGTGAGCGAGGCGACGACGCTCAGTTCCTGGTCGACCAAGGCGATTCCGCTGCGCTGCGCCACCTGCCGGCTGCGCGGATCGAGCACCGCGCCGCCGATCCGGATCGCACCGCCGTCCGGCGACTCCTGTCCGGACAGCATCTTGACGACCGTGCTCTTACCGGCGCCGTTGTGGCCGCACAAGGCGTGGATCTCGCCTGCGGCGATGCCGAAGGACGCACCGCGCACGGCCTGGGTCCGGCCGAAGCTCTTGGTGAGGTCGTCCACGCGGATCAGCTCCTCGCCGGCGCGCGCGGACGACAACGGCGAGCTCATGCCTTACTGCACTGTTCCGCGTACTGGGCGACGTTCTTGGCCGTCACCCGCTCCTCCTTGACGAGTTCCTTCGCCGGCGGGTTCTGCTTGTTGAAGTACCGGGTCACGTAGTCGGCGGTCTGCTCGGCGATCGTGCCCGGATCCTCGGTCGCGGTGCCGTAGAGCGTGCCGGCCTTGATGGCGTCGATGCCGACCTTGAAACAGTTGCTGCCCGTGACGATGAGACCGTTCTTGCCACCCACCGGGCAGCCGGCCTGCTTGGCCGCGGCGACGATGGGAAGCGCCTGGTAGTCGGCCATGCCGTAGGCGCCCTGAATGCCCGAGCAGCCGTACTTGGCGAACAGCTGCGTGGCGATCTTGCTGGACAGCGTGGGGTCCCAGTTGCCGTCCTGGATGTCCACGACCTTGTACTCCGGCGTCTTCGCCAGCTCGGCGTCGAAGCCCTTCATGCGGTCCTGGGCCGCGAAGCCGGACTTGGTGCCGGTGATCGCGATGAGGCTGCCCGAGTTCTTGCCCTGCGCCTTCAGGCCCTCGACCAGGTTCTGCGCCGCCGCCGTGCCGAGCGCCTCGCTGTCGGAGAGGACCTGCATGACATCTCCGTCGACCGAGGGGTCGGGGCGTCCGTCGAAGATGAGCACCGGAATGCCGGCCTGCTTGGCCTTCTTGACCGGCACCACCATCGACGACGTGTCGAGAAGGGCGGCCACGATCAGGTCGGGCTTGTTGGAGATGGCCTGGTTGAAATTGGTCACCGCGGTGCCGGGGTCCATCGTCGTCAGGTCGACGACCTTCACGCCCTGGGACGTGAGCTTGGGGACGAACACGCCGTTGAAATAGGCGCCCCAGGGGTTGTCCTTGCCGTAGCCGACGAAGTCGATGGTCTTGCCCTTGAGCCCCGCGCTGCCCGAGGTGGTGGTGCCGCCGGACGAGCCCCCTCCGCAGGCGGCGGTCAGGAGCAGGACACCGGCGAGCGCACCGGCGAGTTTCATCGCGGACGGCAAGCGGCGGCTCGCCGAGACACGGCGCCCCGATAAGCGGAGCGGATGTACCAAATATGACTGGATCATGAACGACTCCCGATTCGCGCCCCATCTGTGAGGCCTGTCACACGCCCACTGCGGCGAACTTTAGGTGCGCTGGAACCCGCCAGTGAGAGAAGATCACCCCACTGTTTGGGCCACTCTGGTGGACAGGCCACACACCCCGAGGGAGGGGTCGAACGATGGGCGACACCCCCGAAGTCCGAACGTCAAGCCCCGACCTCGCGTCCTATCGGATCCGCCGGGAGCGCGAACTCAGCTCGTTGTACGCGACCGCCCGGTCGCTGACCGCCCTCGGGGAACTCGACGCGGTCCTGGACTCGATCGTTCGCGAGGCCCACGAACTGATGGGCACCGATTTCACGTACCTGTCGCTGCTCGGCGGGAACGGCGAACTGATGCTGAAGGCGTCCGAGGGCACCATCTCGTCGACGTTCAACCAGGCCCGGGTGCCGTCCGGAACCGGCGTCGGCGGCCGCGTCATCGCCACCGGCGCCCCGGCCTGGGTCAGCAACTATCTCGAGGCCGGCGACGTTCCGCACGACCGGACGTTCGACGGCCTGGTCATCCCGGAAGGCATGGTCGCGCTGCTCGGCGTGCCCCTGCTGGTGGGCGCGAAAGTCATCGGCGTGCTGTTCGCCGCCGACCGCACCGAACGGCCCTTCGAACCCGACGAGGTCGCGCTTTTCAGCGCCTTCGCCGACCACGCTGCCATCGCCTTGAACAACGCCCGGCTGTACGACCAGAGTCAGGCCGCGCTCAAACAGCTGCAGACCGCGTATCGCACCATCGAACGCCAGGTCGCGATGATGGAACGGGCTCAGGCCGTGCACGAATCCCTCACCCGCGTGGTGCTGACCGGAGGCGGCGCCGACGAGATCGCCCGGCTGCTGGTCGAGCATCTGCAAGGCGCGGTCACGGTGTTCGACCGGGCCGGCGCCGTCACCGCCCGGTGCGCCCTCGACCCGGAGAACGCGCACACCGCCCAGCGGCCGTCACCGGACGCGGTGGTGCAGGCCCGCCAGTCCGGGCGGTGGGCGACAACGACTGACAAGGCCGGCCTCTGGCACAGCGCGGCCGCCATTCAAGCCGGCGACACCCCTCTCGGCGCGCTCCTGCTCACCCGCGACCACGAGCCGAGCCCCGTCGACATACGCACCCTGGAGCGTGCGGCCCAGATCATGGGCCTGCTCATCCTGAAGGAGACCGCCGTCGCCGAAGCCGAGGAACGGGTCAGCGGCGAACTGTTGACCGAACTGCTCGTCTCCGCGCCACCGTTGACGCCGGCCCAGCGCGCCCGGGCCCACGCGCGCGGCATCGACCTGACCGCGCTGAACGTCATCATCGTCGCGAAGTCCGAGACGAGGACCGTCCCGGAAGTCAGCCGGCTGCTCTACGCGCTGTCCCCGGAGTGGAAGGGGCTCGCCGGCGAACACCTCGGCCGCGCCGCACTGCTCGCCGCAACCTCGGATCCCGCTCGGCTCGCCGAGACGGTGCACGGCCACCTGCGCCGAGAACTCGGATCACCGGTGCGAGTCGTCGCCGAGACGGTCACCGGCCACAACTGGGGACCGGCGTTCGACATCGCCGGAAAATGCTGCGACCTCATGCACATCCTGGGCGTGCACGATCAGGGTTCCACGACCGAGCCGTACGCCATGTTCGCGCTGTTGTTCGACACCGAGCGCGCCAAAGACCTCCACCGGTTCCTCGACAATGCACTGGAACCGCTCCTGGCCCACGACACGCGACGGTCGACGCAACTGGTGGCCACCCTGTCGGCCTATTTCGGCAACGCCGGCAACGTCACCCGGACCGCCACCGCGCTCCACGTGCACACCAACACCCTGCTGAAAAGACTCGACCGGGTCGACAGCGTTCTCGGAAAGGGTTGGCGCGCCCCGGACCGGGCCCTGCAACTGCAGGTGGCGCTCCGGCTGCACGACATACGCACTCAGATGGACCGGCCCCGGCTGTCCTTCCCCGAGTGAGCCGTCCGCGCGTCGGCGGTGGTGCCCCTCCATCCGATGTCGAGCAGGGCGAAGATGCGGTCGAATGCCGACTCGGCATCATCCCGCTCGCGGACGAGGCTGACGGCTTCGAGGGCGAAATGGGCCAGTGCCTGGCAGCCGATGTCGTCCTCGGGCAGTCCGGCGTCCGCGGCGATCGCCGCGGCCAGAGCGTTCTCATGGCGCAACCACATGTGGCGAAAGTGCTCGCGTAGTGCCGGAGTGGTGTCGATCAGGCGACGGAAGTCAGCGAAGCGCGGGTCGGTGCGCACTTGCCGGGACCGTTCCTCGCTCAGCAGCCGGCGCAGCGCCTGGGGGACGGATTGTCCGGCGGGGCGCTCGCGGACGGCGGTGACGAGCGCGGTCTCGCGGTCGGCGTCCTGGTCGAAGACCAGTGCTTCCTTGCCGTCCGGGAAGTGCTTGAACAGGGTGGCCACCGACACGTCGGCCACGTCGGCGATCTCCCGCACCCCGACCGCGTCGTAGCCGCGCTGAAGGAACAGTTCCAGTGCGGCGTCGGCCAAGGCTCGGCGGGTGGCTGCCTTCTTGCGCTCGCGGCGTCCGGTCTCGGTCACAAGCCCACCTTAGCGTCAGTGTTGAACGGATCGGAATGTAGAACGGTTCGCTTTCTAGAACTGATCTGCTTATGGTGGAGGAGCGGACGACCCGGGCCGCACCCGTCGCCGCATCACGTGTGGAAAGGATCGGCCCCGTGACGACTACGCCTCGCATCGCCATCATCGGCGGTGGCCCCGCCGGCCTGATGTGCGCCCGTGTCCTGCAGGGGCACGGACTCCGGCCGGTGGTGTACGACGCCGACGCCACCGTGCACTCCCGCGACCCCGGCGGGACCCTCGACCTGCACGCCGACGCCGGCCAGATCGCTCTGGAGGACGCCGGGCTGATGGACGCCTTCCGGGCGCTGGCCCGGGTCGAGGGCCAGGCCAAGACCCGCCGGGACCACCACGGCACCGTGCTGGCCGCGTTCACCCCCGGCGAGAACGACGAGTCCGCCCCCGAGATCGACCGTGGCCAACTGCGGACCATGCTTTACGAGCATCTGATACCCGCGACCGTCCAGTGGGGACACCGGCTCCACCACTTCGCTCCGCTCGCAGGCGGGCGGCACCGGCTGGAGTTCGCCAACGGCGCCACCGCGGAAGCCGACCTCGTCATCGGCGCCGACGGCGCACGGTCGTCGGTTCGCCGGCTGCTCACCGACACGGTGCCGCAGTACCTCGGCGTGCAGTTCCTCGACGCCCGATTCGATGACGTGGACGCCCGGCACCCGGAAGTCGCCGCGATCGTGGGCCAGGGCCACATGTTCTCCACCGACGGCGCCGGCCATGCGGTGATCGCCCAGCGCAACAGCAACGGGGTGGTTCGCGGCTACGTGGCCTTCCGCGCCGAACTCGACTGGCATGTCGCGGCCGGCGTGGACGTCACCGACCGCAAGTCCGTACGGTCCTATCTGCTGCGGGAATTCAGCGAATGGGCCCCGGTCATGCGCCCGCTGATCACCGACAACGACGGCGACTACGTGCCGCGCAGCTTCTGGGCGCTGCCCGCTCCGCTGACCTGGGACCACGTCCCCGGCGTCACCCTGATCGGCGACGCGGCCCACCTGATGGCGCCTTTCGGTGGCCACGGCACGAATCTCGCGTTGCTCGACGGCGCGGAACTCGCGCACGCCATCAAGAAGGAGAGCAGCCTCGACGACGCGGTTGCGCGCTACGAGACGGCCATGTTCGCGCGCTCCGGCGAACTCGCAACGAGTTCGAACACCGCCCTCACGCGGTTCTTCGCCACGACTTCCCCGGACACGCCGCACCTTCCTCCGGACCACGCGCAGGAACATCAGAACTATCAGACCAGGGCCGCGGGATATCGGCGCCGGCGAGCCGAACAGGAGCGGTAGAAGACGTACGCCGCCGCACGGTTCCCATCCCGCCGGACCTCAGCCCGGCGGCTCGGTCGAGTGCGGTTGGGTTGTATTTCGGGTGCAGTCTTCGGATGGGTTGCCCGGCGTGACTGCTGGGATGTCCTGATAAACGCACTGGTGGCGCCGTTCGGGATGAGACGGGGACAGTATGGCGAAGCAACAGGCGGCCGCCGGCCGGGGGATTCTGCGGGTAGTGGCCGATGCTCGGACGAGTGTGAAGATCGGTGCGATCGTCGTGGTGATGGCGGTCGGTGCGATCGCCGTCGGTGTTGTCGCGATCGTCGATCTGGCCAAGGTGTACAGCAGCGGCCAACTGGTCGCTACGGACAGCCTGCGGGCGGCGGTCGGCCTCGCGAAGTTGCGGGATCTGGCGCAGCAGTCGCGGATCCAGGCGCGCGACGCGGTCATCGCACCGGACGCTGTCTCGACAAAGAAGGTCGAGGAGAAGATCCAGGCGACCGACAAGGCCCTGGACGCGGCTGCGACGTGGTACCAGGGCCACACGGCCGACCCGGCGGCCTTCGAGCGGTTCTCGGCCCTCTGGCAACAGTTCCGCAACAAACGTGACAACGGGCTGCTGCCCGCCGCGGAGGCCAACAACAACACCAAGGCCGCCGCAATCCTCAACGGTCAGACCGCCCCGTTGACTGTCAAAGCCTTCGCCGAACTCGATACCGCGTCGCAGGCCGAGCAGGCCGAGGCCGACGCGATCGTGGGCACCGCTCACAGCACGTTCACTTCAGCCCGTACCGCGGTCGTGGCCATTCTGCTGGCCGCTCTCGTGCTCGGGCTGACGATGGCCTCGTACGTCACCAGGCTCGTGGTCCGGCCAATGCGGATTGTCTCCGGGGTGCTGGATCGAGTGGCCGACGGGGATCTGACCCAGGTCGCGGCGGTGACCAGCCGGGACGAACCGGGCCGGATGGCGCAGGCGCTGGACCGGGCCAACGCGCGGACCCGTGAGGTCGTCGAGGCATTCGCGTCCACCGCACACGCCCTGGCCTCGAGTGCCGAGGAATTGTCGGCCACCAGCAGGCAGATCGGTGAGGCAGCGAACCAGGCGTCCGATCAGGCGGGCGTGGTGTCCGCCGCGGCGGAGGAGGTTTCCGCCAATGTGCAGACCGTGGCCGCGAGCTCGGAGGAGATGACGGCGTCGATCAGCGAGATCGCCCGCAATGCGACCGACGCGGCGCAGGTGGCGGGTCAGGCCGTGCAGAACGCGCACACTGCCAGCGCGACGATGACGACGTTGGGGCGCTCATCGGAGGAGGTCGGCAACGTTATCAAGGTGATCACCTCGATCGCTGAGCAGACGAACCTGCTCGCGTTGAACGCCACCATCGAGGCCGCCCGCGCCGGCGAAGCCGGCAAGGGCTTCGCGGTCGTCGCCAGTGAGGTCAAGGACCTGGCCCAGGAGACCGCGAAGGCCACCGAGGAGATCGGGCAGCGGATCGTCGCGATTCAGAACGACATCGGCAGCGCGGTTACCGCGATCACGGATATCTCGCAGGTCATCGCCCGGATCGATCAGTTCCAGACCACGATCGCCGCGGCCGTCGAGCAGCAGACCGCCACCACGCAGGAGATCGGACGCAACATCGCCGAGGCGGCGACCGGCGCCACCGACATCGCCCGCAACATCGTCGGCGTCGCCTCCGCCTCGGAAACCACAACCGAAGGCGTCGGCCAATCCCAGGTCGCCACCGCCGAGGTGGCCCGGATGTCCACCGAGCTGCAACAACTCGCTTCCCAATTCCGGGTGTAGCAGAGGAAGGTCCCCTGCACGCCGGCCTGGGGCCGACGCTGTTTCGCGCTTCTGCCGGCCGTCCGGGCGAAGGATGCGCGGGTCAGGGCCGGCGCGGCTGGGACTTCGGCATCCAATGGCGGGACAGCGCTTCGACTTCGTCGCGGGTCAGCGGCGGCCCGAGATCCCCGGCGTCCGGTGAGCGGCGCAGCCCGTCGATAAGGAGTTGAAGGTAGCGGGCGTACGCGTCGGGCCGGACGGTGTGGCCGTGGTGGGCGACTTCGCTGACCATCATCAGCAGCAGGGCCAGGTCTTCGGCGGTGACGTCGGGCCGCAGCGAGCCTTCGTGGTGGGCGCGCTCGACGAGCCGGCGGACGGGCGGCTCGATGCGGTCGCGGGCCCGAGCCTTGTGCCGGGCGTGGAAGTCGGCCCCGAGGACGAGGTCGCGCAGGCCGCGGTCGGCCGCCTGCATCTCGGCCGCCCGTCGCAGGAATTCGACGAGACCGTCCCAGCCGGTCGGTGCGGCCAGCGCGGCTTCGGCCGCGCGTACGTGTTCCTCGAGCCGCTCGTCCAGGGCCACCTCGAGCAGCGCTTCCTTGGTCGGGAAACGGCGGTACACGGTGCCGACGCCGACGCCGGCGTGATGGGCGACGTCGTCGAGCGAGGCGGTCAGGCCTCGCGCGGCGAACACCTCGCGCGCGGCCGCGATGATGCGTTCGCGGTTGAGCTGCGCGTCGCGGCGTAGCGGTCGCTCGTCGTTCACGTTCACCCCACCGTCAGTCATTAAGTGGAGAAGGTACCTCAACTTCTGTGATCTCCCCAACAGGCGGAGCCGGAATCGCCACTTGGCGAGGAAGGTTGGATCCGGAGGGACCACCTCCACTTATGTTTCGAAACTGTTTCCACCAAACGAGGGACTCATGACGACGACCGCAGAACAGCAGCTCTCCCCGGTCGCGCCGGCGGCCGCGGAGAAGGACAACGGCCGCTGGTGGGCGCTGGTGGTGCTCGCCCTGGCCCAGCTGATGGTTGTGCTGGACGCGACCGTGGTGAACATCGCGCTCCCGACCGCCCAGCGTGACCTCGGCTTCTCCGACTCCGGCCGGCAGTGGGTCGTCACCGGCTACGCGCTCGCGTTCGGCAGCCTGCTCCTGCTCGGCGGCCGGCTCTCCGACCTCATCGGCCGCAAGAAGATGTTCCTGATCGGCCTGGTCGGCTTCGCGCTGGCCTCCGCGCTCGGCGGCGCCGCCAACGGCATCGAGATGCTGATCGCCGCCCGCGTGCTGCAGGGCGCGTTCGGTGCCGTACTCGCCCCGGCCGCGCTGTCGCTGCTGTCCATCACGTTCACCGAACCGGCCGAGCGCGGAAAGGCGTTCGCGATCTTCGGCGCCATCTCGGGCGCCGGGGGCGCCGTCGGCCTTCTGCTCGGCGGCGTGCTGACCGAGTACGCCTCGTGGCGCTGGTGCCTCTACATCAACCTGATCTTCGCCGTAGCCGGTGTCGTCGGCGGCCTCCTCAAGCTCAGCGACGAGCGCGTGGCCAATCGCAACCGGCTCGACTGGCCGGGCGTCGTCACCGCCGTTCTCGGCCTGGTCTCCCTGGTCTACGGCCTCGGCAACGCCGAGGCGGACGGCTGGCACAGCCCCCGGACGTACGGCTTCGTCATCGCCGGCGTGATCATCCTGGCCGTCTTCGCCGCGATCGAACGCCGGGTGGCGCATCCGCTGCTGCCGCTGCGCGTGGTGCTCGACCGCAACCGTGGCGGCGCATACGCGTCGATGGCGATCGCCGGTATCGGCATGTTCGGGCTGTTCCTCTTCCTGACCTACTACGTGACCGGCATTCTCGGTTTCTCGCCGGTCCAGTCCGGCCTGGCGTTCCTGCCGATGCTGGCCACCGTGATCCTCTGCGCCACCACGCTCGGCGCCCGGCTCACCCCCCGCTTCGGCGCCCGCCCGATGGTCACCGCGGGTGCGCTGATCGGCGCCGCCGGCATGGTCTACATGACCCGCCTCGGCCTGCATTCCACGTACGCCGCCGACGTGCTCCCCGCCCTGATCATCATCGGCTTCGGCATGGGCCTGATCTTCGCGCCGGTCCAGAACGCGGCCACGTCGGGAGTCGAGCACCACGACGCCGGCGTCGCCTCGGCCACCCTCAACACGGCCCAGCAGATCGGCGGTTCGATCGGCACCGCACTGCTCAGCTCCTTCGCGGCCAGCGCCGCGACAAGCTACCTGCACGGCAAGGTCCCGAACGCGCAGACGGTCGCCCTGGCCTCCGTGCACAGCTACCACATGGTGTTCTGGTGCTCGGCCGGCTTCTTCGTCCTCTGCGCGATCGTCGGTGCGCTCGTCTTCCGCAGCGGCCCGCTCGCGGCCGACCCGGACGCCGAGCCGGTCATCGCCCACTGACCACGCGAAACCCGGTTACGGCCGGCCGGCTTCCGGTCGGCCGGTCGTACGCCGTCTCCAGCCGGGCGAAAGCGAAAACCGCAGCACCGTAGGCGAACCCGACGGCACGTACGCATCCGGCCTGCTCGGCGTCAACATCTTCGGCGGCAGCGGGGTGCTGCAGAACCCTGATCCGTTCCTGACCCGTCGCGGCGAACGGTCCGCTGCGGGCAGCCCTCGGCCGAGCGACATCGACGGGCGTCACTTTACAGATAGAATTGTGAACGTTAACTTGAGGATGCGTTCCGCTGGCGGACCCGATCGAAAGGAAGTGGGACATGCACGTGTCACGTGCCGGCCGCGTCGGCCGGGCCCTGCTGACCGCCGCGCTCGCCGTGGCCGGGACCGTCGTGATCCAGGAGGCGGCACACGCCGACACCCGGCAGTTCCACGGGGTGAACTGGGCCGACCAGCGGGACAACTTCGTCAACGGGGTGCTGTACGTGTCGGGCCTCGGCTCGACCGACACGTACACCTCGGCGGCCACCGTCGCCGACCGGGTGGTCGGGCAGCTCTACTCGATCACCGGCGCCAACACGGTGCGCATGCCGATCAACGAACCGACCGTCGCCACCTACTGGAACACCTACACCGGCGCGATCGACCAGGCGCTCACCAAGGGCAAGGTGATTCTGGCCTACTGGGCCTACGCCAACGGGCGGCCCGGCAACGTCGCCGCCTACGACCAGATGTGGGACACCGTCGTCGCCAGGTACGCCGGCAACACCAACGTCTACTTCGAGGTCATCAACGAACCGTACGGATACTCCACGACCGACCTGAACAACCTGTACAGCGCCTGGCTCACGCGCCACTCCAACGTGCCGCGCGGCCGGGTCATCCTCGACGGCGCCGGGCTCGCCCAGAACGTTCCCGCCGTCGGCCAGGACAATCGGCTGAACGACACCCTGCTCGCCGTCCACGACTACTCGTTCTTCGCCGGGTTCGAGGACGAGACCTCGTGGGCGAACCACATCGCGAGCTCCATCGGCGCGTACGCCGCCCGCACCGTGGCCACCGAGTGGGGCGGCCCGATGGGCCCGGGCAGCAAGAACGGCGTCTCCTACGACACGATCGACTACAACATCCCGAGCGGCTCGTTCTTCGCCGACTACATCCGCGGCGTCAGCAGCGAGCTGCGCGAACTCGGCGTCGGCGGGGTCTACTGGCCCGGTCTGCGCGACGGTGACTGGTACAGCCTGACCCGGCGCACCGGCAGCGGGTCGAACCTCAACCTCACGCTGACCAATCCCTCCGGGCTCAACCGGCTGCAGTACTCGTGGGGAATCGGTACCGGCGGCAGCACCACGGTCCGTATCGTCAACGCCGCCAGCGGCCAGTACGCCGACGGCATGGGACGCACCACGGCCGGATCCGACATCGGCCAGTCGTCCGCCGGCACCGGCGTCAACCAGCAGTGGGTGATCGAGAACTCGGGCACCTACGAGCGGATCAGGAACGTGGGTAGCGGGCTGTACTTCGACGGCATGGGCCGGACCGCCAACGGCAGCGCCGCCGGCCAGTACACCGGCGGGACATCCGCCAACCAGCAGTGGACCGTGGTCACCGACGGGAACAACGTACGGCTGCGCAACCGGGCCACCGGCCTCTACCTCGACGGCATGGGACGCACGACGAACGGGGCAAGCGTCGGCCAGTACAGCGATTCCACCAGCACCAACCAGCGCTGGAGGATCGTGGCGGCGAGCTGACGACCCGCCTCGCCGCGTTCCCGGTGATGGTCGGCGCTAGTAGCGGAACTTGTGCCGGGCGCTGCGCCGGTTCACCCGGGCCGGTAACTCGTCCAGGTTGTCGCGTCGGGGCAGCTGCTCGGCCGACTCACGGCCCTGGGTGAAATCCCGCATCGTCACCACAAAACCTTGGACCAAGCGGTCGTCGCGAAGGTCGCGGTACGTGGCTTCGACCAGCACCCGGCTGCCGTCGGCCCGTAACAGCGAGCAGAACACCACACCGTCGCCGGAGCTGCGGAAGGCCTGACGCAGCTGATTGCGGTCGTCCGGATGCACCAGATCGTCGAGTGCGGCCAGCGGCGGAAGGTCGGCGCCGAGCAGCTCGCGCAGCGAAGGACTGGCGTATCGGATGCGCTGGTCCTCGTCGATCACCACCATGATGTCCGCGCTGTTCCGGACCACCGCGCGCAGATAGAGATCACTGTCCCGGCGGCCGACCGCCTCCACCAGCGAGATGCGATCCAGCGCGAGCGCCGCCTGACCGGCCAGCACCTCGAGGGTGTCGCGAGTGGCGGTGAGAGTGTCCCGGCGACCCACCAGGATCAGAGCTCCGCCGCCGGGCCGGGCCACGGCGAGCGGTTCCAGCCAGAGCGGACAGACCAGTGTGGCGTAGTCATGGTCCGCCTCCTCGACCCACCAGCTGCGGGGTGGTGGGCCGCCCTCGGGTTCGGGCACGGCTTCGAGCGTGAGCTGGCGGTCGTCGATGGCGAAAACGGTGCTGCGGATGGCGTCCGGCGGCATGAGCTGGGCGATCGCGGCCCGGACGGCCCCGTCCACGGCCGGTGTGTCGGCGGCGGCGACCAGCGCGGCGCTCGCCTCCCGCAGGCCGCGCTCACGCGTCAACGCCTGGCCGTTCAGGGTCACCGAGTCGGTCAGCCGGGTGATGGTCAGGAGAAGGGTGATCGCACCGGCCACGGCGATCACCACGCCGTCGCCGACCGTGCCGTGCACCGCCTCGATCAGCAGAACGACCGGCGGGGTGGCGACGGAGATGCCCAGCAGCGCCGCCCAGCGCCCGAGCCACGGGCTGGGACGCGGCGTCGCGGGCTCGGTGAGCCTGACCATCGACGGGTGCAGCGCGGCGGCGCCCCACGCCAGGTAGAGCACCACGAAGCCGGACTCGCTCAGCCGGCCCGGCCACAGCGGCTGCACGATGTCACTGACCAGGACACCCACCGCACCGGCGACGAGCAGCACAGCCGAGAGGTTCCGGCCCACGGCGACCAGCAGGCGGGCGACAACCGCCAGGAGCAGCAGGGCTCCGATGACGTACGCCCCGGAGACGTTCCCGATCCGGCCCGCGTCGCCGACGACGAACACCGAGACCACCAGCAGCGTCGAGCACGCGAACGCGAGCAGGTCGATGAGCCGTGCCCGGTCGACGAGAATCGCACCGACGCGGGTCAGCTGCAGCAGACTGCCGGCGACCAGCACGATCATGGCGTAGAAGCAGAAATCGGCTACGCCGGGCCGGTTCAACGCGGTCAGCACGTCGCCGGCGGCGCTCGCCACGATGGCGCCGGCGAGCAGCAGCCAGGGTCCGGTCCGGGCGGGCCGGTGACGACGGACGCCGTAGACGATGGCGCCCGCGCTGCCGATTCCCAGCACAATCCATTCGAGGGCCCTCAGCACGCCTAACTAGTACCAGCGGCGTTGCTGGGTGTCCATGTCGTTATATACGTAGCGCTAGGACTTGCACGATCCGTACACACCACGGAAAGCGACTCGATGAGCGGGCCCACCGCGCGCGGCCTCAGCCCTGCATCGCGTCACCGGTTACGGGCTGCCACCTGCCGCCGGGGGCGTGCCACTGAGGGTCACCCGTTCGAGACCCTGAGGGCGTCAAAGTGCATGGCGGGCCGGAAGGGACTTCCCTTCCGGCCCGCCACAGAGGTGTGTTGCTAGGCGGCTGCCACCGTCAGCGCCGCCGTCTGATACCTGAAGGCGGTGCCGGTCGATGGCAACCCGACCGCCGCCAGCGTCTTCGCGCCGGTTCCGGCCGGGAGCGTCACCTGCTTGTCGGTGAATGCACCGCTCGCATCGGTGACGACGGTCCCCAGCGAAGTCCCACCCATGATCACCAGGTTGACCGTGGTGTAGGCAGCGAATCCGCTGCCGCCGACCGTGATCGTCGCACCCACCTTCACCGTGGTGGACGAGACCGTCAGCGTGGCCGGGCTGCCGCTCGGCACCGACGTCGCCGGGGTCGGCGCGAGCCCGGCCAGCGCCGTGGCCTGCACTCCGGCGGAAGCGGCCGAGTTCGGCACCCCCGTCGTTCCCCGTGCCACGACGGTCACCGTGTAGATGCCCGGCGTGAGGTTGGCGATATTGCAGGTCGCGGCGCCCCCCGCCGCGACGGCTCCCAGGGTGGTGCACGTGGGTGCCGTGCCGATGCCGCTGGCCGGGGTGGCGGTGACCGTGAAGCCGGCCATTCCGTCACCGGCGGCGCCGGCCTTCCAGTCCACCCTCAGGCTCTTTGCCGCGGTCGTACCGGTGACCGTGACGTTCGTCGGAACTCCCGGTGGCGCCTTGAGGACGAGCGAGTACGCCGCGCTGGGCTCCGAGTAACCACTGGCGGAACGCCCGACGCTCACCACGGTCACCGAGTACGTGCCGGCGCTGAGGTCGGTGAGCGCGCAGTTGGTGGTGCTGCCGTTGGGCGTACTGCAGGTCACCCGCCTACCGGCGGCGTTCACCGCGGTCACGGTGTACCGGGCGATGCCGTTGCCGACCGAGGTCGGCGCGGTCCAGCTGACCACGGCCTGACTGCCGCTGCTGACGGTGGCCGTCACGGCGGTCGGGCTGCCGGGCCGTCCGGCGGTGGGCCGTACCGGTGCCGACGGAGCGCTGACCGCGCTGACGCCGTCCCCGACGGCGATGACCGTCACCGTGTAGAACCTCAGGTTCGTCACGTCAGTGATGACGCACTCGGTGTCGGTGTTCGTGGTCGTCTCGCAGTAGGCGTTACCCGGCGTGGCAACCGCCCGGTAGCGCACGATCCCGGTGGTGACGGCGGGCGTGGTCCAGGACACCGAGATCTGCCCGTCGCCACCGGACACCGCGACATCGGTCGGGGCGGCCGGCGCGCCGGGCGTGATCGGCGCGGACGCCGGGCTCCACTCCGAGTCGCCGCCGCCGGCCACGCCGACCGCCTTGACCTGGAAGGTGTAGGCGGTCGTACCGGTCAGGCCCGACACCACACAGGACGTGGTGGCCTTCCCGGTCACCGTGCAGCCGGCCGAGCTCGGGTCGGACCGTACGAGGTAGCCGGTGATCGGACCACCGGTCGTCGGCGTGGTCCAGGTGACCGTCACCGCGTTGGCACCGGCCGGCGACACCGTGGGAGCGGCCATCGCTGCGGGCGGACCCGCGACGATGGGCGTGGACGCGTCACTGGAGGTGGCGCGGTCGGCCGAACCGTTGGCGACGACCTTGAACGTGTACTCGGTACCGCCGCGGAGGCGGTCGAAGACACAGGTCATCACGGGCGGCCGTACGTTGGTGCAGCGCGCCGGCGCGCTGACGTCCGGCGTCGAGGTCACCGTGTAACTGGTGACCGCACCGGCGCCCGGTGCCGCGGTCCAGGTCACCGTCACCGCGTTCGGGCCGGCCAGCTGCACCGTGGGAGCCGCCGGCTTGCCGGGCCCGGCCGTGCTGACGGGCACGCTCCGCTCACCGAGCGAGTCGCCGCCGGGACCTCGGGCGGTCACCCGGAACGTGTACGTCTCCGCGTCGCTCAGCCCGGTGAAGTCGCAGCTGAGGGTGGAAACGTCGGTGCAGCCCGCGTTCGACGTGAGGCCGGCGTCCGGAGTCCCGGAGGTGTACGCCTGAGCCGTGTACGTGACGACCGGGCCGCCGCCGGTCGGCGCCGTCCAGGTCACCCGCGCTGAACTCGACGAGAGAACCTCGACGCCGGGAGCGCCCGGCGCGCCGGGCGCGGCCGCGGCGATCGTGACGGGCGTCGATGCGTCACTCGCGGTCGAGCGGTCGCCCGTGCCGTTGGCCGACACCTTGAACGTGTACGTCGTGCCCGGGATCAGCCGGTCGAAGACGCACGTCAACACCTTCACGTTGGTGCAGCGGGCCGGCGCACTGATGTCCGGCACCGAGGTCACCGTGTAGCTCTCGACCGGACCGCCGGTGGCCGGCTCGGCCCAGGTGACCGTCACCGCACGCGAACCGGTCAGGTCCACCGCCGGCGCGTCCGGCTTGCCCGGGGCGGCCGTGGTGACGGCCGGGCTGCGGTCGCTCTGACTGCTGCCACCCGGGCCGATCGCGGCTACCCGGAACGTGTACGTCTCCGTCTCGACCAGCCCGTCGAAGTCACAGCTGAGGGTCGTGACCTCGGTACAGGCCGCCGACGCGATGTCGGTGGTCGGGGCGGCCGCCGTGTAGGCGTTGACGGTGTACTTGGTAATCGGGCCGCCGCCGATGGGCGCGGTCCAGGTCACCGCCGCGTGACCCCCGTCGATGACCTTGACCATCGGGGGAAGCGGCTGGTTCGGCTTGTTGGCCACCACCGGCGTGGTCGGATCCGAGCTGACGGAACCCGCCTCGTTGGTCGCCTCGACGGTGAAGGAGTAGGACGAGGTCAGCGTGAGGCCCGTGAAAGTACAGGTCCGGCTCTGCACCGCGGTTCTGGTGCAGCTCGCCGGCGACGGAGTGGCTCCGCCGTCCGCCGAGACCGGGGTGACGACCCAGCCGTCACTGGGCGGTGCGCTGGTGCCCGCCGGCGCGTCCCAGGTCACTGTCGCCTGGCCCAGAACGGGCACGGTCACGGTCACGTTGGCCGGCTTGTCCGGCACGTTCGGCACGAGTGCCGGTGTGCTGGTCGTCGTCGAGGTGCCCGCCGTGTTGGTCGCGCTGACCACGAACGTGTACGGCATGCTCGGCGTCAGCGTGGTGAAGGTGCACGACTGCGCGTTCGGAGGCGTGACCTCACAGGCCGCCGGAACGGTTGCCCCGGCGTCGGCCGAGGCCGGCGTCACGGTGTACGTCGCGACTTCGCCGCCGGTGGCCGGTGCGTCCCAGGTGATCGTGGCCTTACCGGCCGCGTTGCCCCGGACCGCTGCCACGTTGCCCGGCGCGCCCGGCTTGTCCGGGATGAACGGCATCCCCGGCACGGCGCCCGCGTCGGTGCCGTCCACCGCGTTCGCCGCCCTGACCACGAACGAGTAGTGCGCGGTCAGCGTCAGGTTGGTGAAGTCGCAAGTACGCGCGGCCGGCGGAGTCACCGTACAGGTTCGGGTGGTCCCGCCGTCGGTGGAGGACCCGGTCACCGTGTACTGCGTGACCGGCGCGCCATCGGCCGGCGCGTCCCAGGTCACCGTGACCTTCGGCCCGGCGACCAGGGCTACCTGAACGTTGGTCGGGGCGCCCGGCCCCGCGGGCAGGACCGCGGCGGTCGTGGCGGCGTCCGTACCGCCGGCCGCGTTGGCGGCGCGAACCGTGAAGCGGTACGAAGCGGTCGTATCCATCCCGGTGAACGCACATGACAACGCAGCGGACGGGTTTGCCACGACGTCGACGGAGCAGGGACTCTCGCCGGGAGGCGTGCCGCTGTCCGGCGAGGTCGCCGTGACTGTGTAGGTCGCGACCGTGCCGCCCGTGTTCGGCGGCGCAGCCCAGGTCACCGTCGCCTCGCCGGACGCGGTCACCGTGACCGCCACCGAGGTCGGGGCGGCGGGCACGTTCGCCACGATGGGAGCGGTAGCAGCCGCGTCGGACCAGCCGAGCTCGTTCTCGGCCCGCGCGGTGAACGTGTAGTGCCCGGCCGTGTCCAGCCCGGTGAAGCGGCAGGTCACCGTGGCGCCGCCCACATGACAGTCGTTGGGGATCGTGACCTGGTCGGCCGAGGTGGCCTTCACGGAGTAACGGGTGGCTGTGCCCACCGCCGGAGCGGTCCAGGTCACGTCCACGGCACCCGGCGTGTTGCTGACCAGGGCGGCCGCCACCGTCTGCGGCTCGCTCGGCACGGCACCCACCGACGGGACGGCGGAGACCTCGGTGCTTCCGGCGGTGTTGACGGACTTGACGTTGAACCCGTACTGCTTGTCCGGGTTCAGCGCGTTGAACGCGCACTGCAGCGGATCACCCGAGGCCACGGTCACCGTGCAGGGCGACGGCGCCGCACTGCCGTCGGAGACCGCGGCGGTCACCGTGTAGCTGACCACCACGCCACCGCCGCTGGGCGCACTCCAGGAGACGGTGGCGTCATCGTTGTTCAGGGCCACGGCCGGGTCCGTCGGCGCGTTCGGCTTGGCCGGCAGGATCGACGCGCTCGCGTCCGAATCCACCGATCCCAGGTCACCGACGGCGGTCACCTTGAAGGTGTACGACACGGCCTTGTCGAGGCCGGAAATGGTGCAGGTGGGCGCGCTCAGGTTGAATCCGCACCCGGCGGCGGGAGTGCCGGTCTGGTTGCCGGACGCCGGCAGGGCCGTCACCCGGTAGAACACGACCGGTCCGCCGGTGCTGTTCGCGGCCCAGCTGAGGTCCACCTTGCCCTCGGCGTCGCCCAGCGTGACGGTCGGCGTGGCGGGCTTGTCCGGCACCTCGGAGACGATCGGATCGCTCCAGTCCGAGACCGGGTTGCCGGCGGAGTTGTTCGCCGTCACCCGGAACCGGTACTGCTTTCCGTTCTGCAGGCCGGTGAAGTCCCGGTGCGTCACGTTCCCGGCGACCGTGGCCGGTGCCCCGGTCGGTGCGGTCCCGCCGTTCGGCGAGTCGGCCTCCACCAGGTACGTGGTCACGGTGCCGCCCTCGGTGGGCGGATCCCAGTAGACGGTGACCGCTCCAGGTGCGGCACCGAGCTCCACCGTCGGCGTCGACGGCGTGGCCGGCATGCCGGGCACGATCGGGTCGGAGACGGGGCTGGGGTCGGAGGTGCCGCCGTCGGGCCCCTCGCCCTTGGCCACGACCGTGAACGTGTACGACAAGGCCGGGTTGAGCCCGGTGACCTTGCACTCGGTGACGTCCGGGCCGGAGGTACAGACCTGCGGAGCCGCCGGGCTGGCCGTCACGGCGTACCCGGAGATGGTCTGGCCGCCGCTCGGCCGGTCCCAGCTCACGACCACCGCGTCGTCCGCCTGGCGGGTCACGGTGGGCTTCGCCGGCGCGTGCGGCTTGCCGGCGACCTTGGCGACCGAGGCGGCGCCGGCCGCGGACGTGCCGGTGGTCCCGGCGCCGTTGGTGACGCCCACGGCGGTCACCTTGAACGTGTAGGAGGTGTCGTCGACCAGGCCGCCGAAGTCACACGTGGTCGCCGGCGCGGACACCAGCGAGCCGCAGGTGCCGGTCAGGCCGGCCGAGGGCGTCGCGGTGATCCGGTAGGAGTCGATGCCCGCACCCGGGTCGGGTGCGGCCCAGCTCAGCGTGACCGCGTTGGGGTTGCCCTTGAAGACGACCGTCGGAGCGGCCGGGGTGCCGGGCGGGCCGGCCTTGACCGGTCCGGCGCCCTGCGTCGCGACCGAGCAATCCGCCTGATCAACCGGACAGGCCTTGACGCCCACCGTGATGCTGGTGTTCGCCGCGACCCCGGTGATGTTGCAGGTCAGGGCCGGCGCGTTGACCGTACAGCTCTCGCCGGTGCTGGCGGTGGCAACGTAGGTCGCCACCGTGCCGTTGGGGTTGGTCGGCGCAATCCAGTCGACCTTGATGAGCCGGCGACCGGGCGTCAGCGTCACGCCGGCCGGTGCGCCGAGCGGGCTGGCCAGGGCGGGGGCGGGATCAACCGCGACCGTTCCGATGGACAACAGGGCGGCGGCTGTCGTGACCACCCACCTGGAAACTCGCCGCCGTCGTCGAGGCACCTCTTCTCGCACCTGCCCACTCCCCCACGTAGATTTCCCGGACCACGGCAGGGCCCGGGTAGGTCTGCCACCACCACAAGGTAGCTATTTCAGGTGTAAATAGGGTCGGAACGGGCTATTAGGATGGCTCGCCGAGCCAGTGACTGCTAATAGGCGGATCCGCGCGCGACTCTGCACCGCAACTCGAAAAGACAGACCAATCTGGACTGCTCCAGACCACTACCGCGCTTTATCGGGGGGCTGAACGAGTGCGGATCAGCCTGCCGACTACAGCTGCGAGACGCCCCCGTCGACGGCCAGCTCGGCGCCCGTGGTGTAGGTGGCGTCGAACGCCAGGAACAGCACCGCCCGTGCCACCTCGATCGGCTTCCCATGCGGCCCATCGGGTTGCGGGCGACGAAATCCGCCTCCAGCCGCTGCGCCGCGTCGGCCGGCATCGAACGCCGCTGGATGCCGGTGTTGATCGGGCCCGGGCTGACCGCGTTGACCCGGATCTTCCGGTCGAGCAGCTCGCGAGCCAGGCCGCGGGTCATCGAGCGCAGCGCGGCCTTGCTGGCCGCGTAGACGCTGCCCATCGGCAGGCCCCTGACGTTGGCGACCGACGTGGTGAACACGACGCCGCTGCCCTCGACCAGCATCGGCGAGCCGCTGCACGGTGAAGCGCGGGTGGCGATCCTGCCCGCAACTCATCCGCTCGCCGGCCGCGAGTCGCTCGCACCTGAGGACCTGGCCGGCGAGAACCTCGTCGCGTGCACAAGCACCCCGACCATGTGGAGCAGGCCACCGAAGCCGGAGGACAGCTTCGAGGACAAGCTCGAAATCGTCGCGAGCGGAGCGGTCGCGGTCCTGCCCGCCGGCGACCGCCGCAGCACGCGCACCCGGGCGTCGCCACGATCCCGATCACCGGCATCGAACCCTGCCGCGTCGTGGCGGTCACCCACGCGGACGACCGAAGCAGCCGGACTGCCGCCTTCCACAAGGCCGCCCGCGCGTGGGGCGCCCAGGTCGGGGCGGAACACCCGGCCCCAGCGGCCTGATATCACCACGGGACCGGGGCCGTGACTATCCCTTGACCGCGCCGGTCAGCCCGCCGACGATGCGCCGCTCGAACAGGCTGAAGAAGATCAGTGCCGGGATCATCGACAGAGACGTGAACGCCAGCACCCGGGCAGTGTCGGTCGAGTACTGCGACGAGAACGCCTGCACGCCCAGCGGCAGCGTGAAGGTGTCCTGATTGTTGAGGATGAACAACGGCAGCAGGTAGCTGTTCCAACTGCCGAGGAACGCCAGGATCCCGGTGGTGATCAGACCCGGGACCGACAGGCGGAGCACCATCCGCCAGAAGAAGCCGAGCCGGCCGCAGCCGTCGATCGCGGCCGCCTCCTCGATCTCCCGGGGGATCGCCCGCAGGAAGGGCACCAGGATGATGATCGTGGTGGGCAGGCCGAAACCGATCTGGGGCAGGATGACGCCGGGCAACGTGTTCACCAGGCCGAGGTTTTTGACCAGGATGTACAGCGGCGTGATGGCGACCGTGGCCGGGAACATCAGACCGGCGGCGAACAGGGCGTACATCGCCCCGCGGCCGCGGAAGTGGTACCGGGCCAGGACGAAGCTCGCCATGACGCCGAGCACGACCACACCGAGGGTGGTGCCGAGAGCGACGATGGTCGAGTTGCCGACCTGGCGCCAGAAGACATCGCTTTGCAGGATGCCGGTGTAGTTGCTGAGCCGCCAAGGGCGCGGCAGGCCCGCCGGGCTGACGGTGATCTGCGAGTTGTCCCGGAAGCCGCCGATGATGATGTAGAGGACGGGCCCGAGCATGAGCCCGATCAGCACCAGCGCGACCAGGTAGACCATCGGGCTGCCCCAGGGGAGACCTCTTCTCCTCGGGGTGAGCCGGGAATGCGTAATCGTGGCCATGTTCTACCGTCCGTCGGTGAGCGCGCCCTCGGTGTCCCGGCGCAGTACGAAACGCTGGTACACGAGAGCGATGATCATGGAGATGACGAAGAGCACGACCGCGACCGCGTTGCCGTACCCGTAGTTCGCCGCGTTACGGCCCTCGACGACCATGTAGGTGACCATGGTCGACGTCCCGGCGGTCGACGCGACGTACTGACCCCAGATGATGTAGACGAGGTCGAACAGCTGCAGTGCGCCGATGATCGAGAGGAAGCCCCAGATCCGGATGGTCGGGGCAAGCAGCGGCACGGTGATCCGGCGCTGGATCTGCCAGTACGACGCACCGTCGACCGCGGCCGCCTCGGACAGCTCCTCCGGGATGTTCTGCATGCCGGCCATGAACAGGATCACCGCGAAGCCGATGTACTTCCAGGTCAGGATGATCATCAGCGTCCAGATGGCGAGTTTCGGGTTCGCCAGCCAGTCCTGTTTGAACGAACCCAGTCCGATCGCGTCGAGGATGCCGTTCACGGCCCCGCTGACCTGCAGGAGCAGGCTCCAGCTGGTCCCGACGATGACCTCCGAGATCACGAACGGGAGGAAGATGAGCAGCCGGATGGCCGACCGGCCGCGGATCTTCTGGTTGAGCATCAGCGCGAACCCGAGGGCGATCGGACCCTGGAGAACCAGCGACAGCACGACGATCAGGCCGTTGTGCTGCAGGGCGTCGCGGAACGTGCTGTCCTGCAGGATGGTCTTGTAGTTCTCGAGGCCGACGAAGTTGGTCGGAACCCCGTAACCCTTCCACTTGTAGAAGCCGTAGTAGGCGGCCAGCACGATCGGGAAGATCACGAAGGCCAGGAACATCAGGATCGCGGGACCGGACAACACCGCGATCTCGGCCCGCTGGGCCCAACCGATTCCGCGCCGGCGAGGACGCAACGGAGGCGACGTCTGGACGCCGCCTCCGTCCCGTTCCGGACTGCCGGGCGCATCCTCAGTGACCGCTACTCTCTCGCCACCGAAGTTGCTGCTCATCGTTCGGCTACCTCTCAGCCCTTCTTGGCTGCGTCGTTCACGGCCTTGATGATTCCGGCGACGTCACCCTTGCCGGCGAGCATGTTCACGACCGCGACGTTGAGGGCGTTGCCGACGTTCTGGCCGTAGACCGTGTCGAGCCACTGCGAGACGTACGGCGCTTTGTTGTACGCGTCGAGAACCGCCTTGAGGTAGGGCTCGGTGACCGCGGTCTGGGCCTCCTTGCTGATCGGCAACGAGTTGAACGCCTTGTAGTAGGCGATCTGCACGTCCTTGGTGTCGAGGTAGTTGAGGAAGTCGGCGCATTCCTTCGGTGCCTTGGCCGAGCAGGAGAGCCCGTCCGCGCCACCCATGATCGCGGCCGGGTCGCCCTGGCCGCCGGGCACCGTCGGGAACGGGAAGAAGGCGAGGTCGGGCAACGGCTTCTGGTTCTTGGTCAGGCCCGCGATGACGCCCGGATCCCAGGAGCCCATGAGTTCCATGCTCGCCTTGTGGTTGGCGATCAGGCCGGCCGAGCTGCCCGCGCCCTGCTGCGCCGAGGTGGTCAGGAACCCGTTGTTGAACGGCTGCGTGCCGGCGAACGTCTTGAGGTCGTTACCGGCCTTCGTCCAGCACGGGTCGTCGAAGGACTTGCTCTTGGCCGCGGCGTCGAGCGTGGCCTTGCTGCAGGCGCGCAGCGCGAACCAGTAGTACCAGTGGGCGGCCGGCCAGGCGTCCTTGCCGCCGAGGGCGATCGGCGTGCCCTTGGCCTTGAGCTTGGTCACCGCCGCGTTGAATTCGTCCATGGTGGTCGGTGGCGTCGTGACTCCGGCCGCCTTGAACAGGTCCTGGCTGTACCAGAGACCGCCGGGCAGGATCGACTGCGGAATCGCGTAGAGCTTGCCATCGAGCGACCCGGTGCCGAGGGCGGCGTCTCCCACCGCTGCCTTGGTCTCGGCGGTGACGTCGTTGGTGAGGTCCTTGAGCTGGCCCGCTTCGACCATCGCGGCCATCTTGCCGCCGCCGCGTTGGAGGAAGATGTCGGGGGCGGAGCCGGAGTTCAACGCGGTCTGGAGTTTGCCGTCCAGATCCTCGTTCTGCACCGTCTGGATCTTGATGGTGACGTTCGGGTGGGCGGCGTGGAAGTCGGCCGTAGTTTTCTGCCAGAACGCCGCTCCCGGACCGGTGGTGGCGTTCTGCCACAAGGACATCGTGACATTGCCGCCGGAGCTCTGGTTGTCATCGCCGCCTCCGCAGGCGGCGACGCTCACGGCACTCAATATCAACACAGCAGCCACTGCAACGGTCTTACCAGGTGCCATGAGACTCACCTCTCGAGCCGAAACTCTCGGAAAGTTTCCGGAATGTGACGCTCAAATTAGAAAGAGAGACATGGATATGTCAAGACACCTATCTAGATCAACAGGACGCTAGGTGTAACGATTCTGTACCGGCGGTTACTAACAGTGAGGTACCTCCACTCCGGACCTCGAGACCCTCCCCGGAACGCGCAACTGACACGAGCCCAGTTGCCGAAAGTCACGGGCTTCCTCGGAAGTTGCACCCAGCGGCAATTCCTGAAGGCAGCGAACCCAGGATCCTGGTGAAAACCCGTTATGGATTGTGAGCCCAGAAGGTCGCACCCCGACGCGCAATCAGTGGCTTGAATGCGTCGAGGCAGTGTGGTGAGGTGTTAGCGTTCTCAATGCCGGGCCGCCACCTGAACCCCAGAACATCCTCTCCCGAGGCCCTTACCTGTGGGGCGCTAACACCTGCGCGGACGTCGTCGCGGCGAGGAGTCTGGCCCCGTGGCACCGACTTGCCGCAGTTCGGCGCGCGGCCGGCGGCCAGCTGAATTCAGATGCGTGGTACCGACCGCTCCTGGGCGGGTCCGATGTCGACTCGCCGGAGGACGGCCTACGTCTGAAATCCAGTCAGGCGTCTGAAATGCAGTCAGGCGCCGAACCCGATGCCGGTGTCGACGGTTTCGATCACGCGCTGCGGACGCAGGTCGGGCTCGGCGACGGGACGGCTGAAGTAGTAACCCTGCAGCAGTGTGTAGCCGAGCCGATAGAGCGCGTCGGCCTGTTCGGCGGTCTCGACACCTTCGGCGACCGCGGTCATGCCGAGCCCGGTGCTTATCTGGATCAGCGCCTCCGCTATCACGCTGTGCCGACCGGCCTCCGTGACGTTGTCGACGAACGACTTGTCGACTTTGAGGATGTCGACCGGCACCGTCTGCAACAGTCCGAGAGACGAATGCCCGGTGCCGAAGTCGTCCAGCGCGATCCGTACGCCGAGCTTCCGCAGTTCGTGCAGCGTTGTCACGGACTGGCCGCCCTCGAAGACGGCGGTCTCGGTAACCTCTACGGCAAGGAAGTGCGGTGAGAGTCCCGTCTCGGCCAGGATGTCAGCCACGGTCGCTGCGAAGCCCGGCCGGGCGAGTTGACGGGCGGAGACGTTGACGCTGACCTTATCGGGGGCGCTACCACCCAGTTCAGCCCGCCACTGTGCCATTTGGCGGCAGGCCGTCCGCAGGACCCACGCACCGAGTTCGATGATAAGGCCGTTCTGCTCGGCCACCGGTACGAACTGCGCCGGACTGATCATCCCCCGCTGTGGGTGCTCCCAGCGCACCAGCGCCTCGATCGCGGCGACCCGGCCCTCCGGGAAGGCCACGATCGGCTGGTAGACCACCCGGAACTGGTCGGCGTCCAGACCGATCTGCATTTCGGCACCGAGCTTGGCATGCCCGGTCGACTGTTCATCGATAGCCGGCTCCCAGTGTCGGTACGTCTGGCCGGTTCTTTTGGCGGCGGACATTGCCGCCTCGGCCCGGCGCAGTACCTCCATCGGATCGTCGCGCTCGCCGTCGGCGAGACCTATACCGACGCTCACGAGCAGATCGTGTCCGCCCGCGTGAACCGGTTCGCGCAGCTGGGCGGCGAGCTCCGTGGCCAGCGCGCCGGATCTCGGGGCGCTCCTGCCGGGCAGCAGGACGGCGAATTCGTCGCCGCCCATCCGGGCCAGCAGAGCGTCGTCCGGCACCGCCCGCGCCAGCCGTCGGGCAAGGGAGCAGAGCGCCCGGTCGCCGATCGAGCGTCCGAGTTCGTCGTTGACATTCTTGAAACCGTTCAAGCCGAGCAAGCCGACCTGTACCGGGCCGTCGGCCATCGCCGCTCGCAATGCGCTCTCGAATCGACGCCGGTTGGCCAGGCCTGTCATTTCGTCCTGCATGGCGAGCCCTTCCAGGTCGCGTGACTGCCGTTTCAGCTGCGTCAGGATAAGGGCCATCCGAACGATGGTGAGCAGGATAAGGATGATGGCGCTGCAGGCGATGACCGTGCCGTCGACGGTGTTCTTCGCCGCGTACGGGGTCAAAAGGAGCGCCGGCCCGATCAGCGAGCACGCGGCGGGTGCGCATAAGCGGGCAACACTGCGTTCGGTGCTCGGGGATCGCACCACGCCTGAATCCGCCGCCATCGAAGGGTGCAAGGCGGCCGCCGCCCAGAGCAGAGTGGAGGCGGCGAACATCGCGTCCAAGGCGAATGGGTCGGCATCGAAGTAGACAATCAACACGGAGTAGGCGGTGTCCGCGGCCAGCAGAGTCGCTGCGGCGGCATTGAGCAATCTGCTGCTGGTAGTGCGGCTGCGCGGGTCGGTGAACAGCCACGCCAGCATCACCAACAACACCAGGTCCGCTACGGGATACACGGTGCTGATCACACGGGACAGAGCCGGGGCGGAGCGATCGGCCACGGTCGGGTGCAGAATGAAGGTCCAGAGCACCAGGCCAAGCGAAATGGCGGCGATCGCCGCGTCGATCAGGTGACCGATCTGACCGTCCGGCCGCCGACGGCGGGACAACAGCAGCAAACCCACGATGCGCAACGGGTAGGCGGCGAGGTAGAAGGCATCGGCGGCGGAGGGGTACGGCACGCGGCCCAAGCCGTACAGGTAGTAGTCGTAGGTGATGTCGCCGAGCGCCGCCAGGACCTGCCCAGAAGCAAACCAGTACCACATGCCACGAAGCCGCGGCCGGTGCAGCCGCACACCGGCGAGGACGGCCACCGCAGATGCCAAGCCAATGGCGTTGTAGCAGACCCTCGCGGCGAGCGATGAGGCGGGTAGCAGAAAATAACCAGTCGTCGCCAGCACGCCGGCCGTGAGCCACCAGCACCAAATCCGCGTAAGTCGCACGACCTGTCATCGGCGCAATTACAAAGGCATCTGAGCCCAAGTATGAAGTCGCCCAGTCTTGTAAAACAGCTCACTACGGGGACCGGATCGGGACCTTCGGTATTCGGATAACCGTGTGATCTACGCGCCAAAGGCGGCGCGGGTGACTCAGCAAATGTGCGGTCCCCGTTTACCCGCCCGAAAAGAGAGCAACTATCCGGGTAGCAGATATAGTGGCACCGGTAGTGGCGAGGTGATGCGGTATGCCCGGGAGCGATGCTGATGACGGGGGGCGCCCTGTCACACTGCACAGCCCTGACCTGGATGAGACTCGGCTGGTGCTTGCCGAGCACTTCTACTCCAATTTCGTCGACATGCTGGAGCCGTCCGAAAGCCTCGACACCCAGCTCCGGGTCACCAATATCGGTCCGGTCACGATCGGTGACGTGCGCTTCGGCACGGACCTCAAGCTGAGGCTGCACGAGCTCGACGCGTACCACGTCGACGTGCTCCTGTCCGGCCGTCTCGAATGGCAGCAGGGCAAAGACGAACCTTGGGTTGCCACTGAAACCAGCGGAGCGGTGTTCCAGCCGGTCGGCGACACCGTTCTACACCGGTGGACCGGCGACTGCCGATTGCTGGCAGTAAAGATCGACCGCGCCGCCCTCGAAATGCAACTGGCCCGCATGCTCGACACCCCCGTGGGCTCCCCGATTCTGCTCAGGCGCCGGCTCGACCAGACCCACGGGCCCGGCCGGACCTGGACCAACATGGTCCGCGTCCTCGCCGCGGACGTTCTCGACGAGAACCGCGGCCTGACGCAGAACCCGCTCCTCGCCGAACCCCTGCAGGAGATGCTCTTGCGCGGTCTGCTGCTCGCCAGCGACCACCCGTACCGGGACCGGCTGGCCACGCCCGGCGGACCCTACCCAGCGCCCCGCGCGATACGACAGGCAACCGAGGTTATGCACAGCCATCCCGAGCGACCGATCACCATCGCCAAACTCGCTGACATCACCGGCGTAAGTGAACGGGCACTACAGGCAGGCTTCCAGCGATACGTCGGCATCTCACCGGTCGCGTACCTGCGTCAAGTCCGCCTTGACCGTGCCCACGAGGAGCTTCGGCAGGCGGACCCCGACCAGACGACGGTGGCCGACGTCGCACACCGCTGGGGTTTCACACATCTCGGACGTTTTGCGGGCTACTACCGTGCCCGGTACGGCGTGTCACCGTCCCAAACACTGAACGCCTCCACCGGCCCACGAACGGTACGCAACGGGAGGCGACAGCCATGATCTTGAACCGTCTGGAAGGCGTTCAGACCGGGCTCCCACGCATACGCCTTCAGGCAGTACCAGCAGCCCAGAGGGCGATCACCCTGAGCAGGGCGAGCGCGGTGATCCCGGGCCAGACGAGGGCGAGCACGCCGAACAGGATCCCGGCGATGCCGCGGAGGGCCGCCTCCATGAAGGTAGCGGCGTAGGACACGCTGGTGCCCTCGAACGTCGCCACCCACGGCGGCAAGGTCACCCTGACGGGGAACGTACGTTCGTGGGCCGAGCGTGTCGCCTGGTCGGCGCCCGGTGTCGCGGAGGTGGAGAATCTGATCTCGATCAACGCGTGAAACGTGATCCTCAAGCCCGCCGCGGTGTCACCCGTTCGGGTCCCGGTGCGAGGCGGCATCACGCCGATCTGGTGGGGCTAGGGTGAAACTCCGGCCAGCTGTCCACGGCCGCCCCCACAGCGTCTGAATGCACACCCACCAGACGAGGCCGCAACGGTCGACCAGGAGGAGCGATGCGGCTGATCACCCTCCTGCGCCACCCTCGGCGGGCTGTACTGGCCCGCTGGGGCCGCATTCCCGGGATCCGCACCGCGAAGGTCACGCTCGCCGCCGTATTGGCCTATGTCGCCGCCGACCTGCTGAATACCACTGCTACACCGATTCTCGCGCCGCTGACCGCCATCCTGGTGGTGCAGGTGACCGTGTATCAGACGGTCGCCGAGGGATTCCAGCGTGTCCTGAGCGTGCTGGCCGGCGTCCTGGTCGCGGTCGTCCTCGCCACCGTCGTGGGGCTGAGCTGGTGGAGCCTCGGAGTCGTGGTGGCCGCAAGTCTCGTACTCGGGCAGGTTCTCCGCCTGGGGTCGCACACCCTGGAGGTGCCGATCAGCGCGATGCTCGTCCTGGCGGTCGGCGGCGGTGCAGCGCCACAGGCAGCGGCCGGTCGGGTGTACGAAACGCTCATCGGTACGGTGACCGGCATCGCGGTGAACTTCGCGATCGCGCCTCCGGTGCATGTGGAGTCCGCCGGCTCGGCGGTCGCCGGCCTGGCCACCCGCCTGGGGGATTTCCTGCGCTCCCTGGCCACCGACCTGCGCTCCGGGTGGTCACGTCAGGCCGCGCAGGACTGGCTCTCGGCTGCCCGGAGCCTGAGCGCATCGGTTCTGCAGGCCGACCACTCGCTGGTCCGCGCCGAGCAGAGCGCCGTACTCAACCCGCGCGGCGGCGAGGTCCGCGTGGCGCAGCCGCGCCTGCGTACGGCCCTCACCGCGATCGAGTACTGCACCATCGTCGTCCGGAGCCTGTGCCGGGAGATGTTCGACCGGACGTTCTATCTGCCGCCGGAGCTCGAGGCGGAGGCCTACTCCGCGGCCGCCCGCGTCGCCCTCGCCGACGTGCTCGACCTCGCCGGCGCGGCCTTCGACGGCGTGGCCGCCGTTGCCGCGGGCGCTGAGCCGGTTGACACCACTCGGGCCCGCGTGGCCGAGCAGCTGGACGAGTTGTACCGGCGGCGAGAACACCTGGGCCGGCTGTTGCTGGTCGACCCGCAGGCCGACGCCGCAGCCTGGCAGCAACACGGCGCGTTGCTCACCGCGGTGGATCGGCTGCGGGTCGAGATCGAGGCGGCGGTACGTCCGGCCACCCGACCGTGGCGCCCGCCGTCACTGGCCGAAGGGCCGCGGCGGGCCGCGCGGCGCGTCGTGGGCGCCGCTGAACAGTCCCTACCGCTGGTCACCGATCGTTCCCGGCAGGCGGTTCGGCGGATGATGGACGTCGCCGCAGACGCCGCGGCGGAGGCGGCGGAGCATCTGGCCAAACCCGATCCACGGGCTGCCCACTCCCGCGGGGATGCGGGCGCAGGCCCGCTCGCCGAGCAGGCGTCCGCCGACGCCGCGGCGGCCGCCTTTCGGGCCGCTGCCGACTCCCCGGCCGAGGAGGACGCGGCGAGGCCCGTGCCGCCACCGCGCACCGGCAGCCCGGAAGGCGACCAGGAATGACCCCACCGGCTCAACGTCCGCATGTACCGCGGGGCTACCCGTCGGTCTCGTCCCGTCAGCCGGCGGGTTCGGGATGGTAGCCGTAAGCGGCGGCCCGCACCGTCTCCTCGTTCTCCAGTCCGGAGCCGATCGCGCCGCCCACGGTGGCAGCGAGCGGCTGGCTGGTCGCTCGGTACGGCGCAGACCTCACCACCCACCTGGGCGCCTACCCGAACACCGTGGCCGGGCTGATCTACGGCGTCGTATTCACCGGCCTCTTCGCTCTCAGCCAGAGGCTGAGCACGACCCGATGACCGCGCAACTCGACCGCCTGCTCTCCGACCCGACCCGGCTGGCCATCATGTCCGTGCTGTTCGAGCTGGACTGGTGCGACTTCGCCTTCCTGCGCACCGAAGTGTCGCTGTCGGACTCCGCACTCTCCAAACAGCTGACCACCCTGCTGTCTCCGGGCTCTCGGCCATGGACTCAGCATGGACATCTACGTCGAGTTCCAGGTGCCGGGCAGCGCGATGTAGCGCACCCCGCTGCTGCCGCCGTCGCTGTGCAGCGGGATCCGCTCGCCCGGCAGGTAGAGGACTGTACCGTCCGCATCCTGTTGGACCAGCAGGTTGCCCGCCGCGCCGCGGTGGCGAGGGAGCGCGCTGTCAGGGTGAGGTTTCGAGCATGGCTTGGATGTCGAGCTGGATGCTGATCTTGTCGCCGACGACGATCTTCTGACCTTCGCCGGCACGGGCGCCGACGTCGTAGTCCGATCGCCGGATCGTCGTGGTCGCCGAGATCCCGATACGTTGCTCGCCCTGCAGTCCGGTCTCATCGAGGCCGAGGAACTCGACTTCCAACGCAACGTCGCGCGTGATGCCCCGGATCGTCAGCTTCCCCGGCAGTTCGAGCGACCCGTCATGAACCGCGAGGCCGGTGCCCTCGAAGGTCATCTCAGGGTGGCGGCCGACGTCGAAGAAGTTGGCCGATCGTAGGTCGTCGTCGCGCATGCGGGTTGCGGTGTTTACCGAATTCATGAATATCGTTGCAGTGGCGGAGCAGCGGGCCGGCTCTTCGGCGATCGTCACGTGACCGGTGAATTCCTCAAAGGTTCCGCGGACCTTGCCCATCAGGTGGCGAACCGAGAACCTGATGGAACTGTGCATCGGATCGATGGCCCAGGTGCCCACGGGAACCCTGATGCCGAAGGCGTCGATCGTCAGCGATGCGGCAGTCATGGCTGTTTCCCTTCTCGACGGACTATGCGGTAACGCAGATGTGTGGCGTCGCGGCCTTCGAGCCGACGGACGGGCTCCAGCTCGACGTGGCCGAGTCCAGTCGGCTCGAACAGCCGGCGTCCATCACCCAGCAGCACCGGGACGAGGTGCAGTTCAAGTTCGTCGAGCTGGCCGGCCGCCAGCAGCGCCTGCGCCGCGCCTGCCCCGTGGACCAGCACGGCGCGGTCGCCCGCCGCCTGTCGGGCCTCTGCGGCACACACGTTGACGTCGGTGTAGAACTTCGCGCTGCCGGGTGGCACATCACCCGGGTCGACGTGATGGGTCAGCACGTGGATCGGCACACCGTCGTGATGATCGCCGTTCCAACGGCCGGCCAGTTCGAACGTGCGGCGTCCGGAGATCACGGCGCCGGTCGACAGGGCCTCGCTGTACACCTGCCCATTGATTCCCGCGGACATCCGGTCGTCGAGCCAGTTGAACAGCCGCCCGCCGTCGCGGCCGAGTTCCTGGCCCGGTTCGTCGTCCGGCCCGGCGATGTACCCGTCGACCGACATGGACATGTAGAGCCGCAGTGGCGTCCTACCCATCCTCATTCCCTTCCCCTTCTTCTGGCCAGTCGGCGGCGGTCATGCCGTCGGCGTGGCCCGCAGGCCACTGGACGAGTTCGATCCGGCGGCCGTCCGGGTCGGCGATGAGCGCCGTCTGCAGACCGTCGTCGCTTTCCTGTCCTGGTTCGATCGGCTCGATCCCGTGGTCGGCCAGCACGTGCAGGGCGTCGGTCATCGACTCGACCTGCACGACGAGGTGGCTCAGGTCGGTGCCATGGTCGACCGGCTTGCCATCGTGTACCAGCTCGACGGTGACGAACTCGTCGTCGGGGAGCTTGAGCATGCTCAGGTGCCCGATCGGGGTTGCAGGCACGCTGCCGACGATCACGTAACCGATGGCGGCGTAGAACGCCAGCGACCGCTCCAGGTCGGTCACCCGTAGTCCGACGTGCAGCGTCCTCATCCGCGGTACCTCCGTTGTGTGTGTGCCCAGCATGTTGCGGACATGGGTTCGCGGCCAGCCCCAGATTTCTGGGGGTCGGCTAGGTTGAGGCATGGCCACTGCCCAGCCGTTGCACGACCCGCTCCGTGACGCCATCTCGCGGCTGGTCCACCGTGGGCTCGGCGTGGAGGGCTACTGGCGCGCGTTGAGCGACGCGCTGAGCGGCGCAGTGCCGTCGGAGGGCTCCTGCCTGATGACGATGGACCCGGCCACCATGCTGCCCACCGCGGAGTTCGTCGAGAACGGGATGCCCGCGGGCGCGATCAGCCGGCTCGTCGAGATCGAGTTACGCGAACCCGACTACACCAAGTGGGTCGACATGGCCCGCGCGGGCCGAGCCGCGGCGAGCCTCAGCGACGCCACAGCGGGCGACCTCGACCTCAGCCGGCGTCACCGAGAGGTACGACGCCCCGCAGGCAACTCCGACGAACTCCGGATCGTGCTGTCCAGCAGCACCGGCACCTGGGGGGCGCTCACCCTGTTCCGCGAGAAGGGCCGGCCATACTTCTCGCCCACCGAGGTAGGACTCGTCACATCGCTGGCCGGTCTGATCTCGGACGGGCTGCGCCGGTCGCTGCTCCTCGACGACGCGGTCGCCGACCGCCACGACACCGGAATGCTCGTCCTGGATCCCGACGACGGCGTCGACCTCGCCAATCAGGTGGCCGAATTGTGGATCGACGAACTTGGTACCGGCACCAGACCAGGCACGACGCTCCCCCTGGTGATCCGTGCGGTCGCCCGGCAGGCCCGTGCCATCGGCGGCCGGGCGCAAGGACAAACGGGCGAATCGATCGCCAGACCAGCCACAGCGCGCGTACGCACCAGCACAGGGCGCTGGGTGATAGTCCGGGCATCCCTACTGGGTGAGGGCACGACGGCGCCAGTCGCGGTGCTGCTCGAAGCGGCTCGCCCGGCGGAGATGGCGCCACTACTGGCTGACGCATACGGCCTCACCCCGCAGGAGCGACGGGTCACCGAATGTGTCGCCCAAGGCCTGTCGACCAGACAGATCGCCAACCAGCTTCGGATGTCGACCTACACCGTCCAGGACCATCTGAAGTCCATCTTCGCCAAGACCGGCACCGGCTCCCGCGGCGACCTGATCGCCCGCCTGTTCTTCGACCAGCGCGCCACGCCACTCACAGTTCCGCCGGCAGGGCGCACCTGCTGATCGAGACGGCCGACGCTCAAGTTGCCCCGCTGTCGCGGTTGCCTCGCCCTGTCTCAGCGAAGTTGCCTTGACGGCCGTTTGCTTGAGGCGGCGGGGAGTCCGAGCAGCGCTTGGAAGTAGCGCTTGGGTGAGCAGTCCTGGGCGGATGGCGGTAGTGGGCAGCGCGACGTCGCGGTCGTACAAGGCTGTTCGAAGATCAGCGTGCCGTCCGGGCGCCCGTTTCGGGCCATGGTGTCCAGGCTGTTGGGCGGCTCGGGGCAAAGTAGCCGACGTACATGTCCAGGGCGGGGTCCAACAGGGCGACGTAGCGGCCTTCTTCGAGGTCGGCATCTGGATCGTTGGCCTGCTGCTGCACGGAGACTCCGGCGATGAGCGCGACGAACAGAGCCACACCGCGCTCGGACGCGGCGGCGGGGTGCAGGTGGTGATGCCGCACGGCACTGGCGATCGCGTTGCGGGTCAGTTCGTAGGTGCGCAGGCTAGGCGCATATGCCTGTTCGGAGGGTACGAATCCCGGCACCGCCCCGGCGAACAGGAGCTGCACGAGCGCCGGGTGGTCCATGGCGAACCGCACGCTGGCCCAGGCGGCGGCGCACGCTGCCGGCCAGCCCGTGTCGGCGGCGCCGATGGCGTCCGCGAGGAGGTCGTGGTGGGCACGCATGCCGCGTTCGAACAGGGCGTCGTACACCGCGGTGCGGGAGTCGAAGTACTGGTACAGCGAAGGCTGGCGTAGACCCACGCGACGCGCGACCTCGGTCAGGTTGAGGGCCGCGACGCCCTGCTCGGTCATGACCGCCAGCGCGGCGTTCAGGATCTCGTCGCGGGTTTGCGCCCGGCGTCGTTCCCGGGGCGTGTTCGGCGCGGATTGCGCCGCGGGGAGGTCGAGCGGCGATGGCATGGATGCATTCTAGATCTACCAATAGCCTATTGAAAAGTCTATAGGTAATCGGATATCGTGGGCGGCATCGTTTCTGGCCCGAAGGAGGCCATCATGAACCGCCTGGATCGCGACGAGGTCCGCCTACACGTCGACGCCACTGCAGAGTCGCTCTACGACCTGGTGTCCGACGTTCCCCGCACTCCGCTGTGGAGCCCGGAAGTCATCTCCTGCACCTGGCTGGACGGCAACACCGAGGCCACCGTTGGGGCACGGTTCCTCGCTCGCAACAAGAAGCGCTGGTTCACCTGGTCCAACAAGCCCGTCGTACAGACCACCGAGCAAGGCAGAGAGTTCGCGTTCACCCGCGCCGAACCCGGCGGCGGCACGATCCGCTGGTTCTACCGCTTCACTCCGTCCGGCACCGGCACCATCGTCGAACACGGCTACCAGGTCCTGCGCCCGGTTCCCCTCGCCCTGCACGTCATCCTGCGTGTCGTGCTCGGGGTCCGCGACCTGCGCGGCGACCTACACCAGAACATGACCACGAGCCTGCGCCGGCTGGCCGACGCCGCCACGACCCAGCCCGAGCACCAGGCGACGACCGAGCCCGCCTAGGCACCCTGATGCGCGAAGCCGCGGCACACCGCGGCTTCGCGCACATCCACGTGGCCACGACCAAAGCATCCTGGGCCGGCGCCCGTCACAGCAAGCTACCCGACCACGACCCTGGCGGAAGAGGCCCCCGCTCCGCAGTGACAACGGCGCCATGGAACCCCATCGTGCGCCGGAGAAGCGGCAGCGTTTTCAGAAACAGAGATGGCGGCTTGGCACCGGAGTCATCGATCGTCACCTCGCGCCCCACGCAGGTCCCGGCTCGGGTGTAGCGGTGAGTGCCGCGGAGGCGTGACGGTGCCCGGGTGGCCTGGTTCACTCGGGCGCCACGCCGCCCTATCGGGGCGCGGGCTGCGGGCTGTGGTTCCAGGTTGTCGCGAGTTTGCGCAGCAGATCATCGGCGGTGAAGGGTTTCTCGATGAAGGCGATGTCCTCGTCGAGGATGTGCGTGGTGCCGAGAAGGCCGTTGCTGTAGCCGGACATGTAGAGCACTGGCAGGTCCGGATTTCGCGTGTGCAGGAGTTCGGCGAGGCGCGGGCCTGACATCTCGGGCATGATCACGTCGGTGAGCAGCAGGTCGCAGTGGTGCTGTTGTGCCAGGGCGAGGGCTTGTGGGCCGTTGCCGGCGGTCAGGACGTGGTACCCGCCATTGGTGAGGATGCGGGCGATTACCCGTACCAGAGCGGGTTCGTCTTCCGCGACCAGTACGGTGAGGCCGTCCCCGGGTGGTGGGGCGGTGGTGGTCGGTGACGCTGCCGGTACCTCCGGCGCTGCGGTGACCAGAGGTAGATAGATCCGGAACGTGGTACCGACGCGGACCTCGGAGTAGATGTTGATGCTGCCACCGGCCTCGGTGACTATGCCGTACACGGTCGCTAGCCCGAGTCCGGTGCCTTGGCCCCGGGCTTTGGTGGTGTAGAAGGGCTCCAGGACGCGGGTCACGACGTCTGGCGGCATGCCTTGCCCGGTGTCGCTGACCAGCAGCCGGGCGTAGGTGCCGGCGGGTAGCGGCGGTTGCATGTTGAGTTCTTCGCCGTCCAGGTTGGCGGCGTTGGCTTCCAGGACCAGGGCGCCGCCCTCGGGCATCGCGTCGCGGGCGTTGATGGCGAGGTTGAGCAGAATCTGTTGGATCTGGCCGGGGTCGGCGTGCACGGTCAGCGGGTGCCGGGATGGCACGGTCATCAGGTCGATGTGCTCACCGATGGTCCGCTGGAGCATCGCCTGCACCTCGGCAAGCGAGGCGTTCAGGTCGACGTCCTGTAGCTGGACGGTGTCGCCGCGGGTGAATGTCAGCAGCTGCCGGGTGAGGTTGGTGGCCCGCTGCACGGCGCTGCGCACATGGGTGAGATCAGCCTGCACGTCGGGTTTGTCAGCGGTCTCTTCGATGGCGAAGTCGGTGTAGTTCGCGATGATCGCCAGGATGTTGTTGAAGTCGTGCGCGACGCCACCGGCCAGTTTGCCGAGACTCTCCATGCGCTGGGCTTGGTGGGTGCGTTCGATTATGGCGCGCTGCTGCTCGGCGGCCTCGGTGGCGGCGGTGATGTCCCGTGCGACGGCGGAGACGCCGATGACGGTGCCGGCCGGATCCTTGATCGAGGTGATACTCACCGACACGTCGACCGGCGTTCCGTCCTTGCGTAGCCGTTGCGTCTCGTACTGCAGCCCGGGTTCGCCGTGCCGGATCCGGGCGAGCACGTCGGTCTGCTGGCCGGTGTTCGTGTAGTCGGTGAGCATGGTGGGAGATTGCCCGAGGACCTCGGCGGCGGTGTAGCCGAACAGTCGTTCCGCACCGCCGTTCCAGGCGGTGATGACGCCTTCGGGGGTCATACCGACGATCGCGTCGTCGATGCGTTCCACCACCGTGGCCAGCGTCGCCCGCTGCGCCTCGGCCACGTCACGGGCGGCTTGTTCGCGAGCATCGGCTTCGTCGAGCCGGTGTTGGCCCCAGGGGTCGACGTAGATGGCGCCTTTGCCGAGCAGGACGCCGTACCCGCGCCGCAGACTCCAGTAGTAGACGCCCACGGTCGCGGTGAACAGGTCCCACACGGCCGACGGCCACATCCAGGTCAGTGATGACATCTGATGCATCTGCTGCAGGGCGGCGTTCTCAAGGATGGTCCGATATGCCATGACCGCGTGCAGCCCATGTCCGACCGCGCAACTAAAGAAGATCAACGCGGTGGCGGTGGCCAACTTGTTCGTGCGCAGCTGGCCCGCCCGGGCGACCGGCACGACGATCGCCACCGTGATCGCCCCGTACGCGGCCATGATTACCAGGTTGGCCAAGAGAAACATCTGGTCCGGCACTTCGTTCCCATCGGACACTGTCCGGACGAACTGAGCCCGTTAATCTTCGGCCGATGCGCCGCTGCGGGCGGGTGGGGTTGTTACCGAAGCGTGCGGACCGGGTGTCGGGTACGACGGTGACCGTGATGGCTTTGCCGTCGGCGCCGGCTTCGGGCCACCTTCGGTTTTGGTACGCGGGCGGCCCTGATCACCGCCTGCCGTTGACATCCCGCCGCCGGCCGCAACGGCGGCCCGCACGCCAAGTCGGCGGGAGACGACATTGCGCCGACACTTCGCCTGGAGCCGGCTGTGCGGCCGGCTCCAGGCACGCGGTGAGATGCGCCCGGACGATCAGGGATTCTTCGGGTCCTCGCCGAATCCGTTGCACTGGCGTCCACCATTGATGCAATACGACACCAGGTGTGCCTGCCGAGCCGGGTCCCAGCCGTTCATGAAGTCGTAGTGGAATGAATAGCTGGCGCCGGAGGAATATGCCAGGCCGCCGGTGTTGCCATTGTTCAGCGGGTAGGGCAGCTTTATCTCGAGCATTGGCAACGGCACCGGATGGTCGGCCGGGCAGACTCCGCTCACCGGCCAGGCCATGTGCGACTTGTGGTCGGTTGTGTCCAGGTGCACGCCGTCCCAGCAGCTCGGCGCGGTCAGCCGGACGACCAGTGAGGAGCCGCCCGGGCAGGACGACGGGATGTCGTTGCCCTTGTATCCCGGGCACTGCCAGTTGCCCAGGAAATGCGCGGCGTCGGGCGTGTGCACGTCGCCGACCAGCAGCTTGAAGCCGGCCGGGAACGGCTGGACGGTGCGGTAGTCCTTGACTCCGGACTTGTAGTACACGGTAGGGGCGTCGGGGATGACGGGCACGCCGTTGCTCAGCAGCGTGGGGAACCAGTAGCCGGACGCGTCCAGCGGGTCCTCGCAGGAGGTGGCCCCGCCGACGAGCGACGCGGGGGTGGAGTTGGCGTTGGTAGCCGGGTTGCCGATGAAGGTGTGGTTGTGCGACGCACCGGCCAGACCGGGGAAGACGATCGGGTCGTCGCTCAAGCGATGGTTCACCTCGCAGTTGGCGTGCATCTCGTGATATTGGGCGTGCGGCGGATCGTCGGCCGCGCGGGCCGTACCCATTCCGCCCAGCACGACGAATAAACACACCGCGACAACGGTGGCGAATCGAAACTTGGGCAGGATTGATCTGATGCTCATGAGCGATCTCCTCGGGGATAGATATTGAGCACCGCCGATGATGAGATCGGACGCTAACAGCCCGTCAAGAATCACAGCAATCGTTTGCCAAAGTTTGCCAACATGTTAATAGATCATTTCTGATAAGTCTGGCAAAAAGTTGGCAAACGATTGCCGCGGTCGTCGTGCCGCGCTTACCGTCCGGGCATCGCCACTGGCGCACGTTCCCGCTCCGGTGGTGCCGCCGGCCGGCCACCGGCGGTGCCGCACCGACCCCATCTGGAGATTCCCTTGAAAGGCACAGCTCGGGCCCTCGCGGTCCTGACGGTGCTAGCCGCATCGGCCGTCACCGCGGTCGCCACCCCCTCGGGCGCCCAGGCCGCCGAGTGCGGCACCACCAACGTGGCCCTGCAGCGACCGGCAACCACGTCGTCGGTCGAGGCCGGCCGGCTGTCGGCCGCCAACGCCGTCGACGGTGACGCGTCCACCCGCTGGTCCAGCGGGTCCAGCGACCCGCAGTGGCTGCAGGTCGACCTCGGCACCACCACCGGCGTCTGCCAAGTGGACCTGAACTGGCAGACGTCGTACGCCAAGGCCTTCCAGATCCAGGTGTCGCCGACCGGCACCGGCGACTGGACGACGATCTACTCGACCACCACCGGCAGCGGCGGCACCCAGACCATCCCGGTCACCGGCTCCGGCCGGTTCATCCGGATGTACGGCACCACGCGCGCCACGACGTACGGCTACTCGCTCTACGAATTCGCCGTGCACAGCGGCTCCGGCACCACCACACCGCCGCCGGGCGGCGGCGGTGATCTTGGCCCGAACGTGATCGTCTTCGACCCGTCGATGTCGTCGGCGAACATCCAGTCCCGGCTGGATCAGGTCTTCGCCACCCAAGAGAAGAATCAGTTCGGCACCCAGCGGTATGCGCTGTTGTTCAAACCCGGCTCGTACCAGAACCTCAACGCCCAGCTCGGCTTCTACACCTCGATCGCCGGACTCGGCCAGAACCCCGACGATGTGTCCCTGCACGGCGACATCACCGTCGACGCCGGCTGGAACGGGGGAAACGCCACCCTCAACTTCTGGCGCTCGGCGGAGAACATGGAACTCTTCCCGGTGTCCGGCACCGACCGGTGGGCGGTCGCCCAGGCAGCCCCGTTCCGCCGGATGGACGTGCACGGCGGGATGACACTCGCCTCTCCCAACTGCGGGTGGGCCAGCGGCGGCTACATCGCCGACAGCCGGATCAGCGGTACGGTCAGCCCCTGCTCGCAGCAGCAGTGGTACACCCGGGACAGCCAGGTGGGCGGCTGGAACGGCGGAGTGTGGAACATGGTCTTCTCCGGTGTGAACGGCGCACCGGCGAACAGCTTCCCCAAGCCGCCGTACACCGTGGTCCCGCGCACTCCGGTGACCCGGGAGAAGCCGTACCTCTACACCGACTCGGCCGGCGCCTACCGGGTTTTCGTCCCGTCGCTGCGCACCAACAGCACCGGCACCACCTGGGCCGGCGGCAACACCTCGGGCACATCACTGCCGCTCAGCCAGTTCTACGTCGCGCACCCCGGCGACTCCGCGGCGACGATCAACGCCGCCCTGGCCGGCGGGCTGAACCTGCTGTTCACGCCCGGCGTCTACCACGTCAGCCAGACGATCAACGTGACCCGCGCCGACACCGTGGTGCTCGGCCTGGGCTACGCGACGCTGACCGCCGACAACGGTGCGACGGCGATGAGCATCGCCGATGTCAACGGGGTCAAGGTTGCCGGGCTGCTCTTCGACGCCGGCGCCACCCGCTCGGCGGCGCTGCTGCAAGTCGGTCCGGCCGGCGCGAGCGCGAGCCACGCCACCGACCCGACCTCGTTGCAGGACGTCTTCCTGCGCGTCGGCGGTGCCGGTCCGGCCGCCGTCACCAACGCGCTCGTGGTCAACAGCAACGACACCATCATCGACCACATCTGGTCCTGGCGGGCCGACCACGGCAGCGGGGCCGGCTGGACCAGCAACCCCGCCGACACCGGCCTGCTCGTCAACGGAACGAACGTCAACGCGTACGGCCTGTTCGTCGAGCACTTCCAGAAGTACAACGTGGTCTGGAACGGCAACGGCGGCAAGACCATCTTCTTCCAGAACGAGCTGCCGTACGACCCACCCAGCGCGGCCGCGTGGTCGCACGACGGCATCACGGGCTACGCGGCGTACAAGGTCGGCAGTAGCGTGACCAGCCACGAGGCCTGGGGCCTAGGCAGCTACTGCGTCTTCACGGCCGACCCCTCGATCGCGGCATACCACTCTTTCGAGGCGCCGGTGAACGCGAACGTCAAGTTTCACGACCTGCTGACCGTGTCCCTCGGCAAGGGCTCGATCACCCACGTCATCAACGACACGGGCGACGCGGCCCTGCCGTCCGCGGTCACCCCGCACACCCTGATCAGTTACCCCTGACCGCATGCCGGTAACGCCGTGCCCGGCGGGTCACACCGCCGGGCATCCGACCCGAGTGCTCGACGCGCTTGCTCAGCGGGTCGCGCCGAGGTCGTTGTTCGGGCGGTCCCGCCGGCTCGTTCAGACTGCGGCGCGGGCGGTGTTGACACACTCATCGACATCGAGCACCAGCAACAGCCGATCCTCGGTCTGGTATGACCCGACGATCATCGCCCGGGTCGGCCCGGTGAGCGTGTCCGGTGGCGGCTCGAACGCTGCATCGTCCAGGTCGGCGACCAGTCCGATCCGGTCCACCAGGAGACTCACCGGTTCACCGCCGGCCAGCACGACCACGTTGATGATCGCACTCGACATCGACCTTGGTGGCAGCCCAAACCGGACCTGCATGTCCACCGTCCCGATGACCTCGCCGCGCAGGTTGAACAGTCCGCCGCACGCGTCCGGGGCGAGCGGCATCGGCGTGTACGTCTCGTTGAGCAGGACTTCCTGCACGATTTCCACGGGGACCCCGAAGAAATGGTTCGCTACGTCGAACGTCACGAACTGACGGCTGGGCATGGATATCTCCAGGGGTCTGCTGGCCGCCAGGCTTCGCCGCGGCTTACCAGCTGCTGTATTCGGTTCGCCACCCCTCAACTCAAGGCAATCCCGGATCGCGGCTCATCTTTTGTTCACATCAAGGCCGTAACCCGGCGGAAACGCACGCACGCCCCGTGCGGCCACCGACGGCGTGATCGGCAAGCTGAGTCGCGCGCGGATCGCGGCATGACAGTGAGCCCGGCCTCGACCATCTCCGACTGGCCGCTTCTCCGCTCGGCCGGTACCCGATCACAGTATTAGGGGCGTGCCTTGGCCCCGGATTTAAGCAGTTCCACCATTTCAGCGATGCGTTCGGCGCGCTGTTCAGGCCGGCGTTTTGTGGCATCGATCCAGCGTAGGTAGGCCCGGCGGTAGAACTGCGCGAGCGAGTCGAAGAACGCCCCGGCGTCCGGGTCGGCGGACAAGGCCGCGGCGACGTCGGCGGCGAGGTCGGCGCGTTGCGGGCCTTCTGGCGCGATCTCTACCGTGACCTCGGTACCAACCGCGACTCCACAGGCGTTCGGTGACTTCGGGCCGAGGGTGAACCCGAAGCCGTCGCCGGCTGGTTCCAGGACTGCCCGCACCCGGGCGCCGTTGACGGTACCGGCAACGTGGTGGCGCCGTTTGACGCCCCAGACCGCGTCGGGGTCGAACGGAACGGCCACCAGCAATTTGCCGCCTGGCCCGGCGGTAATCGTGACGACGAAACGTTGGGACTCCATAGCCAGCGATCCTGCCATCATCCGTGGTCGTGCAGCCGGTATGCGCAGTCGCCTTCGCCGTCACTCGTCGCCGCACCGGTCGGAACGCGCCCGACGGGCCGGCAGGGTGCAGCACCGCTGTCCAGATTCTTTCGTACGCCCCGAACCATGCGGCGCCCGGCCGACTTCCGATTCGGCCGCCGTCGAGCCGCCTGACGTGCCGCACGGGCCGGCCGTGAGCCGTGCGTCGCGTGGCGTGACGGCCACGGGACGCACGGCTCGGGTCGGGCCGGCTCGAGGTTTATCGAGTCAGTGCCGTGCGGATGTCGACCCAGGTGCCGGTGTCCTGTACGTCGGTCAGCCTGATCCCGTTGAGTACCTTCATCGTCTCGCCCTGCGAGAGACTGCCGGCGTTGCCCGCCACCTCGACGATCACTTTGCCGCCGTCGGCGAGCCGGGTGCAGGGCCCCGAATCGCAGCCGTTGGTGCCGGGCGCGTCAGGGGTGTTCGCCGAGATCATGATCTCGAACGCGCCCGGCATCATGTTGTCGTACGGCCCCCCCAACCCCGTCTTGCGAAGCCCGCTCTTGGCGAAGAAGAGACCGCTGTACTGGGTGACGCTCGGGCCACCGACGGCGTCGAGGCTGCCGGTCATGTGGTCACCGACGGCGAACACCTCGTATCCTGGCGGGACGTAGCTCAACCTGAACGGCACCGTGACCGGCCGGGCCGCGGCCCCGTTCAGCGCGGCGGCCGTTGCCTCAAGCTGCTGCATCGTCGGCAGATCGGCCCGGTCAGCGTCGCTGTCGAGCACCGCCCAGGCGTTCGGCGCGTACTCCCACGCCAGCGTCCTGAGCCAAGGGCCGAAGCTCTCGTGATGTTCCACCTTCAGCGCCCGGTGTCCGGACACCGTGGTCGAGGTGGCGCCCGCCAGCCGCTGCACGGCGTAGGCGCCCGGCCGGTAGAGCGTGAGCGTCGCGTCCAGCCTCGGCTTCACGTCGCCCCGGTCGGACACCTTCCCCGGGTGGCGGCTGTCGGTCGTCCCGTCGACGGTCACCGCGGCGATCTGGTAGGCGTTGCCCGCCACAATCGGATTCTGCACGTGCACCGGCCCCACTGAGTACCCGGAAAAGGTGAACTCGAGCGGGTCCGCCAGCAGCGGGCCGGCCGCCGCTTTGGTGACGGCGGGGCTACTCGACGCGGCCACCCTCGCCGCCTCTTTTCCTGTACGGGGTCCCGCCGTCACCAGGGCGGTCGTCGTCACCGCCACCGCCGCCACGGCCGCGATCGCCAGGCCCGCCGCAAGGGCGGTCCGGCGGCGCCGCTGCACCCGCCGCCCGGAGGCCACGATGTCGTCGACGCTCATTCCCAGGGGCGGCCCGTCGTCGGTCGCCATGTTCACCACCTCATGCATGCGCACTGTTCCACACCTCCACGTCGCTCAGCTCGATCTGTTCGGCGGTCAGCAGGTCGCGCAGCTTGCCGAGTCCGCGCGACACCTGGCTCTTGGCTGTGCCGGTGCTGCAGCCCAGCACCGTCGCCGTCTCCTCTTGTGTCAGGCCGAGGTAGTACCGCAGCACCAGGGCCGCCCGTTGCCGTGGCGGCACCTCCAGCAGCGCCGCCCGCACGCGTAGGCGCTCGTCGCTGAGCGGCGCGGGGTCGCGAAGCGTCACGTCGGGCATGGCGTCGCTCGCTGACCGTTCCCGCCGCCACGGGCGCCGCCGTTCGTCGATCGCGGCTCGGTAGACCATCGTCTTGGCGTACAGATCGGGCCGGTCCAGCCGGCGCCATCGCGGGTACAGCTTGGCGAGGGCGGTCGCGACCGCGTCCTCGGCCAGGTGCCAGTCCCCGCAGGTCACGTACGCCAGCTTCCGCAGCGGGAGCAGCTGCGCGGCGACGAACTCCCGGAAGGCTTCTTCCTCGTCGGCTCTCACGGCGTTAAAACGGGCCGTTGGTACCACAACGTTGCACTGGTCGCCGAAATCACTGCCGAGCCTGCTGGAGACCAGCCGGGGCCGCCACTACCAACACTGACCGCTCCGCTGTCCGTCACGACAGTCAGGCCGCCGGCCGGCCGTCGACGGTGCCGCCCCGCAATCCATCCCCTTCGATCATCGGCGGCCGAACGGCGCGATCACCTTGCGCACCGCGGCCGCAGCGCCCCAGTCGTCGTCGCCGTGCGCGATGACGCTGAGTACCTCGCGCAGATGAAAAACCGGCATCCGCTGCTGCCAGCCGTCCACCAGGGGAGCGATCTCGCCGTAGGCGGCGAAGAACCGCTCCGAGACCGGCGGCCGGTTCGCCGACCACACCATGGACAGGTCGGACTCCGCCCACGTATAGGAGACGGCCGGATCGATGAACGTCGGCCCACCGGACGCGGTCGCCACGAGGTTCCCGGTCCACAGATCACCGTGATTCAGCACCGGCGGACAGACCGGCACGATCTCCGGCAGCGCCGCGCACAACCGCTCCAGCGCGGCCCGTTCCGCGCCGTCGAACGCCGCCTCCACCAATGGCTCGGCCAGCCAGCGCAAAATGCGATGCCGGGCGAAGAACTCATGACCGTCCTCGGTCCAGGTGTTCTCCTGACGCAGCCGGCCGAGCCAGCCGTCGTGATGCCAGCCGAACCTCTCCCCGACCGCGGTCACGTGAACTTCGGCAAGCATCCGTCCGGCGGCCTCCCAGAAATCCGCGTCCGGTCCCCGGGGACGCATCGCCTCAAGAACCAGCAGGTCCGGCGAGCTCAGCAGGACCTCCGGAGTCGACGCGCCACCCAGTTCGGTAAGGGCCCGCAGCCCCTCGGCCTCGATCGGAAAGAGGTCGGAGCCGGACCCCGGCATGGTCTTGGCGAAGATCGTCCGGCCGTCCTCCAACCCAGCCAGACCCGAAACCGCCACCATGCCTCCGGTCGTCGGCGTGACCGAGGCGACAGCGAAACCGACGTCCCGCAAGCGCCGGATGAGTAAATCAATATCACCCATGAACAGATCCAATCACGTACTCCTTGTCGACGGGTGACCACGCGACCGGCATACGCCTGCACACATTGGCCCCCTTCAGCAGGCAACTCGGCTCCGGCCGCTACGCCGCCTTTGGGCTTCAACGGCTGGAACGCCTTGGGACCGCCGCAGGTCAGCGGTGATAGGGCGCCGATCAGCGACATATGGGAGGAAAACACCGAGAAACGCGGGTGGGAGGGCTTATAGCGTCCTCCGTGTCCGACGTTGCGGCGAGTGCATCCACACTCCGTACGGTCAGGGCTTCCGCGCCACCGCGCCGTACGCGTCCAGCCACTCGGCGTCACCGTCCGGGCGCCAGTCTGTGATCTGCACCAGGCCTGGCTCCACCATGTCCAGCCCGTTGAACAGGCTGCCGATCTCCTCCGGGCTGCGCAAGATGTATGGCACGCCGCCGCTGCGGGCCAGCCGCTCGGCGCCCTCCACCACGGCCGGGGTGGTGTTCGTGCCGTCCCACAGCACCAGGTAGCTACCCGCCGGGACCGCCTCCACCACCGCGTCCACGATGGACGCCACCACCTTCAGATCCGGCTCATAGCCCATGACGCCCATGAACATCACCGCGATCGGCTTGGAGAAGTCGAGCACCTTCGCGGCCTCTGCGAGGATCAACCCCGGACTGTGGTAGTCGGCGTCCACATGCGTGGTGCGTCCATTGCCGGCCGCCTGCGCCATCAGGGCGCGGGCGTGAACGAGCACCAGCGGGTCGTTGTCCACATAGACGACCTGCGCCTCGGGCGCGACCGCCTGGGCAACCTCGTGGGTGTTCTGCATGGTCGGCAGTCCGGTTCCGATGTCGAGGAACTGCCTGATGCCGGCCTCGGCGGCCAGGTAGCGCACCGCCCGGATGAGGAACCGGCGGGACTCCTTCGCCATCAGGACGATCTCCGGGTAGACCATGGCGACCGCGTCCCCAGCGGCCCGGTCAGCGGCGAAGTTGTCCTTGCCTCCCATCCAGTAGTTCCAGATGCGTGCCGCGTGCGGCAGGTCGGGCCGAAGCTGAGCGGAGATCTCGTCATCCGTGGGCGCCATGCGCACGTTGTACGGCAACCGCACCGACTGCGCAAGCATCGATGCAGAACTCCGGGTGCCGGCCGACACTGATTCCGGGGTCCGGTGTGACCGATCTGCCGCGGCAGGGCTGGGGCGGTCCCCCGATCGACCACCCGTGACCGCACTGTTGGTGGTACGCGGAAGACCGGGTCTACGAGCGGTTCGCGGCATGACAGCGCGCCGGCAGACAGCCCGGCAACGAGCGCCGCCGGCGGCGCTCTCAGTCGGACAAATTGTGCGACGTTTCCGGTGTGAAGGCGGTATCACTGCGAAGTGCCCTGGCGTCGCCACAACCGGCCGCCATGCACGCTCACTGCGCTCAACGTGACCCGAATTGATCATTTACGTTGGGAGAGATCTCATGAGATGCAGCGGTACCTACGAATATCTAGACGGCCCGGCGGAACAGGCGCGGCTCGACGCGGTACGCCGCTACCAACTGGTGGATGAGCCGGTCGAGGACACGTACGAACAGATCGCGTTCGTCGCCGCCGCCCTTTTCGACACTCCGATCGCGACGGTCTCGCTGGTCGAGCAGCATCGCGTCTGGCTCGCCGCTGCCTATGGCCTGCCGGACGTCCGCGAGGTCGGCCCGGAGCCGGGCCTGTGTGCTTCCGCCGTCGCCCACGACGGCGTCTATGTAGTCAACGACGCGGCCACCGACCCGCGGACCTACGAGCACCCCCTCGTCCGCGGCCCGCTCGGCCTGCGGTTCTACGCGGCAGCGCCGATCCGGACCTACGACGGCTACCGGCTCGGCACGGTCAACGTGATCGACAACCGGCCACGCGAGGCGACCCAACGACAGCTGACCGCTCTGGAGCATCTGGCCGCGACAGTGTCCGACGAGCTCGAACTACGCCTGCTGGTGATACGCAGCGCCGTGGCCGAGCAGCGCATGCGAGAAACGGTCAATTGAGTAAATACGCAGCTCATCCGCGGTCACAAGCTGCCGCATCCCAGTCCGCGTGCACTGCAGTGCCGTACCGGCACGGTGCTTGAGCAGGAAGCCGCCGGCGTCCGGAAGGACGTGCTCGACCCTGCTCGACGGTGCAGGCCATCAACGCGACCTCGCCTAGCTGACCAACGCGCACGCGCTCTTTGCCGACCGAGACCATGTTTCCGGTGTCGTGGTCAACCACGATGGTCAGGAACTCATGGCCGCGGTGATACGGATGTCGCGATCCACGCGCCTCGGCGACGGTGACACCGGCCCGCAGGAAACGTGCGATCAGCGCCGCGACGTGCTCCGGTCTGACGAGAGGTGACGTGCGGGATGTTGATCGAGATGGCGGCCTGCGCCCCGCCAGGGACACCCCGCCCCGTCCGACCCGCTGGTACCCGCCCGCTTCGTACCTGTAGGCGTTGGAGTCGAGCCCGGTGGAGTAGCTGATCAGATCGACCTCGTACTCGAGCCCGTCGACCACGATTCCGCGTTCGGTGATGTGGTCCACCCCGCGGCCGTCGGTGTCGGTCAGGGTGAAGATCAGGCCTGGACGCTGCGCAAGAACAGGTCGGCGAAGCGGCGGGAGGCGGCGATCGTCGCGGCTTCCGTCAGGCGGCGGATACCGCGATGGGCCATGATCAGCAGAAGCACGTCGTCGATGGTGATGTCCTGGCTCAGGCGGCCGGCCTCCTTGGCGCGGCGCAGCATCTCGCCGAGCGCGCGCACGGACCACTCGCGGGCGGCGCCGAAGTCGACCGCCTTCGGGTAGGTGGCCATGACAGCCATGGTGAAGCCGCGGTCGCGGGCGTGCAGGTCGCACACCTGCTCAACCACGTGGCGAAAGGCCTCCCACGGGTCGGCCATGGCGAGGCCCTCCGCGACGATGCTGCCGCAGCGGCCCATCTGCTCCGCGAAGGCCTCGGTGACCAGGGCCTCCTTCGTCGGAAAGCGGCGGTAGAGGGTGGCGGGCCCGACGCCCGCACGGCGCGCGATCGCCCGCATCGGCACGTCGAGGCCCTCGGCCGCGAAAAGCTCGCGGGTCGCCTCGAGGATCCGCTCCCGGTTGTCCGCGGCGTCCGCGCGCAGGTGAGGCACTTGGGCAGTCACGGCTCTCACTTTAGCTAAACGGACGGGGCGTGCCGCTAGCGTCCGGCGCATGAGAGCTGTCGTCTTCACCGAATACGGCCCCGCCGGCGTCCTGCACGTCGCCGAGGTGCCGGCGCCGCACCCCGGGCCGGGCCAGATCCGCGTCGCTGTCCGGGCCGCCGGCGTCACACCCGCCGAAACCAAGATCCGATCCGGGGCCCTGACCAGCGCCGTCAAGGCGACGTTCCCCGTCATACTCGGCTTCGACGCGGCGGGCGTGGTCGACGAAATCGGCGCGGGCGTCGCCGGGGTCGAGATCGGCGACGAGGTGTTCGGCGTCAGCACCGTCACGCTGCGCGCGACCCAGGCCGAGCACGCGGTCCTGGCCCACTGGGCGCCCAAGCCTGCACAGTGGAGCTGGGCCGAGGCAGGCGGCGCCGCCAGCAGCGTCGAGACCTCCACCCGGGTCCTGGACCGGCTGGCCCCCGGCGTCCTGCTCATCAACGGCGCGGCCGGGGCCGTGGGCACGGTCGCGGTCCAGCTCGCCGTCGCGCGCGGCGACACCGTCATCGGTACGGCCGGCGAGAACAACCACGAATTCCTGCGCACGCTCGGAGCGATCCCGGTGACTTACGGGCCGGGCCTTGCGGAACGCGTCGCGGCGTACGAAGTGGACTCGGTGTTCGACTGCGCCGGGGGCGCGTTGTCCGAGCTGATCGCCATCGCGGGCTCCCCGGCGAAGGTGGTCACGATCGCCGACTTCGGCGCCCCGGCACACGGCGTGCACCTGTCACACGGGGCGCCGCCCGGAAGCCCGTTCGGCGATCCCGACCCGATGGCGTTCCACGGGCTGGAGGCAGCCGTTCGCCTCGCAGGCGAGGGCCGGTTGCGGATCCCGGTCGCCGGGGCGTTCCCGTTCGCGGACGCGGCGGCCGCCCACGAGCTCAGCGAGACCGGCCACGCCCGAGGCAAGATCGTTCTACTCCCCTGAGGCCCCTGCGTCGTGTCCGCGGGCATGGTCGGTGAACGCCGCCGGCTGCACTGTCGGCCCGGACAGCCGAAGGAACCGGTTGAATACTGTGGTGAGTCGCACGAGTTGATCAACGAACGACGGCAACGTGACCATCTCCTCGCTGACACGAGGTGGCTGCTGACATGCGCTCGCAACAACGCCAGACATGACCGAACGTCACAGGAGCTTCTGAGGGCGCCCAGCGCCCGCACCGACCCTCCATGCTGGGGCCCGGCGATGGCCGACGTCATTCGGAGCAGTGGGAGGTTCACCTGTTCGAACAGAACAGTGAGGATCGCTGCGAACGGCATCGAGAGGACGATTCCGATGCCGGGCGCTATCGGATCGGCACGCTGTTGTCGACGGGGGCGAGGTGGGCACGGATCTGGCCGGACGCCGCTGAATCCGGACCGGCAGCCGGTGGCCGGCCAGACCGCGCCCGGATAGCCTGCCGGGAACGCGGGAGGATTCGATGAAGGCCGAAACAACACGGCTGCGGGCCGACGCTCAGCGCAACCGCGACCACATCGTGGCCGTGGCCCGGGTCGTGTTCGCCGAGATCGGCCCGGGCGCGCCGATGGACGAGATCGCCCGGCGGGCCGGGGTCGGCGTCGGCACGCTCTACCGCCGCTTCCCCGACCGGGGGTCATTGCTGCGCGCCGTCGCCCTGGAGAGCCTCTCGGCGATCCTGGCCGACGCCCACGCCGCGATCGGCGAGGAGCGGACCGCATGGGACGCCCTTGCGCGGATCGTCCGCCGGGCCGTCGGCCTGCGGTTCAGCACGCACGTATCCATGATGGACGAGCACACGCGGCAGGCCTTCAAGGAGGCACCCGACTTCCGGCAGACCCGCGCCGCGGTGATAGACGTGGTCGAGCACCTGGTCGAGCGAGCCCAGGCCGAAGGCTCGATGCGGTCCGACGTCGGCGCGGGTGACGTGTTCGCGGTGGTGTCGTTCCTGCTCAAACCTCCACCGAGCCGGTCCGCGGAGATGTCCGACCTGCTGATGCGGCGCTGTTTGACCCTCATCCTGGATGGCCTGCACTCCGGCGGGCAGAGCACGCTTCCCGGCGCGCCGATCAGCGTGGCCGACCTCCACCTGGATTCCTGACGACCAGACTGTCGACTCTGGACGAATGTCCGGATTCAGAGCTATTCTGGGCGAACAAGCGGAGGATTTTATTCCGCTTTGATTCGACCGCGACCGATGGAGGTTCCTCGGTGACCGCCCCCGCCCTGCAGACCACCCGCCGCTGCCCGTACGCGCCCGCGGACGAGCACACCCGCATCCGGGACACCGATTCCGGGATCTCCCAGGTCACCCTGCCCAGTGGTCAGGTCGCCTGGGCGCTGAGCCGGCTCGAGCACATCCGCGCCATGCTCACCGACCCGCGGTTCAGCTCCGACCGCCAGCATCCGAACTTCCCCCGGTTCACCCGCGAGCGACCCGCCTTCGACCTCATGCGCCGATCGATCATCCAGCTGGACCCGCCCGAGCACGGTCCCGCCCGCAAGGCCGTGGTCGGCGAATTCACCGTGCGCCGCATGGCGGCCCTGCGCCCGCGCATCCAGCAAATCGTCGACGAGCACATCGACGCGATGCTGGCCGGGCCGCGCCCCGCAGATCTCGTACGGTCCCTCTCCCTGCCGGTGCCGAGCCTGGTCATCTGCGAGCAGCTCGGCGTGCCGTACCGGGACCACGAGTTCTTTCAGGCCCGCAGTTCGGCCCTGCTGAGCCGCGCCGTCACCGCCGAGGGCCGGCGGCAGGCGGTCACGGAGCTGCGCGACTATCTCAGGGACCTGATCGCCGAGAAGGCCGCCGACCCGACCGACGACCTGCTGGGCCGTCAGCTCACCCAGGGCAACGACCCCGAGGACGTCCTGTCGCTGGCCTTCCTGCTGCTGATCGCCGGGCACGAGACCACCGCCAACATGATCTCGCTCGGCGTGGTGACGCTACTGGAGCGCCCGGCGGAACTGGCGGCGCTGCGCGAGGACCCGACGCGTACGCTCCCCGCGATCGAGGAGTTGCTGCGGGTCTACACGATCGCCGAGTTCGCCAACTCCCGCGTCGCCATCGAGGACGTCCAGATCGGCGACGTGACCATCCGGGCCGGCGACCCCGTCCTGGCACTGAGCAACGCGGCCAACCACGACCCGTCGGCCTTCGACGAGGCGGAAGAGATCAAGCTCGACCGGGGTGCCCGTAACCACGTCGCCTTCGGCTTCGGCATCCACCAGTGCCTCGGCCAGAACCTGGCCCGCATGGAGCTGCAGGTCGTCTTCGACACCCTCTTCCGCCGGATTCCGACGCTGCGCCTGGCCAAACCCGCCGACCGGCTGCCCTACAAGGACGACGCCTTCATCTACGGCATCCACGAGGTACCCGTGACATGGGACGAGCCGGCATGACCAAGATCGTGGCGGACCTCGACCGCTGCGTCGGAGCGGGCCAGTGCGTCCTGACCGACCCCGAAGCGTTCGATCAGAGCGATGAGGACGGCACGGTCGTCGTCCTCCAGGACACCCCGGCGGACGACGAGGCCTTGAAGCGGGCCCGGGTCGCCATCGAGATCTGCCCGAGTAGGGCCTTGACCCTGACGGAGTAACCGCCGGCACGGCGCGCGGCCACGCGTACAGGAACGCGGTGCCAGAGTTGATGTCCTTCCAGCTCGGCTCTCGGACAGTTCCAGCCGGGCATACGCGCGATAGATCGTAGTATTTCGCGGGCGTCCTCGCCTTGTAGTGGAGACGGTGCCGGCGGCCCGGGATCAGGGTGCCCGGGCCGGCGCGGCCACTTTATGTCAGCACTTCTTCCAGGCGACGTGGTAGACGGTGTCGATGCTCCCGTCAGTGGAATCCATGGTCAGGAAGCTCGTGCTCTTCGGGTTGGACCAGCCGCGGTTGACCCGTAGTTCGGTGTTGACGTTGAGGTAGCGGTCCTCGCCGCAGGGCAGGAACGACAGCGACTGGATGCCGACCGTGTCGGTGCGCTGCCAGTCGGAGTCCGCCGGGCCGGTGAAGTCGTGCCGGATCCGGGTCGACTGGGGCTCACCCTGGAAGTAGTAGTTCGCGCTCTCCGACCCGGATGCGCCGCGCTCGAGGCGCGCGTAGCCGCGGTAGTCGGCACCAGCGATGGCGAACGTGTAGCCCTGCGGGACGTGCACGTTCAGGGCGAGCTGGCAGTTCTTGCGGAAGTCGGTCGGCTTGGTGCCTGCGCCGGTCTGGGCGGTGAACTGACTGTAGGTGACGGTGAACGCCTTGTTGTCCGGCGACACGGTCACGTCGGCGCTGCCCATCGGGCAGCCCGAGCCGTTCGCGGCGGCCACCGTGATGGCCATGTCATCGCTCGGGTGAGTCGACGCGGGTCCGGCGTGTGCGGCCGCACCGGTGGTGGCGAGTGAGGCGAGCAGGGTGGCTCCGGTGGCCAGTGCCTTCAGCATGCTGGTTGTTCCTTCTCTATCAAGGGTGCTGTGGTGACGATGCCGGTGGGCGGAACGAAGACCGAACCGCTCCACTGTCCGTAATGTACGTTTTGCGGCTTTAATGCGCCATAAGCGTTTTCGAGTAGATGATCCCGGACGGGTGACAAACGGCGGCCTTCAGGCCGTTCGGCCGACCCGATAGCTGACCGTTCGGCCGATCACATTTTACGAAGAGGAATCCGAGAAAAGGTCGGTGCATTTAGTACGGCCATCTGAACATCCGCTCGGCCGGCGGGCTGTGGTCGGATCGGTCGCAGCGTTATGCCACCGAAGAACTGACGTTGTCCATCGGAGGGAAAATGAACTGCATTACTCGTTTGCTCGCTATGAGCGGCCTCGGGCTCGGCGCCGCTTTGGCGATCGGCGCAGGACCCGCCCACGCCGCCACCGCCACGACCCAGCCGGCCGCGCACGGCGCCTGAATCCAGATGGGCAGCCATGAGAATGACGACGACAGCGATGTTGTCGGCTACTTTCCGGACCCGGATCGGCTGCGAGCGTGTCGGCCGGCTCGGCGAATACCACGACAGCTGGGATGACCCGGACTGGGGGAGCTCGAGATGGCCTGACGGGACCGGCTGGCGTCTTGGGCCCAGTGGTGTCCAATGGCCGCGCGGCGTGAACCGCGGGGCCGGTGCGTTGCGCGGGCAGGTCCACCGAACGCAGAGCAGGGATAATCAGGTGGCCGCATGCCAAGCAGCGAGGCCTTCCGCCAGGCCTGCCTCGAGCGCGGCACCGAACCGATCATCCCCAAGCCCAACACTCCCGGCGCGACGTCTCCTGCAACGACGAGCGAGGTGTCGGGTGACCGCCGTGGCATCAAACGAAGCGACCGGCCGAGGGACTACTCAAACTTTCGGACGAATTGCGCCGTAGCCTACAACAATCAATGTTCGGCCATCCACCGTTCGACCCTGTCCGCAAGCGCTGATGCGGCCACTTTCACTCACCCGGACCAAAGACTAATGGTGATCTTACGTCAGAGACACCGAGCCTTTAGTCACCATTTTTTGGTCGGACGTAATCAGTTACTCGCGGGCCGGTTCGGCCGTTGGCGTAGACGACTGGGAAGCAACTTCCCGGTCATCACGACCCCCCGATACGAAGGAAGTGAATTCACCATGTGGCACAACGCCCATCACGGCAACCCGCACGGCGGCAACGACTGTTCCGACCCCGGCCGTGAACGTTTCGGCGGGAACCACGAGCAGCACCACGGCGGAGGCTGGGGCGAACACGGCGTCTTCAACGATCCCGGCTGGGGTGGCGACTGCGGCCGCCTCGACGACCCTGGCTGGGGCGGCCTCGGCGACTGCCACGACGACCGTGGCTTCGGCGGCTTCGGCGACTGCCACGATGGCGGTCGCGGCCTGATCGGCTTTGACCACAACTCGATCCTGGCCTGCCACTGACGACGAGCGCGGTCGCCGGCGGCTTCGGTCGCCGGCGGCCGGCCCGCCGCCGGGCACTGTTACATAGCGGAGGCCACGATGACCGTTGCGAGCGACCTGATCGTCCGTGGTGATCTGCGGGAGGTCGTCGACCTGGTGCTGCAGGGAGCCGCGGCCAACGGGCGAGCCGATCTCGTGCGGCGGATGCACACGGCCGCCGCGGAATTGGCTGCTGGGCGCCCGGCGGCGCCTGTCGCCGAGACTGCGATACGAGCCTTGCAAGCGCTGGAGATCGACCTTCGCAACCGCCGCGCCGTCTTGGTCGACCCCGGTCAGCGGGCCCGCATCGCCAACGAGGCGCGATACGACGAGGTCCGCTTGCGCCAGTTTCAGGAGCGCGCCGTCCGATGGCCCCGGGTGCTCAGCGATGCCTTGGCGGCAACCACTTCGGACATCGAGTTCGCCGTCCACAACTGGTTGCGCGCCCTGCTCGACGAGGGCACCGTGGTGATCGAGTCGAAGGGGCTGACCGGCGACGACCTCGACCGCTGGCTGCGGAAGCGCCTGGCGACCGAGACCGAGGCAGTGCATCGAGCGTTGCGCCTGGCGGCACGCGAGATCGGCGACCGGGTCGCCTCCTCGGTCGAGCTGAGCGTGCCGGTGCCGCCGGCAACTCTCGACCTCGAGCCGCCGGCGGAGCTGGTGGCTCACATCCACCGCGGCCCACGGGCCCTCTCCGAACGCCAGGCGTTGGCCACCCGTCTGGTCGGTGTCCTGATGCCCGCCTACAGCGGGATCATGATATCCCTCGTCGTTCCTCGATTCCTCGGTATCGGGATGCCGCTGTGGTTGACCGGAGCTGTCTCAGCGTCCGGCGCGCTCGGCCTGGGCGGGGCGGCCGTGGCCGGGGAGAGGCAGCGGCAGCGCAGCCGACGCAACGCCGAGAGTGCCGGCGAGCTGAGGTCACTGATCGACGCGTTCCGCATGGCCGTCAGCAAGCGGATACGCGACGGGATTCGCGCCATCGAGCAGCAGATGCACACCGGGCTGAACGAGGCGGTGACGAGCCAGTCCCGCCAGCTGTCCGCGATCGCCGATGCGTCGCGGCGCTCGGCCGGTGAGATCGAGCGGCCGCAGCAGACCTTGGCCGATATCGATATCGACCTCGCCTCCATCCGTGAGCTGCGGCAACGTGTGCAACGACTCGGCTGGTCCGGCTGAGTCCCGCTCGTCAGGTTGTGGTGGCGTGCAGGTGGTCCGCTCGAAACTGCGGGTCAGGGCACTCCGGGGGCGAATCTGTCCCACGCGTGGAAAGCTCCGGCCTACACGTGCAGCTGGGTTCGGGACGCCCGCCTCGGTGAGCCGGCGGCCGAAGTCGATGCCTTCGTCGCGAAGGACGTCGTACTGGGCCACGGCCAGGAAAGCAGGCGCGAGGTACGGGGACGGTTCAGGCGCTTCCACAAGCCTCCGTAACGGCCCGAGACAAACGAACGGCAGGAAGCATCCCGGCGGCTGCCCGGCGCTCTGACAGTTCCGCATACGGTGTGAGGCGTCAGTCCGCCTTGATGCTGTCCAGGACGTTCAGCTGCGCGGCCTGCCGGGCCGGCCACAGTGCCGCCAGCAGACCGACCAGGGCTGCACCGGCAATGTATGCGGCGAACCGCCCGAGCGGATAGACGGTCGTGAGTCCGGTCATCGCCCTGCTGAGCAGCCGGACGCATGCCCAGGCCAGGAAGCTGCCGACGGCGACGCCCAGCGCGGCGCCGAAGGACGCGATCAGGACCGACTCCAGCCTGACCATCCGCTTCACCGCGTGGCGGGGAAGGCCGACCGCTCTCAGCATGCCTATCTCGCGCTTTCGCTCGAGGATCGACATGGCGAGCGTGTTGACGACGCCCAGGGTCGCGATGATCACGGCCATGGCGAGCAGGGCGTCCATGGCGTACAGCATCAGGTTGATCTGCCTGCTGAAGTGCTCTCGCATCTGGTTTTTCGTGCGGACGTTGATCAGCGGGTTGTCGCCGGTGGAGTCCTTGAGTGCCTGCTGAAGTCGGACCGTGGCGCCGGTGACTCCTTTGACCAGTACGGCGCTGTAGAACGGTGTGGTGGTGTGTGGGCTCAGCACCGACTCGCTCATCAGCACGGAGCTGAGGGCTGCGCTGTTCCGGTAGACCCCGCCGACCGTCAACCGGCTGCTGGTGCCGTCCGGGTAGGTCACCGGGACCGTATTGCCGACGCTCCAGTGATGGTTTGCCGCGTGGTCTTCGTCCACCAGGACCTGGCCCTGCCGGAGAGGTGCGCTGGAGCCGCTGACCATCTTCGGCACGAGGAGTTGGTCCAAGCTGGTCGGGTCGACGCCGGTGACGGCGAGTTCTTGGCCGTCCGTACGGAGGTGCTGGTCGTCCAGCGCGCTGTATGCGACCACGCCCGGGGTCCTGGCGATCGCGGGCAGCAGCGCCGGCGCGATCGGCAGGCTGAGCAGTGCGCTGACCGCGTAGTCGGCTTCCATGTTCTGGGTTACCTGCTCGTCGATGGCGTGGGTGAAGGATGCGCCGATGGCCGTCAACGCGCTGATCAAGGTGATACCTACGGTGAGTGCCGAGGCGGTTGCGGCGGTACGGCGCGGGTTGCGTACCGCGTTCTGTCGGGCCAAGGTGCCCGAGATTCCGAACAGCCGGGTGTACAGGGGACCGATCAGGGCGATCGCCGGCCGGGACAACGCGGGGGTGAGCACGAACACGCCGATCAGCGTGCTCGCCGCCCCCGCGGCGACCAGCACGTTGCCCACCGAGCCACGGTGCTCGGCACCCCACAGGACAAGTGCCAGACCGAGTCCGGAGAGGGCGCCCCCGATGCTGTTGCGAACGGCGAGGCTCTTGCGGGTGGCCGGGGAGTCGTCGTCGCGCATCGCGGCGAGCGGGGCCACGCGGGAGGCACGCAGGCCGGGCAGCAGCGCCGCCAGAACGGTGACGGTTAACCCGGCAAGCAGGGTGACCAGGACGGTAGGGGGCGAGACGACCAGCGTGCTGGTGGAGATCTGACTGCCCATGGAGCCCATGAAGGCCTGGAGCGCGGCGCCGATTCCGATGCCCACGACGAGCCCGGCGACCGATGCGCTGACCCCCACCACGAGTCCTTCCAGGAGCACCGCGTTGGTGATCTGGCGGCGGCTCGCGCCGACGGCGCGCAGCAGTGCCAGCTCCCGGGTGCGGTGTGCGACGAGCATGGTGAAGGTGTTGGAGATCAGGAAGACGCCGACGAACAGGGCGACCCCGGCGAAGGCGAGCAGCACGTTCCTGATCCCGGACATGTTGCCGCGAGACTGTGCGGATAGGTCGGCGTCGAGCTGGGTTCCGGTTCTAACCGTAATGTTCGAGCTGTCCGGAACGACCTTGAGGACCTCGCTGCGTAATTCGTCCTGGCTGGTGCCGGGCGTGGCGACGACCTGGATGCTGTCGTACCGGCCGGTCCGGAGATAGAGGCGCTGAGCGGTGGCGGTGTCGAACAGGACGAGCGATCCGCCCGCTCTGACGTGCGGGTCGTCGGTGCTGAAGATGCCCGTGACCGTCATCCTCAGCACGGGTCCGTTGACGGCCACCCGTACGGTGTCGCCGATCTTGAAGTTGTTGTCGCTCGCGGTCCTGCGATCGATGGCGATCATGCCGGCGGCGGTCGGTCCGGCGCCCTGTGCGATAGGGAACTCCGGGTCGCCCGAGTTCCCCGACGGTACCCAGTTGGCGCCCTGGGTGTTGCCGAGGCTGCCGATGAGGTTGCCGCGCGGGTCTGAGAGCCCGGCGAAGCCAGTGACAGTGCCACGCACCGAGCGCGTTGCCGTGAGGGCGGCGATCCTGCGCACTGTGGACTCGGTCAGCGGGCTCCGGGCACCGCTGTCGTCGGCGGCTCCGGAGCTCGGGTCCGCGGCAGTGTCGGTGACCTGGACCGAGACCCTGGAGTGGCTGCCGGACATGCTGTTCTGGAGGGACTGCTCGATGGAGTCGGAGAAGATCAGGGTTCCGGCGACGAAGGCGGTGCCGAGGAGCACGGCCAGCATCGTCATCGGCAGGCGGCCCTTGTGGGCCCACACATTACGGAACGCGGCGCGGTACACGGTGGTCGGCTCCTGTTCAGTTGGTACTGGCCGGGGCGTCGAAACGCCGCATGCGGTCCAGTACGGTGGCTGCGGTCGGGGCCGGCAGTTCATCGACGATGCGACCGTCCGCGAGGAACATCACGCGGTCCGCGTACGAGGCGGCGACCGGGTCATGGGTGACCATCACCACGGTCTGTCCGAGCTCACGCACGCACTCACGGAGGAAGGCGAGGATTTCCGCGCCGGACCGCGAGTCCAGGTTGCCGGTGGGCTCGTCCGCGAAAATGATCTCCGGCTTGGATGCCAGAGCGCGGGCGCAGGCCACCCGCTGCTGCTGACCGCCCGACAGCTGGGACGGACGATGGCCGAGGCGGTCAGCCAGGCCGACGATCGCCACCACCCGGTCCAGCCACGCCGGGTCGGGCCTGCGCCCGGCGATGGCCATGGGCAGCGTGATGTTCTCCAGCGCGGTGAGCGTCGCCAGCAGGTTGAACGACTGGAAGACGAAACCGATCCGATCCCTGCGCACTCCGGTGAGCTGCTTGTCGTTGAGGCGTCCCAGTTCGGTGTCGCCGATCCGGGCCGAGCCCGCGGTAATCGAGTCCAGGCCGGCCATGCAGTGCATCAGGGTGGATTTGCCGGAGCCGGACGGACCCATGATGGCGGTGAACTGGCCGCGCAGGAACTCGACACCGATGTTGTCCAGGGCAATGACGCGGGTGTCGCCCTCACCGTAGACCTTGCTGAGACCGACAGCGCTTGCTGCGGCGGTTTGCGGATTGGCTGTCATCAGGGCTTCACCGGACATCTGAACTCCTTGACCATGGCGGCGTTCACGTCGCGGTCCACGGTGCCGGGCCGGCATGTCCGCAGTCATTGCCCCGCGGGCAGATTTCCGCGCTCTGCCCGCGGGGGTGCGCCACCGCTGAACGGGCTGGTGTCCGCCCGTGGAGGTATGCCGCGAGACTGACGGGCCGGCGCCGAGGAGCGCCGGCTGGACCGGGTTCCGGCCGATCTTCGGGGCTTCCGCTATGCCGATGGGCATAGGCCTCACGGCAGAGGCCGGACGCCTGGCAGCGCCCTACGCTTCAGCCATGCACACCGAGCCGCGGCCGCCGCTGATCAAACGGCTGCGGCCCGCCCATTGGCTGACCCTGGATTGCCTCGTCGCTGCCGGAAACGCCGTGATCGCCGGCGCGGTGCTGGTGCGACACCCGTCCGGAACGCCGATGGCACTCGGGCTGGCCGCTGTGGCGGTGCTCAGCCTCGCGATGGGACTACGCCGCCGGCAGCCGGTGCTCGCGTTGGCGGTGGTGCTGGTGCTGCTGGTGGCGCTCGACTTGCCGTACCAGAGTCTGCTGCCCGCCTGGAGCGCCCTGTACCTGGTGGCGGTCACCGGCCGGCGGCGGACCGCGCTGGCCGCCCTCGGTGCGGTGATCATCGCGCCGGCGCTGGTGGCGGGAGTTTTCGACCGCGGTGTGCTGCTCGGCCTGATCTCCAGCCTGGTCTGGACCATCGGCTACGCGGTCGGGCGGCACCGGGCCTCCGAGCGGGAGCTGCGGCTGTACCAGGCCCGGCAAGCTGCGGCCGAGCTGGAGAAGGCGCGTCGTGGTGTCACCGAGGAGCGGATGCGCATCGCCAGGGAGTTGCACGACGTGGTCGCGCACAGCTTGAGCGTGATCACGGTACAGGCCGGTTTCGGCAACCTCGTGATCGACGACCAGCCGGCCAAGGCGCGGGCCACACTCAGTGCCATCGAAACCACCAGCCGGGAAGCGCTTCTGGAAATGCGCCAGCTTCTCGGCATGCTGCGGGACGACGGTCCGGCGGCGCTCGCTCCGGCGCCCGGTCTCGGCGAGCTCGACCATCTGGTGGCGCAGACCGCGAAGGCCGGCGTCCGCGTCCAGGTAAAGATCACCGGCATCCCTCGGCCGCTGCCGCCCGGGATCGACCTGTCGGCGTTTCGGATCGTGCAGGAGGCGCTCACCAACGTGGTCAAGCACGCCGAGACCGCCAACTGCCGGGTCGCCATCGCGTACGCGGAGCAGGAGCTGTCCATCGAGGTGACCGATGACGGCCGAGGCGGCCCAGCGGTCAACGGGCACGGCCACGGCCTCATCGGCATGCGGGAGCGAGTGCACCTTTACGGCGGAACCGTGCACGCCGCGCCGCAGCCCGCACGGGGGTTCCGGGTCGCCGCGTCGCTGCCGGTCGCGAGGGCGGCGGTGTGACCATCCGTGTACTCGTCGCCGACGACCAGCATCTCATGCGTGCCGGCCTGCGCGGCATAGTCGACACCGCCGCCGACCTGACCGTCATCGCCGAGGCCAGCACCGGCCTGCAGGCGGTCGACCTGGCCCGCCGGGAACGACCCGACGTCGTCCTGATGGACATCAGAATGCCCGACATGGACGGCCTTGAGGCCACCCGCCTCATCACCGCGTCGACCGGCGTGCGGGTACTCATTCTGACCACCTTCGATCTCGACGACTACGTCTATGAAGCGCTGCGCGCCGGAGCCAGTGGCTTCCTGCTCAAAGACACCCCGCCGGCCGACCTCCTCGCCGCCGTCCGGGTCATCGCATCCGGCGACGCGCTGCTCGCCCCGAGCATCACGCGCCGACTCATCGCCGAATTCGCCGCCCGCCCCGAGCCGCCCGGACCAGGCGCTGCTGGTCCCGGCGCTGCTGGTCCCGATCCGCTCGCGTCGATCACAGACCGGGAGCGCCAAGTGCTCGCGCTCGTCGCCGAAGGACTGTCCAACGCGGAGATCGCCCGGCGGCTGCACATCGCACCCGGCACAGCGAAAACCCATGTCGGCAACCTGCTGTCCAAGCTGAACGCCCGGGATCGGGTCCACCTGGTGATTTATGCCCACCGCGCGATGGGCGCGCCACACCAGGCATAGGCGCCGCCGTTCTCGTCGAGTGGCCAGATGCCGGGAACGTGGGCGCCACTCACGTCCGGGCGGCCTCGGGTTTATCGACAATCTTAAATTTTTCTAAAGGTCACTCGTGTCGAGGGCCATGGATGCTTCAATCTGTTAATCAGTCTTACTAACGATTGACGGAGGCTCCCCCCACATGCCATCCACCCGTACGCGCTTCGCTGTGGCAGCGGCCGCAGCTCTCGCGCTCGCCACCCCGTTCGCCATCAAAAGCGCCGACGCCGCCACGACCCCCGCCGCCACGTCGGTCACGGCCGCCCAGGCGCTGGCTGCCGTCCAGGCGAACATGACGACCGCGAACAAGGTCAACTCCAAACCACACATCAACACCATGACGCGAGCCCAGAACGTGAACGTGTACCAGGTCAAGCCGGGCGTCTACGCCTACACCTCCGGCATGGCCATCGACACCGACGGCAGCGACTCCGACCCCGATCCCGACCACCAGGGCGAGACGACGTGGCAGGACAGCAACGGCAAGGCGCTGGGCGCACACCACGTGCCGTTCTACGTGCTGGGCGACGACTGCTGGGATCGCACGTCCCCCTGCCCGCACTTCTTCTACCAGGACCACAACATGACGGGCCGGCAGTTCGCCCTGATGTTCTACAACGGCAAGGTCATCGGTTCGATCTTCGGCGACACGCAGACCGCGAACAACCAGACCACCTCCGACAACGACTCCCGCGAACTGGGCGAGGCGTCCGTGAAGGCGGCCCAACTGCTCGGCATCCCCAGCAGCGGCACCACCGGTGGCGTCGACAACGGCGTGACCGTGGTGATGTTCTCCGGCTCGTCCTGGGTCGTCAGCGGCACCAACGCCACCCTGAACGACAACGCCCAGGCCCGGGTCCAGCAGGCCCTGGACAGCCTCGGCACCGGTGCGAGCACGCCGCCCACGACCCCGCCGGGGAGCACGGTGTTCGAAGCGGAGACCGGCACACTGTCCGCCGGTGGCACGTTCGACTCCAACCACCTCGGCTTCACCGGTACCGGCTTCGCCAACCCGGCCAACGCGGCCGGCGCGTACGTCGACATCCCGGTCACCGCGGCCGCCGCCGGCACGAAGACCCTGACCTTCCGATACTCCGACGGCACCACTGTGGCGCGGCCCGCGACCATCTCGGTCAACGGAACCTCGCGCGGCACACTGAACTTCCCGATCACCGCCGACTGGGACACCTGGTCCACCGCGTCCATCTCGGTGCCCCTGACCGCTGGCGCCAACACCATCCGGGTCACCGGCACCACCGCGGTAGGCGCCGCCAACATCGACTCGGTGACCATCTCCTAGTAAATCCAACGTGCACCTACGTCCCGGCGCCGGCCGGCGGGCCACCTCCCGTCGTCCGGCGCCGGTGCCGTCTCCCCCGTGCATGGCGAGCGAAAAGTCTTCCTACCCGGTGAGCGGGCGGCTCGCTCGCTGGTGCCGCTCCCGGTAGGTGCGGGTCTTGTGCCGGTTGCCGCAGACCTCCATCTCGCACCAGCGCCCGCGCCCGCTGCGGGACGTGTCGTGGAACGCCCAGCGACAGTCCCCCGCGGCGCACAGTTTGATTCGCTTCCAGTCGTCGCGGGCGGCGCTCTCCGCCACCGTCTCGACGATGACATCCAGCCACGGCCGGCCTGACCGGGCGGCCAGGCGCAGTCCGCCCGACGCGCCGGGAACCAGCCGCAGCGGGTAACGCTCGAGGGCGGTCGCGGCGTCAGCCTCGCCGCTGAGCGCCCGCCGCAGCGCCGTACGCAGTTCGGTAGTGGCGGCCAGGTCGGCCGCCCGCAGCGGGCCCCCGCCGGCCGGGAGGTCGCGGGCCGTCAGCCAGTCCGCCAACGCCTGGGGCGACGTCAGCTCCTCGCCTGCGACGTGCCGCTCCCCGTTCCGCACGAAGGTCCGCTCGTCGACGGTGTTGAGGAACTCCTCGATCAGCTGTAGCTCGGCCACGACACCACCATACCCCGATAACGGTGTTTGACGAGACCGCAACACCGGTATTAGGTTTCAGTGGTGTTGCAACGATCCAGGGAGGAATCGATGTCTGTTCTCAACGTTCCCGACGCCGACCTCGACGACCTGCGGGCACGCCTGCGGGGAACCCGCTGGGCGGAGCCTTGGCCGGTCGCCGCCTGGGAGGCCGGCACCGACGGCGACGAGCTGCGCCGGCTGGTCGGTTACTGGGCCACGGCGTACGACTGGCGCAAGCACGAGGCCGCCATCAATGCCCTGCCGTCCCGCTTCGCCGAGATCGCCGGAACGACCGTCCACTACCTGCGTTACGACGCCGAGCGCCCGGAGGCCCCGCCGCTCCTGCTGACCAACGGCTGGCCGAGCTCCTTCCTGGAGCTGACCGGCCTGGCCGACCGCTTGTCGAATCCGTCGCGATACGGCGGTGCGGCCGAGGACGCGTTCACGGTGATCGTCCCGTCCCTGCCCGGGTACGGCCTGTCCCCGCAACGCCCCGCCCTGGGCGGCCCTCTGCACACCCACGAGCTCTGGCACCGCCTCATGCACGACGAGCTCGGCTTCCCGCGCTACGGGTTGCACGGTTCCGACATCGGCGCCGGCGACACCAGCCGGTTGGCGCAGGCGCACCCCGGGGCAGTGACCGGCATCCACCTGACGGACGTGGCCGCTCCGCCCTCCTACGATCCGGCGACCCTGACCGACGAGGAGCGGGCCTTCCTGGCCGCCGAGAAGGCATGGGAGGAAGCCGAACGCGGCTACTCCCACGAGCAGCAGACCCGTCCGCTGACCCTGGCCCAGGGGTTGTCCGACTCCCCCTCGGGCCTGCTCGCCTGGATCCTGGAGAAGTACCGGGCCTGGAGCGACAGCGACGGCAACGTCTCCACCCGCTTCAGCGACGACTTCCTGCTGACGCAGGCGTCGCTCTACTGGTTCACCAACTCGATCTCGACGTCGTTCCGCCCGTACTACGAGCGCAACAACCGGCTGGCCACCCGTATCGAACGCGTCGAGGTGCCCACCGCACTGGCCCTTTTCCCGGCCGACCTGGGCGCCCGCCAGCCCCGCAGCTGGGTCGAGCGCACCTACAACCTGACCCGCTACACCCCGATGCCCCGGGGCGGCCACTTCGCCGCCCACGAGGAGCCGGCCCTGCTGGCAGCCGACATCACCGCGTTCTTCCGCCGGCAGGTGCGGTGGTAGCGCGCATGACGAAGGCGGCGCTGTCAAAGGTTCAGGTAGGCGGTTCCAATCGATCCTCCAGCGCTGTTGCGCAGGGTCAGGACACTGCGGTCGTACGCCGGGTCTGTCCCGCCCTCGTTGAGCCCGATAGCGGGGAGGATGAAGGTTCCGTTGACGACGCCGGCGACGACCGCCGTACGCCGGGGGCGGCTCAGCGAGACCGACGCGACCCGCCCGTCCAGGACAAGCCCGGTGACCGCAACCGTGTCACTCGCGGTCGAGCCGTCGGCCTGGTTCGCGAAGCCGTAGAAGACCGTATGGGTGTACACCGACGGGTTGCCCTGCGCCTCGTCATCGCGCAGGCCGTTACTCAGCAGCCCGTCGTCGACGGTCACCTCCGGTGAGCCGGCCGCCCCGGCCGCTCCACGTAGAACACATACCGCCAGCAGTCCGCCGTAGCGAGCCAACTGGATGCTCTCGTTGTCGTTCAGACGCGCGGAGGCAGCCGGTTCCCAGGCCGGGGCATCGACCAAGGGCGGATTACCGCCCTGCTCGGCGCAACGGTCGATCGTGTGGCCGGCGACGGTGCTGCGGTCGGCCGCCGGTTGGCGCCGATCGGTCACGGACGTTACCGCCGCGGGCAGTTCGGCCGCCGTCACCTCGATGGTGGTGGCCGGTCGAGTGCCGCCGGCGCCGAGGCGCAGGTGCAGAGACGCGGGGCTGGCGGTGACGGTGTTGGGAAGCACGAAGACACCGTCGCTGACCACAGCCTCCTCGCCGTCGGTCGTGGTCGGGTTCAGCAGTGCCGGATCGGCGACGGAAACGTCTTCCACGGCTCGGTCGACGACTCCGGCGACCGTCCCGTGCGCGGACACATAGGTCACGGAGCCGCCGGCGGCCGGAATGGACGCCGGGGTAGATACCGCGACGGTCTGGGGGGTCAATTCACAGAACCGCACCGTGGCGCCGGACCGGAAGACGACCACCGTGTCACCCCGGCTGGAGGCAGTCAGTGCCGGCCGCCACGATGCCGGCTCCGGCCGGCTCAAAGACGGCTCGGCCCGCCGGCAGCGATCGGCCGTATCCGTCGTGGCACCGTCCTGCACGCCGTACCTCTCGTACGGGGTCACGAAGTGGGTGCCGGACGAATCGCCGTCGGACGGCTTGCCGTCCGACCCGTGCCGCGAAGGGACGTCGACCACCGCGCCGGCGACCGGAATCATCAGGACGACGGCCGCCGCGGCTACCACAGCCAGCACGGTCGACCCGCGGCGACGCCGAGGCGAGGGAGTCAACGCGTCGTGCAGGCGCCGGCGGGCCGTGACCCGGACGGCCACCGGCAGCGGGCGCGAGGGCGGCAGGTCATCAAGGTCGAACATCGGAATCCTCCGTAAGAATCTGCTGCAGGCGGGTACGGGCGCGGTGCAGCCGGGACCGGACGCCGTGAACCGAGATGCCCAGCATCTGCGCCGCGTCGTCCGTCGAAGTGCCGCCGAGAAGGCACAGGCGGACCGCCTCGCGTTCGCTGCGGGGCAGTCGTTCGACCGCGGCCAGCACTCTCGCCAACCGCTCGGTGGCGGCATCGCGGTCGGCGACCTGCTCGGCGTGGTCGGGCACCTCCCCGCTGAGCAGGCGCGGCAGGGCGCGGAACAACCGGGCCAGCCGACGCCGTTCGGACCGGCACACGTTGCTGGTCACCACGAAGAGCCACGGCAGGGCGCTGTCCCGGACCAGACGGATGTCGCGCCGGCGGCGCCACGCGGTCAGGAACACCGCCGAAAGCAGGTCGTCGGCCTCGCTCCACGAGCCGGTCAGCCGGTACGCGAAATTCCAGACGGCTTCGGCATGCCGTTCGTACAGTTCGGTGAACGCAGCATGATCGCCGGTGCGGACCGAACCCGACAACGCGGTGTCGGAGGCATCGGGGGGTGCGGCCAAGTTGCCGCCCCCGTCTAAAGGTGTCACATCCATATATGGCCGCGGTCGACTCGCTCGTGCATATCAGCGTGGTGACCTGGCCCACAGCAGACTAAGACCCAGGTGACGCAAGGGTAGTCGCCTAGCATTTACCACCATGCAATTGGATCTCAATGTGCTCGTCGTGCTCGACGCCCTGCTGGAAGAGCGCAGCGTCATGGGAGCCGCCGAGCGGCTGCACCTGTCGTCGCCCGCGATCAGCCGGACCCTCGGGCGGATCCGAAAGCTCACCGGTGACGACATCCTGGTACGGGCCGGCCACTCGATGATTCCGACGCCGTACGCGACGGCGATTCAGGAGGATGTCCATCGGCTGGTCCGGCAGGCGCACGACGTACTCCTGCCCAGCCGGACGCTGGACCTCAGCACGCTCGACCGCGTTTTCACGATCCAGTGCCACGAGGCGCTCGCCACCTCCCTGTCGCCCGCACTGCTCAGCCGGGTCCAGGAGCAGGCGCCCGGGGTACAACTGCGGATCCTGGCCGAGAACTCGGTGGACACCGACGACCTGCGGCGCGGCCGCGTCGACCTGGAACTCGGACAGGACCGGCCGGATCTGCCCGAGTTCCGTTCCCAGGCGCTCGGGCAGGACGCCCTCGTCGTGGCGATGCGTCCGGGCCACCCGCGCGCCGACGACCTCGGCCTCGCCTCGTACGCGTCCCAGCCGCACGTGGTCGTCTCCCGGCGCGGCCGGCTCACCGCGCCGATCGACGATCTGCTGGCCGCCGAGGGGTTGCAGCGCCGGGTCGTCGCGGCCGTCGCAACCCTCACCATGGCTCTTCACATTGCCAGCCGGAGCGACACCCTGGTCACGAGCACGGCGTTCATCAGCCGTCCGCTGATCGACGCGTTCAATCTCATCACCCGGCCGTTGCCGGTCGAGTTTCCCCCGGTGCCGATCAACTGCAACTGGCACCAACGCTATGACACCGATGCGGCGCACGTCTGGCTGCGTGACCAGGCGCGGGCCACGCTGGCGGAGATCAGCCAGAGCTAGCTCGGCAGCGGTACGGCGATGGCGGCCCGGTCGGTGCCGAGAGCGGAGAGCACCAGGGAACCCTGGTTTACGACCGCGGCGAGGCCCGCGGCATCGGTCACGTCGGCCGTGACTTCTCGCAGCGCCGGCCGAATCCAGTGCACGTAGGTAAAGGAATCGATTGCGCTCCGGTAAATCGGCAGTTCCGCAGAAGGCAATTCACGTCCGGCCCGGCGCCCTTTACAGTCGTAGGCACACAACGTGGCAGCCGGCATTTCGGCATCCGGCCGGCAAAAGGAGTCAGCTCATGCGTGCAGTGGTGGTCGGCGGGGGGATCGTCGGACTTACCAGTGCGATCGCGCTTCGCAGTATGGGCATCGACGCGGTCGTCCATGAACAGGCATCCGATATCCGCGCCGCCGGCGCCGGCCTCGGATTGTGGGCGAACGCCCTTGCGGTTTTCGGTGAACTGGGACTGAGCGCTCAGCTGCGGGCCATCGGCAAACCAGCCGAGATGTACTTCCGGGATCCGACCGGGAAACTGATCGACCCTCCGGGGTTCTCCACCGATGATCACAGCTACCTTCTGGTGCACCGGGCCAAGCTCAGCGAATTGCTGGCCCGGACGGTGCGGCAGGAAAACATTCGGCTGAACTCACGCCTGGCCGGTTACGAGGAGACCGACGCCGGCGTGACCGCACGTTTCACCGACGGAACGACGGTCGAGGCGGACCTGCTCGTGGGCGCGGACGGGGCGTACTCGGTCGTTCGTTCCCAGCTGATACCCGGTAGTGAGGCGGTCGAGCACAGCGGCCACTACGCCTGGCGCTCGGTCGTCAAGCCACCGGCGGGCGTCCGCGTCGACGCCGGTGTCATCGTGCTGGGCGACCGGCGCAGTCGCGGCGGGTACGTGCCGACCGTGGACGGCAGCGTGTACTGGCTGGTCAACCAGTTCGAGTCGCCTTCACTCGAGGGCACACCGAAACAGCAAGCCCTGGAGCGGGCCGACCTCCTGGACACGACCGGCTGGAATCCGGCGCTGCTCGCGTTGATCGAGTCGACCCTCGACGAGCAGATCCTGTGCAACCAGATCATGCTCGTCCCGCCCCTGCCGCGATGGGTCTCCACGCGCGTCGCCCTCGTCGGGGATTCGGCGCACGCACTCTCTCCGCACATCACCGCGGGCGCCTCCCTGGGCGTCGAGGACGCATTGCTGCTTGCCCGGCTGCTTGCCTCCACCGACGACATTCCCGCCGCGCTCGCCGCGTACGAACAGGACCGGATACCGCACTACGGCAAGGTCAACGAGCTTTCCCGAAAGGTCGAGAACTCGGCGACGCCGGACGAGTTCGCCACCAATTACGTGGCCTTCACCCACTGGATGCTCAACCGATAGCGGCGCCGACGAATCGGAGACAGAAATGGGTTCGACCATTCACACGGATGTGCCCGTGCCGATGCGCGACGACGTTGCTCTGGCGACCGACGCCCTCCGACCCCGACACCCGGATCGCGGTCAACCGAGTCTTCCATGGGCCCGCACATCCCAGCCGGCTGACGTTGCCGGTGATCGCGAGAGCCTCCGCACCCACATGAGGACGATCGGCGTACCCCCCGCCGCCGAGGTCCTGCGCCGCAGACTCATCCGCCGGGGTCGTCTGGATCTGCGCACTGGCCCTCGGCTATGCCCAGGGTGCGGCGTTCGCGTTCGCACTGCTGCTCATCACACTCCGCAGTCCGGATGCGGCCACCGCATCAGCGATGTCAGCCATGGCTCAAGGGATCGGCTACCTGATCGGATGCCTCGGCCCGCTGGGAGCGGGGAATTATCCACGCAGTCACCGGCTCCTGGACCATCCCGTTGGTGGGACAGGCCGCGGCTGGGGCCACCCCGCCTTGATCAAGCGGCCGCGCGGGCTTGTTGTTGCAGCATCCGGCTGATGTCGTCGGCGGGCAGCGGCCGGGCGAACAGGAAGCCCTGCACGTGGCGGTAGCCGAGTTCGAGCAGCCGCCGCGCCTGTTCGGAAGTCTCCACCCCTTCGGCGACGGTGCGCAGGCCCATCGTCTCGGCGATGCCGGTCAGGGCGGTGACGATGGCCTCCTGCTGTGGGGTGCCGCCCAGCCCGTCGACGAACGACTTGTCGACCTTGATGACGTTCACCGGGCAGGTACGCAGCAGGCCGAGCGACGAATGCCCGGTGCCGAAGTCGTCCAACGCGATGCCGACCCCGAGGTCGGACAGCGCGTGGACGGTGGCCAGGGCCCGGCTGCCACCGAACACAGCGGTCTCGGTGATCTCGACGGTCAGCTGCCGCGCCGGGATGCCGTGGCGGCCCAGCGCGGCTTCGACGAGGCCTGGCAGGGCGGGATCCAGCAGCTGCCGGGCGGACACGTTGACACTGACCGAGGCCAGCGAGTCCGGGCCGTGGTGATGCCGCCACGCCGCGGTCTGCGCGCACACCTCGTCGATGATCCAGGCGCCGAGTTCGATGATCAGCCCGGTGTCCTCGGCGATCGGGATGAAGTCGGCCGGCGAGACGACCTGGCCGTCCGGCCGGGTCCAGCGCACCAACGATTCCACGCCGCTCATCCGCCCGTGCGGCAGTTCGACGATCGGCTGGTAGAGCAGGTGGAATTCGCCGGCGGTCAGGGCGCGGCGCAACTCGGCCGCCAGCACTGCCCGCCGGGTCAGCTGACGTTCCAGCGAGGAGCCGTAGCGAACTACTCCCCCGCCGTCGGCCATCGCGGCACGCAACGCGATCTCGGCCCTGCGGTACAGGTCACCGGTGTCGCCGTCGGCGATCCCGACGGTCACGTCGACCAGTACCTCGCGGCCGGCCGCGTGCAGCGGCTCGCCGTTGGCCTGCAACAGCCGGTCAGCGAAGTCCGAGTCCGCCCCGGGAAGCAGGATGCCGAAGTCGTCACCGCCGAGCCGGGCCACCACCGAGCGGGCACCGGCCAGCCGGGTCAGCCGGTGCCCGAAGGCGATGAGCAGTTCGTCCCCGGCGTCCGGCCCCAGTGCCTCGTTGAGTTCCCGGAATTCCTTCAGGTCGAGCAGCACCACAGTGTGTGCGGTGGTCAGGGCGGCGACGGCGGGTGTGAAGTAGCGACGGGAGAACAGGCCGGTGAGATCGTCGTGCATAGCCTGGTGCGAGACCGTGTCGAGCAGCGTCACGTTCTCGGCCAGCGCGACCGCTTGCCGGGCCACCACGAGCAGTAACAACATCGTGGTGCCGCCCACTTGGACCGCACTCAGGTGCCCGTTACGCGCGAAGAGGGTGGCCAGCAGCAAACTGGTGAGGCCGGTGGCGACCAGCGGCACGGCGGTGCCACGCCGGGACGCCACCGGACGCGGCGTACGCGTGGGCCGGCCGACGCTGCCGGCGCCGAGCGCACGCCGCTGCGCCCGCGTGGCGAGCACCCCGAACAGGCCGACGAAGGGCAGCACCGCCGCGCTGCCGTTGAGATACGGCCACGGGCTCAGCACCGACATGAGAACCGTGGACAGCGGCCCGCAGAGCCCGACCGGTGCCAGCCACCACAGCGCGGCACGGGGCACCGGACTCAGCCGCGCCGACATGATCTTGACGACGACCACCACACCGGCGACGGCGATCGCCATCATCGCGATGTTCAGCCACCACGCCGAGGCGCTGACACCGAACCGGTCGACGAACCAGCCCACGTACTCCGAAGCAGCGATCCCGGCGGTCACCGCCACCACCGCCACATCGAGCACGGCCGTAGTCAACTGCCGCCAGTTGCGCCCGCCGCCCGGCAGCCGCAGCAACCCGGCGATCGCGAGGACGGTGCCGATCACGTAGAGCAGAAGGGTGCGCGCGCCGATCGGCGGCATACCCGAGTACGGGATGGTCATGACATCGACGGTCTGGCTCAGCGCCGCGACACCCACCGCACCCATGCCCAGCGAAAGACGCCGCCAGAACCGGCGCAGGGCGCCGTCGACCAGCAGCGCGGCGTCACGAAACGCGGCGTACGCGAGCGCCGGGCCGATGACCGCCGGCACCCACACCAGCAGACGCGGGAAGCCGGCATGCGTACCCAGGAGGACCAGCACGAGGTCCGCGATGGCCAGCGCGACAGCGACCGGCGTGAACCATTTGCGCCAACGACACAGCGCGAGCAACGGCATCGTCCGAGCCACCTTCGCCCCCTCGATCCCGCCAGTCGCCTACCCACCAACAGTCGGCAACGACGACGCCGAGTTGAACGATCTGACCGTGGCGTACGTCTCGGACCGGATCAAACGTCCTATCGGTCCGAAACGGCTTCAGGTGGCGTTGCGACCGCCGTCGACGTCGAGGACGGCTCCTTGGACGAAGCCGGCGTCGCCGCCGACGAGATAGGTGATCGCGGCGGCGATCTCCTCGGGTCTCGCCGGTCGTCCGGCGGGTGCAGCAGCGGCAAGGCGGTCGAGTCCGCCGCCGAATGCCTCGGTTCCTTCGGTACGGGTGGGGCCCGCGCTGACCGCGTTGACGCGCACCCCTCGGGGCCCGAACTCGGCGGTCCACGCTTTGGTGAGCAGCAGGAGCGCGGCCTTGCTCGAGCCGTAGAGCGCGAAGCCGGGCATGCCGAAGCGCCCGGCCATGCTCAGCACGTTGACCACTGCACCTCGCCCGCGTGCGGCCATCGCCGGGCAGAGCTCGGCGACCAGGATGAAGGGAGCCTCGACGTTGACGGCGTAGCAGTTCCCGAAGTCCTCATGCGTGAGCTCAGGGGTGCGGCCGTGCGCGGGGTAGACGGCGGCGTTGTTGACGAGGATGTCGACGTGCCCGCCGCTGAGTTCGGTGGCCTGCCTCGCCATCGCCCGTACAGCGTCGGCGTCGGCCAGGTCGCCGAGCAGGAGGTCGGCCTTGCCGCCGGCGCTGCGGATCGCGGTGATCACCGCGTCACCGCGGGCGGCGTCTCGGCCGCCGACGATGACGTGGGCTCCCCGCACGGCGAGCGAGAGTGCCACCGCGCGGCCGATGCCGCTGGTGGCGCCGGTGACGAGAGCAGCTGAGCCGGCGAGTTCCGGGGAAGTCATGCGATCAGCGCTTGTCGTGGATGGTGACGGCGTATCCGTCGGGGTCGGTGAAGGTGAAGGTGCGCCCGAACGGGCCGTCGAACGGGGGCACCGTGATCGCGACGCCGTCGGCCGCGAGCTTGTCGTGAACGGCTTGGGCGTCGTCGGCGCCGAGCCACAGGACGACGCCCGCGCCGGGCCGCGGTGACACCGCGTCGAGGTCCACCCCCGGCAGCGTTTCCCGGACGGCGAACGCGATGGTCGTGGTGGCGAAGACGACCGCGTGCGGCGGTGCGCCCGCCGCGCGCTCGAGGCCGAGCTGGGTCTCGTAGAAGGCAGCGGCTTTCTCGAGATCGCGAACCTGCAGGCCGATGAAGTCGGGGCCGGTGATCGTCATGACTCTCCTTGGATGTGTCAGTGTGTTGACACGCCCAGTGTGTGTCATCATGTTGACATGAGTCAAGCGGAAGTTGTCCGGCCCGTCGACGAGCAGGTCGGCTACGTGCTGAAGAAGGCCGCCAGCGCGCTGCGCGCGGCGATGGACAATGCGCTGCGGCCCTTGGACCTGACGGTTCCGCAGTACGCCTGCCTCGAGCTGCTGCGCCAGCAGCCGGGGTTGTCCGGCTCGGAACTGGCTCGGGCGATGTTCGTCAGCCGCCAGTCGATGAATCTCGTAGTCAAAGGCCTGGAACGCCGGGGAATGCTCACCCGCGCGCCAGTTCCCCGGCACGGCAAGACGTTGCCGACCGAACTCGCTCCGGCGGGCCTGGCGAAGCTCGCTGCCGCCAATCAGGCGGTCGGCGTGGTGGAGCAGACAATGCTGGGCGCCCTGACTCCGGCCGCGCAGCGGCGATTGTGCGCGGACCTCACGGCGTGCGCGGCCGCACTCGGCCACCTCGCCGGAGAAGCCGATCCGGACGCTTAACGCCGCCGGAACTGAGCGCCCGCCACGACGCGACAGCGCCGATGACAACGGCGAGCAGACCGGCGACCATGCAGGCCAGCACGTAGTACTGGACATCTTTCGTCATGCCGTCGATCGCCTCGACGAGAAGATCGGCTCCGGTAAGGCCGAATGGCGCCGCGAACAGCCAGCCCGCGGCTCGGCGCGACGGCGTCCAGGACGGTGCGCCGATGGCGGTGGTGCGCCGCAGGATCAGCAACCCGACGACCAGCATCGCCCCGACCCCGGCGGTGAACAGGTAGGGAAAATCGTTGTCGGCGCCGGGAAGGACGCTGATCTCCGGCTGGTACGCCCGCACGCAGTCGAGCGGAACCGGCAGCCACGGGGGCTCGCACATCGGGTGTACGCCGAACCAGTCGGTGGCGATGAGCAGCCGGGTCCAGGGCCAGCTCAGCAACCAGGTGAGGGCACCGCTCAACCCGTACCATGCGAGGGCGGCGCCGGTCAGCGCCCATGCCGCTGTCGCCAACCGGCGCAGGGAGGTACGCGCGGTGCCGCCGCCCGCCGGCACACCACGGGCCACCGCAGCCGCCGCACCGAAGCGGCCGACCGCCTGGCGCTCGGCGGTCTCGGCGTCCAGGCCGCGGGCGCGTCCCTCGGCGGTGGCCTCGATGAGGTGTTCCTCGGCCTCGATCAGCATCCGCCGTCCGGCCGCGCCCGCACCGGCCAGCAGGTCGAACATTTCGTCAAGGTAGCGATCGACGGGCCCCGCACCGCGTCCGGCCTCGGCGGTCATGCGGTCCTCCCAGCGGTCATCGGCCCGATGACGGCCTGGACACCGACGACGAAGCCGCGCCATTGATGTTTCTTGGCCGCCCGGGCACGGCGACCCTCGGCGGTGAGCTGATAGATCCGGCGCCGGCGCGGCGATTCCTCGTCCCAGTGGCTGACCACCAGTCCGGCGCGTTCGAGGCGTTGCAATGCCGGATAGACCGTGCCCTCAGGGAGGTCGAAGGCGCCTTCCGAGCGGTCACGTAGAGCCGTGATCACGGCATATCCGTGCCCGGGACCGGCGTCCAGCACCGACAGGAGCAGGAGATCGAGATGACCGCGGAAGTCCATGCCCAGGAACCCTAAGCATAGGTTTGCTAGGTGTCAACGGCGGCGTACAGCGCCGTTGCCGGATGATGTGGCAGCATCGCGGCATGGTGAGGGACCCCTCGAGCGCCGGGCAAGAAGAGCAGGACAGCCCCGTACGCTCCGAGCCGCGCCCGGGTCGCGGGCGGCGTCCCGCGCAGCAGGTGCGGAGTCAGATTCTCGCCGCGGCGGACCGGTTGCTGCGCAGCGAAGGCATGGCCGGGTTCAGCATCGAACGTGTGGCCGCGCTCGCCGGGGCCAGCAAGATGACCATCTACAAGTGGTGGCCGACGAAGGGTGTGCTGGCCTTCGAGGCGTACGCGGCGAGCGTCGATGACGTGCTCACCATGCCGGACACCGGCGACATCGAGGCCGATCTGACGGCGAACGTGACCACGTTCGTGCGTCTGTTGCGCGACACCGCGGCGGGACGGGTGATGGCCGAGCTGATCGGCGCCGCGCAGACCGATCCGCAGCTGGCGGCCACGTTTCGGCGGGTCTACCTCGTCCCTCGCCGGGCGGTGGGCATCGCCGCGCTGCAGGTCGCCCGGCAGCGCGGGCAGATCCGGTCCGATGTCGATCTCGAGGTGCTCAGCGACCAGCTGTGGGGCGCGTGCATGTACCGGCTGATGATGCAGCATGAGCCGCTGACCGAGCACCTGGCGGCCGAACTCGTCCGCAACCTGCTGACCGGTGTGCGGCCGTGAGCATCGTCAGTGCAGTTGCCGGGGCACGACGATGAGTTCGTGCGGATCCGTCCGGCGCCGGATGCTCGCCAGACGGGTGCGCGTGTCGGCGGGCAGGGCGTCGGGAGTCGCGGTCCGACCGTCGCGGAACGCCGCCGCGCTGTGCCCGGTGTCGAACGGCCGGGCGGCCGCGAGCACGGCCTCGAGGCCGGTGGTGACGCGGCGCCGGGCGGCCGGGTCCGGTGCGGCGCCGACGGCGTGCAGCAGGATTTCCCCGCCCGGTGATGTCAGCGCGCCGGGCACGCTGCTCGCGGGAGCGGCCACGTGGCGCAGTTCCACCATCGCCACGGACGAGTCGGTGCCGGCGGCGGCGAGGATCTGCAGAGCGTGCTCCGCCGCGGAGGCGGTGAGCCAGCGTCCTTCTCCGAGCGCGGGAACCGCTACCGGAGGATCGAGGTGGATGCCGGACAGACGAGCGGCGTCGCACGGTCCCAGGGTGTTCGCGGCCGGCTCCGGGAGCGCCGACAGGGCCTTGCGCAGCGTCTGCATCGCGGCTTCACCGCCGACCGTTGCGGCGGCCAGGTGGACGACCGGTTTGCCGCGCAGGGCCTCCGGGATGAACGGCGCGGCCGGTGCGTGCAGCAAACTGATCGAGGTGGACAGGGCCGAGTCCAGGTCCGGTACTGCCTGTCCCCACGCTCGTACGACCTCCGCGGCGTGCCCGGCGTCCCACAGCAGGTAGCCCGCGTGCAGGGCGGACGCCGGGAAGAGACGCAGTTGCACCGCGGTCGCCACGCCGGCACCGCCGCCACCGCGGTAGGCCCACAGCACATCGCTGTTCTGATCGTCGTCGGCGCGAAACGGCCGCCCGGTGCCGTCGACGACGTCGACGGACAGCAGCGCGGCGCTGGCCAGACCGTGCGGCCGGGTGAGCCACCCGACGCCGCCGTGCGCGGTGTAGCCGGTCACGGCGACATCCGGAGAGGTGCCGCCCGGTGCGAGCAGGCCGTGGGCGAACGCGGCCTGGTTGATGGCGCTCATCGCGGTTCCCGCTCCGGCGGTCACGACGCGCCGGTCGGCGTCCACGGTCACCCGGTTCAGCCGGGAAGTGTCGAGCAGCAGCGTGTCGGCGCCGATCTCACCGGCTGCGCCGTGGCCGCTGGCCTGGACGGCGACGCGCCATTCGGCTTCGGCGGCGGCCTGCAGACATGCGGCGACATCACCGGCGTCCTGCGCGGCGACCACGGCGGCCGGCCGCTGGCGCGCGCTGGCGTTGTGCGGTGACGTCGCCCGCGCGTACTCGTCGGTGGCCGGCCGGAACACGCGCCCCGGCAGACGTGCGGTGAGCTGCTGCAGTCTGTCGCTGACCAAGGAAGTCCCCGTTCACGGGTCTATATGTACGGCGCGTACATATAAACATGGTGCGGGCACCGTTGTCGAGGACCGCAAGCATCCTCGTGAAGAAAGATCGACCCAGCTAACAAATTGCTTACATCGGCTCGCCAAGCTGACCGCATGCGGAAAGAGAACCTGAAGACGATCGGGCCGGCGGCGCTGCTGCTGCTGTCGCTCGGGGCGTGCGGCGGCCACTCGGAGGCCCCAGGGCCACAGGTGGCCGCGATCCCGGGTGCCACCACGTCGGCGAGTGCCGCGGCGGCCGCATCGAAAGGCGACGACCTCCGGCAGCTTCCCCTCGGCGCGACCAAGGAGGAGATCAACCGCGCCTACGACGCGTACTACGCCTGCTGGACCCAGCACGGCGTGCCGTCGGATCCGACGCCGAACGGGGGCGGCCCATTGCTCAGCTACAAGAAGAACCCGAAGAAGTACCAGCCGGCCGTCGACGCCTGCGCCGACAAGGAGCCGCTGGACGCACCGGAACTCGATCCGCACCAGAACCCGAACTTCGCTGACGACCTCCGCACGGAACTGCAGTGCGACCGGAGCCACGGCCTGTCGATGGAGATCCGGCAGTCGGGAACCGACGACGCCAGCATCTGGGTCGCGCCGGAGACCAAGGCCAACCTCGACAAGGCGAACAGCGACTCCGGGGTGGAGATCCAGCGCCAGTGCGAGATCTCGGCCTTCACGCAGAAGTAGCGCCGTGCGGACGAGGACCCTCATCGCCCTCATCACCGGCGTGCTGGCGGTGGGCGGTGCCGCCTACGGCGTCCACGCCCGGGCCCGCGTCGACTCGCCGGCCCGCCCACCGGCGGCGGCCACGGTGGCGACGGCCACGGTGGTCCGCACCGACCTCTCCGACTACTGGACCGAGAGCGGCACGGTCGGTTACCGCAAACAGCGCACGCTGCGCGGCATCGAGGCCGGGGTGCTCACCTGGCTGCCGCGTTCGGGCAGCGTGATCGCCCGAGGCGGGACCCTCTACCGGGTCGGCGACCGGCCGGTCTGCCTCTTCTACGGGTCGTCGCCGATGTTCCGCGACATCGACGCGGTCGGCACGGTCGGCCGCGACGTCAAGGTGCTCGCCGACAACCTGCGGGCGCTCGGCTACGACATCGGCCGCCAACCCGCTCCGGGAACCTCGGCCACGGTCGGGAAAGGGCAGCCGATCGTCGTCACGAGCAAGGACGGGGTCTTCACGGCCGCCCTCAAGGAGGCCGTGAAACGGTGGCAGGCGGCCGAGGGCGTACGGCCCCCGACCGGAACCGTGACGCTCGGCGACATCCTGGTGCTGCCCGGCAAGGTGCGCGTCGGAGCGGCGGCAGCCCAACTCGGCGACGACGCCACCGGCAACCTGATGGCGATCAGCGATCAGGACAAGGCGGTCTCGGTCGAGATCGACGCCGGCCGGGCCGACGACCTCCGGGCCGGCCAGAAGGTGCAGATCACGTTGCCGGACAGCGCGGTCACCGGCGGCACCATCAGCTCGGTGAGCAGCAACGTGCAGCCCGGCTCGGCCGACGGCGGAGATGCGAGCTCCGACGGCCCGAAGGTGCAGGTCGTCGTCGCGGTCGACAAGCCGTCGGCGATCCGGGACATCAGCTCGGCCGCCGTCGACGTCCGGTTCACCGGCACCACTGAGCACCACGTGCTGGCCGTTCCGGTCGGTGCACTGCTGGCGCTCAGCGGCGGGGGCTACGGCGTGCAGATCGCCGGCGGCACCCTGACCGCGGTGAGGGTGGGCCTGTTCGCCGACGGCATGGTGCAGATCACCGGCGCGGGCATCGCCGTCGGCACCCGGGTGGTGACGACGTCATGACCGCGGTGCTGGAGATCTCGAACGCCACCCGTCGCTACGGCGAGGACGTGACCGCGCTGCGCGAGGTCTCGCTGCGGATCGACGAAGGGGAGTTCGTCGCCATCCTCGGACCGTCCGGCTCGGGAAAGTCGACCCTGCTGAACATCATGGGAACACTGGACCGGCCGACCGAGGGCCGGGTGCGGATCGGCGGCCGCGACGTGACGGGGATGTCCGACCGGCAGTTGTCGAGTCTGCGCGGCCGCTGGCTGGGCTTCATATTTCAGCAGTTCCATCTCACCGACGGGCTCACCGCGACCGAGAACGTCGCGACCGGCCTGCTCTACGCCGGCGTGCACCGCCGTCATCGCCGCGCACTCGCGCTGGCCGCCCTGGAGCGGGTCGGCCTGACGCACCGCGCCGGCCACCATCCGCAACAGCTCTCCGGCGGCGAACGGCAGCGGGTGGCGATCGCCCGGGCGCTGGTCAACCAGCCCGCGCTGGTCCTGGCCGACGAGCCGACCGGCGCACTCGACGTAGCCACCGGCTCGGCCGTGCTGGCGCTGCTGACCGAACTGAACCGCGGCGGCACCACGATCGCGCTGATCACCCACGACCACGACGTGGCCGCCCGGGTGCCCCGGCAGATCCGGATCCTCGACGGCCGGCTGGTGTCCGACTCCGCCGCATCGGTCACGGCGGGAGGTGACCGGGCTTGAGGCGTACGCGTCACGAAGCGCCGTTGGACCGCGATGCCGCACCGGTCCGCTTGGCCCCGGCCGACCTCGTCGGACTGGGCCTTCTCGGGATCCGCACCCGCAAGGTGCGAGCCGCCCTGTCGGCACTGGGCATCGCGATCGGCATCGCCACCCTCGTGCTGGTCACCGGGATTCCGGCATCCAGCCAGCGGGCACTCGACCGGAAACTGGCTGCCCTGGGCACCAACCGGCTCACGGTCACGCCGGCACCCAACCACGATCCGCCGATCAAGCTGCCGGTCGAGGCGGTGGACATGGTGTCCCGGATCGCGCCGGTGACCGTGGCCAGCGCGACCGGCGACTTCGGCGTGAACGTCGCCCGCTCCGACAGGACCGGCACCGGCGACTACAACGCCATCGCGGTGGTCGCCACCAAGGCCAACCTGCTCGCGGCGGTCGACGGGCGGGTACGCACGGGCCGCTTCCTCGACCCCGCCATGGAGCAGCTGCCGACCGTCGTCCTGGGCTCGGTCGCCGCGCAGCGGCTGGGCTTCACCGGCGTCGACCTCGCCCAGCCGGTTCAGGTCTACCTGGGGCGGCATCGGTTCACCGTGATCGGCATCCTCGACCCGGTGCCGCTCTGCCCCGAAATCGACCGCTCGGCGATGATCGGCTGGGACGCGGCCGCCCGCTGGCTGCGCTTCGACGGGCACCCGACCCGGATCTATGTGCAGACCACCGACGCCCAGGTGCTGGCGGTGCGCTCGGTGCTGGCCGCCACGGCCGACCCGGAACATCCGGGCGACGTGCTGGTCAGCCGGCCCTCGGACGCGCTCGCCGCCCGGCAGGCCGTGCGACAGACGTTCAGCTCGCTGCTGCTCGGGCTGGCCGGGATCGCCTTGCTGGTCGGCGGCATCGGGGTGGCCAACACGATGTACATCTCGGTGCTGGAGCGGCGGCGCGAGATCGGCCTGCGCCGCGCGCTGGGGGCGAACCGGGGCCAGGTGCGGATCCAGTTCCTGACCGAGTCGGTCGTGCTGTCGGCGCTCGGCGGAGGAGCCGGGGTGCTGACCGGCGCGCTGGCCGTCGCCGGCTACGCCACCCTCGAAGGCTGGCCGGTGACCGTCCCCGAAGCGGCGGCGGTCGCCGGCCTCGGCGGAGCCCTGGCGATCGGCGTGCTGGCCGGGGTCTATCCGGCGGTGCGGGCGGCCCGGCTGGCCCCGACCGAGGCCTTGTCCAGCGTATGACCGGCGCTAACATCCGCGGCATGGACGCGAAGATCCTGGTCGCCGACGACGATCACCGGCACGCCGAGGGCATCCGCCGCTACCTCGTCGCGGCCGGCCACGAGACGATCGTGGTGCACGACGGGCGGGCGGCGCTCGACACCGCCCGCCGGGACCGGCCCGACCTGCTGATCCTGGACGTGATGATGCCGGGGCTGGACGGCCTGGAGGTGTGCCGGACACTGCGGCAGGAGTCGGATGTGCTGGTGCTGATGCTCACCGCGCGCAGCACCGAGAGCGACCTGCTGCTCGGGCTCGAGCTCGGCGCCGACGACTACCTGACCAAGCCGTTCAGCCCGCGGGAACTGGTCGCCCGCGTCCGTACCCTGCTGCGCCGCACCTCGCGCGGCGCCGCCTCGCCGGCCACCCGCGAGATCGGGCGGATCGGCATCGATCTCGTGGGACACCACGTGACGGTCGGCGGCGAGCCGATCCGGTGCACCCGCGGGGAATTCGCGATCCTGGCCGCCATGTCCGAGCAGCCGGACCGGGTCTTCACCCGCGCGCAGCTTCTGCACCACACCCGCGGCATCGACCGCAGTTCCACCGAGCGCACCATCGACGTGCACATGAGGAACCTGCGCCGCAAGGTCGAAGCCGATCCGCGACGGCCTCGCCACCTGCTGACCGTTCACGGCATCGGCTACAAGTTGGCACCGTGACCGCCCATCGGGTGCCGCTGCGGCACAGCCTCATCACCCGGCTGCTGGTCACCTCGGTGGTGATCGCGCTGGCCGCCATCTCGGCCACCGCCTGGCTGGCCGCGACCACCACCACCCGGGCGATCAGCCATGAGCAGGGCGTCGCGGTCGCCGACGAGAGGGCGGCGTACGAGGCCCTGGTCGGCTATGCCGCGACCCACCGCGACTGGTCCGGGGCCGCGGCCCTCGTGCGCTCCCGCGCCGCCCGGCTCGGGCGCCGCATCACGCTGACGACCGAGGACCACCGGGTCATCCTCGACTCGCAGGCCGGCCCGCCGCTGGCCGCCATCCGGCCGTCGGCGGTGGTGGACGCGCTCGACGTCGACCTGGGGCTCACCGGCGGTTCCCAGCGCATCGACGAACGGGCGGTCGGACCCTACGTCGTGCCGTACGAGGACCGCTATATCGAAAAGGAAGTGGCCCGGCACGTGCTGGTCTGCTTCAACAAGCTCGGCTACGACGGGGTCGTCAGGTTCGCGGAGACCGGCCGGCCGACCGTCGTGGTCACCACCGTGCGGCCCCGGGCCGAGGAACCGCTGACCCGCTCCGCGACCGAAGGATGCGCTTTCGAACTCGACAGTCTGGTCAGCCCGGCCGAGAAGAAGGCGCTGCAGACGCTGACCGAGCTGACCGCCCGCTGCCTCGACCTCGGCGACCGCGCCTCGCAGCTGCGCATCACGCCGACCTTCCGGGCCTATCTGGGACCGTGGCAGCTGGTGCGGACCGTGCACGAACAGGTCAAGATCGAGCCGCCGTCGATGTTCGAACCGGCTGGACCGGCCGACGTCGTGCAGGGCTGCGTCGAATCCGAGCGCAGGACCCAACTCCGCCCGTACGTGGCACCCCGCGCGCTGCTGTTCGTCACCGCGGCCGGCACCGGTCGCACCACGCTGAGCCTTTCCAGCGCCGGGATCGGCCGCATCGCCGGCGTCACCGGCGCGGTCCTGCTCGCCACCATCGCGGTGACGGTACTGGTCGGTCGGCGCCTGGTGCGGCCGCTGCGCAACCTCGCTGACGCGGCCGAGTTGCACGGGCCGGCCCCGGTGTCGACCCGCGACGAGATCGGCCGCCTGGCCCGCGCCCTGAACGACTCCGCCGAGCGCCGCCGCACGATGGTCAGCGACGTGGCGCACGAACTGCGGACGCCGCTCAGCAACATCCGGACCTGGTTGGAGGCGGCCCAGGACGACCTCGCGCCGACCGACGCCCAGTTGCTGGGGATGCTGCACGAGGAAGCCCTGCTGCTCCAGCACATCATCGACGACCTCGGCGATCTGGCGGCCGCCGACGCGGGCACGCTGCGGATCGACCCGGAACCGACGTCGCTGCGCGACGTGCTGACGCAGGTGGCGGCCGGCCACTGGGGCAACGCGCAGGCGGCCGCGGTTCGGCTGGAGGTTCAGGTCACCGGCGATCCGGTGGTGTCGGCCGATCCGGTGCGGCTGCGGCAGGTGGTCGGCAACCTGGTCTCGAACGCCATCCGTCACACCCCGCCCGGCGGCTCGGTCACCCTTGCCGCGGACGGCAGCACCATTTCCGTACGGGACACCGGAAGCGGTATCGCCGCGACCGACCTGCCGAAGGTCTTCGACCGGTTCTGGCGGGCCGACGGGTCGCGCAGCCGAGCCACCGGCGGCAGTGGACTCGGGCTGGCGATCGCGCGCCGGCTGACCGAGGCCCACAGCGGCACCATCGAGGTCGAGAGCGAGCCCGGCCGCGGCACCCTCTTCACGATTCGGCTTCCGGCTGAACCGTTCTAGCCTCGTTGGGTCGTGGTAGAGGGCCTTGCCGGGACGGTTATCCGGACGGTGGTGCCTTCCCCGGGCGCCGAGGTGACCGCGGCCGTCCCGCCGTGGGCCGACACGATGGCCTCCACTATGGCCAGACCCAGACCCGATGAGCCACCGCCGTCGCGATTGCGGCTGGGATCGGCGCGGTAGAAGCGCTCGAACACGCGCGGCAGATGCTCCGGCGCGATGCCGTCACCCTCGTCATGCACCGCGACGACCACCTGCCCCGGCTCCGAGCTGACGGTCACGGTGACCGGGGTGCCGGCCCGGGTGTGCTGCACGGCGTTGCCGACCAGGTTGCGCAGCACCTGCTGGATGCGCGGGCGGTCCCCCTCGACGACCGCTTCCGCCGCCCCGTCGAGGGTGATGACCCGGTCGGCGCTCACCACCCGGGCGTCGTCGACCACCTCGCCGGCCAGCGCCACCACGTCCACCGGCGTGCGGTCGAGCGGCTGGGCCGCGTCGAGTCGGGCCAGCAGCGCCAGTTCGTCGACGAGCAACCGCATCCGGCCCACCTCGGCCTGCATCCGTTCCATGGCGTGGTCGAGCTGGTGCGGGTCGGTCAGGCCGCCTTGGACGTACAGGTCGATCCAGCCGTGCACGGTGGCCAGCGGCGTGCGCAGCTCGTGGCTGGCGTCGGCGACGAAGCTGCGAAGCCGGTCCTCGGCCCGCCGCTGGGCGTCGAGTGTGCGCTGGAGGGAGGCGCTCAACGCGGCGGCTCGCGGGCCGGCGAGCAGCAGGACGAGGACGGTCCGCCACCGCGAGGACGGCGCGATCATTGCGGCGCCGGCCGCAGGCTGTATCCGAAGCCCCGTACGGTGTGGATGAGCGACGGGCCGCCCGAGTCGATCTTCTGACGCAGGTTGGAGATGAAGCGTTCGACCACACCGGCGTCGCGGCCGAAGTCGTACTGCCAGACGTGGTCCAGGATCTGCGCCTTGGAGACCACCCGACCGGTGTTGGCGAGCAGGTAGCGCAGCAGCCGGAACTCGGTGGGAGAAAGTTCGATCGGGCGCCCGGCCCGGGTCACCAGGTGCCGGGCTTCGTCCATCTCCAGATCGCCGCAGCGCGACAACCCCTCCGGCTCCGCAGGTGCCACGCGGCGGGAACGCCGGAGCAGTGCCTCCAGGCGCGCGGCGACCTCCACCACGTCGAACGGCTTGGTGAGGTAGTCGTCGCCGCCCAGGCGCAGCCCGCGTACCCGGTCGTCGAGCTCGTCGCGGGCGGTCAGGAACATCACCGGCAGGTGTACACCCCGCGAGCGCAACAGGTGCACCAGGTCGAAGCCGTCGGTGCCCGGCAGCATCACGTCCAGGACGATCGCATCGGGCGTCCGCGCCTCGATCGCGGCGAGCGCGGCCGGTACGTCGCCGGCCGCCTCGACCCGGAATCCCGCGAACCGCAGCGCAGACAGCAGCAACTCGCGCAGCCCTCGGTCGTCGTCCACCACCAGGATGCTGTCCACGAGCCCTATTCCACCACGAGGACGGGCAACGCCCGTTCCAGCCATCGCGGCAGCCACCAGGCGCCGCGCCGGGCCAGCGTCAGCACCGCCGGCACGAGCGTCATCCGGACCAGGAAAGCATCCAGCAGGACGCCCATCGTGAGCGCGAAGGCGATCGGCTTCAGCGTGGCGTCGCCGCCGGGGATGAAGCTCGCGAAGACCGACACCATGATCAGGGCTGCCGCCGCGACCACCCGGGCCGAGGCCCGGAATCCCTCCCGGACCGCGCGGTGCGGGTCGCGGCTCCTCGCGTACGCCTCGTGCATCCGGCTGACCAGGAAGAATTCGTAGTCCATGGCCAGGCCGAACAACACCGCCATGAGGATGATCGGCATGAAGCTGATCACCGGCCCGGTGCGCGAGACTCCGATCAGATCGGCGAGCCAGCCCCACTGGAACACCGCGACCACCGCGCCGAGCGTCGCCCCGACCGACAGCAGGAAGCCCAGCGCCGCCTTCAGCGGCACCACCAGCGACCGGAAAGCCAGCATCAACAGCAGGGCGGCGAGGCCGACCACGATCAGAGCGAAGGGCACGAGCGAGTCGCGCAGCAGGCCGGAAATGTCGATGCCGATGGCGGTGACGCCGGTGACCCGGGTGGATTCACCACCCGCCGCCTCGAGATCGGTCACCACCTTTTCGGTACGTTCGTCCTGCGGCCCGGTCCTCGGAATCACTGTCAGCAGCGCGTAGCGGGCGTCGGCGGACAGTTGCGGGCGTCCGACCGCGGCCACCCCGTCCACCGCACCGAGCCGGTCGGCCAGGGCCGTAGCCGCGACCTGTTTGTCGGTCTCCTCCGCCACGTCGGCGAGAACGAGCAGCGGTCCGTTGAAGCCGGGTCCGAACGCGGCGGCCGTCAGGTCGTACGCCTGCCTCTGCGTGCTGGTCGCCGGCGCCGAACCGTTGTCGGTGAGCGCGAGCCGCAGCTCCGCCGCCGGTGCCGCCATCACGCCGAGCACGACGACCACAGCGAGCGTGGTGACCAGTGGCCGCCGGGTGACCAGTCCGACCCAGCGCGCACCCATGGCCGGCCGATCGGCTGCGGCCTCACGCCGGACGGCCCGGGAGCCGGCCCTCGGGCGCAGCCGCTCACCGGCGAAGCCCAGGACGGCCGGGATCAAGGTGACCGCCACCAGCATCGCGATGAGCACCGCGGCGGCCGCCGCGAGCCCCATAGCCGTCAGGAACGGGATTCCGACGACGGTCAATCCGGTCAGGGCGATGATGACGGTGAGGCCCGCGAACACCACGGCGGTGCCGGCCGTGCCGATCGCGCGGGCGGCGGACCCGGGTGCGGGCATGCCGGACGCCAGCTGCGACCGGTGCCGCCCGACGATGAACAGCGCATAGTCGATCCCGACCGACAGCCCGAGCATGAGCGCCATGGCCGGCGCGGTCGTCGGCACCTTCGTCAGGCCCGCGACCGTGGCCAGGCCGGCGACCGCGACGCCCACCCCGAGCAGCGCGGTCAGCAGTGGCAGCCCGGCCGCCACCAGAGAACCGAACGTGACGACGAGAACGGCCATGGCAATCAGCAACCCCGCGCCCTCGGCGCCGTTGCCACCGGCGCCGGGGACGCCACCGTACGCCGACCCGCCGATCTCCACCCGCAGTCCGGCCGCCCGGGCCGGTTGGAAGACGTTCGACAGCACCTGGAGCGAATCGGCCGTCAGGTCGGCGCGGTGCCCGTCGTAGTACACATAGGCCAGAGCGACCCGGCCGTCCGGCGCGACGGTCCTCGCGGTGAACGGATCCACCGCCCGGGAAACCTGCGGCACTTTCGCGGCGGCGGCAACCGTATGCTCGATGACGGCCTTGCGCTCGGTCAGCCGGTGGCCGTCGGGCGCGACGAACACCACCTCGGCGCTGACGCCGGACGAGGCCGGGAACTCCTGGTCGACCAGGTTCAGCGTCTGTTCGGCACGGGAGCCGGGCAGGGAGTAATCGTCCTCGTACGACCCGCCGGTGGTGCCGGCGAGCACCCCGGCGGCGACCAGGACGGCCGACCAGGCGACCAGGACGACCCAGCGGCGTCGATAGGCCCACGAACCGATACGGCTGAGCAATGCGGCCATGACGGTGAACTCCCACAGGTCGGTGATCGAGGCGCCTCATCACACCGCCCGCACCTGACGACCGGCTGTCGCCGCACCTGACCGTTGCCTGACGGTCGTCCGCTGCCACCGGGCGACGAACGCTCAGCGAGCGAACGCGCCGCGACGCCAGCGGCCGGGGTCGGTCGGTGGCAGTTCGTCCGGGCGGCTCAGCCGGGCAGCGACGATGGCGGCCGTGAGCTCCCGGGTCGCGTGATAGACACGGCGGCGTGCGTCCTCGTGGGTGATCTTCAGCTGCCGCGCGGCCTGCCGCGTCGTCTGCCGGCGAAAGTACGTCGCGACCAGGATCTCGCGATGCGCGGGCGGCAGATCCCGCAGGATCTCTTCGATTCGGCACGCCAGGATGGCCTGTTCGGCGCTCGGTTTCGCGCGATGACGGCGGCGGCCGGTGGCGGCGGAGAGGGCATGTGTGGGCGGCACCTGAAGCACTTTGGTCGGCTGCCCGGCCGAGCTCCAGTGCGCACCCGCGGCGTAGTCAGCCGATTACGTCTTGACCAGTGCTGTACAGCTGTTTAGTGTACTGAACATGCGTTCAGTCGTCGACGAGGGTGACCTTACGGGCAAGGCGAACATCCGCAATGCCGCGCTGCGGCTGTTCGCCGAGCGGGGACACGACGCCGTAACGGTGCGGGAGATCGCCGCCGCGGCGGGCGTGTCGCCGGCGCTCGTGGTTCATCACTTCGGCAGCAAGGAAGGTTTGCGCGCGGCGGTGGACGACTATGCCGGGCAGGCCTTCGACGCGCTGTTCGAGATGGACGAGCAGGCGGTGGCCGACATGCTGACCGGCGACAGCGTCATGTCCCTGGCCGAGATGTTCGCGCGGGTCTTCCCGCACGGCTCGCCGTTGCCCGCCTACCTGCGCCGGCTGCTGCTCACCAACGACCCGGCAGGCGCGGCCCTGTTCGGCCGGTGGTACTCCCTCACTCGCCGGCTGCTCGACGCCATGACCGAGATCGGTGCCGCTCGGCCCGGTGAGGATCCGGCGATCCGGGCGGCTTTTCTTCTCGTCAACGACCTCGCGCTGGTTCTGCTCCGCAATCACGTCGCCGCCGCGATCGGCGTCGATCCGCTCACGCCGGAGGGCGTCACCCGCTGGGCGAAAGAGGTCACCACTGTCTACACCGAGGGCGCGTTCGTGACCACGCCCAGGGAGGAGCCCTCATGAGTCACTCCACCGCGGTCGTGCACATCCGGCAACTCATCAAGACATTCGGGAAGGCTCGCGTCCTCGACGGACTCGATCTCACCGTGCACCCGGGCGAAGTGCACGGCTTCCTCGGTCCTAACGGGGCGGGTAAGTCGACCACCATCCGCATCCTCCTCGGGCTGATGCGCGCTACCGCGGGTCAGGTCGAACTGTTCGGCGCCGACCCCTGGCGGCGGGCCACGCAACTGCACACCCGGCTGGCGTACGTCGCCGGCGACGTCGCGCTGTGGCCGGGCCTGACCGGCGGCCAATGCCTGGACGTGATCGGTGCGACCCACGGCAAAGTCGACGAGAAGCGCCGCGAGCGCCTGATCGAACGCTTCGATCTCGATCCGACGAAGCGGATCCGCGACTACTCCAAAGGCAACCGGCAGAAGGTCGCGCTCGTGGCCGCGCTGGCGGCGGACGTGGACCTGCTCGTCCTCGACGAGCCGACGTCCGGTCTGGACCCGCTGATGGAGCAGGTCTTCCAGCAGTGCGTGCGCGAGCGGAAGCAGGACGGCGCCACAGTGCTGCTCTCCAGCCACCTTCTCGCCGAGGTCGAGGCGCTGGCCGACCGGGTGAGCATCATCCGCCGAGGGCGCACCGTGGCAACCGGCAGCCTCACCGATATGCGCCGGCACACCCGGACGTCAGTGCACGCGATCACCGCCCGGGAACCCGACGACATGGCGGCCGAACCCGGCGTGGCCGACTGGGCCTGCGAACGGCTGAACGGATCGGTCGACACCCGGCTCACGGTCGACGCGGATCACCTGAACGCGACGATCGGCAAGCTGCACACCGCGGGGATCAACACCCTGACCGTGGCTCCACCCAGCCTGGACGACCTGTTCCTGCGCGCCTACGGCGAAACTGCCCTCGAGGCCACCCGATGAACACCCGGCACCCGGCGGCATCACCCGGCCACGGCGGGCTGAGCACGATGACGTGGATCATCTGGCAGACGCGGCGCCGCAGCATCCTCCTGTGGGCAGCATGCCTCGCGGCAGGCATGACCGCCACCGCCACCGCCGTCGCCCGGCTCTACGACACGCCGGCGAAGATCCACGCCTATGCCGAGGCCGTCACGGCCGGCAGCGCGCTGGTCGCGATCAACGGCCGGGTCGAGGGTATCGACAGCCTCGGGGGCGTGATCCAGGACGAGTTCGGGTTCCTCGCCTCATTTCTGCTCCCGCTCCTGGGCGTCGGACTGGTCGCCGGCTCGACGCGGCGCGAGGAGGAAACGGGCCGGCTGGAGACGATCCTCGGCGGCCGGATCGGCCGCCATCAGCCGCCTCTCGCGGCTCTCGTCGTCGCCACGGCGGCGATTCTGGCCACGTCCGTGCTGTTCGCCATCGGGCTGCGGCTCGCCGGCGTCCCGACGTCCGGGTCGATCCTCTACAGTTCGGCGCTCGGCGCACTGGCGTTCGCGTTCGCCGGGACAGCGGCGCTGGCGGCGCAACTGGTGCCGTACGCGCGCGGCGTCTACACCTGGAGCCTGATCGCGTTGGCCGGCGCGTACGTCCTGCGCGGCGCCGGCGACGCGACGAACACCGGGTGGACCTGGTTGTCCCCGCTGGGGTGGGCGGAGAAGGCCGCGCCCTTCGGCGCTCAGCGGTGGTGGGTGCTCGCCCTTCCGGCGGCCGCCGGGCTCGGCTCAGGCGGCGCAGCAGTGTGGCTCGCGGCCCGCCGCGACGTCGGCAGCGCGCCGCTGCGAAGCGGTGCCGGCCCGGCCCGGGCGACCCGGTTCCGGCGACGGCCGACCGGCTTCGCGGCCTGGATTCACTGGCCGGCGACCGCCGGTTGGCTGGCCGGCGGCCTCATCTTGGCCGGGATGATGGGCTCGCTGGCCCAACAGTTCCTCGGCGCGATGGCCGGCAATCCCCGGCTGGCCGAGGCCATGGGCATCCAGGGCGGCCGGCCGCTGGACGGCTTCATCGCCGCGACGCAGCTCTACTTGGCGCTCATCGCCGCCGGGTACGTCATCCAGGCCGTAGGGACCCTCCGCGCCGAAGAGGCGGACGGCCGCTTGGAGGCCCGGCTCGCCGGCACGCTCGGCCGGATCCGCTGGCTGATCGTCCACAGCACCGTCATCGCAGCCGGTCTGGCGTTGATCGTCTTCGTCCCGTCGCTCGTCCTCGCGCTGACAACCGCGTGGTCGACCGGAAATGCCGCCGAATTCGGCGCTGTCGTGCGGGCCGGTGCGGACTACCTGCCGGCGGAACTGGTGTTCGCCGGCCTCGCGCTGGCCATCCTCGGCCGGTGGCCTCGCGGGTTCGCCTTCGCCTGGGCCGGATTCGCGGGAGCGAGCTTCATCGCCTTACTGGGCCCTGGCCTCAGATTTACGCGATGGGTGCTCAACCTTGCTCCGACCACCCACCTCGGCGATCCTCCTTTGACGGCAGTCCACGCCCGTGGCGTGGCGGCGCTCTTACTGGTCGGCTTCGCGCTTACCGCCGCTGGGTTCCTCTTCTTCCGCCGCCGGGACGTGCCGCGAAGCTGATGGACCGGGTCGGGTCAGGAGAAGGCGCATGACACCGCCGCGATAAGCCGCCCCGGCCTCATGCCCGCTCATCCGGCCGGTCGCCACTTGCTGGGCGGCGGCGTGGCCGAGAGCAATGACCGTGGCCACCATCCACGACTCCGGCCAGCTCTTGTCGAATACACCGGTCCGGCGGCCACGACGGAGCAGTTCGGCCAGTTGTGTCGTGACGGTTTCGTGGCGCTCGAGCTCGTCCGTAGCCGGCGCGGCTTCGGCGATGGCGGGGCTGAGCAGGACCGGATACCGCTCGATGAGGCTCCAGGTGGCTTCCAGCCATTGCTGTAACGCCTCGTCGGGAGGCGGTGTCGTCAGATCGAGCGCTTCCAGGCGGGTCGTCGTCTCGGCGGTCAGATGCTCGATCACCGCGTCGACCAGGACGCTGCGCGACGGGAAATGGGCGTACACGGTCTGCCGGACGACACCGGCCGCCGCTGCGATGTCCTCGACGCTCGCGTCCGTTCGCCGGGCCAGCAGAGCGATGGCCGCATCAAGCACAGCGGCACGGCTGCGCTCGGCGTCCGTCCGCCGCTTACGAACTCGGGGCACCTCCGGATCGGCCATGGTTGCCAAGCGTAAGCGCCCCGCTTATCTTAGACACACATGTAAGAGATATTGGAAGGTGCCGTCATGGCCCAGCCCCACTTCCGGACACCCGGCGACGACCTCACCGGATATCTCCGGCGCTACCCGCATGAGGTCGCGTTCGGCGACGAGGAACCCGCGGTCGTGTTCAGCCGCTACCACACCGACGACTTCGTGCTCCGCAACGACGGCATCGACCTCGGCCGCGAACGACTGCTCGCCCACGTCAGATCCGGCCGCCGCAACGTCGACGAGATCCACGTCGAGGTCCACCAGACCCTCACCTCGGCAGGCCGGGTCGCGGGCCGATACACGCTCACCGCCGTGATGCGCCGCGGGCAGGTGATCGCGACGGAGATCTACATGTTCGGTGAGCTGGCCCCGGATGGGCGGCTGCACCGGGTGGAACAGTTGTCGCGCGATGTCTCGCCGAAAGAGCCGGCACGCTGAACCGTCAGGAGGACGCCGCCACGTCCATTTCCTGCCACTGCCGCCACCACTGCGGGTCCGGCACCTCACCGACCGCCTCCACCACGGCGTTGAGGACTGAGGCGAACGCCAGCGGGCGGGTGAGCGACAGCTCGGAGATGACCGCGGCCAGCGCCTCCCGGCGGCGCCGCATCACCTCGCCGACCAACTCGCGGCCCACCGGGGTCAGCACGATCCAGGCGGCGCGGCGGTCCTCCGGGCGTTCCTCACGCGCCACCAGTCCCTTCCCGACCAGGCGATTGCACATCCGCACAGCCGTGGAGGACGTGACGGTCAGCTCCTGAGCCAGGTCGACGACCCGTTGCGGGCCCCGCGAGACCAGTACCACCAGGGTCCGGAACTGCGGCAGCGTCACGTCCTGGTCGAGACCACTGAACGTCCGCGCGGCGACGCCGACGAAGGCGCGGCTGAGCGCCAGCAGCGCGCCGACCACCTCCGCCTCACCCGGCGACAGGGCAGTCTGTGATGTCACGGGCCTACTCTGGCACGACCCGCAGGCCGCTGGCCTCGCAGGGCGGCGGCGGGCTCAGCGGAGGGCTGCGGTGGGGCTGATGTCCGCGTCGTGTCACGTCCTCGTCGAGGCCGCTGAGCGAGCGGGCCGTCTCGGCCACGAAGACCCGGCTGAGCGACAGAGACGTCCGCGACGTGATCGGCAGCCCGCCGACCTGGCGCTCGCCGAGCCCCTTCCCCGTACCCGTTTTCGTGGCCATGTTCGATCCTCCCGCGTGCCGCATATCGCTGGTTCCCCGTTCGGTCGCCCGCCCGCGTATGCAGCCGGGCTCAGCTACGCACCGCTCCGGCCCGCGGGTCGATCGCCGGACGGCGGCCGCGCATGATCCGTACGGCGGCGATCCCCGCGATACCCGTGATGCCGACTGCCAGCAGCCACAGCAGTGTCGAGGAGATCGGCGGCGCGCCACCGGCGTGTGCCGTTCCCGCCGCGGCCAGATCCTGATCGGCCGTCATCGCGGCCGGTGGCAACATCGCGTACCGCACCAGCCCGGTGCTCTCCAGCATCTGCATGTGATGCATCACGAAGATGCTCGCCTGATCGGACAGTTTCCGCACGACCTCGTTCCGGGTGGACGCCCGTACCGCCGAGATCACCGGAAAGATGAAGCCGTGCGTGCCGCGCAGGAAGGTGACGAACAGCTGGTTGAACTGGATGCCCTTGGCCGCCTGCAACTGGGTCAGGAAACCCTGCTGCTGGGCGGTCGGCGTGGCCGGCAGCGTCACACCCAACTTGTTCGCGGCGTCGACCGTCAGCTGGTCCAGCTGCACGTGCTGCGTCGCGATCATCTGGCCGACCTGCCGGACCTGCGCCGTGGTGCCCTTCTGAGCGGCCATCTGCCCGGCCGGGATCTCCCACAGTCCGGCCTGCCGTACGCCGTTGAGCAGGGTCATGTCGGCCACGCCCAACTGCGTCGACGCCGGGTCGGCGCCGGCTCGCGCCGGCACCACGATCAGGGCGGTGATCGCGGCGACGGCCAGCGCGGCCGCGCGGCGCATCAAGGGTGACATCGGTACCTCCAGCTGGTCGGTCAACTGCCGCCCCGTAGTACGGCCACGATCCCAGGAGAGTTCATACCTGCACCTAAATAGGGGCGCCATCCCTGGCAGTCTCACTGAAACGCGAAAAATCAGGTGCACAGTCGAACGTTTCTACGGCCACGCGCGTACTACCGCCCGAGGTCCCGCCCACGTGGAGGTTCGATGTCACCGCTCATTGCGCGTACGGCAGCCGTCGCCGTCGCGGCAATCGCCGCTCTCGTCGTGTCGTCGGCGCCCGCACAAGCCGCCGCGGACGGGCCGGGCCGGCTGAACGCGGCCGACATGACGCTGCTGATCGGCCTGCGACAGGGCGGCCTGTGGGCGGTACCAGCCGGGCAGGCCGCCGCCCAGAACAGCACAACACCGAAAATCCAGCAGGCCGGCCAGAAGATCGCCGACGGGAACGGCAAGCTCGATCAACTGACCGTGGACGCGGCCAGGAAGCTCGGCGCGACCATCCCTTCCGCACCGACCGCACAGCAGCAGGGCACACTCGATCAGTTGCGGGCGGCCGACGGAACCCAGTTCGACCAACTGTTCGTCAACTCGCTGCGCGACGCGTACGGGTTCCTCTACCCGATCATCGGCGAGGTCCGCTCCTCGACCCGCAGCTCGGTGATCCGCGACCTGGCCGATCAGGCCAACGTCGCCGTCATGGGCTACATGCAGATCCTGGAGAGCACCGGCCTGGTGCAGTACCAGAAGCTGGCCCCGGCCGCGATCCCGCCGGCCCAGGACCTGTCCACGATGGGCATGGCCCAAGCCGACGCCGGTATCTCGCCACCGCTCTCCCCCACGGTGCTCTGGCTACTGGCCATCGGCGCCGCCGCCGTCGCGGCGATCACCGCCGTCCGGATCCGCCGTTCAAAAGTCTGACGGATCACGGCCGAGAGCGCTGTGGGACGATGTGCGCCGCCGTTGACCATCTTTACTCTCGCGGAGTGTCATGCGCCTGTCCCGCCGTACCCTCGCCGCCGTGGCCGTCACCGCGGTGGCTGCCGCAGGCACCGTCTTCGCGCTGTCCGCGGTGAACGCCGCGTCCGCCGACACGACCTCCGACGCCGCCCTGGTCGCCACCCTCGACCAGGTGTTCGCCGACTCACGCCTGGCCGGGTCGACCACCGGCATGCTGGTCGTCGACGGCGCCACCGGCGCGGTCGTCTACTCGCACAACGCCGACCAGCGGGTCATCCCGGCTTCCAACGAGAAGCTCATGACCTCGGCCGCGGCGCTCGAGGTGCTCGGAGCGGGCTACAAGTTCCACACCGTCGCCCGCTACTCCGGAAAGAAGAGCGGCACGACCGTCACCGGCAACCTCTACCTGCACGGGCAGGGCGACCCGACCATGACGTACGCCCAGGTCGACGCCGTCGCCGCCGCGGTCGCCAAGACCGGCGTCAAGAAGTTCACCGGCACCCTGAACGCCGACGACACCTGGTTCGACCACGTGCCGCTCGGGCTGGACTGGTCGTGGCAGGACGAGACGTACTTCGACAACGCGCCGGTCTCGGCGCTGACCGTGGCCGCCGACTCCAACTTCAACACCGGCGCCCTCTCGATCGCCGACAAGCCCGGCACCGCGGCCGGCAAGGCCGGCGTGCTGGCCGTGACCCCGGCCAACTCGGTCGTCACGATCGTCAACCACACGGTCACCGGCAAGCAGGGCTCGGCCGACACGGTCACCGCGACCCGGGCGCACGGCACCAACACGGTCACGGTCAGCGGTTCCGTCCCGCTGAAGGGTGCCGCCCACTCCAGCCTGGTCGCGGTGCCCGACCCGACCAAGCTCGCGATCGGCGTGTTCCGCGACGCGCTCAAGCGGCACGGCGTCACGATCACCGGCGTGACCACGACCGGGACGACGCCGGCCACCGGCACGACGCTGCTCACCGACCACGCCTCGATCACGCTCGCCCAGCTGCTGCCGTCGTTCCTCAAGCTCTCCAACAACGGGCACGCCGAGCTGCTGACCAAGGCGATGGGCCGGGCCAGGACCCCCGGGTCGGCCGGCAGCTGGTCGACCGGGCTCGCCGCGTCCACCGCGGCCCTCAAGGCCCTCGGCGTCGACACCAGCAAGATCAGCATGGGTGACGGCTCCGGCCTGAGCCGGCGCGACTGGCTGACCACGCGCCAGATCGGCACGCTGCTCAACGCGGCGCAGGCCCGCCCGTGGTTCGCCACGTGGTACGCGGCGCTGCCGATCGCCGGTGACCCCAACCCGCTGGTCGGCGGGACGCTGCGCAGCCGGATGGCCGGCACCCCGGCGGCGGAGAACCTGCACGGCAAGACCGGCACCCTGACCGGCGTCAACGCGCTGTCCGGCTACGTCAAGGACGCGGCCGGCCGCACGCTCGTCTTCTCCTCGGTGTCCAACTCCGCGCCGGCCAGCGTCGCCGACATCCTCGACCGGGCCGCGGTCGCGCTGGCCAGCTCGGGCGCCACCCAGTCGGCCACGCTGATGCAGCGCCGGCTCAACAGCGTCGAGGTCAAGCCGCACGTGGTCACCCGCAAGGGTGAAGAGGTCGAGTGTTCCTGGGTGCCGGGTTCCTGCTGACGGCAACGCACGCGGTGCTGCGATGACTCGGCGATCGACCGGGTGGCACTTGCCGGCATTCAGTCGGCGTGCGGTGTCCGGCGCGTGAGCCGCTGCCACAACCAGCCGCCGGGCACGTTGCGGTCGTAGAGCACGTATTCGCTGACCGGCCGGTCGGTCATCGTCTCCAGGAGCGCTCGACGGGCGGCCGGATGGCCTACGAACAGCACCTGGTCGCCGTCGTGGACCAGCTCGTCGTCGGCCGGGCCGAGAATGGCCTGGTGCCCGCGCAGCACCATGAGCGGCACCGCGGCCACCGGCCGGTCCCGGTCCCGCGGGCTGCGGACCAGGTCTCCCAGGCGGGCGTCGCCGCCGCGCAGCCACGGGCCGAGCGCCGGCGCCTCGGCTTCGGTGAGCGTGGCTTTCCAGACGCTGCCCAGGCGGCTGCCGCAGTGCGCCTGGAGGCGGTCGAGCAGCCCGGCCGCCCACTCGTCGCCGCGGGCCGGCATGTCCTGCAGGAAGCGCCACAGCAGCGGGCTGCTCAGCTGGGCGTAGATTTCCCGGGCCACCACCTCGGCCGGAACCAGCACCCAGTCGATGTCGAGCGCCGCGAACAGGGGTGCGCTGGCCGGGCGGTTCTGCCGGGCGGCCAGGAACAGCCGCGGGTTGCGGGCCCGGGCGGCGGCGATCAGTGACAAGTTGGTGGTGTCGTTGTCGGTGCCCGCGACGAAACCGACCGCCTCCTCCGGGCGGGCCTGCCCCAGCACCTCCGGATCGGACGCGTCGCCCACGATCACGCCCGGTTCGTCCTCGTGCCCGGCCGGATCGATGATGGTGACCTCGAGGCCGTCGGCCCGCAGATCCTCGGTGAACTTGCGGCCGAACCGCCCGTACCCGCAGACCACCCAGCGCCCGGCGGCCGGTGTCCGGCCCGGCTCTTCGAGCTCCGCGCCCGGCCCGCCGACCAGCCAGGAAAGCAATTGGTAGGAGGCGGGCGCGTGCAACGCCAGCCGTAGCCGGTCACCGAATCGGTCGAACGGGTTCACCACGGTCGGCGAGCCGAACGCACGCATCCGCTGCTCGATCACCGGCGACACCGTGCGCGCGATGACCGGCAGCTCGGGCCGGATCAGCGCGGCCGTCATCGCGACCACCAGGTTGGCCTCGTCGTCGTCGGTCAGTGCCAGTACGCCCTCGCAGCAGGGATGCTCCAGGCCCGCCAGGTCGAGGGTGCGCGGGTCGGTCGCGTCGCCGGCCAGTCCCGGCACGTCGGCGTGGTAGGAATCGATGTCCAGCGCATCCACCCGCTCGGCCGACTGGTCCAGCACGACCAGGCGGCGGCCGAGCGCGTCGAGCGCCCGGCCGAGCAGCTGCCCGGTCTGCCCGTAGCCGGCCACCAGCAGGAACGGCTCGCGCAGCCGGGTCACCGTGCGGGTGAACCGGCGCAGCGCGATCGCCTGCCGGAACGTACGGTCCTGAAGCAGGGTGAGCAGCGAGCCGATAGCGTACGCCCACCCGACGACGGTCAGGTAGATCGACGCGATGACCCACATCCGTTGCGCGCCGGAGAACGGGCCCGGCAGTTCGCCGTAGCCGATCGTGGTGGCGGTGTAGCTCATGAAGTAGAACGCGTCGAAGATGCCCATCCCCGGCGGCACCAGCGACATGCCGAGCACGCTGACCGAGAAGATCACGATGAGCACGATCAGCGGCGCGCGCATCCGCCGCAGGATAAGGAAAATGGTCGGCGACGCGTCCGGGTACCGCGCGGAGATCCGGCGCCGCCAATGCCGGTGGCGGGTCATCGGCGATGGAACGAGACGGTCTCGATCACCAGCAGCACGACCGAGACGAGGTTGGCCAGCAGCGCTCCGCCGGACAGCGACACCACCGCGGCCGTCGCCTCGGCGTCGAGCCCCCCTTTGGACACCTGCGTGGCGAACGCCCACGTCACTCCGGCCGCGATCAGCTGCAGATCGGCGACCAGACTCGTGGCCAGGTGAACAGCACCGAGCTGGGTACGGTCGCCGAACTTCAACACCGTCGCGATCAGACTCACCACCAGCGCGGCGAACAGCTCATAGACACTGTGCACGGCCGGGTCGGAGATGTCGCCGATGAAGAACCCGAAGTTCAGCGTCGCCGCCAGCAGCACGAAGAAGCCGAAGACCACCTTTTCCAGGCTCATGACGATCACGCTAACCCAGGTCAGCGCGATCCGTTGCCTTCCTGTACCGCACCTGCCGCGACTCGGGACTCAGCTGCGGTCCCGGACAGTACGGACGTCATCGTGAAGGAACAGTGAGGTGGTCTCGTCCGGGTCGTGGACATCGGCCGGCGGGTGCCAGAACGGGTCGTCGCGCTCGGCGGCCAGCTGGGCCCGGCGTTCCGCCCGCGCCGCCAGCACCGAGCGGAGGTGGCGTACGGCCGGCCACCCGAGCAACAGGAGCACGCCGGCGGCGACCAACCACAAGACCAGCCAAGCGACCGTACGGATAACCGGTGAGCGACCGTCATCGCCGGTCGCGGTGACCGTGGCCGCGGTCGTGGCCGGCGCGCTGAGCACGGCGTCGTACGGGTTGACCAGGCCGGCGCCGTAGTCGTCGGGGTTCGCCCACGGGGTGGCGGTCCGCAGCACCTGCCGGGTCACGTCGGCGGCGGACAGGCCCGGATGGGCCGAGCGAACCAGCGCGACCGCGCCGGCCACGAATGCGGCGGCGTACTGCGGTCCGGAACCGGACCGGCCGATGGTGGCCACCTCGACGCCGGGCGCGGCCAGGTCGACCGCGCCGGTGGGATAGTTCTTCTCCGGTGCGCGGTTGTCGGCGACGCCGGCGACCCGCAGCAGCCCGGGCTCGGCCGGCAAAGCGGCCGTCCTGGCCGGCACCACCACGACGACGTTGTGTGCGATCGCCTGGTCGATGGCCGCCCGGACCGCCGGTTGCCCGGGGTCGACCCGGGCGCCCAGCGTGATGACCTGCACGCCGGAGGAGACGGCGACTTCGATGGCGGTCGCGGCGGCGGGAGCGGGGAGCGTTCCGCTCGCGCCGGCGATCTGGATCGGGACCACCGTGGCCTGCGGGGCCAGGCCGAACTGCCGGCCGCCGGCGCCGTCGTCGCCGGCCACGATCCCCGCGATGCCGGTGCCCGTGCCGAGGCAGTCGACGGCGCCCCGACCGGTGCCGTCGACCAGGTCGGTGCCCGCGGCGACCCGACCGGCCAGCTGTGGGCTGACCGCGGCGATGCCGGAGTCGACCACGGCGACGCGGATCCCGGCGCCGGACGCGGCGGCCCACACCCGGGCCGGGTTCAGCAGCGTCTGCCCCCAGTAGGCGGCCGACCCGACCGTGGTCGGCTTGACGCAGGGCGAGGCGGTACCGGCCGCGGGCACCGGGCCGTACTGCACGCCGGCGCCGACCGCGTCCCACGGCAGCACGAGCGTCCATCCGGAGCGCACCTTGGCCGGATCGGCCAGCACGCCGCCATCCGGCTGCACCCGGCCGGCGTTGAGGTCGAGGATGTCGTCGGCCCGGTTGTCGTCCCCCAGGAACCGGGCCGCGATCTCGAACAGGTTCTCCGGGTGGCCCTGATAGGACGACTGCACCTGGTAGTAGGGCACGTTCGCGGCGGGCGCGGCCACCGCCGGGGCCGCGATCAGCACGGTCAGTGCCACCACGACGGTCGCCACTGCGAGCCGGGCTGTTCTCACCATTGCCCCTTCTCCACCAGCGCCCACTCGTGATCGTCCTTGCTGAGGCACGGCACGAGGTCGAGCCGCGCGTTCAGCCCGCCGTCGCCCGCCCCCGGTACGTCGAGGCAGAGGTCGCCCGCCTGGGTGTCGCGCAACCAGTAGTACTGGAAGCCCTTGGCCTTGAACCGCGCCTCCAGCCGGAAGTACTGGTTGTCGCTCTGGTTGCAGGTGGCTTCGGACAGCACGGTTCCGGAGTCGACGGTGCCGAACCCGGGCGGGTCGAGGCAGAGGTCGTCGGACGTGTTGCGGATCCAGTAGGTCTCGTTGCCCGACCCGTCCGCTCCGAAGGGGACGAACTCGAACTGTTGATTGTCCGCGGCGGTCTTGTTGCATCCGTTCTGCAGCACCGGTCCGCCCGGGGTGCCCGCACCGTTGCCGGGCAGGTCGACGCACATCTTGGTGGCGTGGTTGGCGATGAAGAACGGGCCGTAGCTGGCCTTGGTGGCGTCGGCCGCCTTGGCCGGGGGCCGGCCGGCCAGCACGGACGGCGTGGTGGTGGCCGGCGTCGATTTGCTCGGCGTGGCCGACGGGCTGGTCTTACCGGGCGTCGGGCTGGCCGTCGCGTGCAGCCGGGTGTCCTTGGCGTACTCGGTCTGGTCGCGGGCCACGGCGTCGGCGGTCGCGGTCACCGGTTCCCCGGCGTCACCGCGCAGGAAAAGAGCCAGGGCTTTCGGGTACGCGCCGGACTCCTTGCCCAGCAGCGTGCACATCGCCTTGCCGAGCGCCTTGATCGCGTCCGTGGCGTCCCACGGCGTCGCGTCCCCGCTCTTCGGCCCGTACGTTTTCCAGGTCAGCGGCGGGAACTGCGCGATGCCCTGCTCGCCGACGGGTCCGAGTTTCTTCGGGTCGAAGCCGGACGTGGCCATGATCTGGGCCGCCACCTTGGCCGGCGGCATCGCCGCGCACACCTTGCCCGCGGCCACCACCGCCTTGAGGTACGGGTCGGGCACCTGGACGACCGAGGAGCCGGCGAACGTTCCCACAGCCGGAACGGGCATCCCGAACTGCGGCTGCAGCGCGTACCAGTCGGCGTAGCGACCGACAGTGCTCACGTACTGTTTCGCGGCCGCGGGAACGCCGCCCGCGGCTACCACCGTGTCCATCCCCTCGTGATAGGCCGCCAGCGCCACCTGCCAGGCATCGCCCGACGCTTTGACCGCGCGGGCCTGCCCGGCCAGCTGGCACATGTCGTGGGCCAGTGCGGTGATCGCGGCCGACCGGTCGCTGATGGCCGCCCCCGGGTAGGGCGCCCACTTCTGGAAGACCGCCGGGGTCAGCGCGGCCACGCCGGCCGCCCCGCCCGCCCGCATGTCCTTGACCGGCTCGTCGCCGAAGTTCGAGGCGACCTTGATCTGACCGGCCAGGCGGGCCGGGGTCAGCGTCGGGCAGGAGGCGGCCGCGGCGACCAGGATGCGCAGGTCGGCGTCGGAGACCTGGGAGCCGTGCACCGCGCCGGCGGCGTCGGCCGAGGTGCGGACCAGCAGCACGCCGGCCGCGACCGCGGCGGCCAGGCCGACGGCCAGGCCGATCGTCAGTGGGCGGCTCAGCTTGGGCAGTTCAGGCATCGTGCGGTTCCAGGATCTCGAGTACTTCTTCCTCGGTCGGCACGTCGATGCGGTCGGCCCAGCGCAGCGTGCCCACGATCGCGTCGAAGAGCAGGACGACGGCCCGGACCGGCTCCGCCTCGACGTCGCCGTCGGTCAGCACGGTGAAGGTGAGCAGAGCCCAGACACCTGGGGTGTCCGGCGCGGCCACGTAGTAGTTGACGCGGACCGACGGCGCCTTGCGCTTGAGGGCGTCGCTGTCGGAGATCTGCCGCACCCGGGCGGCCGGACAGCCACCGACCTCCAGCGCGACGCCGTCGGGTCCGGCGTCGGCCAGGATCGCATCGAGGACGAGTTTCGGATCGTCCGGCATGTCGGCGTCCTCGAGCACGGTCAGCACCATGGTGCCCGGCAGGCGTACGCCGTGGAATTCCCGGACCGGCAGCACCACCGCGCGGGCGCTCTGGCGCGACGCCTCGTCGGTGGCGTCGGTGAGCTCCCGGCGGAGCACGCGCCGCCACGGACCGGCCTTGTCGCGGGGCAGCGTGTCCGGCAGTGCCGTGCGGACTACCGCTTCGATCATTTTCGCCCGCACGCGGGCCAGCTCCGGTGTGGTCGGGATATGGACCCAGCCCTCGGGCAGGATCAGCTCGAAGTCGATCATGTGGTGTCTCCGAACCGCAGTTCGCCGGCCTGGCTCGCGATCTCGTGCATCGCCACTTCCACCCCGGCGCCGATCGCCCCTGCCTTGTCCATGCCCTTGACCCGGGTGCTCAGCAGCACGTCGACGTCGGTGCGGCCGGGCCTCTGAAGGCGCAGCGCCGCGTTGACCCGCGCATGCAGGCCCTCACCCTCGGACTCGGCCAGTGCCACGACCCGGACGCCGTCGCCGCGGTCGGTTGTCACGTACTCGACCTGTGGTTCACGGATGTCATCGGCGAGGCCGTCGGCACCGACCTCGGCCATGAGGTAGGACGAGTCACCCGGCCGGGCCGGGCGGAACTCGACCAGAATCAGCAGGGGCAGCCACCGTACGTCTTCGTTGACGAACCCGGCCCCCCAGAGGAGCCGGCAGTTGTCCGGCACCGAGCCGGCCCGCTGCAGCAGGGCCTCGGCCACCGCCTCGCCCATCGCGCCGGTCGTGAACGGAAAGTCCTGTCCGGTGCGGGCCGCGGCCACCTTCGCCCCGGCCCAGTCCTCGAGCAGCCGCGACACGTACCCGGTCCAGGCCGCCGCGTCCTCGCCGCCCGGCACCCAGTCCCAGTACCAGGACACCTCGAGTGACGTCGCCGGACTCATCAGCTGCCCCCAGTGAAGCTGCCCTTGACCTGAAATCCGCCCCAGATCGCGCCGGCCCCCAGGTTGAAAATGATGTTCAGGCCGCCCCACGCGCGATACCAGTTGGTCAGGCCCAGCCCGCGGCCCAGGGAGAGCAACTCGTCGAAGGTGCCCATGTCGAGGATGGCTGCCCCGTAGTCGGCGAAGAAGGCCTTGAAGTTGCCCGTCCAGATGTTCTTCCAGATCGCGCCGGCGTCCTTGATGCCGTTCCACATCGCTCCGAAGAAGCCCGGCCCCTTCGTGATGCCGCCCAGCGTGCCGCCCACATCCATCAACGGGATGACCCGGCCGCTGTTGCCGAGTGCCGGGAGGAACTTGAGCGCGCCGAACGACTTGGCGATGTCACCGACGATAGTGGCGATCTTGCCGATGCCGGCGGCCAGTCCGCCCAGGCCGAGGCCGAACGCGTCGAGGATGACGCTGGACAGGTCGCCTTCGCCGTTGGCATAGAGCACGCTGTCCGATATCAGCAACACGGCACCGGCCACGATGGCGCCGATCACCAGTACGTTCACGCCGGGTATCAGGAAGGCGAGCGCGGTCAGGATCAGGGCGATGATGCCGAAGATCTTGCTGATCATCTTGAAGACGGCGAGGATCTTGTCCTTGAGCGAGTCGGTCAGCCCGTCGTCGTAGTTGTTGCAGTTCACCGCGTCGCCGAGCCGCTTGCCGGACACGTCGAGCGCATCCAGCGCGGCGGTCAGCCGGTTCTTCGCGGCACTGATCCGGCCGTTGGCGTCGTTGACGGCGTTCTGTTTGTCGGTCCCCTTCTGCTGTTCCTCCGGCGAGATCTTGCCGGACGAATCCTTCTGCGGGTCCGGCAAACCCTTCGCACCGGTCAAGGCCGCTTCGGCGTCCGAGCTGTCGTGCAGCGCCGCGGTGATCTCGGTCTTCGCGTGGTCCAGGTCCGGTTCATAGACCGCGATCTGCTTGGCCACGTCGCGGTAGCGCACGCCCGCCTTGGCCAGATCGTCCTTGATGGACTTGGCGTCGTCCTTGAGCGGATCGATCCACTGTCCGATCATGCCTTCGCTGCCGTTGTCGACGATCTGCTGCAGCTTGGTCACCGCGTCGTCAAGAGTGTCGGAGATGTGCTGATAGCGCTTCTGCGCCGACTCGATGTTGGCCGGGTCGGCCCGGTCGACGGTCGCGAGGCGCGCGTCGTCGGACGTGGGGTCGAAGAAGAGTCCGAGGAAACTCACTTCTTCTCCTCCAGGCTCTCCAGCAGTTGCTGCTCACCCTTGTGCCAGGCGTCGTCGACCTCCTGGAGCTTCTTCACGAAGCCCTTCATGGCGTCGACCATCTTGTTGCGGTGGATGGTCCAGTTGTCGGCGAAGTCGCCCATCGAGAGATTCGCGTTGAGCTGGCCCCAACGCCCCTTCTCGTCGTTCTGGAAGTCCAGGGCGCCCTCGAACTGACCGATCAGTTCATTGAGGTCGCCGATCAGCACGTCGAGGTCTTTGACCACGAGGTCGGCCATCACATCACCGCTTCCACTGTCGTGTGTTCGCTTCCAGCAGAGGTACCTGGGCCGCCTGCAGGGTGCCGTCGCCGAGATGCACCCGGGCGGCGCCGGGCACGACCCGTTCGGCCAGGTGCGCGCGGGTCAGGCGGGCGCCGACCAGGTCCCCGGCGCTGATCGTGGGCGGCGACAGCAGCAGACCCCGCCGGTTCTTCTTGATCTCGACCTGCCAGCCGGAGAAGCCCATCGCCACCGACGAGATCTCGCCGGCGATGACCACCGCCCGGCGGGTGCCCGACGCCTGCCGGATCAGCTGGCGCAGCCAGTCCCGGGCGGCCACGTCCTTCCAGGACTCGGCGTCGTCGATCAGCAGCGCGACCGGCCCGTCGCCCGGGTCGACCAGGTCGGCGAACTCGGCGTCCTTCGGGTTGTCGCTGGTGATCACCCCGCGTACGCCGGGGCGGCCGGCCAGGTCGCTCAGCGGTGAGCGCAGCGGCGTACCGATGACGAGCTCGACGCCGCCGCTCAGCAACGACTCGGCCATCACCAGCAACGCGGTGCTGCGGCCGGAGCGGGACGGGCCGGCGATCAGGAACGTGGGCACGTCGGCGACCAGGTCCATGCCGATCGGTTCCATCTCGTCGCCGCCGACGCCGAGCAACGCCCAGCCGGGGGTGGGCTTCTCGACCGAGGCCCAGGCCTGCTCGAAGGTGAGCTGGCTCGGCATCACGGCTATCTTGCCGGGCCGCAGTTGTTTCGGCACGCCCGCCTCGCGCTCGCTCAGCCGGGCGGCCAGCGCGTGCATGGCGGCCACCTGCGACGGGCCGGCCGGGTCGGCGGCGACCAGGGCGACCTGCGTCTCGACGGCGGTGACCGCACGGTAGCCCCGGCCCGGTGGCAGGTTCTCCGGGATCTTCCGCGGGTTCAGGCCGGCGAGGCTGGCATCCGTACGGTCGGACAGCCGCAGCACCAGCTTCTCGTCGCAGAGCGAGCTGATCCGGCCGGACAGCAGCATGTGGTCACCGGCGATGATCAGGTGGACGCCGGCGCTGGCGCCCTCACGCGACAGCGTGAAGATCAGGTCGGTCAGCGCGCCGCCGTCGTGCTCGCTGAGCGTGCCCATGAAGCCTTCCCAGCGATCCAGCAGCAGCATGATGTGCGGCAGCCGCCCGGCGGCCGGAGTCGAGGCGCGCTGCTCGGTCACGTCGGCGAAGCCGCCCTCACCCAGCAGCCGCTGCCGGCGCTGCACCTCGGCGTGCAGGCGGTTGAGCAGCCGGACCGCCCGTTCGGTGTCGGAGCGCTGCACGACCGCCCCGCAGTGCGGCAACCTGGTCATCGGCAGCAACGCGCCGTTGCCGCAGTCGAGGCCGTAGAGGTGCAGGTCGCTGACGCTGGACGCGCTGGCCGCGGCGACCGCGATGGTCCGCAGCGCCTGCGACCGGCCCAATCGCGGAGCCCCGACGATGTGCAGGTGGCCGAAGGTGGAAAGGTCGATGGTGACCGGTTCCTGGGTCTGCGTACGGGGCAGGTCGGCCACCGCCCAGGCGAAGGTCGGCTCGCCGCGGGCGTCACGGACCGGCTCCGACGGCAGTTCGACCACGTGGGCCGCGGGCAGCGCGGGCAGCCAGGGACGCCGCTGCGGTGCCAGGCCCAGCATGTCGTTGGCCAGCCGGACCGCCGAAACCAGCACGGACAGGTCGGTGGCCTCCTGGGTCTCGGCCACGCGGCGCGGCCGCTGCGGTGCCGGACGGCCGAGATCCAGCCAGGTGACCGGGCGCAGGAACGGGGCGATCACCTCGGCGCGGTCCCGTTGCGGGCGGCGGCCACCGACCCGGCCGGTCTGGAACGGGATCAGTGAGCTGTGACCGAGCCGCGCGTACGCCCGTCCGGGATGCGTCGACGAGATGCTGGCCGCTTCCCGGGCGTCGATGACGTCGCTGCTCTCCCCCGCGTCGGTGACCCGCAACGCGATCCTCAGGTTGGTGTTGGCGCGGATCTCGGCCGAGACGACTCCAGACGGTCGCTGGGTGGCCAGGATCAGGTGGATGCCGAGGGAGCGTCCGCGCTGGGCCACATTGACCAGGCCGGTGACGAAGTCGGGCAGCTCGCGGGCCATCGAGGCGAACTCGTCGATGACGATGAGCAGCCGCGGAATGGCAGGCAGGCCGGACCGCCGGGCCGCGTAGTCCAGGTAGTCCTCGAGATCCTTGGCGCCGGCCGCGGCGAGCTGATGCTCCCGGCGGGTCAGCTCGGCACCGAGCGAGGTGAGCGCCCGTTCCACCAGGTGGGTGTCGAGGTCGGTGACCATGCCCACGGTGTGCGGAAGGTCGACGCAGTCCTTGAAGGCGGCGCCGCCCTTGTAGTCGACGAGTACGAAGTTCATCGCGTCCGGGCGGTTGGCCACGGCCAGCGACGCCACCACGGTCTGCAGGAATTCCGACTTGCCGGAACCGGTGGTGCCGGCGACCAGCCCGTGCGGTCCATGGTGGACGAGGTCGAGCGCGAACGGCCCGTCGAGTGAATAGCCGACCACGGCGCGGGTGTTGCGGCCCGACGACGACCAGCGGGCGGTGATCGCTGAGGGCGACGGATCCTCGAGGTTGAGCAGCTCGAGGAGCCGGGCCGAGGACGGCAGGGCCAGCTCTCCCTGGTTGTCGCTCACGTCGCGCAGCGGGGCGAGCCGGCGGCCGGTGATCCGGAACCAGCCGTCCACGATGTCGTCGGCACGGATGTCGCCGATCTGAGCCGACCGCTGTTGCCGCAGCGTGGCCGGCATCCCGGCGCCGCCGACGAGCACGGTGGTGCACTCCTCCGGCAGCGTCCGTTCGTCGGAGTCCACGCAGATGCTGTAAACGCCGACCGCCGGTCCGCTGAGCAGGATGTTGACCACGCCGGGCAGGGCGCGCAGCCGCCGGGCGCCGTCCATCACGACCACGATGCTCGGGTCGGCCGACACCGCGCCGGCGCTGGCGTTGAGCCGCGCCTGCCGTCGGGCCTCGATCAGCTCGATCAGCTCGGCGACCCGGCGGGCGATCGTCTCGGCGTCGGTGCCCAGCAGCGTGAGGCTCTGCTGTCCGAGCGACGGACGGGTGTGCGGCAGCCACGCGGCCCAGCCCCACAGCGGCGCCGCGCCGGGGTCGGTCAGCACGTAGAGCTGCAGATCGCGCGGGCTCTGCAGCACGGACAGCTGGCCGGCCAGCCAGCGGGCCATGTGCCGGGGCCACTCGTCGCGGCCGGCGATGCCGACGACGCCGGCCTGCACGATCGAGAAGGACACCGGTACGTCCTGCACCGGCCGGGGCTGCGGCCGGCGCTGGGTGTCGTCGCCGTCCGTCTCGACGGTGACCACGCTCGGCCGATCGGCGGTGCCGACCCGGACCACCAGGTGATCGGGGTCGGTGCTGCGGCGCTCCCACAGCCGGGCCCGCGGGCCGGTGGCGATGACCAGCAACTCGGCCGGATCGGGGCCGGCGCTTCGCCGGTCACTGCGTTCCAGTTGCAACGCCGTACTGATGTCGGCCTCGACGGCATCGCGGCGGGCCTGGTATTCGGCCAGTCGGCGCCGGTGTCCGCGGCGGCCCTGCCGGCGCCCACTGACCCAGTTGGACAGCATCATCAGCGGCGACATCGCGGTCATCATCAGGTACAGCGGGTTGTGCAGGGCCATCGCCATCACCCCGCCGAACCCGGCCGGCAGAAGAGCGGCCAGCCACGGCAACGCGTTGGTCCCGGGCGCCTTGGGCTCGGCCGGCAGGCGGAACGTGGTCGGCCGCGACGGCGGGAGCAGTCGCGGCGGCCGGTTGTAGTCGAGGTACTCGCTGTCCGGGGACTGCTCGACCATCGCGTCCGGTACGAGCACCGGGTGCGCCTCGAGCAGGGTGTCGCCGACGAGCAACTGGGCGGTCTCCCGCCAGACGATCGGTCCACTGTCGACCGGCTCCCGGTCCAGCAGGACACCTTCGGCGGCGGCTCGGACACGTACGGTGGCACCGATCGACACCGAGATCACGGCCGCCACCGGTGCGTCGCCGAGGGCCACCGTGCTGCCGGCCGCGCCGATGCGGTGCTCGCCGGGGCCCAGCGACCAGATCCGGCCGGCGCCGGTCCCCGCCACCGCCCGGATCGTGACCAGGCCCTCGGTGGCGTACGGGGCCGGACCGGGAGCCCGCAGCCACAACGTCGCGCCGTCGTGCAGGCCGCTGGCGGACAGTGGAAGGCCGAGGTCGAGCGGGTGGTCGTCGAGGAAGACCGAGCCGTCGGTCCGGTATTTCGGATCGAGGCTGTCGAGCAGGTTCTTGACGATGTCCCGGACCGGGGTGGCGGGCTCGGCGTCCACCACCACATCGGCGGACCACGCCGACGGATACGCCAGTGTGATCAGCATACGCACTGTCGGTTACTCCTCGATGAACACAGCGCCGCGCCGGTCGATCGACCGGCGCGGGCTCACATCGTTGTCGTCACTACTTGTTGAGCGAACCGGCCAGCTGCGTGTCCATGTCCTGCAGCGCGTCGACGGCCTTGTCGAGCCAGGTGGAGAGCTGCTCGAGCGTCTCCATGACGGTGTTGGCCGAGTTGACGAATTCGGTGTGCACCTCGTCGAACTTGCCCGATGCCTGGTCGGTGACGAAGCCCGACGCGGTCAGCTGGTCCACGATCGACTTGCACTCGGTCAGCCGCGAGTCGATGTCGTTCTTGTTGTTGCGCATGCGGGTCGCGCTGTCCGACATCTCCGCGTAGGTGACGTTGAGGTTCGCCATCGTGAGAGTCCCTTCGAGTCTGCCGGGGCCTCGGAACGGACCCGACGATCATCAACCGACCCAGAAGGTAGAAATATTGAAGGGACAAGTCCATAGTGGGGGCCGAGATTGGGTCCAAGGGCCTAAAGCGGACGTGCGGGAGGGCACAATGAGCCGAACGGCTGGTGCTTCGGCACCGTCGTATGAGTCAGCCGGCGCCTGGACGGTCGATCGAGCGGTCCGCGCTCTGGCCACCGCGTGTGCGCGGGAGTCGCGGGCGGTGCCCGAGGTCGTCGCGCTGACCCTGGCCCCCGAGCACCTTCGGCTGCACCTGGGCGCGCCCGACGAGTGGGCGCCGCCGGGCTGGTCGGTCGCCGACGAGGGCCGCACCTGGTGGATCGAACTCGGGAAGGTGCAGAGCGCGCCGATCGACCACGGCGTCGCCGAGCCGTTCCCCCGGCTGGTCTCGCTCGGCGTGACCGGGGCCGGACGGATCCTCCTCAACCTCGCCGCGGCGGACGGCGTCATCGGCGTCGAGGGGGACGCCACCCGGGCGTACGGTCTGGTCCAGGCCTGGGCGTCCCGCCTGACCACCAGTCCGTGGTCGGCCGGAGTCCGGGTGATCCAGGTCGGCTTCGCCTCGGAGGAGAGCCTCGCCAACCTGGCCGAGGCCGCAAGCTCTCTGAACGACCCCGACGGCGGCGTGCTGATGCTGGCCGAGCCGCCACAGAACCGGGACCTCGAGTACGTCACCTGGCTGGCCCGGGAACGGCACCGGGGCTGGTCGATCGTGGTGCTGCGGGCCGACGACGCCCGTTGGCGCCTGACGGTCGACGCGTCCGGGTCGGTGGAAACTGGATTGCTCGACGAGCCGGTACGCCTGCGCGCCTGAGAGGACACCCGTGAGCGCCACCAGCCGCCACGTAAAAATCGCCATCTCCAGTCCGGACCTGCTGGCCCACATCCGGCGCGAGTTCGCCGGCACCGGCCTGACCGCCCAGGTCGACGACCCACCCACCATCGACGTGCTGATCAGCGGCGACCCGGACGACGAGGCACTGGCCGAGGCGTTGCTGCGGCTGGCCGGCCCGCAGACCTACCAGCGCCGCCCTACCACCGCTCGTTACCGCCTCAGCTTGATCCCGGCCCGGCCGCCGCGTAAGACTGCCCCTTCCGAGATCCCGTTCCTGTCGCCACGCGAGGCCCAGGTGATGGCCTCGATCGCCCAGGGCTTGCGTAACGCCGACATCGCGGCGGCGCTACGAGTGGCCGAGAAGACGGTGAAGAACCACGTGAACCGCATCTTCGCCAAGCTCGGCGTGAGCACCCGGGTGGAGGCGGTGCTGCTCTGGCAGCAGACCCAGCGCAGTTAGTACTGCAACCGCCCGTCACTCCAACGGCGTGCCCGTGTGCTCGGCGAGCGCCGCGAGCAGGCGCTCCTGGAACTGCCGGAACGGTGCATGCCACTGCTCAGATAGACGAGCCGCCGCGGCTTCCCGATCAGAGCGGTGAGCAGGTACGGCGCCACGACGTTCACCCGCATGACCAGCGGCCCGCCGATGATGCCCGCGTTGTGGATCACGGCGTCGACCGGACCGAGGCCGTTCACCTGCTCGGCCACCTCACGCGTCTGACCGGCATCGGCCAGGTCGCCGACAACCCCCGCGGCGCCGCGGTCGAGCAGGTCCCGCACGGCGGTCAGCCGCTGGGCGCTGCGCGCGTGGACGATCACGTCGTGCCCGTCGCCGAGCAGCGTCGTGGCGGTCGCCCGGCCCAGCCCGTCAGCGGATCCGGTGATGAAGATGCGTGCCATCGGCTTCCTCAATGGTGTCGAGTCGCTGGGTGGCGGCCCAGGCCGCGAGCAGGCATTGTATTCGCCCGCGGGCGTTCCGGGTTCGGTGAGCGACGCCCGAAGTGCGCCTGCACAGCAGGCATTGCGGACTCACCAGATATGAGCGAAAGCGCGTGTTCTTGGTTGCTCGGGGTAGCCGGGCCGCATGGATGTGACGATGGCCGCGCTGATCGGTCTCATCGCTTTGGCTCTGCTGTTCGACTTCACGAACGGGTTCCATGACTCCGCCAATGCCATCGCTACAGTGGTCGCCACCCATGTCCTGCGGCCGCGGGTGGCCGTGGCGTGGGCGGCGGCGTTCAACTTCGCCGCTCTGCTGATCGTCGGTACCGCTGTGGCGAATACCGTCGGGCAAACGGTCAAGATGGAATACTTCAGCCTGCCGGTGGTCTTCGCAGCGCTGCTCGGCGGGATCTGCTGGAACTACCTGTCCTGGTGGAAGGGTCTGCCCACCTCGTCCTCGCATGCCCTGGTCGGCGCCCTGGTGGGTGCGGGTCTGGCCGGTGGCGGGCCGGACGCGATCCACGGTGCCAGCGTCCAGAAGACCGCCCTGTTCATCGTGATCAGCCCGGTCGCCGGGCTACTGCTCGGCGGCGCGGTCATGCTGGTGCTCCGCATTCTGCTGCGCCGTGCCGACGTGGTCCGCACCGAACGCCGCTTCCGGTTCGCCCAGCTCGGCTCTTCGGCGGCGGTGGCGCTGGCACACGGCGGCAACAACGCCCAGAAGACGATGGGTGTCGTCGCCGCCCTCCTGGTGGCCACCGGACACCTCGACGGCTCCGGCGGCGCACTGCCGATACCGCTGTGGGTGGAGCTGGCTGCTTACAGCGCGATCGCGCTGGGCACGGTGTCCGGCGGATGGCGCATCGTCCGCACCATGGGCACGCGCATCACCCAACTACGGCCGGTCAGCGGCTTCGCCGCCGAGACCGCAACCGCCGTGGCCATGTTCGGCTCCACCTATCTGGGCGCCCCGGTATCCACCACGCACACCGTCGCCGGCGCGATCACCGGGACCGGCATCGGAAACCGCGCCTCCAACGTCAACTGGTCGATTTTCCGCCGCGTCGCCGTGGCGTGGCTGGTCACCATGCCGGTCGCCGCCGCCATCGCGGCGCTGGCCTACTGGGGTTCCACTCTGCCACCCGAGCCGTACAACATCATCCTGATGGCGCTGGTCATCGCCGTCCTGGCCGGCCTGCTCGTGATCGCGCTGCGGCGAGCGCCCTCAGCCGAGGACATCGAGCGGGAGGCTGCCCGAGACCACGAGGTACCGCTGCGCGCCGGTTCCGGAAGCTTGCACGGCAGCGCCCAGGTGCCACTCACCAGCCCCCGGCCGGACCCGGACCGCGCCCGGGCCGTCGCCAAGGAGATCGACCAGCCGCTCTGACCGGCGGTGCCGTGCCGTGCCTGCCGTCCCGGGGGGGCGGGTCGATACGCGAGCGCTGATACGCGAGAAACTAGCGAGTCACTCCGGCTCACGTTCCACAGAGCGTCCTAGGAACCTACGCTGGAACGGCCGCGGCCACCGCGGCGCCCGCGGCCCGGCCGGCCGGCGAGCCAGTAGAGCGCGCCACCGGCCGCGATGGCGAACAGCCCGGCGCGCGCCGCCGCGAGCACATCGTGTCCGGTGACCGGCATGTGCGTGGACGGCATCACCTCGATCCGGATGGTTGCGGTGGCGCGGCCACCCCGGCCGTCGCCGATGGTGTACCCGACGACCTCCACCGTGCCGGGCCGGTCCGCGGCGGCGGTGTAGGTCACGGTGGTGGCCGTCATCGTGGTCGTGCCGAGCCGGGCCTTGCGGATGGCGACGACGGTGACACGGTCGCCATCCGGGTCCCGGTCGTTGAGCAGCGGCCTGATCACCACGCGGTGGCCATCGGTGACCACGGCTGTGTCGGCGGCCGCGATCGGCGGCCGGTTGCGGGTGGACGGAGACGGCACCGGTGCACCGGGCGGTGGTGTTGACGGGGCCCCGGACGACGGCGACGGCGTGGCCGGCGGCAACGGCGTGGGTGCGGCGGACGGCGACGGCGTGGGCGAAGCGGACGGCGACGGCGTCGGTGAGGTCGACGGTGCCGGTGCTGTGGTGGTGGGGACGGGCAGCGGCGGGCCCGGCACGATCACGTGCACGGTGGCGGCGGCCACGTTGCCGTCGGCGTCCACGACCTCGTACGTGAAGCTGTCGGTGCCGGTGAAGCCGCGATCCGGAACGTAGGTGACCGTTCCGTCCGCGTTGATCACCGCTGTGCCGTGCTGCGGCCGGCCGATCCTCCAGAGCGTGACCGGCCGGTTGTCCTGCCCGGTGACCGGCAGACCGATGACGACCGATCGGCCGTTCAGCACGGTCGTCTGCTTGTTCGGGACCGACGGCGGTACACCGACCAGGATGCCGATCGCGGCGGCGGTGCGGTGACCGGCGTCGTCGATCGCCGTGTAGGTCAGCGTCGCCAGGCCGGCGAAACCGGCCGGCGCGGTGTACGTCACGGTGCTCGGCGTGAACGTCGCCGTGCCGTGGTCGGGTACGCCGATCGACGTGACGGCGAGCGTGCCGGCCGGGTCGATGTCGTTGATCAGCACACTCAGGACGATCGCGTGCTGGTAGGGCGTGGCGCCGGAGTCCGGTACGGCCACGGGGCGGCCGTTCGAGACCGTGACGGTGACTGTCGCGGTCGCGGTGCCGCCGTTGCCGTCGGTGATGGTGTACGGGAAGGAGTCCGGGCCCACGTAACCGGCTGCCGGGGCGTACCCGATCCGGCCGGAGGTCACGACGGCCGTGCCGTGCCCCGGCTGCCCGGCCGAGAGGACGGCCGGCGTCTGCCCGGGGTTGGCGTCGGTGTCGTTGGCGAGCACGTCGATCAGCACGGTCCGGTCGGAGAGCAGCGCCGCGGCGTCCGGACGTGCGACCGGCGCGGCGTCGGCCACCTGCACCGTCACCCGTGCGGAGGCCGTGTTACCGACGTTGTCGGCGATCGAGTAGGTGAACGTGTCCGTCCCGAAGAACCCGGGGCTCGGGCGGTACTCCACGGTGCCGCCCGGGTTGATCCGGGTCGTGCCGTCGGCCGGCGGACCAACCGCATTCACCACCAGCGGCTGCGACTCCGGGTCGGTGTCGTTGGCCGTGACCGCGATGTCGGCCGCGGTGTCGGCCGGGATCGACACCGCATCGTCGGCCGCCGTCGGCGCGCCGTTGATGACGATGGTGACGTATGCCGTGCCGGTGGCGCCCAGGTCGTCGGTGACCACGTAGTTGAAGCCGTCGGTCCCGAAAGTTCCCGGATCGGCCCGGTAGGTCAGCACCCCGCCGGACAGGGTGAGCGTGCCGTCGGCGGGCGCGGTGGCCGAGGCGACGCTGAGTGACTGCCCGGTGTTCGGGTCGCTGTCGTTGGTCAGCACCGGCAGGGTGACCGGTACGCCCGGCCGCGCCGCGAAGGAGTCGTCGTTGCCGACGGGCGCGGCGTTTCGCACGGTGACCGTGACTATCGCCGAGTCGGTGAGCCCGGCCGGGTCCCGGATCGAGTAGACGAACGAGTCGCTGCCGGTGAAGCCGGTGTCCGGTACGTAGGCGATGGTGCCGTCGCCGTTGAGCGAGGCCGTGCCGTGGCCGCCCGTCGCGGCGGCGATCAGCGTCACCGCGTCGCCGTTCGGGTCGTCGTCGTTGGCCAGCACCGGCACGGTCACGGCCGTGTCGGTGTCGGTGCCTGAAACGTCGGGACGGGCCACCGGCGCGGAGTTGACCACGGTGACCGTCACGGTCGCGCCCACCGGGGTGCCGTGGCCGTCGTCGAGCGTGTAGTGGAACGCGTCGACGCCCAGGAAGTGAGCCGCCGGGGTGTAGGTGACGAGACCGTTCGCTGCGACGGTGACGCCACCGTGGCCGGGCGGGACGTCAACCGCGAACGTGAGCGGGTCGCCGTTGGGATCGGGGTCGTCGTTCGCCAGCAGGTTGATCACCAGAGGCGTGCCGCCGATCCCGGTGACCGGGTCGTCGCGGGCGACCGGCAGTCCATTGTCCACGGTCACCACTACCGACGCGGTGTCCGTACCGCCGTTGCCGTCGTCGATCGTGTAGGTGAACGAGTCCGGCCCGGACCAGCCGGCGTCGGGAAGATAGGTGATCGTGCCGGCCGCGTCCCGGGTGACCACGCCGTGCGCCGGGGCGCTCACCCCGGAGACGCGCAGCGGGTCGCCGTTCGGGTCGGTCGCCGCGGCCAGCACGTCCAAGGGCAGCGGCGTGCGGTAGCCGGCGGTCGTCGTGAACGGCTGCGCGACCGGCGGGGCATCGCCGACGAGGACGGTGATCTGGGCGGTGGCGGTGCCGCCGTGGCCGTCGTCGATGGTGTACGGGAACGTCCCGCGGCCGGAGAAGCCGGCCGGCGCGGTGTAGGTGACGACTCCGGCGAGCAGCGATGCCGTGCCCGTTCCGGGGGCCGGAGCACCGACGGCCGTCACGGTCAGCGGATCGTGGTTCGGGTCGGAGTCGTTGCCGGTGGCCGGCACCACGACGCCGGCGAGGGCCGCCGCGTACGTCACCGGCAGCACGTCGTCGGCGGCGGTGGGCGCCGCGTTGGCCACGTCGACCGACACCGTGGCGGTGGCGGTGCCGCCGTTGCCGTCGCTCACCGTGTAGGCGAAGGTGCTCGTTCCGGCGAAGGCGGGTAGCGGCGTGAAGGTGACGTCGGTGCCGGTGAAGCTGACGGTGCCGTCGGTCAGCGACGGCGGGGTGACCGCCACGACGGTGAGCGGGTCACCGTTGGGGTCGACGTCGTTCTGCCGTACGTCGAGGGTGACCGCCGTACCCGTCGGCGTGTTGATCATGTCGTCGTTGGCGACCGGTACGGCGTTCTGCGTGGTGACCGTGACCGTGCCGGTGTCCGTGCCGCCGTGCGGATCGTCCACCCGGTAGTCGAACGTGTCGGCGCCCGACCAGCCCGCGGCGGGCGTGTAGGTGACCGTCCGGTCGGCGTGGGCCACGGCCACCCCGTGCGCCGGCGGGCCGACCACCGAGACGACCAGGGACGAGGACGGGTCGTCGGGGTCGCTGTCGTTGCCCAGCACGGCGACCGTGACCGGGGTCGCGTACGGCGTCGCGGCCGCGTCGGCCCCGGCCTGCGGCGGGCTGTTGACGGCCAGGGCAACGGTGGCCGTGTCGTTGGCGGCGTTCGAGTCCGCGCCGGTGCCGCCCGCAACCATCGAGGCCACCGCGCTCGCCGCCGCGGTGCTGTCGACGGTCGCCGGGATCGTGGCGTTCGCCGAACTGCCGGCCACCAACGGCCCCAGCGCGCAGGTGACCACCTGACCGGCGACCGAACAGCCGGGCGGCATCACGCCGGGCGACACCCCGGACGGCAGCGTCAGCGTGGCAGTTGCGGCCGGCTCCAGGTCACCGGTCCGGTTCGCCACGGTCGCGACGTAGTTCACCGCGGCAGGCGTGGCGGCGCGCTGCACGAAGGCCGGCGCCATGGTCAGAGCGGCGGCCAGGTCGTCGTGCGGCTGCAGCACGGTGGTGGCGGCCGTACCCCCGGCGGCGGCGACGCTCACCCCGGTGGTGTGCCCGGAATAGCTGACGTTGACCAGGTTGGTGATGGCGTAGCCGACCGGCACGGCCGCCTGGACGGTGACCCGGAACGTGACCCAGGTGGTGCCCGCGTACGGGATCGAGCCGAGAGTCCAGCCGGCCGCGCCCGCGCTGTACGCCCCGGCGTCGTCACCGGCCGCGTCGGTGAGCGGGACGCCCGCCGCGACGAGCGAACCGGGGACGTACGTGGTGTAGGGCGGAACCGCGTCGGCCAGGGCGACCCGGTCGGCGGTGTCGCTCCCGGCGTTGCGCACCGCGATCCGGTACTCGATCACGTCGCCGGGCAGCAGATCGCCGCCGTTGATGTCGGTGCCGGTGACGGTGGTGGTGATGTTGGGGGCGTAGAGGTCGATGGTGAACGTGACCACGCCCGGGTAGTACTGGTCGCCGCTCGTGGTCAGCGTCAGCGTCGTCGAGGTGGCACCGTTCGCGAACATGCCGCTCGCGTCGACCTGGTCGATGTCGAAGCCGAGCAGATTGTCGTACCCCGGGTTGTGGGCGCCCACCGCCGTGCCGGACTCGCTCACCGTGCTGTTGAAGAAGTTGTCGGCCGGGTTCTGCGCATCGCTCAGCGGCTGCCCGTCGACCTGAAGGCTGTCGCCGTTGGTGCCCCGGTCACCCTCGTAGGCGACGGCACCGATCCGGGCGTGCACGGTGCCGGTGTGCGGCGTCTCGAAGCCGGTGACCGGAATGGTGGTGGCGCCGCTGGAGACCTGCCCGAAACCGTCGTAGACGCGCAGGCTGCGCATGTCCTCGGCCGCATTGTGGTACGCCACCACCAGCGCCCACCCGGCGTAGGAGTTGGCCGCCACCGACGCCTGGATGTTGGCCACGCCGTACACGCCGTTGCCGACGCCGGCCACCTGGGCGGTGACGTCGGCGAAACCCTGGTAGATGTTGCCGTTCGGGAACAGCGTGCTCGCCGTGACCGGGTGGTAGGAGGTGCCGCCGCCGGTGCTGAACAGGATCTGGTTGCGCAGCGGTGAGGCCGAGCTGGCGCCCCAGTAGAGCCCGGCGAACAGCACCGTGCTGCCGGCCGGCATGTCCAGTGTCGCGGTGCTGTCGTTGAAGGTGGCCGGATTCCCGTCCGCGTCGGTGTACGCCATCGTGTAGTTGTTGTTGTTCGCGTTCCCACCGGTGGCGGTGCCGTTGCGGGCCTGCGCACAGGTGGGCTGCCCGGCCAGCAGACAGGTCAGGTTCGAGTTGCCGCGCATCAGGATCGAGCCGTTGGTGTCGACGTCGAAACGAGGGCCGAACGGCGTCGTCACGTTGGCCGCCGCCGGCCCGGCGACCAGCGTCGTCCCCGCGAACAGGAGGGCGACCACCACCGCCAGGACCGCAGCCGCCCGGCGCACCCCCACGCCGATCAGGCTAGGTCACGGCGGTCGGGCACCGCTGGCGGAATCAGATCTCGGTGACGCGGACTGAACCGACGATGCCCCGGCTTTCTATACCTATACAGAGTTCGGGCATGGTCCGACCACGGCGCCCGTCGGCGCAGACCGTGCTGGTCCTCGATGCGCTGGCCGGTGACCCGGCCACGTGGCGGTACGGCTACGAACTCGGGCGGCAGGCGGGGCCCTGCCCGGCCAGCACATCAGTGAGAGCCGGGGCGAGATCATCACGCAAGGCAGAGTCAGCGGTCCAGCAGGGCGACGCCCAGGTCGGTCGCGGCGTGTGTCACCCGGTTGCCGTGCCGGTGGCTCGTCACCAGCCCGGCCTCCCGCAACGCGGACAGCTGGCGGCTCGCGGTCGACGGCGGCAGACCGAGCCGGCGGGCGACGTCCGTGGTGGTGCCGGCGGCGTCGGCGACCGTGCGCAGCAACCGCGACCGGGTCGACCCGAGCACGGCCGCCACCGGGTCGCCGCCGCGGTCCGTCCGTGCGGTGGCCGGGCCGGCCCAGCCCAGCTCGTGCTCGATGGGATAGGCCAGCACCGGCGGCAGTTCCGGCGCGGCCAGGGCGGTCGGCGTGCCGCTGCAGAAGAACGACGGTTGCAGCAACAGCCCGCTCCCGGTCAGCTCGATCGTGTGCTCGACCGGGTAGTCCATCTCCAGCACCGGGTAGTGCCATCGGATCGAGTGGTGCAGCGTGCCGAACACACCCGCCCAGCCCCACTCGGCGAGCCGCAGCGCCCGGACCATCCGGTCCTGGTCGACCTGCGCGCGCACCTGCGGCCAGTACGGCGCGAGACCGGCCCCGAAGTACCGGCCCGCCGCATCGGCGAGCCGGGTCAGGACGGGCGCCTCGCCTCGCGCGAGTTCGGCGTACCAGGGCGGGACCGGGCGGCGCGGATGCAGGCGGACCATTCGCTCCAGGTCGGCTTCGACGCGGGCCTTGGGCGTACGGCGCAGCGCCTCCAGCTGCTCGGTGAGTGACGGTGCCGGCGCCGCCGGGGTGAGGAAGTCGGCTGCGTATCCCCGGGTGGGCGCCAGGTCGACGAGCATTGCGGTCGACGCAGGCACCAGCGCGGCGATCCGACGCCGCCACGGTCCGAAAAGGACACGCTGATCCCGGCCCCGCAACCGGTACAGGCTCAGAAGGACCTCCCACATCGGATCGGGCCCGGCCGCGAACCGGGTCCGGGCCAGGTCGTCCGCGGTGAACACGATCCTGAGCACATCGCCCCCCATGATGCTGACCAGCGACATTGCACACCACTGCAATCACGTATCCATAGCTCTATCCCTCAGACAGTCTGTTGTCGACTCGAAAGGCGCAAACACGACCCACGGGGAGACCGATGGCGTCGCTCACCCACTCCGTCCGGCGGTTCCTTCGCGGTGGCACCGGTGTGCTGGTGTTCCTGGTGGCCGGTGAGGTTCTCGGACGGATCGGCCTGGTCGACCGCGGCTACCTGCCGCCCTCGTCGGCGGTGCTGGCGCGCACGGCAGGCCTGGTCGCGGACGCCGGCTTCCGGCAGGACGTGGCGGCGACCCTCGAGGTGTGGGCCGCCGGCCTGCTCATCGCGCTGCTGATCGCGGTGCCCGGCGGCCTCCTGCTGGGCAGTCTGCCGGTGGTGAACTCCGCGGTGCGTGTGCTGGTCGAGTTCCTGCGTCCCATCCCGGCGGTCGCGCTGATCCCCCTCGTGATCCTGATCGTGGCGGATCAGCGCCAGATGCAACGGGATCTGGCCGCGTACGCCGCGCTGTGGCCGATCCTCCTCAACACGATCTACGCCGTCGGGGACGTGGACCCGGGCACCCGGGACATGGCCCGCTCCTTCGGGCTGTCCGGGCCGGCCATCCTGGCTCGCATCGCGCTGCCCAGTGCCGCGCCGTTCATCGCCACGGGCACTCGGGTCGCGTCGGCGATCGCCCTCGTCGTCACCGTCAGCACCGAGTTGATCGCCGGCGGGGGCGAGCACGGAATCGGCATCTTCGTGTTGAACGCGAGCGCCGATGCGGGCCACGCCGATGTCGTCTTCGCCGCCGCCGCGATCGCCGGCCTGCTCGGGTACGCGATCGACCTGGCCCTGCGGACCGTGGAGCGAAGGGTGTTCCGATGGCATTTCCAGCGGCTGGCCGTGCCGGCATGACCGCGGCCGGACGCGGCGGCTTCCTGCTGCGGTGGGCCGTCTTCGCGGCGGCCGTCGCCACATGGCAACTGGCGGCCTCCGTCGCGGTACCCGAGGACGAGAAGGTGTTCTTCCCGCCCCCGTCCGTGATCGCGCCCCGGATATACCAGTTGTGGTTCTCCGGCCCGGCCGACCACGGATTCCTCACGCCGGCCGCGACGGCCGATATCGTCCCGAGCGTCGAGCGGATGCTCGCCGGCTGGCTGCTCGCGGTGGTGCTGGGGGTCGGGCTGGGTCTGTTGCTCGGGCGGCTGCCCGGCGTACTCGACTACGTCGACCCAGCGATCCAGTTCTTCCGGGCCGTTCCGCCGCCGATCCTCATCCCGGTGTTCATCGTGCTGTTCAAACTCGGCCCGGCGATGAGACTCGCGGTGATCGTGTCCGGGGTGGTCTGGCCCATCCTGCTGAACTCGATCGACGGCGCGCGGACCGTCGAGCCACTGCGCCTGGACGTCGCCCGCGTGTTCGCCCTGACGCCCTGGCAGCGCCTGCACGGCATCATCCTGCCGGCCGCCGGTCCCAAGATTTTCGCCGGCCTGCGGGTCAGCCTGTCGATGTCGATCGTCCTGATGGTCATCTCGGAGATGGTCGGTGGCACCGACGGCATCGGCTACCGGCTCTACATCACCAAGGACTCGTTCCAGCTGCCCGAGATGTGGTCGGTCATCGTGCTGCTCGGCCTCCTCGGGTACACCTTCAACGCCCTGTTGCTCACACTCGAACGCCACGTGCTGGCCTGGCAGCGCGGCGAACGCCGGGTGGAGTCGTGACCGGCCGCGGGGGCCCGCGGCCCCTCGCGGTCAACGGGCGTACGGAGTCACGGGCCGAGGTAGTCAGGATCGGTCATGATCTCGATCAGAGCCGGCCCGGGATGCGCTCGCGCGTCGGCCATCGCCGCGGGCAACTCGTCCGCGTGATGCACGCGCCGGGCGAGGACGCCGTACCCGCGGGCGATCGCGGCCACGTCGATGCCCGACAGGTCCTTGCCCGGGTACGTCCCACGCGCAGCGGCAGTGCCGCCGTAACGGCGCAGCGCCGCCCCCACCGCCGCGTAGGACTCGTTGTTCATCACCACGTAGGTCACCTCGATCCGGTACCGGGCGGCGACCCACAGGGCCTGCGGGCTGAACTGGAAGGCGCCGTCGCCGAGCACGGCGATCACCTCGCGTTCGGGGTGCGCCAGCTTGAGCCCGAGGGCGGCGCCCATGCCCCAGCCGAGCGAGCCCGAGGACGTGGTGTGGTGCTGGTGCGGCGGGTCCTGCGGAAGGCGCCGCAGCAGGATCGCACCGGAGGTCGTCGCGTCGCCGACCACGGTCGTGTCGTCGGTGACGAGCCCGGCGAGCGCGTCCGCGACCGCGGCCACGTTCTCGACGCCCGCACGCCCGGGTGGCAGCGGGCCGCGGTCGGCGAGATGCTCCGCGCGTACGGAAGCAAGCCGGTCGTGAAACGACAGGTCCTGGGCCGTGGGTTCCGGGATTTCGGCCAGAAGCTGGGCGAGGGCCAGCCGCTCGTCGGCCACGACGCCGACGTCGACGCCGTAGATCGCGCCGATCTCGGCGGCATCGGTGTGCAGATGGATCACGCGGGCAGCGGCCGGCACATCCGGGCGGCCGGGCACCTCGAACTCGGTGAAGCAGTGGCACCCGGCGAACAGGATCACGTCGCGGTCGCCGACGGCCGGGCGCTTCGCGTCGTACAGGCCGGCGTAGTGCGGGTGGGAGGTCGGGAAGCCGGGGCGCTCGAAGGTACGCCGATCCTCGTTGACCACCGGCGCGCCCAGCCGCTCGGACAGCGCGATGAGCTCGGCGACCGCGCCGTGGCGTGCCACCTCGGCCCCCGCCACGAGCAGGGGCCGGCGGGCCGAGGCGAGCAGTCGGGCGGCATCCCGGACCTGCCGCGGGTCCGCGGCGGTGCGGGCCTGGGGACGGTAGCGTGCCGGATCGGGTACCGGCGCCTCGCACGCGGCGTTCATCAGGTCCTGCGACAGTCCCACCCACACGGGCCCGCTGGGCTCGGTCAGGGCGAGCCGCAGCGCGCGGTTCAGGTCCTCGGGGAGATCCTCGGTGCGCAGCGACTGCCACTGGTGCTTCACGTACGGCTCGGCGAGCCGGCCGGTGTCGGGTACGCAGGTGAAGCCGCGGTGCGACTGCAAGCGGGCAGGCTTCAGTCCGGTAAGGACGATGACCGGCGAACGGGCCAGGCGGGCGGCGTTCAGGTTGGCCAGAGCGTTGGCCAGCCCCACATGCGTGTGCAGGTACGCCACGGCGGCCTCACGGGTGCCCCGGGCGTACCCGTCGGCCGCCGACACCGCGACGGACTCGTGCGGGGTGAGGACGACCTCGAAGTCCGGGTGATCGAGGGTGGCATCCAGAAAGGACGCCTCGGTGCTTCCGGGGCACGTGAAGACGCGCCGGACACCCCACGCGAGCAGGGTTTCCAGAACCGCCTGCCCGCCGCTGCGCAACGATCCGGCCATGTAACACATCCCTTTATCGATCTATAAATCCAGATACATCATACGACCCTATGGGTCCATTGAGGAGCGTCATGAAGACATACCGCTGGGCCTCCGCGACCGCGACCGGGCTTCTTTTCGCCGTGGTTCTCGCCGGATGCGGCGGATCGCACCGGGGATCGCCGTCCGGCACCACGGGACTGGAGAAGACGGATCTGAAGGTCGGCATCCTGCCGATCCCTGATGCGGCCACGGTTTACATCGCCAAGAGCAAGGGCTACTTCGCGGCCGAAGGGCTCAATGTGACGCCGGTGGTGCTCGCCAACGGTTCGGAGACCGTCAGCCGGGTCGTGTCCGGCGGCGTGGACATCGCCTACAGCGCCTACGTGCCGATCATCCAGGCGGCGTCCGCCGGCGTGCGGGTACGCGTGGTCGGCAGCGGCTATCAGGGACGTACCAACCTGTACCCGATCGTGACCCGGCCGGACTCCCCCATCCACGACGCGCGGCAACTCGCCGGCAAGAAGATCGGCCTGATCAACACCAAGGGCTTCCCGGCGCTGCTCACCGACGCCGCGCTGGCCGGCGTCGGCGTCGCCGCGTCCGCGGTCCACCTGGTCGAGATCCCGTACCCGAACATGCCGGCCGCGTTGCAGAACGGCTCCATCGACGCCGCGTTCATGACCGAGCCGTACCTCAGCCAGTCCCGCCGGACCTTCGGCGCTCGCGTGGTCATCGACACGATGAGTGGCCCGACCGCCGACCTCCCGGTCGGCGGGTACGTCTCCTCCCCGCGATTCGTGGACGGCAACCCGAAGACCCTGGCCGCGTTCAACCGGGCGATCAGCAAAGCTCAGGCGGCGGCCACGGACCGCGCGCTCGTCGGCCGGACGCTGCCGATGTACGTGCACGGCCTGTCCCCCGCCGTGGCGCAGTCGATCACCCTGGGCACGTTCCCGGCGTCCCTGGATCCGGCCCGGCTTCAGCGCGTCGCCGACCTGATGACCCGGTTCGGCGCCATCCCGAAGCACTTCGACGTCCAGCAACTCCTGCGGTCCTGATGGTGCTCGACGTCATCAAACTGGGCCATGTCTACGACGGCCACGCCGCCCTCGAGGAGATCTCGTTCAGCGTCCAGGCCCGGGAACTGGTCAGCGTCGTCGGGCCGTCCGGATGCGGGAAGTCCACCTTGCTGCGGGCGGTCGCCGGGCTGATACGTCCGACGACCGGCGAGATCCGGCTCGGCGGTGAGCCGGTCAGCGGCGTGCCCGCCGATCTGGCCGTGGTCTTCCAGGATTATTCGCGTTCCCTGCTGCCGTGGATGTCGGTCCGCGACAACGTGCTGTTCCCGCTGCGCCGGCGCGGCTCCGGCCGGGCGGACCGGCGCCGGGCCGCCGACATGGCGCTGGCGGAGGTGGGCCTGACCGCGGCGGCGGGCCGGTTCCCCTGGCAGCTGTCCGGGGGGATGCAGCAGCGGGTGGCGATCGCGCGGGCCCTCGCGTACCGCCCCTCGCTGCTGCTCATGGACGAGCCCTTCGGATCCGTGGACGCGCAGACGCGGGAGGACCTGGAGGACCTGCTGCTGCGGGTCCGCGCCGACACCGACATGACGATCCTGCTGGTCACCCACGACATTGACGAGAGTGTGTACGTCAGCGATCGGATCCTGGTGATGGGGCAGGCCCCCGGTCAGTTACTGGCCGATCTCACCGTCGACCTGCCGCCGGTACGCGACCGCATCGAGACACGGGAACTGCCGGCCTTCGTCCGGCTACGTTCGGCGGTGGGACGCCTCATGCGCGACAACGCCCCCGGCCCGCCACCGCTGGAGAGGTAGCGCATCACCGATCGGTTTGGACGGCCCACAGGTGGATGCGGTAGAACTCGACGGGTTCCTCGACGAACTGGTCGAAGAACTTCTTGCGATCGGTGGCCGTGATCCGGAAGGCGTAGGTCCCGGCGTGCGGCGGGGTGAAAATCGGATCCGGGACGCCGGTGTCGATGGTCGGAGCGAGCAGATAGAGCGGCTGATCGAGGATCAGTGCTCCGGCTGACTGCTCGGTCCCATCGGCACCGGCGCCGTCATCGGGTGCGTCGACGAGGTCGACGTCCAGGGTGATCGGTCCCATCGCGATGCCCGTGACGATGATCAGGCTGCGCCGGTCCGGGGCGACCTGCACCAGGTCGTCGGGGCGGGCCGGGTCGAACACCGGGTACGTTTCCGCCGGCGCCAGGTACACCTGGTGGTAGTCGGCGATCGGTGTCACTCGCATGCGTGATCATCTCCACGGCGGTATCGGCGATGGCTACCTCGGTGTCAGGTCAGGGCAGGTAGCCGATCTCGAACGGGTCGTGGGCGAGCATCCGCTGGGCGCGGTAGAACGCGCCGGTGGTGCCGCCCGACGAGCTGTTCTCCCCGGACGGGATGAAACAGCGGCTCCAGCCCGACGGGCCGGTTCGCTGCGGATCCGGCATCTGGCACCAGGGCAGGCTGCGCGCCTGGGTGGCGCCGCTGGTGGAGGCGCCCTCGTAGGTGCTGCGGAACGGGTACTCGTCGCACTGGTATCCGGTCGGCCGGGGCAGCGACGCCGGGCAGGCCTTCGCCCCGTTCTGGTTGGACAGTGTGCCGTCGGTCAGCCTGGTCAGATAGGTACCGGTGTCGAGCCGGCCCGGCAGTCCGGAGACCTGAGCGCCGTACACGTGCTGGACAAAGTTGGGCACGGTCGTCTGGCTGAAGCCCAGCACACCGGGGATGTTGCCGAAAACGCAGCCCGGGGTGGACGTCCCCGGGGTGGCGTTGTCGCACCGTGACAGGGCGAGGTAATTCTCGACGGTCACGGTGTTGCCCCAGCCCTCACCACCGAGGGTGTATTCCCAGAAGCCGCCGACGTTGTTGTCGACAACTCCCGGGGTCAGACCGGTGACCTCGGCATTGCCGGTGCCTTTCCAGCTTTCCCCGTCGGCCTGCGTGGTCCAGGTGCCGCCGGTGCCGAGGCACGTCGCGGTGGAGCAGGACGGGAACAGCAGCCCTTCGGCGAACGACGGAGCGCCGACGCCGGTGAAGTCCCACAGCCACAGGAACGTCGTGTTCGCCCACGTGGCACCGGTCGCGCTCGCCGTCGAGACCGCGTGCAGGTCGGTCGTTCCGATCACCTCACCGGACGGTTCGAGCGTGGTGATGATGTCGATCTCGACGTGGTTGCAGGCGTTACGGCGATCGATGGCAATCCACCCGGTGAGCGTGCCGGATGTCGAACTGCATTCGCCGGGCCAGTCGACGGCATCCAGGCCGGCCGCGGACCGGGTCATCTTCACCGTCGGACGGCTGCACCGGTAAGAGTGAATCTTGCCGGCCGCCAGCAATGCCGCATTCTTGTCGCAGCCTTTCGCGTCGGCGCGCATCAGCACCCGACCGGCCGTGTCGATCGGCCGCCCGGGCACCCGCTGCACCGTGCCGCCGGGCGTCGCGGCGGCCTGCGGCGCGCGATCGGCGGCCGCCTGCATGATTGCCGCCGCCTGTTGCTGACCCGCCGTGTTGTCCTGCGCCTGAGCGATGGATGCATTCGCACCCACGACGGCCGTCACGGTCGCTGTAATGACAGCTAATCCACGACAGAGCCTTTTGACTGATCGCACAATGTCCCCCTACATCGTTGGGATCACTAAGGCGCGCGTATCCCCCGCGAGACGCCGTGGCCGCCACCAATGATGCCTACGGTTCGTCACCCGCCAAAGTTGCAACTTACGCCCGCCCCACCGATTGTCAACGGCCTATGCCTTGGAATTCAGGCTCTCCCCGGCGGGACGCCATTGTTGATGTTCGAGCACTGTGGACCACCTGCGCGTTCCGCCTCCGTCACACGGTCACGGACGCGAAAAGTCAGGTGTCCGACAGGTGTCCGAGCGCCGGACCGCTTCGCCAGGCGCTCGGACGACTCCGAACCCGCCGTCGTCGGCGACCGAACTTCGGTGTTGGAAACGAGTGCTTCCCGGTTGCGCGAACTGGAATTTCGTGGCTTCTGTGGCAGGCCGTTAGCGTCGGATTCATGGAATGGAGCTTTCGGACCGCCGAACAGCTCGTCGCCGCATTGGGCGCCGGTGCGGTGACGTCAATGGAACTGACCGACGAGGCGATCGCCCGAATCGAGCGCGACGACAAAGTGATCAACGCGATCTGCGTGCCGGACTTCGACCGTGCGCGAGCCGCCGCGCACGGCGCCGACCAGGCCCGCGCGCGCGGTGAGGACCGGCCGCTGCTCGGCATTCCGGTGACGGTCAAGGAGTCGTACAACATCGCCGGGCTGCCCACGACCTGGGGCATGCCGCCGCACCGCGACTACATGCCGGCCGAGGACGCGGTACAGGTGTCGCGACTCAAGGCCGCGGGCGCGGTGGTGCTCGGCAAGACCAATGTGCCGTTGGGGCTGCAGGACATCCAGAGCTTCAACGAGATCTACGGCACCACCACCAACCCGTGGGATCACGGTCGTACGCCGGGCGGATCCTCCGGCGGGTCGGCGGCGGCCCTGGCGTCCGGGTTCGGCGCGCTGTCCATCGGCTCCGACATCGCCGGCTCGCTGCGTACCCCCGCGCATTTCTGTGGCGTCTACGCGCACAAGCCGACGCTCGGGCTGGCGGCCAACCGCGGTATGGTCGCGCCGCCCGAGCCGGCGTTGCCGGCCGACCTCGACCTCGCCGTCGTCGGACCGATGGCGCGCACCGCCCGCGACCTCACGCTCCTGCTCGATGTCATGGCCGGACCGGACCCGCTGACGCTCGGCGTGGCGCACCGGTTGGCGCTGCCGGCCGCCCGCCACGAGCGGCTCGGCGATTTCCGGGTCCTGGTCCTGCAGGAGCATCCGCTCATCGCGACCGGGTCGGCCGTACGGGCGGGCGTGAGCCGGGTGGCCGCCGCGCTCGTCGACGGCGGCGCCCGCGTCGTGCGACACAGCCCGCTGCTGCCCGACCTGACCGAAGCCGCGACGCTCTACATGCAGTTGCTGATTTCGGGCTCCGTTGCGCGCTTTCCCATCGAATCACGGGAGCAGCTACCGAGCGCGGACGACCGCAGTCTTGACGCCGTACGGCGGCGCGCCATGGCGTTCAGCCACCGCGACTGGATCGACGCGAACAACCGCCGCGAACTCCACCGCCACGGCTGGCGACAGTTGTTCACCGAGTTCGACGTCGTGGTGTGCCCGATCACGCCGACGCCCGCGTTCCCGCACGACCACAACCCCAACCCACTGGTGCGGCGCATCGACATCGACGGCGTCGAGTACCCGTACCTCGACCAGCTCGTCTGGGCCGGCCTGGCCACCATGCCCGGCCTGCCCGCCACCGCCATACCCACGGGCCGCTCCCCCGGCGGCCTGCCGGTCGGCGTGCAGCTCATCGGCCCGATGTTCGAGGACCGCACCCCGCTGCGGCTGGCCGAACTGCTCGAGCAGAAGATCGGCGGCTTCCAGGCCCCGGAGTAGGGCATGCCGGCCGGCCGGATGACCGGTTACGGCGCCGGCGAGGAGTGGCTGGAATTGTTGTACGCGTTCTTGGCCGCGACCACGGCCGCCTGGACGTGTCCGGGTTCGACACCGGACACGTTCAGCGGCGGGTGCAGGCGTCGGACAAGTTCGGCCTCGACGGAGGCCGGCTCCGGGTCCTCAGCCCAGGTCAACCGCAGGTGCGCGTACATCCAGGCGGTCAGCCGGGCCTCGTCCTCGGGCACCAGGACGACACGATCGGTCCAGGTCGTCCGGTAGCCCTCGGACACGAGGAGCCCGGCCAACGTGCGGCGCAGCGTCGAACTGCCGGAACGCCGCAGGTGGTTGCGCAGGATCCGGCCCCGCAGGCTGGTCGCCCGACCGAGATACAGCAGCCGTAGCGACCGGTCGTTCTCGTTCGGCGGTCCGGGCAGGCCGGGAAAGACCGAAGGCGCGGCCCACCACGCGTACACACCGCCGCTACGGCTGAGTCTCTTGACGGCGGCGTCCAGCGCGACCGGCACGCCGGACAGCAGCCGCAGGGCTTCCTCCGCCCGTGCCCGGTCGGTTGGAGCGTCGTCGGGTCGCTTCTCGGGAGTGGTCATCAAGGCCATGCTAGGCGGCCGGGCCGGACACCCACCTTCGGCCCAGGTCAGGCGTACCACCTGCCGTGGCCGGCAGGCCCATTGTCACCGCCCGGGCGCAACTGGCCTCCATGTCGCCCGGCTCGCAGTCCCAGGACCATTGGGTGTGCACATGTCCGTCGGTGGGCAGCGTGGCCGCCATTCGATCCGTGCGTGCGTCACGGGCGCTAGTTTGATTGGTGTGACTGGTCGAGGGTGGCCTTCGACTCGTCGGCCAGGTCGGTCAGGCGGGCCACCTCGGCGTCGGTCAGATTTTCGGCGACCTCGGCCGCGGCGATGTTGGCCCGCAGGTGCTCGGGGTTTGAGGTGCCGGGGATGACGACGACGGCGGGCGAACGGCGTAGCAGCCAGGCCAGCGCGACCTGGGCCGGTGTCACGCCGAGGCGCCGCGCGGGGCCGGCGAGCTCGTCGTAGCCGGCGAGCCGTCCCGATGCGAGCGGGAAGTAGGGAACGAACATGATGCCTTGTGCCTCGCAGTCGGCGAGGACCTGAACGCCGCTACGGTCGAGCAGGTTGAAACGGTTCTGCACGGCCGCGATCGGTGTCATTCTCTGGGCGCGGGCCAGCATCTGCGGCGACGCCCCGGACAGGCCGATGCGGCGGATGAGCCCTTGATCGCGCAGCTCGACGAGCACGCCGAGCGATTCCTCCAGCGGCACCGCGGCCTCCGCTCCCCGGGTGTCGCCGGGAAGGCGGAGGTAGGTCAGCTCGCTCGCCTCCGTGCCCAGGTCTTCGAGGGCCTCGTGGACCTGCCGGCGGACGACGTCAGGGTGATCGGTGATGATCCACGACCCGTCGGGGCCGCGCCCGGCACCGACCTTGTTCCCGACGATCACGCCGTCCGGGAGCGGCCGCAGTGCCTGCCCGATGAGCTGGTTCACCGTTCGCGGCCCGTACGCGTTCGCGGTGTCGAAGAAGGTGACGCCCAGCTCGACGGCCAGGCGAAGCACGTGCCGCGCCGACTCCGGGTCGGCCGGCAGGCCCCGGACGTTCGGGCCGGCGAGCTGCATGGCGCCGTATCCGACTCGGTTCATGGACTCGCTCCTCCGTGTATCAGTGCTACGACGAACTCCGTAGCATCGCTTCGTCTCAGTGATACGCCGAATGCCGTAGCATTGCAACCGTGGACGACGCCAAGACCCGTACTCGCCGGCACATCCTCGAGGCGGCAGCCGACATCCTCGAGAGAGAGGGCGCCGAGGGAGTCTCCACACGCTCGGTCGCGGCAGCGGCCGGCATCCGCGCCGCGTCCCTCTACCAGCTCTTCGGCGACAAGGAAGGCCTCCTCGCAGCCCTGGCCATCCAGGCGTTCGACCATTACCTGGCCGACAAGCACACGATTGCGCCGACCGCCGATCCGGTCGAGGACATGCGTCGGGGCTGGGACGCCCACGTCAATTTCGGCCTGGGCCACCCCGCCGCGTACCTGTTGATGTTCGGCACCGACCGGCCCGGGCGCTGGCCGCCGGCCGCCGACGAGGCCCACAACCTGCTGCTGAAGTTCCTCGACCGCGTGGCCGCCGCCGGCCGCCTACGGGTCCCCCCGGCGCTCGCCGCCCACCTCTGCCAGGCGGCCGCCACCGGCGTCACCCTGTCGCTGATCGCCACCCCCGCCCCGGACCGAGACCTGAAAATCTCCGCGAAAATGCGAGAAACCGTGGTCGGCTCCCTGATAACCGACCCGCCCCCGGACCCCGATCCGGGCCTTGCCTCCCGGGCCCTCGCCCTCGACGCCGCCCTCAGCACCGCAGACGAGCCGCTCCCCCTGCGCCCGGCCGAAACCGCCCTACTCCGCGACTGGCTCCAGCAACTCGCCGGCTGACGGGTCCTGACCCGGGTACGGGGCGGCGTTACGGGCGGCACGCAAGGCCTGCGCCCGAATCGGTTCGACGCGCGATCAAGAAGCCGTGCGCCCCTGCGAGCGGCATCCACATCCGGCGGTGGACCCACCCGCGGTCCGCTGATGACCGGACGGATGACCACGCCGCGGGAGCGCTCCCATCTGGGCGTATCGATGCTGCCAGAGGATTGGGGGACCTGACAAGGCCGACCAACCGCCGGCGCCGCGCACGGGCTGAATTTCAGCCCAGCGAGTCCAGATAGGTGAGGACTGCCAGGACCCGTCGATGGTCGTCGTCGGTGCCCGGCAGGTCGAGCTTGGTGAGAATGCTGCGCACGTGCTTCTCGACGGTTCCCTCCGAGATCCACAACCGGTGCGCCACACCGGCGTTCGAGCGGCCCTCCGCGACCAGCGACAGCACCTCCCGCTCACGCTCGCTGAGCGCGCCGAGGGGATCGTGCCGGCGGCGTACGCCCACCAGTTCCTGCACCAGCGCCGGATCCACGACGGAACCGCCCGCCGCTATCCGCCGCACGTTGTAGATGAACTCCTCCACATCGGTGACCCGACTCTTGAGCAGGTAACCGACTCGGCCCTCGCTCGCCAGCAACTGCATCGCCTGCTCCACGTCGACGTGGGCGGAGAGCACCAGGACGGCGGTCTCGGGCCGCTCCTGACGGATCACCTGGGCCGCGTCGAGGCCCTCGGTGGAGTAGGTCGGGGGCATCCGGATGTCGACCACGACGAGCTCGGGGCGGTGCCGCCGAACCAACTCGAACAACTCCGCGGCGTTACCGGCCTGGCCGAGAACCTCGAATTCCGAGCGCTCCAGCAGACTCGCGAGCCCTTCGCGGAGCAGCACGTCATCGTCGGCTATGACTACCCGGGTCCGCCTCATCGGTCGTCCTCCCGTCGGCACTCGCCAGGGTAATCGCACCGGCGTCGTCGTTCGCCGGGAACCCCGCGAGGCGGTCGCGTGGCGAAATGACGGATCCGGCAGGTGATTAGACACTTGCGCAAGTTGGGAGGCCGGGCGTAGGAAGACGCAGGGGCGTCTCATGTGGGGGTGGCGAATGGAAAAGGGGGCAGTGTCGGCCGGCCGGGATCCACCCGTTTCGACCGAAGTAGTGCATGCGAGTGACCGTACGCGTATCACGCGGCTGTTCCTCCCCGGGCGAACGGTGATCCGCAAGGAGCCGCTGGGGCCCGACGCGCAACGTCGGCTGCAACAGGAGCTGGCGATGCTCAAGCGGTTGCGTGGTGTCGCCGGAGTCGCGCAGCTGGTGGAGGACCCGCAATATCCCGGGGCGGTCTCGCTGGCGGACGTAGGCGGCAGAAGCGCGGCGGCCATAGCGACGCCGATGGACGCCGACGTCCTGATCGGCCTCGGATCGGCGCTGGCTCGAACGGTGGCGGAAATGCACAGCAGGCGCGTGATGCACCGCGACATCACGCCGGGCAACATCGTGATCTCTCCTGACGGCGTTCCGTGGCTCGTCGACTTCGCGTTGGCGACGACGTTCGCCGCGATCCGTCCGGCGTTCACCCACCACAGCGACATCGTCGGGACGCTGGCGTACCTGGCGCCGGAGCAGACCGGCCGCACCGGCCGGCCGGTGGATCACCGGGCCGACCTGTACGCGCTGGGCGCGACACTCTACGAACTGGCCACCGGCGCGCCACCGTTCGGCTTCGGTAACCCGCTGCGGCTCACCCATGATCACTTGGCGCGGGTCCCGGTGCCGCCGGCCGAGGTCAACCCGGCTGTACCCGGAACGCTGTCCGAGATCATCCTGCACCTGTTGGAGAAGGAGCCGGACAACCGCTATCAGACCGCGGAGGGCGTGCATCACGACCTGCAGCGGCTGATCGACGCCGGGGCCGAGCCGACGTCGGGCCCGGACGGCATCGGGCAACACGACGTCCCGCTGCGGTTGCTGCCGCCGTCCCGGCTGGTGGGCCGCGACACCGAGGTGGCGACGCTGCAGACGGCGTTCGGGGAGGCACTCGCCGGACGCTGCCGGGCGGTCCTGGTCGGCGGCGCGCCCGGGATAGGCAAGACGGCGCTGGTCGATGAGCTGCGGCCCGTCGTGACGCGGGCCGGCGGATGGTTCGTGGCCGGCAAATTCGACCAGTATCGGCGAGATCTCGAGGCCAGCGGGGTCTATCAGGCGTTCCGCGCGCTCGGCCGGCTGCTACTGGCCGAAAAGGAGGACGAGCTGGCGAGGGTGCGCGAACGGATCCGGGCGGCGCTCGGCGCGAACGCGGGTCTGATGGCCGCGATCGTCCCGGAGTACGCCGCATTGCTGACCGTACCTCCCGACCCCGGCGACCCAATGACCGCGCAGGTGCGGGGACAGCGCAACGGCGTACAGATCGTGCGGGCGGTCGCGTCGCCGCACCGGCCGATCGTGCTGTTCCTCGACGACCTGCATTGGGCCGGGCGCACCCCGTCCGGCTTCGTCGACCTGCTCCTCGAAGAGGAGCCGATCGAAGGCCTGCTGCTGGTCGGCACCTATCGCGATAATGACCGGAAGAGCGCAGATCCGCTGTCGCGCTGGCTGGACCAGGCCGGTGTGCGGCACCTACGGCTCGCCAACCTGCCCGTGCCGAGCCTGGTCACCATGATCGCCGAGATGCTGCACGTGGACCCGGTTGCGGCGGCGGATCTCGCAGAGGTCGTCGAATCGCACACCTCGGGCAACCCCTACGAGACCGTGGAACTGCTCAATGCACTGCGCCGTGACGGCGTGCTCACTGTGGCGGCCACGGGATGGCGTTGGAACCCGGCCACGGTACGCCGGCGCCTGAATCGTCCGGAGGCCGGCAGCCTGCCGGCAACACCGGTCGCGGTCTTGCCGGCGCCGACTCGGCAGTTGGTGGAGGCGGTGGCGTGCCTGGGCGGACGGGCCACGGTGGACGCGCTGCGGACGGCGACCGGAACGCCGGCCGAAGTCATGCAACAGCGGCTCGCACCGGCATTCGGCGAGGGCGTGCTGATCGTCGAACCCGGTGCCGACGAGGCGGTGCGGTTCCGCCACGACCGGCTCCACGAGTCGATCCTGCGCGGGCTGGACAAACAGCGGCAACGGCAACTGCGGCTGACCATGGCACGGCGGCTGGCCCGCGTGCCCGAGCTCTCCGCGGTCGCCGCCGAACAGTACCTGGCCGTGGCGGACGCGATCGACGAGCCCGCCGAACGCCGGCGGGTGGTGGACCTGCTGCGCGGCGCCGCCGACCGCACCCGGCCGGTCGGGGATCACGCGCTCGTCAGCGCCCTGCTCGGCGCGGCGCTGCCACTCGTCGACCAGCGCGAGACGGCCACGCTCGTCGAGATCTACATCGGCCGGCAGAGCGCCCTGTACAGCCTGGGGCGTCTGGAGGAGGCGGACGAGGACTATCTGGCTATCGAGAAACTGGGGCCTACCGCTGCCCAACGCGCGGACGCCGCCGCGATACAGGTGCGGAGCCTGACCAATCGGAACCGGTTCGGCGACGCCCTCGAACTAGGCGTCGACCTGCTTCGTGAGCTGGGTATCGCCGTTCCGGCAGATCGTTCCCCGGCCGAGCTCGAGCACCAGCTCAGCCATCTGGACCGGTGGTTGGAGCAGACCGACATCGATGACGACCTGGAACGTCCGGAGATCACCGATCCGACGTTGGTCGCCACCTGCCGGCTGATCGCGGCGCTCGTTCCGGTCGCCTATTTCGTCCCCGACTTCTCCCTGTTCCTGTGGTTGAGCCTGGAGGGACCGCGGATCTGGCTCGAGCACGGCCCAGGTCAGATCCTGATCGGGCTGACCGGCGTCGCGGCCAACGCCGCCACCGCCCAGCACACCGAGAACTACGCCGCGGGATACCGGGCTCTGCGGCGGATCATCGCCGTGGGTGAGGCCCGCGCGTACGAGCCGGAGACCTCGCTGGTGCGCTCGACGTTCGCCAGCGTCGCCTGCTGTTGGTTCGAGCCGATCGAGAACGCCGTCCGCGCGGCGCAGGAGGCCCGGCAGGGACTGATCGCCGGCGGTGACCTGGCCTGGGCCGGATACGCCTACCAGCCTTCGGCGGCCGGCCTGCTGGAGTGCGCGCCGACGCTCGACGTCTATGTCGCTGAGGTCGACGCCGGCCTGGCGTTCGTGCGCCGCACCGGCAACGAGCAGACCGGCCAGTGGCTCGACAGCTACCGCTGGCTGGCCGACGTGTTTCGCGGCGAGGGCAGCGACGGCCCGGCGGCCGTCGGTGACCCGATCCCGGTCGACCGGTACGCCGGCAATCCGGCGGCGCTGCTGTACGGGCACATCGCCCGCAGCATCGCCATGGCCGTGTTCGACGACCCGGCGGGTCTGGCGGCGCATGCGGCGGCGGCGATGCAACTGCTCGCGGCCGCTCATGGGCTCTATCCGACCGCGATCGCCCGCCTGATGTACGGGCTCGCGCTCGCCGAGCAGGCCCGCGCCGCGGACGACGCCGACCGTGATGATCTGCTGTCCAAGCTGAACGAGATGACGCGCTGGCTCAGTGCGCGGGCCACGGATGCGCCGGACAACTTCCTGCACATGCTGCATCTGCTCGAGGCCGAGCGAGGCTGGGCGGTCGGCGACTTCCGCGCCGCCGTCCTGGCCTTCGACGCCGCACTGCGCGTGGTCGACGGCCGTAACCGGCCCTGGCATCGTGCTTTGATCGCCGAGCGGGCCGCCCGCTTCCACCTCATCCACGGGGCCGAGCACGCCAGCCGGCTCCTGCTCGCGCAGGCCCGGGAGGCCTACGCGGCGTGGGGCGCGAGCGCGAAGGTCGTCCAGCTGGACTGGGCCTACCCGCGGCTCGGAGCCGAACCCGGCACGCCGGCCGGACTCGGCGGCGGTTCGGCCGACGGCTTCGGGCAGCGCTCGACCGTTACGACCGGCACGCTCGACCTGCTCGGCATTCTGTCCGCGTCGCAGGCGCTGAGCTCGGAGACCAGCATTGAGCGCCTGCACGCCCGCGTCGTGGAGGTGCTGAGCGCGATGACCGGTGCCACCGGCGTTCGGTTGCTCCTGCGGCGGGACGACCACGAGGAATGGGTGGCCCCGGCCGGTGCCGCCGGGCAGAAGTTCGACGCGCCGATGTCCGTGCTGCGGTACGTCCAGCGAGTGCCGGAGCCGCTCCTCGTGGACGACGTCACCCGCGACGACCGGTTCGCTCGCGACCCGTACTTCATCGGTGTCGCCGGCTGCTCGTTGCTGGCTCTTCCCGTCCTGGGCCGCGGCACCGTGCGCGCGGTGCTGCTGCTGGAGAACCGCCTCATTCGCGGGGCGTTCACCGCCGATCGGCTCGACGCCGTCAAGCTGATCACCGCCCAGCTGACGGTCTCGCTCGACAACGCGCAGTTGTACGCCGAACTGACCTCGTCGCGGGCCCGGATCGTCGCAGCGTCCGACCAGACCCGTCGGCGCATCGAGCGGGACCTTCACGACGGTGCCCAGCAGCGGCTGGCCAACCTCGCAATACAGGCCCGCCTAGCGCTGGACGCCGTACCGGGGTCGGATGAGCTGACCGCGCGGCTGCGGGCAGTGATCGCGGAGGCGAACAAGGCGATGGCCGAGTTGCGCGAGCTGGCTCGCGGCATCCACCCGGCCGTCCTGGCCGAAGGAGGCCTGCGGCCGGCGATCCGGGCGTTGGCCCGACGCTCCCGGGTCCCGGTCGAACTGCGGCTACAGGTCGAGGGGCGGCTGCCGGAGCAGGTCGAGATCGCGACCTACTTCACCGTCGCGGAGGCGCTGACCAACACGGCCAAACATGCCGGCGCCACGGCCGTCACCGTCGCCCTCGGCGTCGACGACGCCGTGCTGCGGATACGGGTGAGTGACGACGGCCGCGGTGGCGCCGACCTCGGCGGTGGGTCGGGCCTCGCCGGGCTCAAGGACCGGATTCAGGCGCTCGGCGGACGGTTCGCGGTGCACACCGTCCCGGGCGACGGCACCACCGTGCACGCCGAGCTGCCCCTGAGCCGGCCCGGGCCGGCCCACGGCTGAATCAGGATCGCAGGAAGGTCAGCAGGTCGGCGTTGATGGTCTCGGCCTGCGTGGTGGGCATGCCGTGCGGGAACCCCGCGTACGTCTTCAGGGTTCCGTTCTTCACGAGCTGCACGGTCAACGGTGCCGAGTCGGCGTACGGAACTATCTGGTCATCGTCGCCGTGCATCACCAAGACCGGCACCGAAATTTGCCTGAGGTCGTCGGTGAAATCGGTCTGTGAGAACGCGACGATGCCGTCGTAGTGTGCTTTCGCCCCGCCGATCATGCCCTGGCGCCACCAGTTCCCGACGATCGCTTCGGTGGCCTCGACCCCGGGGCGGTTGAAGCCGTAGAAGGGGCCCGATGCCAAATCCCGGTAGAACGCCGACCGGTGAGCGGCCAACTCGGCCTGGAAGCCGTCGAACACACTCTTGGGCAGGCCGCCGGGGTTGGTGTCGGTCTGCACCATGAGCGGGGGAACGGCGCTTATCAACACGGCTTTCGCCACGCGGCTCTCACCGTGGCGGGCGAGGTAGCGCACGACCTCGCCGCCGCCGGTGGAGTGCCCGACGTGGACGGCGTTGTGGAGATCGAGGTGGGTGGTCAGGGCGGCCAGGTCGTCGGCGTAATGATCCATGTCGTGGCCGTCGCTGGTCTGGGTGGAGCGTCCGTGCCCGCGGCGGTCATGGGCGATGACTCGGTAGCCGTGGTTGAGGAAGAACATCATCTGGTTGTCCCAGTCGTCGGCCGAGAGCGGCCAGCCGTGGCTGAAGACGATCGGCTGGCCTGAGCCCCAGTCCTTGTAGAAGATCTCGGTGCCGTCGCTCGTAGTGATGGTTCCCACGCTGTGCCTCCGGTTCAATGGGCGGGTGCGCTGGTTGGTCCCGCGAATCAGGCGGTCGACAGGCCGCCGACGCGGCACGACCTCTCGCAGTTCCACCATCGCGCCGCCGGGCTGCGTTGTCTGCCCGGCCAGCTACCAGCGGGGTCCCATGCCACCTACCATCTCGAGTTACCGGCTAGCTGTAATGCTCTCGAAATTGTGGTGATCATCGTCCGGGAGCCTCGTCGAGCGGGCCGGCGGAGCCGTCGGGACGGCCGGCGAGAAGCCGGCGGATCGCCGCGGCGGACAGCGCCTCCTTGGGGAGGAACCCGACGGCGGGGCTGTCGGCTATGAGGTCGGCGTAGTCCTCCTCGGCGTAGGTCGAGATCAGAATCACCGGAGGCACCGCGGCGCCGGCCGGACCGGCGAGGCGTCTGGCCAGTTCCAGGCCGCTCTCCGCGCCCAGATCGATGTCGACCAGGAGGAGGTCCGGGCGTAGTTCGGCGACCAGCCGCACCGCTTCGGCACCGCTGCCGGTGCAGCCGAGCACGGTCACGCCCTCGCGTTCCAGCAGGGCACGGGCTGCCGCGACGAAGGCGGGATTGTCGTCAACGACAACGCAGCGGAACGTCATGACCTCAACGCTGCCTATCGGGTCGCCGTTCTGCATCCCTGCTAGCCGGAAGTCATCCGCGACAGCTGCTCGAGGGCGGCGACGGGATTCACTGAGCAATTAGGCGAGCGCCTGACCTTGGACGTCGCGGAGAGCGGCGCGGGCCTGATCCGCGTTCAGTCGCCGATGCGGATCCTTGGCGAGCAGGCCCTCGACGAGTGGGCGGATCGGGCCCGCGAGTTGCGCGGTCGGCGGCGCCTCCTCGGCCACGGCGGTCAGCGTGGCGACCAGGTCGGCCCTTTCGAACGGCGATCGGCCCTCGACCGCCGTGTAAAGCGTCGCGCCGAGCGAGAACAGATCGGACGCGGGGCTGGGCCGTTCGCCGCGGAGCCTCTCCGGCGACGCGTAGGCCGGACTTCCGGCGAACAGGTATTCCGGCCAGGGAGAATCTCCGTCGGCAGGGCAGGCGATGCCGAAATCGGTCAGGACCACCCGCCCGTCGTCACAGAGATGGACGTTCCCCGGCTTGACGTCGCCGTGGACGATGCCGGCCCGGTGCGTGGCCTGCAATACGTCCAGAAGGCGCAGCCCGAGGCCGGTCACCTGGCCGATCGGCAGTGGCCCGTCGAGGTCGAGCGTCTGCGCCAGGGTCAGCCCCGACAGCAGCTCCATGACTATCCAGGGATGGCCGTTCTCCTTGACCACGTCGTGGATGTCGACAGCTCCGTCGTGCTGGACACGTGCGGCCGCCCGCGCCTCGGCGAGTGCCCGCAAGAGGGCCGCCTTGCGTGACTCCTCGGCCAGCGGATCGCTGAGGACCATCTGTTTGAGCGCCACCGCCCGGTCCAGCAGCTCGTCGTCGGCGAGCCAGACCAGCCCCATACCGCCGCGGCCCAGCAACGAGCGGAGTCGGTAGCGGCCGGCCACGAGCCTCTCGGCCCGTTGGATCCCGCTGCCGTCGACCGGATCCGCCGCCACCGCCGTGCCGGTCCCGTGCTGAGTTCTCGTACCGTGCAGGCTTCCAGCGGGTAGATCCGTGATCGCCTTCATACCGGGTAACGATGGCGCTCGCTCCCCCACCTGTCGTCATGGCGGGCGCCCAACGTCACTACCGGCTGGCCGGAATCCGGTATACCCGGTATCCGGAACGCCTCGGCAGCGGGCGCGGCTCGAACGGCCCTTTCTTCGCGCCAACGCCGAGACTCCGTACCCGCCAGCAGGAATCCGGAAGCCCGGGCAGCTACCAGTCATGGCGGACGCTAGCGGTGATGCCACGCGGCGGGGTCCGAGGCAAGGCTGTCTCCGGTAGGCAACAGCACGTCCGGAGAAGGGACCGACAGTGATGACCAACCCGAAATCATCCGCGTTCCGCCGCGGTGGCCGCCGAGTGCCGGCGTTCCTCGCATTTGCCGCGCTCACGTCGGCCGTGGCGGGCTGCGGTGACACGTCCGGCGGGGCGACCTCCGGAGGGGCGGCTCCCGGAGCGGTGCCGTCGGCCAGCGGCAATCTACTCAGCGCGCAGGCCACGTCGCTGGGCACCATCCTGGTCGGCAGCAGCGGCCGGACGGTCTACGAATTCGCCAACGACAGTGGCGGCGCCTCCACCTGCACGGGGGCGTGCGCGGCGAACTGGCCGTTCGTCGCGGCGCCGGCGACGCTGCCCGCGTCGTTGCCCGGAGTGACGGGCCGGCTGGGCACCACCACCCGGTCCGACGGCGCTCGCCAAATCACTGTGGCCAGCCACCCGATCTACACGTTCGTGGGTGACTCCGCGCCCGGACAGACCAACGGACAGGGCATCACCCTCAACGGCGGTCTGTGGACCGTGGCGTCACCCGCCGGCGCGCCCGTCACCAACCCGAAAGCCGGAGGGGCGCCCGGAGTCGGCTACTGATCGCTGCGCCCGGACGGCGAGACCCGGCCCGGGTGGTGTGCCCGCCCGCCGCCCGAAGCGACCGACCGAGAGGAAGTACCAGCCGATGACCCACGATGCGTACTCCGCACGGCAACGCCGCCGCCTCCCCGCGCTACAGCGAATCTTGGCGGCGGCAACCGCGGCGCTCCTGCTGATCGACGCCTACGTCCATTTCCACGACGCCGGCCTATACGAAACCGTCGCCACCGCCACCCTCAGCCAGGCGACCCTCTTTCGCGTTCAGGCCGCCGTGGCGGTCGTCGTCGCGATCGCGCTCCTGATCACGCGTCGCCCGGCCGTCTGGGTGATCGCGGTGCTCGTGGCGGGGAGCGCCGCCGGGGCCGTACTGCTCTACACGAACGTCGACGTCGGCAAGCTGGGTCCGCTGCCGGACATGTACGAACCGACCTGGGCCCTCCCCGGCAAACGCGCCTCCGCCATTGCGGAGACAACCGGCACCGTGCTCGCCGTCGCCGGGCTCGCCCTGTCCCTCTTTTCCCGGCTGCGAGAAGGCCGCCGGACGCAGCCCCTCGGAGCCCGTCGGGCATGATGGACGCGCCCAACGACGGCGTGGTCCCGTAGGAGTGGGCATTCTCGACGCATGCGACTCGGGCCGGTGAGGATGCCTTACCGGCCCGGCGGTTCGCCTAGGGTGCCGTTGGTGGTCGACGCGTTCGGCACGTCCGCACACCGACCGGACTGGCCACCCACGATCTCCTTGCCGCTACCGCCACCGCCGCTCGACGTTCCGTACCGGGCGGCGACGATGTTGGCCTGCACCGAGTTCTCGGTGGCGCTTAACTAGTGGCGTCGGTCGATTGTTACGCCGACATCAAGGGCTGGTCAACGCCGTGATTTCCGGCCGGTCCCGGCCGCTCGGCGCCATCCGAATGTCGCTTGAAAAACGTTACGGCCGACGGTGATCAGAAGTCTGCGTACCGACTCGAGGCGCAGCTGTCAGCGCTCTCAGCTGCGCCCGGAAGAGAGCGCCGCGACGTCGACCCTCGTTGGTCCGGCACCGACGTCGGTCAGGCTCGCGATCTCAACTAGCATGGCCGCGGTTGAGGTGTCAGCGGCAGCGAGACGAGGCGACATGCGGTGGTTCCGGCGCAAACCGTCCGAGCAGCTCGTGCTGCGGGAGGCGGACCGGCAGGTCATCGACGATGTCCGGCAGCGGTTCGGCCTTCATCGGCCGGGGTCGTTCGGCGACCAGGCGAACGCCGTCGCCGACGTGCTGGCCGGTCCGGACGGTGTCGGGGCGGCGGCCGGCATCGTGCACGAGTTCGCCGACTCGGCTCATCAGGAGATCCAAGGATTGGCCGCGGCGCTGTCCCGCAGCGTCGGCTACCAGTTCGTCGTGGACCGCAGCAATTACCGTCCCTTGTGGCGGGACGCCCGGCCGGAGCTGAAGTGGCCGCTGTTCGCCCTGCGGTGCGGATTGTTTCCCTACATCCACGTCGCCGCGGCCGTACGGGTGATCGGCGCCCACCCCAAACACGCGTCCGACCAGAATCTGTTGGTTTCCCGGCTCTTCGAAATTCTCGACCTGACCGTCGCGGGCTGGGAGTTCGCCAGCGTCCGGGTCGACACCGACGGCGCGGCGCTGGCCACTGGGCTGATCACCACTGCCCGCGCCGTCCGCGACGCGATGAGCAAGGAGCCGCCGCTCCCGGCCCCGGTCCGAGAGCTGATGCGTCGCAAGAACACCGTCGACGTCTACGCCCCGGACGCCCCGCGTGTGGTCGCCCACATCGATCCCGGCCGCACCCTACGCGAGGTACTCCTGGTCTGAGCCCCGGGACTCTCAGGCGTCGAACCCGGCGAAGAGGCTGTTGAGACCCTCGGCGAACAGGGGATGGGTGAAGATCGCGTCGGCCATGGCGGTGCCGGTGAGGCCGCCCAGCATCGCGACCTGGATGATGCTCATGATCTCGCCGCCCTCGCTGCCGAGGACGGCAGCACCCAGAATCTGCCCGGTTGTGGCGTCGACGATCGCTTTCATGAAGCCGCGGGTCTCACCGGTCTCGATGGCACGCACCACGGCGCCCATCGGCAGCTTCGCTACCTTGATCGCCTGGCCCTGCGCCCGGGCCTCGCGCTCGCTGAGACCGACCCGGCCGAGCTGGGGGTCGATGAAGACCGCGTACGGCACGACGCGGTCGCGGATGCTCGCCTTCTCCTTTCGTACGAGGTTGGCGTTCAGCACCCGGTAGTCGTCGTACGAGGCGTGGGTGAATGCCGGCCCGACGCGTACGTCGCCCATCGCGTAGACACCGGGAACGCTGGTCTCGAGGCGCTCGTCGACGGCGATGAAGCCCTTGTCGTCGAGGCGGATGCCGGCGGCGTCGACGGTCAGTGCCTCGGTGTTCGGAGTACGGCCGATCGCCGACAGCAGGTGCGAGCCCTCGATCTGCCGTTCGCCGTCCTCGGTCTGCACGGTGAGCCGGATACCGGCGCCGTCGAATCGCTCGACCCGGGTCGGCGTCGCCGATGTCAGAACGGTGATGTCCTCGTCCCGCAGGATGGCGGCGACCTCGTCGGCGACGTCGTCGTCCTCCATCATCAACAGGCGGGCCGAGCTCTGGACTACGGTGACGCGGCTGCCGAACCGGCGGAACATCTGCCCGAACTCGAGCCCGATGTAGCCGCCACCGAGGATGATCAAATGCTCCGGGAGCTCGTCCAGCTCCATGATCGACGTGGAGTAGAGCACCGGAACATCGCTCGCTCCGGCGATCGTCAGGGGTTTGGTCCGGGTGCCGGCGTCGATCACGATCACCGGTGCGCTGAGCCGCCGGGTTCCTCCGGCGTTCAAGGCGACCTCGACCGTGTGCGGCCCGGTGAAGCGGGCCTCCCCCTCGATAAGGTCGAGTCCGTCCTCGGCCAGGCGGCTCGCGTAGTTCTCGCGTGCGCCCGCGACCATCGCCCTCTTACGCTCGCGCACCGCGGCCAGGTCGACCGACACCGGTCCGGTCCGCACACCGAATTCCGCCCCGCGCCGGGCCTGATGTGCCAGCCGCGCACTGGCGACCATGGTCTTGGTCGGCGTGCACCCGGTGTTCACGCACACTCCGCCGAGCTGATCGCGCTCGACCAGAGCCACTCGCCGGCCCGCCCTCGCGAGGTCGGCGGGAAGGAACCGGCCGCCCTGACTGGTCCCGATCACGATCGCGTCGTACTGCTCGGCCGTCGTTTCCGTCATAGCCGTCACGCCTTCCTGGAGTTGAGATCTGGGCGGGGCGCCCGACCGACTAATGGAAATCTGGAGCGCGTCCGTTAGCCACTATGGCGGTACGCGTTACCGCTGTCAAATGGTTGCCTTGGCGTTATCCATTAGCCGCCGTTATGGTGGGAAGCGTGACCGGTGAGGCAGAGGTGACCAACGCGACGCTGCTGGGCGAGCCGCTGCCGGTGGAATTGATGAACACGGTCTCGGTCGTCGACAGCGCAACCCGGGACTGCCTGGCCGACGACGACGGGATCGCGGCCTGGCTACGGGCGGTCGCCGACCGGATCGCCGGCGAGACCGGCACCCGGCCCCGGCCCGGTGCCAACGCCTCGGCCCAGCCCGTACGGCCGTTGCGGGAGTTGCGGGACGCGCTACGCCGGCTGGCGGTCGAAGCCACCGCGGACCCACGACCGCCGGCCACGGCACCCGACCTGACCCTCACGCAGGCGGTCAGCACGCTCAATGCACTCGCGCAAGCGCGGCCCGAACTCTCCTGGGCCGCCGGAGGGTTACCGGCGCGTTCCTATCAGACTTACGGTTCGGCCGGCCTCGCGGTGGCCCTGATCGCCGTCCAGGGAGTCGAACTGTTCACCGGCCCGGCGCGAGAGCTACTGCGCCCCTGCCTGGCGCCGAACTGCCTGCTCTTCTTCGCCAAGGATCACGGGCGCCGGGAGTGGTGCTCGCCGGCGTGCGGGAACCGGGCCCGCGTCGCCCGGCACTATCGGCGCCACCACCGCGGAATGTAGTCCTCCGCCCTCATCGGACAGTCGGGCCGAACATCTTGCGCTGAAGCGCCGGCAGGTGGGTGCCGATGCGCAGCAGGGTGCGGAAGGCGGTGCGGTTGGCAGGGGCGGCGAGGGCGGCGTTGGTCGCGTTGCGGGTGGAGAGTTTCAGGGCCTGGTTGGCGTATCGGCGCATGGCGTTCTCGTACCGGCTGATGGCGTCGAGCGGGTCGTGGCCGGCGGTGAGGGTTCGGCGGAGTTGGTCGGCATCGCGCAGGGCCGTGTTGGCGCCGATGCCGGCCATGGGTGTCATGTTGTGGATGGCGTCGCCGAGCAGGGTGACCGGTGAGGGTTCCCAGTCCGGCAGCAATGGCATGGTGCGCAGCGGCACGGTGTTGATGGTGGCGGGCTGGGTGGCCTCGACGAGGGCTTGCAAAGGGCGGCCCCAGCCGGGGATCCGCTCACTGACAAGCTGTTTGAGTTGTCCCCCGTCAAGTGCCCCGATTCCGGTCGGGTAGGTGGCCTCGGCTGCGGCCCAGGCCCAGACGATGTACCGGTCGGCGCCGTGGCTGACGTCGGTGTTGTCGGGGTCGCCGGTGGCCCAGGTGGACAGGAACATCCATCCCGTTCGGGCGGGTACGACGTTGTTGATTCCGCCGTCGGTGAAGGCGGCGGGCAGTTCGGCGGCGAGTTCGCCGCTCAGCGGTACGCGGCCGGCGATGTTGATGATGCCGAGGTCTTGGCGCTCGAGTTCGGGTAGCCGCTGGCGGCGTACGCGGGAGTTGCTGCCGTCGGCGCCGATGAGAATGTCGCCGTCGGCGTACGTGCCGTCGGCGAAGTGGGCTCGCACGCCGCTGCTGGTGATGTCGTAGCGTTCGAATTGTTTCTGCCAGTGCACGCTGGGGTTGATGTCGTTGCCGGTGCCGAGCAGCAGTGCTTCGCGGAGTTTGCCGCGGCTGATGGCACGGCGTCTGGTGACCGGGTCGGTGGCGTTGGCGGGAAAGCGTTTGTCGATGGTGGCCAGCACGCCGCCGCGCGGGTCGTGGAAGCGAATGATCATGGGCGCGGGCGTGGCGTCGGCGTCGATCTGTTTCCAGTTGGCGGCGGGCAGGCTGTCGTGCAGGGCGCGCAGCCCGTCGGCGTCGAGGTGAATCCCGTAGCTGGCCGGCTGGCCGCCGTGGCGAGGCGAGCGCTCGTAGACGCAGGCGTCGATACCGGCGCGGCGCAGGCCGTGCAGCAGAGTGAGGCCGCCGAGGCCGGCGCCGATGATCAGGACGCGCATGAGGTGACCCTTCCGGTCAGAGGCTGTGCGGGCAGGAGGCATCGGCCGGCCACCTGAATGCCGGCGGTCGGCGGATGCGGTGAGCTGCGGGCGAGGACTTAGCCGTCGGTCATGACGCGCAGCAGGTGGCGTAGCTGGCGGCTCTCGGCCGGCGTCAGCGTGGCGGTCGCGGATGCTTCGGCGGGCTCGGCGCTTTCGTACGCCTGCGCGAAGACAGCCCGGCCGTGCTCGGTCAGGGTGACCGCCCGCAGCCGGCGATCGCCGGGCACCAGTTCGCGGGAAGCGAGCTTCAGGCGTTCCAGATCGTCGACGATCCGCACGATCGAGGCCTTGTCGTGGTCGGTCTGCTCGACCAGGTCCCGCTGCGTGAGCGGCCCCGCGGCGTGCAGCCGCATCAGCACCATGAGGTGGCGCCGTTCAATACCGAACGGCGTCAGCGCCTCATCGATCACGGCGGCGACGCGGTCGTGTGCCCGGCGCAGCAACAGCCCCAGGGCGAACGGTGACCCTTCGAGCGGGTTTTCCGGAGTTTCCGCGGCGGGCGCAGCCGCGGCGGACACTGATCGCAAAGGCATGGCCTAAGACTATCTCAGGTAAAACAGACTTGCAAGAAACAGTTTCTCATGAAACAGTTTTTGGTATGACTGATCTCCGTAACATCCCGATCCGGGAGGTGCCGATGTCCGCGACGGGCGACGGGCCTTCCAGCACCGATCCGGCAACGACGTCGCACTCTTCGCACGGTCGTCACGCTGCGGCCGAGACCGGGTGGGCGGCGATCCGGCAGACGTGGAGCGACCCGCAGCGCTGGGTGGCAGTCGTCGTGGCCACGGCACCGAGCCTGGTGTTCGTCGCGGTCAACGCGCTCGCCTCGCTCTATCCGGCGATCGCGGCGGCCGGCGCGACCGCACTGGCCGGACTGGGTTACCGGCTGGTCCGCCGGCAGTCACCGAAGTCGGCACTGGTCGGGTTCGCGGTGGTCGCGATCTGCGCGGTCGTTGCCGCGGTCACCGGCCAGGCGCGCGGCTTCTTCCTGGTGCCGGCCCTGATACCCTTCGCCGTGGTCCTGCTGTGCGCGGCGACCATCGTCGCGCGGCGCCCGCTGACCGGGCTGCTCCTCAACCGGATCACCGGCGGCCCCCCGGACTGGTACCGCAACCGGGGGCTGCGGCGGGTGCACCTGGTGGCCACCGGCACGGCCATCGCGATCAACGTCGTCAACGCCGCCGTACAGACCGTCTTCTACGGCCGCGGCGACACCGTGGTGCTCGCCGTCGCGCACACCGCCACCGGGCCGATCTTCGCCACCCTGGCCGCGGTCACGGTTGTCGCGGCCCGCCGCACCCTGGCCGCACAGCGATGACGGCAGCCGCGGGCAGTCCAGTGGTGGCACCGCCCGAGACGATCGTGGTGACCAGCGTGTTCACCACCGACGAGCAGCACCAGCAGCAGCTGTACGCGTTGCTGAGCGCCAACGGACACGACGTGCTCGAACACGCACCCGGCTTCCTCGGCTCCGCGCTGATGCGGTGCGACGACGGACGCCACATCATCCATCAGGCCCACTGGCGCGACGACGCCGCGCTCGCCGCCATGCTGGCCGGCCCCGCCGCCCAGGCCCACATGACTGTCGCCCGGACGCTGGCCGACGTGCAGGTCTTCCGCTCCCGTCACACCGAAGGATTCACGGCGTCATGACGCCGCCGCCGACAGTTGCGATACGTTGCCGGAATGCAAAATCGGGTGGAAGCCGCGGTACCCGTCCTGTACGTGCGTGATGTCGCATCGGCTCAGGCCTTCTACGGCCTGTTCGGCTACGAGCACATGCAGGCGGGTGGCGACGGGGACGCCCGCTGGTCATACCTGAAAGGCGGTCGGCACACCGTCCTGCTGGCGTGCGTGCAGCCTCCTCTGATTCCCGTCGAGCTGCCGCTGCTGATCTACCTGTACGTCACCGACCTCGGCGACGTACGCGAACAGCTGGACGCCGCCGGCCACGGCTACGAGCTGACCGGCTACCCCGACCACGCCCCCGGCGGCGAGCTACGCACCCACGACCCGGACGGCAATGTCGTGCTGGTCGGTCAACGTACGACGGTGGCCGCGGACGCCCGGACCGCGCCGAGCGCACCCGAGGCGCGCTTCTCCTTGATCAAACAAGCGGCGGAAGCCATCAGCCGCCGCGGCGGCGCACCCGCAACCTGCCAAGTCCCGACAGCCGACAGCAGCCACTGTCCCCGGCCGGCGGAGATCAAGCTCGCCGACACCTGGGGAGCGACCATATGGGCGTGTCTTCCGCATGCCGACGAGGCCTTGATCAACGCACCCGCGGCGTTCATCGCCTCTGAGGACGCGCAAGGTCTTGGGCCTTGGCTCAGCCACCGCGGCGCAACGGCATAACCCAACCGATGGCCGGATCGGCTCATCCGGCGGCGGACGGCGCCATCCAAGCGGCCCAGCTGGTACTCGAGTGCGCCATGCCTCATGTGGCACTGGCCGCTCGGCCGATCGTGTCAAGGTGTCGGAGCGCCTGGGCGTACGAGGAGATCAGCCCGGTCTCGAGGTAAGGCACGTACTGGCTCGCGCAGAACTCGTTGACCAGTCGCTGGGCCCGACGCAGATTGCCCCGCGGCATCGACGGGAACAGGTGGTGCTCGATCTGATAATTGAGGCCTCCCAGAGCGAAGTCGGTGAGCCAGTGCCCGCGCACATTCCGTGAGGTGAGCACCTGCCGGCGCAGAAAGTCGGCGTTGTCGGCGGCGCTCAGCGGCGGCATGCCCTTGTGGTTGGGTGCGAACGAGCAGCCCAGATACAGTCCGAACAGAGCCTGGTGGATCGCCACGAAGGCCAGGGCCTTGCCGGGCGGGAGCACCACGAAGACGGCGACCAGGTATGCCACGACGTGCAGGGCGATCAGCAGTCCCTCTCGGATCCGGCCACGGTCCCGGCGGGTGAGCAGGTATCGCACACTGGCGACTCGCAGATTCACCGCTTCCAACAGCAGCAGCGGGAAGAACGTCCAAGCCTGGTATCGGTAAAGGACCCCGGCGACGCGCCCGCTGGCTTGCGCCTGTCGTTCGGTGAAAACGAGTGCACCCGCGCCGATGTCGGGGTCTTTGTCCTCGTCGTTCGGATGCGCGTGGTGACGGTTGTGCTTGTCCACCCACCAGCCGTAGCTGAAGCCGACGCCGAGATTGGCCAGCAGGACGCCCAGCCGGTAGTTGCGGCGCGCGGACCGGAAGATCTGCCGATGCCCGGCATCATGGCCGAGGAAGCCCAGTTGGGTGGAGAGCATTGCGAAGTAGGCGGCAACGAGCAACTGCCACCAGGAGTCCCCGATCATTACCAGGGCGGTGACACCGGCGGCCACCAGGGCCAGAAGCAGAGCAATCTGCGCGGCGTAATAGCCAGGCCGCCGATCGAGAAGGCCGGCCTGCTTGATCTGCCGGGACAGAACGGAGTACGCGCTACCGCGTTCTGCTGCGGTCACCGACTCGCTCGGATAGCCCTGTCCGGCCGGAGATGTGTCGGTAGCCGTCACGGTCGCTCCATCAACATGTTGACTACAAGGGGGGCGTTGCCCGGCTCCGGCAAGCGTTCGCTGACGCCGGGCGATCTCCTGGTCGGCGGCAGTGGATGCCGAGGTGTCCATCCCGTCATGGCACCTTAATGCCCGCCGGCCGTGCGATGATGCCGATCCGCGCTTCCGGTTTACGGGCCGGCCCGGTCAGGTGCCCCTTTTGAGCGCCCCTACGGGCACGCCGTCGATACTCGCGCGGCACCAGTCGATGCGGCCGGCAGCGACGGACACTTCGAGGTGGTCCGGGAACGCCGGGTAGCGTCGAGTGCGGGCTGCCTGGACGCGAAGCTTCGCCGATGCGGTTTCCGGTCGGCGGGCAGGCGCGCTGGTCGGCACCGTCAGTGTGGCCGGGCGCGGGGCGAAGACCTCCGGACGGCGGTAGTGAGGGTTACGTGCGATGAGCGATTCTGGTCGTGTCGACAGGTTCCAGCGTGAACACTCATGGACAGGCTTCCCGCTGGCGGTGTTGTACAAGTTCTTCGACGACCAGGGTAATTACCTCGCCGCTCTGATCGCCTACTACGCGTTCGTCTCGATGTTTCCGCTGCTGCTGCTCGCCGCGACGATCCTGGGTTACGTCCTGTCAGGTAATCCGGGTCTGCAGCAGCACATCCTGACTTCCGCGTTGAGTCAGTTCCCGGTCGTGGGCAGCCAGTTGCAGGAGCCGTCCCGGATCGGCGGCGGTACCACCGGTCTGGTGATCGGCGTACTCGGAGCCATTTATGGTGGTCTCGGAGTGGCGCAGGCCGTGCAGTACGCGATGAACACAGTCTGGCGGATCCCGCGCAACAATCGACCCAACCCGATCAAAGCCCGCGGCCGCGGCCTGCTGCTGCTCGGAACCGCCGGGCTGGCCGTTGTCGGCACGACCACGCTGTCCACCCTCGGCAGCAGCGACGCCGGATCCCTCGGTGGCCTCCTGAGAATTCTCCTGCTCGTAGCGTCGGTTCTGATCAACGCCGTCGTATTCGTGTTCGTCTTCCGGCTCGCGACGGCCCGGCACCTGACCGTGACCGACGTTGCCCCCGGCGCCATCGGGGCTGCGGTCGTCTGGCAGGTGCTGCAAACCTTCGGAGTGGCCTACGTCGGACACGTGGTCAAGGACGCCAGCGCCACCAACGGCGTGTTCGCGTTGGTGCTCGGCCTGCTGGCCTTCTTCTACATCACTGCGGTCGCGGTGGTGCTGTGCGCGGAGATCAACGTCGTGCGGGTCGAACGGCTCTATCCTCGCGCGTTGCTCACTCCGTTCACCGACAACGTCGTACCGACCAGCGGTGACCATCGCGCCTACACCGGTCAAGCCGTCTCGGAGCGCAGCAAAGGATTCGAGAACATCGACGTCACCTTCGACAAACCCGACCCGGCTGCCGGCGACCAGGACAACTCAAGTACATAAGAGCCGCCGAGCCGAACGGCCTATCGGACGGGGCGGGTAAAGGGCTTACCGGTACGCCGACAATCAGCTGAGTTCCCGGCGACCGGCAGGTGTAGTCCGGCGTGGTCCGGGTAGACGCCGCCGATGGCGGGATACCGACACCGAACATCTGCGCCCCGGTCAACACGGAGGCACCGCCCGGCACGCACAGGTAAGGCTTCGACATCACACCACGACAACGCTCGGCGAGCGACGAACGAACGCAGCGTATGCGGTCTTTCGCGGACCGTCGTGCACCCACGGCGTCCGCGCGGTCCGGACACTACAGACGGGTACGTCGGAGGAGTGCTTGCGTCATGCCTCCACTGACGTGGCGCATCGACACGTGGCCGGACTCGGCTCATCTCGCCCTGCAGGGACGACCGGATCCCGCCTCGATGACGAGGTTGCAGGAGGTACTGGAAGGGCTCTGCGATCGGCAGAGCGGTTCGGTGGTCATCGATTTCTCAGCTGTGCAGCAGCCGGACCGAAAGACACTTATCGGGTCGACGCTGATCGGCGGCTACGCCAGGATGAACTGCGGCCCGGCGGTTCTGCTGTGCCGCGGACGCCGGCTCGAAGCGGTGACGGCCCGCGTCGACAGCCGCGGCCTGCATGCGCGGATGAGCCGCGACCTCACCGACGCCTGGCAGGCCATCACCCGGGGGCCTTTGCGATCACCATCCTTCACGGACCAACTTCTGCCGCTGCCGGGCGCAGCCCGACGTAGCCGCGATGTCGTCACCGCCGCGTGCCTGCATTGGGATCTCCCGCATCTGGTCGGCGCCGCTTCGCTGATCGCGAGTGAACTGGTCAGCCACACCGTCGACCATGTGTCGACGACGATGAGTGTCACCGTCTTGCTCGATCATGATGTCCTGTACCTGTGGGTTCGCAGCGGCAGTTGGTCAGAGCCGACGCCGCAACACGCCGGCACCAGCCTCGACCTGTTGGTCATCGACGCCTTCGCCACCCGCTGGGGGTTCCTCCCCGACGGCGACGACACCCTGAGCTGGGCGGCTCTACCCACCGACCCCGCCGGTCGCTAACCGGCAACGCCGCGGACGCCGCGCCCGTACGGACTCCGCCACACCCACGGCAAACTCCGCAGGCACAGAAATTGCTCGGCCTTCCGGGCATCCCACTGCCCTGAATGGCGTGACGCGCCTCATTGGATCACCTGTCGCGCGGCCGACGGGCTAATCTTCTGATCGCCCTTTGCTCACCCGATCACCGAAACGATGGAGCGATGGCCGAAACGTCCTACGCGTTCCAATCCGGCAGGACTCCGGTTGTTCTGATTCACGGATTCTGGCACGGGAGCTGGTGCTGGAGCCTGGTGACACAGGAACTCGCCGCCTCCGGCGTCGCGTCGGTTGCTCTCGACCTCGAAGGCCACGGATTGAAGAGCTGCTCACCGCGAACCCGCTGGGGGCGGCCGTTCGATCCGGCCGCGTACGCCGCTGAGCCGTCCGCCGTGGCGGGCGTGACCGCCACCTCGGCCGCGTCCACATTGGCCGATCAGATACGCCGGCTCGGTGGTGGCAGGCCGTGTACGGCCGACCAGGCGATCATGCCCGCGCTGCAACGTCGATTCATCGGGGAGATCGACGCGGTGTCCGCCGCCCCGACCGAGGTCATCGAAATGGACACCGCGCATTCACCGTTTCTGTCCCGGCCGGCCGAACTCGCCGATGTCTTGAAGACTATTCACGAGTCCACGCCGCGACAGTGACATCCATAACGACGGTGAGTGACCGAAAGAAAGGAATTTCGGTGCGAGGTGCCGAATCGGTGGTGGAAAGCCTGCTGGCCGGAGGCGTGGATGTCTGTTTCGCGAATCCCGGCACGTCGGAGATGCATTTCGTGGCGGCGCTCGACCGATATCCGCAGATGCGCGGTGTGCTGTGCCTGTTCGAGGGTGTCGCGACCGGCGCGGCCGACGGCTTCGGCCGCATGGCTGTTCGTCCCGCGGCGGCGTTGCTGCATCTCGGGCCCGGGCTCGGCAACGGACTGGCGAACCTGCACAACGCCCGCCGGGCCGGCACTCCCCTGGTGGTCATCGTCGGCGAGCATGCCGCCGGCCACAAACCCCTCGACTCACCCCTGGACTCGGACATCGACGCCGTCGCGGCGACGGTGTCGGCGTGGGTACGTCGCCCGTCGGAAACTGCCAGCCTGGGTGCGGACGTCGCCGATGCCATCGTGGCCGCGCAGGCCGGCGTCACCGCGACGCTGATCGTCGGCGCGGACCTGTCATGGTCGGAGGGAGGGATCGCTTCGTCGTGGCCGAAACCATCCGAACCGCAAGCTGCGGCGGCGCTCGAGATCGAGGAGGTGCTGCGCACGGGCCGGTCGACCGCGATCCTGCTCGACGGGGATGCGCTCACCGAGGAAAGCTTGCGGGCGGCCAACCGGGTTGCCCAGGCCACCGGCTCACGGCTCTTGTGCCCCACCTGGCCGGCCCGCCTGCGTCGCGGGTCCGGCGTGCCGCCGGTGACGCTGCTGCCCTATCGCGGTGAGGCGGTGCGAGCGCTGCTCGACGGGGTGAGCGATCTGGTCCTCGTCGGCGCCACCCGCCCGGTCGCATCGTTCGCCTACCCGGGCCAAGACGGCGATCTGGTGCCCGACGGCGTCCGGGTGCACACCCTCACCGCGAAGGGCACATCGAGCGGCGCCGCGTTGCGCCTGCTGGCCGATACGCTCGCCCCCAGCATCGCGGCGAAAACGGCACCGAGCGTACGTCCGCAAACCCGCCCCGGCCCGTTGACGGTCGACAACTGGGCCGCGGTGGTCGGCGCCGTGTTACCGGAGAACGCGATCGTCTGCGACGAGTCGATCACTGCCGGAATGGACACGCTGGCAGACGCTTTGGCCGGCGCGCCGGCCCACGACGTTCTCGGACTTACGGGACTGGCGATCGGGCAGGGTCTGCCACTGGCGGCCGGTGCTGCGATCGCCGCCCCGGACCGGCCGGTGATCTGCCTGGAAGCGGACGGCAGCGCCATGTACACGATCTCGGCGCTGTGGACACATGCCCGCGAGGGCCTCGACGTGACCACGGTCATTCTGAACAACCGCTCGTACGCCATCCTCCGTGCGGAACTCGACCGGGTCGGTGCCCGTCGTGGCAGCGCCGCGTCCGAAGCCATGTTCGACCTGTCCCGTCCGGACCTCGACTTCGTACGCCTGGCTGAGGGAATGGGCGTACCCGCGACGCGGGCGACCACCGTCAAGGAGCTGACGACCCAGATCGAGAAGGCGCTGGCCGAACCCGGCCCCCACCTGATCGAAGCGGTACTCAGCAGGCGTCCGTGACAATCTCGAGAGCGGCGAGCCGTTCGTCGGTGAGCGCCTCGACCTGACCGATCGTGGCGGTACTGCGGGACCGCTTCGAGGACGTGCGCGCGGCACCCTTCGCATAGAAGCCACCGCTCCGGCCGACGGCGTCCGGGGCCAGAGCCCGCAGCACACTGCGGCGGGCCGCCTTCTCCGGGCCGGCGATCAGGAGCGGGGCGACCGGCCGGAGAACGCGATCCAGCACGGCCGCCGAGCCACCGGCCTTACGCCCGAAATCGGTGAACACAGCGCCGGGATCGGCCGCGTTGAACGTGACTTCGCCGTCGTCGACCCGCCGGGCCATGGCGTACGTGTAGGCCAGGGCCATGAGTTTGGCGTTGGAGTAGGCCCGGACCTGGCCGTAGCCGGAGTCATATCCCCAATCGGTGACGGGCTTCCCGATGCGCTCATTCATCGAGGTCACGTTGACTACCTGAGCAGGCACCTGCGCCCGGCGGGCGGCCACGCGCAGATGATCCAGCAGCAGCTGGGACAACACCGCGGTGGCGAGATGAACGACCGCCGTCGTCATCTCGATGCCGTCCGAGGTCAACCGCCGCTCGCTGAACTGGGCGCCGGCGTTGTTGACCAAGACGTCGAGGCCGTCCGGCGCCAATTCGTGCACCTGCGACACGAGCCGGCGCACCTCGTCGAGAGAACTCAGGTCGGCGTGCACGGCAACATAACGCGTTGCCTCGACCTCCGGCGCGTTCCCGAGAACCCGTACCGCTTGCTCGGCCTTCTCCCCGGTCCGACCATGCACCAGGACAGTCGCTCCACTGCGACCCAGACCGGCGGCCGTCGCGTAGCCGAGCCCGGCCGTGGCCCCGGTAACCAGCACTACACGGCCGGACATGTCAGCGATCGGTGTCTCGTACGGCTCACGCATGCGGCGTCCTCGGATCGACGAGAAGTGCTGGGGGGCCCAATTATCCGCAGGCGTCGGACAGCGGCGATCCGGCTGTCCGGAGGGGCGCGGATCGGTGCCCGATAGATCGAAAATCGGCGTTCAAACGAAGGATCATTTCTCCGGCGCTGTCGCTTCGGACCTCGCTGATACCCTCGATCGGACTCGCTCGGCGTCGGACCGGCAGTGGTAGCACCGACGGTCGGCGCCATGAGCATGGGAGCCGGGCCACTGATCCGCCAAGATTTCTACCTCATGTTCGCGAACGCGCGGACCGGCGTGCGGGCACTCATGCTCGCGCTGCGCTGGCCGGTGCTCGCGGTCCGTCACCAGGATCCTCGGCCGCAGTTCGACGCCCTCGTCGCTCGCCAGGACCAGCTGGACACTCTCGCGCTGGGTCCGGGTGAACCCGGTCCTCCCCCGTCGGCCCGGCCGGTGCCGTGGCTACTCTGCCAGGCGGTTCTCGGCCCCGCGGTGCTGTTGCTCAGCACGGTGATGTGGGCCTTCGCGCTCGCCACGGTCAGTACGCCGCTGTGGTGGCGGCTGGTGTCGGAGAACCCCTTGCCGGGCGTCGTCGTGATGGTCGGCAGCACCAACAACGCGTTCATCATCACGCTGCTCGGCCTGGTCGTCGTGCTGATCGCGGCGGCGTGCAGTCACGGGTTGCCGCGCTGGCATGCCAGCGTCAACCTGCTGCTGGGCGGCGGACCGCGGCGCAGCCGCCTGACCCGGCGGATCGCCGTGCTGATCGAGTCGCGGGCGGGCGCGCTGGAGGTACAGGCGGCCGAGTTACGCCGGATCGAACGGGATCTGCACGACGGCGCCCAGGCCCGCCTGGTCTCGCTCAGCATGATGCTCGGCCTGCTCGACTACAAACTGCCCGAGGTGCCGGCGGACACCCGGCAGCTCGTGGCGCACGCCCGTGGCGAGGTCGGCGAAGCGTTGCGGGAGTTACGGGATCTGGTGCGCGGCGTCTATCCGCCGATCCTGGCCGACCGGGGCCTGACCGGTGGCATCGAGTCGCTGGCCGAACACGCCGGTTCGGGACTTCGCGGCATCAGCGTCTCGGTCGACGTCGCCGACCGGCTGGCCGTGGCGTTGGAGTCCACGGTGTACTTCGTGGTCGCCGAGGCGCTGACCAACGTGGCGAAGCACAGCGGCGCCGACCAGGCCGAGGTCACGGTGCACAGCGACGGAAACCGCGTTCGCATCGACGTTGTCGACGACGGTCGCGGGGGCGCCGACGAACGGGCCGGCAGCGGCCTGGCCGGGCTGCGCCGCCGGGTTGCGGCATTCGACGGAAAGTTGTCGCTGAGCAGCCCGGTGGGCGGGCCGACCGTGCTGCACGTGGAGCTGCCGTGCGCATAGTGATCGCCGAGGGCCTGCTGTTGTTGCGGGAAAGCCTGAAACGGCTGCTGACCGGGCTCGGTCTCGCCGAACGCCTCAGACGATCACCGGAAGCTCGACGAGTCCGTGCATCAGAACGCTTGGCCTCCACCGCGGCACGAAGCCACCGTCCAGTTCCAGAGCGGGGCAACGCGCCAGCAGAGACGCGAAGACCGTACGCGCCTCCAGCCGGGCCAGCGGCGCGCCCAGGCAGTGGTGGATGCCGTGGCCGAAGGCAAGATGGGAAACGTCTTGCCGGGTCAGCTCCACGGTGTCCGGATCGGCGTAGCGCCGCCGGTCGCGGTTCGCCGAGAGAACCGAGATGAGGACCGTCGATCCGGCTGGGATCACCTGTCCGCCGTACGTGACATCCTCGGCCGCGACCCGGTGGGTGCTCAGCTGGACCGGGCTGTCGTAACGGAGCAATTCCTCGATCGCGGCGGGAAGCAGTTCCGGCCGGGCGCGAAGCGTTTCCCAGCGTTCACGGTCCGCCAGCATTCGGTAGACGCCGTTGCCGATCAGCCCGGCGGTCGTGTCGTGTCCGGCGAGCAGAAGCAGGTAGACGGTGGAAACGATCTCGTTCTCGGTGAGCCCGTCCTCGTCCCGGCCCGCGTCGGCCAGCAAGGAGACCAGGTCGGTGCCCGGGTGCCGGCGTTTGGCCTCGAGAAGCGTACGAATGTAGGCGACCAGGTTGGCCTGCGCCGCGGGCAGATCGTCGCGTCGGGCCGCACCGGCGACCATGATGTGCGACCACTCGGCGAACATCTCCCGATCCGCCTCGGGCACACCGAGCATCTCCGCGATGACGGTGATCGGGAGCGGGAAGGCCAGCTCCGCCAGCAGGTCGTGGGTCCCGGGCGTGACGAAACTGTCGAGAAGGCGGTCGGTGATCGACTGGATCGCGGGCGCCAGCGCCTTCATGGCCCCGGGAGTGAAGGCCGGCTGGATCGAACGGCGCAGACGACCGTGTTCCGGCGGATTGACCACCAGCATGTGGTGCCGGGTCGCCTCGTCGATGTCGGGAGGCACCACCGGCTGATAGCCGACCGGGGACAGGAGGCCGTCCTTGACCAGACGGGGGTCGGCCAGGGCCTGGCGTACGTCGTCGTGGCGGGTGAGGAGCCACCCGATCCGCCCGTCCAGCAGAGTCAAGGGAGCAACCGGTTGCTGCTCGCGCAGGTCGGAGAGGACGTCGTAGACGTCCCCCTCGAAGAACCCGGCGAAGGGCTTGGACGCGATGCCGCTCATACGCGGAACCTACGTCGGCGGCGCCCGGACGGCTCACGATTTGAACTGTGAGGGTGCCGACCTGCCTTTTCGGACAACAGTGAACCGGTGTGATCTCGATCAATGGCACTTCATGGGGAGAAGAGGGATGGCTTTCGGGTTGTAGGGTCCGGTCGGGGGGAAAAATGAAGCAGGTTCGAGTTGCTCTTCAGGCCAGCAGCCCGATCAGCGAGGCCGGCCTCATCGGGCTCATGGAAGCGTCGCCGGAATTCACCGTGCTGCCGGCGGAACGCCACAGCGAAGCCGACGTGCTCGTGCTGGACACGGAAGGTCTCACCGCCGTCGTCCTGGCCACGCTGCGCCGCTGGAACGCCGACACAGCGGCCCCGGTCGTACTCGTCACCGGCCCCATTTCCGAAACCGGGCTCTTGGCCGCGGCTCGATATGGCGTACTGGCCATTCTCCCGCGCACTGCCATCACGGCCGAGCAACTGACACACAGCGTCCGGACGGTCATCAACGGCGGCGGGGTCATGCCGCCACGGCTGGTCGGCGAACTCGTCCGGCAGATCGACAGGCTGCAACGAGAAGTGCTGGCACCCAGCGGTCTGAACGCGGCCGGAATGACGCAGCGTGAAGTCGATGTGCTGCGACTGATGGCGGACGGGCTGGACACCAACGAGATCGCCAGCAAGATCTACTGCTCCGAACGCACCGTCAAGAACGTCTTCGCCGGCATGGCCGAGCGCCTGCAACTGCGGTCCCGTTCGCACGCCGTGGCATACGCGCTCCGCGCCGGGGTCATCTGAGCCAGTGTCTTCCGAGCCGGCGGTGCGGCCGAACTGATCGGAACTGGCCGTTCGCGTACGGAAAATGCGCCTTAGATCAAAGATCTTTCGTTGCCTTCGCGGCGGCGTCAGGATTTCGCATGGTACTTCCCCCTATCGATGCGAAGCACGCCGACCTCGAGGAATCGTTCCGGCAGTTGGTCGCCGCCGAACTTGCGCCCCTGCGGCGATTCGCGCGGACGCTGACACCGGACTCGCACCGCGCTGAAGACCTGGCGCAGAGCGCGCTGGAAAAGATGTACCTCGCGTGGCCGCGCGTTCATGCGGGCCGCAACCCGGCGGCCTACCTCCGCACGATCGTGGTGCGGCAGGCGATCGGCGAGAGCCGCCGCGCCTGGCGCCGTGAGCGCCAAATGCATGCGATGCCCGAGCAGGCGTGCGAGGATTCCACACCGTCCGCTCTGCTGCGTCTCGATCTGACCAGGGCACTGGCCACCCTGACGGTCAAGCAGCGGGCGATCGTGATGTTGCGCTACGTCGAAGACCGGCCGCTCCGAGAGGTGGCGGAGACGATGGGTATCGGCATCGGCACCGTGAAGCGACAAAGCGCGACCGCCGTCAGCAAGTTGCGTCGCGCGCTCGGTGAGGGATTCGTCGACGGGCCGCCGGGACAGGAAGTCCCGGCGCCCCCTGCGATGCGTCTTATCTGACCGAGTACGCGGCGAGAACGGTCTGCGTAACGTGATTCCCGCTCGGATCCGTGACGGCCGCACGAAGCGACACCGTGCCGCCATGCGGATTGTTCACCGCGGCGCTGCGGGTGGCCCCGGATCCGCTCAAGCGGGCCCGTGACCACGTTTTACCCTGGTTGTAGGACACGTCGACGGTGATCGTCCTGACCTTCGCCGGCTCCGACCGGTCGACGTCGTAAACCTTCAGCGGCACCGTGAACCGGCCGGCCGGCGCCCGATTGTCCCCGTCGAGTGCGGGTGACCATTCGACGTGCTGGAGCGGCAGGCTGTCGTCGGTGGATTTCGACTTGAACGTCCAGTCGACCTCGACATGGCGCGACAGGCGTGCCCACGGTGCCGTCCGGTCGAGAGCGGTGGTCAGGCGGTACGTGCCGGCCGAGGCCGGAACCGCTACTCCCCCGCCGTCAGTGTTCAGGTCACCGGCCAGCTTGCCCGACCACAGGACCGTTCCATTTCGCGTCAACTTCGTGTAGCCGGTGTATCCGAAGTTGTAGCTGTCATGACCACCCGCTCCCTGCAGGAGCGGGAAATCGGCGCTCATCGAGGTTTCGTCGCGGTCGGCTATACCGCCGTCGGGAGGATTGAATGCCGGGCCGAACACCGCGGAATTCCAGACCGACTTCACTACGCTGCCCTTCTGGTATTCGACCCCGTCCAGGGCCGCCGTCGTATCGAGATCGATCGACCCGTCCGAAGCGCGCGAACCGGAGTCGAACTTGGTTCCGAAGCTTGTCCCGGCGACGGTGCTGAAATAGTCGGTCCGTTGCTCGAGTTGCCCGAGCTCGACGTTCGGAATGATCGAATCGGTCATGCTGAAGGCGGCCCAGTTCGCCAGTGCGCGAGCCTCCTGCGGAGACTGCCGGCGCACGGTCTGCTTGACCGTGGCCAGATCCGCTGCCGGCAGCGTTCGAGTCGCGGCCGGGAGAGTGCCACTGCCCTGCACGAACAGGTTGTAGGTGAACGGTGAGGGCGCGGTGCCCCGCTTGATCAGCGTGGAGGTCAGCTCGTACGGGATCTTCGGGGTTCCGGCCGGCGACGGCACCACGTAGACGTTCCCGGAATCATCAGCCACCGACAGGGATTCGTCGTCCTTCACCCCCAGGGCAAGGGCGGTGTTCGCGTATTTCGTCTCGGCGACCGGGTGGTCCACCGCCAGCCGGACCAGTTTGCGACGGCGGCTGTCCAGGACCAGATCAACCGGCTTGTCGACGGTCAACGGGCGTACTTCGACGGTCGGTGTCCGCGGGTCGGACCCGTCCGCCCGGACATCGTAGGTGACCGCGAACGCGGTGTACGTGCCCGCCGGAACCCGCTTGATCCCGGTGTCCTCGAACTCGTCGGAGTACTCCTGGCCGGTCTTGGTGTTGACGAGGTGCAGCTCGGTGACCGAGTGCCCGGATCCGGGGCGGAGCGACAGATACGAGATGTTGTAGCTTTCCCGCTCCCGGTAGGCGCCCACGGCGGTCTGCACCTTGACTTTGCCGTCGGGGCTCGACGCCACCAGCACGCCGCTGTACAGCCCTCGATCACCGACGGTGGATCTGATCGTGACCGATACGGACGCCGTACCCCTGGCCTTGACCGTGACCGTCCGCGCGCCGACCGCGAACATACCGGTCGCGGCGGGCTTGCCGGTGTCGTTGCTGACCGTCAACGCCAGCTTGAGCGTGACCGCGGAGGTCCCACGATTGGTGTAGGTCACCTTGCGGCTGACCGGCACCGGATCGGTGTCCGGCCAGGGGAAGTATCCGAGATTCGCCTCCCCGGTCGCGGTGACCTGCTGAGTGGACGCGCGTCCGATGTCCAGCCGGCCGTCGCCCTGTTGATACACCGTCTGGCCGGGCTGGAACTTCGCCGTCGACATGAGCGCGGTCTTGATCTGCGCGGGCGACCAGTCCGGATGCTCAGCGGAGATGATCGCCGCGGCGCCGGACACGTGCGGGGTCGCCATCGAGGTCCCGGACATCGCGATGTAGTACTTGTTCGGCCCCTCGCCCGTACCCGCGGCGCGAGCGGCGGTGATGTCCGCGCCGGGCGCGGTGATGTCGGGCTTGATCGCATAGTCCAGCCGCCGGCTCGGCACCACCCGGGGGCCCTGGCTGGAGAAGTCGCTCAGCTTGTCGGTGCGCTTGTTGACGCTCCCCACGGTGAGGGCACTCGCGGCGGTTCCCGGCGAGCCGATCGTCTCCGGTGCACCGTCGTTGCCGGCGGCCACGACGAACAGCACCCTCTTCTTCGCCGTCAGATCGTTCACGGCGGCCTCCACGGGATCCCCGATCTCGTCCGGAGTCCCGCCGAGGCTCATGTTGATGACCTTGGCGCCGGAGTCAGCGGCCCATGCCATCCCGGCCAGGATCGCGTCATCGGCACAGCCGGCGGGCGTACACACCTTGGCCGCCACGAGCTGGGCGCCCTTCGCCACTCCCACGTATCGGCCGTTCGACGCGGTGCCCCGGCCCGCGATCGTGCTCGCCACATGCGTACCGTGGCCGTCCTCGTCCCGGACCCCGGACGCCGAACCGGTGAAGTCCTTGGCGGCCACGACGACGCCCTTGAGATCCGGGTGGATCATGTCGATCCCGGTGTCCACCACAGCGACCTTGGCGCCCTTGCCGGTATATCCGTGCGCCCACGCGACGGGGGCGCCCACCTGCGGCACGCTGACGTCGAGGCTCACATGGCGTTTGCCGATCAGCCATACCTTGTCGACGGACGGCGTACGCGCTTCGGACGGCGCCGTGAACGCCGTCCAGAAGTGTCCCTGGTCGCGCTTGGACTGGCGGACCGCCGTGATGCCCAGGGACGGAATCGTGCGTACCGCGCGGCTGCCGGTCAGCGCGTGCGGCGCCTTCCCGCCGCCGGCCGCGGTCAGCAGGGGCAATTCCCTGGTGTGCGCGTCGTCATAACCCCATTGCCGCAGCAACAGCACGTCGAACAGTCGCGGATCAAGCTGGTGCCGGGCGAGCAGGGGCAGGGCGTCGGCGGGAATCACCTTCAGACCGGTCTTCGTCCGGCTGATCGTGTAGGCGATGTGCTCGCGGCCTTTCCGCTTGAGCATCGAGACGGCGTAGGTGCCGTTGCCGGTGGGCGTCATGGTCGCCCGGTCGCCGGTGATCAGAGTGACGGTGAATGTATTTCCCGGCCGGGAGACCGGGGCACTCAAGGAGCGTGGCCGCACGCCGGCAACCGGCCCGGCAGAATGAGCCGGTGTGGCCGGCAACAAGGCCATGACGGTGAACAAAGCCGCCGCGACCGAACCGACGCGCCGAGCGAGCCGCTGTGGTGGTGATGACATGCAGGCCTCACAGATCTGGTCAGTGCCGGCTTGACACCGGCTACGGCCCAGGAGACGCATCGATCGGCCTGCTTGGTTGTCGGTCGAATATGGTTGGCATCGGACAGCGGCATTCATCCGGATAATCCCGATATGCCATTGCGTCGTCGTGCTACCGATCCCGGGATCTGGCCATTCGTGCATCAAGACGTACGCCTTCGAACGAAATGCAGCGTGGGCGTGCGACGCCCGGACAACATGAGCAAATGAGGCACGCTGACACCGGTGAATCCCCATTGGACTTGTTGGGGACGGTACGAACGAGTAATCCGGCGATGACTCCTCGTGACCGGTGACGTACATCGAGAAGGCGAAGGCCGCGTTCCGCAGCGGGCAGAACGAGTTGGTCGAGCAGTTGAGCCGGTCGGAGATCGCGCGCGCCCGATCGACCGGCGACGTACCGGCCGAAGTCGCCGCAGTGTGCATGCTCGCCCGAGCCTGCGTCCGCAGACGCGACTTCTTCGCCGCCGGGCAACTCGCGAGCCGAGGCCGGCGATTGGCGGAATCCCGGCCGGATCGGAAGCTTCTGCCGGCGCCACTGCACATTCAGGCCGCGGTGGCGCGGATGTCCGGAAATCTCAACGCCGCCCGGACTCTGTACCGCGAAAGCATCCACCTCAACGGATCGATCGGCGACGCCCGCATGGCCGTCCTGGAACGGCACAACCTCGCCTACGTCGAACTGCATCTCGGTGACATCGCCGCGGCGCACGAACTGTTCACCACCGCGCGTACGCAAGCAATCGAGCTCGGCTACACCGACAGTCTGGCCGAGATGGCCCTCGGCGCGGCCGTCATCAGCTGCGCCGAGGGCGACCCGGCGCGGGCGGCCAGCCTCCTCGCCGCCGCCGACATGGGATACGCCACTCACGGACAGATTCCGGACCCGGACGACGCGGCGGAACGCCGGCAACTCGTCGAGACGGTCATGCATGTCATGAGCCGCGACGCATTCGACTCGGCGTACGCGGCCGGCGCCGCCACCAGCCTTTCGAAGGCACTACGCGACTGGGCGCGCTGATCGAGTGACCGGACCACTGAGCCGTGCGGGACCTTCCCCCGCTCGGGGGACTTCATCAGGTTCGCCGATTCCTAGCATCGATCGCATGATCCTCAACGAGCTACACCGCCTCGGCACGGACTCCGCACAGCTTCTTGTGGGATTCCCTTTGGGGCTGGCCGCTTTGACGGTCTCGGTCGTCGGCCTCGCGGTCGGAACAAGCCTGGCCGTCGTCGGGATCGGTATCCCGATCCTCGTCGCGACGCTCTATGCCGCACGAGGGTTCGCGACTGTCGAGCGTCGCCGGATCAGCGCCGTGCTGGGCCGGGCCTTCACCGACCCGCCCTATCGCCGGCCGCAGGCGGACGCCGGAGCGGCGCGACGTCTGCTTGTCGGGCTCACCGACCCGCAGAGCTGGCGGGACGTGGTGTACAGCGTGCTGAGGGCAGTGCCGGCCACCGCAGGCTTCGCCATCATGGTGACGTGGTGGCTGGGCGCCCTCGCCGGGCTGACCGCGCCGCTGTGGCACCGCTGGCTTCCCGGCGACGCGTACACGATCGGGAGTCTGCTCGTCGATGGCGGCGGTTCGGCACAGGTGGCGGTCGACGTGGCCGTCGGCGTGGTTCTCCTGGTCACCCTGGTCCCGGTCGTGCGTGGCCTCGCCGTCCTAGACGCGTCCGTGGCGTCAATGCTGACGCGTGCTGACGAGCCGCACGCCTCATGAACATTGATCGTCTCCGCCGTGCGGCAATCTATACTTTCGGCATGCCCGGCCGCGGACACTTCGGATCGCGGCGCGTACGCCTCGCCGTCGATCGGCTGCGGGCGGTGCCCGCCGGACACCGCGATCTTGGGATCGCCGCGGTGGTGGCGATCCTGTCGTTCACGCCTGGCTTCGCCGATAAGGGTACGGCGCTGGGCTGGCCGACCGCACAGCGACCGTTCGACCTGCTCGCGGCCGGTCTCGTCGCGGCGCACGCGCTGCCGCTGGCGATTCGCAGCCGCGCCCCGGGACTGTGCCTCGTGCTGGTGTCGTCGGCGTTCTTCACGTACCAGGCGCTGGGCTACCGGCCGACCCTCGCGACGGCCGCCCTCTACGTGGCCCTGTACAGCGCCGGCATGCTGCAGGCCGGCCCCCGCGCGGCGACCGTCGCGCTGTGGACGGCCGGTTACGTCGCCGCCTGCACGTGGATGATCCATGCCAGTTCGCCGTTCCCGCCAAGGGATTTCGCGTTGTTCTTCGCGCTCCCGGCGGGATGCTGGGTGCTCGGTGCGTGGTCGCGCAGCCGTCTGCGAAACCAGGCCCGCCTGCACCGCCACCGGATCGACGCGGAGCTGACCGAGGAACGCGAGCGCATCGCGCGAGAGCTCCACGACGTCGTCACCCATCACGTGACCGCCATGGTGATGCAGGCCGACGCGGCGCAATATCTTCCGGCCGACGACCGCGCGAAGGTCAGCGACGGACTCGTCGCGATCGGCACCACCGGACGGCATGCGCTGGCCGACCTCCGGGAACTCCTGGGCGTACTCAGCCCGGGACACGATGCGCGGCCGGCCCCGACCGAACCAGCGGTCGGCGACCTGAGCGACCTGGTGGAGCAGACCCGGGCCGCGGGGCAGCCGGTCGAGTTCGTCCGGGACGATCCGCCGCCCGCGGTGGCCGGCCTGGCCGAGCTGGCCACCTACCGCGTCGTGCAGGAGGGGCTGACCAACGCGCTCAAGCACGCTCCGGGCCGGCCGACCCTGGTACGGCTGTGTGCCGTCTCCCCGGAGGAGGTCCTCGTCGAGGTGATCACCGACGGCAACGCCGGCGACACGCCGGTACTCCGGGGCCCTCGGCCGCCGTCGTCGGGGCGAGGGCTGGGTGGGTTACGCCGGCGGGTCGCGCTGGCCGGCGGGCGCTTCGAGGCGTCCGGCGGCGAGGACGGCAGCTTCCGGCTCGTCGCCCGCTTCCCGAAGCGAACGGGGTCGTGATGGGCGGCCCGTCCCCTGTCCGGATCCTCGTCTGCGAAGACCAGCCGCTGGTCCGTGCCGGCTATGTGACGATCCTGTCCGCACAGCCGGACTTCGAGGTGGTGGGTGCGGCCGTCGACGGCATCGAGGCGGTCGAGCTCGCGGGCCGCCTCACGCCGGACCTCATCGTCATGGACATCCGGATGCCGCGTCTGAACGGGATCGAGGCGACGCGCCGGCTGGCCGGGCCGGACTCTCCACGCGGTGCCAGAGTGCTGGTCGTCACGACGTTCAACCTCGACCAGTACGTCTACGAGGCGCTGCGGGCCGGCGCCAGCGGATTCCTGCTCAAGGACACCCCGCCGCCCGACCTGATCGCCGCGATCCGCACGATCGCGGCCGGCAACGCGTTGCTGGCACCCGAGGTGACCCGCCGGCTGATCGGCCACTTCGGCGAGCGAATCCGGCAGGGCGAGGCCCAGTCGAAGCGACGAGCCGAGACGCTGGCCCGGCTCACCGACCGCGAACTCGAGGTGCTGCGGATGCTCGCCACCGGCCGGTCCAACGCGGAGATCGCCGAGACGATGTTCCTCGGCACCGAGACGGTGAAGACGTACGTGTCCCGGGTCCTGACGAAGCTGCACCTGCGCGATCGCGTGCAGGCGGTCGTGCTCGCCTACCGCATCGGGCTGGCGCTGCCCGACGACTGATGACACCGGCCGCCGGGCGCTTGCCGCTGGTGGCTACGACGCCGGAACGGGCTCATCGAACATCGCGCAGGCGGCGGTGAGCGACGCGGTTCCCTCGGCCGTAGCCATCGCGTCCTTGATCGGGTTCGAGCCGGGCGACTGGGCATTGAGCTCGGTGTCGGTCGTGGTGTCGATGATCAGCGTGCGGTGTCCGTCGGCGGACCCGAACATGTAGCTGTCGTGGCCGAAGGTGCTGCCGGTGTGCCCCCAGACCGTGCCGCAGGGAGTGTCGGTGCGCAGGATGCCCAAGCCGTAGTCGATGCCGGTGCCGGCCCCTGCTGAGACGGTGGTCTTCATGGCGGCCAGTTGCGCGGGCGGCAGCAGGCGGCCGCCGAGGAGCGCCGACAGGAAGCGGCTCAGCTCGGGTGCGGTGGAGACGACCGCACCGGCCGTGCCGGCGAAGCTGCCCAGCGCCCAGGTCGACACGTCGGTGTAGTGGATCGTCGGCTGGGTCGGCGGTCCGGTGAAGGTGCCCATGTAGCCGTGTGCGTAGCCGGGGCCGGTATCCGACGCGGCGCCGGTGACGAGGTAGGTGTGGCGCAGGCCGAGCGGGCGGGCGATCCGGTCGCGGATCAGATCGGCGGGTGTCCGGCCGGTGACCCGCTGCAGGATCATGCCGACCACGATGTAGTTGGTGTCGGAGTACGCCCAACCGGTGCCCGGCGCGAATGTCAGAGGGTGTTTGAGGGCGGCCGCGACCAGTTGCTCCGGCCGGTAGTGCGCCCGGGGGTGGGCGATCACGGCGGTCATGAATGCCGGGTCGGTGTAGCTGTAGAGGCCGCTGGTGTGCTGCAACAGCATTCGCAACGTGATCGCGTTGCCGCCGGACGAGGCGGGAATCGTGCCGGGCAACAACTTCCGCACCGAGTCGTCGAGGTGCAGTTTGCCCTCGGCGACCAGTTGCAGGGCGATGGTCGCGATCATCGTCTTGGTGTTGCTGCCGATCTCGAATTGGTCGTTGCTTCGCAGGGGCCGACCGGTGGCCCGGTCGGCTCGGCCGGCTGCCGCCTGGGTGACCCGTCGGCCGTCGTCGGCCCGGGAGAGCTGTCCGACCGCACCGGCCTTGACCACCGCGTCGGCCGCGTTCCGCAATGCCGGTCTGGAGGCCGGGACGATGACGGCGGATTCGGAGGTCGCGGCGGATACGGGGACGGCGGCCGCGCCGATCAGCCCGAGCACGGCCGCGATGCAGGCGGGAAACGTCCACATCGCCCGCCGGCGAGGCGTGGGAACAATCGCGTCAGAAGTCATGATCAGAGTCTGGCCGGGAGAGCGTCGTCGGGCAGCCATGCCAGCATCCCAATCACGTCGGTAGCAGGCTCTACCTATTCGGGAAGCCGGTTGCCGTTCCGGTCGTACGCGGTCAGCTCGGTCAGGTGCGTCGGCTGCCGGCCTGCCGAGAAGTCGAACCAGAAGATCTTGGCCTTCTCGTCCTTCCCGAACCCGCTCCAAGCCGTCAGGTGCGCCTCGACCGTAGCGCCGGTCGCGTTGTCCCGGGCGGTGATCCGGGCCGGATCGCCCTTGTAGTACCCGAAAGTCGGGGTGGTCCGGCCGTCGAGCACCGTTCCCGCCCGTACCGCGTGGAAGCCCTCCGCCATCCGGCTGTGGCCGGTGTCGCTGCTGATGATGTCAGTGGAGAAATCGTTGATGTACCCGGTGGTCGTGCGCCCGAGTACGAGCGTCAGGTTCGCGTTCAGATGAAAGGAATCCACCGTCTCGGCGTAGATGATCCACTGCTTGCCGTCGAGCCACTGGCCGGTCTCCACGACCCGGCCGAGAATGCCGGGCGCCGACGAGTTGAGCGCAGACGGCACCGGATAGGACGAATCGATTCCCGACGGCGCCGGATAGGCCGCCGCGTCGGTCGTGGAACCGGCCGGCCTCATCATCGCCCCGCCGACCACGAGCACCGCGACCACCGCCACACCCGACGCAACGCCCCTCCCGGCCCACCGCCGGCGGCGCATGCGGCCACCGGCGGCCATCACGTAGCCGAGGTCCAGCGAGACCGGCTCGAAGTCCGGCGGCGAATCCAGTGCGGAATTGAGCTCATCCAAGTCGGTCATCGCTGTACCCCTAGTTCTGTCTCTATCTGCTGCGTCGGCGTGAGCGCACCGACGGCTGTCCTCAATTTCGCCAAAGCGCGGGAGTTCAGGCTCTTCACGGTGCCGAGCGGCATGCCCAGGTCGCGGGCGACGTCGGTCTCGCTCGCGTCGAACAGATGCCGCAGCACGACTACCGCACGTTCCTGCGGCGACAGCGCCCCCAGCGCACCGATCAGCCACCGGCGCCGGGCCACGTCGTCGGCCACATCACGCGGCGCCTGCTGCTCGGGCATGAACTCGGTCGCATATTCCCGGAACGGCCGCCGCCACTGGTCGTTGACCAGATTGGCGAGCGTCGCACGAGCGTACGAATAGGGGTCCCCGTGCCTGATGCGTCCCCAGGCCGCATAGACCCGCACCAGGACCGCCTGGGCGGCCTCCTCCGCCTGATACCGGTCACCGGTCAGCAGGTAGGCGGCCCGTTGCAGCCGCGCCGAGCTCGCCTTGGCGAACTCGACGAACTCCTCGTCACCGCGAGCCATAGGCACCCTCTCCCGACGTCATGCGGGTCAAGACGGGCGAGGACCCAAAAAAGTTGCGCTTACCGTTCAACAAACGCCCAGCCACACACCGAAGCGGCCGCCCGGTCGGCGGCCGCTTCGTGGTTTTCCTCAGCGATGGGACTTGAGCCAGTTCTTCACCGCAGTCACGACCTGCTGATCGGGCGAACCGAAGTCGGGGTGGAACTTCGAGGTGACGTTCATGGTGTGCGCCATGCCCGGATAGGTGATCAGCGTGTGATCCTGGTTGCCGGCCGCGGCGAGGGCGGCGTCGGCGACGATCGCTACGCGGGCCGGAGTCTGGATGTCGTCCTCACCGTTGAGCAACAGCACCGGGCCGGAGAACTTGGGTAGCGCCTGCGACACGTCCGGGAACCGCGCGATGTCCTTGGCGTAGCTGACCACGTACGGGGTCAGGCCCGGAATGTTGGGGTAGTCGTCGATGTCGGTGGCCTTGCGCAGCACCGGGCCGGCCTCGGCGTCGATGGCGATCTGACCGTCGTGGTCGGTGTCGGTGCCGGCCCGCACCTTCTTGCCGTCGAGCAGGACGGAGCGGAACTGGTCGGCGGTCTCCTTCGGCTGGCGGAGAAGGCCGTTGGCCGCCTCGGTGGCGGTCAGCCGACCGTCGCCGTTGACGTCGAATTCATCGTGCAGCTCCACCAGCAGGCGGCCGTAGATCTGGAAGGTCAGCAACTGTTTGACCGGCTGACCGACGACGCCCATCGCGATCACGCCGGCCGGCTGCGGGATCCCGAACTTCTTCGGGGCGGCGGACAGGTTGGCGGCCACGTTGGTGCCTTCGCTGTGGCCGAGGAGGAAGATCTTCGACGGGTCCACCTTCGGCGACCGGGCTCCGAAACGGATCACCGAGGCGGCGTCCTTCTGGATCTGGTCGTACGGGTTCTTCGGGTTCAGCTGGGCCGGATCGGTGCTCTCCACCGGCCCGACGTCGGTCACACCGCGCTTGTTGAAGCGCAGCGTCGCGTAACCTTCCCGGCCGGCCGCCTGTGCGAGCGGAACGAACGTCGAGCCCTTACCCTCCGGCATGGTCTGATCCATGTCGTTGAGTCCGCTGCCGTGCAGGAAGACGACGAGCGGCAGACGGCCTTCGGCGTTGCTCGGGTAGGTGAGCTCGGCCTTGGTGACCCAGCCCTTGCCGAAGTCGATCCGCACCTGCTCGCGGGTGATGCCCTCCCAGCCGGATCTCGCGGCGGCTGTGGCGGTCTTGACGTCGCCGGTGCGGGCGGTGCCGGTGACATCGGCATTGGCGACTCCCACGCCCGCGGCGAGGATGGCGGCGGTGGTGAGGCCGATCGTCAGCTTGCGGTAGTTGTTCGTGGTCATGCCGAAAACGCTATTTTCTGCCGCGGCGAGGATCCATCCCGGCAGCTACCCATCTACGGGTACAGCTGCCTGTACCCGTTCGGCGTTCCTATGGCCAGGCGAAGGGCGTCAGCTCGCCGGGATGGGCTTGCCGAGCATGGTGCAGACCGCCGCGTCGACGACGCGCTGATCCGCTACCGCGATGGCGTCGGTCTTGGCCCCGAACTGGGTGGTGGTGACGACCGAGACCGTCTTCTGCCCGGTCGCGTCGGTGTAGTTCTGGCTGCCGAAACCGGGGATGCCGCCGGTGTGACCCCAGACCGTCCCGCACCGGTTGGTGTACGTCATCAGGCCGAGACCGTAGCGTACGGTCCCCTGGCTGGTGGGATCCACGACGGTGGTGCGCATCTGAGCGAGTTGCGCCTTGGGCAGCAGCCGGCCGGACAGCAGCGCGGACAAGAAACGATCCCAGTCGCGCGGCGTGGCGATCATCGCACCGGCCGCCCACGTGTAAGTGGGGTCGTACCCGGTGACGTCGACGTGTCCGGGCCGGGCCGGGCCGTAGAACTGGGTGCCGGCGGGCGTGCCGAACTTCTTCAGGATCGGCGCGACGTTGGCGGCATCGGGCTCGTAGCCGTGGGCGAGGTGGTCTCCGTCGCGGGACCGGCCGTCGGTCGCCAGATAGGCGTCGTTGAGGCCCAGCGGGCGCAGGATGCGGCTCCGCAGCAGGTGGCTGACACTGTCGCCGGTGACCCGCTCGAGGATCAGCCCGACCGCCACGTAGTTGGTGTTGCTGTACGAATAATTCGTCCCCGGGGCGAACAGGACCGGATACTTCGCGGCGGTCGCGAGCAACTGCCGAGGTGCCCAGGCGCGCTGTACCTTGCCGGTGACCGCGTTGAGCACATCCGTATCAAAGCGGCCCCTCTCAAGGTCGAAGAAGTAGTCGGGCAAGCCGCTGGTGTGGTTGAGCAGCATCCGCACCGTGACCTTCTGACCGTTGGCGACGGCACCGGGCAACCACTTTTCCACCGGATCGGTCAACTTCAGACGGTGTTCGGCGACCAGCTGCAACGCGACCGTGGCCACCATCGTCTTGGTGTTGGAACCCATCCGGAACTGGTCATCGGCCGACAGACGGTGATCCGCCCGCGTCCAGTCCGCCTGTTTGGCGACAGTCACCGGCGGCCGCCGGCCGTCGTCGATGCGGATGACGACCCCGGGCGCCCCCGCGTCGACGTCGCGCTGAGCCAGCGCGTCCAGCGCCGCGCCCGGTACGACATGGCCGGCCGGCGCCGTCGACGTGCCCGCCGCGGAACCAGGTGTACGGTCTGCGGCCGCGCATGCGCCCAACCCCAGCAACCCGGTCAGAGCCACCGCAGCGGTAGCCGCCCTGACCGTCTTCGTCACGCGCTTGTACGAGCTCATGTCCCTGCTCCCTACTCATCGTCGGGCTACGGTCGGCGGGTCGCTCACTCGTAACCACGAATCCGAGACTAGGAAGCAGCGAGCCGTGTGAAGTCCCCCGCCAGCGGGGCCTCGACCGCCCGGCATTTAGCTCGCACGGGGGAACCGCCGACGGGCGCCGGCTCTCGGCCTATCGACGTTCGAGGGCAGCGAGCCAGGCCGGCACCGGGGATCCGGTTCGTACGTGAATGCTGTCCGGCTCGATCCGGCGGACGTGCCAATTCGGCCGGAAGGTCTCGATGATTTCGGCTTCGGTCAGCTTGTAGGGCGTGGTCGGTGTCGTAATCCGGTCGTTGAAGCCGAGCAGAAAGTATTTGCCGCCGGTCGGTACCGTAGCGCTGAGGACGGCCTGGAACACTCCGCGGTCCCGGGGATGGAGATTGTGGAACAGGCCGCAGTCGAGCACCGTCTCGTACTGTTCATCCAGCTGGTCCAGTTCGAAGACCGAACCGACGACGAAGCGGGCGGCCAGGCCCCGCTCGGCTGCCTTCCGGCCGGCGATCTCGATAGCGTTCCGCGACAGGTCAATCCCGGTGGCGGGAAAGCCAAGGGAAGCAGCCAGCAGGGCGTGTTCGCCGGTTCCGCAGCCAACGTCGAGCACGCGCCCGGTGAGCAGGCCCTGGTCCGCTAGGCGGCGGAGGGCCGGCTGGGCGCGCCCGATGTCCCACGGCGGTGGTGGACCCGCATAGTCGTCGGCAACCGTCGAACCGTTGGCATCGTCAGGCACGTACGGACTCCGAATTGCCATGAGCTCGCGACCGGCGCCGCGACCCGTCGGGGCCTGCGCGGCGCCGGTCGGCGTCTCTACGGATGGAATACGTTGAAGTAGTCAGGCGGGAGTTTGTTCAGCCAGGTGTGAGTCACCGCGGTCCAGCCGACCCGGGAGATGTCGGCCTTGCCGTCGCCGTCCATGTCGGCGAATTGGATGTCCGCGGGTGGCAGGCCGCTGTCCGGAGCGATGCGGCCGATGTCGCGGAACGTCCCGCTCGCGCCCCGGGGCCCGTCGTTGATCCACGCCCGCGCGCCGCCGGCGGCGGTGATCAGAATCCGGTCGGCGCGCTTGTCGCCGTTCAGGTCGGCGTACCGGATCTGGCGTGGGCTGGCCAGGGCATCACCGATGTGGATCGGCGGGGCCCAGTTGAGATAGTCGATTTTGTCCGGGCCGTTCTCGTCCGGCGCGTCGGGGTTGGTCCAGGTCGTGAAGTCCCGGTTGGCCCACATGCTCGTCGAGTCGTCGGGCCCGATGAGGATGTAGTCGTCGCGTCCTCCGCCGGTGACGTCGGCGAAACGGATCCTCGAATTCGGATCGATGTCGAGCGGCACGCCCGGCTTGCCGTCCTTCGACCCTTGCGCGTACACGTTGGCGTCCCCGGCGTAGGTCTTCATGCACATCCGTTGCCCGGACGGTGCGTCAGCCTTCCACGTATGCACCTTCACCCGGCCCTTGAGATCGATGACCATGCAGTCCGGGAAGCCGTCCCCGTCGACGTCGCCGAAGCGCAGGGCGTTGCCGACCGCGCCCGCGGCCGGGACGTAGGAGTTCTGCCCCTCGACGAAGGGCGTCCATGTCGACGTACCCGAGGGCCCGCTGTTCCACCAGAATCGGAAGTGCTGGCTCGGGTCGACGGTGACCAGCTCCGCCTTGCCGTCCTTGTTGATGTCGACGAGCCAGTGGCTCTCGTTGTTCGGATGATTCTCGGCCTGGATGACGCCGTGGTCCTCCCAGTTGGGCCCGAACTTGTTCGCTGCGGTGCCGCCGGCGCCGTCGTCCTTGAGCCCGCACGGGTTCGATGCCGCGTTGGCGGCCTGCGGGTTCGGTGGCGCGATCCACCCGGCGTCCAATGCTCGGGTGGCTGCTTTGACGAACGCGTCGGAGATCTTCGCGTAGCCCTGATCAGTGGGATGGATACCGTCCGGGCCGACGTCGGAGGGCTGCAGCCCTGTGGTGTCGGCGTAGACCACGGACAGGCCGTCGGTGACCAGGCGGTCGACCAGCCCGGGAATCTGGGCGGTGAACGTCTTCGCCTGGGCGTCGACCTGCTGCCAGTCCTTGAGCGGGGCGTGGAACGGCTGCATGCCGGCCACCAGCACAGTGACTCCCGGAGAATCGGCGCTGACCTGCCGGATGAGGCTCTCCAGCCGGGCCGGCGCCCCCGCCACGTCCACTGAATTGATCATGTCGTTGCCGCCCGCGATCAGCGTGATCAGGTTCGGCTGATAGGCCGGCACGGCGCATTTCGCCTTGCCGGCGATGTCGGAGAGGATGAAACCCGGCCAGCCTTCGACCTCCCGATCCGTCATCGTGCCGACTCGGACCGAACCGACCCAGTCCACCGTCTCGGGGTCATCGGTCGGGTTGTCCCGGTTGATCAGATCGGTCAGGCCGTTGCCGGCCATCTCCCGATAGCCGTTGCCGTCCGAACTACCCTGGCCGTACGTCGTCGACGACCCGAGACCCATCACCCGCAGTTGGTTGGTCGGCCCGACTCCGCTGATGCGCTGAATCCACGGCGCGACGTCCTCGACCGGCACCGCCAACTCCAAGCCCTCGTCGTCGTCGAATCCGACGTAGACCGCGAAGATCCGTCTTCCCGCCTTGATACCGCCCCCGGAGTCTCCAGGCTGAGGGCCGCCCTGCTGGATGTCGTCCAGGGACATCCGCTCGTTGGGGAGGTTCGGCTCGCGGGTGTTGCGTACCCGCAGTGTCGCTACCTGCAGGGTTGGTTGCGGCTGGGGCCCGCCCGTCGCCCAGCCGCGCAGGGCGACGTCCGCGCCCACGGCCGGCACACCCAGGCCGTAACTCTCCACCCAGTTGGGTTGGCTCACCGGCGCCGTCAGTTGCACCAGCGCGACGTCATGGTCAGGCTCGTAATAGATCGCTTGCACCGTATGCACTTCGCCCTGTCCGCCTCGCCGGTTACCGGCGAGGACAAGCGAGTTGGCCGGCGAGCCGCCCGTGAGGGTGAAGCAGTGCTGAGCGGTCAGCACCCACTGCCGACCGATCAGCGTGCCGCCGCACTCGAAATCCGGGGGTGCGCCGATCTGCCCGGTCGTCTCGACATAGATCTGCACCTGGCCGTCGAGCGTGGCCGAGTTGCGCCCGCCCACGATGGCCCGCGCCGGCGTCACGGTGCCGAACACCAGGGTGATGACGGTCAGGCAGACGGCGAGCACACGTCTCCGGATGCCGGCCGGAGCCGTCCGCCACGGTGAATTGCCTACGCCGGTGCGCCGGTTGTGCCCGGCCCCCGTTTCCGTATCCATGCGGCCGACGCTCCCAGCCGGTCTCTACTGGTGCGAGGAAGTCAGAGCTTCGGGCACGGGATCGTCCCGTAAGGACAGCCGAAGGGGTCGGCGACGTCCGGTCGCGTTGCCTCAGGCACCGGCGACGGCGGTGACGCCGGCGCGGGTCCCGACGTAGGCGCGGCCGCCGGACAGGGTGGGCGACGCGAAGTTCGGAGCCTGGCCGACGCGTACCTGTGCCAGCACCGCCCCGGAGCCCGGGTCGAGGGCGTACAGCACGCCACCGAAGTAGTCGACGACCCAGACGGCGCCGCCGCCGATGACCGGCGAGCCCTCCGCGGGTACGTTGATGCCGGCTCGCCAGAGCTCACGTGCCGTGCCGTCGGAGCCGATGGTCACCGCCCGCGGCCCGGTGGTGCACGGCAGATAGATCGTGTTCCCGGCGACCGCGCTGCCGCCGAAGGCGTCACATCCGTTGTTCAGCTGGGAGACCTGACCGCCGATGCCGCCGAGGTTGTCGCGCCGCAGCACGTAACCGATGCCCGCCTTGCCGTCCGCGTAGACGAACTGACCGACCAGGGCCGGGCTCATCGACCCGAGATCCGCGTCTCCGGCGTTCTGGGTCGCCCAGTCGGAGGGGGCGAAGAAGTCGGTCCGCTGCAGGTCCGGCGAGAGCGCGATCACCGAGTCGCTGCCGTCGTACGTGGTGGTGGACTCGCCGTTCCCGACCGCGTACAGCAGGTGGTTGCCGTCGACGACGCCGCCGGCGGTCCCCCAGATGCCCGCCTCGCGGCTGGTCGGAATCGCGTAGCTCAGCTTGCCGGTGCCGGCCGTGGTCAACGAGACCACCGAGCCGATGTAGTCGCTGCAGTCGCCGAGCAGGCCGCCGTAGCCGATGTAGACGCGTCCGTTCAGCAGGGTGAGCGCGCCGCGCTGCTGGTGTGCCTTCGGGGTGCCCAGCGGCGGCTCCGCCGCGGCTCGCACCTCGACCACCCCGGTGCCGGCGTTGATCCCCAGCAGCGTGTGCGCGCCACCGGCGGTCTCGGCGAGGGCGAACACCCGGTTGGTGGCCGGGTCGTACACCATCGTGCTGGTGATTCCCAACGGGTTGATGTTGCCGCAGGGCAGGTCGGACAGCGGCTCGGGCTGGCCGACATGCGCGGACCACACGACGGCCCCGGTGTCCGGGTTCAGGGCGTAGACCGTGTCGTTCTCGGTGGCAGCGAAGATCCGGCCGCCGACCACCAGCGGCTGACCGTAGACGGCACCGTCCAGCGCAGCGTTCCAAGCCACCGACAGCGTGGAGAGGGGCGCGAGATGGGTGGCGTTGCCGTCGCGCGTGTTGTTGCCGTGGTAGGTCGCCCAGTCGTCCGCGCCGGTCGGCGGCGTGGTGGGCGGCGTGGTCGGCGGCGTGGTCGGCGGCGTGGTCGGCGATGTCGGTGTGGGGGAACCGGTCACGCCGCCGGTACAGAGGACGCCGTTGAGCGTGAAGCCGGCCGGCACGGGGTTGCTGCCGGTCCAGGAGCCGTTGAACCCGAACGCAACCCCTGCGTTGGTGCCGATGCCGGCGTTGTAGCTGACGTTGCGGGCCGTGACCTGGGTGCCGCTCTGCGACACCGATGCGTTCCAGGCCTGGGTGACCTTCTGACCGGCCGGGTACGCCCAGGTGAGCGTCCAGCCGTTGACCGGCTCGCCGAGATTGGTGATGGACACGTTCGCCCCGAAGCCGCCCTGCCATTGCGAGGTGACGGTGTAGGACACCGAGCAGCCGGCGGTAGCGGCGTGCGCGGACAGCGCGACGCCACAGACCCCCAGCAGCGTACCGGCGAGGACGGCGGATCGAGCCCGGATGGAGGCGTGCATTTCGTGGGGTCCTTTCGACGCACGGGCAACTCAGCAGAACGCACAGTCGACGCGTGTGTGGTCCTGAGGTCGCCCACGTCGGCCGCAGGCATCGACACAAATCACTATCCTCGGACGGCTCCGTCCCGGCAACAAGCCGCCCGGGCCGTTCCTTGTGAGCCGGTGTCCCACCGGTGATGACGAGCGTGCAGTGACCGTAAAGGCAGAAGTTCATGCACGAGACGCGCGAGGCCGGATCAGATCGCCCACGTGTACCCGTTCCCCGGGGCGACGACCGCCACTGCGCCGGCGATGATGTGCGCTCGGATGAGCCCGCGAAGCGCCGGCTGGCTGGAGTTCGGTGAGGCACGGGTCCGGGTGCACCTCGCCCATCTGACCGACCACGCCGACCGCGGAGCCCGTGTCGTCGATCAGCAGCTCAACGTGCACGGGGTACTTGACCTGCTGGTCGCGGACGCCTCAGTGATGCCCGACATCCCCGGGCCCAGACCAACCTGCCCGCCATGATGATCGGCTACCGGGCCGCCGAATTCCTCGGCCGGTGATCAGTGACGAGATCCGGGCTCGGGCCCAGGTCCGGGGTGTTCGTGGGCGAACAGATAGCGGTGCCGGGACGGGGAGATGCTGGTAGAGCGGCGGAAGTGAGCGCGTAGGTTGGCCGGTGTGCCGAGACCGACGCGGCCCGCGATCTCCTCGATCGGCAACGTCGTGGTCTCCAGTAGTTCCTTGGTGCGAGCGATCCGCTGGGCGTGTAACCATGCCAGCGGCGTCGCCGCGGTCCGCTCCTGGAAACGGCGGTGAAAATGCCGAGGCGACAGGTTCGCCCGCGCCGCCATCTGGGCCACCGTGATCGGCCGGTCCAGGGCCGAGAGCATCCACTGCTGGGCGGCGGAGATCGCGTCGTCGCCGGGCGGGACCGGAGCCGTCTCGACGTACTGGCTTTGTTCGCCGTCGCGGCGAGGGGCGGCGACAATGCGCCGGGCGACATGGTTGGCGACAGTCGGGCCCAGATCCTTGCGCAGCACGTGCAGGCACAGGTCGACGCCCGCGGTGACACCACCCGAGGTGAGCACCCGGCCGTCGTCGACGAACAGCGCCGTTGAATCGACCGTGACGTCCGGGAACTGGCGGCCCAGCTCGGCGCCGAGCGACCAGTGCGTGGTGGCGGTCCGCCCGGTCAGGATGCCGGCCTGTGCCAGCGCGAACGTCCCGGAGCAGATCGAGATCATGCGGGCGCCGTGGGCGTCGGCGGCACGGAGAGCATCGAGCATTCGCGGATCGAGCCGGCGGCTCGCCGCCTCGGCGTAACCGGGAATTATCACGGTATCGGCCGCGCGCAGCAGACGCAGATCGCCTTCCGGGTTCAGGGTCAGGCCGCCGGCCACGGCGACCTGAAGACCATCGACAGTGGCCGTGACCACCTCGTAGAACTCTGGCGTTTCGCGGGCGAACACGTGCATCGGGATGGCGAAGTCCAGCGGCAGAACCTGATCGAGCAACAGTACGGCGATCCGATGCCGAGCCATGGCACGATCCTATCGCCGGAGGGCAGAACTGCCGCTGTCGAGCCGCCGACCAGCTGCGGAAGCTGATGCTATGAATTCCACGAAACCTACTGTGGTCCTCGTTCACGGGGCTCTCACGGGCCCGGACATCTGGCACCGCGTGATCGCCGAGCTGCAGCGACGGAGCTTCACTGTTCTCGCTCCGGTGATGCCGTTGCGCTCTCTTGCCTCAGATGTCGCGTGCCTGCGAAGTTTCCTCGAGTCCGTCGAAGGGCCGGTCGTGGTCGCCGGCCATTCGTACGGAGGATCCATCATCTCCGACCCGGCGGCGCTCACCGCGGCCGTGCGTTCGCTGGTGTTCGTGACAGCGTTCCAGCAGGATCACGACGAGTCGGCCGGCGAACTGAATTACCGGTTCCCGGGAAGCCGGCTCACCGCGGAAAACACCATGACCCGCCGGTACCCCGGCGGCGCCGACATGTACCTGCGTCCCGAGAAGTTCGCTGAGGTGTACGCGGCTGACCTCGATAACGCGACCGCGGCGGTACTCGCCGCCGCTCAGCACCCCATCGATCCGGCTGCCCTGGGCGAAAAGCTCAGCGGCCCGGCGACCTGGCGTTCCTTGCCGTCCTGGACACTCATCGGAACCGCGGACGTGTCGATCCCCACCGAGCTGCAGCGGTTCATGGCCGAGCGCGCCGGATCAACCGTCGTCGAGGTCGCCTCCACGCACGCCGTGCCGCTGGTGCACGTGGAAGAGACCGCGAATCTGATCGTCTCGGCAGCGAGCTAGCCACTTCGACCGTCGATCAATGGCCTCCGCCGGCCGGGCCGTGCCGGCCCGGACCGGGCTTGGTCACCTTGCCCTTGCCCTTGCTCGGCTGGATCGTCACGCCGCCGTTCTTGATGGTCCGGCCGCTCGGGTCGGTGCCGGCGGCCGTGCCGGCCGGGCAGTCCGAATCGATCGGGTCGCCGATCGAGACGTCGAAGCCGGCGCCCTCGATCTCGGACTTGGCCGCGCCGATCGCCTGGCACGACACGTCCGGGATCGACCGCTGATCGCCCAGGGCGATCTTCTTGTCGCCGGGCTTCTTGAACTGCACGCTCGGCTTGCCCTTCATGAAGTCGCGCAAGGTGTCCATCACCGCGGTGTTGACCATCGGGTGCGACATCTGGTCGGAGTGGTTCTGATAGTCGGGATTGACCATGTAGCCGGCGACGACCAGGGACGTCGTGCCCGCGATCAGCGCGGCCGTCTTGCTCTTGTCGGTCGTGCCGGTCTTGCCGAACACCGGATGCCTGACCGTTCCCCGCACATCGCCGGCCGTGTGGTAGCCACCGCAGCTGCCGAGCTGGGCCGAGTCACCGACCGGGCAACGCGCCGCGTCGAGCGCCGCCCGGGCCACGTCCGAGCTGGTCGCCCGGATGCAGGACGGCTTACCGATGTCCAGCTTCTCGTTGTGCTGGGTGGTGATCTGCTCAACCGGGGTCGGCGAACAGTACATGCCGTCGCCGGCCAGCGTCGCGTACGCGTTGGCCACGTCGAGCGGAGTCGAGGCCGACACGCCCAGCGTGAAGGCGCCCCACTGGTTGGCCGAGGCGGGATCGTTCGCGTAGCCGGCGTCCTGCGACGAGCGGAACTGGATGCCGAACCGTTTCGCCACCGCGACCGCGTTCTGCGCTCCGACCTTCTCCTCCAGCGGCACGAAGAACGTGTTCACGGAGCGGCCGAACCCGGTCCACATGTTGTATCGGCCGGCCTCGCCGGGATCGGAGTTGGTCGGGCACCAGAAGTGGGTGCCAGGGCAGGCCGAGTCGCTACCGGCCTGGATGATGTAGTGCGTCTTGGCCTGCACCGGCGCGTTGATCTGGTAGCTGAGCGGATAGCCCTTCTCCAGGGCCGCCACCATGGTGAAAATCTTGAACACCGAGCCGGCCTGGTAGCCGTCGATGTCACCGCCGCCGGTGATCAACGGGTTGGTCGTGTTCGGATATGAACCGCGCTGGTGGTGGCGGGCCTTGGCCGGGTCGGACGAGATCCTGTTGGCCGGATGCGACGGGTCGTCGAGCTTGTATTTGCGGTTGGCCGCCAGTGCACGGACCTTGCCCGTACCCGGCTCGATGCCGGCGATCAGGATCGCGTTCTTGCTCGTGTCCTTGATCTCGTCCGAGACCTCCTTGCGCGCCGAGTCCTGCGCGGTGACATCCATCGAGGTCACGATGCGGTAGCCGCCGCTCTTCAAGCGGCGCTCCCGGTCGTACGCCGTGGCACCGAACTGCGGCTGACCCATCCACCACCGGTAGAAGTAGTCGCAGAAGAAGCCCCAGTTGTTCTTGGCCACCGAGACGCAGCCGTTGCCGACCGGCGTGACCTTCTTGGGGATCGGCTCCTTGAGCGCCTTGTCGGCCTGAACCTGCGTGATGGCACCCGCCTGCACCATGCCCGGGATCACGTAGTTGTTACGCCGGTCCTTGATCTGCTTGTAGCCCAACGGGGTGGTCGGGTCGAAGCCACTCGGCGCCTTGACCATGCCCGCCAGCATCGAGGCCTGACCGATCGTCAGATCCTTCGGCTTCTTGTTGAAGTAGACCTGGCTCGCGGCGAACACCCCGTACGTCCGGTTGCCGAACGGCGCGATGTTCAGATAGCGCTCCAGGATCTGCGCCTTGGACAGCTCCTTCTCCAACTGCAGCGCGTACTTCATCTCGGTGACCTTGCGCTTCGGAATGTCAGCGGTCGCGGCCACGACCTCATGCGAGTCGGTCGCCGAGTATTCCAGCGACAACCGCACGAGCTGCATCGTGATCGTCGAGGCGCCCTGCTTCGAGCTGCCGTTGTTGTTGCTCACGAAGGCGCGGGCGACACCCTTCAGATCCACGCCCTTGTGGTGGTAGAACTCGCGGTCCTCGGCGGCGATGATCGCGCCCTGCATGTACGGCGAGATGTCCTTGAGCGGGACATCGCTGCGGAACTCGTCGTAGAACTGCGAGATCTGGGTCTTGCCGTCGGACGCGTAGATGCGGGTGATCTGGGGCGAGGTGTAGGCCTTCAGCTCGCTGGGCAGGTTTTGGAACGTCGTCCCGCCGGCCTTCGCGGCCAGGCCCGACATGGCGGCAGCCGGGAACACCGCCGCCGCGACGACGATTCCGGTCAATAGCCCGCAAATCGCCAACGCACTCGCATTGGCGAAGATGTTGTGATCGCGTCTGCGCATCCAGGAGCTCACCGGTGCAAAATACTCATTGAACACAACCCATGGAAGGTCGTGTTCTCCTTGAGACGATTTCGTCATCCGGCGGCACCGGGAACGCTCAGGCCGGGACGACGATTCCGCGGCCGACCGCGCCGCCGATCAGGTCGCTCACCGCGTCGTTGATCCGGTCCAGCGGATAGTGCGTCCCGACGAGTTGGTCGATGGGCAGGCGCCCGGCCTGGTACAGCGCCAGCAACTTCGGTACGTCCAGCTGAGGGTTGGACGACCCGTACAGACTGCCGACCACCCGGCGCTCCCGCTGCACCAGCGGATTCAACGGCAGGCTCAGCTCCTGACCGGCCGTGCCGAGGCCGATGGCCACCAGCGTGCCGCCGGGGCGCAGCGCGTCGAAGGCCTGCCGCAGGGTGGCCGGCCGCCCGATCGCCTCGACCGCGTAGTCGAATCCGTCGGCGTCGATGTCGGCCAGCGCACCGGCCACGTCCTCGGATCCGGCGTGCACCACGTGCGTCGCGCCGAGCCGGGTGGCCGCCTGCAGCCGCTCGGTGACCATGTCGACCGCGACGATCGGGTACGCCCCGGCCAGCACCGCGCCCATCACGACGGACAGGCCGACTCCTCCGGCGCCGAAGACGACCAGGCCCTGCCCGGCGCACGGTCCGATCGCGTTGAGCACGGTGCCGACGCCGGTGATGACCGCGCAGCCGGTGATGGCGGCGATGTCGGCGGGCACGCCCGGCGGGATGGGCACCACGGCCCGTTCCGAGACGATCGCGTAGTCGGCGAAGCAGGAGACGCCCATCAAGTGGTGCACGGTGGTCCCGTCGGGCCGGCGCAGGCGGGTGGTCCCGTCCTGTAGGCCACCGGACGCGGCGTGGATGGCGCCGGACTGGCACAACGCCGGCCGGCCGGTGAGGCAGTAGCGGCACCGTCCGCAGCGCGGCCGCCACATCAGTCCGACCATGTCCCCCGGGCGTACGGCGGTGACGTCCGGCCCGACCGCCACGACCTCGCCCGCGCCTTCGTGCCCCGGCACCACCGGCATCCGGCTGGGCAGGTCGCCGGTGAGGTAGTGGTAGTCGCTGTGGCACACCCCGGCCGCGTCGATCCGCACCAGCACCTCGTCCCGGGCCGGGTCGGCCAGGTCCAGTTCCTCGACGGCGAGCCCGGCGCCCGGTCGCTCGAGCACGGCCGCCCGGATGCGCCTCGTCATCGGACTGCCCCTTGGTGCTGGACCTGCCCGGCCGTACGGGAAAGGAAGTACCCGGAATCGGTGCCGTCGCCCTGCCAGATCGCCAACCGGCTCACCCGTTCAGAAAGTTTTCGTGGTTGTTGCGAAAACGTTGCCCTGGACGGCAGCATATGAGCGGGGAAGATCCGGGGTCAAGAGAGCTCTCTGCTGCTAAGTGACGGTCCGAAAAGTTTCCGAACTCCATGGAGAATGCACATGACGAGCGAGTACGCCACCTACCCGTCGTTGCGTGGGCGGGCCGCGTTCGTCAGCGGTGGCGCGTCGGGACTGGGCGAGGAGTTCGTGCGGCAGCTGGCCGGCCAGGGCGCGCGGGTGGCGTTCGTGGACATCGACGGGGACCGCGGCACGGCCCTGCAGCGCGAACTCGGCGAGGACACCCTGTTCCGGCCGTGCGACGTCCGGGACATTCCCGCTCTGCAGTCCGCGCTGGCCGCGGCGGCCGACCGCTTCGGCCCGGTCCGAGTGCTGGTGAACAACGCCGCCGACGACCGGCGCTACCGGGTCGACGAGTTCGACGTCGCGCTGTGGGACGACCGGATGGCGGTCAACGTCCGGCACCACTTCTTCGCCGCCCAGGCGGTCGCGCCCGGCATGCGCGACGCCGGCGGCGGGTCGATCATCAACCTGGGCTCGATCAGCGCGCACATCGACCTGCTCGAGCTCCCGGCGTACATCACGGCGAAGGCCGGCATCGAAGGCCTGACCCACACCCTGGCCCGCGAGTTCGGCCCGTGGCAGATCCGGGTCAACTGCATCGTCCCCGGCTGGATCATGACCCAGAAGCAGCTGAACCACTGGGTCACCCCGGAGGCGGAGGCCTCGATCGTGCGCAATCAGTGTCTGCCGGGCAAGCTGTACCCGGACGACGTGGCCCGGATGATGCTGTGGCTGGCGGCCGATGACTCCCGGTCGTGCACGGCGCAGCAGTGGATTGTGGACGGTGGGTGGATGTGACGACGGCGCAGCAGGTGACCGAGGTGGTCACCGATCATGGCGAGGGCCCGTTCTGGGACGCGGCGGCCGGTCGGCTCCTGGTGGTCGACATGCTGGCCGGGGCGGTGGTCGCGGTGGTGCCGGGCGGTGACGTCTCCCGGTACGAAGTGGGCGGGGTGGCAGCAGCCGTACGGGCCCGGGAGGCCGGTGGTTACGTGCTGGCCACCGAACGCGGATTCCAGCTTTTCCAGGCCGACTTCACGCCCGACGGCCCGCCGATCACGGCGTTCGACGACCCGGCGATCCGGATGAACGACGGCGGCTGCGACCCGCAGGGCCGGTTCTACTGCGGCACGATGGCGTACGCGGCGACGCCCGGCGCCGGTGTGCTCTACCGGCTCGACCCCGACCTGACCGTGCAGAAGGTGCTGACCGGCGTCACCATCTCCAACGGCATCCAGTGGCCGGCCGACGGACGCCATGTGTGCTACAACGACACCCCGACCGGCCGGGTCGACCGGTACGCCTTCGACCCGGAAGCGGGCACCTTCGGGGCCCGCGAGACCCTGGCGGCCATCGACCCCGCGCAGGGTCAGCCGGACGGGATGGCCCTCGATGCCGAGGGCGGCATCTGGGTGGCCCTGTGGGGCGGCGGCGCGATACACCGGTACGCGAGCGACGGCACACTGACCGAGCGGATCGCCGTGCCGGCCCGGCAGACCACCGCCTGCACCTTCGACGGTGGCACCACGCTCTTCATCACCACGTCGCGGGACGGCCTGGGCAACGCGGCGGAATCCGGGGCCGGTGCGGTGTTCGCCGTCGATGTCGGGGTGGAGGGAGCCCGGCCGTACGCCTTCGCGGGCTGAGCCCGCCGGAAAGCGCGAGCATGTACGGTGCCGGCGTGAAGGTTGTGACTTTCGCCGACCGGCCGGATCTGCACGACATGGCTGACGACGTGTTCAAGGAACGCTGGCCGGAGTTCATCTTCCACGACGACGTACCCAAGAAGTACATGGGCCGGGTCCGGCAGCACTTCGGGCACTTCGACATCATGGTGCTCGACGACGATGCGGTGGTCGCCGGCGGTTGGGGCGTACCGATTCCGTGGACCGGCGACGCCACCGATCTGCCGTCGGGTTATGACGATGCGCTGGTCCGAGCCGTGCAGGCACGGGAAGCCGCCGTTCCGGCCACCACGCTGAGCTTCATGGCGGCCGCGGTCGGATCCGCGCATGACAAGCGTGGTCTGGCCACGGTCGTTCTTCAGGAGCTGACGCGACGGGCCCGCGAAGCCGGCCTGGTCCATGTGATCGCTCCGCTGAGGCCGACGTGGAAGCACCGGTACCCGACGGTTCCGATGGACGAGTACGCCGCGTGGACGCGCTCGGACGGGCTCTCGATCGATCCGTGGATCCGTACCCATCAACGGATGGGCGCGCGCGTGCTCGGCCCGGCAGCGAAGTCCATGGTGATCGAAGGCACCGTCGCGGAATGGGAGCAGTGGACGGGCATGGCCTTTCCCGTCACGCGGGAATACGTCGTCCCGGACGCGCTGAACCTGGTCTCGATCGACCGGGAACGGGACCGCGGTGTCTACGTCGAGCAGAATCTCTGGGTTCAGCACTGCTGAACCCGGAGACCGTCGAGTCAAGCGGCGTCGGCGGCGAGGTATGCGTCGTGCGCTTCCCGGCCGTAGTACGGGTGCCATTCCCGCCCGCTGCCGGAGACGCTGATGTTGCCCGTCTGCGTGCCGATGCCGTTGGAGGTGTTGAAGTTCTGCAGGAAGGGGCCGCCGCTCGACCCGCCGGTCTGAATGCAGTCGATGCCCCAGATGCCCCCGCCCGGGTGCCCGCCCTCGAAGGCCTCGGTTCCGGCGCACCAGTTGAGCCGTTCGCCGTTGCCTTCGGCGTCGGAGCCGCCGTAGCCGAAGGAGTACACGTACTGCCCCGGGCTCTGGTCGAAACCGATGCCTTCACCGCCCACGGTGTCGACGAGGCTGCGCCCGTTGAGCGCACTCATGGTGGCGAAGGCGGCGTCCCAGGTCGGGTCGCTGTTGCCGATGCGCTGCGACATCCAGTGCAGGGAGCGGGCCGTGAACGTGCCGTAAGGCCGGCTTCCGCTGTGGTAGCCCGGAATGAAGACCCAGTTGCGGTACACCTCGCCGGTATTGGCGTCGACGACGCAGTGTCCGGCCGTCGCGACGACAGATCTGTTGCCGCTGTTGACCGCGTCGCCCGAGCAGGCGTACGTGCCGGAGTTGTTGCTGAAGAAGACCTTGCCGGCCGTCGTCGAGATGAGACCGCCGGAGTTCCATGCCTGCGGCGAGGTGCTGTTCAGGTGCGGGCTCTGCGTGGAGCGCACGGATGCCCTCGGTAGTGCCGGCGGCACCACGCTGGGCTGCAACGGTTTGATCTGACTGGGGTGCGGCGAGGCCACCGCTTCGGCTGCGGGGACTGCGAGAGCATCAGCGTCCTTGGCCGCAGCCAGCCGTTGCGGGGTCCAGAACGCCAGGGCGGCCTCCTGCTCGCCGGACGAAACGGTGACATCGTGGGCCCGGCTTCCGGGCGCGGCTGACGCCGCCGGGGGTGCGTACGCCATTACACCGATCACGATCCCGGCGAGGCAGAGCGGAGCCAAGCGTCTCATCACAACTCCTCCGTTGAAGGCCCGGCATGGATGCCATTCGATTCATCAGCATCGATGTATTGGCAATGTTGCGACCGGATGACAACGATGTCAAGAGTTCGCGCCTTCGCCGCGTGTACGGCATGCGCGGCCTGATTCGGCGGTTATGTGAGTTTGCCGGACGGCCCGTGCCACTGCAGGAGCAGGACGGTGGCGTCGTCCTGAAGGCAGTCGTCCTGATGTTCGAGGATGGCGTGAACGAGCCGGCGGGCGGTCTCCGCAGCGGGAAGGTGGTCGGCGAGGGCTCGCCGGGCGTATTCGACGAGCCGGTCGACGCCGAAGCTGTTGCCGTCGCGATCACGGGCTTCGGTGATGCCGTCGGTGTAGAGCAGCACCTGGTCGTCCGGTTCGAGCGCCTCCTGGACGATGACCGGCGGCCGGCGGTCGCCGAGGGTGACCGGCAAGGCGGTGGGGGTGGGCAGGACGGTGACGGCGCGGCCCTGGCGCAGCACGATGCCGCCGGGATGGCCGGCCGAGATGACCTGCAGGACGCCGGTGTTCTGGTCGAGTTCGGCGAGGACCGCGGTGATCATGCCGGTGCGGTCGTGGTTCCGGACGGCGTCGTCGAGGTGGTGGTAGGTGGCGGTGAGGTCCATGCCGGCCCGGCGGGCGTTGCGGTAGGCGGCGATGGCGATGGACGCGAGCACGACCGCGCGCATGCCGCCGGCGGAGCCGTGGCCGACGGCGTCGAACAGTGCCAGGTGGGCGGTGTCGCCGTTGACGGCGTAGTCGAAGGCGTCGCCGCCGACGTCGTAGCAGGGCTCGAGGATGCCGGCGATGACGGTGCGGCTGGTGGCGAACGTCAGTGGCGGGAGTTGGGCGCGCAGCATCTCGGCGGCCAGTCGCATGGGTTCGCGGCGACGCAGCCGTTCGATGGTGTCGCTGTAGAGGTCGCAGGTGACGACGAGTTCCCCGACCAGGGCGGCGACGGTGGCGCAGTCGGCGACGGCCTGCTCGGTCAGCGGCTCGTCGGCGAAGACCTGCAGGACACCCATACGTTCGCTGCCGTCGAGCAGCGGAACCCACACCTCCTGGCCCGTGGTGTCCGGTTGGCTCGAAACGGGGACCAGGGTGCGGTAGGCCCGGCCGGCCAGGGTGCCGTCGATCGGCATCGGCCGGCTGACCGGCGACCGTTCGCCGGCCAGGGGCATCAGTTCGCGTTGCTGGTGGTCGACGACATAGATCACCATGGCGGTCACACCCAGCAGCGGAGCGGCCTGCATGACCATGTCTGCGAGATCTTCGGCGCGGGCACGGTAGCCCTGACGGATCAGCTGCCGCACCGCATCGAACGCACTCACCGTGACCTGCTTCCCGGGGCTGGTCCGGCACCTGCCCAGCCGCCGATTCAACCAGAACCTGGTCAGTTGTGCCGACGGCATGGTGTTGCCATGGTCACGGTGCCGGCCGGGAACGAGCCGGCGTTGCACCCGAACCGTCGCCGATGACCGCTAGTAGCTTTCCAGCATCTCCCGCCGCTGCGCGATCAGTTGTTCCTGGTGGGCCAGCCGGTCACGGACCTGCCGGACCCGGTCGTGAAGCGCGGCGCAGTCGCCGGTCGGGTGCTCGCCGCCTGCGCACGGAAGGATCTCCCGGATGACCTCCGACGGCAGGCCGGCGCTGTAGAGGTCCTGGTTGAAGGCGACCCCGAGTACGGCCTGCTGGTCGTACTCCCGGTAGCCGTTGCCGAGCCGCACGGCGGGCAGCAGACCCTGCTCCTCGTAGTAGCGCAGGGCCCGGGTGCTCACGCCGGTGACATTTACCAGGGTGCTTTCCGGGAGACCGGCGCACCGTAGTCGGACAGCGTCATGGTGACGTCCCGGCGGATGGCGGGGGTGTCGCCCTTTCCCGGTTTGTCGATGTGCAGCCTGATCGAGCTGACCCGGCCCTCGAATAATGTGACGGTTCCGGTGATCCCGGGACTGCGGAACGCGTACGTCGGGTTGCCGCCCGCGCCGCCCTGTTGCACCGAGGAGACGTGCTTCAGGTCGTCCAACAGGCTGAGGGGGTTCGCAGTCAGTAGCCCATGCGCGGCTGTCGTGCCACTGCACGTGAGGAACTCGGCCGCGTCGCCCTTACCGATGACGTAACGGTGATTCCCTTCCTTGAGGTACCGCACTCCGTTGATTACCCAGTGCTCGGTCAGCCCGTACTTCGAATACCCGGTCTGGGTGGCGAGGTCGATGACACCCGTACATTTCGACTTCTCATTGCCCGTTTCACCGGGCAGCTTCGGCTGTACCAGGTCGGATTCGTAGCGGAAGCTGGTCGACGTAGTCAGTTCGATCGCGGCAGCCAGTGTCAGGGCCGGCCGCACCGGCACCGCTGACGTCGGCGCGGCGGCCGGCTGACGGCGGGCTGAGGCATTGAGGCCGATGCCGACAGTCGTGGCCACAGCAATTGTCAGCAGACCGGCGATGGACATAACCGTGGCGTTACGGCGGCGGCGCCGGCGGGTCCCTCGGGCGATGAGGTCGTCGATCGGCGGTTCCCCGGTGGGAGCCTCTTGCGCCCAGTGCTGCAGCGACGTCCTGAGCTGGTTCTCGTTCATCGGATTTCGTCCCCTGATCAGCCGTGGATCTCGATGTGGGAGGTCTCCGCGCGCAACTTGGCCAACGCGCGGGAATGAGTGGACTTGAGTGCGCCGACCGAACAACCCAGCACGGCGGCCGCGTCCTTCTCCGTCAAATCCTCGAAGTACCTCAGGAAGATCACTGCTCGTTGCCGGCGAGGAAGGCGAAACATCGCGCGGTGCAACGCGTCGTCGGGTTCGACGGGCACCGAACGCCGGTCGGCCCGGTCCGGCGCCTCGGCCACCGGTTGTTCGCGCTGCCACCGGCGCCACCGGCTGACATTGCCGTTGACCAGCATCCGTCGCAGGTATGCGTGCGGGTCGCCGCGGCGCGCCACGGATCGCCACCTCGCGTACAGCTCGACCAGGCAGCCCTGCAGCAACTCCTCCCCGTGCTGGCGGTCACCCGTCAGCAGAGTCGCTGTCCATAGGTAGCGATCCCAGCCCGCCCGGACGAAGGCCGCGTAGCCGGAGTCGGATGGGGCGAACAATTCGCGTTCCTTCACATCTCCTCCACGCAGGAGCGGGCTCTATGGTTTACCGCTCGATTCATCGAATTTCGCGGACAGAGCCATCCGGATGGCAGGATCAGGCCCATGAGCTCTGAGGTGGTAGGGGTCCACGTGAGCCCGGCGCATACGTTCAGCAAGCAGTCGGTGCAGTCCATCACGCTGCGCGAGGGGCTCGGCGTCGAGGGCGACGCCCACTTCGGGGCCACCGTGCAGCACCGGTCCCGAGTGGCCGCGGATCCCTCGCAGCCGAACATGCGCCAGGTTCACCTCATCCACGCGGAGTTGTTCGACGACCTCGCTGAGGCAGGTTTTCCCGTGATGCCCGGCAATCTCGGAGAGAACATCACGACGCGTGGCATCGACCTGCTCGGTCTACCCGTCGGCGCACGCCTCACCATCGGGTCAGCGGTCATCACCGTCGCCGGCTTGCGCAACCCGTGCCAACAGATCAACAACTTTCAGCCGGGGCTGCTCAAGCACGTCGTGCACACCGACGATGCCGGGAACGTGGCACGCCTCGCCGGTGTCATGGGCATCGTCTCGCGCAGCGGCCGGGTCAGCGTCGGCGATCACCTTCAGGTCGAGCTTCCGCCCCCGCCGCATCACCCGCTCACGCGCGTATGAGGTTCGACTCTCGACAACGAGACCGCCCCACAGGCGCCGAAGCATGCTGAGGCCGAAGCCGCGCCTGGATGCGTGCCGCATGAAGTTTCGGGCGTCCAGGTACGAAAGACCACCTCGCCGACCGGACCGGCTCAACCCGAGCTCGGCAAAGTCTGCCTGGGCTGATCGCCGGCCTTGGTCATAGCTAATGGGTCACCCCGGAACATCGACAGCGATCTCGGCACTGCTCCGCCCAGCGAGCAGCAGCCAAGGCTCACGGCGAGCTTTTATGCTGTCACCGTGAAGGTTCCCCGGCCGGTACGCCGGCGCTTGACTGCCGTACGGCTCAGCGTTTCCGGCGCGATATCCGTCGTTCGCTCAAAGATTGCCACACGCGGCACCAGCAGCGATTTGCGCACGCGAATAAGTGATCGTAACCGAATTTTTCTACTCGTATCCAACATCTATCCCGCGATTCTCGGCACAATGATATGGGAGCTGATTTCTCACGCGCCCTCAAATTTCTTGTCCTGGGTTGCAACACTGTTCATTGTCGCCCACTTCTCGCTTGACCTGCTCTATCTGAAGGTAAATCTCGACGACGCCCGAGACCACTTCCAGTACGGCTGGCTCCTGTTCTTTACCGACGTCGCCATCGTAGGCCTGATCCGGCTCGCCTTCGGAACGATCTCCGGCCTGTCCCGCTCGCCGAACGCCGTCGTCAACCCGATCTCCGCGTTCGCCATGATCTACCTTCTGTACGTGCTGTGGGAGTACATCTACTATTGGTTTAACGGTGACGAAAAGCCTTCTCCCGCCTCATCTGTCAAGCACTACTGTTATCTCGCCGTGTGGTTCATACTGTGGGCTGCCATCTATGCCGTCTGCATCGACGCAGGTTGGCTCGGCTGGGTCCGCACCGTCGCGGTGACCGCATTCCTCGCGGGCGTCGCTGTAGCGTGCGCCGAGCTCTACTGGAGTGTCTTCCTGGCCGTCAAAGATGCGCAGAAAGGTGCGACGGACGTCCGAGAAGAGGTAAACCGATGATCGGTTATCAGACCCTCAGTATCGAGCTCGTGGGACCCGAATCGACGCCCGCCGCGGCGGCGAAGCTGTCGTCGTCTGTGCGCTGGCGGGACGAATCCGATGCCCGCACGCTCGTCGTCAACGTGCTGGTCCGGCATGCGGCAGCAGTGCTTGAGGTGCGGCACCTTGTCCAGCAGGTCGACGCTACCGCCGCCACACACCGCGACCGGCCCATCCTCCGTGTCTACTGCTTACCCCGGGACGATCTCCATCAGCTGATAGCCGTGCTGGCGGAGACTGACACCCGGACACCACGGATCGAGGTCGTACGCGTTCTTGACCATCCGCTCGAGCCTCGGCGTCTCGCGCAGCTCACGCGCGAGGCAGCCGCCGCGGAGGACGCGCTGCTGCAATTCTGGGCCTATCTGGCACTCCCCTCGGCCAGTGAGCTCGTCGGGCTGGCTGGTCTACTGCGTGACGACCACCGCATGTTCCGACGGTTCCCCATAGTCGAGGTTCCGGGTCCATTCACGATGGCGGACGCCGACCCGATCGCCGCCTTCTGGCGGCGGTACCCGCAAATGCAGCAGGCGTCCGCCCGGAGCCTGAACGGCCGGGTGGCGACTTTCTTCGAGCTCTTCGAATACGCTCGCCTCACGCGACTCGGCTTGATGCTCGCCCACGACGTCGACGATGGACTGTCTTCGGCGTATCACCGCTGGCTAGACGGCAACAACCTGCTGGCCACGGAACCGCGCCTGGACACGGGCGTTCTTGAACACGACGTCGATCTGCTCTCTGACAGCCACGAATGTCAGTCGCCGGTCTTCGCCTTCGCCGGCATCGCTGCACCCGAGGACTCCCGATGACGACGACGGTCCCGCTCAGGCGCAGCAGGCGTACGGGCAAGCAGGCCGATGTTTGTCTCATCAAGCTCCCCAACCACAACATCGACTATCCACACCTTGCGACGCCGACGCTCGCCGCCCGGCTGCGGTCCCAGCAGTTCACCGTCGAGCAGGTCGACATCAACGTGGAACTTCACGACTACCTGCTGACATCGGATGCACTCCAGCGTGTCGAGAAGGAACTCATCCCGCAATTGCTCCGAGCCGAACGCGGAGAGATCACCGAGGTGCGCCGCCTGCGCCGGTTTCTGGAACAAGTCAACAACATCGGCCAGACGATCGGCTTCACCGCGATCGAGCAGCAGAAGGAACTCATGCAGCGGCGCGATTACGCCGCCGTCTTCGGGCATGACGCCACGCTGCCACCGCTCGCAGTGTTCAACGTGGCCAGTATCAACAGGATCCTCGTCGACCGTGCTCTCGCCCTCGACACGCTGGGCGAGCCGAACCTTGTCTCGCAGTTCCTACACGAGCAGGCGGCCCGGCTGGCCGCAATGGAACCAGCCGTCGTCGGCATCTCACTTCTCCAGATCCAGCGTCGTGCGGCGATCTGGTTCGCGAGAAGGCTCAAATCGATGGGCGACATGACGATCGTCATCGGCGGGCCGGACGCAACCAGTTTCGGCGCCGACTACCTGCGCGCCTACGAGTGCTTCGACGCAGCCTTCCAGTTCGAGTCCGAAGAGAGCTTCGCTCGGTTCATGAACGGTGTTCCGGTCGCGGAGATCCCGGGGATGGCCTATCGCGACTCCGCCGGCGAGGTCCGCGAGCATCCTGCTGACCATGACAAGGCACGGTCGACGTTCCTGCCCGATTTCGACGGCCTGTCACTCAATAAGTACCTGCTGCCGACCCTGCCCCTCAGCGCGTCCCGTGGTTGCGCGTTCGCAAAGTGCAAATTCTGCAATCACTTCCGCACATATTCTGATTATTACGAGAACGATGCACGAGCGACAGTTGACAATCTACAAACACTCTCGTCGCGCTATGGCACGCGTTATTTTCACTTCGTCGACGACATGCTCGAACATAGCCTCGGCACCGCGGTAGCGAACGAGATAGTGCGACGTGGCCTTGATCTGCGCATCATGACGTACGCCCGATTCGAGGCGAGATTCACGCCGACTGAACTCGACGTCTGGTCCCGAGCGGGCATCCGTTTGATCGAGTGGGGCCTGGAATCAGCGAGCCGTTCCGTGCTGAGGTCGATGAGCAAGGGAATAGCTCTGGGGAAGGTCGATGAGCTTCTTTCCGCGGCCAACCGCGCAGGTATCCTCTCTAAAGTGTTGATGTTCCACAACTATCCCGGTGAGTCGGTCGAAGATCTGCGCGAGAGCATCGACTTCCTGCGGCAGCGAACCATCGACCGGACGCTGCGCCCGTTCTTCGCAATTCGCGGGCGCTTCGAACTGCGGCTGGACACCCCGATCGAAGTGACGAGCCGCGATGACCCGGCCTTGATCCCCAAGCGCTTCGAGCGCAGCAGTTCACTGTCAAGCCTGATCGACTATCATGATGGTCCCGAATACGACGTCAAACGGACTGAGCTTGAGCGATTCCTGCATGAGATGGGCGCGCTGGTCGAAGCGCGTACGGTCTTGCCGGCGAACGACGACTACGTGTCGCTTGACCTCATCCTCCAGGACCTGAACAGCAACGGCGCCGATCTGGTCTGGCGACCCATCTGACGGATGAAGTCAGTTCGGCCAATGGACTCCCTCGGGTAAGGAAGCCGGGTCACGCGGGACCAAATCGGATAGCCGTCAGTGCTGACGGCTCGTACCGACCTCGGCAAGACCACGCACCAGCATGTTAGATGCCGCCGTCGTGCTGTATCGGCGCGACGGATGACGGCCCAGAGCCAGGTGCCGACCTTGGATACGCGGGCCGCCGAGCGGGGTGGAAACACCGGCACGCACCGGCGCGTCGTCGCGCAAACGCGGGTGCAACGCCTGGTCGTAGGGAGGTGCGGCCATCGTCGGGAGCCCATCTGCATCCGAGCCCTTCAGGGCAACCCCGGAAACCGGAGGGTCGTAAACATGCAGCGACTCACGCCGGCCCAGCTTCGCGCACCCTTCACCCCGACGGGCGGGACTGGAACCGGTCAAGACGATGGTCGGATCGGTTTGGAGATCGAGTGCGGCATCGTCCGGCCAATCACCGGCGCGGCCGTTCCCTACGGCGGCGCCGACGGAATCGAGTCGATCCTGCTCGACATCAGTCAGGCTGTCGACGGCGTCCCGCAGTTCCTGGACGGCCACCTCTACGCCATGCAATGCCCCGACGGCACACGGCTCAGCCTCGAACCGGGCGGCGCGATCGAGTACTCCTCCCCACCGGAGCCAGATCTGATCGCGCTGGTCGACCACGCCATGACCGCGCTTCAGCTGGTAGCTAAGGCGGCCGCGGGCCGCGATGCGGCGGTGCTCTGCGACGCACTCCTTCCGTTCACCGAGTTATCCAAGGCGCCGTGGATACCCAACCGTCGGGTGTGGCTGATGCGGGAGTGGTGGGAGGAGAGGGGCGCGGCCGGCGAGGCCAGCAAGGCGATCTCGGTGCTCACCACGTCGACGCAGTTGTCCTTCGACTTCGACGGTGGACGGGACTTCACTGAGAAGGTTCGCATGCAGATGGCGGTCTCGCCGATCGTTGCAGCGCTGTGCGTGAACTCGCCCCTGGCCGAGGGAAGGCTGACCGGTGTTGCCTCACGCCGAATGGAGTTGCTGCTGGCGGAGGACCCGGAACGGTCCGGTTTTCCCTCGTTCGCCATGAAACCGGATCTCGGCATAGACGACTTCGTCGCCTGGGCGCTATCTCGACCGATGCTCTATCGGTATCGGAACGGGCATTACGGACACGCGCCGAAGATGGCCCTCAAGGACGCAATGTCCACCGGCTTCCCGGACGGGACCTTTCCGACGGACGCGGATTGGGCATCGCAGCAATCGCAGTTGTGGCCATTCGTCCGTCCACGGCACACGCTCGAGGTGCGTTTGGCCGATGGGCCGCCTTACCCATATTTCGGTGCGTTGGCCGCGCTCTGGACCGGACTCACCTATCACCCAGAGTCGAGGGACTCGGCTTGGCGCCTCATGCGTGATCGTTCGCAGCCCGAGCAAATGGAGCTGACGGCCGAGGTGGCAAAGACCGGCCTGGAGGCCTTCTGCGGTCCGCGCCCCGTAAGGGACGTGGCGATCGAACTCGTCGAACTGGCTCGGGCCGGTATCGAGGCGCGGATTCGGGCGGGGCGGGAAAACAGGCGGGCGGTAAAGCTGCTGGAGCCGTTCGCTGACATTCTGCGGACCGGGGTTACATTCGCGGAGCAGAAGCAGAAGGCTTGGAACGGTGAACTTGGCGGGCGACCTGACCGCTACGTTGAGGCCTACCGCGTGCCCGTTGGCTGAAGAAGCGGCCACCAAGCGAGTGTGAGAGCACGGTGATCTGCAAGAGTTTGCGCCGGAGCGAGGCCGCCGTAAACGGCGCTGGCCAACGCCAGTAGGAGTCGTTCGGGAGCACTCCCCCACCGCCGGGAGGCAATCAGGACGTCGGGCGGCGACCTGCCAGCAGGAGGTCGAGCACGCTCTCGGCGAGCCAGGCCTCGTATCGCTCCAGGCTCCAGCCGGCCTGCTCGCACAGCCGGAAGTACTGGTCGGGTAGCGCCAGCAGCCAGAGCAGGTCGGCCAGTTCGTCGATCGGCCGGTCATCGCGCAGGTCGCCTCGCCCGGCGAGCACCGTCAGCGCGTCCCGCAGCTCACTGCGCATCCGCGCGATCAGGTCCGCGTACTCGGCGGCGATCTGCGGATCGGCGGCGGCCGCCTGCTCGAACACCCGCCACAGCGGCGTCACCCGCGTGTTGAGCCGGGTGACGAACTCGGCCAGGCGGCGCAGCCGGCGTACCGGGTCGGGATCGTCCAGGATGGCCTTCGGCTCGGGGCGCTCGAGCAGCCGGGCTGGTCCGTCCTCGCCGGTGACGGTGAGCGTGAACACCGCCAGCAACAGTTCGCGCTTGGCGGCGGTCAGGTGCACGGTCTCGACCGAGACCTGCGCGCGCTGGGCGATCGCGCGCATGGTTGTGGCGACGTATCCGCGTTCCTCGAAGCACGCCTGCGCCGCCGACATCACCCGGCGCCGGGTGGCGCTGGACTGCGCCTGACGGGTCGGCGAGTGGTACGCGCGTGTCGCCATCGGGACAGTTTACGTTACATTAGGACTGTAGTGATTACAGTGGCACTGTAGCGAAAGGAGGCCGCCATGGCCCGGTACCTGCTCGCCAGCACACCGGTGCACGGACACGTCGCGCCGATGACAAACATCGCCGCCGGACTCGTACGGGCCGGCCACCGAGTGCGATTCCTGACCGGAGCGCTGTTCCGCGAGGCCGTCGAGGCGACGGGCGCGCAGCACGTCGCCCTTCCCGCGGCCGTCGACTACGACGCTCGCGACATAGACGCCGCGTTCCCGGGCCGCACCAAGCGCTCCGGACTGCGCAAGCTGACCTTCGACGTGCGGTACACCTTCATCGAGCCGGTGCGGGCACAGGCCGAGGCATTGCGGACGATGCTCGACGCCGAGCCTGCCGACGCCGTACTCGCCGAGACCACGTTCTTCGGTGTGCTGCCGCTGCTGCTGGATCCGCGACCGCGCCCGGCCGTGGTCAGCGTCGGGATAACCGTGCTGCCGCTGCTCAGCCGGGACACCGCGCCTTTTGGCCTCGGCTTGCCACCCTCGTCGAGCGCCGCCGGCCACGTCCGCAACCGGCTGCTCAACTTCCTCGTACGCCGGGTCGTGTTCGGCCCGAACCAGCGACGTCTCCATCGGACACTGCACGACATGGGGCTGTCCGGCTCGCCGCCGTTCTTCTTCGACTGGCCGAAGACGGCCGACCGCTTCCTGCAGCTGAGTGTGCCGGGCTTGGAGTACCCGCGCAGCGACCTGCCCGCCCAGATACGGTTCGTCGGCCCTCCCCCACCGCACGAGGCGATCCGCAACCAGACGCCTCCGCCCTGGTGGGACGAACTGCTCGCCGCACGCCGGTCAGGGCGCCCCGTGGTCCACGTCACCCAGGGCACCCTGGACACCTCCGACCTGACCCGCGTGATCACCCCCACCCTGCGTGCCCTCGCCGGCAAGGAGGTCTTCGTCGTGGTCACCACCGGCGGACGTGACCCGGCCCGGATCCCGGGCGGACTACCCGCGAACGCCCGAGCGGCCACCTACCTGCCCTATGCCGATCTGCTGCCGCACGTCGACCTGGCTATCACCAACGGCGGATTCGGCGGAGCGCAGCTCCTGCTTGCCCACGGCATTCCGCTGATCGTCGCCGGCGACACCGAGGACAAACCCGAAGTCGCCGGCCGGGTCGCAGCCAGCGGCGCCGGAATCAACATGCGTACCGGCAACCCCACCGCGCCGGCCCTCGCCGCCGCGGTCGAGACCGTCCTGCGGAACCCCACCTACCGGCAGCGGGCCCGCAGCCTGGCCGCCGAGTACGCCGGCCACGACACCATTGCCCTGGTCGACGCCGAACTCGCCGACGTCACCCGCCAACGATCGACACCCGTGCAACCGTGACAACGAGCCCTCGTTCACGGCCCCTATTGCATCAAATTCGTTTGATGTAATCTGCGTGGCGTGACGCCGGAGACAACCGGCACTCTCGCGCCTCCCGGGTTCGCGACCGCCGCGGGCCGACCGGCCCGGTGGCGGTTGCCCAGCGAGCCGGCCCGCGGCGAGGAGAAGGCATCATGACCAGTCCTATCGATGACGGCACCGTCAGCGTGCGCTACCTCGTCGACGACGTCGCCGCCACGCTCGACTTCTACACCACCCACCTCGGTTTCACCCCGATCACCACTTTCCTTCCGGCGTTCGCCGACATCCGGCGCGGCAACCTGCGGCTGCTTCTCTCCGGCCCGGCCAGCTCCGCCGGCCGCGTCATGCCCGACGGACGCCAGCCGCACCCCGGCGGCTGGAACCGCATCCACCTGCTCGTCACCGACATCCACGCCGAGGTGACCCGGCTGCGCGCGGCAGGCGTCGCGTTCCGCAGCGACGTCATCACCGGTCCCGGCGGCCGGCAGATCGTCATGGACGACCCGGCCGGCAACCCGGTCGAGCTGTTCGAGCCTGCCCGGGCCTGACCGGCGGCGCACGTTCCCGGTCCCGCGTTTCGGTAGCTGCCGGGAATTACCAGCTCATGGCAGCGGGACGACGTAGGAGTCGACGCGAGCGATGACTCCGTTGTGGAACGTGAACAGGTCGTTGAAGGCGAAGCGGAATTGCCCGTGTTCAACGCTCACCCCACGGCCCTCGCCGGTGGTGACCACGACGGACCCGTCCTCGTAAATGCGTTGAACGTCGAGCTGGGGCCACCGGAAGGTGGCGGTGGGCGATCAGCTGGTCGCCGTGCAGGTCGGCGCGGGTCAACGTGCCGTTTGCCAAGCGCCACGGCCGATCAGTAGCGGAAGTTGTTGACCAGGGTCGTCAGGTCGGTGGACATCCGGGCCAGTTCGGTGGTGGCCTGCTGGGTCTGGCCGACGCCTTCGCTGGTGAGGCGGGCGGCTTCGGCGACGCCGGTGATGTTCGCGGCGATCTCGTTGGTTCCGGTGGCGGCTTCGGCGACGGAGCGGTTCATCTCCGCGGTGGTGGCGGTCTGCTCCTCCACGGCGGAGGCGATGGTGGTCTGGAAGTCGCTGATCTGGGCGATCACCTGGGAGATCTGTTCGATCGCGGTGACCGCGCCGTCGGTGTCGGCCTGGATCGCTTCCACCCGCCTGGAGATGTCCTCGGTGGCCCGGGCGGTTTCCTGGGCCAGGTCTTTCACTTCGGAGGCGACCACGGCGAAGCCTTTGCCGAGCTCGCCGGCTCGGGCGGCTTCGATGGTGGCGTTCAGTGCGAGCAGGTTGGTCTGTTCGGCGATCGCGGTGATGGTCTTGATGACGTTGCCGATCTCGGCCGACGACGTGCCGAGCTTGTTCATGGTGACCGAGGTGGCCGCGGTCAGGGCGACGGCGTCGGACGCGACCTGGGCGGCCTCGGCGGCGTTCTGCGAGATCTCCCGGATGGCGGCGCCCATCTCTTCACTGCCCGCCGAGACGGTGGACACGCTGCGGGAGATCTGTTCGGCGGCGGCGGACACCGCATGCGCCTGCGCCGTGGTCTCCTCCGCCGATGAGGCGATCTGCTGCGCGGTGTCCGACATCTGCTCCGATGCGCCGGCCAGCGACGCCGCCGACCCGTCAATCGTGGAGACTGTCTGGCGCAGCCGGCTCAACGCCTCGTCCAGGGCCCGGCCCATCAGCCCGGGCTCGTCGCGTGAGGTCAGGCCGGTCGTACGGGTGAGATCACCGGCGGCCAGTCCGTCACAGACGTTCTTGACCTTGCTCAACGAGCGCACGACCTGCCGTGCGACCCAGAAGCCCAGGATCAAGGCGAGCAGGGACCCGACGATCAGCATCACGATCGAAGCGGTGCGGCTGGACCGGTAGCCCGACTTCGCCGAGGCGGCGTTCTGCCGGGCGTCGGCGGTCTCCGCGTCGCTCAGCGTGCCGAGATCCTGGGTCACCTTACTGAACACCGGCGTGACCTCGGTGTCCCGGGTGTGCTGCCAGGTCTTCAGGTCATTGGCTCGGCTGGCCGGTATCTGCTTGTTCTTCGCGATCTGTTCGTAGGCCTGCCAGGTCGTTCGCAGGTCGTCGATCACCGTGCGGTTCCCGGCCGGGCCGCTGTCCACGTACGCGGTGAACCGGCCGGCGACGGTTTGCAGGTCGGCGGTGAAAGCCTGCTCGTACTTGGCCATGTTGGCCTCGTCGGAGGAGATCGCGTGGTTGGCCAGATCCAACCGCGCCTGGAGCATCGCCGCTTCCAGGTCGCCGACGGCTTGAGTGCCGTTCACGTTGCTGAAGTAGATCATTTGCGCGGAGCCGCTCGCGGCGCTCAGCGCCCGTAGGCCGGTGACCCCCACGACGACCGCGACCAGCACCGCGATGCTGATCGCCGTGAGGATCTTGACGTTGACCTTGAGGTCAGCGAAGGACCGCCGAATCCGTACGGGCGTGGCGCTGCCGGTAACCGTAGCCATATCGCGTCTCTTCTCCAGAACGTCTATCGGGCGCCCTCGAACACAACCGGTGTCACTTGGAGTTCCGGCCCCCACTTCCGGCATCCTCATCGGCGCCTTCGCCGACCGTCTGAGCGGGAACGCCGAATCCGGCTGGTCTGACATCAGGAGAGCGCCATCGTCGGATTCCCGCCGCGCCGACCCCCATCAGCCGGTTGACCGATCGCCGCCCCTCGGCAATAGTAAGGCTCGTGCCTAAGTATCACGATGAGCTCTTCGCCGTGCTCCGCGCTCTCGCGGACCCCACGCGCCTGGCCGTCGTGGAACGGCTGGCGAAGTCCCCAGCCGTCGTGTCCGAACTCGCGGCGCCGTTCTCGATGGCGTTGCCGTCGCTCATGCAACACCTGCGGGTCCTCGAGAACGCGGGACTGGTCACGTCGCAGAAGCACGGACGCGTCCGCACCGTGAGCCTGCGGCCGGGCGCCCTCGACGTCGTGCACCTGTGGCTCGACGAGCAACGAACCCCCGCAGAACGCCAGGCCGACCGGCTCGGCATCCACTTGACCCGCACCAAAGACGAAGGAAACTGACATGACCCGCGTACGCATCGACCTGTTCGCCTCGCTGGACGGCTACACCTCGGCCGGGCAGACCCCGGAAAATCCGATGGGTGACGACTGGGGGCGCCTCACGGCGGCCAACTGCGCCACCCGTACGTTCCACGAGCGCGTCTTCGGCGACACCAGCGGCGCCGGCACGACCGGCATCGACGACGCCCACGTCGCCGGGCACTTCGAGGGCGTCGGCGCCGAGATCATGGGCTCGGCCATGTTCGGCCTGCACACCTTCCCCGACGACCCCGACTGGAAGGGATGGTGGGGCGACCAGCCGCCGTTCGGCACCCCGGTCTACGTCCTCACCCACACCGCACCGCGGCCGCCGATCCCGATGGCGGGCGGAACGACCTTCCACTTCCGTAACACCGCGATCGAGGAGGTGCTCGCCGAGGCGAGCGAGGCCGCCGGCGGCCTGGACGTACGCGTCGGCGGCGGGGTCGGCACCGCGCGCGACTTCCTGCGCGCCGGCCTGGTCGACCACCTGCACGTCATGATCGCCCCGATCCTGCTCGGCCGGGGCACTCGGCTGTGGGACGACCTGCGCGGCCTCGAGCTCACCCACAAGGTGACGACGGAAGTGGCCGAGAGCGGCACCATCCACGTCACCTTCACGCGATAGGACACCCAGATGACGATCGAACGCCGGCTCGCCCGCGCGGAGTTCACCCTGACCCGCGACTATCCCGCTGCCCCCGAACGCGTCTGGGATGCGTTCGCCGACGAGCAGCAGAAGCTGGCCTGGTGGGGCGCCGGCGACGCCATTGAGCCCGGCGAGTGGGCGTTCGACTTCCGCGTCGGCGGACGCGACGTCGCCGAGGGCAAATTCCACAACGGCCCGGTCTCCCGGTACGAGGCGACGTACACCGACATCGTCGAGCACGTCCGCATCGTCACGACGGCATCCACATGTCGACATCGGTGGCGTCGCTCGAGTTCGAGCCGATCGGCGCGGGCACCCGGTTCACCCACGTCGAGCACGGCGTCTTCTTCGACCAGTTCTGGGCCGACGGACCCAACCGCGAGGCGGGCACCCGGGGCCTGCTCGATGCTCTGGGCAACTACGTCGCGTGACCCACCTTCCCCGGCCGGAGATCCAAGTGCGGATGCCCCGAGGCGGGAACACAATGGCCGGATGACCGAGCCGATGCCTCGACGCCGGATCCTGACCGCGGCCGCCGGCGCCCTGGGTCTGATGTGGACGCCCGTACCCCCCGCCGCGGCGGCTTCGGCCGACGAGGGCTGTCCGGTCCCGCCGGACTTCCCCGCGGGCGTGGAGCACTACCGGCAGGCCTACCGGAACTGGGCGGGCGAGTTGCGGGTCGACGACGTCTGGATCGCCGTCGCCCGCAGCGCCCAGGACGTGGTGACGCTGGCCAACTGGGCGTACGGCCACGGGTACGCGTTGCGCGCGCAGGGCTTCCGGCACGGCTGGTCACCGCTGACCCTGACCGCCGGCACCGATTGCGGCGGCCGCGTCGTGCTCGTCGACACCCAGCACCTCAGCGCGATGACGCTCGACGGCCCGGGTGCCGAGCCCGGCTCCGTGACCGTACGCGTCGAGCCGGGCGCGGCGATGGAGACGCTGCTCGGATTTCTGGAGGCGGCCGGCTACGGGCTGACCGCCACCCCGGCCCCCGGTGACCTGTCGGTCGGCGGCGTCCTGGCGGTGGACGCGCACGGCACCGCCGTACCGGCCGACGGGGAGACCCGGCCGCCGGGCACCACCTACGGGTCGCTGAGCAACCTGGTCCTGCGGCTGACCGCGGTCGTCTGGGACCAGGACGCGGGCGCCTACGTCACACGGTCCTTCGAGCGCACCGATCCGGACTGCGCGGCGCTGCTGACGAACCTGGGAAGGGCCTTCCTCACCGAGGTCACGCTGCTCGCCGGGCCGCTCGCGCGACTGCGGTGCGTCAGCCGGGTCGACATCGGAGCGGCGGAGCTGTTCGCGGCGCCCGGCGCCGGCGGGCGCACCCTCGAGAGCTTCCTCGCGGCAACCGGACGCGTGGAAGCCATCTGGTTCCCCTTCACCGCCCGTCCCTGGCTGAAGGTGTGGAGTGTCAGCCCGCAGCGGCCGCCGACGGCGCGGCCGGTCACCGGGCCCTACAACTACCCGTTCAGTGACAACGTTCCGACGCCGGTGGCCGACCTCGCCGGGCGCATCCTGGCCGGGCAGTACGAGCTGGCCCCGGCCCTGGGTCAGGCGCAGTACGCAGCGACCGCCGCCGGGCTGCGCGCCACCGTCTCCGCCGACCTGTGGGGCGCGGCCAAGAACCTTCAGCTGTACGTGCGGCCGACGACCCTGCACGTGCACGCCAACGGGTACGCGGTGCGCGTCCCGCGCTCGCAGGTTCAGGTGCTCGTCCATGCGTTCACCGGTTTCTTCACCGCCCGGCTGCTGGCGTACGCGGCCCGGGGCCAATTCCCGGTCAACGGCGCGGTGGAGATTCGGGTGACCGGCGTCGACGACCCGGCCGACGTGGCCGTCGCCGGAGCCCGGGCGCCGGCCCTGTCCGCGCTGCGGCCGGACCCCGACCGCCCGGCCGAGCAGGTGGCGGTCTGGTTCGATGTGCTGACGCTGCCCGGCACGGCCGACGCCGACCGCTTCTATCGGGAGCTGGAGCGCTATCTGTTCGCCGCCTACCCCAGTACGCGGGTGGAGTGGTCGAAGGGTTGGGCTTACACCGACCAGGCGGCTTGGAGCGACCCGGATGTGCTCGGCCGGGCCGTGCCGTCGTCGCTGTGCCCGGGCTGGGACACCGCGGTGTCGACGCTGGACCGGCTGGACCCGGCGCGCGTGTTCAGCAATCCCTTCCTCGACCGGCTCCTGCGCGCCTGACCCCCGGGCGTACGGTCACCGCGGCTGCAGCGTCGTCGTGCAGCCCTTCACCAGCGCTGCCGGGTCCTGCGCGAACCGGACCGGTTGGCCGTAGTCGAGCGCGCCGCCGGTCCACATCGCCAGCACTTTGACGCCGAGTGACGGCGCGCTGTCGGGGTCGTCGCGACGGTAGTCGCGGGACAGCATGGTGACGACCCGGCCGTCGAACTGCAGGCAGCCGCCGGTGAAGTACGGCCCCGGCATGGTGGCCGGCCGGGTCCCGAGCAGCTGCGGAGCGGCCGGGTCGGAGGCGCCGTCGTAGATGAAGATCATGTCCGGGCTGCGGCCGGCGCCGACGACGCAGTCCAGGAGTACGAAGGAATCGGGTACGCCGTCCCGGGTGATGTCGTAATACACCGTCTTGAAGAACTGTTCCACCCCGGTTTCCCCGCAGCGCATGCGCTCGCCGGCCACGGCGACCCAGTTGACGCCGGTCAACCGGCTCTGCGGGAGCGGCCTGGTCAACGTGACCTTCGCCTTGGACGTGTCGGTCCGGCCCAGGCTGAGCGTGTCGACGAGCCCGGAGAAGCTGACCGCGATCGGGCTGCGCAGGTCCAGTGCCTGCTCGACCAGGCCGGTGGCCAGGTCGCCGGCCCGTTTGAGCTGTTCCGTCGGGTCGAGCTTCGCCATCTCGGCCCGGTACTGGTGCGTGACGCTGGCCCGGGCGAAGACCGGGAAGCATTTGCCGAACATGTCGTCCAGCAGCGCGTCGACCTGCTTGGAGAACGACAGCCCGGCCTCCTTCGCCTTCAGCGTCGAGGTCGTGCCGCAGGCGATCAGGTCGACCCAGTCGAAGAACCCGTCGATCGCGTCGGTGGCCCTCGAATTGCTGGTCTCCTGCCGCAGGGCCTTCTTGCGCAGCCCCACCAGGCCGTTGTCCGACTGGGTGTCGGCCAGGTACTCGGCCATCGTGTAGGCCCCCGACCGGTTCTTGCGGGCGGCGATGAAGCCGTCCTCCAGGCCCTTCTGCACCGTCACCAGCTCGGCGCGGGCGGCCGAGAGCTCCTCGGCGGACAGGCCGTCGGTCAGTACGGTCGCCAGCACGCCGAGCAGCTTGGCCGCGGTGATCCGGGCGTCGAGGCGGGCATCGAGGACCAGCGTCCGGGGCGCGTCGCCGGCCAGCTTGAACGGCACGGTGTCGCCGGCCGGCACCGAAAGTTTGTCGTCGCGCGACAGCACCATGGCCATCGCGAGCTCGATCGGGTCGAAGCTGTCCAGTAGATCGGCCGCGCCGGGGCCGATCGCGCCGTCGGGAAGATCAACCAGCAACGGGTACGGATACCGGTCGTTGACCTTGGCCGGCCACATCCCGCCCTTCTGGGCCGCGACGCAGCCGGTCATCCCGGCGCTGTCGGTGACCGTCCACTCCTTGGCCGTCGACTCACACTTGACCGTGTCCAGGGTTCCGCCGGTCACGCCGACCGCGGCGGACGCGACCAGCTTGGCGGCGTCGGCGCTGCGATCGGCCACCCAGGCGGCGCCGTCCTTCGCCTTGACCATGGACCAGGAAATGGTGTTCGCGGCGGCCTGCAGCGGGTTGAAGTAGGCGATGTGACCCCAGGAGAAGTGCGGCCACGATCCGCTGATGGTGTGCGCGCCCGCGTCGACGGTGCTGGGCACGAGCACCCAGGCGCCGTTCTCCTCGACGAACATGACCACCCGGCCCGGGTCGACGGCGAACCCGGGCGGCGGCTGCCAGGCCGCGGTGACGGTGCCGCCGCGCGCGCTGTGGTCGAGCTTGATGTCGAACGGCCGCGTCAGCGGCAGGAACCCTTGCACCGGCGCCGGGCCGTCCCCGTTCTCGGTGATGGTCACCCGGGTGTCCTGCGACAGCTGCCCGGAGCCGAAGGTGACCTTCACCTTGCCGTCGTCGGAGGTCACGCTGCCTCCGGACTTGTGGACGCGGTGGCCGCCGCCGAACAGGCCGCACGAGGTGGTGGCGAGCAGGATGAGCACAACCAGCAGGGTGGCCCGGAACCGGTGCGGCATCGAACGGTGTCCTCTCCGGTCGTCCTGTCCTGCATTCTGACCGTCTGACGTGCCGAAACGGCATCCGTTCGCCGGCCGGCGCCAGGAGACCATCGGACGACCCGTTCCGGCTCCGGCACACCGCCGCCGGTCGCCTCCGGGCTCGGGGAAGGCGTGGCCAGGCGCTGGGCGGTCACGATCCTGCGGCGCGAGCACTGCGACAAGACGTCGAGAGGCCGGCGCACCCCGGGCCCGGGCTCCAGGCTACGGCGTTACCCGACCCCGCCAGGCGGATATCGGGTACCGCCGGCATCAGGGCGGCTTCGTAGCTCAGGCGGCCGCGGTCACGTGGGCGACGACCATGTCGCCCAGCATCTGCCGCAGGTGCGCCCGCAGCTTGGGATCCAGCAGATCGCGGTCGAAGATGGCCTGGAAGGTGTAGCGGTTGGCGCCCCGGAAGACGCAGAACGCACTGATGATCATGTGTACGTCGAGGGCGTCGAGGTCGTCGCGGAACAGGCCGGCGGCGCGACCACGCTCCATGATGCGCGACAACACGTCGAGCGCGGGCGCGGCCAGCACCTCACGGGACTTCGAGCGCCGCAGGTGCTCGGCGTTGTGGATGTTCTCGATCGCGACCAGCCGTACGAAGTCCTGATGGGACTCGTGGTGGTCGAAGGTGAGCTCGGCCAGCTGACGCAGCGCCTCGACCGGCTCCAGGTGGTCGACGTCGAGTTGCTGCTCGAGCGAGCGGATGTGCCGGTACGCCTGCTCCAGCACCTCGAGGAAGAGGCCTTCCTTGCCGCCGAAGTAGTAGTAGATCATGCGCTTGGTGGTGCGGGTCTTGGCCGCGATCTCGTCGACCCGGGCGCCGTCGTAGCCCTGCCGGGCGAACTCCTGCGTGGCCACTTCCATGATCTCGGCGCGGGTGCGCTCGGCGTCCCGTACCCGTTCCTTCGCCGTCTCGGCCGTCATGTGACCCCTTCCCCGGGTCGACTCTAGCGGGTGAGATGGCTACCGTGTACGTACCGGTTCGTACATTACCCGTACGGGGAGGGCGTCTTGGCTCGCACCAGCATCGCCACGGTATGCCTGTCCGGCGCCCTCGAGGACCGGCTGGACGCCGCGGCAGCGGCCGGTTTCGACGCTGTCGAGATCTTCGAGAACGATCTGATCGCCTCCGACCGTTCTCCGGCCGACATCCGCCGCCGGGTCGCCGATCTCGGTCTGTCCATCGATCTGTACCAGCCGTTCCGGGACGCCGAGGGCGCACCTCCCGACCGGTTCGCCACCGTACTGCGCCGCATGCGGGCCAAGCTGGACGTGATGGAACGGCTGGGCACCGAGACGATCCTGGTCTGCTCATCGGTCGCCCCGGACACCGTCGACGACGACGCGCTGGCCGCGGAACAGTTGCGCCGTCTGGCCGAACTGGCCGCCGAGCGCGGCATGCGTATCGCCTACGAGGCACTCGCCTGGGGCCGGCACGTCTCCACCTGGCAGCACTCGTGGGAGATCGTGCGCCGGGCCGCCCATCCCGCCCTGGGGCTGTGCCTGGACAGCTTCCACGTGCTCTCCCGCACCGATGACTACGCCGCGATCGCCGAACTTCCCGGCGACCGCATCTTCTTCCTGCAGCTGGCCGATGCGCCGCGGCTGCACATGGACGTGCTGCAGTGGAGCCGCCACCACCGGCTGTTTCCTCTGCAGGGCGGCCTCGACCTGGCCGGCTTCACCCGGGCCGTGCTGGCCGCGGGCTACACCGGCCCGCTGTCGCTGGAAGTGTTCAACGACGTGTTCCGGCAGGCCGATCCGCGCCGGACCGCCATCGACGCCCGGCGTTCGCTGATCGCCCTGCAGGACGGCATCGAGGCCGCCCTCACCCCGGCCCCCGGCCTGTCCGGCATCGCCTTCGCCGAGATCGGCGTCGACGGGCAGTCCGGTCCCGCCCTGGAGCAACTGCTCCGGGCACTCGGATTTGCACACACCGGGCAGCACCGTTCCAAGCCGGTCCAGCTGTGGGAGCAGCAGCGCGCCCGCATCCTGCTCAACTCCGGCACCGTGCACCTTCCCGAGGCCTCCGCGGCGATCCGTGCCTTCGCGCTGGAGAGCGACCGGCCGGAGCAGTCGGCCCGCCGGGCCGGGCAGTTGCTGGCTCAGCCGCTCCCCCGGCGCCGCGGGCAGCGGGAGGCCGACCTGACCGCGGTCGCCGCACCGGACGGCACCGAGGTGTTCTTCTGCCGCACCGAGCAGGCCGGAACCGGGTGGCTCGGCGACTTTCTGCCGACCGGGGAGTCGCCCGCACCGGGCACCGGGATCACCGCGATCGACCACCTGTCGCTGGCCCAGCCGTTCGACCGATTCGACGAGGCGGCTTTGTTCTACCGCAGCGTGCTCGGTCTGACCGGCGACGAAGCGGGCGAGTTCGCGGCGCCGTTCGGACTTGTCCGTACGCTCGCCGTCCGCGACCCGGACCGGCGGGTGCGACTGGCGCTGAGCGTTCCGGTGCTGCGCCGCGGCGACTGGGCGCCGGCCATCACCCATCCCCAGCACATCACGCTCGCCAGCGACGACCTGGCCCGGACCGCCGCGGCACTGCTCGATGCCGGCGTCTCGCCCCTGCCGATCCCGGACAACTACTACGACGACCTGGAGGCCCGGATCGAACTGCCGGCGGACCTGGCCCGGACGTTACGCACGCTCGGCGCCATGTACGACCGCGACGAGTACGGCCACTACCTGCAGCTGTTCACGCCGATGGCCGGCACCCGGGTCTTCGTCGAAATCGTGCAGCGGGTGTCCGGCTACCGCGGTTACGGCTTCGCCAACGAGCCGGTCCGGATGGCCGCCCACCGCTATCAACGCTTGCGGGCCGAGGTCACAGCCTGATCGCGGCCGCGAGCCGGATCGCCTCGGCCGCCGAGGGTGTCTCGTCGAGCACCACGGCGCGCCAGTCACCCGGGCCGAGGTCGACCGGCCGCGGCACGGTGCCCTGCGAGACCAGCACCGGTCCCCGCACCGGCACCGGTTCGAGCCGCCCGTCGCGACCCAGCAGCAAACCCTCGTCCTCGATCGACTCCACCGTCGCGCCCAGCCGGATCTCCACATCCGGGTTGCCGGCCAGCCGCCGCACCACCAGCACCTTCTCCCGGAAGCCGGCCTCCGGCGCCGGCTCCTCGCCGGCACCGATCAGCAGGACGCGCTGCCCGGCCGCGGCGATCGCGTCGGCCGCCGCGATCCCGGCCCGGTCGGCTCCCCAGACGGTGACGACATCGGCGCGGTCCACCGGCGGACTCGTGGCGAGCCACTCCAGCAGGCCGGTGACGCGTGCCCGGTCCGCGCCCGGCACCGGCGGGATGAGGCTTACGCCGCCGGCCGCTACCACGACCAGATCGGGCGCCAGCGCGGCAACCGACGCCGGGGAAGCCGCGGTGGACAGCCGCAGGTCCACTCCGAGCCGCTTCAGCGCCGCGTCGTACCACGTGAGCAGCCGCCCGAACTCCGGCCGGCTGGGCAGCTCGGACGCCAGCCGGAACTGGCCGCCGATCCGCGACTGCGCCTCGAACAGGGTCACCCGATGGCCCGCGGTGGCCGCTCGGCGCGCCGCCTCGAGACCGGCCGGCCCGGCACCGACAACCACGACCCGGCCGACCCCGCCCGACGGCGGAACCGGTGGCTGCCATTCGTGGCCGGTGGACGGGTTCACCACGCACCAGATCGGCCGTTGAGTGTGCAGCTCGTCGATGCAGCCCTGATTGCAGCCGATGCACGGCCGCGGCTCAGCACCGCGCAGCACGGTCGCCGTCCATCCGGGGTCGGCATGAAGAGCCCGGCCCACGGCGACAAGGTCGGCGGCACCGGAGCGCAGGACGTCCTCCGCCGCATCGCCGGTAGGGATCCGCCCGGCGACGCAGACCGGCTTGCCCAGGGCCCGGAACGCGGACGCCGCCGAGGCGAGCACCCCACGGGGCACCTCGCCCGGCTGCACCATCCACTCCCCCGCCTCGTAACAGCCGGCCGAGACGTCGATGACGTCGACCAGCTCGAGCCGCAGACGCCGGGCGAGCGCCAGGGTGGCCGTCCGGTCGAGCCCGCCCGGTACGCCCTCGAAGGCGGACAGCCGCAGGAAGAGAGCCGGCGCCGCGGAGCGCACCGCGGCAAGGACCTCGTTGAGGAACACGACCGGGTCGGCGTACCGGTCGGTGCGGTGGTTGGTGCGCGGGGACAGGAACTGGTGGATCAGGTAGCCGTGCGCGCCGTGCACGGACAGCACGTCCACTCCGGCTTCAGCGCATCGGGCGGCCGCCGCGCCGAACGCGGTGACGATCATTTCGGCCTCGCCGGTGGTCAGCTCGCGCGGCGTGTGCCCGCGAAACGGCACCGGCGACGGCGCGACGGGCTGGAACCCGCTGACGACCGGATCGGCGACCCGCCCGGCATGGTTGAGTTCCACGCCCAGCCACGCACCCTCGGCGTGCACGGCGTCGGACAGCGCCCGCAGCCCCGGAACGACGCGGTCGTCATGGGCGCCGAGCTGCCGGATCCGGCCGCGTCCGTCCGGCCGTACGAAGGTGGCCTCGGTGAAGACCAGTGCCGTCCCGCCCGCGGCTCGCGCCCGCAGATAGGCCTCGTAGCGGGCGGTCGACCGGCCCTCGCGGTCGGCGTAGTTCCGTTCCATCGGCGCGGCGACCACACGGTTGCGCAACCTCAGCGGGCCCACCTGCAGCGGCGAGCCCAGCAGCGGAAGCGTCACAGCCCGAGGTAGATGCGCCGGACCTGGGGGTTGTGGCGCAGCTCGGCCGAGGTCCCGGTCATCGCCGCCTCGCCGTTCTCGACCACCAGGCAACTGCTGGTGGCCTCGAAGGTGAGTTTGGCGTTCTGCTCGACCAGCAGCAGGCTCAGCCCGTCCGCGCGCAGGCGCTGCAGCACCGCCAGGATGTCCTCGACCAGCTTCGGCGACAACCCCATGGACGGCTCGTCGAGCAGCAGCAGCCGCGGCTTCGACATCAGGGCCCGGCCGATGGCCAGCATCTGCTGCTGGCCCCCGGACAGCGCACCGGCGAGCCGGAGACGCATCTCGCCGAGCACCGGGAACAGCTCGTAGACCTCGGCCAGGGTCGCCCGGGTCTCGGCGTTCCACTTGCGGTGGTACGCGCCGAGCAGCAGGTTGCGCTCGACCGACAGCCCGGCGAAGACGTGACGGCCTTCCGGGACGTAGCCGATGCCGTGCCGCACCATGTGGCGGGCCGCGACGCCGGTGAGGTCGGTGTCACCGAACCGCAGCGTGGTGATGCGTCGCGGGATCAGGCCCATGACGGCCTTGAGCGTGGAGGTCTTGCCGGCACCGTTGGCGCCGATCACCCCGACCGCGTCGCCGGCCGGCACGGTGAAGCTCAGGTCGTTGACGGCGCGGACACCGCCGTAGTGCACCGTGAGTCCCTCGACGGTCAGCGTGGTCATCGGGTCACCTCGGGGATCGGTGGCATGTCGTCGTTCATGGAGTCGCCCAGGTACGCCTCGATCACCGCCGGCGTGGCGACCACCTCGGCCGGGGTGCCCTCGGCGATGATCCGGCCGCCGGCGAGCACGGTGATCTGCTCGCAGAGCGACATGACCAGTCCCATGTTGTGCTCGATGATGACGACGGTGATGCCGCTGTCGCGGATCGACCGGACGATCTCCGACAGCTGGCGCACCTCCTCGCCGTTGAGGCCGGCCGCCGGCTCGTCGAGCAGCAGCAGCGCCGGCCCGGCGGCGACCGCGCGGGCGATCTCCACCCGGCGCTGGATGCCGTACGGCAGCGCCCGCGGCTGCAGCTCGGCGAACTCGGTCAGGCCGTACCGCTCGAGAATGGCGTCGGCCTCGGCGCGCCGGGTCCGGTCCCGCCGCCAGACGCTCAGCGGCCGGATCACGTACCGCCAGCTGGACAGCGTGCCCGTACGGTCGAGGGCGACCATGACGTTCTCGCGGACGGTGAGGTCACCGAAGAGCCGCAGATTCTGGAACGTCCGCGCCAGACCGGCCCGCGCCAGCCGGTAGGGCGCTCGGGCAGTCATGTCGCGGCCGCGGAACTCGATCCGGCCGCGGCTGGGCCGGTACAGCCCACTGACCACATTGAACAGTGTGGTCTTACCGGATCCGTTGGGCCCCACCACGCCCCGGATCTCGCCGGCCGTAACGCTCAGCGAGACGTCGTCGAGCGCGCGCAGCCCGCGGAACTCCTTGGATATCCCGTCGACCCGCAGGATCGTGGTCGAGGAGCCGGCGGAGGCTTCCCCTTCGTACGGTGTGAACGGCCGCATGCGGGCCGCCGAGACCGTGTGCCCCCGGCGGCGCGCCAGCGCCGCCTGCCACCGCATCGGCAGTCCGGCCAGCCCGCTCGGTGCGAAGACCACGACCAGCACGACCACGCCACCGTAGGCGAGCTGCGCGATCGTCGGATGGTCGGACAGCACTTCCCGCACCACGGACAGGCCGATCGCACCGGCCACGCAGCCGACGAGGCTCTGCCGGCCACCGATGATCACCATGGCGAGCAGCAGGAACATGGTGGAGATGCTGAAGGACTCCGGTGAGACGTACTGGATGAGACCGGCGTAGAGGACGCCGGCGACGCCGCCGTAGATGCTGGCCAGCAGGAAGGCGGTCATCCGCAGGACGGGGACGTCGGCGCCGAGGGCGCCGGCCGCCAGGGCGTCGTCGCGGGTGGCGCGCATCCGCCGGCCGAGACCCGTACGCACGATGAACAGCCCGAACACCAGCATGACGGCGAAGACGACCAGTTCCAGGTAGTAGTAGAGGTATTCGCTGGTGAGGTCGATGCCGGGGATCGTCGGCACGGCGATCCCCGAGATGCCCTCGGCCCCGCCGGCGATCTGCGCGTTGGTCACCCAGTTGGTGAAGGCCAGCGCCAGCCCGAGCGTCACAATGCCGAGGTAGTGCGACTGCACCCGCAGCGCCGGTGTGCCGACAATCAGGCCGACCACCATGGTCGCCAGGACGGCGAGGACCGCACCGAGCCAGAACCCCAGGCCCGCCTTGGTGGTGAGGATCGCCGTCGCGTACGCCCCGACGCCGAAGAACGCCACCTGCGCGAGGTTGACCTGGCCCCCGATGCCCATGCACAGACCGAGCCCGACGGCCAGCACCGAGAAGATGAGGATCACGTTGGCCACGTGGATGGTGTAGGAACTGAGCCCGTACGGGAGCAGCCACGCCAGCACGGCGATCAGCGCGAGGATCAGAAGCCGGTAGCGCGTTCTCATGCCCGGTTCACCGTCCGCTCGCCGAAGATGCCCGTCGGCCGGATCATGATGATCACCGTGAAGACCAGGAACGTCGCCAGCTCGGAGTAGCCCTGGAAGTGGCCGGCCGCATAGGAGTCCAGCACACCGATCGCCAGGCCGCCGACGATCGCGCCGGGAATGCTGCCGAACCCGCCCAGGATGGCGGCCGCGAAACCCTTGATGCCCAGGGTGCTGCCGAGGGCCGGGCTCACGTACAGCAGCGGGCCGATCAGGCCGCCGGCCAGCGCCGCCAGGCCCGCGCCGATCATGAACGCGATGGCGTTGCTGCGTCCCACGTGGATGCCGACCGAGGTGGCCGCCTCGTGGTCCATGGCAACGGCCTGCATGGCGGTGCCGCGCTTGGTGCGGGACAGGAAGAGCACGAGCAGGACGGTGGCGATCGCGGCGATGGCCAGCACCACCAGGTCGTAGGTGCGGATGCGCAGACCGGCGACGTCGAGCGGCGCGGCGGGAACCGGCGACGGCACCGCCCGGCCGGTCGCACCCCAGACCAGGATGACCAGCGCGTCGAGCACGATGCCGAAGCCGATCGTGCCGATCAGCATGAGGTCGAAGTCCTTGTTCTCCAGCGGCCGCAGGACGCGCTCGATGACCAGTCCGATGATGCCGGTGACCACGATGGCGACCACCATCGCCACCGCGAACGGCAGCTTCGCCGACAGGTAGAACGTCGACGCCAGGTACGCGCCGACCGTCACCACGTTGCCGTGCGCGAAGTTGACCAGCCCCATGGTGCGATAGACCAGCGAGAAGCCGAGCGCGATCAACGCATAGACGGCGCCCAGGCTGATCCCGCCGATGATCGTCTGAAGGAATATCTGCATCGCTGCCCCTCGGCGCGGTTGTCTGAGCCGGCCGGCTCGGTCGCCGGCCGGCCGGGTGTCAGCTGGATGCGGCGACCAGCTTGCCGTTCTGGATGGTGCCGATCGAGGTGGCGGAGATCCCGACACCGGTGTTGTCGAAGCTGAAGTTGCCGAGCAGGCCCTGATACTTGGTGGCCCGGATCGCGTCGGCGAGTTTCTGACCGGTCGCTCCGTTGCTGGTCTTCAGCGCGGTGAGCAGGATCTGCGCGCCGTCGTACGCCTTGGCTCCGTGCAGCTCCGCGTCCTCGCCGTACGCGGCCTTGTAGTCGGTCGCGAACTGCTTCGAGGCGGCGGAACCGTCGTTGCTCAGGTACGGCGAGCTGACGATGGTTCCCTCGACGTTCCTGGCGCCGGCCGTGTTGAGGAAGACCGGGGTGCCCTGCGGCGCGGCGCCGGCGAACGGGGCGGTGATCCCGAGGTCGCGGGCCTGCTTGACGATCAGGCCCGACTCGACCTCCTCGGCGCCTAGGAAGATCAGCTGCGGCTTCTTCTGACGGATCGTCGAGAGGGCGGCGCTGAAGTCCTTCTGATCGGTGGTCACCACCTGGTCGGCGACCGGCTTGATGGCCCGCGCCGACAGGGCCTTGAGGAAGGCGTCGTGCTCGCCCTTGCCGTACGACCCGTTGTTGCTGATCATCGCGATCGTCTTCAGGCCCTTGGCGTCGACCACGTACTTGGCCAGGGTCTCGTCGTAGGTCGTGCTGGTGGGGCCGTTCAGGAACAGGAAGGGACTGCCGACCGCGACCAGGCCCGGCGACTGGCCGGAGGTGATGTTGGGGATGGACTCCGACTTCAGGATCGGCGCCATGGCGATCGTCACCGCGCTCTCGGCGGTGCCGAGCAGCGCGACGTTGCCCTCGGAGGAGATCTTGCGGGCCAGGTTGGTGCCGGTGGTGGGGTCGCCCTGGGTGTCGTAGACGGTCAGTGCGATCTGCCGGCCGTTGACGCCGCCCTTGGCATTCCACTGGTTGACCGCCAGCTTGACGCCCTTGAGCTCCCACGCGCCCAGCGAGCTGAGCTGGCCGCTCTGCGCGTCGGCGACCGCTATCTTGATCGGGCCGGAGCTGTCGCCGCCGGCGTCGTCCTTCTTGCTGCCGGGTGCGCTGCAGCCGGCCGCGAAGAGAATGCCCAGCGCAGCGAGGGCGGCCCATCGTCTCATCATGTGCGTCACCTCGATCATTTCAGGGGATTATTCGAAGACGCCTTGATAGATGTCCTTGATGTTCCAGTGCCCAGGCGTCGGCACCGGCTCGTTGACCATCGGCACGTCGATGACCGCCGGTCGGCGGCGCTCGACGGCCGTCCGCAGCACGGTCGTCAGCTCGGCCGCCGCAGAAATCAGGTATCCGTCGGCCCCGCAGGCCCGCCCGAGGGCGGCGAAGTCGGGGCTGTAGGGGTTGCCGTCCGGGTCGGTGAAGTCGCAGCCGTAGCTGCGGCCGAAGTTGCTCGCCTGCAGGTCGGAGATCGTGCCGTGGGACCGGTTGTTCATCACCAGGAAGATCACCGGCAGGCCCTGCTCGACCGCCATCGGCAGGGCCGGCAGCTGGGCGCTCATGCCGCCGTCACCGACCAGCGCGACCACCACCCGGTCGGGCTGGGCGAGCTGCACGCCGAGGGCGGCGGCCGGGCCGAAGCCCATCGTGGAGGCGCCGCCGGGGGTGATGAACCGGCCCTCGGGCGGCAGCGGGTAGCACTGGGCGACACCGTTCTTGTTCCAGCCCACGTCGGTCACGAGCACCGTGTCGGCGGGCAGCGCGGCGCGCACGTCGGCGAGGATCCGCTCGGGCCGCAACGGGAACTGGTCGCTGCGGCCGCGCTCGGCGCTGGCGGCGAAGAGTTCGTCCCGAGCGGCTTTGATCCAGGACTGATTCTTGCGCGTGGCCGGCCTGCGTCGCGCGGCTTCGCAGATGGCCGCGATCGCCGGGCCCGCGTCGGCGACCACACCGATCTCGACCGGGTAGTTGCGCCCGATCTCGGCCGGGTCGATGTCGATCTGGATCAGGCGGCTCGGCGGGAAGCGCCACGTGTAGGCCGGATTCCAGGAGCTGGCGTCGGTCTCGGCGAAGCGGGTGCCGATGGCGAGGACGAGGTCGGCCTCCCGCGCGTACTTGTTGGTGACCTCGAGACCCCAGAACCCGGTCATGCCCAGTACGAGCGGATGCTCGTCGGGCAGCGTGCCCTTGGCCATCAGCGAGTGCGCCACCGGGATGTCGAGGTGCTCGGCGAGCTCCCGCAGGGCCGTTCCGCCGGCGCCGCCACCCACATAGATCAGCGGCCGCTCCGCTTCGGCCAGCGCGGTCGCGATCGCCTCGGCGTCCGCCTCGGAGATGACCGGCCGGGTGCTGGTCTCCGGTAGCGGATAGGCCGGCACGCCGTCGGGCATCGGGCGGGAGAAGATGTCCATGGGCACGTTGAGCAGCACCGCGCCCGGCCGCCCGCTGGTGGCGGTCCAGAACGCCCGCTCGGTGAACCGGGTCAGGTCCTCCACCCGGTGCACCTGCCAGGCCCGCTTGACGAACGGGCGGTAGATGGCGGTCTGGTCGGCGTCGTGGTGGAGGTTGACCTCCTGGTGCGGGTGCCGGCCGTACATGTAGGACGGTATGTCGCCGGAGATCGCGACCAGCGGCACCGAATCGAGCGCCGCGGTGGCCACGCCGGTGACCGCGTTCATCATGCCGGGGCCGACGTGCATGAGCAGCACGCCCGGCTTGCCGGTGGCCCGGGCATACCCGTCGGCGGCGTGGGCCGCGGTCTGCTCGTGGCGGGCGATGACGAAGTCGATGTCGCTGCGCCCGATCGCGTCGAGCAGGGCGATGTTGGTGTGCCCGCAGGTGCCGAAGACGCGGTCGACGCCGTACGAGCGCAGCTGTTCGACGAGCGCGTCGGCGGCGGTTGGCGTACCCATCAGTTGTCTCCCCAGATCGACATGCCGCGCAGCATCAGCGTCTTCACCACCGTGTAGTCCTCGACCATGTAGTGCGGCGACTCCCGGCCGAATCCGGAGTCCTTGACTCCGCCGAACGGCACGTGGTCGAGCCGGTAGTTGGACGATCCGTTGACCACCAGGCCGCCGACCTCGAGCTCGCGCCAGGCGGTCAGGATGCGGCCGATGTCGCGGGTGAACAGGCCGGCCTGCAAGCCGAACCGGCTGGCGTTGCAGGTCTGCAGAACGGTGTCGAAGTCGTCGAACGGCAGCACGGTGACCAGTGCGCCGAACACCTCGCGGACCACGACGGACGCGTCGGCGGGCGGCTCGGCGACCACGGTCGGGTTCAGCGTCGCGCCGTCGCGGGTGCCGCCGACGGTGATCCGGGCGCCGCCCTCGACCGCCTCGGTGGCCCAGCTCAGCACGCGCTCGGCCGCGGCCTCGTCGACCATCGACCCGACGTCGGTGGCGGGGTCGAGCGGATCGCCGACCTTGAGCGCTTCGACCTCGGCGGTGAGCAGGTCGACGAAGGTCTCCAAAAGGGGTCGCTGCACATAGACGCGCTGAACCGAGATGCAGCTCTGCCCGGAGTTGGAGTAGCCGGTGCGGGCGCAGGTCTTCGCGGCGGCGGCCAGGTCGGCGTCGTCGCAGACGATGGTGGCGGCGTTGCCGCCCAGTTCCAGCACGAGTCGTTTCGCACCGGCGGCGCGGGCCACTGCCTCTCCGGTCTCGGCGCTGCCGGTGAAGCTGATGACCGCCACCTCGGGCGCGGCGCAGAGCGCGGCGCCGATCTCGCCGCCGCCGTGCAGCAGCTGGACGGCCTCGACCGGCGCGCCGGCCTCGAGCAGGAGCGCGACCACGGCCGCCGACACCGCGGGGGCCTGCGGCGGCGCCTTGACGATGGTGCTGTTGCCGGCCGCGAACGAGGCGCCCAGCTTGTGGGCGAGCAGGTTGGCCGGCGCGTTGAACGGGGTGATGGCCAGCGCGACGCCGGCCGGGGCGCGGTAGGTCAGCGCGGTGTTGCCGATGCCGCGAGCCCAGCCGGCCACCGGCAGCACGTCGCCGCCGATCCGCCGCGCCTCGGCGGCACAGACGGCGAACGTGTCGGCGACCCGGTCGAGCTCGCCGAGCCCGTCCTTGAGCGGCTTGCCGAGTTCGAGGGCGAGCAGGCGGGCGATGTCCTCGCGACGCCGGGCGGCCAGTGCCGCGGCCCGGTCCAGGATCTCCGCCCGGGTGGCGGGCGCGAGACGACCCACGCTGCGCGAGGCGGCTCGGGCGTATTCGGCGGCGGCCGCGGCGTCGGCCGGCTGGGCCACGCTGGCCCGGCTGACCGCGAGGCGGGTGAACGGGCCGATCCGCTCGGCGACCGGTCCGTCGTCGATCCATTTGCCACCGACCAGCGCGGGCGCGACAGCCACGCCGTCCGGCGACGGGTCAACGATCGTGTCGAGCATCCATCCTCCTCGGTCGCCACGAATGAGGTCCGCTACGTGGACCATTGAGCGCGTATATGGACCACTGTGCGGACTCCGGTGTAACGTACGGTTGGCCGCAAGCCCCTGGCAATAGGTCGAAGCGGAAAAGTTACGGACCGATGAAGTCGCTCTCCGGGCGGCAGAATCGTCGGTGTCCGCCTTCGCGAGAGAAAGTGAGCCACCGTGACCGAGGCCCCGCCCGACAGCGGCGGCGTGCGCAGCATCCAGCGCGCGCTCGACATCCTGTCGCTGCTGACCGAGGACCGTCCGCTGATCGCCGTGCGCGACATCGTCGCGGCCACCGGGCTGGCCAAGACGACCGTGATCCGCATCGTGCAGACGCTCGAACAGAGTGGCCTGCTGTGGGCCACCAGCTCGGGCTACATGGCCGGCCCGGGCCTGTGGCGCTGGGCGCACCTGGCCCGGCGCAGCTGGGAGCTGCCGCCGGAGACCCAGCGGATGATGCGGGAACTGGCCGCCCGGCAGCGCGAGACGGTCAACGTCTACGTCGTACGCGACATCGTCCGCGTCTGCATCGCCCAGCAGGAGAGCCCCCAGCCGCTGCGGCACGTGGTGCAGGTCGGTGACGAGCTGCCGCTGTGGGGCGGCGCGTCGTCCAAGGTGTTGCTGCGCAACGCTTCCGCCGAACTGCTCGAGCGGATCGCCAGGTCCTCGCCCTACGGCCCGGGCCACGCCGGGCAGCTGCGGGAGTGGGCCGACACCGCGGCCGCCCAGGGGTACGCGGTCAGCCACGGCGAGCGGGACGAGGGTCTCTCCGCGGTCGCCGTGCCGATCGTCGGCCGCTCCGGCACCGTGGTCGCCTCGCTCTCGCTGAGCGGCCCGACCGTCCGGTTCACCGACGACCGGGTCACCGGCTTCGTCAAGGACCTGCAGGCCGCGGCCGCGCAGATCACCGAGCGCGGCTTCGAACACCCGCTCGGTTCGTCGTACTAACCCCTCGAAGGAGCGTCGCGCATGCACGATCGTCCGCTGGACGGTGTCCGCGTCCTCGACCTGACCAACGTTCTCGCCGGTCCGTACTGCACCTATCACCTGATGCTGCTCGGGGCCGAGGTGGTCAAGGTGGAGGTGCCCGGCCGCGGTGACCTGGCCCGGCACCTGGGGCCCGATCCGCAGCTGAACGCGGCCGGACTGGGAACCTCGTTCCTGGCCCAGAACGCCGGCAAGAAGTCGATCGAGCTCGACCTGAAGGCGGCGGCCGGGCGGGAGGCGTTCACCGAGCTGGTCACCCACGCCGACGTTCTGGTGGAGAACTACCGGGCGGGGGTGCTGGCGCGCCTCGGCTTCGGTTGGGAACGGCTGTGCGAGCTCAACCCGGCCCTGATCTACTGCGCGATCACCGGGTTCGGCCAGCGCGGTCCGATGAGCCAGGCACCGGCGTACGACCAGATCATCCAGGGGCTGTCCGGGATGATGAGCGTGACCGGGACGCCGGAGACCGTGCCGCTGCGCGTCGGCTTCCCGGTCGCCGACACCCTGGGCGGGCTGACCGCGGCGATGTCGATCGCCGCCGCGCTGGCCGGCCGGCGGATTGACGGGCAGGGCCGGTTCCTCGACGTGTCGATGCTGGAGGCCGCGCTGTCGGCGATGGGATGGACCGTCTCCAACTATCTGATCGGCGGGGTCGAGCCGGCGCCGATGGGCGACCAGAACGCCACGGCCGCCCCGTCGGGCACCTTCGAGGCGGCGGACGGGCCGCTCAACATCGCCGCCAACCGGCAGGAGCAGTTCGAGACGTTGTGCCGCCTGGTCGGCCGCCCGGAGCTGGTGGCCGATCCCCGATTCGCCGAGCGGGAAGCGCGCAAGGCCCACCGCGACGAGCTGAACGACCTGCTCAACGACGCGCTGCGCGAGCGCCCGGCCCAGGAGTGGGAGCAGCGGCTGGCGGCGGCCGGAGTGCCTGCCGCACGCATCCTCACGGTGCCGCAGGCGGTCGCCGTCGACCAGCTGGACGAGCGGGGATTCTTCACCGCGGTGCCGTTCCCGGCCGGGACACCGGGCGAGGCCGGCGGCACGATGCGGGTCAGCGGCAGCGGCGTGCTCTTCGACAACGTCCCGCTGCGCCCGGCTGCCGCGCCTCCCGTGCTCGGTGAACACAACGACGAGTTGCCGGAGCTGCTGCGCCGCTGGCGCAGCGAGGGCTCGCGGCTGCTGGCCGGGGAAGCCGGCCGCTGACGGCTCAGGCATCGCCGGTCCCGGTGAGCTCCAGAAAGTCGGCGAACATCCGATCGCCGTCCGGCCGGTGGCCGGTGAAGAGGCGAAACGCCTCGACGGCCTGATAGACGACCATGCCGCCGCCCGGGACCACCGGGCAGCCCCGGCTCCGGGCCGCCCGGATGAGTTCGGTCTCCAGCGGTCGATAGATCACGTCGGCGACCCAGGTACGGCTGCGCAGGGCGCCCGCGTCCACCGGAACGCCGGGGTGGCCTTCCATCCCGACGGGAGTGGCGTTGATCAGCCCGTCGACCTCCGGCACGAGGCCGGGGACGGCATCGAGCGGCACCGCCTCGACGTTCAGCCGATCGGCCAGCGCGCGGGATCGTTGCGGGTCGGCGTCGGCCAGCAGGAGTTGTCGCGTCCCGGCGCGGATCATTGCCGATGCCACGGCCGCTCCGGCTCCCCCGGCCCCTACCTGCAGGACCCGGCCGAGGGCGGCGTCCGGTAGCGCGCGGGCCAGGTTGGTGCCGAAGCCGTACCGGTCGGTGTTGTGGCCGACCGACCGGCCGTTGTCGAAGACCACGGTGTTCACCGCGCCCAGTTCGGCGGCCTCCGGCGCGAGGTCGTCGAGGTACTTCACGACTTCCTGCTTGCACGGGTGCGTGATGTTCAGGCCGCGGAATCCGAGCTGCCGGGCGGCGGTCAGCAGGTCACCCACGTCGGCCGGCGAGGCACCGAGGGCGTCGATGTCGATGAGCTCGTAGGAGTACCGCACGCCCAGGCGGCCGGCCGCCCGCTCGTGCAGGGCCGGGCTCAGTGACGTACCGATGCCCGCGCCGATGAGACCCACCAGATACCGCTCGCTGCTCACCGAGGAACCTCCGGCGTCGTTTGTACGAACTGGTACGTTAGTTATCGACGCAGGAAGATGTCGATGTCAAGTCCTGACTGTTACAAAGGCAGGACAAGGCCGTCGGTGGCGATGTCCGGCCCGACGGCCGGGTTCGTGTTGTTGAGATGGCCGTAGCGGAAGCGGGTGCCGGGGTGCCTGGCCCGGCGGTGCCGGGACGCTTCGATCGGCAGGTGACCCATCGAGGCGGCGCTGCCCGGCCGGCCGGTGGCACGGGTCAGCTCGTCGTCGGTGCCGAAGGTGCCGTCCAGCAGCACCTCGTCGGCGCCGCGCAGGAACTCGTCGAACTCCTCGGTCCAGGCCGGCAGACAGGTGGCGTAGACGAACGAAGAACCGGTTCGCGCGTCGGTCAGCCGCAGCGCCGATACCCAGTCCCCGCCCGGCAGGCCGGCGGCGTACCGCGGCCGTTTCGTGCCCACCGTCAGACGTTGCACCGTCAGACCGCCGGCGAGCCCCGTCCCGAACGACTGGAAGTCGACCGGGGTGTAAGCCGCGAGCATCTGCCGGACCGGCTCCAACGCGATACGCACCGCCGCGGTCGCGTACACGGTGAGCGCTGTCGCCTCGCGCAGACTGAGCAGGCCGACGGTGTGATCCAGTTCGGCGGTGGTCAGCAGAACGCCCCGTATCGGCGTCTGCCGCAGGCCGGGCCCCGGAGCCAGGTCGGGGGCGGACACGAGTTGCGTGCGGATGTCCGGCGAGGCGTTGATGAGGTACCACGCCGAGCCGTCCCCGCTGACCGCGACCGTGTCCTGGGTGCGCTGCCGGCCCTCGCGGCGTGCGGCGGCACAGACGGCACAGGCGCAGTTCCATTGCGGGCAGCCGCCGCCGGCCGCGCTACCGAGGATGCGGACCTTCACCGGTAACGCCGCGGGACGGCCGGTGGCCGCGGCCGGGAACCGGCGGCTCGGGCAACCCCGGCGAGTTCGGCGTGCCGCGGTGAGAGCGTGCAGGCGGGATCGGTGGCGCCCGGATCGCCGGTGAGGGCGAACGCCTGGCAGCGGCACCCGCCGTGGTCGAGCTCGCGCAGCGCACAGTCCCGGCAGGGCGCGGCCATCCATCCGGTGCCGCGGAAGCGGTTGAACAGCTCGGAATGCTGCCAGATGTCGCCGACGGACCGGTCGCGGACGTTCGGCGCGGGCGGCCCGGGCAGCTGCTGAGCGGCCAGGCAGGGCAGCATCGCGCCGGTCGGGGTGACCGAGAACTGCCGGCTCCCCCAGCCGTTCATGCACGGCTTCGGACGGCCGGTGTGGTAATCGGGTTCGACGTAGACGATTTCGAGCCGGTCGCCGTAGCGGTCGTGCACCCGCACGGCAGCCGCGTTGGCCCGCTCGATCTGCGCACCGGTCGGCATGAGCGCGTCGCGGTTGAGCAGGCCCCAGCCGTAGAACTGGGTGTGGGCCAGCTCGAGCCGGTCCGCACCGAGGCTCACGGCCAGGTCGGCGATCCCGGCCAGGCGGTCGACGTTGCGCGCGTGCAGCACCACGTTGACGGTCAACGGCAGGCCCGCGGTGCGCACGGCCGCGGCGGCCTCCACCTTTCTTGCGTACGCACGTACGCCCGCGACCTCGTCCGCCGCTCCCGCGTCGGAGTCCTGAATGGACAACTGCACGTGGTCGATACCGGCCAGGCGGCCCTCCGACAGGCCCAGCCCGCTCGTGACGAGGTTGGTGTACATGCCGAGCCGCCTCGCATGGGCGGCCAGCTCCGGCAGATCGCGGCGGAGCAGCGGCTCGCCGCCGGAGAAGTGGACCTGGAGGACGCCGAGGTCGCGGGCCTGGCCGAGCACGTCGAGCCACTCGGCGGTGGTCAGTTCCTCGGAGCGCGGGGCGATCTCGAGCGGGTTCGAGCAGTAGGAGCAGCGCAGCGGGCAGCGGTAGGTCAGTTCGGCGACCAGCCCGACGGCGAGTGGGCTGTGCGGGCCGGGCCGGCCGGCGGCGGTCCGGATCCGCGTCGGAGAACCAGAGTCTTCGATCAGGCGTCGCGCGGCCAGATCCCCGATCAGATCCGTGATGTCTTCGACGGTGACACCCTCGTACTCCTGAGAGAGCAAGGCGGCAATCGCCGCCGCGTCGCGACGGCCGTCGCAGGCACGCACGACGTCGGCCGCCGGGCCGTCGAGAACGAGGCTGCCCTCGGGATAAAGCAGGGCGTCGGCGGCGCGGACCGGATCGTGGACCAGCCGTACGCCGCGGACCAGGCCGGGCCTCACCGCACGCCGCCCTGATAGTCGACGGCGTCGAGCATCGCGCCGAGCACGTCGCACTTGAAGGCGAGCGCGGTGATGGCAGCCCGCTGCTGATCGGGGCTGACGCAGTGGGTGAGCACCAGGTCGAGGGTGTAGCCGGCGTCGTCGCGGACCACCGGGATGCGCTTTTCGAAGTACGCGTAGCCGTCCGGCTTGATCCAGTCGTAGTGGGCCCGCCAGGCGAGCACCCGGGCGGCCATGAAGTCCGGGGAGAAAAGCTCGGTGAGCGCGGCGGCGGCCGACTCGGTCCACGGCCGGGTCAGGCAGAAGTGCAGGTAGCCGTCGACCGCGAAGCGGGTGCCACGGGCCACGTGCCGCTCGTCGAGCAGTTCCTCGCGGGCGAGGCCGACCGCGTCGGCGAGCACGAGCCAGTCGTCACCCGCGCCGCCGTCGAAGAAGGTCAGGCGTTCCAGCCAGCGCCGGCGGACCGAGGCAATCGGGCAGTTGGCGATGATCGCGGCGTTCTTCTGCGCGAGAACCTTCTGGTAGTACCAGCGGTTGGCCACCCACGACCGCACCTCGGCCGGCGCGCACCGGCCGGCGTGCAGCCGCAGATGAAACGGGTGCCGGTCCCAGTAGCGGACCGACAACCCGCGCAGGGCCGCCGCGAACTCGTCGCGGGTCAGCGCTGCTTGGCCCACGGCTGGCCGACCCCGGCGTAGGCGGAGACCTCGGGGCGTGATTCCAGGCATTCGGTCTTCGGCTTGGTCCAGGTCTTCTTCTTCATGACATCTCCCTAAACGCAGAAGGGCAGGTTGCCCATGGCGGACAGGATTCCGTTGACGACGTGCTTCTTGAAGAACGCCTGACCGGGATAGCCGGAGCCGTCGGTCCAGGCGAGCGAGTCGTGGCCCAGCGCGGTGATCCAGGAACGGCCGCCGTCGTAGTACTGGCACCACGAGAGCGGATGGAACCTGCCGTGCCCGGGGTGCACCTTCGACTTGGTGGCCAATGTGGACTCGTCGACTCCCAGCAGGAATTTGACCCGGGTCGGGAAGGGCATCCAGTTGTACCACTCGTCCTTGAACGCCCACCGCGCCGGAAGTCCCTCGGTCGAGGAGTCATGGTCGGTGTAGGTGACGACCGTGCCGTCCTGCAGCGCGCCGTGGTCGTAGTACTGCGAGCCGGTCAAACCCTCGAACCAGTGCCAGTTGTATTCGGTGCCGCCGACCGCGTTGTGGATGCCGACGAAGCCGCCGCCGGCCCGCATGTATTGGTGCAGCGCGGTTTTCGCGGCGTCCAGGTGAGCGCCGGTGGTGGTGTTGACCGCGGCGGCCGGATCGACCGCGGTGCCGTGCTTCCACATCGTGTCGCGGCTGGTGCTGCCGAAGACGACCGCCTTGTAGGTGCTGCCGATGCCCGGCATCTGGGTGACGTCCTCGGTCCAGTCGACCTGCACGCCCACCTCGCCCATCCACTTGATGAGCGCGTTCTGCAGCACGTTTGCCGCGGTGAGCGGCGGGTTGAGTCCGGCCGCGAGAGCGGGGCCGAGGTGGGCGTGCCGGGGGCCGGCCGTCCGGCTGTAGAGCAGGACCCGGTCCGCCCGGTTGGTGACCCACGGGTGATAGGACGCCGGCGCCTGGCCGCGGATGACGTTGTAGACCGGGTCGTAGAACTTCTCCAGGTTGTCCGGGACGGGCGTGGTCACCGGCGTCTTGGTGGTGGGTTCCTTCTGCCTCTGCGGAGATGCCGTCGCCGCGGTTCCACCCACGGTGGATGTCGCGGCCGCCGCTGTCGCGGCCGCGGTGCCCTGCAGCATCGCGCGCCGGGAGATCTTTGCCATGCATGCCACCCTTGCTCAGGTCCGCTAGGTGGACCCCAGGTACCACTCTGAGGTCCGGCCCAATATAAAGACGATGTTTCGGGAAACGCAAGGAGCGCTGTTGAACAGCTGCGGCCGGCGGCCCTATATTGACGGGACCTCTAGGCGGATCGATCGGTCCGCTAGATGGACCGAGGAGGTCATTCATGGAGGTTCCCCGCAGACAGGTCCTGAAGGGAGCGCTGGCGGCGGCCGCCGCGGCACCGCTCGCCAAGGTGCCCCTGGCCGCGGGCCACCGGCCCGCGTCGTGCAGCACTCCCGGCGGCCGCGACTTCCCCAAGGTCGGCGGCAACTACGGCAACCAGAACTACTCCGCGCTGCACGACATCGACCGCGGCAGCGTCCGGCGGCTCGGCGGCGCCTGGGTCAACCGCATCGAGGGCGGCCTGACCACGGGCACGAACCAGAGCACCGCGGTCGTCGTCGACGGCGTGCTCTACATCGAATCGGCGCTCGGCAACGTGCATGCGGTAGACGGGCGCACCGGTGCAACGAAGTGGAAGTACACGGCGACGCACGGCACGGTGACCCGGCGCGGTGTGGCGGTCGGCGACGGCAAGGTCTTCACCCACGGCAAGGGCAGCTGGATCATCGCGCTCGACCAGGCCACCGGCACGGTCGTCTGGGAACGGCAGATCACCGGCTTCGGCACCATGGAGAAGGTCGCGGTCACCTACCACGACGGTCTCCTGCACGTCGGCACCCACGACAGCAACCGGGCGGCCGCCCTCGCGCTCAGCGCCGCCGACGGCTCGCTGATCTGGAACTTCTGGGGCGCGCCCGGGCCCGGCGAGCTCGGCAACGAGACCTGGGCCGGTGACTCCTGGCAGACCGGCGGGGCCACCCCGTGGATGCACCCGGCCATCGACCCGGAACTCGGCCTGATCTATTGGACGTTCGGCAACGCGCGCGGCAACAACTCGTCGCAGGACGGCTCCGGCCGCGAGGGGCAGAACCTGTTCTCCAGCTCGATCGTCGCCATGGAGATCAAGACCGGTAAGTACCGATGGCACTTCCAGTCGGTCCACCACAACATCTGGGACATGGACAACGTGATGGCGCCGGTGCTCGCCGACGTGCACATTCACGGACGGCCGCGGAAGATCGTCGTTTACGGCAGCAAGTCCGGCATGTACTTCATCCTCGACCGCACCGACGGCTCGGCGCCGCTCGGCATCGACGAGGTGCCGGTGCCCCAGGAACCGCGGCAGAAGACCTGGCCGACCCAGCCGTTCCCGCGCCAGGGCGGCTGGACCGAGAACCGCGTGGTGGAGCAGCCGCTGGGCACCTCGGTACCGGGCGACCCCAACCGGGCCGTACCCAACTACGTCCCAGCCAAGATCTACACGCCGCACTGGGACGTGCCGATCCTGTCCACTCCCGGACACGGCGGCGGCGCCTGCTGGAACGCGCAGTCCTACAGCCAGCACACCGGGCTGGTCTACACCGGGTACGGCTACGTGGCGGCGGCGCACTCGCTGACCGAGTCGAGCAACGGGCTCCGGCCGCCGGGCGAGTATCAGACGGGCGGCGTGGTCGCGGTCGACCCGTCGACCAACCTGGTGCGGTGGAAGCGGCGGATGCCGTACTCCCTCGCGCACGGCAACGGCGTGCTCAGCACCGCCGGCGGCCTGATCTTCATCGGTCAGCCGGACGGCAACCTGATCGCCATGGACGCCGCCGGCGGGCGCGAGCTCTGGCGGTGGCAGTGCGGAGCGGCGATCAGCAGCAGCCCGATCACCTACGAGATCGACGGGGAGCAGTACCTGGCGGTCTACGCCGGCGGCACCGACATTCCCTACGGCGCCTCGGCACCTCGCGGCGACTTCCTCTGGGCCTTCAAGATCGACGGGAAGGTGCGGCCGGCGACCACGCCGGCACCGCCGACCGTACGCCGGCCCGTGTCGGGAACCGCCGTCGAGGGCAGCGCGGTCAACAACACCGTGGTGCTCGCCCGCACGTACGACCCGGCTTCTTCCACTGTCGGAACGACCGAGTCGACCGCCGTGAACGGCATGGCGCCGACCTGGCTGCGGGTGCCGGTCGGCACGACGGTCACCTTCGTCAACCCGGCCGACAACCCCCACGACCACAGCGCCACCCAGTTCTTCGAGGGCCTGTTCAACGTACGCCTCAAGCCCGGTGAATCGTTCTCCTACACGTTCGGGCGGCGCGGCGAGTACTTCTACAACGACAGCTACAGCCCGCGGCCCACCGGGAAGGTCGAGGTCTACTGAGATGAGCGATGAGCAGGTCGCCGACTGGTGGGGCACCGCGGTGTCCCGCATCGAACCCAACCGCATCGAGCTGAGAGGCCACCCCGTCCAGGATCTGATCGGCACCACCGGATTCGGCTCGATGATCTGGCTGATGGTCCGCGGCGACCTGCCCACCCCCGCCCAGGTACGCCTCCTCGAGGCCGCCCTCGTGGCCGGCGTCGATCACGGACCGCACGCGCCGTCGATCGCCATCGCGCGCATGACGGCCACCTGCGGCGTCGGGCTCAACAACGCCATGGCCAGCGCGGTCAACTCGCTGGGCAACTCCCATGGCGGCGCCGGCGAGCAATGCGTCGAGCTGCTCTCCGAGGTCCACACGGCCGGCGTCGAGGCGACCATCACCCGCTGGCGCGAGCGCGGCGTCCGCTACCTGCCGGGCTTCGGTCACCGTTTCCACACCCGCGATCCGCGCCGCGACCCCCTGCTCGGCCCCGTCGACGAGGCGGTCGCGGAGGGCGTGGTCGAGGGCCACTACCTGCGGGCGGCCCGCGGCGTCGAGGCCGCGATCGCCCCCGTGCCGATGAACATCGACGGCGCCACCGCGGTCATCTACGCCGAACTGGGCTTCGCCGCTCCCCTGGCGCGCGGGTTGTTCGTGCTCAGCCGCAGCGTCGGCATCCTCGCTCACGCCTGGGAGGAGATGGGCCAGGGGCGGCGCAACAAGGGCCCGATGCCGCCATCGATCCTGCCGGCCTTCCTGGACAACGAGCCCTGACACGATTACGCGGCATGCACAAGGATCGGGGACTGAGCCCCGTACTCCGGCGAGTTCCTGGTGCGGTGGCGGATGATGCAGCATGCCGACGTCACGATGAACGGAGGACGGCAGTGGACCCCGATGAGAACACTTACGTCCGGGATCAGAATGCCCGGCCCGACCCGATGCTGACCCTCGGGACGATCACCGTCGCGGGCCTGCGGGACATTCTTGCCGACCTTCCCGGCGATGCCGTCGTGGTGGTGGCCACGGAGGGAGCGGGCGGGGACGACTGTTCGCCCCTGGCCGACGTCGAGGAGGGCTGGTATTTCCCGGTCACCGGCGAGTCAGCTCCGCTCGGACGGGACGGCGACGGCAACGTCCACGAGCCAGGTCCTCATGACCTGTACGCGGTGCTGCTACGTCCCACCCGCTGACGGCGGGTCACGCCGCCCGGGGCAGGAGCTTGGGCCGGCGGCGGGCCGCGAGATCCTCGACCCAGCCGAAGGCGAGCACCGCCAATCCGGTGAGCAACAGGACGGCCGGAAGCTCGACGACGTGCGAGACGTGCACCCGCGCCGTGTGGAGGAACACCGCGATGACGGCGATGGCGGCGTCGTGCCAGATGTAGATGGTGACGGCGCGCGCGTTGACGACCGTGACCGCGCTCCTCAGCCAGCCGCACTTCGTCATCCACGACATGTCGGGATTCCATCGCATCAACACCAGCACCCACGCCGCGGACCACAGGGCGTACCCGACGAATACCGGCCCGGTACTCCCGGACCGGCCGAACGGATAGGCGATCTCCAAGGCCAGGCCGACGGCGCTGAGCGTGGCGACGACAGCACCGCACACCAGAACGGGAAGCCGGGCCAGATAGCCGTCATGCGCGGCGAAGCCCAGAGCCCAGCAGGTGCCAAAGCCGAGAATGTCGATGACGGCCCCGTGTCGGGCCGAGGTGAACGGCGAGGTCAATGCGGCCGCGGGTAGCAATGCGAGCGGCGCGGCCAGGGTCACCACCGGCGCCTTCCGGAAGGCGATCAGCAGCACCGGGGAGAGAATGACGAACCACAGATAGGTTCGCACGTACCAGAGGATGTCGACGTACCCGAATCCGACGGCGTGCGACTCGGGATCACGCAGCGGCAGCAGCCAGAAAAGCAGGTGGAACCACTCGCGCCGGCCCACGCCGACAGCGACCCAGCCCATCGCGATGGCGACGATCCCGAAGGCCCACACCGGGGGCAGGAGCCGGCGCATCCGGGACACCACCACGCGTACGGGCGGGCGGCGCTCCAACGAGTCGGCCATCAAGCACCCGGCGAGCGCGAACATTACGCCCATCGCCGGGACGAGGAGATGCAGCCACGGCCAGCCGACCGTGTGGTAGACGATGACCCGCAGCAGCGCGGCGGCGCGGAGCAGATCGAAGTAGCGGTTACGCCCGCGCCGCCTGCTCAGACCAGCTTCGTCGGGCCTCAGGGCCGTCCTTTGCACCCAACCCCCCATAGCCGTAGATCTCAGGCCGTCTGACACTTCCGGTGAGGCGTGGAACGGATTCTGGTGCGCCTCGGAGCCTGGCTACGCTAGCGCTCCGGATCGGAGCCGGCCGTCCGTCAACCATGCGAATGTGCCAACGGACGCGCCGCCGTAGCCGATCCGAAAGGACAATGACCACTCCCGCGAAAGGTGATATGGCCTCGCCTTGCGGCCCACGTCAGCCGAGGGTCAGGCCGTGCCGCGCCGCGACCGGACCGCCAACAATCACATTCATGTGCTTCAATCAAATGTGAACGTTAACAGCACTACTCCGGCGCGGACGAGAGGGAGCTGGGTCATGGACGCAGGCAGCATCGCAAGAACCGTGCTCGGCGGCGCACTGGCGTTGGGCCTGGCGACTGCCACGATCGCCGCCGGCCAGGGGCCGGCCGCGGCCGCGCCGAACAACGTGGTCAGCGCGCCGCCGATGGGCTGGGCGTCGTGGAACACCTTCGCGGCGAAAATCAACTACAGCGTACTCAAGGGCCAGGTCGACGCCATGGTCTCCGCAGGGCTCAAGGACGCGGGCTACCAGTACGTCAACATCGACGAGGGCTGGTGGCAGGGCACCCGGGACTCCGCGGGCAACATCACGGTGGACCCCACCGAGTGGCCCGGCGGGATGGCGGCGATCGCCGACTACATCCACAGCAAGGGGCTCAAGGCCGGCATCTACACCGACGCCGGCCGCGACGGGTGCGGCTACTACTACCCGACCGGGCGGCCGGCCGCACCGGGCTCGGGGAGCGAGGGCCACTACGACCAGGATTTCCTGCGGTTCTCCCGGTGGGGCTTCGACTTCGTCAAGGTGGACTGGTGCGGCGGCAACGCCGAGGGCCTCAACCCGCAGACCGCGTACACGGCGATCAGTGACTCGATCGCCCGCGCCACCGCACAGACCGGCCGCCCGATGGCCTTGTCGGTCTGCAGCTGGGGCAACGGCAGCCCGTGGAACTGGGCACCCGGCATATCGACCATGTGGCGCACCAGCCAGGACATCATCTACTACGGCGAGAGCGCTTCGATGAGCCGGGTGCTGACCAACTTCGACTCGGCGCAGCATCCCGGCGCCCAGAGCCCCGGCCACTACAACGACCCCGACATGCTGATCGTCGGCATGCCGAGCTTCACCGCGGCGCAGAACCGCACCCACCTCGGTCTCTGGGCCATCTCCGGCGCACCCCTGCTGGCCGGCAACAACCTCGCGACGATGAGCGCGGACACCCGGGCCATTCTCACCAGCCGCGAGGTCATCGCGATCGACCAGGACCCGCTCGGCCGGCAGGGCACCAAGGTCGCCGAGGATTCGACCGGCCTGCAGGTCTACAGCAAAGCCCTCAGCGGTACGGGCAAAAGAGCCGTACTCCTGCTCAACCGCACCGGCGCCACCGCGAACATCACCGCTCGCTGGTCGGACCTGGGCCTGACCGGCACCGTCGCCGTTCGCGACCCGTGGACGGGCACCAACCTGGGATCCTTCGCCACCAGCTACACCACCGGCGTGCCGTCCGGCCAGGCCGTGCTGCTCACCGTCAGCGGCACGGACGGACCGGGCACCGGCAGTCACACCGGAACGATCGTCGGCGGGCAGTCCGGACGCTGCCCCGACGCGAACGGCGCCGCCACCGCCAACGGCACCAAGATCGTCCTCTGGACGTGCGGGTCCGGCACCAACCAGAGGTGGACGCTCACGTAAGCGGTCACCCGGGTCCAGGTATTGATCCGCTGCGGTTTGATGTCCTTGACATCGATCCCCCTGCCCCTCGGAGAGACTCGTGAAGCGACCACGCTGGTCCGTTCTCGGAACGGCCCTGCTCACCGCCGCGTCGATCGTCGCGGCCGCACCGATGGCCCGGGCGGCGCCGGCCGACGGCAGCGGCCTCGACGTCTACGTGGGCACACTCGACAGTGCACAGTGGCAGCGGCTCGGCACCGGAGGCATCGATGTCGACGAGATCAGCCGTCGTCCGGTCGCCGGTGGGAACGTGGCGGTCGAGCTGATCCTCGGCCGGGAACAGGCGGCACGGCTGGTCGCGGCCGGCGTACCGCTGCGGGTCAAGCCCCTGACCGGGCGGATGCGGACGCTGCAGGCGCAGGCACCGAAGGTTTTCCGGCCCTACAGCGGGCCGGGCGGCATCCGGGATGAGCTGGCGACCACCGCGGCCCGGTTCCCGAAGCTGGCGAAGCTGGAAACTGTCGGCCGGACCGTGCGCGGCCTGCCGATCCAGGCGCTCAAGGTGACCGTCGACGCCAATGCCGTGCCGGACGGGCGGCGGCCGTCGGTGCTCTACATGGGTGCCCAGCACGCCCGGGAATGGATCACCCCCGAGATGACCCGCCGGCTGATGCACCACGTACTGGACGGCTACGCCACCGACCCGGCGATCACCAAGCTGCTCGCCACCACCGAACTGTGGTTCATGCCGGTCGCCAACCCGGACGGCTACGACACGACGTTCACCGGCGGCGACTTCCGTTACGTGCGAAAGAACCTGCGCGACAACAACGGCGACGGCAAGTTCGGTCCCGAGGACGGCGTCGACCTGAACCGCAACTTCGCCGAGAAGTGGGGCTACGACAACGAGGGCTCGTCGACCAATCCGGGCGACGACAGCTTCCGCGGGCCCGCGCCCGATTCGGAACCGGAGACCCGGGCGATGGACGCCCTGTTCCGGCGGGTCGGCTTCCAATTCCTGGTGAACTACCACTCCGCCGCGCAGGTGCTGCTGTGGGGCAGCGGCTGGCAGGTCTCGACCGTCAACCCGGACGACCAGATCGCGATGGCGCTGGCCGGCGACCACGCGAAGCCGGCCGTTCCCGGTTACGACCCGGAACAGATCGCCCAGATGTACACCAGCAACGGCGACACGAACACGCACGTGCAGGCCCGGTACGGGACGATCGCGTTCGCTCCGGAGATGTCGACCTGCGATACGGCGGCCGCGTCGGACCCTGACGACCAGTGGAACCCGGACGACTGCCGTACCGAATTCGACTTCCCCGACGACGAGAAGCTGATCCAGGCCGAGTACGCCAAGAACGTGCCGTTCGCCCTGTCGGTCGCCGAGTCGGCGAAGGATCCGGCCGATCCGGTCTCGGTGGTCGGGCGCAGCACCGAGGACTTCGCCCCGCACACGTTCGCCGATTCGTTCGGTTCCAGCCAGCAGGTGTCCGTCATCGCACGGCGGTCGCTGCACGACGTGCGGATGCATTACACGATCAACAGCGGCCCCGAGCGTACGGTCGCGGTGCGCGAATGGCGCGGCGGCAAGCGGTACGGCGGCACAGCGGACAAGTACTTCGCCGAACTGCGCGGCACGGTCCCCCGGCAGAGGGCGAAGGACAAGGTCACCATCTGGTTCACCGCACGCGGTCGCCCGGCGAGCCGGCCGTTCAGCTACACGGTCGCCGACCGGATCGGCGGGGACGTACTCGTTCTGGCCACCGAGGACGTGACCGGCATCGAACCGCCGAACACCGACGGCGCCACCTCAGCCCGGTACGCCGACGAGCACGTCGACGCCCTGCGCCACGCGGGCTACACCGCCGACGTCTACGACATGGACCGGCACGGCCGGCAGGCGCCGGACCCGCTCGGTGTGCTGTCGCACTACCGCGCCGTGGTGTGGGAGACCGGCGACGACATCGTCCCGCGAGACCCGGGCCAACCCGACTACGCCACGACGCGCGCCGCGGCACAGACCCAGACCGCCGTACGCGACTATCTGAACGAGGGCGGCAAGCTGCTCTACGCCGGGCAGTATGCGGGCTACGCCGAGAACAGCAACGCTCTCTACAAGCCCGACGGACCGGGCGAATGTCAGAGCTGGGAAGACGTGACCTGTCAGCTGCTGAGCGACGACTTCGAGCAGTACTGGCTCGGCGCGGGCACCTATGTGGACAACGGTGGCACCCGGGCCGTGGCCGGCCGATCCGGCGGGCTGGACGGCTTCACCGCGCCGACCGGCGCCCAGCAGCACACGGCGTCGTTCCTCAGCATCTCCAGCCAGCTTCCCCCGGCCCAGTTCCCCCAGTTCACCAGCAGCATCCCGCTGACCTGGAAACGCGACACCCCCGGCCCGTACGACCCGGCAAGCGGCGACTGGTACCTGTTCAGCGGACAGGGCAACGCCTCGTACAAGCGGCTGACCAGGACGCTGGACCTCACCGCGGCGAAGAACGCGCACCTGCGGTTCAAGTTCTCCCGCGGCACCGACGGCGACGACTTCCTGTTCGTCGAGGCGCACGAGGCCGGCACCGACAACTGGACGACGCTGCCGGACACCGGGGGCCTCACCACCACCGACACCGGCTTCGCGTGCCCGTCCTTCGGTTTCGATCCGCATCCGTTCCTGGCGCACTACTGGGGCACCGATTGCGGGCCGCAGGGCACGACCGGCACCTGGAACGCGGTGAGCGGCTCGAGCGGCGGCTGGAAGGACTTCGACGCCGACCTTTCCGGGTACGCCGGCAAGCGTGTCGAAATCTCGATTTCGGACGCCTCCGACCGCTTCGCCGACGGTTTCGGCGTGTTCCTCGACGACGTCCACGTCGACGTGGACGCGGCGACGGTCTCGCAAACCTCGTTCGAAACCGACCTCGGCGGCTGGACCGTCGCCGGTCCACCGCCGGGTTCCGCCGCCAACCGCACGGACTGGACCCGCAGCCTTCAGGCGTACGACTTCGGCGCCGCGACCGCCACGGCCGACACCCTCTACCTCGGCTTCGGTCTGGAGAAGCTGTCGGCGTCCGACCGCAACGACCTGATGGCCCGGGCCGTCCGGCATCTGCTGCGGAAGTAGCCGCCCGGGATCTCCGACCTGCGCGCGGTTGTCCGGAGATTGTTGTCCGGCGTGCGTCCACCGACGCCGGACAACGGAACCGGGGTACGACTGCGGGGTCTCCGTCACACGGGGACCAGCAGAAAGGAACGTGACATGAGGCAACGGAACAGGATCGGGGTGACGCTCGGCGCCGGTGTGCTGGCGGTCGCCGCCACGCTCGTGCCGGCCGGGGCGGCGTCGGCGGCGCCCGGCAGCTTCGGGGTCGACACCGGCTCGTCGCCGCAGTGCTCCCGGTACGGAGGAGCGCAGTTCGTCTCCGGTGACCACAGCGTCGGCGTCTACGACGCCTGCAAGGACGGCGTCGGCGTCAAGGCCTGGGTCTGGATCAGCGGAAAGTTGTACGGCGCGCAGCGAAACGGGGGCGGCTTCAATTCCGAGGTCTGGTTGCCGCTGCCCAAGCTGGGGTCGAAGGACACCGTCGGGATCAAGGTGTGCGCCCAGGACGGCCCGGACGGCACCCCGTTCGCCTGCGGGTCGCGTACCGAGTAGGCCGCCGGCCGCGAACCGAGCGGTTCAGCCCATCGCCGCGGCTTGGGAAATCCCGGGCTGCGGCGTTTGCGGATCACCACCAGTAGTTGTCCTGCGGCTGGTAAGGAGCCTCCAGTTCGGCGATCTCGCCATCAGTGAGAACGAGATCCAGGGCGGCGACGGCGTCCGGCAGGTGGTGCGGCCTGGTGGCCCCCACGATCGGGCAGGAAACGACCGGCTTGGACAACACCCAGGCCAGCGCCACCTGGGCCATCGCGACGCCGCGAGCCTCGGCGACGCTCTGGATCGCGTTCACCACCAGCTCGTCGACGTCGCGGTCGAACGCCCGGGCCACGTCGTCCGACGACGACCGGGCCGTCGGCCGGCCCCAGGGCCGGGTGGCCCGGCCTTTGGCCAGCGGGGAATAGGGGGTCAGACCGACGCCCTGGTCGAGACACATCGGGATCATGTCCCGCTCTTCCTCGCGCTTGAGCACGTTGTACTGATCCTGCATCGCCGACAACGTCGTCCATCCATTCAGCACGGCGCTGTGCTGCGCCTTCGCGAACTGCCACGCCCACATCGAGGACGCGCCGAGATAGCGCACCTTGCCCGCCCGGACCAGGTCGTCGAGAGCCCACATGGTCTCTTCGACCGGCGTCTCGGGGTCGAATCGGTGGAGGTAGTAGACGTCGATGTAGTCGGTCCCGAGCCGTCGCAGCGAGGCATCGGCCTGCTCGAGGACGGCCTTGCGGGACAGGCCGCTGCCGCCCGGACCGTCGTGCATCTTGCCGCTGACCTTGGTGGCCAGCACGATCTCCTCCCGTCGCGAGAACCGGTCGATCGCCCGCCCGACGAACTGCTCCGAGGTGCCGCCCTGATAGACGTTCGCGGTATCCCAGAACGTCACCCCCAGCTCGACCGCCTGCCGGAAGAACGGCGCGGCGGCGTCCTCATCGAGGGTCCACCGGTGCATGCCGGCCGCGGCCTCGCCGTAGCTCATGCAGCCCAGCCCGATACGACTCACCTTCAGCCCGGTCCGACCGAGCCGTGTGAACTCCACCGCGGTACCTCCTGAATCAGCCGGCCAGCACTCTGTCGAGGATCCCGGCGGCGCGGTCACCCTGAGCGTGGCCGACGCGGTCGCGTACGACCGTGACGAGGCCACGCAGGTGCGTCGCGGTCAGGCCGGTGTTGAGCGCGATGCCGAAGTGGGACTGTAGCTGGCTTTCCACTCCGTCAAGGGTGGCCAGGGCGGCGACGGTGGCGATCTCGCGGCTCGGCCAGTCGAGGTTGTCGCGGGCGAAGATGTCGCCGAACAGGTGCGTCTTGAGGAACTGATCGATGGCGGGAGCGAACTCGAACAGCGGGCCGGTCACCGGTGCGCCGGACAGCCGGGTCTGATTATCGGTGCCGAGTTTCCGCATGTCCGTGCCGGCGGCCAACGGCCGCGGCTGGTCGCCGGCAGGGTCGGTGATGCCGTCGGCGCGGCGTTGCTCGAGCAAGGCCATGAACGCGCCGAGGGCGTTGAGGCTGCGCGGGAAGCCCGCATAGGCGTACATCTGCACCAGGATCTCTTTGATCTGGTTGACGCTCAGCCCGGCATCCAGGCCGCCGGTGAGCGCGTCGCGTAACTGTGGCATCCGGCCGATGGCGGTGAAGGCGGCGATGGCGGCGGTTGCTTGTTGCCGGGGGTTCAGATCGGTCATGAGTTCCGGTCCTGTGGGGCATTGCGGGTGGTCAGGGCGGTTCGTACGCCGCACGGTCGTCACGGACGAAGGAGCGTCTTGATGGCGCGGCGCTCGTCCATCGCCTGGTAGCCGTCGGCGGCCCGGTCGAGCGGCAGGGTGAGGTCGAAGACCTTGCCCGGGTCGATCTCCCGCTTGACGATCAGGTCGATGAGCTCCGGCAGGAACCGGCGCACCGGGGCGGGGCCGCCGTGCAGATGGACCTCGGCGAAGAACAGCTCGTTGCCGGGAAGTTCGACGTCGTGCGAGACGCCGACGTAGCCGATGTGCCCGCCGGGCCGGGTGGCGCGGATCGCCTGCATCATCGATTCCTGGGTGCCGACGGCCTCGACGACCGAGTGCGCCCCCAGCCCGCCCGTCAGTTCTTTGATCTTCGCGACGCCGTCGTCGCCGCGTTCGGTGACGATATCGGTCGCGCCGTACTCCAGGGCGAGTTTCTGCCGGTCGGCGTGGCGGCTCATGGCGATGATCCGTTCGGCGCCGAGGTGCTTGGCGGCGAGCACCGCGAGCAGGCCGACCGCGCCGTCGCCGACGACCACGACGGTCTTGCCGGGACCGGCCTCGGCGGCGACTGCACCGAACCAGCCGGTGCCGAGTACGTCGGAGGCGGCCAGCAGGCTCGGGACGAGATCGTCGGCCGGACGGTCGGGGGTGGCGACCAGGGTGCCGTCGGCGAGGGGGATCCGGGCGTACTCGGCCTGGGTGCCGAGGGCGCCGACCAGCTCGGCGTGCACGCAGCGGGACTGGTAGCCGGCCCGGCAGATCTCGCAGGTGTTGTCGGAGGCGAAGAACGATCCGACGACGAACTGCCCGGGCCTGATCGTGGCAACGTCGCTGCCGACCTGTTCGACCACGCCGACGTACTCGTGACCCATCGGCGTCGGGCCGTCGACCGGTTCGATGCCGCGGTAGGGCCACAGGTCGGAGCCGCAGACGCAGGCGGCGGCGACGCGGATGACCGCGTCGGTCGGGCGTTCGATCCGCGGGTCCTCGCGGTTTTCGACCCGGACGTCGCCGGGGGCGTGCATGACTACTCCACGCATGGTGGTGATCCTTCTTCCGGTACGCGAAAAGGTGGTCAGTGCTTGTTGGCCTGCTCGTACTGCTCGTCGGTGACCGGTTCGAGCCAGGTGGTGGGGTCGCCGCCGTCGGGCTTGGCCTCGAGCAGCGCCAGGTGGCTCATAAAGGTGTCGGCGGTGGCGCCGTGCCAGTGGTCCTCATCGGGTGGGCAGACGACGGTCTCGCCGGCGTGGATGCGCAGCACCTGGCCGTCGCGGGTGCCGACAAGGCCGACGCCCTCGGTGACGTGCAGCGTCTGCCCGACGGCGTGGGAGTGCCAGTTGGTGCGGGCGCCGGGCGTGAACCGGACAAGGGCGGCGGTCATCCGTGACGGGCCGGTGCCGGTGTAGATCGGGGTCATGTAGACGTCGCCGGTGAACGCCTGGGCGGGCGTCTTGACGGTCGGGCGCACGGGTAGCAGTTCCATGAATGCTCCTTCGATGTGGTGGGTCCGCCGGGTGCGCCGGCAACGTGCCCGCGCTTACGTCATTCATGGAACCCGGCGGCGAGCGCTCGTGGGAGGGCTTGGCTCAGCAGGTAATGACAGAACCCCTCTGCCGCCGGACGGCCGCCGTACGGTGGCTGACATCGACCTTGGAAAGGCGGCCATCATGGCCTGGGACACCACAACTCTCCGGCAGCTCGCCGAAGCCGGCGAGATCGACGTCGTCGTACCGGCATCCGGCCGACCGGACGCCCGCACACCTATCTGGATCGTGGCCGTCGACGACGACCTGTACGTGCGCTCGTGGAAGGGCGAGGCCGGCATCTGGTACCGACGGGCCCGCCGCCTTGGCACCGGCTCGGTCGTCACCCTGCGCGTCGACCCGGCCTGAGGTCCGGATCCGGCTCCCGCTGGCCGGGAAGCGGTTTCTGCGTCCGGCCTCGCTCTCAACTTACAGACCGTAGGAGCTCACACCGCGACATCGTGGATACGAGGCTGCGCCTGCAAATTCATTTACTTTGCTGAATAGACACTTGAGAAAGCGCTTCCTCACGGCGCATACTCCAGGCACCTAATGACGGTCATCTCCCGTCAATCCCCCATCGGGCGGGCAGGTGGCACGACACCGAGGATTGCCATGACCCCATCCCCCTCCCTCCATCGGAGAGCACGTACCCGGACCCTGTTCGCTGCCGCCTCGGCGGCGGCCCTGACCGCCGGCATCGCGTTGATCGCCGGGTCCGGCACCGCCGAGGCCGCGACCAGCGTCGTTCAGGCGGAGAGCTACGCCGCCCAGTCCGGCGTACAGGTCGAGACCACCGCCGACACCGGCGGCGGCCAGAACCTGTCCTACCTCGCCGACGGCGACTGGACCCGGTACGACGGCATCGATCTCGGCACCACCGCCCCGCTGACCGTCTCGGCCCGGGTTTCCTCCGCGGTCGGCGCAGGCTTCGTCGAGTTGCACACCGGGTCGGCGACCGGCCCGCTGCTCGCGAAGTTCCCGATCGCCGCGACCGGCGGCTGGCAGAACTGGGTCACCCTGACCGCGACGGCCGCCACCCACCCGGCCGGCGCGCAATCGGTGTACGCCGTCATGAAGAACACCCAGGCCGGCGACTTCGTCAACATCAACTGGTTCTCGTTCGGCGACGGCACCGGCGGCGGCCAGTCGGATCCCGGCTGGGTGAACATCGACCAGGCCAAGTGGAACGCTCAGCTGGCCGCGTTCCGGGCGATGACGCCACGCCCGGTGCCGGCCGGCTCGGTACGGGTGCCCGAGTTCAACGCCTCCTGCGTCTACAGCCACTCCAAGCCGGACGACCCGATCGTCTTCCCCGGCCTGCCGGGCGCCTCGCACATGCACAGCTTCCTCGGCAACAGCAGCACCGATGCCAACACCACGACCGACACCCTGCTCAGCAATGCCGGCAGCAGTTGCAAGCCGGCCGAGGATCTCTCGGCGTACTGGATTCCCTCGCTGTACGAGCACGGCCAGGTGGTCGAGCCCAAGGACGTGACCGTCTATTACGGATCGCGGCTGATCGACCCGTCGGCGACGGTGCCGTTTCCGCAGGGCTTCCGCATGATCGCGGGCGACGCCAAGCTGCAGGTGCCGACGCCGGCCGGTTCGGTCAACCAGTTCTACTGCGCCGGCGCGGGCGGTGAGATCGGCCGCAGCGCGGACGGCAACTGGCCGCTCTGCGCACCCGGCGCGACCCTGATGTTCCAGCTGGTCTTCCCCGACTGCTGGGACGGCGTGCACCTGGACAGCCCCACCCACAAGGCGCACGTCGCGTACACCTACGACGGCACCTGCAAGGGTGACTTCCCGGTGGCCATCCCGTCGTTGTCGTTCCTGATCGCCTATCCGACCAGCGGCACGGCGGACGGCTTCCAGCTCGCCTCGAAGATGGCCTCGTCGATGCACGGCGACGCGTTCTTCGCCTGGGACAACGCTGCCCTCGGCCACCGGGTCAAGGACTGCGTCGTCCAGCGGGCCAAGTGCAACACCGCCGGCAACTTCTGATACCGACGCCCCGAACGCCGGCCCCCGCCCCTTACGGCGGGGACCGGCGAACGTTCTGCCGACTCACGGGAGGTGCGGAACGTCCAGGTGACGATGGGTCACCGCGTACGGGAAATAGAGTCGTACGGCCGTTCGCCCGTTGTCGGTACGGGTGAGGAGGACGTCGGCGAGTTGCCGGGCGACCCATAGCCCGGCGGCGTCGGCCGGGGTGGTCGGTGGCCGATAACCTGCCTCAGCGGGAACCGGCAGGCCCCCGTGGTCGTCGACGTGGACGATCAAGGTGTTGTCCTGCTGCCATGCTCGCAACCGGACCGGGGGCCGGCCGTGGTGCACGCCATTGGTGATCACTTCGCTGGTCGCCGCGACGACCTGGCTGGTTGCGGCCCGGACGAAGTGTCGACGCCCGGCCCACCGTCCGACCGCGGCGCGGCAGGCGGCTACCTCGTGGGGATGCAGCAAGGTGATGTCGAGATCGGTGACCGGTGGAGTCGCGGTCATGGCCGGCTGTGTCTGCTGACTGAGATATTCGCTCGGCCCGACGTATCCGGGATTGTCCACGGCGCCACAGGGGGTCCATTCCTGCGGGTGAACCTTGCGGACCCCCTCGATGACCGTGTCCGTCCGCTCGCTGGTGTGCCAGATGCAGGTGATCGGGCAGCCGTAACCGGCGAAGACGCCGTTGGCCATCGATTCGTAGCCCAGGTACGCGGCGGCCCGGTCCACCGGCGCCTCCGGTCCGGTGACGAGATCAGGTTCGGTGATGAGGTGGACTACGCGCTGCTGCGAGTGCTCGTCACGCAGATAGCGCAGAAATCTGGCGTAGGTGAAGCCGAGCCGCTGGTAGAAGCGATCCGCCGGGGCCCAGAGCAGCGTGTTCGCGTCGTAGCCGAGCCGTTCACGGACCACGGCTGCGGTCCGGGTGCCGACCACCATGAGAACAGTTTCATGCGCGGCGATCTTGCGCCGGAGTTGCGGCACGAGAACACGCTCGATCGTGTCGTCATGGTCGACGACGAGGGCGTAATGATCGAGGCGTCCACCACGGCGATGATCGGCCGAGCTGGTCATCGCGGACTCCTCGGTCCGTCGGCGTCGTCCCGGTCCAGTACCAGGCCGGGCAGCTCCTGCACGCCGCACAGCTTGATCGTTTCGCTCACCGCCGGTGAGGACTGGAGGTGCACGACCGCGCCCACATCGATGGCGGCCCGACCCAGGTCGGCGAACATGCGGAGGCCGGCGGCGTCGAGGAAGGTGACCTCACGGCAGTCCACGACGATGCTCCCAGGAATCAAGAGGGCAACCATCCGTCGCCCGATTACCCTCGCGTTCGCGAAGTCGATTTCGCCGGACACGGTGATGCATCCGGCCGACCACACCACCTCACAGCCGGTCAACTCCTCTGAACGCCCCTCCATGAACCACAATCGCCACCACACCGACTCGAATCGTCATGACGCGAACGCAGCCAGAATCCATCCGCAACGCCACGGTTTGCAAACGGGCACCACGAAAGTGGAAGACATGCCGGCGTTCGCGGGATTCAGGCTCGCTGCGCGGCGAGCGCGCCGCCGACCGGCTGCAACTGGTAGATGTCGCGCAGGGCGTCGGGCGTAGTCGCTCGATCGAAGTACCAACCCTGGCCGTGGTGCACCCCCAGGCCGGTCAGCGTGGCGGCGTCCGTCGCGGTCTCGATGCCTTCGGCGACCACGTGCGCGCCGATGGCGTCGGCGAGCTCGACGAGCGCCTTGGTCAGTACGGCCAGCACGTGGTCGTCAGCGACGCCGGCGACCAGGCTCCGGTCCAGCTTGACCACGTCGGGGGCGGTGACGACGATGTGCCGCAGCGACGAGAAGCCCGCGCCGACGTCGTCGATGGCAAGCCGCATCCCCCGGGCCCGCAGCGGGGCGAGCGTGGCCCGCAGGGCCTCGTAATCGTCGATCGGGTCGTGCTCGGACAGCTCCAGCACGATGCGCTCGAGAGGCATCCGGCTCAGCAGGTCCTGACAGCTCGCCGTGGCCAGCGTGGCCGGCGAGACGTTCATGGCGACGTAGCCGGTCGTGTCCGGCAGGTGCCGGGCCGCCTGCCGGAGAGCCAGGATCTCGAGGGACTCGCGCTGACCGATCAGTTCGGCGTCCGCGAAGACCAGGTCCGGCGGCTGGTTCCACTGCTGGGGAAAGCGGCTGAGCGCCTCGGCGCCGATCCGCCGCCCGGTCGTCAGCTCGACGATCGGCTGCAACAGTACGACCGGGCCGCCGGCCGCGATCACCGGGTGCAGCCGGTCGGCGATGCCGGCATTGCGGCGCCGCTTGCGGACGTCCGGCTCGATCAGCATGCCGGCGGCCTGAGCGAGCACCTCCATCAGCGTCCGGTCACGCTCGCCCAGATCCTCCCCGGCCTGGAAGCCGGCCGCGCAGAACGTGCCGTACACCGAGCCGTCGCTGAGCACCACCGGCACCGAGACATAGCTACGGATGCCGGCCGCTTGCACCGCCGGCAAGGTCATGGCCACCGGGAAGTCCTCGACGTCCGGGATGACCGACGGAAGCCGCTCCTCCATGATCGCTTGACAGAACGAGGTCTCCTGCGGCTGCGTGAGGCCGTCGGCCGCCAACGAAGGATCGGTGCACTCCACCACCTCCAGGTGCTGAGTGACACCGTCCAGCCGGCTCAGGAAGGCCAGGTTCAGCCCGAGCGAGCTCTGCGCGGTGCGCAGCAACTCCGCGATCTGCTGAGCCGTCTCGTTACGCTTCGCCATTTGATGTCCCCTCGGTTCGCAGGACCACCTGGCCGTCCGCTCATCACCCATCGGCACTGAGGGGCCGCGACTGAGCATCCCGGCCGACCGGGCTTCAAGCTCACGGTCGCGGGGCTCCGAGCAGGTCCCACCGATTGCCGGCGATGTCGAGGAAGACCGCGACGCGGCCGTACGGTTCGATGCGCGGCTCCCGAACAAACGTCACGCCGGCTTCCGTCATTGTTCGATACGCCGTATCGAAGTCGTCGGCGCGAAGGAAGAACCCGACCCGGCCGGCTGCCTGGTCGCCGACGGCTGCAGCCTGACGTTCTCCGTCCGCGCGGGCGAGAAGGAGACCCGTCTGAGCCCCGGGAGGGCGCACGACCACCCAGCGCTTGGGTCGCCCGTCGGTGGTGAGCGACGGCGAGTCCTCGACGAGGTCGAAACCGAGTATCCCGGTGAAGAACGCGATGGCCGGGTCATAGTCGTCAACGATCAGCGCAACCAGGTCGATCTGCACCCCGGCAGCGTATGCGCAGACCCGGACTACAACGGCAGGGTGGCCGCGGCCAGAACTTCCCGTTTGATCTTGAACATCGCCGCGTCGGCCCGGGAAAGCAGCTCGTCGCCGTGCGCGCAGCCAGCGGCCGCGGCCATGCCGATACTGGCCCCGACGTGCAGCGTCGCGCCGGCACCGAGAATGGGCTCGGACACCGCCCGGCGCAGCCGCTCGGCCAGCTCGCCGGCGTCGGCCGGGTCCAGGTCCTGGCACAGCACCGCGAACTCGTCGCCGCCGAGCCGGGCCGCCAGGTCGCCGTCGCGGACCTCGGCCCGGATCCGGCGCGCCACCTCGACCAGGACGGCGTCACCCGCCGCATGCCCGTGCTCGTCGTTGACCGCCTTGAAACCGTCGAGGTCGAGGTAGAGCAGGGCGAGGTCGTCGCGCGGCCGGAAATCCCGGGCCAGCCGTTCGTTGAGCACCCGGCGGTTGACCAGCCCGGTCAGGCTGTCGTGGTCGGCCAGGTAGGTCAGGCGGTCCTGGGCCCGGCCCTGTTCGTGCACCGCCTGGGTGAAGCGGGCCAGGCAGAAGCCGACAGTCACCGCGGTCGCGGTGAGCATCAGCACCCGTTCCTCGATCCGTCCGGTCTCCCGGCCGACGGCGAGGATCGGCCCGGTCAGCATGGCCAGCCCCAGGAACATCAGCCGGGCCGGGTGGAGGCGCGGCTTCTCGTCCGACGCCGGAAGAAGCAACTGATCCCGGTCGCGGCGCAGCACCGACGCCACGATCAGCGCGTTCGCGATCAGCAGGGCGCCGTTGAACCGGTCCCCGTCCTGGCCGGGCAGCTCGTCCGACAGCACCGTGAGCAGGGTGTCCAGCACCAGCGAGAGCGCGTTGCCGGCGATCAGCAGCAGGCTCGGCACGCCGTTGCGGCCCGGCGAGAGCGCCAGATAGACGACGGCGGCGAACAGAACGAGATCACCGGTCGGGTAGAGCGCCCCGACAACGAGGGAAAACGTCGGGCCGCCACCGTGCAGCTCCGGCTCGATGAAGAACTGCCAGGCGGCCAGCCCCGCCGCGGTGGTCAGCGTGAGGCCGTCCTGGAGTGCCGCGCGGCTCTGGCGGGGTGCCCGGCGGCGGACCATGCCGAGGATCGCCGCACCCATCAACGGATAGCCGGCCAGCCAGAACACGTCCTGCAGTCCCACCGAGGGGGAACGGCCGGCCAGCTGGAGAATCACCGTCGTCACGTCCCCGGCCAGCCACGAGGTGACCGCACAGGCGATGAGCGCCCACGGCCGGCGCGGCCCCGGCCGCCGGACCGCCGCCCAGGCCGCGACGACGATGCCGGCGAAGCAGCCGAGATAGGCCACCTGGCCCCAGACCGAATCCGGGGTCAGCGCGGTGATCGCCGCTCCGGCCAGGAGCAGGGTGATGCCGGCCGTCTTTCGCACTTTGAAGGTATCGGCAGCCGCGGCCTCGAGTTGAGCGTCGATGCATCGCCGAACCGGCAGTTACCCGGCCAGGCCCGCCCGGTAGGCGTAGATCGCCGCCTGCACCCGGTTGGTCAGGCCGAGCTTGCCGAGCAGGGCACTCACGTGGATCTTCACGGTCCCCTCGGCCAGGTGCAGACGGCGGCCGATCTCGGCGTTGGACAGGCCGGCCGCGACCAGCGTGAGCACCTCCCGCTCGCGCGGCGTGAGGGCCTTCACCCCGCCTCGGGCGGCCAGCCGGTCCCGCAGTTCACCGCCGTGCAGTAGCCGGACGATCCGGTGGGCGACCGCGGGCGCCAGCACCGTACCGCCGTTCATCGCGGCTTTGATGCCACCGATCAACTCGTACGGATCACCGGACTTGAGCAGGAACCCGTGCACCCCGGCGTCGAGCGCGCGAGCGATGTACCGGTCCTCGTCGAAGGTCGTGATGATCATGACGCGGAGGGCGGGGTGGCCGGCGCGCAGCGACTCGGCCGCGGTCAGCCCGTCCATGCCCGGCATCCGGATGTCGAGCAGCGCCACATCGGGTCGCAGGCGCTCGACCGCCGCCAGCGCGGCCCGGCCGTCCGCCGCCTCGCCCACTACCTCCAAATCGGGGTCGGAGGCGAGCACGGTGTTCAGGCCGGCGCGCACCAGCGGCTGATCGTCGGCCAGCAGGATCCTGATCATCGATCCCGCCCGGTGAGGTCTTCCAACCGGGACACCCGGTTACCCGAGAAGCAGACCACGTAGTTCCCGTACGCCAGCGGATAGTTCCCATCCGTGTAGAAGCGGCATCCCGGCTTGCTCGGGCCACCCCACCGGATCGGCGCCTCCCGCCGGGGAAGGACCTGGACCGCCGCGGTCTCCGGCATTCCGACCCGCAACCCGGCGAACGCCGGGTCGTCCATCGACGCGTCGCGGACCGCCCAGGCGTAGAAGCCGGTCGCGACCACGAGCAGCACCGCGAACGGGATCAGTACCGTGCCGGCCAGCATCCGCCGGACCCGGCGCCGCCGGAACCGGTAGTCGTCGCCCAGCCGGCCATCATCGGTGTCCATACCGGCCGGCACCTCCGCGACCAGCCGGAACCGGCCGTCCGTGAGCCCGGCCGTCAGCGAACCGCCGGCCTGTTCGAGACGCGCCGACAGCATCACCAGTCCGGTGCCCGGCCGGCCCGCGACGGCACCCTCCGGCACCGGGTTGACGATCTCCACGCGGCGGCCGGCGAAGGTGACAGTCACCGTGACGCCGGGCGCGTGCCGGACGGCATTGGACAGCGCCTCGGAGAGCAGCCGCGCCACGAACGGTTCACCGGGCGCAGTGCCCGTGACCTCGAGCGTCATGCCGGCCGCCCGGGCCCGGTCGAGCACCGCCGGGACGTCGGCTTCCGCTTCGACGTCCAGCAGGTCGACGATCCGGCGTACGGTGTCGATCGCCGCCGCCGAGCCGGCGCGGACCGCCGCGGCCCGCTCCCGGGTCTCCGGCTCCCCCGCCGTCACCTGAATGCCGGCCGCCTGCAGCGAGAGCAGCGCAAGGTCGTGCCCGAGGGTGTCGTGCAGGTCGGCGGCGATCCGGGCGCGCTCGTGCAGCCGCGCGTCCCGGGCGTGCGCCCAGCCCTGCTCGACGAACTCGTGTCGCAGCCGGCGGTAGGCGCCGGTCAGCGCCACGAACACTCCGAGCACCACCACGACCTGGTCCCCCAGCCAGGACACGGTGTCCTGGGAGCGCGCGACGGCCGCCGCGGCAGCGACCTCCAGGGCGCTGAGCAGGGCGATCACCGCCCAGGGGCGACCACGCGCGCCGCACAGGTAACAGCCGGCGACCACGGCCGCCGCGGCGAGCGCGTACCACTGGCCCCACCCGTGCATGCCGACAGCCTAGGCATCCCGGCGGGCCAGGATGGGCCCCGCCGCCAACTGGGCGGCGGCGGTCCAGGCCACCAGAACCAGGACATTGCGTACGCCGTCGCCGGCCGCGAACGCCACGGCCGCGCCGCCCGGAAGGTACTGGCCGATCCGGGGGTCGACCAGTTGCAGGCCGACCAGCAGCACGAACATCGTCGTCAGGGTGCCGGCGGCGCTGCGCAGCAGGAACCCGGCCGCGACGGTCAGCATGCAGGCCAGCATCGCCACCACGGCCAGTCGCAGGCACGCCGTGACGGGTTCACCGGGCCGAGCGTGTGCACCCAGCAGCAGTGCGGCCGCCGCCCATCCGGCCGCCGCCGAGGCCAGGCCGGCCGCGAAACCGACGACCGCGGCGACCGCGGTCTTGGCGAGCAGCACATCGCGGCGCCGCGGACGGGCCAGGAAGGTGGACCGGATCACTCCGGTGCCGTACTCGGAGGTGACCACCAGCATCGCCAGCGCGACGAGCGCGAGCTGGCCGACCTGCATCGCCTGGGTCAGCGGATCCAGCACGGCCAGGGTCTCCGATTCGGGCAGGCGTCCCTGCGTGATGTCGTACACGAAGTCATTGGCCAGCGTCGCCGCCATGGCGGCGGTGAGCAGCACCGCCGCGACCAGGCAGAACCAGGGTGAACGAAGGGACCAGATCTTCCCCCACTCGGCCGTGATCGCGTGCTTCACGCGGCCACCGCCACGTACTCGGCCTCGTCCTCGACCAGGCGCACGTACGCGTCCTCGAGGCTCGCCGCCTCGGTTCGCAGCTCGCGCAGCACCGCACCGGCCTGCTGGGCCCGGCGGCCGACCACCGCCGCGGCCAGCCCGCGGACCCGCAGGCGGTCCGCGCCGATCTGCTCCCCGTGCTCGCCCAGCACCGCCACCAGCAACCGGAAAGACTCGTCGTCGGCCGCCGCCACCTCGACGGCGGCCTGCTGCCCGGCGGTGAAGTCGGCGACCGTCGCATCCGCGAGCAGCCGGCCCCGGCCGAGCACCACCACGCGGTCCGCGATCAGCGCCACCTCGCTCATCAGATGGCTGGAGATCAGGACCGTACGTCCCTCGCCCGCCCATCGACGCACCAGCCCGCGCACCCACCGCACGCCGTCCGCGTCGAGGCCGTTGACCGGTTCGTCGAGGATGACCGTGCCCGGGTCGCCGAGCATCGCGCCGGCTATCCCGAGCCGCTGCGTCATCCCCAGTGAATAGGTCCCGGCCCGTTTGCCGGCGACCGTGCCGATCCCGACCGCTTCGATCACGGCCTCCACGCGGGCCCGGGGGAAACCGTTGTAGCGGGCCATCGCGCACAGGTTGGCCCGGCCGGTGCGCCGCGGGTGGAAGGCCCGGGCGTCCAGGTGGGCCCCGACCAGCCGCAGCGGGTTCCGCAGCTCGGCATAGCGCCGGCCGTCGATCAGCGCGGTTCCGGAGGTGGGCCGATCCAGGCCGAGCACCGTGCGCATGGCGGTGGACTTCCCGGCGCCGTTCGGCCCGAGAAGGGCGGTGACCTGTCCCGACGGCACGGTCACCGTGACCCGGTCGACCGCCGTCCGGTCCCCGTATCGCTTGGTCAGTTCGTGAAGCTCGATCATGAAGCCAGCCTCGCGGCGGAACCGGTCGCGCACATCTGCCGTCGGTCAACGACCACCTATGTCGTTCGGCCTACCTCGGGCGGAAAGCCGTTCGACATTCCGCTCATGTTCTGAAGGGTCCGGACGATGGGCGCGGACATGTCGACCGAACTGTCCCGGCGAGACGGGGGCATGTTCGCTAAGGAGCGCATGGTGGATAGCAGGATTCGGGGAAGACTCAGGCTTTCGGCCGGGGGATTGACTGGACTGGCCGTGGTCGCGGCGCTGGCCGGCACGGGGGTGCCGGCGGACGCGAGCTCGCGCACCGGGCCCCTGGTCGGCGTCATCGTCCGCGCCTCCTCCGCCGCGGACCTGACCAGGGTGCAGGCGGCGGTCCGGCATTCGGGTGGCACGGTCGGCCGCCCGCTCGGGTTGATCTCCGGCTTCGCGGCGCAGGTGCCGTCCGGCGCGCTTCCGGCACTACGAGCTGCCGGTGGCGTCGCCGAGGTGAGCGCCGACGGAGCGGTACGGATGAAGGCCGACAAATGGATCGACGACGGCGGAAAGAACATCGCCGTCGACACGGTCAAGAAGGCGGCCGGAGGCAAGAAGAAGGACCAGACGGTCGACACCGCCTCCCTCACGGGTGCCGGGATCGGCGTGGCCCTCATCGACTCCGGCGTGGCGCCGGTGACCGGGTTGAACCAGCCCGGCAAGGTGATCAACGGACCGGACCTGTCGTTCGAGTCGCAGACCCCCGGACTCGCCGACATCGACACGTACGGCCACGGCACGCACATGGCCGGGATCATCGCCGGCAGCGACCCGGCCACCTCGACCGGCACCCCGGGATTCCAGGGTGTCGCCCCGGGCGCCCACCTGATCAGCCTCAAGGTCGCCGCGGCGGACGGTGCCAGCGACGTCTCCCAGGTCATCGCCGGAATCGACTGGGTGGTCAGCCATCGCAACGATCCCGGCCTCAACATCCGGGTACTGAACCTCTCGTTCGGCACCGACTCCAGTCAGGACGAGAAACTCGACCCCCTCTCGTACGCGGTGGAAGCCGCCTGGCGCAACGGCATCGTCGTCGTGGTCTCGGTCGGCAACGACGGGGCATCGGCTACCCGGGTGACCATGCCCGCGGCCAACCCCTACGTCATCGCCGTGGGCGCCGCCGACCCGAACGGCACGGACGTCCGCACCGACGACACCGTCGCGACCTTCAGCAGCCGCGGCAACGCCACCCGGCACGCCGACCTGCTGGCCGCCGGCCGGTCAGTGGTCTCGCTGCGGGACCCCGGCTCGTACATCGATGTCACCTACCCGGGCGCCCGGGTCGCGGATGCCACCGGGCAGCAGCGGTTCTTCCGCGGCAGTGGCACCTCGCAGGCCGCGGCCGTGGTCTCCGGTTCGGTGGCGCTGCTGCTGCAGCAGCGTCCCGGGCTGACGCCGGACCAGGTCAAGAGTCTGCTGGTGCAGTCGGCGGATCCGATGACCGGCGCGGATCCGATCGCCGCCGGCGCGGGTCAGCTCGACATCGCCGGGGCGGCGACACTGAGCGTTCCGATGAACGCCAAGCAGGCCTATCCCGTCGCCACCGGCCTGGGAAGCCTCGAGGGCGCCCGGGGGTCCGCGCACGTCACCGACGCCGGCACCGGGTTGTTGCTGACCGGCGAGAAGGACATCTTCGGCGCGCGGTGGGCGCCGGCGACCTGGACCGTCGCGGCGAAGAACGGCAAAGCATGGACGGGCGGCACCTGGAACGGCAAGGTCTGGACCGGCTCGGCCTTCACCGGAGTGTCGTGGGCCTCGCGGACCTGGGGAACGGTGACCTGGAGTTCGCTGACCTGGTCGGGACAGTCGTGGATGTCCGGCACCTGGACCGGCCGATCATGGGCGGCCGGATCCTGGACCGGGCGTTCCTGGGCCGGGGGTACGTGGCTCGGACGATCCTGGGCCGGGCGTAGCTGGGCATAGCGTCCGGGTTGTCACTGCTGAGCCGGTCGGGCGATTCGCCCGGCCGGCTCGCCTGCCCCTGCGGCCGGGAAGCCTCAACCAGGCCGGGCGTACGCCGACAAGAGGGGTGAGCGACCGGAGAGGAGGTCGGCCCATGGGCAAGACGCCTCCCGGGCGGCTGAGTGCCGACGCCAAAATCGGCGTGCTGACCGCCGTTCTGGTAACGGTGACCCTCGCCGTGCAGGCTACGTGGCTCGCCGACGGCTTCTCACTTGCCGGCCATGACCTCGTACGCCTGGCAGTCGTCACCCTGCTCTTCGCCGCCGCCGAGAAGTTCGTCGTCACGTTCCCGGTCCGCCGCGGGGCACACACCATCAGCCTCAGCGAAATACCCCTCGTACTCGGACTCGCCACCGTCGCCCCGCCGCTGCTCGTCGCCGTTCGGATGATCGGCGGACTGGTCGGTCTGACCGCCTTCCGGCGGCAGCGCGGCAGCAAACTCGCCTTCAACACGGCGCTCTACGGGGTTCAGGCCACCGCCGCCGGTGCCGTCTTCCACCTGGTCGCCCGGTCGTCGGATGCGCTCGGTGCCGTCGGATGGATCGCCGCCTTCGCGGCGACCTTCGCGACCGACGTGATCTCCATCGTGCTGATCAGCGCGGTGATCGCGCTGCACGACGACAGCGAGGAATGGCGGCGGCTGCTGACCGCCGACGTCCGCAAACTCTTCCAGCTGCCGCTGGTGGCGGTCACCACGACGCTGGGGCTGGTCACGGCGATCGTGATCCGCGACCAGGCGCCGGCGGCGGTGCTGCTCGGGGTCCTCTCACTGGCGATCTACCGGGTGCTGCATCGCTACGCCGAGCAGTCCCAGGGCCACACCCAGGTCGAGGCACTGTACGAGTTCACTCGCAGCCTGAACGCGCCCGGGGACGCCGACGAGGTGGCGCGAGTCGTCCTGAGCCAGGTCCGTGACCTGGTCCGCGCGGAATCCGCCGAGCTGGTCCTCGCCGAGGAGGACGCCACCGTCCGGATCCGGCTCGTCGGCCAGAACGACTTCGAGGCCGGCGCCGCCACGGCACCCGGGGACGCGTGGTGGCGCCCGGCCCGCCTCGGCGAACTGGTCTTCCTACCGGTCACGAAGCAGCGCGTGCGCCACCCGTCCGAACCCGTCGACGCGATGGCCGTGCCGGTGGCGCTGGGAGACACCACCGCCGTTCTCATCGTCACCGGAAGCCTGCCCGAGATCGAGACCTTCACGCCGGAGCACCTGCGGCTGATGCAGGCGCTCGCCGCCCACGCCGGAGTCGCGCTGACCAACGTGCGGCTGGTCGAACGACTGCAACACATCAGTGTGACCGACGCCCTCACCGGCCTGCCCAACCGGCGCAAGCTCCTCGCCGAGCTGCACCAGGCCACCGAGGCGCCGGAGATGGTCGGCGTCCTGCTGCTCGACCTCGACCGGTTCAAGGAGGTCAACGACGCCCTCGGGCACGCCATCGGCGACCAGGTGCTTCGCGAGGTCGGCAACCGGCTCCAGCACCGGTTCGCGGGGCGGGGCACCGTTGCCCGGCTGGGCGGCGACGAATTCGCCATGATCATTTCCGGCGCACGGACGCCCGGCGATGTGCTCGCCGTCGCGGACGAGGTGCGCCGCACCGTCGAAGAGCCGATCCCGGTCGGCGATCTCGCCCTGCGGACGCAGGCCAGCATCGGGGTCTGCTTCGCGCCGGAACATGGCACCGATCCCGAACAGCTGCTTCAGCGCGCCGACGTCGCGATGTACGCGGCCAAGCAGGCTCGCTCCGGCGTACGCGTCTATCAGGTCGAGGACGACCAGAACACGCCGCGGCGGCTGTCTCTGTTGACCGAGCTGCGTACCGCGGTCGAGACCGGCGCTATCGCGGTTGTCTACCAGCCCAAGGTCGACCCGATGTCGGGCCGCGTGCTCGGCGCCGAGGCGTTGAGCCGATGGCAGAGCGCGGACGGACCGGTCCCGCCCGACGAGTTCATTCCCCTGGCCGAGCGGTCCGGCCTGATCATGCCCTTGACCCGGCACGTCCTGAACACCGCGCTGGCGTCGTGCGCGGACTGGCGACGGGCCGGACACGAGCTGTCGGTCGCGGTCAACCTCTCCCCGCAAACCATCACCGACCAGGCGCTCATCGGCGAGGTGCAGCAGGCACTCGCGGCGCACGGCGTCCCGGCCGGCGCCTTGACGCTGGAGATCACCGAGACCGGGGTCATGGACGATCCCACGCACAGCCTGGCCATTCTGCAATCGCTGCGAGCGCTCGGGGTCAGATTGTCGGTCGACGATTTCGGCACCGGTCATTCCTCCCTCGGGCGGCTGGCCGATCTGCCGGTGCAGGAGATGAAGATCGACAAGGGCTTCGTCCGGGACCTCACGACGAATCGGAGCCGGCAGGCGGTCACCGACGCCTCACTGCACCTGGGACATGCGCTGGGCCTGCACGTCGTTGCCGAAGGCGCCGAAACCCAGGCGGAATTCGAGCACCTGCGCCGGCTCGGCTGCGACTCGGTGCAGGGCTACTACATCTGCCGGCCGCTACCCGCAGACGAATTCCTGACGTGGCTGACTGTCGCCAGGTCCGTCGCGGTCGGCTGATTCTTCGGTTATCGCCTTGGAACGCGCGCGGGATGACAACCTACTACTTGTAGGCCATCCGCGAACCGGAGATCGTTCGGTGTTCGGCCGCCCTCCGGAGCGAGGGCGCCCGAAGCACTTCAGTTTCCTGCTGCACTGCCGAGTTAGGGCGGTGAGCCGGGCCGATGGACAGGATGATTGATGGCAGCAGTGACGTCGTGGGTCGAAAACCGTTCGGTGCGAACGAAAGTTCTGCTGCCCGTCGTGGTTTCGGCCATCGGTCTGAGCGCCCTGTCGTCGTACGCGGTGAGCGCGCTCGACACCGCCGGCCTGCGCACCGAGACAATGTATGCCCACACCGCACGACCCCTGGCCGATCTGACCTCACTGCGGGACGCCCAGGGCGACTCGAGGGTCGACGTCCGGGACGCCATCCTGACCGCTCCGGGCAAGGACCAGGAAGCGGTCATCACTGATTTCGACGATGTCGACGGCGCCGTGGATCAGGCCCTCGATGCGTACGTCGCGGACCACGGCACCCTGAGTACGTCAGCGGCGGCTCTGGTCGCCCAGGCCCGGGCCGGCCTCGCGCAGTGGCGCGACGTCCGCACCAACCAGCTCGTGCCGCTCGTACGAGCCAACCGGCCGGCCCAGGCCCATGCCCTGCTGGCCGACGACGGCGCCCTCGGCAAAGCCAACTCCACGTTCGGCGACGCGCTCGACACGCTGGCCGACGCCGAGACGGCTCAGGCGCAAATGGTCTCCTCGGCGGCCGGCGCAGCGCAGCGACGCAGCCGAGAAATCTTGTTGATCGTCGCGCTGGCCTGCGTGCTGCTGGCCGTGATCGTGGGCTTGTTCATCGCCCGGGTGGTGGTGCGGCCCGTACGCCGCGTCCAGCAGGTGCTGTCCCGCCTGGCCGCCGGTGACCTGACCGGTGATCCCCAGGTCACCTCCCGCGACGAGATAGGCATGATGGCCGCGGCGCTCGTCTCGGCGAACGCCTCCCTGCGGCAGACCGTCGGCGCAGTTGTCGATTCCGCACAGACTCTTGACGACACCGCGGCGCAGTTGCAGGGCAGCAGTGCCCAGATCGCCAGGCAGGTGACCGACTCGGCGACCCAGGCCGGGTTGGTGGCGGACGCCGCGGGAAACGCCTCGAGCAGCATCAACACCGTCACCGCCGGCGCGACCGAGATGAGCGCGGCGATCGGCGAGATCGCCCAGCGCGCCTCGCAGGCCGCCGCGGTAGCCGGCGAAGCCGTTCAGGCCGTCACCACCACCTCGGCAACCGTCGCTGACCTCGGCCAGACCTCAGCCGACATCGAGCAGGTTCTCGGTGTGATCACCTCGATCGCCCAGCAGACCAATCTGCTGGCGTTGAACGCCACGATCGAGGCCGCCCGGGCCGGCGAATCCGGTAAGGGCTTCGCGGTGGTCGCCGGCGAGGTCAAGGAACTGGCGTTGCAGACCGCTTCGGCCACCGAGGACATCGCCCGGCGGGTCGCCGCCATCCAGACCTCGAGCACGGAGGCAATTGCGGCGATCGGCCGCATCGGCGAAGTCATCAACGAAATCAACGACCACCAGGGCGCCATCGCGGCCGCGGTCGAGGAGCAGACCGCCACCACCGGCGAGATGCAGCGCAACGTCGCCGACGCGGCCGCCGCCAGCACCCGCATTGCCAGCACGATCACCGATGTCGCGGATGCCGCACGCGCCACCGAGGCCGAGGCCCAGGAGTCCCAGAAGGCGATCTCGACGGTCACCGTCATGGCCCGTGAGCTCAGGCAGACCATCGGCCACTTCCAGGCCTGATCCCGGGAGGCGCCCGATCAGGTGGTAATTGCCGGCGGCCGGCAGCGGGTAACCGCTACGTTGCCCGCATGTTGGATGCGCACGAGCAATTTGTCGTCTCCGGGCCGCTGCGGATCTGGACCGAGCAGGTCGGGGACCCGGAACTTCCGGCCGTTCTGATGGTGATGGGGTCGGCTGCTCAGGGTGTCAGTTGCCCGGATGCGCTGGTCGGCCGGCTCGTCGAGCGTGGAGTCCAGGTGATCCGGTTCGATCATCGGGACACCGGCCGGTCCAGCATCGTCGACTTCGATGCCCATCCCTACACGATCGGCGACCTGGCTCGCGATTGCCTCGCTGTGCTGGACGGCTACGGACTGGGTGCCGCTCATGTAGCCGGCGCCTCGATGGGCGGCATGATCGCTCAGTGGCTGGGCGTGCACGCGCCGGACCGGGTCCGATCCTTGACGGTGATGTCCAGCTCGCCGATGGGTCACGATCCGAGGCCGGCACTGGCCCGGGCGCAGGCCGGGGAACCGGCCGACCCGGACGACCTGCCGCCACCGGCGCCGGCGTTTCTCGCGCATCTGGCCGCCGGGCTGCCGCCGGGGGTGGAGTCCGACGTGGCCCTGTTCCGGGTCTTCAACGGGCCGGTCCGGCCGTTCGACGAGCCGGCCGCCCGGGCGATGCTCGAGCTGGCGCTGTCGCGAGCTACCGACCCGGCGGCCGCGGCCAACCACAACCGGGCCGCGTGGAGGGACGACCCAGGCCTGCTCGCCCCGCTGTCGTCGATCACCGCGCCGACCTCGATCGTGCACGGCGACCAGGATCCGGTCTACCCGCTCGGCCACGGCGAGGCCCTGGCCGCCGCGGTCGAAGGAGCGGACCTGCGCGTCGTGCCCGGGATGGGCCATGCCTTCACCTCACCCGGCCTGCCCGAGGAGGTCGCCGACCTGATCCGGCTGTAACCGGCCCACAATCAGCGACACCCCTCGCCGTCGCCCATTCGGCATCGGCCGTACCCGCGGCCACCGATGGCGTCGCTAATGCTCAGCAGATCCCAAACCGCGCCGAACGGCAGGGCGGGGCATCTTTCTACGGATGCTGTTCACGATGCCGGGGGAACGAGATGAATCGCCTCAACGACATGCGCGTCGGCACCAAGATTATCTTGGCGGTGGCCGTGGTAGCGGTGGTCGCGCTGGGTACCGCCGGAGTCGCATGGGCGCGCCTGGGGTCCCTGGACGTCCGGGTGCAAAGTCTGAAGGTCAACAACATCACCCGGCTCGACGCGCTGGCCAACCTGCAGAACGGCATGGCGGACATGTATCGCGCGCTGTTCCTCTATCAGGGCACCCAGTCGGCCGCCGAAAAGGCTCAGGACGAGAAGCTCACCAAGGACGGCCAGGCCGCGGTCGACGCGGCCGGCAACCAGTACGTCTCGGCGCCCGACTCGTCGGCTGTCTGGCAGACGCAGACCAAGGCGTTCGGTGGCGCGTGGGCGCAGTACAAGGCGCTGGTCAACTTCCTGCTGTTCCGGGAGGCCCCGCCCGCCGGGATCACGCTGCCCACCACCCAGGCCGACCAGTACGCCCTGTGGGGCAACGCCGAGAACACGATGAACGGCGCCGTCGACAAGCTGATGACTCTGGAGCGCTCCCAGGCCGCACAGAACGCCACCGAAGCGCACAACCAGGCCACCAGCGCCCGCCGGCTGATCATCATCGTGGTGCTGGCCGGGGTGCTTCTCTCCGTCGCGCTCGCGTTGCTGATCGGCCGCGGCATCTCCCGGCGTCTGGCCGGTGTCCGTGACGTGCTCGACGCCGTCGCCGACGGTGATCTGACCGGAGAAGCCGTTGCCACCGGCCGCGACGAGGTCGGCAAGATGGCCGCCGCGGTCAACCGGGCCACCACCTCGATCCGGCACACGGTGGCCGCGCTCGCCGACTCCTCCCGTACGCTCGCCGCGTCCTCTCAGCAGTTGTCGATGTCCGCGGAGGCGATCGCCGGCAACGCCCACGAGACTTCCACCCAGACCGGTCTGCTCGCCGCCGCCTCCGAAGACGTGTCCCGCAGCGTGCAGACCGTTGCCGCGGGCACCGAGGAGATGGGTTCGGCGATCCGCGAGATCTCCCAGTCCGCCAACGACGCCGCGGGTGTCGCCTCGCAGGCGGTCACCGAGGCCGCCGCCACCAACGCGAGCGTCGCCAAGCTCGGCGAATCCTCGGCCGAGATCGGCAACGTGGTCCGGGTCATCACCGCGATCGCCGAACAGACCAACCTGCTCGCCCTCAACGCCACCATCGAGGCGGCCCGCGCCGGCGAGTCCGGCAAGGGCTTCGCCGTGGTGGCCAGCGAGGTCAAGGATCTGGCCCAGGAGACCGCGAAGGCGACCGGCGACATCTCCCAGCGGGTCGAGGCCATCCAGGCGGACACCGACGGCGCCGTGGCCGCGATCGGCCGGATCTCCGCGATCATCGCGCAGATCAACGATTACCAGACGACCATCGCCTCGGCCGTCGAGGAACAGACCGCCACCACCAACGAGATGAGCCGCTCGATCGGCGAAGCCTCCACCGGCTCCACCAGCATCGCCGACAACGTGGCCAGCGTCGCCAACGCGGCTCGCACCACGACCGCCACCGTTGCCGATACGCAGCGCTCAGCCCAGGAGCTGGCCCGGATGTCGGCCGAACTGGAGTCCGTCGTGGCCCGCTTCCGGGTCTGAACGGGCCAGAGTCCGGCCGCTCCCGGCAGCTGAGCGGGCATAGTCCGCGGCGACGCGGGCCAGTTCGTGACCGCGCCCGCTCATGTACCGCTGCCGTGCCCAGCCGGTGAAGGCGGCGAGCGCGGCCGGTGACGAGCCCGGCGACCAGGCTTCTTCCTTGGTCAGGTCGAAGTAGGTCAGCAGTTTGAGGTCGGGGTAGGCGCCCGAGCGCAGCGTCGCGTCCATGTCCCGGAACCACTGGGCCTTGTCGCCGCCGTCCTCGCTGGACGCGAACTCGCCGAGCATCACCGGCTTGTCCGGCGCGACGGCGCGGGCTTTGGCGTACGCGGTGGCGAAGGTCGCGTCGAAGCTCGCCCAGTGGTCGCCGGTCGGGTCCCACGACGGGCCGAATCCCCAGTTGTAGCCATCGATGCCGACCCAGTCGACGTACTTTTCGCCGGGATAGGCGCCGGCCGGGTCGTTGTAGGCCTCGTCAGGTGACGAGCCGTTGTTGTAGGCCCACACCCATTGGACGTTCCGCGCACCGGCGGCCACGGCGAGGTCATGGACATGCCGGTAGGCCCGTACGTACAGCGAGGGGTCGGCGTCGTTGTTCGCGATGCCCCACGGATACCAATTGCCGTTGAATTCGTGGCCCCACCGGACCAGGATCGGCCGTCGCACGGCGGCGAATTCTCTGGCCCTGCCCCGGATGTAGCCGTCCCACCGGCCGTCGACGATGTCCCGGAGGTGGATCTGCCCGGGGTCGTTCAGGCCGAGGGCGGTGTTCCAGGGCTCCCAGGTGTAGTGCGGCATGATGCCGCGCCGCCACAGCGCCTTGGCCTCGTTCACCGGGAAGGCCAGGCCGCTCGCCCAACTGTCGAACCACATCACGCTGGCGGGGACGACGCCGTACAGGCTCTCGACATCGGCGGCGACGGCGGTCGGATCCTCTTCCCTGAACACGCCCAGATATCTGGTCGGTGACGCGTTCCGGCCGTCGCCCGCCGCGGCCGACGGCGCGTGCGCGTCGGCGGCACCGGCATCGGACATCGCCAGTGTCACAGCGGCCGCCGCCGTGCCTAGAAGTGTTCGCCTCCGCATGCTGCCTCCGAACAGGTCGTGAGAGCGCTCTCTTGCTCGCTGGAGGCCCTTCCGGTCACAAAGTACGACTCATGCCCATCGATGTAAAGAACGCCTTCGGGCAGGCATGCGGACCTTTCACCTTGCGCGAGCGAACCGGGCGCCCCCCGCCCAGAGGTGAAGCTTGTCCGGATTGCGGACGACCCAGATGCGCTGGATCCGGTCGCCGGCGATCTCGAAGGCGTAGACGGCGGCCGTGGCGCCTTCGTCGATCGCCACCAGACCCGGCCGGCCGTTCACCGTGCGCTCGACCAGATTCAGCGTCCCGGCCAGGTCGGCCAGTCCGACCAGGTACCGGGCGACCTCGTCGCCGCCCTCGATCGGGTGCAGGGACGCCAGGGCGAGGCCGCCACCGTCGGCGACGACGGCCGCGCCGGGGTCGAGCAGACCGACCAGGGTGCCGATGTCCTTGGCTTCCCAGGCCTCCTTGAAGTTTCGGACGACATCCGTTCGCCGGCCCACCGGAGTTGGCGCGGGCCGTTCCGTCCGGAGCCGGCGACGCCCGGCTGAGGCAAGTTGGCGGCAGGCAGCCGGCGTACGCCCGACGATCTCCGCGATCTCGGCGAACGGGTACCGGAACACGTCGTGCAGCAGAAAGGTCACCCGCTCGGCCGGGCTCATGGATTCCAGGATGACGAGGAAGGCCATGTCGATCGATTCGTTGAGGGTGATGCGGTCCGCGGGGTCGCCGCCGGCTGCTTCGGCGGGGTCGGGGACCGGTTCGGGTAGCCATTCGCCGACGTACTTCTCCCGCTGTGAGCGCGCCGAGCCGAGCTGGTCGAGACATACCCGGCTGATCACCGTGCTCAGCCAGGCCGGCAGCGACTCGACGGCGTCCTGCTGGGCGGCCGGCATCGCGTACCAGCGGGCGAACGTTTCCTGGACGGCGTCCTCGGCCTCGGTGACAGAGCCGAGGAAGCGGTACGCGAGGTTGAGCAGCCGGCGGCGCTGGCTCATCAACCCGCTCAGCCGCGGGTCGGGGCGGACGTTCATCTGGTCACTCTCCCGGTCGAGGCAGGCGTCGACCGGTCCGACGACGTACGTGGGCGGAATGTGATGTGAGCCGCGGCATCTGACATTTTCGCCGAACCGATCGTCATCCCGCCGAAGGGCAAAATTCAAGGGGGACGACGATGTACCAATTTCACCAGATCGCCGACCGGTTCGAGATCGAGGCGCTGCGCGCCGACTACGCGGATGCGGCGATGACCGGACAGTACGACCGGCTGACCGCACTGTTCACCGACGACGCTGTTTATCGCATCCCGGCCGTCGACGTGCTGCAGACCGGCCGGAAGGAGATCCAAGCGGGCTGCGAACAGCTCGGCGGCCAATGGGAGTACTTCATCCAGACCGTGCATCCGGGCGTCATCCATCTGGACGGCGACGCCGCGACCGGCCGCGGATACGTCAGCGAGCTCGGCCGGATGCGTACCGGCATGTCGATGTACAACTACGGCGTCTTCCACGACCGCTACCGGCGCACAGCGGACGGCTGGAAGTTCGAAGAACGCGTCTTCGAGGTGCAGTACTTCGACGCCACTCCCCTTCCCGGCTCCCCCACTGTGGTGTCGACGGGAGACGGAAAATGAACAGGACGGGCTTGGACCACATCCGGCAGGGACGGCTGCGCGGACGCCGCGGCGACGGCGTCGACGCTTTCCTCGGCATCCCGTACGCGGCTCCGCCGGCACGCTTCCGGCCGCCGGAGCCTCCGCTGCCGTGGGACGGCGTACGCGATGCGACGCGGGTCGGCCCGGCCGCGCCGCAGCCGCGGTCCCGTCTCGCCGAGGTGATCGGCGACCGCGTGCCGGAACAGATCGAGGACTGTCTCAGCCTCAACGTCTGGCGGCCCAGTGAGCCGTCCGCGGAGCCCCGGCCGGTGCTGGTCTTTCTGCACGGCGGCGGTTTCAGCACCGGCTCCGGCGGCCTCGACTGGTACGACGGCGCCCGGCTCGCCCGGCGCGGCGATCTGGTCGTTGTCACGATCAACTACCGGCTGGGGGTGCTGGGATATCTGCCGCTGGAGCAGCCCAACCTCGGCCTTCTGGATCAGATCCAGGCGCTGCGCTGGGTCGAGGAGAACATCGGGGACCTCGGCGGTGATCCGCGTTCGGTGACCGTCGCCGGCCAGTCGGGCGGCGCGATCTCCATCGCCGCGATGATGTCCGGACGGGCGGCTGGCGGGCTCTTCCAGCGCGCCGTCCTGCAGAGCGCGCCGCTCGGTATGCGGCCGCGGACGCCCGGCGAGGCCGGGGTGCTGACCGCCGAGTTCCTTGACGTCCTCGGCGCCGATCCGCACACGGCTCCGGTGAGTGAACTGCTTGCCGCCCAAGGCGAGATGGTTCGCCGGCATCCCGGCGGGATTCCGCCGTTCCACCTGGTCGCGCAGGACGGCATGGTCGCCGGCGACCTGGTCGCCACCGTCGGCGAGAGCGCGGCGGGCAGCGTACGGATCCTGATGGGTTCGACGAACGACGAAGCCGCCGCCTACGGCGCCGGACCTGAAGTCACCGCCCGGCTGTTCCATCGCCCGTTGCGGCGGTTCGCCGACCTGCTCGCGGCCGGCCCCAGCCCGGCCTGGGTCTACCGATTCGGCTGGAGCGCGCCGGGCAATCCGCTCGGTTCCTGCCACGGGCTCGAGTTGCCGTTCGTGTTCGGCAACCTCGCCGCCTGCAAGGACGCCGCCATGCTGGCCGGCGCCGACGAGGCCGTGCTCACCGCGATGGTCGATGTCGTCCAGACCGGGTGGATCGGCTTCGTCCGGGACGGCGATCCGGGCTGGCCGGTGTACGGGCCCGCCGGCCCCGTCGTGGAACTGCTCGACCTGCTCAGCGAGCCCGGAGGTGCCGGATTGATCACGCGGTAGGCACATCCGTGTCGGTGCGCCTGCACGCGCCCGAGCAGCAGGGAACGAACCGAGAACGAGGTCACGCGTCTCTCCCAACCAGGATTCCGTGCGGCTGCCGTTCCCCAGGACCTTCGGCGTCCGCGACATCCGCCGGTCCTGTGATGGGATACCCCGCATGGTCGAATCGCAGGCACCGGTGTTGGAGATGTTGTGGGAGGCGCACGACCCTCGCCAGGCGCTCGACGGCCGGTTCGGCTTCAGCGACGAGGAGTCGGCCGGGCGCTGGGTTGCCGCGATGCTCCACGAGCACTGGGGCGTTCGCATCGGCTCCTGCGAGCGGATCGTGATGAGCGGGGGCAACGCGCTGGCCTGGGTCGGCACGCCGGCCGGCCGGCTGCTCGCGAAGTGGTCGGTGATGCCGGAGCGTTTCCCGCGTCTGGCCGAGACGGCGCGTATCACGAGCTGGCTCCACGACCGGGGGCTGCCGGTTTCAGCGCCGCTTCCGGCGCGGGACGGCCGTCTTCAAGTAGAGGCCGGCCGTGTCTCGATGGGCCTTCAACGCGAGATCGCCGGCGACCTCCTCGACACCGCCGATCTGAACCAGGTGCGGGCGGCCGGAGCCCTGCTCGCTCGTTTGCAGGACGCGCTGGCCGCATATCCGGGCGCTGATCAGATTGCCGCGCTCGCCGGTACGTCGACGCCGCTGACCGCCCGGGTCACCGACTGGCTCGACTCCCGCGCCGGCCATCTGCCGGTGGCGGCTCGCGAAACGCTGCGCGGGCTGGTCGCCGGCGCGCCACCCGACCGGCTTCCGCGCCAGCTCGTCCACCTTGATTTCCGGGCGGCCAACATCTTGTGTGCCCGCGGCGAGGTCGCCGCGATCATCGACTTCGAGGAGGCCCAGCATGACCACCGGCTCGTCGAACTCGCCCGCGCGGCGGTCCTGCTCGGCACCCGCTACCACAACTGGGGGCCGACGCCGGCCGAGGTTCGCGCCGAATTCCTGAACGGCTACCGGTCCGAGCGGCCGCTGACCCCGGCCGAGGCAGACTGGTTGGACATCCTCGTGCTCTGGCAGGCGATGGCGATGGTCCCGTCCGGCGACGACCCGACCGGGTGGGGTCCGTCGGCGCTGAGCCTCAGCCGTTCGGTGGGCGCCTGAAGCCGACCCGTAAGCCCGACCCGTCGCGCTCGTCGAGTCGTGGAGCGAGCTGGCGGCGATGGTTCTCGAGACGGTGTCCGCCGGCTTCGAGTGGGGGCATGACCAGCCGGCTTTCGCTAGATCCGCAACCGATGCGAGGAAAGGTCACGCCGGCCAGGTCCAGTTCGCCACTTCCGGCAGGTCGACGCCGTGTTCGCGCGTCCAGGCACGGGCGGCGAGCCGGGAGTCGACCATGTCCTGTCGCAGACCGGCCGCCCGCGCGCCGAGGCCGGGCACCCGATCGACGACGTCGATGACCAGGTGATAGCGATCGAGATCGTTGAGCATCACCATGTCGAACGGTGTCGTGGTGGTGCCCCTCTCCTTGTATCCGCGGACATGGATTCCGGCGTGGTTCGTGCGCCGGTAGGTGAGGCGGTGGATGAGCCACGGATATCCGTGGAACGCGAAGATCACCGGACGGTCGGTGGTGAACAGGGTGTCGAACTCGCGGTCGGGCAACCCGTGCGGATGTTCGGTCTCGGGTTGCAGACGCATGAGATCCACCACGTTGATCACTCGAACCCGCAGGTCGGGCAGCCGCTCGCGGAGGATCGCCGCGGCGGCGAGCGTCTCCAGGGTGGGCACGTCACCGGCGCAGGCCAGGACGACATCGGGTAGTTCCCCAGGCTGGTCGTTCCCGGCCCACTGCCAGATGCCCAGGCCGCGGGCACAGTGCACGGCCGCGTCGTCGACCGAAAGCCAGTCCGCCTGCGGCTGTTTCCCGGCCACCACGACGTTGACGTAGTGCCGCGAGCGCAGGCAGTGGTCGTACGTCGAGAGCAGGGTGTTGGCGTCCGGCGGGAGATAGATCCGCACGATGCTGGCCTGCTTGTTCAGCACGACGTCGAGAAATCCCGGGTCCTGGTGGGTGAAGCCGTTGTGGTCCTGACGCCACACGTGGGAGGAAAGCAGATAGTTCAGGCTCGCGATGGGTCGTCGCCAGGGCACCGCAGCGCTGGCCTCGAGCCACTTCGCGTGCTGGTTGAACATGGCGTCGACGATGTGGATGAACGCCTCGTAGCAGGTGAAGAGGCCGTGCCGGCCGGTGAGCAGGTAGCCCTCCAGCAGACCCTGGCACATGTGCTCCGACAGCACCTCGACGACCCGGCCGCGGGGGCCCAGCTTCTCATCGAATTCCGCGATCTCGGCCTGCCAGTCCCGCTCGGTGACCTCCAGGATGTCCTGCAGCCGGTTGGAGGCAAGTTCGTCCGGGGCGAAGGTCAGGAAGTTCGTCCGGTTCATGTCGACGACATCGCGCAGCCAGCCGCCGAGCACACGGGTGGCCTCATGGTGCTCACGTCCGGGAGCGGGAACGTCGACGCCGTAGTGGCGCCAGTCCGGCAGCCGAAGATCTTGCAGGACCGTTCCGCCGTTGGCCACCGGGTTCGCGCTCATCCGCCGATCTCCGGGCGGCACCGCGCGCAGCAGTTCTTCCTGCGGACGACCGTCCTCGTCGAACAGCTCTTCGGGCCGGTAGGACCGGAGCCACTGCTCGAGGATCCGGCGGTGGGTGTCATCGGCGCGGGCCTCCGGCAGCGGCACCTGGTGGGCGCGGAAGGTGCCCTCTACCTGCAGGCCGTCGACGATCGGCGGACAGGTCCACCCTTTCGGGGTCCGCAGGATGATCATGGGCCAGCTGGGCCGCGACTGTTCGGCGCCGCTGCGGGCGCTGCGCTGGATGTCCTCGATCCGGCCCAGGCAGGCGTCCAGCGCGGCGGCCATCTGCTGATGGACATCCGCCGGGTCGTCGCCGCTGACCACGTGCGGCGTGTACCCGTAGCCGCGCATCAGCTCCGCCAGCTCCGGCTCCGGGATGCGGGCGAGGATGGTGGGATTGGCGATCTTGTACTGGTTCAGGGCCAGGATCGGTACCACCGCACCGTCCCGCGCGGGGTTGACGAACTTGTTGCCGTGCCAGCTCGTGGCCAATGGACCGGTCTCGGCCTCGCCGTCGCCGATGACGCAGAAGACGGTCAGGCCGGGATCGTCGAGGACCGCACCGTACGCGTGCATCAGCGAGTAACCCAGTTCGCCGCCCTCGTGGAAGGACCCGGGTGTCTCGGGCGCACAGTGGCTCGGCACGCCGCCCGGATAGGAGAACTGCGCGAAGAACGCGGCCATCCCCTCCGCGTCCCGGGGGATATGGCTATAGAGCTCCGAGTACGTACCTTCCAGCCACGCGCAGGCGTTCGGCCCCGGGCCACCGTGGCCCGGGCCCGCGACGAAAACGGCGTTCAACCGGCGCGCCAGGATCTGCCGGTTCGCATGGGCCCACACCAGGTTGAGGCCGGGAACAGTGCCGAAGTGGCCGAGCAGCCGTGGTTTGACATGCTCGGGCAGCAACGGCTCGCGCAGCAAGGGATTGGCGGTCAGATAGATCTGTCCGACAGCCAGGTAGTTCGCCGCGCGCCACCACGCATCCACGCGCTCCAGCTCGTCACGATCCAGCGGACCGGAGGCGTCGCTGAGTACGTACGGGACCGGAGCGACCGATTCCCCACCGCCCGCGCCCTCACTGTCCGCCGACGTGTCTCCACCCATGCTCGCCAGTTGCTGCGTCACGCGACACCTCCACCCGACCCGCCGGCACGTTCCGGCCGGCCATGCGAATGCCACGCGCGAGAAGCTCTAAACGGGTCGTCTGATCCGGCGAGATCGAGTCTCGTCACCTCACGGATGCGCTCGTTGCGGTTCATGCCGGTCTGTGGGGGTATCGGCCGCCACGGGCGGCTCGGTCAGTGGCGGCGCGGCAAATCCCGGCGATTGTCCCGCTCATCCGAGGGTACGCAGGCGGCGCCGAGAAGCCCTATTTGTCCTCAGCTCGAACGAGGCTTTGGCACTGGCCAAGGGCGTACGCCAAGAGAGGTGACCGCAGATGACGCTGCTTGACCCGACCGCCGCATTCGCCGAACTCGGCCATATCAAGCTCGACGAAGCGAACCTTGACCAGGTCTTGTCACGCGTCGCCGACCTGGCCAGGCGCACCTTGCCGGGGGCCTCCGAAGTCTCGGTGACGCTGATCCGCGGTAGCGATGCCCATACCGCGGCATATACCGGGCCCCTCGCATTGACGCTCGATGAATGGCAGTACGACCACGGCCGTGGCCCCTGTCTGGACGCGGCAGCGGCCGCCGCGACCATGTCAGTGCCCGACATGACCAAGGAAACTCGCTGGCGGGACTGGGCGAACCAAGCAGCTGACGCCGGGGCGGGCAGCTCACTGTCGATCGGCCTGCCCGTGCAGGAAAAGGTGACCGGCGCGCTGAACGTTTACAGCGTCGATCCGGAGGCGTTCGACGACGACGCGGTCGCTCTTGCGCAGACGTTCGCCGGATATGTGGCCGTCGCGCTCGCCAACGCGCACCTTTACGACACGACGGCGACTCTGGCCCAGCAGTTGCGGGCAGCGATGGAAAGCCGCGCCATCATAGAACAGGCCAAAGGCATCATCATGGGCGAGCGACGATGCACGGCCGAGGAAGCCTTCTCCCTGCTCCGCAAGGTGTCGCAGGACTCCAACCGCAAGCTCCGGGACGTCGCGACGGCGCTGGTCGCCGAAGCACACGGGCGGTCCACCACCGATGGCGGCAGGTCACACTGAGAAGGTGGCACCAGTGCAATCCGAGATAGCGCACGATCGTTGCGGTGACGACCGGCCGTCGATCAGCGTCGAATCCCCCGCTGCAGGGAAGTGCCGCCGAGGAACTCCGCGAGGCCGGTCAGGTGCAGGACGCGCTCGACGGCACCCCGGGCGTTGATCACTTGGTAGGCGTAGCCCCGCCGCAGGGCGGCGGCACGGCCTTCCAGCAGGCAGCGCAGGCCCACGGCAGCCAGAAAGGTGGTTTCGTCGAGGTCGACGACGATCTCGACGAGCCCGTCCTGATCGGCGGCATCGACGATGAAGTCGGTGAGTATTTCGCTCACGTCCTGATCGATGTCACCACGGACCTTCAACCAGGCGATGCCATCGTCCCCGACGTGCTTGGTGATATCGAACGGCGCCGTCATCGTGCACCCCCGCCCACCTTCCCTGCCGTATCAACCGACAGCGAATCCATCCTCCGGATCGGTGCCTCCGCCGTCTAGTCACCCGGTCGAACTGACGTTAAACACGTGACCATTCCTGGCCAAGGCGCCATTTCGATGACATCAGCTCACCGGCCGGCTGAAGTGTCCATCGAGGCTGACCTATGCGTACTCTGCAGGGGTGATGTTTTCTGTCCGCCACCGCACCCTGACCGTCGCCCTGTCCGTCGTGCTGGTCGCCGGCGCGGCGGCCTGCTCACACAAAGCCGATGACGGCGACGCGGTCACCAGGCTGGACGTCGGCGTCGTGGCCGTCATCGACATCGCCCCGCTCTACCTCGGCATCGAAAAGGGCTTCTTTTCCGCGAGGCATCTTCAGGTGACACCGAAACCGCGCTCGGGCGGCTCGCTGATTGTCGCGGCAGTGGTCTCCGGCAGCCAGCACATCGGCTTCTCGAACAACACCACACTGCTCATCGGCGCTTCCCGGGGACTACCGCTGCGGATCGTCGCGGCCGGCAACCAGGCGGCCGCCGGAGACTACGCCGCGATCTTCGTGCGCCCGGACCGTAAAATTGCCTCGGCCAAGGATCTGGCCGGCAGAACCATCGCCGTCAACAACCTCAACAACGTGGGCCCCCTGACGATCAACGCCGCGTTGCAGGCGAGCGGCGCCGACATAACCCGGGTCAAATTCGTCGAGGTCCCCTTTCCGGAAATGGGCGCCGCGCTGGCACAGGGGCGGGTCGACGCGGCCTGGGCCGTGGAGCCCTTCGCCAGTGCCATCAAGGCGAGCGGCGGTGCGAAGGTGCTCCTGCGACCCTATCCACTCGTCGCGCCGCACTTTCCGGTCGCGTCCTACTTCACCAGCCAATCGTTCGCGGCCTCCGATCCGGACGTCGTGGACCGTTTCCGCCAGGCGATGAACGAGTCCCTGACCTATGCCCAGAACCACCCGGACGAAGTGCGCCGGATCCTGCCGACCTACCTCAGCTTGAAGCCGGAGGTCGCCGCCCGGGTCGTGCTGCCCGAGTGGAGCACCGATGTCGGTGCACCCCTGCTGCGACGCACCGCCGACCTGGCGAAGGAGTACGGCTACCTCAGCACCGAGCCGGACGTGACCCGGTTGATCGGCGGATAAGGGCGGCAAAAATAACGCATTGATCAGGTTAATTGCCGACCTTCGGGGGAAGCCCTCGTGTCCCCTCTGAAGGAGAAGAAACCATGGTCAGCAGAAACCGTGCGACCGACGTAGCAACGACTCGCCGCACCGTACAAAAGGCGGCCCTGGCCGTCGCCGTCGTTTTCCTGCTCGTCGGGATTCTCGGCTTCATTCCCGGCGTCACCACCCACTACAGCACCATGACGTTCGCCGGGCACCACTCCGACGCCAAGCTGCTCGGGTTGTTCCAGGTCTCGGTGCTGCACAACATTGTCCACCTGCTCTTCGGGGTGGCCGGCATCGCGATGGCCCGGACCGCTTCCGCCGCCCGGCTGTACCTCATCGGTGGCGGCGCGATCTACCTGGTGTTGTGGCTGTACGGATTGGTGGTCGGTCAGGACAGTACGGCCAACTTCGTGCCGTTGAACTCGGCGGACGACTGGCTGCACCTGGTGCTGGGGCTCGGCATGATCGCCCTCGGCCTGTTGACCACGCGGCGCACCGCCGACCGGGTCTGATGCGCGGCCGGGTCCGGCCGCCACAGCCGGACCCGGCCGGTCAGGCACCGCTGCCGGGGCGCCGAACTCGAACCGTCAGATGATGACCTGGCTGACCAGCCTGGCCGCGACCTCGGCCAGTCCGGTTCCGGCTTCGCTGGCCCGGAGGCACAGGGTGAGATACGCGTCGTCGGCACCGCAGCGGAATTCGAGCCGGATCAGCTCGATGGCGAGCCGGATGGTCGCGCGGATGTTGAGAGCCTCGGCGTAGCCGCTTACCAGCTCGCGGGCACCGGCGTCCAAGGCGGCCGGATGGGCGGACTGGTCGTGTACCTCGCAAATGCCGGCAATCAGGGGTGCCATCGCGGCGCGATCGTGGCCATAGACGTTGAGCGCGGCCACGGCATCGCCCCGCCCGGCGTACAGCGGCACGGAGACCGAGGCGTGCAGGCCCATCCGCGGCGCTGCCTCGTGGAAGCCGGGCCACTGTACGGTCGCGGCGATGTCCGGTACCCCGACCGGCATGCCGGCGTTGACGGAGTCGACACAAGGGCCGGCGTTCTCGGCGTACTGAACCTCATCTATTTCTTTGATCAGGTCGTCGCTCACCGCGACCGTGGTGTAGGCCCGGCCCCGCAAGGCGGTGACCGATGCGTGGGTCGCCGCGGCGACGCGCGCGACGGTGAGTTGGGGGATCCGCAGCAGCAGGGCCTCAGCGAGCGGCGAGTGCTCCGGGGTGCCGGCCAGGGCGACCATGGCGGCCGCCAGCGGGCCGCGAGCCGGCGAGGGTGAACCGCCGGCGGCCGGGAGCGATGCCATGGTGTCCTCCAGGACGATCGGACGAACTGCGCGCGTACCCGTCCGGGGCCGGATCATTCCGCCGAACTTGGGTCCTCTTCCTCCGCTGCGAGGTCGGCCGGGTGACCGGCGGTGCTGGTCGCGGTCAGGGCGGCGGCGAACAGGACCATCTGGTTGACCGCGTTGAGGAAGACCAGCAGCCCGACCGAGCCGGCCACGAGGTGGTACGTGGGGTTCGCCTCCGTGCGCTGCACGTACCACCGGCCGAGGGTCTTGAGCAGTTCCAGGCCGACCGCGACCAGCAGCGCCGGTCCCAGCAGCCGGCGGAGCGGCATCCGTACGCGCGGCAATCCCGTGAGCATGGCCCCGGCCAGCACGGTGTTCACCCCGATGCCCAGCACGAGCCCGACCGTGGCCAGCAGCCACCGCGACGGGGTGGCACCGGTGTCCGCGGCGTCGACCATCCGGTTCGCGGCACTGGTGGTCACGTAGGCCACCGAGAGCGAGGCGGCCAGCAGGATCCCCAGCCCGGTGAGCACGAGGAGGTCGACGAGCACGCGGACGACCAGCTTGCCCGGGTACTCGGGCAGCCGCCAGATCCTGCGAATGGACGAGCGCAGCACGTCGACCCAGAACCATCCGCTGACCGGCAGGCCGATGAACGCGATGACGCCGACGGTGTCCCGGGCGTCGCGCAACGCCTGCACGTCGATGTGGGGCAGGTTCTCCGCGGTGTAACGCTCCACCGAACGCAGCACCGCAGGGTCGTCGAGGACGAAACCGAAAGCGGCGATGCCCAGCAGACCGAGCGAGAACGTGGCGAAGAAGGAGTAATAGGTCACCGCGGCGGCGAGCCGGCCACCGTCGGCCTCGTCGTACCGTAGGCCGGCCCGGATCAGATGATCGAACCAACCGGCCCGGCGGCGCAGTCGCCGCCAGATCACCGCCACCGACCGTACGAACTGCCGTCCCGTCACGCGGGCCCGAATACCCCGGCAACCGTCCCGTTACGCCGGCCGCTTGCCGGCACCGCTCCAGCCTGGACCGGGTACGCAGCCGGCCCTCCCGATGACCGCTTAGGCATCGAGACTTCGGGTACACGCCGGAGCGCCTGCCGTGGGGCAGACGAAAACTGCGCAGGGGGTCACGATGAGCCAGACCAGACAGGGCCGGCCCGCAACGGGTGCGTCGGCGAGAAGCGATCGGCTCACGGGCTCGGTGATCGTGGTCGCCCTCGTCTCTGCCGTCTCCGGTCTGCTGTACGGGTACGACACCGGGATCATCTCCGGCGCTCTGCTGCAGATCGGCAAGGATTTCGACATCGGCCATATCTGGGAACAGGTGATCGCGGCGTCGATCCTGGTGGGCGCCGTCATCGGCGCCCTCACCTGCAGCCGGCTGGCCGAGCGCCGCGGGCGGCACGGCACCCTGCTGCTCATCGGCATCGTCTTCGTCGTCGGGTCGCTCGCGGCGTCGCTGTCGCCCGATCCGATCACCCTGTCGCTCAGCCGCCTGGTGCTGGGCTTCGCTGTCGGCGGCGCCACACAAACCGCCCCGGTGTACGTCGCCGAGCTGGCGCCGACCGCCTACCGCGGGCGACTGGTGCTCTTCTTCCAGATCGCGATCGGCGTCGGCATCGTCATCGCGACGATCATCGGCGCGGCCGAGATCATCGACTGGCGCGTCGCGATCGGCATGGCCGCCGTACCGGCCGCGATCATGTTCGCCCTGATGCTGAAGCTTCCCGAGAGCCCCCGCTGGCTCGCCCGCGAAGGCCACCTCGACCGCGCCCGGCAGGCGCTGACTCGGGTGCGGCCCGCCGACAGCGACCTGTCCGATGAGATCAACGAGATTCAGGAGAACGTGCGGGCCGAGCGGCGGGCCAGCACCCGCGGCTGGGCCGGGCTCAAAGCGGCGTGGGTACGGCCGGCGCTCGTGGTCGGCTGCGGGCTGGCGATCTTCACCCAGCTGTCCGGCATCGAAATGATCGTCTACTACACACCCACCATCCTCACCGACAACGGTTTCTCGGACTCCACCGCGCTGCGCGTGTCCGTTGCCCTCGGCTTGACCTACCTCTTCGCGCAACTCATCGGCCTGGCCATCATCGACCGCGTGGGACGACGGCGACTGACTCTGCTGACGCTGCCGTGCTCGGCGGCCGCGCTCGTCGTGCTCGGCTCCTTCTTCGTGACCGGCAACGACGGCAAGTCGATGATCCCGTGGATCATCGTCACGCTTGTCGCGTTCATGGCGTTCACCGCCGGCGGGATCCAGCTCATGGGCTGGCTGACCGGGTCGGAGATCTACCCGCTCGCCACCCGGGCGGCGGGCGCCGCGGCGCAGTCGGCGTCGCTGTGGGCGACCAACGTGCTCATCACGCTGACGCTGCTGAGCACGATGAAGGCGATCGGCACCGGGCAGACCTTCTGGATGTACGCGGCGTTCAACGTCATCGCGTTCGCCTTCCTGTACCGCAAGATGCCCGAGCTGACCGGCCGCAGCCTCGAACAGATCGAGGAGCACCTGGAACAGGGGAAGTTCAAGCCGGCGGACTTCGCGGCCTAGACAGTCGTCCCGTTCTCCCTTCTCAGCTGTATATCAGCATCATGAAGCACACTGGCTAGTGTGCTTTTGAGAGGGGATCACACATGTCCATAGCCGGAGCGGTCGGCATTCGCGCGCGGGGCCTCACCAAGAACTACGGCGATCACGTGGCGGTGAAGGATCTGTCCTTCACCGCCAGGCCGGGGGTGATCACCGGGTTTCTGGGGCCCAACGGGGCCGGCAAGAGCACGACGATGCGCATGCTTCTGGGCCTGACCACACCCACGAGCGGGGACATCACCATCGGCGGCCGGCCGCTGGCCGAACTCGACGATCCACCGCGTACGGTCGGCGCGCTCCTGGACGCCCGCGCCACCCACCCGCAACGCACGGCGTTCCATCACCTTCTCGCCTTCGCGCAGACCATGGGCCTGGGCCGCGGGCGGGTCGACGAGGTGCTCGGACTGGTCGGACTCTCGGCGGCGGCCGGCCGCCGGACCGGCGAATTCTCGCTCGGCATGAAGCAGCGGCTGGGCATCGCGACGGCCCTGCTCGGCGACCCGGGCGTGCTGGTGCTCGACGAGCCGCTCAACGGCCTGGACCCGGAGGGCATCCGCTGGGCCCGTACCTTCCTGCGCACCCTGGCGCGAGAGGGGCGGACCATCCTGTTCTCCAGCCACCTGATGTCGGAGATGGAACTCACCGCGGACAACCTCGTCGTCGTCGGGCAGGGCCGGCTGATCGCCGAAGCAACCCTCGACGAGTTCGTCCGGGCCAACACCACCCAGACCGTCACCGTCCGCGCCGCGGCGACGGATCAGCTCGCGCACGCGCTGAGCCGGGCCGGGGTCCGTTTCATCGTCGAACCCGACTCCGCCCTGACCGTCACCGGAACCGACACCTCGACGGTCGGCAAGATCGCCGCGTCGGAGGGTATCGCCCTCGACGAACTGGCACGCATCCGCGAGTCGCTGGAAGACGTCTTCCTCCGGCTGACCCACGACGTCACCGAGTACGAAGGGCGCGCGGCATGAACCTCGTCCGTTCCGAGTGGACCAAGCTTCGCAGCGTCCGCAGCACCTGGATCGCGGCCCTGAGCGCGGTGGCCGCCGGCGTGGCGCTGAGCGTTCTCGGCGCATCCGACATGCTCGGCGCATCGGCATCCGACCTGCCCGGCGACTGGGACCCGACCGCGCAGAGCCTGAAGGGCTTCCTGTTCGCGCAGCTCGTCATCGGCATGCTGGGAGCGCTCAGCGTCACGCCCGAGTACAGCACCGGGCTGATCGGCTCCAGCCTGGTCTTCGTACCGTCCCGTTCCCGGCTGCTCGCCGCCAAGGCCACCGTGGTCGCCGGCCTCGCCCTGGCCGTCAGCCTCCTCACGACCGTGCTGAGCTTCACCGTCGTGCAGCTCATGGTCCGAAGCGCCGATCTTCCGGCCGCCGGCCTCGGTGACCCCGGCGTCGTCCGCGCCCTGGCCGGAGGCACCCTCTATCTGACCCTGGTCGGGCTCCTCGGCCTCGCGGTCGGCTCCCTCGTCCGGTCCGCCACGAGCAGCCTCGCCGTGCTGGTCGGGGCCCTTCTGCTCGTACCGGCTCTCGGTCCCGGCCTGCCCGGCGCCCTGGGTGACTGGTTCGGCCGGTTCTGGCCGATCACCGCCGGTCAGGCGGCCTACACGGTCGTCCATGTCGACGGGAGGACCGCGCCCGGAGCCGGGCTCCTGATCCTGGCCGTCGCCGCCGCCGGGATCACCCTCGCCGCCCACCTGGTGTTCCGCCGACGCGACGTCTAGCGCACAGGGTTCCGCGAGGCGTCAACGGTAGGCGCGGAGGAAGGCGTCCACCCCGTCGGTGATGATGGTGCCCAGATCCGGCGGCTGGGCGCCCTCCGACCGGTTCATGACCGCATCGAGCGCCAGACTGAGCGTCAGGGCGGTGAAGTGCCGTGCCGCGAGGGCGGGGTCGGGGGCGCGGATCGCGTCCTCGGCCGCCAGCCCGGCGAACCGCTCCTCGAGCATCCTCTCCGGACGGTCACTCACCGCCCCGGGCAGGCGGGGCACCGACTGCCGCTGCGAGATCAACCGGCGGAAGGCCAGATATTCCGACGAGGCGAACGCCCGGTCGACGATGCGGTGACCGAAGGCGGTCAAGGCTTCCCGTACGTCCCGGCCCGGAACCAGCTCCTCGTCGATCGCCGCCCGGATGGTGGTCACGAGCGTCTCGTTCACCCGCTCGAGCACGCGCAGGAAGATCGTCTCCTTGTCGCCGTAGTGGTCGTAGACCGTCCGCTTCGACACCCCGGCGCGCGCGGCGATCGCGTCCACACTCGTACGCTCGTAGCTCTCGGAGATGAACAGCGCCTCCGCCGCGTCCAGAATCGCGGCCCTCTTGCCCTCGGACCGCCGCCGGCGCCCCGGCGTCTGCACCTGCGCGATGGCTCTTGGCACGCGGGCCAGCGTACGCCCGGCCGTTCCGCCGCACCGGTTTTCGCAAACTGCAACAGGCCGATCTGTTCTTGCGAAAGCCGATCTGTTGACCGGCCTCGCGGCCCGGCGGCAGGCTCGGAATCGCACCCCGGAAGCCTCTCTGCCAGCGCGGATGCCGGGGGTCGGCGGCTTGCGTGCCCACCGGAGGGACATGACATGGACGTGCCGAACATGCCTCGTGCCGGGCTGAGCCGCCGAGGTCTGCTGCGCGGTTTCACGGCCGCCGCCGGTCTGGGCGCCGCGGGTGCGCTGGCGGGCTGCTCGACGGTGCTGGGCGGGTTGAGCACCTCCCCGGAGGCGGCCGGTTCGCTCGACTACTGGAACCTGTTCGGCGGCGGCGACGGCGTCCGGATGCAGCAGATGCTCGACACCTATCAACGGAACCACTCGGCGGTGGACCTCAGCGCGGTCACCCTCGCCTGGGGCAACCCGTACTACACCAAGCTGTCGCTGGCGACGATCGGCGACAAGCCGCCGGAGGTGGCGATCTCCCACCTCACCCGGATGAAGAACCTGGTGCAGGCCGGTCTGCTGCAGGAGCTCGACCCGGCCGTGCTGGCCCGGCACGGTCTCGCCCCCGACCGGTTCACCACGCGCGCGTGGCAGGCCGGGCTGGTGGACGGGCGGATCTACTGCATCCCTCTGGACACCCACCCGTTCGTCATGTTCTACAACACCGACGTCTGCAAGAAGGCCGGCCTGCTCGACGCCGACGGCAAGCTCGCCCCGCTGAACAGCCCGGAGGCCTTCACCGACGCCATGCGCCGGGCCAAGAAGGTGACCGGGGCGTACGGCGGGGTGGTCGCGTTCATCAGCGAGACCGCCACCCCGTGGCGGATCTTCCAGTCGCTCTACGCACAGCTCGGAGGCCAGGTGATTGCCGACCGGGGGCGGCAGGTGATCATCGACGACGCCAAGGCGACCGAGGTGCTGACCTTCATGCGCAGCCTGACCAGCAGCGGCCTCTTCCCGGCGGCGGCGGACTACCAGGGTTCGATCGCGATGTTCGCCAACGGCCAGGCGGGGTTCTACTTCCAGGGCGAGTGGGAGATCTCGACGTTCCAGACCGCGAAGATGCCGTTCTCGATGACGCTCTTCCCGCACGTCTACGCCGAGGGCCCGTACGCCTGTCAGGCCGACTCGCACACGTTCGTGCTCCCCCGGCAACCGAACGACGATCCCGCCCGCCTCGACCGGTCGCTCGAGTTCGTCACGGCCATGCTGGGCCAGAGCAACATCTGGGCGCAGGGCGGCCACGTGCCGGCCTGGCGGCCGTTCCGGGACAGCGCCGAGTACCGGCAGATGACGCCCCAGTCCAACTACGCCTCCGCCGCCGACTCCGCCGCGTACGACGCCGAGGCCTGGTACTCGGGTTCCGGCTCCAACTTCGAGATCGTCACCGGCTCCGTCATCGGCGCCGTCCTGGCCGGTCAGGTGGCGCCGGCCGCCGCGGTGCGGCAGATGCGCTCCACCCTGGGCAACCTGGCTCGCACCCCGTCACCGATCTGACGACCGGAGGTCATCGTGTCCACCGAGACCGTCACACCCCGCGCCCGGCCGGCCGACGCACCACGCCCGGCCTCGCCGCCGGCCCGCGGGCAGGGAGGCCCGGCGACGGGCTTCCTGGCCCCGTTCGCCGTGCTCTACCTGGCCTTCATCATCGGACCGGCCGTGTACGGCCTGATCATGAGCTTCTTCGACTCCAGCCTCGTGCGGCCCGGACTCGGCCACTTCGCCGGATTCGGCAATTACGCGGAGGCGTTGCAGGACCGGGACTTCTGGTCGTCGCTGTGGCACACCCTGTGGTTCACCATTCTGACCACGCCGCCACTGATCGTGCTGGCGTTCGTGTTCGCCCTGCTCGCCGACCGGGTGGGCCGCGGGCGCTGGTTCTTCCGGCTGGCGTTCTTCGCGCCGTACATCCTGCCGTCCGCCGTGATCGCGCTGATCTGGATGTTCATCTACACGCCGGGGCTGGGCCTGGCCGAGGCAGCCCTGACGAAGATCGGCATCACCGCGCCGGCCTGGCTCGGCGACCCGAACTGGGCGATGCCCTCGCTGGCGATCACCACGGTCTGGTGGACGCTGGGCTTCAACTTCATCCTCTATCTGGCCGGGCTCCAGGAGATCCCGCGTGATCTCTACGAGGCGTCCGCGATCGACGGCGCCACGCCGTGGCAGCAGATCCGGCGGATCACCATCCCGATGCTCGGGCGTACCACCACGCTGGTGGCGGTCCTGCAGGTGATCGCGTCGCTGAAGGTCTTCGACCAGATGTACATCATGACCTCCGGCGGTCCCAACTTCGCCACCCGCTCGATTCTGGAATACGTCTACGACCAGGGCTTCACCAACTTCCGGCTGGGCTACGCGGCCGCCGTCTCGATGTTGTTCTTCATCGTCGTGCTCGCGATCTCGGCCATCTGGTTCTCGATCGTCCGCCGCCAGGAGAAGGAGGTCTGACCGTGTCCAATCCGACCCTCACGGCGCCCGACACGTACCGGGCCGGCACCGGCGCCGCCGGCGTCACGCAGGCGTCGATCGACCGGCGGCACCGGCTGTTCAACCGCATCTGCCTCGGCGTGCTGATCGCCTTCGCCCTGCTGTGGCTGGTGCCGCTGGCGTGGGCGGTCGACACCGGCCTCAAACCCAACGCCGAGACCACCCGCACCACCTGGTTGATCCACAATGTGACCCTGGGCGCCTTCGACCGGGTGCTGAACGGCACCGCGATCCTCAACTGGTTCGGGGCCAGCCTGATCATCGCGACGCTGACCGCGCTGGGCACCGTGGTGACGGCCAGTCTCGCCGCCTTCGCGTTGTCCCGGCTGCGGTTCCGCTACCGCACCGCGGTGTTCTGGGCCATCCTGGCCGGCATCATGATCCCGAGCCAGGTGCTGATCGTGCCGCAGTTCCGGGAGATGGACGCGCTGCACCTGCTCAACACCTTCTGGGCGGTCAGCCTGCCGCAGATTCCCACCGCGGTCGCCATCTTCATTTTCCGGCAGTTCTTCAGCGGCCTGCCGCGCGACCTGGAGGAGGCGGCGCGGATCGACGGAGCCGGCTGGTTCCGGATCTATCGCAGGGTGGTGATGCCGCTCGCCCGCCCGGCCGTGGCGGCGGTCGCCATCTTCACCTTCGTCACGTCATGGAACGACCTGCTATGGCCGCTGCTGGTGCTCTCCAACCCGGACCGGATGACCGTGCCGGTCGGCCTGGCCACCGTGCAGGGCTCGTTCGGGATCCGGTACGCCGACACGATGGCCTCGGCCGTGCTCGGCGCGATCCCGCTGATCGCGGTGTTCCTGCTGTTCCAGCGCCACATCGTCGAGGGCATCGCCGGCACCGGTCTCAAAGGCTGAAGGAGGCTCACCCGTGCACTCCGCATCGCTGATCGTCGATCCGGCCTTCCGGGTCGGAGCGGTGGACCCCCGTCTGTACGGCTCCTTCGTCGAACATCTCGGCCGGTGCGTCTACGGCGGCATCTTCGAGCCGGACCACCCGTCGGCCGACGGCGACGGTTTCCGGCCGGACGTCCTGGAACTGGTCCGCGGCCTGCACGTGCCGATCGTCCGCTACCCCGGCGGCAACTTCGTGTCGGCGTACAACTGGGAAGACGGCATCGGCCCGGTGTCCGAACGCCCGGCGCGCCTCGATCTGGCGTGGCGCTCGGTCGAGAGCAACCGGGTCGGCGTCGACGAGTTCCAGCGATGGGCCCGGCAGGCGGGCACCGAGACGATGATGGCGGTCAACCTGGGCACCCGCGGCATCGACGCCGCCCGGGCCCTGGTCGAATACTGCAACCACCCGTCCGGGACGGCCTGGTCGGACCGGCGGCGGGCGAACGGGGCCGCCGACCCGTACGGGATCAAGGTCTGGTGCCTGGGCAACGAGATGGACGGCCCGTGGCAGATCGGCCACAAGACCGCGACCGAGTACGGGCGGCTCGCGGCCGAGGCGGGCAAGGCGATGCGACTGGTCGACCCCGATATCGAGCTGGTCGTCTCGGGCAGCTCGAACAGCCGGATGCCGACCTTCGGCAGCTGGGAGGCGGTCGCCCTGGCCGAGTCGTACGACGTGGTCGACCACATCTCCATGCACAGCTACTACCAGCAGCACGGCGAGGACCGGGACAGCTTCCTGGCCGCCGCCACCGACATGGACCAGTTCATCGAGGCCGTCGTGGCCACCGCCGACCACGTACGGGCGGTGGGCCGGCACCGCAAGCGCCTCACGATCGCCTTCGACGAGTGGAACGTCTGGTACCAGAGCCGTTTCCCGGGCGAGGAGAACCTGCCGGTCGCCGAGGCGCCGCCGCTGCTCGAGGACGTCTATTCGGTCACCGACGCCGTGGTCGCCGGCAACCTCCTGATCAGCCTGCTGCGGCACGCCGACCGGGTCCGGATCGGCTGTCAGGCGCAACTGGTCAACGTCATCGCACCGATCATGACCGCGGCGGGCGGCCCGGCCTGGCGGCAGACGATCTACCACCCGTACGCCCTCACGTCGCGCTACGGGCGTGGCACCGTGCTGCAGGTCGCGGCGCAGTCGCCGGTGCACGAGACCGCGGCGTACGGAGAGGTGCCGTTGCTCGACGCCGTGGCGGTGCTCGACGACGACGAGGGGCTGGCCGTCTTCGCGGTCAACCGCGACCTGCACGAGGAAATGGCCGTCGACGTCGACGTGCGCTCGCTGCCGCACCTGACGACCGGCGAACACGTCGTGGTGACCGACGACGATCCGGACGCGGTCAACGACCGGGAGCACCCGGATCGCGTCGTCCCGCGACGGCACGCCGACCCCAAGCCGGACGGCGGGCGCCTTCAGGTGGTGCTGCCCCCACTGTCCTGGAACATGATCCGCCTCACCGCCGAGCGGTAGGCGAGCGCTGTTTCGCCGTACGGAAGGAATCCGCCATGCCGAGCCGGCCCGCCGGACCGCTGATGCCCACCACGCAGGCCGTGGGCCGACTTCGGCCGGTGCCGTCCGGTGCCGCCCGGATCACCGGAGGATTCTGGAGCCGGCGCCAGCAGGCCAACCGGGAGTCGGCGATCGCCTCCGGCCCGGAACGGCTGGAGGCGGCGGGAAACCTCGACAATCTGCGGATCGCCGCCGGCCAGTTGGAGGGCCGGACCCGCGGGTTGATCTTCATGGACTCCGACGTCTACAAGTGGCTCGAGGCGGCCGCATGGGAGTATGCCCGGCAGCCGTCCGAGGAGCTCTTGAAGGCTCAGCGCGAGCTGACCGCCGTGGTGGCGGCCGCGCAGCAGCCCGACGGCTATCTCAACTCGATGGTGCGGGGCCGCTACCACAACCTGCCGTGGAGCCACGAGCATTACTGCGCCGGTCACCTGATCCAGGCCGCGGTCGCCCAGGTGCGGGCCACCGGTGACCGGCATCTGCTCGATGTGGCGACCCGGTTCGCCGACCATCTCGTCGCCACGTTCGGCGCGGATCGGCGGCACGACGTCGACGGCCATCCCGAGGTCGAGACGGCCCTGGTGGAGTTGTTCCGGGTGACCGGCAACCGGTCCTATCTCGAGCTGGCGCGATATTTCGTCGAGGCCCGGGGGCACGGCCTGATGGCCGGCTACGGCGAGGAGCCCACCTATTTCTCCGACCGGGTGCCGGTGCGCGAGCAGACCACGGCGGAGGGGCACGCGGTGCGCGCGGTCTACCTCGCCGCCGGCGCGACCGACGTGGCGGTGGAACGCGGCGACACCGGACTGCTGGACGCCCTCGCCCACCAGTTCGCCGAGATGGTCGCGACCAAGGCGTACGTCACCGGCGGCCTCGGGTCGCGCTGGGACCGCGAGTCGTTCGGCGACCCGTACGAGCTGCCGCCCGACCGAGCCTATGCGGAGACGTGTGCGGCCGTCGGCGGGGTGCACTGGGCGTGGCGGATGCTGCTGGCCACCGGCGAGCCGTTCTACGCCGAGGTCGCCGAACGGATCCTGCACAACGGTTTCGCGGCCGGGGTCTCGCTGACCGGCGGGGAGTATTTCTATGTCAATCCGCTGCAGCTGCGTGCGGGCGCCCTCGCGGACGAGAACCGCAGCCCGGCGCACGGGCGCCGCGGCTGGTTCCAGTGTGCCTGCTGCCCGCCGAACGTCATGCGCACGCTGGCCAGCCTGGACAGTTACCTCGCCACCACCGACGACGACGGCGTGCAGCTGCACCTGTACGCGGCGGCCGAGATCACCGCAACACGCGGCGACGGCGTGGTCCGGATGGTCGTGGAGACCGACTATCCGTGGGACGGCCGGATCCGCGTACGGATCGACGAGACACCGGCCGGCCCGTGGACACTCTCGCTGCGGATCCCGTCCTGGGCCGAGGGCGCCACGCTGACCGTGGCCGGTGAGCGCGTGGACGCGGCCACCGGCTCGTACGCGGTGGCCCGCCGGGCCTGGCGGGCCGGCGACGTAGTGGAACTGGTGCTGCCGATGGACGTGCGGGTGGTGTCGGCCGACGAGCGGATCGACGCGGTCCGCGGCTGCGTGGCGATCGAGCGCGGGCCGCTCGTCTACGCGGTCGAGCAGGTCGACCAGCCGGCCGGGGTCCCGGTCGACGACGTCCGGTTCGACCCGGCCGGCGAGCTCACCGCCGAGCATCGGCCGGACCTGCTGGACGGCGTCACCGTCGTCACGTTCACCGGCCGGGCGCGGCGGCACGAGCGCGGCACCTGGCCGTACCCACCGGTGACCGGGTCGGCGGAGCCGGACCGGGCCGATGAGCCGGTGCGGCTGACCGCCGTTCCGTATTTCGCCTGGGCGAACCGCAAGGTCGGCCCGATGCGGGTGTGGCTGCCCCGAGGGGAGGGGCGGTGAACCTCCACCGGCGGGACGCGCTCAAGCTGGCCGGGCTCGGCGCCGCCGGGGCGCTGCTGCCGGCCTGCAGCGCGACGCTGCCCGAGCCGGACGTGACCGCCGCCGGCTTCGGTGAGGGCGCGAGCGGAACCGTCCGGCTCTGGTGCCGGTCCGCCACCCGCACCGGCGTACAGGTCGTCGTCGACCGGTTCAACAAGGCCCAGAAGCGGCTGCACGTCGAGCTCACACCGGTGCTCGACGGCCAGTACGTCACCAAACTGGCGACCGCGATCCGCGGCCGGCGGGTCCCCGACGTGGTCGACATCGACGACATCAACTCGCTGCTGTTCCTCTATCGCGACGCCCTCACCGACCTCACCCCGGTCGTCGACGCATTGCCCTTCCGCAGCCGGCTCAGCCCGGGCCACCTGCGTCTGGCGACGCACAACCAGCGGACGTACGCGGTGCCGTTCCTGGCCGACAACTCGGTGCTGTTCTACAACCGGGATCTGGTGCGCCGGGCCGGTGTCGACGAGCGGTCACTGTCCAGCCTGGACGGTTACCTGGAGGCGGCCCGGCGGATCCGCCGGCTGGGACCGGACATCTACGGCTGGTCGATCGCCGGCAACTCCCCCGGCGTACTCGGCTTCGTCGTGCAACCGCACATCTGGGCCGCCGACGCCCGCACCATCGTCGGCGACGTGGGCGCCCAGAAGGGCTCCGTCGCCGGCAACGCCACGGTCCGCCGCACGCTGGAGTTCTACCGCGCGTTGTGGCGCGAGAACCTGCTGCCCAGGCCGAATTACGCGGACGCCGCCGCGGCATGGGGCAGCGACTTCCGCGCCGGGAAGATCGGACTGTTCCCGGCGAACTACGCGGTCGCGGTGCTCTCGGCCGACGCGCCGATGCGCGCCCGCACCGGCGTCACCCTGCTGGCCGGCCCGGACGGTGGGCAGGCGTTCTTCGACGGCGGCGACAACTTCGCCATCCCCCGCGGGGCGCCGAACGCCTCGGGCGCCTGGGAGTTCGTCAAGTACGCCCTCGACATCGCCCAGCAAGCCGTGCTGCCGACCGGCGGTTACACCCCGGTCCGGGCCGACGTGGCGACCGCGGACTTCGGCAAGGCGTTCCCGCAGGCGGTGGCACCACTGAACCGCCTCGACCGCGGTTACGCCCCACCGACGCTGGCCTACAACCTGCTGTTCAACCAGCCCGACAGCCCGTTCATCGGGATGTTCCGGCGCGCCGTCTTCGCCGGCGACGTCGACGGCGCACTGGCCGCCGGGCAGAAGGGCTTCGACCAGATCCTCGACCAGGCGCAGCTGTGAGGTGAGCGGACCATGGCCCTGCCAGAAGCCACGACGCGTACGCGGGTGGCGGCCAAACCGGACCGCCGCGGCCGCCGCCGCCGGGGGTCGTTGACCCACCCCGCCCCGGTCGCCTGGGCGATGATCAGCCCGGCCCTGCTGTTCGTGCTGGTCTTCGTGCTGGTCCCGCTGGGCTTCGCGATCTACATCTCGCTGACGAACTGGCCGCTCATCGGTTCCTACCGGTTCGTCGGGCTGGACAACTACCGGGCCATGTTCTCCGACACCGCGTTCGGGCAGTCGGTGCTCTACACCCTGCTCTACACGGCCATCGTGACCGTGCCGATCCTGCTCGTCGGCTACGCGATGGCGGTGGTGGTCCGGGCCCGGCGCCGGGGCGCCACGCTGCTGCGGACGATCTTCTTCCTGCCGTACGTCATCGGGTTGAGCACGCTGAGCTTCATCACCGTGCTGGAGGCGCAGCCGGACAGCGGCGCCGTCAACGTGGTGCTGAAAACACTCGGCATCACCGGCGGGAGCACCGCCTGGCTGGTCGACGCGCCACTGGCTACCGGCCTGATCTGTGTGCTGGTCGTGTGGGGGGTATCCGGGCTGACGATGGTCCTGCTGCTCTCCGGAATGCAGGCGATCCCGCCGGAGACCTACGAATCGGCCGAGACCGAGGGTGCCGGTTGGTGGCAGCGCGAATGGCACATCACGATCCCGATGATGCGGCGCACCATCGCGATGAGCCTGATCCTCTCGGTGATCGGCTCGTTCCTGGCCTTCACCCAGTTCTTCATCCTGACCCAGGGCGGTCCGGGCCGGGCGACTACGCCGGTGGTCATGTACATCTACCAGCGGGCCTTCGTCCAACTCCAGGTCGGCGCGGCGACCGCGCTGTCGATCGCCCTGGTGGTCGTCGTCGGGCTGATCAGCGCCGGGCAGTTCTGGCTGCTCCGCGAGAAGGACTGAGGGAGCCGACATGGCCACACGATCCCGTTCCGAGAACCAGGTCAAGATCTTCCTGTACGTGCTGGCGGCCGTTCTCTCCCTGCTGGTGTTCGTGACCCCGCTGGTGTGGGCCCTGCTGCGCTCGCTGCAGCCGAACGCGGTCATCACCGCGGCACCCGACCGGGCGACGTTTCTGCATCTGACGGCCGACAACTTCCACCACATCTCGGCGATCGGCAACATCCCCCGGGCGACCGCCAACAGCCTCATCGTCGCGGTCGGCACCGCCGTGCTGACCGCGCTGCTCGCCACCGCGGCCGGATACGGGTTCGGCCGCTTCCGGTTCCGGGGCTCCGGGGTGGCGTTCGGGCTCATCCTGATCACCCTGATGATCCCGTTCCAGGCGATTCTGACCCCGCTGTTCCTCGAGCTCAACGCGATGCGCCTGACCGACAACCTGGTCGGGTTGATCCTCTTCTACACCACCGTCAACCTGCCCTTCGGCGTGTTCGTCATGCGTACCGCCTTCGCGTCGGTTCCGCACGAACTGGAGGACGCGGCCAACGTCGACGGCGCCGGGCCGGTGCGGACGCTCACCCGGGTGCTGCGCCCGCTGGTGGTGCCCGGTATGGCGACGACCGCGTTGTACGCGTTCCTCGCCTCGTGGACCGAGTTTCTCGGCGCACTGACCTTCCTGACCAGACAGGAGCTCTACACGCTGCCGGTCATGCTGCTCAACCTCCAGCAGGGCGCCTACGGCAGCGTCGACTACGGCCTGCTGGCGGCCGGGGCGGTCATCGCGATGGTGCCTTGCGTCGTGCTGTTCGTCGCGCTGCAGCGTTACTACGTGGCGGGCCTGTCCGCCGGGGCGGTCAAGGGCTGAGCCGGGTCAGCTGGCCAGGCCGACGTCCGCGGTGACCCAGCCTTCCCGCCGGCCCATCCGTCGGGCGGTCGCGACGAGCGCGCCGACGTGCCGCGGGGTGTCGTGCGCCCGCCACAGCAGCGACCACGGGTAGCGCGGGGTGGGCTGCACGAGGGGCCGCCAGCGTACGTCGGCCACCGGGACCGCCGACTCCGGCACCACCATCGCGCAGCTGCCCCGCGCGACCAGGTCGGCGGCCGGGCGCAGGCCCTGCGCGCTGCCGCGGTAGCGGTTCGGTACGAAGCCGGAGGAGCGGCAGAGGTCGGTCAGGAACCGTGCGAACTCCGGCGCCTGCCGCTCGTCGGGCAGCAGGAGACGCTCGCCGGCCAGCATCGACACCGGCACGGCCGCGAGCCGGGCGAGCCGGTGACCGTCCGGCACCAGCAGCCCGAGCGGATCGAGCCGGAAGAGCTCGGTGGCGATCTCCGCCGGCACCGCGGACGCCCGGCCCACGCCGACATCCAGTCGCCCGTCAGCCAGGCACCGGCACTGCTCCGGTACCCCGGCGTGCACCAGGTGTACCTCCGTGTCGGGGTACCGGGCCAGCAGTTCGTGCAGCACCGGGCGCACGGCTTCGTAGCCCTCGTCGAGCACCCCGATGCGCAGTACCGGACCGTTGTCGCCGCCGGACTGGGCGACAGTTGCGGCCCGTTCGACATGGGCGAGGATCTGCCGGGCTTCGATCAGGAACCGGGAGCCGGCCTCGGTGAGCGCGAGGTGCCGGGCGTGGCGGGCGATGAGCGGCACGGCCAGGGCCCGTTCCAGGCGTTGTATCTGCTGGCTGAGCGCCGACTGCACGATGTGCTCGCGGGCGGCCGCCCGGCCGAAGTGCAGCTCCTCCGCGAGGGTGACGAAGTAGCGCAGCTGCCGCAGTTCCACGCGCGGGCTGCCGGTCGATTCGGGGAGCTTCACACCAGTGGCCTCTCACCCTGCTCGTGCTGTTAACGCTAACATTTGTTACGTGGAGGTTACCGCCGCCATCGACGAAGTCAAGTGATGATCCTCGTACGCCCGGTCATCAGCCCCGGGCCGGCCGTGCAGCCGGCCCGGGAGACCGCCGACTCAGCGCAGGCTGTCGACGTCGATGACGAACCGGTAGCGCACGTCCGACCTGAGCACCCGCTCGTACGCCTCGTTGACCGCGTCCGCATCGATGACCTCCACCTCGGGTGCGATGCCACGCTCGGCGCAGAAGTCGAGCATCTCCTGGGTCTCGGCGATGCTGCCGATGCCGGAACCGGCGAACGAGCGGCGGTTGCCGAACAGCGCGAACACCGGCACGGGCAGCGGCTCCGGCGGTGCGCCCACGCTGACCAGCGTGCCGTCCAGACGCAGCAGGCCCAGGTAGGCGGCCATGTCGATCGGCGCGCTGACCGTGTTGATGATCAGATCGAAGGTGTTCCTGAGCGCCTCGAACGTCGCCGGATCGCTGGTCGCGTGGTAGTCGCCGCCGCCGAAGGCCAGGCCGTCGTCCTTCTTGCCGAGCGTCTGCGACAGCACGGTCACCTCGGCGCCCATCGCCGCGGCGATCTTGACGGCCATGTGGCCGAGGCCGCCCATGCCGACCACGGCGACCTTCCGGCCCGGCCCGGCGTTCCAGTGGGCCAGCGGCGAGTAGGTGGTGATGCCCGCGCAGAGCAGGGGCGCCGCCTTCTCGTACGGGATCGACTCGGGCACCCGCAGCACGAAGTCCTGGTCGACCACCACATGGGTCGAATACCCGCCCTGGGTGATCGTCCCGTCCCGGTCGACGCTCGCGTACGTTCCGGTGTTGCCGTTGAGGCAGTACTGCTCCTGCCCGGCCCGGCAGTTCTCGCACTCGCGGCACGAGTTGACCATGCAGCCGACGCCGACCCGGTCACCCACGGCGTGCCTGCTCACCTCGGTGCCGGCCTCGGTCACCCGGCCGACGATCTCATGGCCGACGACCAGCGGATAGGTGATCTCGCCCCACTCGCCGCGCACGGTGTGAATGTCGGAGTGGCAGATGCCGGCGTAGCGGATCTCGATGAGAACGTCGCGCGGCCCAAGGTCGCGCCGCTCGACCGTGGTACGCACGAGCGGGTCGGTCGGCGAGGTCGCGGCGATGGCGTTGACGGTAAGAATGATGTGCTCCTGTCTCAGTGGTTCACGGGCGCGGCCGCCCGTCTCTCACCTTGTACCCGCTGGCGGCCGGTTCATGAGGCGCATGGGAGTCGGCCGCGGGCCGCCGGACGAAGCCGCCGGGCATTCCGCGACGGTGGCTCGTCCTCGAAAGGCTGATCTCGGGTCCGCGAGGGGCGATCTTGGCGCGTGTTGCGTTCGCCGGATCGCCGGCGCTCGGTAAATTTTTGCTATGGCAACCAGGGCGTACCGCGACATGCGGCGCTCGTTGCCCGTGGTGCTGGCACTGTTGCTGGCGCTGCTCGCCGCGGCGAAGGCGCCGCAGGTCGGCGTGGATCACGCTCCCCGCAGCGCGTCGGCATCGTCGGTCGCCCAGACCAGTGAAGATCCGCCGCAGAGTTCGATCTCTGCGATGGCCGGGCCCGCCGCCGCCTTCGTCAGCGCGGCGCTCTGCGGTGAGGCTGCCCGCCATGAGCGTGTTCTCCGCACGCAACTGATCGTCACGGTCCGCGCCGCACGCGCGCCGCCACTCACGCGTATCTGAGAGCCCGACCGGCGGCGACCGAGCCGCCCGGCGGTGACCTCACGTCTCCGGCTTGACGCCGCCCACGGCCGTCGATGCCACGTTGTGCCCCCACGCCCGAGCCCATACCAAGGGACTGTCCTGCCATGAATGTCGTAGCGCAGATGCTGTTGACCGATCCGAAGCCGCTGGTGATCTGGGCGATCCTGGCCCTCATGGCAGCACTGGCGTTCGCCGGGCTGGCCAAGCCCGACGCGTTGCGGAACCTCCACCCGGCGCTCGCCCTGACCGGTCACCATGATCGGCGTGAGCACCGCAGGCAGCAAGCGGCTCACTCGGTGCGGTACGCCGACGAACTGGCGGTGGCCGGCCAGCGCGCCGCTCAGGCCGCCGATCGGTGGCACGCGCACTGGCAGCAGACCGAACGCCAGGCCGCGACGGCGTGGCAGGCCTGGCAGGACGCCGAGCAGCGGCTCGCCCGGCTGCGCACGGCAGCGGTCTTCACGATGCCGGCCGCCCGTACCCCGGACGAGTACGCCGACCGCGAGCGCTTCCTGCACCGCACGGTACGCGCCGCCGTCGACCGCGGTGACCTGCCGTCGACCGCCCTGGCCGACGTCCTCGCGGGTCAGGGCGCCTTCAACCCGTGGCTGCACCCGGTCGATCAGGAACTGGCCGTCCACCGGGCCATCGCCGCGCACCGCTACGAGGTTCACCGGCAGGCCACCGCCGCCGAACAGGCCGCGTGGCACGACGCCCGGTTGGCTGTGTCGTCCCGAGACAGCCTGCGCCAGGAGGCTGCCGCCGCGATCACTGAGGCCGCGTCCGTGCGCCACCTCCTGCCGCTCGCCCCGGCGTCGCTGACCACGAAGCGTCGCCTCGCCCGGGTGCCCCGGATCGCCTGACGCCGGTCCGGCTCGGCGACGTCGGTAAGGGCGTAGCTGACGGACCACTGAGTAGCCCTCAGCGTCGTCCAAGCACAGGCTGCCACCATGGCGTTTGCCGGCGGCCGAGAGGATAAGACGATGGATGTGTACGAGGCCGTCAACAGTCGCCGCGCCGTACGGGCGTTCAGCAGTGACCCGGTGCCGGAAGAGGCGCTCGAACGAGTACTGACGGCAGCGACCCGGGCTCCGTCGAGCGGGAACCTCCAGCCGTGGCTTCTCTATGTCGTGTCCGGGAAGCCGTTGGCCGAACTGAAGCGGCGTGCCACGACCCGGGCGCGGGCCGGAGACCCGGGCGACGAGCGCGACTATCCAATGTATCCGGTGGACCTGATTTCCCCCTACGGCAAGACCGTCAGCCAGATAGTCGGGGCCGGCGACGACCTCCTACTGTTCTGCGGTGTCTCGGTGGGCTTCGAGAAAGCAGGCGTGCCGGGGCCGCGAACCGGGCGGGCCGACATGGCAGAAACGGTCCGCTTCATCGGCGCGTGACCGGGCCGTCAGCCGGCAACATTCCTCAGATGTTCCTCCGCGATGAGTTTCCGGGCGCTGGGCGGTCTACCTGGGTGACTCGGAAGGCAGGAGCGGGCACATGCGGATGAAGGTCAACGGTGTCGAGTTGTACGTGGAGACCGTCGGGAATCCGGCGGATCCGCCGGTGCTGCTGGTCGGCGTCACCACGCTGAGCTGGCCGGATGAGCTGTGCGCGGCGCTCTCCGGCCGGTACGTGGTGCGCTACGACCTGCGCGACGCCGGTCAGTCGACGTTCGTCGACCCGGACGCCCCGGGCTACGACCTGCGCGACCTGGTGACCGACGCGTCCGAGCTGTTGGTGGCGCTCGATCTGGGGCGTACGCACGTGGTCGGGATCGGCGTCGGCGGTTTCATCGCGCAGTTGGTCGCGCTCGACCACCCGGACCAGGTCGCGTCGCTGACGCTGGTCTCCACCCGGCCGGTCGCGCCCGGTCCGGTCGATGCCGACCTGCCCGACCACGCACCGGAGATGATGGCGCAGCTGTTCGGGCGTCCGGAGCCGGACTGGACCGACCGTGAGAGCGTGGTCGACCACATGACCGGTCTCGCGCGGCTGACGTCCGGGTCGCGGGGATTCGATGAGCGGGACGTACGGGCCGCTGCCGGGTCGGTCTTCGACCGGGCGGAACGGACGGCGAAGGCCCAGCGTGCGAGCCAGATGGGCAGCATGTTCGCGGCCATCGACGGCCGGCCGAGGTGGCGCGAACGACTCGGCGGGATCACCGCGCCGACCCTGGTGGTGCACGGGGACGAGGATCCGTTCTTCCCGCTCGGGAACGGCGCGGCGCTGGCCGCGGAGATCCCGGGCGCCACGCTGCTCACACTGCCCGGCATCGGCCGCGGCTTGCCCCGCGTGACGTGGCCGGCCGTGGTGGACGCCCTGCTGCGCCACACCTCCTGACCGACCCCTCGAGCCGACGGGCGCCGCGGACTACCGGAGACCCGCGAGCTGCGCGCGGACGGTTTCGGCGTCCGGGTGGCCGATGGCGTCCAGGCCGGCCAGCGCCTCCTGCCAGGACCGGCGGGCGGCGACCGGCTCGCCGGCCGCCGCCTGGGTGTCGCCGAGGTGCCAGAGGGTGGCCGCGATGTTGTAGCGGTCGCCCAGCGCGCGGTACAGCGTCAGTGCCCGCTCGTAGCGCGCCACCGCGGCAGACCAGTCGCCGAGGCGGTGCTGCGCGTAGCCGATGGTGTCGTACGTCGCCGCCTCCCCGTCGCGGTCGCCGATCTGCTGGTGCAGGGTGAGGGCTTCCTGCCCGCAGGCGACCGCCTCGGCCGGGTCGCCGCTCTGGGCCAGCATCCAGGCGACCGAGTTCAATGCGCTGGCCACCCCGTCGAGCCGGCCCGCCCGGCGATACAACTCCACCGAGCGCCGGGCGTGCCGCACGGCATCCTCCTGCCGCCCGCGGGTGACCAGCACGTGGCTGAGATTGTCGTGTGTGGTCGCCTGCCCGGCCAGGTCGTCGAGCTCGACGAACAGGTCCAGCGCCTGGCGGAACTGCGCGTCGGACTCCTCGTGACGGCCCAGCCGGCTGAGCGCCCTGGCCAGGCTCCGCTGGGCGATGGCCTGGCCGGGCCGGTCGTCCAGCCGGCGTGCGGCGGTCAGCGCCGCCTCCTGGGTGTCGGCCCAGTCCTGCCAGTGTCCCCCGCGCAGCAGGAAGGTCATCAGCGTCCAGGCGAGGTGCTCGGTGAGCCGGTCCCAGCCCAGGGCCGCGCAGCGGCGTACCGCGGCGAGCAGCACGCGATGTTCCGCGGTGAACCAGGCCTGGGCCTGCTTGTGATCGGCGAGCGGGGGCACCGGCACGTCGGGGCCGGGCGGGGAGAGCGCGATCGGTTCCCGGTTCGGGTAGATCAGCATCGCCGCGGCGAAGCCGGTGTGCAACAGGTGATCGATCATCCGGCGATCGGCGGCCTCCCGCTCGGCCGGCGGGTCGATCCGATCAGCCAGCTCGGCCGCGTAGGCCCGCAGCAGGTCGTGCATGTCGTAGCGGCCGGGCTGATGCTCGCGCAGCAGGTGGGCGCGGGTCAGCTCGGCCAGGGCCGCGCCGATCCGGGCGACGGGCTCGCCGGCCCGGGCCGCCGCCGCGGCGACGCTGACGTCCGGACCGGCGTACCGGCCGAGCATCCGGAACAGCCGGGCCGCCGGGGGCCGCAGCGCGCGGTACGACCACGACATCACCGCGCGTACGTCGTTGTCCGGGTCGTCGTCCAGGACGTCCAGCGTGCTGCGGGCGTGCCGCAACTGTGCGGCGACGGCCGAGAGCGGGAACGACGGCCGGGTCGCCGCGCGCACCGCCACCACGGCCAGCGCCAGTGGCAGGCCGGTGCAGCCGGCGACGATCTGGGCGACCGCCGACGGTTCGGCGGCCACTCGTGCCGCACCGATCCGCGCGGCCAGCAACTGCCGTGACTCCTCGGGCGGTAACAGATCCAGGTCGACCGGGCGGGCGCCGTCGGCGAGCAGGCCGGCGAGCCGGTCGCGACTGGTGACCAGGGTCAGGCAGGCGGACGCGCCGGGAAGCAACGGCCGGACGTGCGCGGCGTCCCGGGCGTTGTCGAGCAGCACCAGCACTCGTCGATCGGCGAGCAGGCTGCGGTACAGCGCCGTCTGCTCGTGCAGGGTGACCGGCGCATGCTCGGGCGGCACCCCCAGCGCGGCGAGAAACGTGCGTAACGCCTCGGCGGCGGTCACCAGGGGGCCCTCCGGCGCGAAACCGGCCAGGTCGACGTAGAGCTGTCCGTCCGGAAAACGGTGCCTCACCCGGTGCGCCCAGTGCACGGCGAGCGCGGTCTTGCCGACCCCGGCGGTGCCGGTGATGGCCACGGCCAGGGGTGGGCCGAGCTGCTCCAGCAGCGCGTCCAGCCGGTCCAGGCCCGCGCGCCGGCCGGTGAAATCGGGCAGGTCGCCGGGCAGTTGGGCGGGCACCGGCAGCAGCGGCCGAGGCGCTACCGGGACCGCCTCGTCGGCCTCGCCGCGCAGGATCGCCTGGTGGATCCGGCTCAGTTCGGTTCCCGGCTCGATGCCCAGGTCGTCGACCAGCCGGCGGCGGCTCTCCGCGTAGTGGTCCAGCGCCGCCGCGGTCCGGCCGGTCTGGTGCAGAGCCCGCAGATAGGCCGCGGTCAGCGGTTCCAGCAGGGGGTGCTCGTCGGCCAGGGGCGACAGCCGGTCGAGAACGTCGCCGGCGTCGCCATTCCCGAGCGCGGCCCGCGCCCAGGCGACGACCGCGTCCAGGTACTGCTGGCGCCAGCTCTCCCGGGCCTGCCCGGCCCACCGGCCGGTGACTCCGGCCAGAGGGTCGGCACTCCACAGGTCGATCGCCGTGCGCAGCAGGGAGGCGCGGTCCGGGTCGCCGAGGCCCGGGTCCCGGGACTGCCGCACCAGCCGGCGGAACCGGTGCACATCCACTCGGTCGCGGTCCAGGTCCAGCAGGTACCCGCCGGACCGGCGAATCAGCCCGACGGACTCGTCGAGCCGCTCACAGACCCGCCGGATTCGGGTCAGGTGGGCCTGCAGCGCGCGCCGCGCCTGCTCCGGGGCCTCCTCTCCCCACACCCGGTCCACCAGCGCCTCGACCGACACCGGCCGGCCGGCGTCGACGGCCAGGGCGGCGAGAACGAGGCGCCGCTGCGGGGGTCCGACGTCGACGGCGCCCCCGGAGGTCATCAACTCCACCGTGCCCAGCAAACGGATCATCACCACGTCGCACCTCCCCCGGTGCCGACAACATATCGACAACCTTCCACCATCCGGCCGGTGCCATTCTCGACATCGCGGTACCGAGGGCCGGTACCGGGGAAGGGAACACCATGCACATCCGTACCGGAAGCCGTCCACTTCGGAGCGCCCTCGCCGCGACGGGTATCGCCGCGGCCGCGCTCGGCGTCCTCACCCTCGGCGAGGGCCCGGCGCTGGCCGACAGCTCGGCGTCGGCTGCGTCGGCGCCGGCCACGTCGCTCGCCGTCCGCTCATCGTGCACGGGTCACAATTTCCAGGGCAGCGGCGGCAATTGGGGCGAGAGCATCACCTGCACCGGCGGATTCTTCAAAGGAGGGATCTGGTGCAAGCAGTTCAACACCGGCTACGAATACCAGCACTTCGGGCCGGTCTCCGGGTCCGGCGGTACGTCCACCGTGTACTGCGACCTCAACGCGTACGTCGAGTCCTGGTTCGTGGTCTGGCAGTAGGTGAAAGCGGACAGGCAGGGCGAGGGGGCCCTGCCTGTCCGGCTCCGGGTCAGACGCGATTCAGTGCGATGCCGGCTCGGCGAACAGGGGGGATGTGAGGACATAGCTGTCGGATATCGAAGACCTCGAAGAAAGAAGATCCGGACGGACGCGGGCCGCCGGCGTGAGCAGGTTTGACGACATGGGCCACGCAGCGGCGCGTGTTACGCGCTTCCGCCGGTGGCCGCTCCGGGGTCTTCACCCGGAGATGTCGTCGTCACCTGCCACGATCTGCTCCTACCTTCGCAACGTGAGCAAGGATAACCGACTCGACTTCGATTCCGGGGCACGCCGTCGGACCGCAAGCGCTACCGCGGTGGCGGCCAGGACCGGAACCGCGGCGATGGGACTGAGCCACGCCAGGCCGGGACCGGTCGCCAGCACCACTCCGCCCAGCCCGGCACCCAGCGCGCCGGCCGCACCTGCGACCGAGATGTTGACCGAGGCCACCAGTCCCGCCGCGTGCGGACCGACCCGGCCCATGAGCCAGGTCTGCACCAGCGGGACGACCGCGAACGAGGCCACGCCCAGCAGCACCACCCCGACCACCGCCGCCGGCCGGTAGCGCAGCAGTGCGCCCTGCGCCAGCAACACCAGCGCCAGCGCGCCCACCGGTATCGGCAGCAGCCGCGCGACAGAGCCGGGCGGCACGCGCCCGGCGAGGACGTTCCCCACCACCGTGCCCAACCCGTACCCGACCAGGGCCACGCCGGCCGAGCCGGCGCTGAACCCGGACAGCGAGCGCAGCATCGGCACCAGGTAGGTGAACTCGGCGACGAAGCCGGTCAGCGCGAGCAGCGTGATCAGCAGGCCGCGCAGAATCAGCGGGTCGAGCAGGCTGCGCGCCGTACCGGGAACGTCGCCGGGCTCCGCCACCGGCACGGCCGGGCACAACAGAATCACCCCCAGCAGGCCGGCTCCGGCCAGCGCCGCGACCACCACGAACGTCGCGCGCCACCCGTACGCCTGCCCGACCAGGGCGCCCAGCGGCAGTCCGATGACGGTGGCCAGCGCGAAGCCGCCGAACACCTGAGCGACCGCGGCGGTCCGGCGCGCATCGGGTACGGCAGCCATCGCCACCTGGGAGGCGACGGCCATGAACAGTGCCTGGGCGAGTGCCGAACCCAGCCGCGCGCCGAGCAGGACGACGTAGGAGTGGGCCAGGACGGAGAGCCCCGCGGAAGCGCCGGCCAGCGCCATCGTGGCGACCAGGAGTTCGCGCCGGGGTACCCGCCGGGTGAGGATCGTCGCGACCGGGCCGCCGACGGTAACCACCAGCATGTACACGGTGACCAGCTGGCCGGCCACCGGGAGCGACACACCGAGGTCGCCGGCGATCTGCGGCAGCAGGCCGACCAGGACGAACTCCGCGGTGGCGACCGCGAACGAGCAGAGCATCAACACGTAGATGATCACGCTTGGACGCTAAAGCCTCACATCGACGTTAGAGTCAACGCATGCAGGTCGGTGAACTGAGCGCGCGCACCGGAGCCACCGTACGGATGCTGCACTACTACGAGGAGCAGGGCCTGCTCAAGCCACAGCGGACGGCATCCGGATACCGGGTGTACGCCGAGGCGGACGTCGACCGGGTCGCCCGGATCCGCTGCATGCTCTCGGCCGCGCTCCCCTCCGGTGTCGTGGCGACGGCACTCAAGTTCCTGCTCGACGGGCACGCCACCATCCCGGAACTGCCCGAGGAACGGGCCCGGCTGGCCGACATGCTCGACGGTGAGCTGGGGACGCTGACCGAGAAGATCGAGGCGCTCCGGCACAGCCGTGACCTGCTCGCGCAGATCGCGGCGGACGTGCGTACCGCAGCAGTCGGACCCGACCGACCGGGCGATCCGGGCACCGCCACCGTGCGCACTTCGGTCAGCAAGACCGCGCCGGCGGTCGGTGCCTCCCGCGGCCGTAAGCGCTAAGACGTACTTCACAAACGACGAACCTGCCAGGTACCTTGTGGGAGCGCTCCCATAGCTGAGCGTCGATAGCTCACCACTTCGACGACAGGGTCGGTCTCATGCGGGCAATCCATCGGTATCGCCGCGCCGCCGTCGCGGCCGTGGCCGCGGCGCTCACCGCGGCGGCCCTGCTGGTCGGGAACGATGTGGGGCCGGCCTCGGCCGCTCCGGCGTTCAACTACGGCGAGGCGCTGCAGAAGTCGATGTTCTTCTACCAGGCGCAGATCGCCGGCAAGAAGCCGGCCTGGAGCAAGGTGTCGTGGCGCGGCGACGCGGCCATGGCCGACGGCTCCGACGTGGGGCTCGACCTCACCGGCGGCTGGTTCGACGCCGGCGACCATGTCAAGTTCGGCTTCCCGATGGCGTTCAGCACCACGATGCTGGCCTGGGGCGCGGTCGAGTACCGAGACGCATACGCCGCGTCCGGGCAGCTCAACACCTTCCTCGACAACCTGCGGGTACCCAACGACTACTTCATCAAGGCGCATCCGTCGGCCAACGTCCTCTACGGACAGGTGGGCAAGGGCGACGACGACCACAAATGGTGGGGTCCCGCCGAGGTGATGCCGATGGCGCGACCCGCGTACAAGATCGACGCCAGCTGCGGCGGCTCGGACCTCGCCGGCGAGACGGCGGCCGCGATGGCCGCCAGCTCGATGGTGTTCCGGCCCACCGACGCGGCGTACGCCGACAAGTTGCTCACGCACGCCAGGCAGCTCTACACGTTCGCCGACACGGTGCGGAAGGCGTACAGCGACTGCATCACCGACGCCGCCGCCTTCTACAAGTCGTGGAGCGGCTACCAGGACGAGCTGGTATGGGGCGCCATCTGGCTGTACCGGGCCACCGGCGAGGCCGCGTACCTCAACAAGGCGGAGAGCGAGTACGACGCACTCGGCACCGAGCCGCAGACCACGACCCACTCCTACAAGTGGACGCTGTCCTGGGACAACAAGCAGTTCGGCGCGTACGTGCTGCTGGCCGACCTGACCGGCAAGCAGAAGTACGTCGACGACGCCAACCGCTGGCTCGACTGGTGGACGGTCGGCGTGAACGGGGACAAGGTGCGCTACTCCCCGGGCGGCGAGGCGGTGCTGGACAGCTGGGGATCGCTGCGTTACGCGGCCAACACCGCGTTCGCCGCGCTGGTCTACAGCGACAAGACCACCGACACGACGCGCAAGGCGCGCTACCACGACTTCGCGGTCCGGCAGATCGACTACGCGCTCGGCGACAACCCGCGCAAGTCCAGTTACCTGATCGGGTTCGGGACCAACCCGCCGCAGAACCCGCACCACCGTACGGCGCACGGCTCCTGGTGGGACAACATCGGCACGCCGACCAACACCCGGCACGTGCTGTACGGCGCGCTGGTCGGCGGGCCGTCCTCGCCCGACGACGCGTACCAGGACGTGCGCACCGACTACGTGATGAACGAGGTGGCCGACGACTACAACGCCGGGTTCACGTCCGCGCTGGCCCGGCTCTACGCGGAGTACGGCGGCACACCGTCGGCGACCTTCCCGGTGGCCGAGAAGCCGGACCTGGACGAGATCACGGTGGAGACCACGGTGATGCAGGACGAGCCCCGCGACACCGCCCTCAAGGTCATGATCTACAACAAGTCGGCGTTCCCGGCGCGCGCGCTCACCAAGGCCTCGTACCGGTACTACTTCCGCCGGGAGGGCACCGCGGCGATCCAGGTGACCCCGGGTTACACGCAGGGCTGCCCGTCGCCGGCCACGGCCAAGCAGTACTCCGGCGACCTCTGGTACGTGGAGGTGAACTGCGCCGGCTACACGATTGCTCCGGCCGGCCAGTCGGCGTACCGCATGGAGGTGCAGTTCAAGGTCGGCGTGGCCGACGGCGGAACGTGGGATCCGAGCAACGATCCGTCCTACCTGCCGGGCACCGCGGTGAACCCGAAGGTGCCGCTGTACGAGGACGGCACCCGGATCTGGGGCCAGGAGCCGGGAACGACGACCACTCCCCCCGCCACCACGCCTCCCGCCACCACGCCTCCCGCCACCACTCCTCCCGCCACCACTCCTCCCGCCACCACTCCTCCGGCAACCACGCCTCCGCCGAGCCCGACGGTCACACCGACTCCGGCCGGCGCCGGCTGCGGCCTGACGTACAGCGTCAACGACTGGGGTGGCGGCTTCAGCGGAACCATCGCCCTCACCAACACCGGTGGCACGGCGTGGACGGGATGGACTCTCGCCTTCGCCTTCGGCGGCAACCAGAAGGTCACCCAGGGCTGGTCCGCCCAATGGAGCCAGACGGGCACCCAGGTGACGGCGACCAACCAGTCGTGGAACGGGTCGGTGGCGCCCGGCGGGACGCTCAGTCTCGGCTTCAACGGGTCGTACAGCGGCAGCAACCCGAAACCGACCGCGTTCACCGTCAACGGCACCACCTGCACGGTGACCTGACCGGCCCGGATCCGTACTCACAGAGCAGGACCGCCCCATGCGTACCCGATCCCTTGCCGTCTGCGGCGCCGCCACCGTCCTGATCGCCGCCGTCGCCCTGCCCGCGCCGCCGCCCGCGGCGGCGGCCGGCCTGCCCTACCAGGATCCGTCCCGGCCGGTCGCCGAGCGGGTCAGCGACCTGCTCGGCCGGATGACACTCGACGACAAGATCGGTCAGATGACCCAGGCGGAACGCGCTTCGGTGACCGCCTCCGACCTGACCACCTACCGCCTCGGCTCGCTGCTGTCCGGTGGCGGCTCGGCGCCCGCGCAGAACAACGCGGCGGGCTGGGCGGACATGTACGACGGCTTCCAGCGCGGCGCCCTCGCCACGCCCCTGCAGATCCCGATGATCTACGGGATCGACGCCGTGCACGGCGACAACAACGTGCTCGGCTCGACGATTTTCCCGCACAACATCGGGCTGGGCGCGAGCCGGGATCCCGCGCTGGCGCAGCAGATCGGCCGGGCCACCGCCGAGGAGGTCACCGGCGCCGGCCTGGACTGGACCTTCGCGCCGTGTCTCTGCGTCGCCCGCAACGACCGGTGGGGCCGCACCTACGAGTCCTTCGGCGAGAAGCCGGAGATCCCCACCGCGATGACCACGATCGTCACCGGCTTCCAGGGAACCACTCTCGGCGGGCCGGCCTCCGTCCTGGCCACGGCCAAGCACTACATCGGCGACGGCGGCACGACCAACGGCACCGACCAGGGCGACACGCAGATCAGCGAGAGCGAACTGCGGGCCATCCACCTGCCGCCGTTCCAGGCGGCGGTGCAGCGCGGCGTCGGCTCCGTGATGATCTCGTTCAGCAGCTGGAACAGCGTCAAATCCCACGGCAACAAATATCTGATCACCGACCTGCTCAAGGGTGAGCTCGGGTTCACCGGCTTCGTCGTCTCCGACTGGGCCGGAATCGACCAGCTCGACGGGCAGAAGGGGTTCACCCAGGCGGAGGTCGTCCAGTCCATCAACGCCGGCCTTGACATGATCATGGTGCCGAACGACTGGAAGACCTTCCTCGGCTATGTGCGCACCGCCGTGCAGGCCGGGCAGATCCCGATGAGTCGCATCGACGACGCCAACCGGCGCATCCTGACCAAGAAGTTCGAGCTCGGACTCTTCGAGCATCCGTACGCCGACCGCAGCTACGCCGGCACCATCGGCAGCGCCGCGCACCGGACGCTCGCCCGGCAGGCAGTGCGGGAGTCGCAGGTCCTGTTGAAGAACGACGACAACGTGCTCCCCCTGGCCAGGAACGGCGGGAAGCTGTTCGTGGCCGGCAAGAACGCCGACGACATCGGCAACCAGAGCGGCGGCTGGACGCTGAGCTGGCAGGGTGCCAGCGGCAACACCGTGCCGGGCACCACCGTTCTGCAGGGCATCCGGGCCGCCGCCGGCAGCGGCACGACGGTCACCTACCAGCGCGACGGCGTGGGCATCGACAGCAGCTACCGCGCGGCCATCGCGGTGGTCGGCGAGACGCCGTACGCGGAAGGGCAGGGCGACCGGCCCGGTTCGATGGGACTCGACAGCACCGATCTGGCCACCCTCAACCGGCTCCACGCCGCCGGTGTGCCCGTGATCGTCGTGCTCGTCTCCGGACGCCCCCTGGACATCGCGGCGGAGCTGCCCGACTGGAGCGGCCTGCTGGCGGCCTGGCTACCCGGCAGTGAAGGGGCCGGCGTCGCGGACGTCCTCTTCGGCGACTATGCACCCACCGGGAAGCTGCCGATGACATGGATGCAGTCGGCCACCGAGGAACCGATCAACGACGGCGACGGCAAGGCCGCGCTTTTCCCGTACGGCTACGGACTCACCTATGCCGGCGGCACCGATCCGTCGCCCAGCCCGACCCCCACCCCCACTCCCACTCCGACGACTCCGACGACGGCCGGACCCGACGGCTGCCGCGTGGCGTGGACGACCAGTGACTGGAACACCGGCTTCACCGGCAACGTCACGGTCACCAACACCGGCACCGCCACCTTGAACCCGTGGTCGCTGCAGTGGACCTTCACCGCCGGGCAGACCGTCACCCAGGGCTGGTCGGCCCGAGTCACCCAGAGTGGCACAACGGTCACCGCCACCGGCGAGAGCTGGAGCCCCTCGCTGGCGCCCGGCGCGTCAACCGTTTTCGGCTTCAACGCCAACCGGGGTACGGACAACCCCCGGCCCAGCTCGTTCCGGCTCAACGGAACACCCTGCGAGTCGAGCTGAGCCAGGTGGTCGTCGTACCGCCTTGGTGCGGTTGTTATGCAGCCGCCGCGAGGCACGCCGGGAACTACACAACTACCTCGGCGAAGACTGAGGTCAACGACGCGGGCCGTGAATCTCCCGGTGCAGCCGCTCCATCCGCTGGTCGAGACGGGCGGCGTCCTCCGCGGCGGCCACCAGCTCATCGCGCAGGGCGGGCGGGATGTCCGGGTCGTACTTGTAGTAGATCTTGTGTTCCAGGCTGGCCCAGAAGTCCATCGCCACCGTACGCAGCTGCACCTCGACCGGCACCGGGACCACCCGGTCGGACAGAAACACCGGGATCTCGACGATCAGGTGCAGGCTGCGGTACCCGTTCTCCTTCGGCTCGGCGATGTAGTCCTTGGTGACCACCAGGTGCACGTCGGGCTGACGGGTGAGCATCTCCGCGACCGTGTAGACATCCGAGACGAAGCTGCACACGATGCGGATGCCGGCGATGTCGCGGATGCGGGAGCGCAGGTCCTCGAAGGTGAGCGGGCAGTCGATACGCCGGGCCTTGGCGCTGATGCTGGCCGGAGTCTTGAGGCGGGGCAGGACGTGCTCGATCGGGTTTCCCCGGCCCTTGTGCGCCAGCTCCTCGGCCAGGATGGTGACCTTGGTGTTGATCTCGGCCAGGCCGAACTTGTAGACCAGCAGGAACTCGGTCATGCCGCCGCCCGGCTCGCGGAAGGTCCCGTCGTACACCGACGTGGCGGTCTCGCCCGTGCCCGGCGGCGTCCAGCGGACGATGCCGGGATCGGGCTGCTCAGTCGTCACGGTCATACGGTAGGCGCCTCGTACCACGCCACACCCACCCGTCCGGAAAAGTAGTCGATCTGCCGGTCTGCGGCTTTCCGCCGCGGTTCGGTGCGACTCTCAGGACAGCCGGACGACCGGGATCAGGCGGTCGGTCTTCGTCCGGTAGCCGGCGAACTGCGGCGCCTCGGCCGCGATCCGCTGCCAGGCTGCGTCGTACTCGGCGCCGTGCAGCTGCTCGGCGGTGACCGCCTTCTTCTCCCGCCCGATCTGGATCCAGACCCGGTCGGGGTGGGCCTTGAGGTTGTAGTACCACGCCGGATTCTTGGCGGCGCCACCGGCCGACGCGACGATCAGCCACTCACCGTCGCCGCCGAACCAGCGGACCGGGCTCTGCCGCTCCTCACCGCTCTGGCGGCCGATCGTGGTCAGGACCAGCAGGGAACCGCTCGCGCTCCGGCGGATGCGGCCCATGGCCACCTTGTTCGCCAGCTTGATGAGCAGCCCCTGCGGCTGCCGAGCGCCCCGGGTTCCGTTACGGCCGTCAAAAGTCATGCCACCGACTCTGGCAGAAACCCGTCGCCGCCTCCACCCCGTTCAGCTGCGCCGCTGCGAACCCGGCGCCCGACCTCGGCGCGGAGGCGGACGAATTCGGGCTGCTCCCGGGTCGCGATCTGGTCTCCGCGGATCGGCAGGCGCACCGGCAGGTCGGCGACGACGGTGCCCGGCGCCGGCCCGAGCACCACCACCCGGTCGCCCACATAGACGCTCTCGTCGATGTCGTGGGTGACGAACAGGATGGTCATGTCGGTACCGCGCACCTCGAGCAGCAGGTCCTCCAGATCCTCCCGGGTCTGCGCATCCACCGAACCGAACGGCTCGTCCATCAGCAGTAGCGACGGCCGGTAGGCGAGCGCCCGGGCGATCGACACCCGCTGCTGCATGCCGCCGGAGAGCTGCCACGGGTACTTGTGCGCGACGGCCGCGAGGCCGACCGCCTCGAGAGCTCCCGTCGCGTCGGCCCGCCGTTGCGCCCGGCTGCGGCCGCGGCGCCGCAACGGCAGCGCCACGTTGTCCCGCACCGTGAGCCACGGCAGGAGGGAGCGGCTGTACTCCTGGAAGACGACGGCGAGGTCGTCCGGCACTCCGGCCACCGGGCGGCCGTCGATGGAGAGGCTCCCGGCGCTCGGCCGGACCAGCCCGGCCACGCAGCGCAGCAGGGTGGACTTGCCGCAGCCGGACGGGCCGACGATGCTGACGAGCTCGCCGCGCGCGATCCGGAGGTCGACCGCGTCCAGCGCCACGTGGCCGTCGTACGCATGGCCGAGACCGGCGATCTCGAGCATCGCGGTCATCCGAGCTCGGCTTCATAGGCTGCGGAGGCCTCCGCCACGACCGGGACCACCACCAGGAACGGCCCGTCCGCGGCCAGTGCGTCCGCGAGCGCCGGGGCCAGGCCGGCCGCCGCCGACACGCGGGTCCCCGGGCAGCCGAGCCCGGCGGCCACGGTCACGACGTCGATGCCGGCCAGCTCGGTGCCGACCGGGTCCGGCGTGCCCAGGCGCCGGCCGAGCTGCCGGACCGCGGTGTAGCCGCCGTTGTCGAGCACCACGAACGTCACGGCGGCCCGGTAGCGCGCCGCCGTCCACAGGGCCTGGATGGAGTACATGCTGGAGCCGTCACCGATCACGCAGACGACCCGCTCGCCCGAGCCGGCCAGGGCGCGCCCGACCGCCAGCGGCATCCCCCAGCCGAGGGCGCCGCTGCCGGTGGTGAGGAAGCCTCCGGGCCGGGTGATCGCCAGCCGGGCGTGGAACTCTTCGCGGTGACTCGGCGCCTCCTCCACGACGACCGCGCCGACCGGCAGCAGCGCCCGGAGGGTCTCGATCGCCAGGGCGGCCTCGATCGGGTCCCCCGGCGAGGCCGGCGGCGGGACCGGCCGGGGCGGCGGATCCGGGCGGTCGCGCTTCTCCGCCAGCTCCAGCAACCCCCGCAATCCACTTCGGACGGTGGTCAGCACGCTGGTGCCGCCCGGCGCCCAGGCCGCCTGCAGCGGATCGCAGTCGAGGTGGAAAAGGCGCGTGCCGGGCGGCAGGAAAGGACCCGGCGTGTCCACGTGGTACTTGAAGAACGAACCACCGAACGCCACCACGACGTCGTGGCCGTCGAGCCGGCGGGCGATCTGGTCGCGCACCGGCGGCAGGAATCCGCGGAACAGGCGGTGGTTCTCGGGGAAGCCGGACCGCGCCGACAGCGGTGTCAGCCAGACCGACGCCGAGGCGCGTTCGGCCAGTTCGACCGCGAGCTCCTGGGCGTTGTCCTCGTCGACGCCGGCACCGATGACCAGCGCCGGATTCCGGGCGCCGTTGAGCGCATCGGCCACCTCGCGCAGGTCGTCCGGGTCGGCGCGGTAACCCGCGCGGACCTCGCGGGCGGCGACCGGCTCAGCAGGACGGTCCCAGTCGTCCTCCGGCACGGACACGAATACCGGCCCGCGCGGCGGCATCATCGCCATCCGGTACGCCTCAGCCACCGCCGCCGGCACATCCTCCGCGCGGTCCGGCTGGGCGCTCCACTTGACGTACGGCCGGGGGAAGCTCGCCGGCTCGTCGGCGGCCAGGAACGGGCGGGTCGGCAGCATCCCCCGGGTCTGCTGCCCGGCGATGATCAAGAGCGGGACCCGATCGCGGTACGCGTTGAAGACAGCGCCCAGCGCGTGCCCCACCCCGCCGGCCGAGTGCAGGTTGACCACCGCGGCCCGCCCGGTGCCGATCGCGTAGCCGGCCGCCGTCGCGACGGCCACCGACTCCTGCAGCCCGAGGACGTACGTCAGACCGCTCGGCCAGTCCCGGAGCATGCGCAGTTCCGTCGAGCCCGGGTTGCCGAAGATCTTGTCGACGCCGCATTGGCACAGGAACTCGAAGACGGCATCGCGAACCGTGAACTGCTCCATGGTGAAGCTCCTCTCGGTCACCGGTCGGTGCCGCCCAGCGCGGCCCGATACGAACGCAGAACCCGTCGTTCCAGCACCAGAAGCAGCGTGTTGAGCAGATAGCCGAGAATCCCGAGCAGAACGACGGCCGACCACACGGTCGGCAGGTCGGACCGGCTCTGCGCGTCGGTGAGCTCGAAGCCGATGCCGTCGGCGGTGCCCGGCAGCAGTTCGGAGAACACCATGAGGATCAGGGCCAGCGAAAGGCTCAGGCGCAGACCGGCGAAGATCTTGGGCAGGGCGGACGGCACGATGATCCGCACCAGCCGGTCGGCGGCGGACAGCCGGAACACCCGCGCGGTGGCGATCTGGAGCGGATCGACCGAGCTCGCCCCGTCCGCGGTGTTCAGCAGGATCGGCCAGAGGGCGCTGACCGCGATCGACACGATCTGCATCGGCGTGCCGAGGTGCATCAGCACGACGAAGACCGGCACGAGGGTCGGCGGCGGGACGGCCCGGCCGAACTGCAGCAGCGGGTCGAGGTAGGCCCGGACCCGCTCGGAGCGGCCCAGCACGAGACCCAGGGTGACGCCGGTGACCAGCGCCCCGGCCAGTCCGGCGGCCATCCGGCCGAGGCTCGGCAGGACGTTGGCGACCGCGTCGGAGGTCAGCCAGAGATGCGTGGCCGGGCCGGAGAACCAGAGGTCGTACATCCGGGCCGCGATCCGCGACGGCGGCGGGAAGAACACGTCCGCCGCCCGGCGGGTGGCCAGTTCCCACGCGGCGACCGCGACCACCAGCAGGGCCCACCGTTGAACCAGCGCGCGCAGCCCGGCGGTCATCGTCCGTCCCGGATCTGGTTGACGTGCCAGTGGAAGAGCCGCCGCTCACCGCCGGCCAGGACGGCGTTGATGACCAGGCCCAGCCCGCCGGCCCAGACCATGCCCGCCAGCACGTCGGTGGTGCCGTCCGGCGCCAGCTGGGCCTGCGCGATGACAACGCCGATCCCGTCGCCGAAGCCGGCCAGGATCTCGGTGCCGACGGCCAGGATCAGGCCGATCGCGGCCGCGAGCCGGATGCCGGTGGCGATGAACGGGGCGGCGGCCGGCAGCGAGACCCGCCAGAGCACCGCGAGGCGGCCGAACCCGAAGACCCGCAACGTCTCGCGCGGGACCGGATCGACGCCCTGCAGGCCGTACACGGCGTTGAAGAGCACCGGCCAGACCGAGGCGTACACCACGAGCGTGACCTCGGTGGCGAGCCCGGCGCCCAGGATGAGGCTGACCAGCGGGATGAGCGCGACGGACGGGATGGGCCGCAGGAACTCCAGGACCGGCCGGACCGCGGTGCCGACCGCGGGGATGCTGCCCAGCAGCAGGCCGAGGGGCACACCGATGGCCACCGCGAGCGCCACGCCGGTCGCCCAGGCGCGGACCGTGACGGCCACCTGCCGCAGGAACTCCGGGTCGCCGCCGAGGCGTACGGCCCGGGTGAGCACGTCGAGCGCCGTCGGCAGGAACTCCCGGGGCACGGCACCGGTCACGGCGAGCAGCTGGCTGAGCGCCACCACGACGACGAGGCCGGCCAGTCCCCGTAGCCCGCGGCCGGCTCGCGTCATGGCCGCCAGATCACGCTCGGCACGTCGATCGGCGTCTTCAACAGGCCCTGCTGCACCATCAGGTCGGAGAGCCGCTGAAGCCCGGCCGGGTCGACCGCGGTCGGGTACGCGGGGAGGTCGAGCTTCGCGGCGGTCGCCGCGTCGACCTTGGCGTAACCGGGCAGCACCCGCTCGACCTGCTTGCGATCGCCGGCCGCCAGCGCCTGGGCCTTCTCGAGCGCCCGCTGGAACGCGGCCGCGGTCTTCGGGTACCTGGTGACGAAGTCGTCGGTGGTGACGTAGCCGCTCACCGGCAACCCGGCGTTCGGGGCGGCGCCGCCGTCGATGACCATCCGGGCCTTGAGCTTCGACTGGATGACGGTGCCGAACGGTTCGGCGGTGTGCACCGCGTCCACGTCGTGGTTCGCCAGGGTCTTGTCCATCAGCGGGAACTGCACCGCACGGTATTTGACGGTCGCCGGATCGACGTGATTGGCCTTGAGGATCTCGTTGAACGTCAACGACTGGACGTTGTTGAGCAGGTTGACCGCCACGGTCTTGCCGGCGAGGTCCGACACCTGCCTGATCGGCGAATCGGGCAGCACCAGCAGCTGCATGAAGCCCGGCGCGACGGCGGCGGCATCCGCGATGATCTTCAGCTTGAGAGTTCCCTGCCGGTAGGCCTGCAGAAAGGTGACGTAGTTGGCCCCGGCGATGGCGTCGACCTGCCCGTTCTTCAGCGCGGGCAGCGCGGCCAGGCTCTGCGCCACCGGCTCGATCTTGACGGTCAGGCCCTCGGCCGCGAAGAACTTCTGGTCCTGTGCGATGTGGACGGCGGCGGCGTCCAGCAGCGGCAGCGAGGCCACGGTGATGGTCGACTTCTCCAGTGTGGCGGACCCGGTGGATTTCGTGCCGCCGCAGGCCGCGGTCAGGAAAGAAGCAAGCAGACAGGTGACGGCCACCGCGGGAAAGCGATTTCGTCGCATAGTCGCTAGTCAATACCGTGCGGCGCGCGGGCACAAGACAAATCGGCCGCGCCCTCCATATTGGATCTCTGCCGGCCTTTCGGGTAACCGCAAACCCGGGGCTTCCTCTTGCGGTTTGCGCATAGCCGTCGGCCCGCGCCGGACGCGAGGCTCATGAAGGTAGGCATTCCGGCGGCCGGCGAGCCGCCACGACGCGGGAGAAGAGACCGATGACGGTATGGCTGACAGAGATGGCAGGCGAAGTCGCGCGGGCCGGGGACGAGGGATACGAGGCGGCGGCACGGTCGTTCTTCGCGACCGGCGCCCCGGCAGTGGTGGTACGGCCGCGCGGACCGGACCAGGTTGCGGCCGCGATCGCCCACGCCGGACGCAACGCCCTGGCGGTCTCGGTGCGCTCGGGCGGGCACAGCCCCCTCGGACACGGCACCAACACCGGCGGGATGGTCATCGACCTGGCGCATCTGGACGACGTCCAGGTCCTCGACACCGGCCGTCGGCTGGTACGGGTCGGCGGCGGCGCCACGTGGGGCCGGGTCGGCTCCGCGCTCGACCCGTACGGATGGGCCGTGACCGCCGGCGACACCGCCGATGTCGGCGTCGGCGGCCTCACCCTGGGCGGCGGCATCGGCTGGATGGTGCGCCGGTACGGGCTGACTATCGACAACCTGGCCGGCGCCCGGGTGGTGACCGCCGACGGCAGGCTGCTCTCCGCGTCGCCGGACGAGCACCCCGACCTGTTCTGGGCGCTGCGCGGCGGCGGCGGCAACTTCGGTGTCGTCGTCGACTTCGACTTCGTCGCCCAACCGGTCCGCATCGTGCACTTCGGGATGGTGGTCTACCGGCTCGGCGACCCGGCCGACCTGATGGCCCGGTGGCGCGACGCGATGCGGGCCGCGCCGGAAGAACTGTCCAGCACGCTGGCGCTGCCGCCGCGGGCACCGGACGGGCCGGCGTCCGCGGTGGTGCTGCTCTGTTTCGCCGGTGCCCCCGGCACCACGGCCGGCGAGGCCCGCGCCGCGATCGAGCCGCTGCGGGAACTGGGCACCGTGACCGCTGTCAACGTCTCCGAACGCCGGTACTGCGAGATCCTGGAAAACGCGACCCCACCGCCGAACCTGCGGCGGGCGACCCGCGACACTCTCGTCGCGCACCTCGATGACGCGCTGATCGCCGACGTCGTCCGTCTGCACGCCGGCCCGGTTCCTGCCGCCGTCGCGGTGCGCAGCCTCGGCGGGGCGTTCGGCCGGGTGCCGGCGGACGCGACCGCCTTCGCGCATCGCGACGCCGAGGCGATGATCGTCGCCCTGCTGACGCTACCCGGCACGGCGGCCGACCAGGAGGTCGAGCAGGCGCTCAGGCCGTGGCACGCCGTGGCCGCCCACGGCACCGGCACCTACGTCAACTTCCAGGGCTCGGCGACGGCGGCGGACCTCGCGTCGGCGTACCCGGCCGCGACCTACGCCCGCCTGGCCGAGGTCAAGCGCGCGTACGACCCCGGCAACCTGTTCGCGCTCAACCACAACATCGAACCGGCCGGTCGCCGCCGTCATCGCCGGGACGGTGTCACGGGTTGAGCACGCCGTACAGCCGTACGGCCGCGGCGAGCTCGGCGCTGCGGGCAAGGACACTGCGTCCGAGCAGGTCTTCGACGCCGTGCACGCGGTACGCCACGGTGCGGTCGCTGACGTTGAGCAGCACCGCGGCGGCGGCCGCGTTGAGACCGGACCGCAGATAGCCGCCGAGCGTCTCCAGCAGCACCCGGTTGCGCGGGTCGGGCGAGGTCAACGGGCCGAGCTCGCGTTCGACGAAGCGGCGCGCGGCCCGGACGTCGCACAGCAGCGTGGCTTCCAGCGCGACGTCGTCGTAGTGCGTGACCGGCTGCGGCAGATGCGTGGCGACCCGCTGGGCGGCGAGCGCCTGCTCGTGGCTGTCCCGGAATCCTTCGATGCCCCACGCCGGTTCGCCGACGGCGTACCGGGTCCGGCCCGCGACCTGCGCCCACCCGGCATCATGGCGCGGGCCGGGTGCCGAACGCCGGAGCGAACCCAGCCAGGCCCACACGGTGTCGTCGGTCATCGCGAGGGTGAGCAGGCTCCTCTCCATCCGGCGCGCCAGGTCACGCAGCGACGCGTCCGCGTCCGGCCCGGTGGCGATCACCGCGAGGTGCTCCTGTCCGAGGCGGTAGCCGAGTTCCACGCCGTCGACGCTGGCCCCGCCGAGCAGGTCGCGGACGAGCTGGACGCGTCGCTGGATGCTGCTGCTGAGCACCCGTTGACGTTCGGCGGTGTACTCCTCGGACACCTCGCCGACGACGCGGTCGACGTACGCGAAAAGGTATTTGGACCCGATCAGCGTGGCGCTGTGCCGCTGCGCCGAGGACAGGTCCATGTCCTCGATGAGCACGAAGAACCGTTCGAGCACGACGGCGTGACCGATGCGGTAGGTGTGCAGCAACGGCTCGAGGGCGATGTCGGCGCGGGCGGTCGCCCGCGCCTCGCTCAAGGCCGCGGCCGGGGCATGGCGGGGCGGCCGGCGGTCGCCGCCCAGGGCGGGCAGCGCGACCTGAACGTTGCCGTAGCACGACGCGCGCAGGCCGTCGGCGAGTTCGGGCCGCGAGGCGGTGTCGAAGTCGGGCGCTTCGTCGCGCATCCGGGCGAGCATGGACTCGACCAGCTCGTCGGTCTCATCGTGCAGCTTCTCGGCGACGGCCCGCAGCGTCTCGTCGATGCCGATCATGCTCGGTGTCCTGGAGTACACGATCGCTCCTCTCGATCCGCCGCCTACGCAGCTCCCGCAGCCTTTCTATCCGCGGCGGGAGTCACGGGCAACCGGCCGGCCTACCTGAGCAGCCCGGCGCGATGTGCCAGCAGAGCCGCCTGCACCCGGTTGTCGCAGCCCAGCTTGAGCAGGATCCGGCTGACGTGCGACTTGACGGTGCTCTCGCTGATGACCAGCCGTTCGCAGATGCCGGTGTTGGGCAGCCCTTGGGCGAGCAGTCTCAGCACGTCGCGTTCGCGGTCACTGAGCTGGGCCACCCGCGCCGTGTCACCGTCGCCGGCGGGCGTCGGCAGCAGGCGCCGGAGCCGGGTGACCGCGCGGCGGGTGGCCGGCGGCGACAGGAACATCTCACCGGCCGCCGCCGCCCGCAAGGCCGGTGGGAGCTCCTCGGCGGCCGAGCTTTTGAGGACGAAGCCGGCCGCACCACCGGCGAGCGCCTCGTCGATGTACTCCTCTTCACCGAAGGTGGTCAGCATGAGGACCGCCGACCCGCAGTGACGGCCGATCTCCCGCAGGGCGGCCAGACCGTCCAGCACGGGCATCCGGATGTCCATCAGCACGACATCCGGGCGGTGCCGGATGGCCAGGTCGCGGGCCCGCGCGCCGTCGGCCGCCTCGGCGACGACCTCGACATCGGGAAGGCCCGCGAGGATCATGCGGATGCCGCCGCGGGTCAGCTCGTCATCGTCGGCGATCAGGACCCGGAGCATCCGCGACTCAGCCGACATCGTCGAGTGTCTCCTTGGAGATCAGTGCTCCGGCTCGGAAGCAGAAACGGTATCCCGCCGGCGCCCGCGCCGCCTTGGTGTCCGGGGCGGCCCGGTAGACGGCACACTGGGCGCCGGGCGGCGCCGGCGAAATCCGGGACGGGTGCAGCTCGGCGGATCGGTCCGGCAGTTTCTTTCGTACGGTCGTGGTCGCTTCGCCGACGCGCAGCCCGTCGTAGGTTTCCCGGCTGACGGTCTGTTGACGGACCGTGAGCCAGATGCCTCCGGCGCACAACCCGAGGACCAGGATCAGGCCGAAGCCGGCGGCGACCGTCCACAGGCGGCGGCGCTGATCGGCCCGTCGCAGGTCGTCGCCGAAGTCGTCGGGCGGGGCCGGCTCGGCGGTCCACGGCTCGGACGCCCGCGGCGCGGTGCTGGTCAGCGGAAGGGTGGCCGCCAGCCGGAAACCGCCGTCCGGCTCGGTGCCGTGGTAGAGCACTCCCCCGGCGAGGCGCACCCGTTCGGCCAGCCCGTACAGGCCTTGACCGCTGGTCGGCGCGTCGTGCCGGTGGCCGGGCCCGTTCACCACCTCGACGACCAGCGCGTCCTGTTCGTACCGGAGAGCGGCGTGCACGAACGCACCGCGCGCGTGCCGCAGAGCATTGGTGACGCCTTCCTGAACCGTGCGGTACGCCGCCTGATCGATCATCGGCGGAAGGTCGACCGCCTCGCCGGAGCGGGTCACCTCGATGCCGACCCCGGCCGCCCGGGCGTCGTCGATCAGACTCTCGACGTCGGCCGTCGTGCTCCGCCGCGGTGGTTCCTCACCGACCGTGTCGTCGCGCAGGACCGTGACGATGGTGCGCAGTTCGTCCATGGCCGACACCGAGGTGGCGTGCAGCAGTTCCACGGTTTCGTCCGCGCTGCCCGGCGAGGACCGCAACGCGCCCGTGTAGAGCGAGATCAGCGTGAGCCGGTGACCCAGCGAGTCGTGCATCTCCCGGGCGATCCGGTTGGCTTCGCGGACCCGGGCCTGCTCGGCGACGATCTGCTGCTGCCGGGTCAGGTAGACCGTACGTTCGTGCATGAGGCTCAGAATCCGGCGGCGCTGAGCCGACAGCCGGGCGAGGATCGCCGGGAAGACGATCACGAGGATGAAGAGTCCCGCACCGACCAGGAGCAGCGCGGAGCCGATCACACCATCCTTGAACCAGTTGCCGGCGGTCTGCGCGACCAGGGCCGCCGCCAGCGCCGCGGTGAGATGCCAGGGACCGCGGATGCGGAATCCCGTCGAGTAGGCCAGTCCGAACAGCAGCACCTGGTCGACCTGGCCGAACGCACTGCCGAGCACCACCGCGACGAGCAGAACGGTGGCCGGGAACCGGCGCCGGAGCGCCACCAGAACGGCGTCGGCCGCCGCCAGGGCGACGACCAGCCACAACGGCAGACTGCCGGGGCGCGCCGAGAGCCAGGCGGTCAGCGCCGGCAGGGCGGCGGCCAGGGCGATCTCGTACGCCAGGCGGCCGGGCGGCACCCCGCGCAGGTGCCCCCACCAGGCCGCCGCCCGGGCCATCAGCCCTCGACCCGGATCTGCTTCTTCTCCGCGAGCTTGCCGTCGGTGAAGCAGAACCGGAACATCGGCCGGTCCTTGCCTTTGCTGAGCGGCTTGATCGCGTAGTAGATGCACGAGGCGCCGGACGGCCGGCCCTGGTCCGCCGGATCGTTCTTGGCGTAGAGGTCCCGCTCGTCGACGTCTTTCATGGGTGTCGGCAGGGCGTCCCGCACCGCGGTCTCGTCCCCTCCGACGCGCTGCGCGTCGAACTGCTGCTGGGTGATCGACGACTTCGCGATCTCGCGGCCGAGCTTGACGGCCCGGTAGCCGAAGAAGCCGCCGACTCCGCACACGACCACGACCACACCCGCGATGATCAGAAGAACCTTACGCATGACCGATGCCTCCTCGCTGCTGGCGGACTACTCCAGCCTCGCGAGAAGGTCGTCCCGATTCGACCGACCATCGACTGATCTTCATGTCCGGCCAATGGTACGAAAGTGCCACCGGTCCGACCGGAGCTTCGACGCCGGCGAGCTCAGGCGGGCGGGGTCAGGAGCCGCGGCCCTCGTCGCCCTGGAAGTCGATCTGCTCCTTGCGCACTTCACCGCTGACACGCTGCTGATCGGTCACGGTCTCCTTGGCGAGACGCACGCGCTCGACCGGGACGGTCTCGGTGTTCACCACGGGCCGTTCGGCGTGCAGGATGACCTCGTGCTCGGATTCACCCAGGTCGGATCCGGACGTAGCCTCGTCGCGGTTCGCGCCGGCGACCGGCTCCCGCTCGAGGCGTACTTCTTCCCGGCGGACCGGGACGTCGACCTGCTGCCGCTCCGTCACGATGTGTTTGCGCAGCCGTGCCTTCCCGGCGTTCTCCGTGCGCGTCCCGGCAACGAGCCGCTCCTCGGACCGGGTCATCGCGTTGTCCTCCGCACCGTCATCGGAGCGGTGGCGCCCGGGCCCGCCGACGCCGTCGCCCTCGGCCGCGGCATCGCGCGTCCCGGTCTCCCGATCATCGGTCTGCCGGTCGGCCTGGCGGTCATCGGCCTGACGGTCATCGGTCTGGCGGTCGGTCTGGCGGCCGGTCTGGCGGCCGTCGGCCTCGCGGTCGTCGGCCTCACGGTCGTCGGCCGAGGTGAGCCCATAGTGCCGGTAGAGCTCATTTTCGTCGGCCGAACTGAGTTCGCCGTCCTCGTCGATCCGCGGGGCGCCCTTGACCTGGTCCTTGCTGTAGGGCACCTCGACGCGTTCGCCGGAAAGTCGGGCATTGTCCAGCGGGACGAACGTCTCCTTCGTGCCGAACAAGCCGGTCTTCACCGTCACCCACTGCGGGTCGTCGGTGCGGTTGTCCAGATAGACCTGGCCGACCGACCCGATCTTGTTGCCGTCGGAGCCGTACACGGTGGCGCCGGTGAGCTTCTGAACGTCGCTATTGGTGATCATGATGGTCCTTCCGGGGACGTGGCTGAATGGTCCAGCGGCTGGTCAGGCGCCGAGACCGGCCCGGTCGACCTTGCGGTGGAACCGCATGCCCGCGAGACCACCGAGGACGGCTCCGACCAGGGTGGCCACCACCGCGATCACCAGAGCGACGACCGCGGCCGTCGTCACGTCGCCGCCGCTGAACGGCAGGCGCGGGAAGCCCCCGAGCCTGGCCAGGACGTCGTACTTGTCGCCGAGAACCTTGCCGGCGATCGCGACCACCACCGCGATGACGATCCCCCAGATCCAGACGGCGACGCCCTGCTTCACGCCGTTGAAACGGGCCATCCGGCCGGCGACGTAGCCGCCGCAGAAGTAGGCGACCAGCAGGACCACCAGCAACGCGACCGCGCCGCCGACACCGATCTTGGCGGCCTGCCCGGCGGTGTCACCGATGCTGGTGTTGACGCCGACCGCGGCGCCGCCGGCGATCAGCAGAGCGGTCAGGATGACCGCCGCGCCGGTGGCGGTGATCCAGCCGAAGAACGCCGAGCCCCACTTGATGCCGCCGTAGCGCTTCTTCTCGCGGTCGACGACCGACCGGCGGTCCGCCACGATCGCGACATGCGAGCCGCCTTCGGAACGGCCGAGGTCCCGCGCGGGCGCGTCCCCGTCCGTACGGTCGGCGTCCGCAGCGTGCGCACCCTGCCCGGCCCGCTCCCGCCCGGCGGCGTGGGCGCCGCCGGCGTCCGGCGAGTCGTCGGCGGGCCCGGCGTTCGGGACGCGGTCACGCGCCTCGGCGCGTTCGCTGGCACCGTGTGCGTTCTTTTCCTGAGGGGAGGTCATGCCGGGCTCCGAGGGGGTTGTCACGCAAAAGGTGACCGGACCCGGCCACCGGGCGGGGATGACGCCCTGACATTCATGGGAGTGCCCACCGATCGACCCGGTAAACGCCGCGTGGCCACGACCGGAGCAGCGTCCGGTCGCACAATCTGTCTGTTGTTCGCATGGTTCGGCGGCGCGGCCCCGGAGCATGGCTACGATCGGTGCATGCCAAATCTTCACGACCGTGGCGACGCATGCCTTTTTCCCCGCGACGGGGCCACGGCATGACGGCCGGCCCCCAGGCGACGTTCGTCGTCGAATATCCCTGTGACCAGTTCTGCCGCATCGAGGTCGACCTGAGCGGCGAGCGTGGGCAGTTCACGCTGCAGCAGATGCTGGAGAAGGCCGAGAAGTCGCACCAGCTGGTCCACGAACCGGAGCGCGCCGAGGATGACCAGCCGGCCGCCGAGCCGCCGGAGGCGACGGCGCGGCCGGCGGCCACCGTGTTCCTTTCCGCGCCCGGACGCGGTGGAGACCGGCGACGCTGAACCGAAACGCCGAGGCGTGCATCGAAACGCCAAGTTGTGTTTCGGGTGGCCGGCCTGGGGCACCCCGGCGGTGAGCTCCGCTGCTCCAGCGAGACGTCGTCAGCCGACGGGGTCCGCGGGTGCGCGGGAGAGGATCGTCATGGGACTCGACGACAAGATCGGCAACAAGGCCCAGGAGGCCGAGGGTAAGGCCAAGCAGGGCGTCGGCGAAGCCACCGACAACAAGGACCTGAAGGCCGAGGGCAAGGGCGACGAGACGTCGTCCGACGTCAAGCAGGCCGGCGAGAAGATCAAGGACGCGTTCAAGAACTGATCGCGCCACGCAGCATCTGAGCCGGCCCCGTCCGTCGATGGGGCCGGCTCGATCTTTCCGCGGGAGGGTCTTCCAGCCCTCGCCACGGCCGGCCTGACAGCGACGGCACAGGGAATTCGTTTCCGTTCGGGCCGCACGGGGCAACCCCTCGGTGTCCTCATCCCGAGCCGTCCCCCTGGAGGCGTCTGACCATGCACATCACCCTTGCCGTGATCATCTGGACCATCATCATCGGTGCGATCATCGGCGCCCTGGGGCGGCTGGTCGTCCCTGGTAAACAGAACATCAGCATCGTGTTGACGATCGTCATCGGCATCGTCGCCGCCTTCATCGGCTTCCTGATCGCGTCCGCGCTGGGCGTCGCCCACACCAGCGGCATCAACTGGATCGAACACCTGATTCAGGTCGTCCTCGCGGCCGTCGGCGTCGCGCTGGTCGCCGGCGTGCGCGGCCGTCGGCGGGTCTGACCTGGCGATTCGCCCGGCCGTGCCGCCACGGCCGGGCGACCCCCTCGATCAGCGGACACTGCACGCCGTGGCGTGCCGGCCGCGGCGGCGAAGACACGCGGCGGCGTGTTGCCACCAAGTCCTGGCAGATGTGATAGCGTGCCTTCGTTGCAGTTTTGATTTCCGTAGACGTCTTGGCGCCTGATGGGTTATCTAAATCCCCCCATTCCAGGCGCCTTTTGCGTGTCGTGTCGGTTCGGCGCGGGTGATCAACGCGGCGGCACGCAAGACCGCACAGTGCGGTTTAGAAACAGCCTGCTAAGGAGCAGACAATGACTACAGGTACCGTCAAGTGGTTCAACGCTGACAAGGGCTTCGGCTTCATCACCCCGGACGACGGTGGAGCGGACGTTTTCGCCCACTTCTCCGCGATCTCGACGAGTGGCTACCGCAGCCTCGACGAGAACCAGAAGGTCGAATTCGACATCACCCAGGGCCAGAAGGGCCCGCAGGCGGAAAACATTCGTCCGCTCTGACCTACGCTTCAAGAACGGCGGCCCACTGGTTTCAGTGGGCCGCCGTTCCGCGTTTCCACCGATCGTGGCGCCGACCCGGAGCGACAGGGATGTCCATGCCGAATGCGACGCGCGAGCGCACGATCGAGGCGCTGTACGACGCCACCGGCAACCGGCCCACCGGCAGCGCCCGCTACCGGAAGTAGCTGGCGCCTCAGGGGTACGGCGACGAGTTGCGGGCCGCCTCGCCCCGGCGGCACCACCTGGGGTCTGCTCGACCTGTACCGGGATCGTTCGTGAACCCCGTTCAGCCACCGCGGGTGCGAGCAGATTCAGCAGATCGCGCCGGTGGTCGCGGGTGCGCTGCGGGCCTTCGCCTCGGAGGCGGCCGCCGCAGTGGCCGCGGCACACCGGCTCATCTGACGACCCGATAGGTGGCAATTGTTTCGCCCGGGAGGATCCCGGTGTGTGGCCTTTTGAGGGCTCCGGAGAACACCGCGTGGCGGATCTGAATGCTGCCGAGCACTTGCGCCCGGGGACGTGACCGGACCAATGTCGGATTTGATCAGCGACGATCGATGCCGGGAGAGTGTCATGGCGCAGTCCTCAGTCAACCTCCGCCGATTCCTCGCCACCGCCACGGCCGCGGTGACCGCAGTCCTCGGCTTCGGGCCGCCCGCGGCTGCCCACCCGCCGAATGCCGGAACGCTGTCGGAGACCAGCCAGCTCGGCAACCGGCGTTTCGTCGTCACCGGCGACCGGGCGTACGAGGTGGGCGCCGAGGACGGCACCTACCCGGGCACCGGCTGGCACATCCGCGGCGAGATGGGCGGCATCTGGAGTCAGCCGATCAAGCTGCTCGACGGCGTCTGGTTCGGCGTGAACGGCACCTGGCTGACCGCGAGTCAGTTCACCTCCGCCCCTGGCTACACGGAGATGAGCCTGGCCGGACCAGGGGGTGTGCGCATTCAGCGCACCGATGTCGTGCCGGACGGCGGCCGGGCCGTACTCATCGGCCTGACCGTGCCGGCCCAGGCCGGCAACCTGAGGCTGACCGTGGACGCGCACTCGGAGCTGATGTCGGTTTACCCGTGGGGGTCCACCATCCCCGGCCAGACGCAGGCCAACCTGCCCGACGCCGGCTCGTTCGACGGCCGCAACCTGGTCTTCCGCGACCGGGGCACGCCACCGGTGACCGGCGCCCGGGCGCACGACTGGGCCGCGCTGGTCGGCAGCAGCCTCACGCCGGCCGGGCACGCGCTCGGTGCGGGCATGCGCGGGCCGCAGGGTGACGTGGTCTGCGGTGACCCGGCTCCGGCGGTGTGCGACGACAGCGCGTACGGCAAGGGCACCGGTGGCCGATTGTCCTACCAGGTGACCGGCGGCCGCACGGTCTGGTTCGCCGTCGCCGGCTCCGACCAGGGCCTCGGCGCCGCCCGTGGCGAGCTGGCGAAGGCGCTGCGCGACCCGGCCGGGGCCCTCGCGGCCAAGAAAGCCGCGCGGCAGGCCGTGGCCCGGCGGACCACCGTGGACCTGCCCGGCGACCGGCTGCTGCAGCGCAGCGTCGAGCAGTCGAAGCAGAACCTGGCGGATTCCGTCCAGGAGTCGCGCGACCTTCACGTGTTCGCCAGCAACCAGGGCACCCAGTTCCCGGCGCCGGCGGGCACGGTCGCCAAGGTGCGGTGGATGGGTGCCGGCTGGCCGGACTATCCGTGGATCTTTGCCACCGACGGTGAGTACAGCGCGTTCGCCGCCGTCGCGGCCGGGCAGTTCACGGCGATCGAGGACCACCTCCGGGCGCTGCGCGACATCAGCGACCTCGCCAACGGCCACTCGGGCAAGGTGGTGCACGAGGTCACCCCGGACGGGCAGGTCTATTACGGTACGAACGCCGACCCCGGCAACACCGACGAGACGGTGAAGTTCCCGAGCACGGTCGCCCTGGTCTGGCGGTGGACGGGAGACAACCGGTTCCGCGACGACATGTACGACTTCGCGGTGCGGAACATGAAGTACGCGTTGTCGCTGGACGCCGACGGCGACGGGTGGCCCGAGGGCAGTGGCAACGTCGAGCGGGCGGGCATGGGCGCGGAGAAGCTGGACGTCGCCGTCTACACCATCCGGGGGCTGCTCGACCTGGCCGACATGGCCGCGTCCCGGGGCGACACGGCGACCACGTCGTGGGCGACGGCGCAGGCCCGCACCCGCGAGCAGAAGTTCGAGGCGGCCTGGTGGTACGGCGGCGACGCCAACTCGTACGCCGATTCGCTGGCCGACCCCGGCAACGTCAAGCTCTACCAGCGCTACTGGATCGGTGCCGTGCCGATGGAGGCGGAACTGCCCGGCGGCGCGTCGGTGGCCGACCCGGCGCACGCGAACACGGCGCTGACCCAGCGGGAGCGGGACTGCTTCACCGGCGAGTTCGGCTTCTTCCACACCGGCACGGGCCCGACCAGCGACCCGGCCGGGAACAAGGGCCCGTCCTGTGACAGCGTGGTCTCCGCGGTGCCGTCGGAGCGGGACATCTTCTCGCTCGGCAACGCCATCATGGCGGTGGCCGAGGGCAATTACGGCCGGCTCGCCGAGCAGGCGACCTATACCACCGCCAACGCCCGCAGCCAGCTCGATCCGTCGGTGTGGGAGATGCCCGGCGCGATGCCGGAGATCCTGCCGTCGCCGGACTTCGGCACCAACATGAGCCTGGACTTCCTGTCCCGATCCAGTGTGCTGCAGACCTGGGGGACGTACGGGATCCTCTGGCCGGTGGTGCACCAGCAGCTCGGCGTGCAGCCCAACCTGGGCCGCGGCCTGGTCACCGTGGTGCCGCAGCTGCCGGCCGGCCAGACCCGCATCGCCGGCTCCGACATCGCGGTGGGTAACGGCCGGCTGGACGTACGGGCCGAGCAGCGCGGCAGGACACTGACCGTGACCGTGAACGCGGCCGTGCCGGCGCGGCTCGCCACCGGTGTCGTGCTGCCGGTCGGCGCCACGGTGACGTCGGCGACGCTGGACGGTCACCGGGTCGGCACCTCGACGGTGCTCACCCCTCGCGGCACCGAACTGGTGACCACGCCGGGCGGCGGCGGCCGGCACACGCTGGTGGTCCGCCTGCGCTGACCGCCGCACATCCCGCCCTGCCTGTCCGGCCCGGTTTGCCGATCAGGCAGGGCGTCTTTCGCCCGTTTCGTGTTGACCGAACGCCGGAGCGGCACTCTGGAGTGCGCCCAAATTACATGAAGATCATTCACTTTCTGCCTGACATTTTGAACTGTAGGCGCCCCTCGTCGGGCTGACAGTCTTTTGAGCGAACGTTTCCGCGTGCCACCTCGCCACATCGGGAGTGCCGTGTTCCAGTTCGCTTCGTTGACTCGCGAGGGCAGTTCGTCCGCCGTCGCGCTGCGCACCGACAGACCCCGGCCCACCGCATCGGCGGCCCCGGCGCCGGCGTTGCGCCGGCCGATGCGGGGAGCGATCGGCGAGGCCGTCCTCCTGCTCACCCTCGACACGACCGCCCTGCTGGGCGGCACGTACGCGGTGGGGTGCCCGCTGCCGGCCGTCGCAGTCCGTGCGCTCGCCACACTGCTCATCTTCGGGCTGGCCGGCCTGTACCGGGCCCGGCTGCAGTTCTCGGTCCTCGATGACCTGCCCCGGCTCATCCTCGGGGTCGCGGCCGTCGTGGCCGGTGGGGCCTGGCTGGCGGCCCGGGCCGGGGGTGGGCTGGTCGGCCGTTCGCTGACCCCGGTTACGCCGCTGGGGGCGGCCGCCCTGCTGACCGCGCTGGTGCTGGCCCGCACCGCCGGCTACCGCCTGCTGCGCCGGCACCGCCGACGCTCCCCCGGCAGGGTCACCCTGCTGTTCGGCTGTGACGGCGTGGCCCAGATGCTGGCCGAGGCCCTGCGCGCCGACCGGGCGTACGGACTGGTCCCGGTCGGCTTCGTCGGCACCCGGCCGTTGACGCCGCCGCGCCTGCCGGTGCTGGCGTCCGCGGACGGGCTGGAGAAGGCGATCAAGAAGTACAAGCCGGTCCACCTGATCGTCACGTTTCCGCCCGGCTCGGACACCGACCTGGTCGCCCGGCTGCGGCAGTGCCGGCGGGGCGGCCTGAGCGTCCACATCGTCCCCCGCCTCCACGAGATCGGCGGCCTGACCGGCGCCGAGCACGTGCACGGCATTCCACTCGTACGCCTGCGGCCCGAGCCCGCACAGACCCGGCGGTGGGCCGTCAAGCGCATGATCGACGTGGCCGGCGCCGCCCTCGGTCTTCTGCTGCTCTCACCGATCCTGCTGATCTGCATGCTTCTGGTGCGGCTCGAGTCACGCCGGCACGGGGTGCTGTTCCGGCAGGAGCGCATCAGCCGCGACGGCCGGCCGTTCACCATCCTCAAGTTCCGCTCGCTGACCCCGGCCACCGCCCTGGAGTCGCAGGTCAAGTGGAACATCAACGAGGACGTCCGGCTCGGCCGGATCGGCAAGCTGCTGCGGTTCAGCTCCCTGGACGAACTGCCCCAGCTGTTCAACGTGCTGCGCGGCGACATGTCGCTGGTCGGGCCGCGGCCCGAGCGGCCGTACTTCGTCCAGCAGTTCCAGCGCACCTACTCCGGCTACGCCGACCGGCACCGCGTGCCGGCCGGGATCACCGGCTGGGCACAGATTCACGGGCTGCGCGGCGACACCTCGATCGAGGACCGGGTGCGCTACGACAACCACTACATCGAGCACTGGTCGCTCGGCCTCGACCTGAAGATCATCCTGCGGACCGTCGGCTCGATGCTCAGCATCCACCGGGTTTGACCGTGTACGCCGTCGTCCGCTCCCCCGCCCGGGTCGCTCTGAGCCCGCTCGCCTGGCTGCTCGCCGGGATCGACTTCGCGATCCGCCGCCCCAGCGCGCTCGTCGCCGGAACGCTGCTGCTCACCTGCCTGCCCAGCGGCATCAGCGACGTCGCCGACTCCGGTCACGTCACCCCGGCCGACCTCGGTGCCGGCCTGGTCGTCGCCGCGGTCGCCGTACGCATGCTGACCGGAACCGAACGCTCGGCCGTGCGCCGCGGCTGGCTGCCGTTCGCCGCGGTCCTGACCGCGCTGGCCCTGGCCACCGTCACCGCCAGCGACGTCTCCGCCAGCATCATCGGCTTCGCCCGCTACGCCGAGCTCTTCGTGCTCGTCCCGGTCGCGGTGGCCATGTCGCTGCGCGACCGCCTCGACCTCGCGCTGATCGGCGGGGGCATCGCCGTGGTCACCGTCGCCGAGGGCGTGGTCGGCATCTACCAGGCGCTGACCGGGACCGGCGCCACCTACGGCGGCTCCTACACCCGGGCGGTCGGCACCTTCGGGCCGGACCAGGTGCTCGCGCTGGGCGCGCTGATCGGGTACGGCCTGGTGGTCACGCTCGCGCTGGGGTTCGCCGTACGCGGGAAGCTGCGGATCGCCCTGCTGGCCGCCTCCGCCTTCCTGCTGATCCCGCTGGGGCTGACCCTGAGCCGCGGCGCCTGGATCGCCACCGCCGTCTCCGTGCTGATCCTGCTCACGCTGGCCAGCTGGCGCGTCGCTCTGGTGCTCGGCGGTGCGGCGGTCCTGGTGGCCGCCATCGTCGTGCTCGGCGCCTCCTCGTCGGGCACCGGCGCGGTCGATCAGCGGGTGGCCAGCATCGCCTCGGTCGGCAGCGCCCCGGACCAGTCGGTGCGTGACCGCTACGCCCTGTGGCACACCGCGATCGCGATCTTCAAGGACCATCCCGTGGTCGGGGTCGGGCTCAAGGACTTCGCCGAATACCGCGACAGCTACGCCTCGGTCGAGCTCTCGGCCGGCAGCGACGTCGGCGACAAGGCCACCGGCATCAGCCGCGAGCCGCTGCTGTCGGCGCACAACCAGTACCTGATGGTCCTCAGCGAGCAGGGCACCGTCGGCATCCTCGCGTTCGGCGGCCTGCTGGCCGCCCTCACCGTGGGCGCCCTCAGGCGGCGCGACGTCCGGCTGCCGTCGCCCGGGCAACGGTTCCTCGATCTCGCCGGCCCCGCGGTGATGGTGTGGACGCTTGTCGACTTCGCGTACGGCGACATCGGCGCCGGGCCGACCAGCGTGCTGCTGGCGGTGGTGCTCGGCCTCGCCGTCCGCCGCACCCTGATCGTGCCGCAGGCGGTGAGCCGATGACCGCGACCGAGACTCGCCCCGCGCTGATGCGGGCCGCCGTGGTGACCGTGGTGGTCACGCTCAGCGGTTCCGCCCTCGGGCTCGTCCGCGATCTGCTGCTGGCCCGGTTCTTCGGGGCGAACGGCGGCACCGACGCGTTCCTGGTCGCCTGGACAGTGCCGGAGACCGCGTTCACGCTCGTCGTCGAGGGCGCGATGTCGTTCCTGATGATCCCGCTGTTCAGCCGGGCCCTGGCCGGCGCCGGACCGGGTGAGGCCCGCGCGGCGACCCGGCGGATCGTCGCCTCGACCCTGCCCCGGGTGGCGGTCGTGCTGGTGGCGGCCTCGGCGGCGGTCGCGCTCGGCGCCCCGCTGCTGGTCCGGGCGATCGCGCCCGGACTGGCCGACCCGGCTCTGGCGGTCACCTGCACCCGGCTGACCGCGCTGACCGTGCTCACGTTCGGTCTCGCCGGGTACGTCAGCGCGGCGCTGCGGGCCAACCACGTCTTCGGCGCGCCGGCCACCATCCACCTGTCCTACAACATCGGCATCCTCGCTCTGATGGCGACGCTCGGCGGCCGGCTGGGCATCGTCAGCGCGGCGGCCGGGGTCGCGGTCGGCAGCGTGCTGATGCTGCTCGCTCAGCTGCCCAGCTTCCTGCGGCACGTGGGGTTGCCGCGCTCCTGGCGCGCGGCCGGCCCGACCGTGACGCTGGGGGCCTTCGCGCCGCTGGCCGTCTACACGATCGCCCGGCAGGCGCAGGTCTTCATCGAACGCTTCCTCGGCTCCTCGCTGCCGCCGGGCACGATCTCGCACCTGAACTACGCGCAGAAGGTCGCCCAGATGCCGATGCTGGTGGCCCTGCTCGTCTGCACGGTCACGTTCCCGGCGCTGGCCCGCAGCGTGGCGGCCGGCGAGGCGCAAGCCGCCCGGGAAAGGCTCGAGTCCGATCTGCGTACGGTGATCGCACTGATCCTCGTGTCGGCGGCGTACCTCGTCGCGTTCGCCCCGCAGGTCGTGGCGGCGCTGCTCGGGCACGGCGAGTTCACCGCCGCCGACACCGCCGCGACCGCCGCCATCCTGCGGGTCTACGCGTTCGGCCTGATCGGCCACGCCCTGGTCGGCGTGCTGTCGCGCGCCTTCTACACCGGCGAGCGGCGCAGCTGGTACCCAGCGGCCGCGATGGGCGCCGGGCTCGCGGTCACCGCGCTTCTCGCGGTGGGCGGGGTCGCGCACTTCCACGCGTACGCGATCGCCGCGGCCAACGGCGCCGGCATCGTGACGACGGCCGTTCTGCTGCTGATCGGCCTGCGCGACCGGATCGTCGCCGTGTCGCTGCGGTCGGTCGGCGCCGCGACGGCCCGGCTGGCGGTCGCGGCCGGTACCGCGGGCACCGCCGGCTGGCTGGCCGGCCGTCTCCTGACCGGTTGGCCGGCCCTGTTCTCGGCCGCCACCGGTGGAGTGCTGGTGCTGCTCGTCTTCGCCGTCGCCGGCCGGCTGGCCGGGGCGGACGAGATCGCCGTCGTCACGGCCCTGATCCGCAGGAGGCTCGCCCGTGCCCGCTGATCCCCTGATCCTGATGTACCACTCGGTCGAGCCCTACCAGGCCGATCCGTACCGGGTGACCGTGCACCCGCGGCGGTTCGACGAGCAACTGCGCTGGCTGCGGCGCCGGGGGCTGCGCGGCGTCGGCATGCGGGAGCTGCTGGCGGCACCATCCGCCGCCGGCCTGGTCGGGCTGACCTTCGACGACGGCTACCGGGACTTCGTCACCGAGGTGATGCCGGCCCTGCAGCGCTACCGGTTCGGTGCCACGGTGTTCGTGGTGGCCGGCGGGATCGGCGGTCACAACTCGTGGGACGAACCGGGCCCGCGCAAGCCGCTGATGAGCGCGGCCCAGGTGCGCCGGGCCGCCGGGGCCGGCTTCGAGATCGGCTCGCACAGCCTCGTTCATCGGCGGATGCCGGCGCTGAGCGACGGCGAGCTCTTCGATCACGTACGCCGGAGCCGCCTGATCCTGACCGAGCTGACCGGCGCCGAGGTCACCGGCTTCTGCTACCCGTACGGCGCGGCCGGCGCCCGCGAGGCCGAGGCGGTCCGCGACGCCGGATACGACTACGCGTGCGCCGTGCAGCCGGTCGACCCGGCCGGCCGGCACACCCTTCCGCGCACGTTCGTCGGCGACCGCGACGGCGGCGCCCGGCTGTGGGCCAAGATGGCGCGCCACCGGCTGCGCGCCGCCCGGCAACCGGCGGTGACGACGCGATGAGGGTGCTGCATGTGATCACCGGTCTGGCCGCCGGCGGCGCCGAGCATCAGCTCCGCCTGCTGCTGCGCCGGTTGCCGCAGGACTGCGAGGTGGTGACGCTGTCCCACCCGGGTGCGGTCGCGACGGCGATCCGGGCCGACGGCATCACCGTGCACGAGCTGACGATGTCGAGCAACCGTGACGTCTCGGCGGTCGCCGGGCTGCGGCGGCTGATGCGGGCGGGGCGCTTCGACCTGGTGCACACCCACCTCTACCGGGCCTGCGTGCACGGCCGGGTGGCGGCCCGGCTGGCCGGCGTGCCCTGGGTGGTGGCGACCGAGCACTCGCTGGGTGACGGCGTCATCGAGGGCCGCCGCACGAACGCGGCCGTGCGGGCGCTCTACGTCGCCACCGAACGGCTGGGCCACGCCACCATCGCGGTCTCCGAGTCGGTCGCCGCCCGCCTGCGGGCCTGGGGCGTGCCGGACGAACGGATCGAGGTGATTCCGAACGCGATCGACGCGGCCGAGTTCCGTTTCGACCCGCAGCTGCGGGCGCGGACCCGGGCCCGCCTCGGCATCGCGCCCGGCGCGCTGGTGATCGGCGGCGTCGGCCGGCTGGAGCCCACCAAGCGCTTCCAGCGTCTGATCACCGCTGTCCGCGGGATTCCCGAGGCGACATTGCTGCTGGCCGGCGACGGCTCGGCCCGTCCGGCGCTCGAGCAGGCGGCCCGCCGGGCGGGTGTAGCCGGCCGGGTGGTCTTCGCCGGCGCGGTCGAACACGCCCGCGAGGTGCTCTGCGCGACCGACGTCTTCGCGTCCCCGTCCGATCAGGAGACCTTCGGCCTGGCCGTGCTCGAGGCGCTGGCCTGCGGCCTGCCGGTCGTGTACGCCGTCTGCCCGCCGCTGGACGAGCGGGCCGCCGCGGCCGGGGTGAAGGACCGCAGCACCGCCCCGGGCGCCCGGCGACTGTCCAGCCTGGACCCGGAGTCGCTGTCCCGCACGCTGCGCGCCGAACTAGCCGTTTTCGAACTGCGCGGCCGGCAGCGGCTGCCGGTCCCGGAGGTGGTCGCGCACTACGACATCGAACGGCTGGCCGCCTCGGTGGCCGGCCTCTACGAGCGGATCAGCCGGCCGCTGCCCCGGTCCGCCGATCGCCACCGCCATCTCGAGAGCGAGGGAACACAACCGTGAACGCACGCGAGATCCTCCGGAGACTCATCCGGCGGTTCGGCCTGGTCCTGCTGCTGACGGTGCTCGGCGGCATCGCCGGCGCGGTGTACGGCGCGGTGAAGACACCGACGTACACCGCGAAGGCGTACGTCGTGGCGATCGGCGACGCCGGCGACCCCAACACCGCCCTGAACTTCGCCCAGGCGTACGGCCGGGTCGCCACGACCGGGCCGGTGCTGGTGAAGGCCGGCGCGCTGCTCGGCAGCGACACCGACGGGCTGGACCGGGTGACCTCCTCGACCTCGCCGGACGCGCCGGTCATCGAGATCGACGCCACCGGCCCGTCGGCCGAGCACACCGCGGCGGTCGCGAACGCGGTCGGCCGGGCGTTGTCGGACTACGGCAGCGATCGCAAGGCGGACACCCATGTCGGTCTGGCGTTGCTGGCCGGCGCCACCACCCCGAGCCGGCCGACCTCGCCCAAGCCGCCGCTGGAGCTGCTCGTCGGTGCGGCCGGCGGCCTGCTGATCGGCGGCCTGGCCGTGCTCGCCGGAGCCGGCCGCTCCGACACCCGGACGGCGGCGGGCGAACCCGAGCCGGTGGCCGGCCCGGAGCAGTACACGGCCGAGGTACCGCGGCCACCGTTCGACCGGCCGGCCTTCGACGGCCCGGGCCTCGACGAACCGGCCGAGATCGAGGGGCACCTGGGCGTCTGGCGGGCCCAGTACGGCCAGAAGGCGATCACCTCGTACCGCAGCTCGGCGGCGAGCGCCGACCCGGCCGAGGACGAGGAACCGGCGCCCGAGGAGACGCCGGCCAAGGCCGAACCGGACGGGGACGAACCGCGGGCGATCAACGGGGCGGCGTTCACCGGCCCGATCGTCGGCCGGGCCACCGTCGCCGGCATGGAGGACGACGACTGATGCTCAGCGAATCCCGCCGCCTGGTCGGCCTCGGCTGGTCGGCCGAGGTCCGGCACAACGACGACGCGTTCGACGACCTGGAGGGCGACTGGTCCGACCTGGTCTCCCGGTACGCGGCGGCCACCCCTTTCCAGTCCTACGCCTGGCTGCGCTCCTGGTGGCGGGCGTACGGCCGGCCCGGTGCGCTGCGGCTCGCGCTCGTACGCCACGACGGCCGGCTGGTCGCCGCCGCACCGCTGACCCTGCGCCACCGGGCCGGCTGCCCCGTGCTGGCCCCGCTCGGCGAGCCGTTCGCCGACTTCACCGACGTGCTGATCGCCGACGATGACGCCGGGGCCGCATCCCGGCTGACCGGTGCCCTGCTGCGGCAACCGGGCTGGCAGGCGATCGACCTGCCCGAGGTGCGACCGGGTTCGGCCGCCGGCACCCGTCTCGCGCCGGCATGGCCGGGACGTCGATGGCGTACGCCGGCCTCGCTCTGCCTCGAATTGCCCGCTTCCGAGATAGCGGACCTGGTCCGCGCTCTGCCCGCGCACAGCCGCAAGACCGTCCGGCGGCGGCTCAACCAGCTCGACCGATCCGGCATCGAGGTGCGCGAGGTCGAACCGGCCGACGCCGCACGCGCGACCGCGGACCTGTTGCGCCTGCACGCCCGCCAATGGCAGGGCCGGGGCGGCAACCCGGAGCACCTCACCGGGCGCTTCCAGGAGTTCCTCGCCACGGCGGCCGGCGACATGCTGGCCGACGGGTCGGCGACGCTGTTCGAGTACCGCCTCGAGGGCCGGCTGACCGCCTCCTCGCTGGTGCTGGTCGGCCGCGAGCTGGCCGGCGGCTACCTCTACGGGGCCGAGCCGGAGCTGCGCGAGCGGGTCGACGTGACCACCATGCTGCTGGCCGACGTGCTGCCGCTGGCGCTCCGGCAGGGCTGCCCGACGATGAGCATGCTGCGCGGCGCCGAGGAGCACAAACGCCGCTGGCGACCGGCCGAGTCGCAGCACGAGGGTCTGCTCCTGGCCCGGCCGGGCAGCGCGCGCGGCGCCGCGTACGGTGCCGGCGTCTCGGCGATGCGCCGGGCCCGCCGTACCGCGCGCGACCGCGCGCCCTGGCTGCGTGCCGTCCGCGACCGGATCCGCGGGCGGCGCTGATGACCGTCTCCGTGCTGCACGTCGCCCAGCCGCGCGAGGGCGGGGTCGCCCGCTACGTGCTCGACGCCTGCCGCGACCAGCTGTCCCGGGGCTGGGACGTGACGGTCGCCTGCCCGGACGGCGGCCGGCTGGCCGGCGAGCTGGCCGAGGCCGGCGTACGCCGGATCAACTGGCCGGCCGTCCGCCGGCCGGGTCCCGAGGCGATGGCCGAGGCGGTGCGCCTGCGGGCGCTGGCCGGCCGGGTCCGCCCGGACGTGGTCCATCTGCACGCGTCCAAGGCCGGCCTGGCCGGGCGGCTGGGCCTGCGCGGCACCGGGCTGCCGGTGCTGTTCCAGCCGCACGGCTGGTCGTGGCTGGCGGTCGAGGGGGCGATCCGGGCGGCCTCGCTGCGCTGGGAACGGCTGGCCGCCCGGTGGACCGATCTGATCCTGTGTGTCGGGGAGACCGAGCAGGAAGCCGGCCGGGCGCTCGGCGTCCGCGGCCGGTACGCCGTGATCCACAACGGCGTCGACCTGACCCGGTTCCGTCCCGGCGGACCGCACGAGCGGGCGGCGGCCCGCGCCCGCCTCGGGATCGCGGCCGGCGCGCCTCTGGTCGTCTGCGTCGGCCGGCTGACCCGCCAGAAGGGTCAGGACGTGCTGCTCGCCGCGTGGCCGGCGGTCCGGGTCCGCTGCCCGGGCGCTCAGCTGGCGCTGGTCGGCGGCGGCGACCAGCGGCCCGGCCTGCGCGCTCTGCACCCGGCCGGGGTGACCTTCGCCGGTGAGGTCGGCGATGTGCGGGACTGGCTCCACGCGGCCGACGTGGTCGCGCTGCCGTCCCGCTGGGAGGGCCTGTCCCTGGCCGTGCTCGAGGCGCTGGCCAGCGGCCGTCCGGTGGTGGCCTCCGGCATCCCGGGGCTGGGCGAGATGGTCGCGCCGGGCACCGGAGCCACGGTCACACCGGACGATCCGGCCGCGCTGGCCGCCGCCCTCGCCGACCGGCTGATCGATCCGGCGCGGGCCCGGGCCGAGGGGGAAGCCGCGGCGCGGCACGCCCGCCGGTTCGACCTGCGCGACACCTACCAGCGGCTGGCCGCCGAGACCGCCGCACTCGCCGAGCACCGGGAGCGTGTGCCGTGGTGACCATGCCGCGAACGGATCTGACCGACCCCGCCTTCTGGGCCCGGCCGCCGCAGGACCGCCTGGACGCCTTCCGGGCGTTGCGCCGGCTGGACGCCCCGGTCTACTTCCGGGAGCGGGACGGCGGCTTCCACGCCCTGGTGCGGCACGCCCACGTCGTGCAGGCGAGCCGGCACCCGGAGCTGTTCATCAGCGGGACCGGGGTGACGACGCCCCGGCCCGCCCGGTGGGTGCGGACGGTCTTCGGCGACTCGATGGTCAACCTCGACGACCCGCGGCACGCCCGGCTGCGCGGGGTCGTCTCCCGGGCGTTCACCCCACGGGTGCTGGCCCGCATCTCCGCCGACGTCGAACGGGTGGCGGCGACGCTCGCCGACCGGGTCGCGGCGGACCGGCCGGCCGACTTCGTGACCGCGGTGGCCGGCCCGATGCCGTTGCAGGTGATCTGCTCGATGATGGGCGTGCCGGAGACCGAGCGGCGTGCGCTGCTCGCCCAGGTCGATCACGCCACCGCCGGTTCGGGAACGCGGCGCCGTCTGCGCGTACCGGGAAAGAGCCTGCGCGGGCTCGCCCGCCTGCACACCGTGATGGCGAAGGTGGCGCGGCAGCGCCGCCGGGAGCCCGCCGACGACCTGATCACCGCTCTGGTCTCCGCCGATCTCGGCGCGCGCGAGCTCGGGGCGTTCTTCTCGTTGCTGCTGGTGGCGGGCGTCGAGACCACGCGCAACGCGATCGCGCACGCCCTGCACCTGCTCACCACCCATCCGGACCAGCGCGACCGGCTGGCCTCCGACGTCGAGCGGTACGGCGCCGGCTTCGTCGACGAGGTGGTCCGGTTCAGCTCGCCGATCGTCCAGTTCCGCCGCACCGTGGCCGCCGACTGCGAGCTCGACGGGCACCCGCTGCGCGCGGGCGACGACGTGGTGCTGTTCTACGCCTCGGCCAACCGGGACGAGGCGGTCTTCACCGATCCCGATGCCTTCGACCTGACCCGCCGGCCGAACCCGCACGTCGGCTTCGGCGGCGGCGGCCCGCACTTCTGCCTCGGGACCTCGCTGGCCCGGCAGGAGATGACGGTCCTGTTCCGGGAGCTGTTCGCCCGGTTCCCGGCGATCCGCTCGGTCGGGCCGCCCGAACCGGCGCCGTCCAGTTTCGACAACCGCGTCCGCCGACTCGAGTTCACCTTCTGACCGCCGCTAGGGGTGAGGTAATGAAACACCCGCGCCGGCTCGCCGCCGCCATGGCGATCCTCGTGCTGTCCCCGCTCGCCGCCTGCACCGGGCGGTCCGAGGCCGAGATGCCGCCCGCCGCGGCCACGTCGCCCCCGCCGGCCGGCGCCGGACCGGCCGAGGGCGACCCGGCCCCGATGCCGGCCGGCCAGGACGGCGGCTGGAAACTCGCCTTCAGCGACGAGTTCGACGGGGGCTCCCTCGACACGTCACGCTGGGCCGACCGCTCCAGCGCCGAGCCGGACAGCGGCCGCGGCAACCCGGGTAACCAGCAACTGGAGTGGAATCAGGCCGCCAACTGCCAGGTCGGCGGCGGCGAGCTGACCATGACCGCCAAGCGTGAACCGGTGACGTCGCCGGACACCGGGCAGCGCTACGACTGGACGTCCTGCCTGATCACCACCCGCAAGTCGTACGCGTTCCAGTACGGCTACCTCGAGGAACGGTCGATCCTGCCGGCTGCGCGCGGGTTCTGGCCGGCGTTCTGGACCTGGCAGGTGCGCGGCACCGACCAGCAGGTCGAGACCGATGTCTACGAGTTCTACTCCGACAACCACACCAAGCTGTACAGCACGCAGTACTCCGGCGCGCAGGGCCGCTGCGACTGGCAGCCGTCCTTCGACCCGAGCGCCGGCTGGCACACCTACGGCGTCGCGATCGAACCCGGCGGAACCACCTGGTACGCCGACGGCAGGCAGGTGTGCCACACCGGTGCGACCTCGGCCGGTCCCACCAACATCATCTCGAACCTGGCGGTGTACTCGAAGATCCCACCGGACGCGTCGACGACCTCGGCGGTCAAGCGTGTCGACTACATCCGGGCCTGGTCGCGGTCGTGACCGCCTCAGAACAGCCAGCCGTCGCGGCGCACGATCCGGATGGCGTCGACGCGGTTGCGGGCGCCGGTCTTGGTGATCACGGCGGACAGATAGTTGCGGACGGTGCCGCCGGACAACGACAGCCGGTGCGCGATGTCCCGCACCGAGTCACCGTCGGCGACCAGCCCCAGCACCTCCAGCTCTCGGGTGTTCAGGTCGCGCTGGGTGTTCATCGAGGCCATCTGCAGCCGCGGCTGCACGATGCGCTCGCCGGCCGCCATCCGGCGGATCGATTCGGCCAGGTACTGCGACGAGGCCTCCTTGAGCAGGAAACTCACCCGGCCGCCGCGGTGCCGGGGCGGCAGCATGCCCCGTTTGGCCGGGTCGCACAGCACCAGCACCGAGCAGCCCGGCACCCGCTGGTGCAGGTCGGTCGCGATCGGCAGCACCTGCCCGACCATCAACTCGGTGTCCGCCACCACCACGTCGGGCGCCAGCCCGACCGCCCGCATCGCGAAGTCGCTGTCCAACGGCAGGGTGCCGACCATCTTCAGATCCGGCTGCGCGCTGAGCAACACGCGCACCTCGACGCCGAAATATCCGGCATTGCGGGCAACCAGGACGCGAATCATGGGCACTCCTCTCGTGGTCGACGCGGGGTATTCGATGCCTTCTGGCGGACGGATGGGTTCCGCTCGATATTTCTTCGACTCGATCGCCAATCCGGCGCCCACCCGGCTTCGAAGTCCCTCTTGATCCGCGCGTTGCCGGACGGGAAGTGGTGGCATGAATAACACGAGCGGGACCGGCACGGCAGCGCTCGGCGGCGACCTGGTCGCCGACCGGTACCGGCTGAACGAGGTGCTCGGCTCCGGCGGGATGGGCCGGGTCTGGCTGGCTGAGGACGAGTTGCTGCGGCGGCCGGTGGCGGTCAAGGAGATGCTCGGGCCGGCCGCCGACCGGGTGGAGATCCAGCTGCGTACGGTCCGGGAAGCCCGCGCCGCGGCGCGCCTCGACCACCCGGGCGTCGTGAAGGTCTTCGACGTGCTCTGGCTCGACGACCGCGCCTGGATCGTCATGGAGTACGTCCGGTCGCGCTCCCTGCAGATCGCGCTGCAGGCCGATGGGCCGTTCGAGCATCGCGCCGCGGCCCGGATCGGCCTGCGGTTGCTGGCCGCGCTGCGCGCCGCGCACACCGCCGGTGTGCTGCACCTCGACGTCAAGCCGCAGAACGTCCTGCTCGGCGACGACGGCCGGGTCGTGCTCAGCGACTTCGGCCTGGCCGTCACCCGCGACCCGGACGGCGGTCCCGAACCGGTCGTGATGGGCTCGCCGTTCTACGTGGCGCCGGAACGGCTCACCCCGAAGGTCCGGCCGAGCCCGGCCACCGACCTGTGGTCCCTCGGGGCCACGCTGTACGCCGCGGTCGAGGGCCGGTCGCCGTTCGTCCGCACCGACACCGACGCTTCGCTGCACGCGGTGCTGCACGAGGAGCCCACGGTCATGCGGCACCCCGGTCCGCTCACGCCGGTGCTGCTCGATCTGCTGGCCAAGAACCGCGACGAACGTCCGACCGCCCCCGAGCTGGAGCGGCGGCTGCGGCAGATCTCCGACGGCGCCGTTCCACGGCCGCGGAACCCTTCCGAGAGGCCGGCTCGCGGCCTGGCCCGGGTGCCGGCCGTTCTACCGGCCGCGCCGGCCGATCTCGTCCCCGCGATGACCGAGCCCGCGGCCGACGCCCACCCGGCCGGCAACCGCCGCCGGAAGCGCTACGTGCTGGTGGGTACCGCCGCTGTGGTACTGATCGGCGCGGTCGGCACCGCGGTCGCCCTCGACGATCAGCGATCGGGTGGAGCGGTCGCGCCCCGGACGGCCGCGGCCGCCGCGCCGGGCGCCGCGCCGACCGTATCGACGGTCGCACCGACGGCCGGGAACTCGTGCGGCTTCGGCGTCGCGGCCGCCGCGGTCAAGGCCGCCTCGACCCGCGTTCCCGCCGGTCTGCCGAGCGGCTGGGTATGGTTCCGCGATCCGACCGGGTTCTCGCTCGCCCTGCCGTCCGGCTGGCGGCGCTCGATGTCCGGCACCGCGGTCTGCTTCACCGATCCGGCCGGCGCGGGCGCCTTCACCGTGGACAGTGCGGCGCTGGTCACCCGGAAACCCCTCGACTACTTCCAGTCCCAGGAGAAAGCCGCCCAGCTGCCCGGCTATCACAAGGTCAGCATGGACGTGCTGCTGCTGCGCCGGGGCGGCGCCGACTGGGAGTACACGTGGCGGCCGGACTCCGACACCACCCAGCACGTGCGCCGGGTGCTGCTCGCGGTCACCGACACCCGGTCGTACCTCCTCAAATGGGCCACCTCGGACGCCGACTGGGCGCGCAACGTGAAGCTCGAACGCCAGCTGGTGACCCTGTTCGACTCCGCCGCCTGAGCACTCCATCCCCCTTCCCTTCCGCAAGGAGATCTCGCCATGAAACTGCGCCGGGCACTACTCGTCCTCCCCGCCGCCGCCGCGGCCCTGCTGCTCGCCACGCCGACCGCCGCGCTGGCCGACGAGAGCGTGCAGGTCAAACTGCTCCAACTCAACCACTCCGGCGCGACCGGCACCGCGACCCTGACCGCGATGGACGACGGCGATCTGAAGGTGAGCATCCGCTCCTCCGGACTGGTGCCGAACTCCCCGCACGCCCAGCACCTGCACGGCTCGACCCAGGGCATGGACTTCCACTGCCCCGACATGTCGGCCGACACCAACCACAACGGCTACCTCACCACCGAGGAGGGCATGCCGGTCTACGGCGACATCTTCATCTCGCTGACCACCAAGGGCGACGTCGCCAAGGCCAGCGGACTGGCGATCGACCGGATGCCGATGTCGGACGCCAAGGGCAACCTCAAGTACGACCGGACCATCCCCGGCGCCGACCTGCCGCCGGGCACCATCGCCCACCTCAAGGACCTGCACATCGTCCAGCACGGCATCGACGCCAACCACAACGGCAAGTACGACGTGGCCGCCCTCGGCGAGTCGACGCTCGCCAAGTCGGGGGGCCTCAACGGCATTCCCGAGGAAGCCACCGCCCCGGCCCTGTGCGGGATGGTCTCCGGTGCCGCCGTCGGGTCCGTTCCGGTCGGCGGGGTGAGCACCGGCGACGGCAGCACCCGGCACGACCCGGCGATCTGGTACGGCACCGGCGGCGTGGCCCTGCTGGCCGCGCTCGGTATCGCGGTCGCCGCCCGCCGTCGCGACTTCGTGCTGCCCCGCACCGAACGATGACCGTCATGCCGCGCCGTCGCCCGGTTCTGTTCGCCGCCGTCGCCGTCCTGGCGATCGGCGGCGCGGCCGCGATCGTCGTCGGCCTGCGCGACCGCCCGGCTCCCGAGCCGCCGCGGTCGGCACCGCCGGCCCTGTCCGCGCCACCGGCCACCGCGTCCGTCCCCGGGAAAGCGGGCGAGGCGCTGACTCGTGGTCCCCTGCTGCCCACGTCGGTTCCGACCCGGGTCGCGATCCCGGCCCTGCACGTGAACGTCGCGCTGGCCACCCTCGGCCGCCAGGCCGACGGCAGCATGCAGGTCCCGGCCGACGGGCACACCGTCGGCTGGTACAAGCTGGCGCCGACTCCGGGCTCGCTCGGCCCCGCCGTCCTGGCCGGCCACGTCGACTTCAAGGGCAAGCCGGGCTCCTTCGCCCGCATCTCCACCCTGCACCGGGGCGACCGGATCGCGGTCACCCGCCAGGACGGCACGACCGCGAAGTTCGCGGTGACCGCGGTCGACCGCTACGCCAAGGACCAGTTCCCGTCCGCCGCGGTGTACGGCCCCATCGACCACGCCGGCCTGCGCCTGATCACGTGCGGGGGTCCATTCGACTCCGGCACCGGCCATTACGTGGACAACATCGTCGTCTACGCCGACCTCCGATCAGCCTCCGATGAACGCTAGGCCCACGATGCCGAGCACGTAGAGGACGAGCACGGTGATCGAGTCGGCGCCCATCCGCAGCCATTGCCGTTGCGGACGGAAGACCAGGCCGACCATGTAGCAGACCGTCAGTACCCCGCCCAGGGCGGTCAGATAGACGTCGCTGCGGTGCGCCTGCGGTAGCACCGCCTGCCCGGACAGCACCGTAGCCAACAGAAACAGCACCGGCAGGAACGCGTTGCCGCCGAAGATGTCGCTGACCGCCAGCTGGTAGTCGCCGAGCCGGGTCGAGGTCAGCCCGGTGGACAGCTCCGGCAGCGAGGTGGCGGCGGCCAGCACAGTCGCACCGAACAGCACACCGGACAGTCCCCACCGGCCGAAAAGCTCGTCGCCGCTGCGTTCCAGGAACACCCCGGCGACGAGCGTCGCCGCGGCTGCCGCGGCGAAGACCGATGCCGTACGGCGGGTGCTCACGCCCTTACTGGTGGCCGCGTTCTCCTTGGTGGTGCGTGAGTGGCCGCGCGGCTTCGCCTGGCTGCCGGGCGCGTCGCCGCCCTCGTGCCACGGCAGGCCCCGGCCGGCGCGGCGCAGGAGCAGGAGCCCGATCCCCCAGAGGACGGCGATCAGCACCGGCCCGGGCGCCAGCCGCCACATGATCATCGACGCCGGAAGCTGGGTCGACATGACGACGACCAGCAGCAGGGCGACGACGACGGCGCCCTCGAGCAGCAGGGTCAGCGACGCGGCGAGGTAGGTCAGGGGTTTGCGGGGCCGCACGCCGGCCGCGTCCAGTGCGACCAGCACGACAGTCTGAATGGCGATGCCGCCCAGGATGTTGCCGACCGCGACGTCGAGCTGATGAGCGAGGGCGGCGCTGACCGTGATGGCCAGCTCCGGAAGGTTGGTGGCGACCGCGAGCAGGATCAGTAAGTCCTCAGAGGACGCCCGCCCGGATGGCGAACGCCACGGCATGCACCCGGTTGCGCAACGAGTGACGGCGCATGACCCCCCAGAGGATGTACTTGAGCGTGCGCTCCGAGATGTCCATCGCCTTCATGATCTGGACCGTGTCGAGGCCTTCGGACAGGTAGCTCAGGACGGCTGTCTCCCGCTCGGACAAACCGGGGCACGTCTGCGTACCCGTCCTGACCCGGCGTACCGACCGCAGCTGCCCGCTCAGGTCGGCGGAGGCCCGGGAAGACGCCGGCGCATCGTGGCGGATCGCGTGGTGGATCGCCGCCAGCAAATGGTCCGGGGTCGCCTCGACGGTGTGCATGATCGTGACGGCACCGGCCGCGGACAGCGCGGACAGGTCGGCCTCCGCGCTCCCGTCGGTGATGACGACCACCGCCGATCCGTGCGCCCGGTGCGACACGATCAGCGGCCGCATCGTTGCCCGGGTCAGCTCGGTCAGGTCGGCGATCACCACGTCGCTGCGCCGGTCGGAAGTGAACCGGTGAGCGGACACGCCGGGCAGCCCGTCCAGCATCGCCACGATGCCCGCCTGCCGGAGTTGCTCGTCGGCGAGAACCGCCACCACGGTCGAGTGCGTCATGGCTCTGCACCTCTTGTCGCCCCTCGGACCACCACGCCGGGGACGCTACGGACCCCCGGCAGGCCGGTCGATGACACAGGCATGTCAAACGCGGGTGGTGCCGGCACCACCGCCGCCTTCGTCCGCTCTACCGGTCGGACGCCGATTCAGCGAGCTCGCGGGCGTGGCCGCGGGTGGCGTCGTCGGCCGGGAAGAAGCATTCGATACGCAGTTCCTGCAGCGTTATGTCCTGCGCGGTGCCCAGCGTGGTGACGGTCGAGAAGTAGTCGAATCGGCGGCCGTCGCGGGCGTACTGAATCGGTACGACCGGCGTCGTGGGAGGTGTCGAATCCAGCGACCGCAGCGACGCCGGCACGCCCGGGTAGTCCAGAACTTCCCGCAGGATCGCCTGCGCACGCTCGTCGGCAACTCCGCCGATGGCCTCGCGTCGCACCCGCCGCACCAGCGCCTCGCAGACGTCCGGCCAGTTCCGCACGTACCGCCGGACCCCGTCCGGGTGGAACATCCGGCGCAGCACGTTCGGCGGGTCCGGAGGCGCCGTGGGGTGCCCGGCCTGCAGAAACGCGAAGAAGCGGGCGGCCGCGCGGTTGGCGTACCGGATGTTCCAGTCGCGGTCCATGATCAGGGCCGGGTACGGCTCCTGTTGGGCCAGAATCGCGTCGAGAGCGTGCCGGATCGTGGCCAGTTCCGGTTCGTCGAGGGCCGACTCCTGGTAGACCGGCGCGAAACCCGCGGCGAGCAGGAGGCTGTTGCGTTCCCGCAACGGCACGTCGAGGACCTCGGCCAGCTTCAGTACCATGGCGCGCGACGGGCTCGAGCGGCCGGTCTCGATGAACGAGAGGTGCCGCAGCGAGACCACCGAGTCGGCGGCCAGCGCCAGCTGGCTGAGCCCCCGTGCATTGCGCCAGCGTCTGATCAGCGTGCCGACGTCGGACATCACGCCAGTATCCCCGCTCGCGGCGGCCGCCGCGCTCAGCGGCTCGGATCCCAGGCGTGCGGGCGCAGCCGTTCCTCGAGCGGGAGGTCCGCAACCGTCGCCGTGTAGTTGGTCATCGTCGAGATCGCCACGCCGGCGATGACCTCGAGGACCTGGTTGCGGTCGAAACCGGCGGCGAGGAACGCCGCGGTATCGGCCTCCCCGAGGTGGCCCCGCTGGACGATCAGGGCGCGGGTGAGCGCCGACAACGCGGCGAATCGGGGGTCCGCGGGCAGCCGGCGCTGCCGGATCGCGTCGACCTCGGCCGGCGGCACACCGTCCGCGAGCGCCTCCAGCGTATGGAACGCGACCGCCCACGCGCAGTCGTTGGTCACGGCATTTGACAACAGCAGCACCTGCCGCTCGGCCGGGGTGAAAGTGCCTTCGCCGCGGAAATGGCCGAAGGCCGAGAAGAACGAGTTCATCAACGGTGCCGAGTTCGCCATTGCCGCGGCGACCGCGGGAATGAAGCCGAAGGCCTCCTGAAGGAGGACGAACGGTTGTTTGGCGTAGTCCGGAGCCGTGTCGATGGAGTGCATCGGATAGGTCGTCATGGCGGCAACTCTGCCCCGGCCCCGATCGCGAAACAATTCCCTCCGAGGTAAACCCGGTCCGCCCCGCGACGTCATCGAACGAGGGCCGCCGCGGCGTACATGGCGGCCTCGGCGGGCGTGGGCCGGGGCTGCGGCTCCGCGGCGGCCCGCCACTGCGTGGTCGGCACGACGCCCGGGGGAAGCAGGCTCATGCCCTCGAAGAAGCGCGCGACCTCGGCCCGGCTGCGGAGCCGGCTGGGCACACCGCTGCGCGTGCCGGCTTCGTCCACCGCCGCCGCGGTCTCGGGGGACATGAAGTCGGCCGTGGCATGACTGATCACCAGACAGCTGCCGGCGGGGAGAGCGGAAACCAGATCCTTCACGATGCGGTACGGGTGCTCGGCGTCGCCGACGAAGTGCAGCACGGCCAGCAACATCAGGCCCACCGGCCGGCCCGGGTCGAGGGTGGCCCGCAGCGTCGCGTCGTTCAATATCCGCTGCGGGTCACGCAGGTCCGCCTCGAGGTAGGCGACGGCGCCCGCGCTCCCCCGCACCAGCTCCTGGCTGTACTCGAGCACCAGAGGATCGTTGTCGACGTAGACGACGCGCGCGTCCGGCGTGATCGCCCGGGCCACCTCGTACGTGTTGCCCGCGCTCGGAATACCGGTGCCGATGTCGAGAAATTGCGAAATGCCGAGTTTGCGGGACAGGTGAATAACCGCGCGGCGAAGGAAACGGCGGTTCTCGATGGCCGAGGTGCGAATCGCGGGTAGCGCGCCGGCGATCGCGTCACCGGACTCGCGGTCGGCGGCAAAGTTGTCTTTTCCGCCGAGCCAATAGTTGTACCGCCGGGCGGGATGAGCCACCGTGGTGTCGATTCGCGTATTGGCGTCTTCCATGGTGATGGAGGGTAAACGCCGCCGCGATCACCGGAAGTACCTTGTCCATGCCGGTCAGATCTTCTTCCCTTTGGAACACCTCCGCGCCGGCGGCCGAGCATCCGGTCGTCATCTGACCCGGACGTCGCCCGATTGACCGCCCGCGTCCAGATATCGCAGCACCGCGACCACCCGCCGGCTCGCGCTGTCCGTCGGCGGAAGGCCGAGCTTGCTGAAGATCCGATTGACGTACTTGTTGACCGCACGTTCGGTGACGACCAGTTCGGCGGCGATCGCCGAGTTGGACAGCCCCCGCGCCATCAGCCCGAGCACCTCCCGCTCGCGCGGGGTCAGCCCGGCCAGTGCGTCGGTGCGGGCGAGCCGGTTGAGCAGACCACCGACCACCTCCGGGTCCAGCACGGTGCCACCGGCCGCGACCGTACGCAGCGCCGCCAGCAGCTCGGTCACGTCGCTCACCCGATCCTTGAGCAGGTAACCCACCCCACCTCCGGCATCGGCCAGCAGCTCACGCACGTAGGCCTGCTCGATGTACTGCGACAGGATGAGGATCGGCGTGCCGGGCCGGCGCCGGCGCGCCTCGATGGCCGCGCGCAGACCCTCGTCCCGATAGGTCGGCGGCAACCGGATGTCGACGATCGCGAGGTCGGGACGCTCCCGGTCCAGTGCCTCCAGCAGCGCTTCCGGATCGGCCACGGCCGCGACCACCGTGCAGTCCAGCTCGGTCAGCAGCCGTTTCAGGCCCTCCCGCAGCAACAGCAGGTCCTCGGCGATCACTACGCGCATGGCAGCTCCACGTGCAGCACGGTCGGGCCGCCGACCGGGCTGGTCAGCGACAGGTCACCGTCGAACGCGGCGACCCGGCGACGGAGGCCGAGCATCATGCTGAGCGACCCGAGGCGGCCCGGCGCGCCGTCGTGCAGATCGCGGCCCCGGAACGCCGGCACCGGCCGGTGCAGCATCGCTCGTACGCCGGTCAGCGCATTCGCGGTCATGAGACTGAAGTCCTGGCGGATCACTGGCCCGACTCCCATGGTCATGGCGCCGCCGGTCGTCGCGCTATCGCTGCTGACGCGGGGCGGAAAGAGTTCGGCACAGGGTATCAGCGAGGTCGGGCAGCGTACTGACATCGACACCGGCTCATAGGGTGTTCCGGCCGGCCGATCCCGGCCGTGGCGGATCTACCATGATCTTCATGACGATTTTCGACGTGACGATCCCGGGCGGCACCGACCCGGACGCGAAGCTCGGCGCGCGACCGGGTGTCGCCACCCTGGTGGTGAATGTGGCGTCCAAGTGTGGCCTCACGCCGCAGTACAACGGCCTCGAGCGCCTGCAGGAGAAATACGCCGGCCGGGGATTCACGGTGCTCGGCGTGCCGTGCAACCAGTTCGGCGGGCAGGAGCCGGGCACCGCCGAGGAGATCGCCGAGTTCTGCTCGGCGACCTACGGCGTCAGCTTCCCGCTGACCGAGAAGGTCGAGGTCAACGGCGAGAACCGGCACCCGCTGTACGCCGAGCTGGTCGACGTTCCGGACGCCGACGGTTACACCGGCGACATCCGCTGGAACTTCGAGAAGTTCCTGGTCGCCCCGGACGGCACGGTCGTGCGTTTCGGCCCGCGGACCCAGCCCGAGGACGAGTCGGTGGTCACCGCGATCGAGGCGGCGCTACCCGCCTGACCGGCCCTGTACTCTGCTCCTTGATCCGAGCCGGAGGGGACCGTGTCCGCGTCAACCTTTACTCTCGCCGGGCGTTACCGGCTGACGCGCGTCCTGGGCGAGGGCGGCATGGGCCGCGTCTGGGAGGCCCACGACACGCTGCTCGGCCGGGACGTGGCGGTCAAAGAGATGCATCCGCCGTCGGGGCTGACCCCGGGCGAGTACGAGCAGTTGCGCCGGCGGGTCCTGCGGGAAGCCCGGGCGATCGCCCGCATCGACCATCCCAACGTCGTTCGCGTCATCGACGTGCTTCACGAGCGCGGTGAGCCGTGGATCGTGATGGAGCTGGTTCCCTCGCGGTCGCTGTTCGAGGCGGTGCGGCGCGACGGCCCGATGTCGCCGGAGCAGACCGTCCGGATCGGGATCGCCGTCCTGGCGGCGCTGCGCGCGGCGCACGCGTCGGGACTGTTGCATCGGGACGTGAAGCCGGCGAACGTCCTGCTCGGCTTCGACGGCCGGGTGGTGCTGACCGACTTCGGGCTGGCGCTGGCCGCCGGGGACAGCTCGATGACGACGACCGGGGTGGTGCTCGGCTCGCCGTCCTACCTGGCGCCCGAGCGTGCCCTCGATCAGCCGGCCGGGCCGGCCGCCGACCTGTGGTCACTCGGCGCGACCCTGTACGCCACGGTCGAGGGCCGGCCACCGTACTCGAAGTCGTCGCCGGTCGCCGTGCTGGCTGCGCTGGCCGGCGACGAGCCGCCGCGCCCGCCGGTCCGGGCCGGCGCCCTGGCCCCGGTGCTGGAGGCGCTGCTGGAGAAGGATCCGGCGCGGCGCGCGGACGCCGAGACGGCCGACCGGATGCTGCGTACCGTCGCGGCCGGCGGCACCGTCCGGCACACGACCGCCCGGGTCGACGCGACGCCCGCCGGCCGCGGCGGCAAGCGGTGGCGGCCGGTCGTGATCACTGCGGCGGCCGCCGCGGTGGTTCTGGCCGCGGCCGCCGGTTTCGTCCTCAACCAGCGGATCCGCCCGGCGGCGGAAGCCTCCGGGCCGGGCGGCGTGAGCGCGCCGGCGCCGCAACCAGGTGGTCCCAGTTCGGCACCGACGCACTCCCCCGCGAGTTCGGCTTCGGCTTCGGCTCCGAGTCCGAGCCCGAGTTCGACGCCGAGCCCGAAGGCAAGCCGGACCGTCGCGCCGCCGCCGCCGATCGACCCGGCGACCTGGTTCCGGCTGGTCAGCCGGGGCAGCCGGAAGTGCGTGGGCGTCCGGGGCGACGCCGCCGAGGAACGTACGCCGGTCCAGCAGTTCACCTGCGGAACGGTCAAGAGCCAGCACTTCCGTCTGATCCCGACGAGCGACGGCAACCTGCGGATCGCGATCCGCCTGGACAGCTCCGAGAGCCTCGACGTCGCCGACCAGTCGCCCGCCGACTTCGCGTCCATCCAGCTCTGGCCCTACAACGGCCGGCAGCAGTGGAAGGCGGTCACCGAGAAGGGCGGCTACTTCCACTTCGTGAGCAGGTTCAGCGGCAAGTGCCTGGACGTGCCGAACGCCTCCACGGAGGAAGCGTTACAACTCGATCAGTTCGACTGCAACGGAACCGCCGCGCAGAGCTTCCGGCTCGAGAAGGCGTAGCTCAGCGCACCAGCCGGGCCTTGAATTGCATCCGCGGGGTGGCGTAGAACTCCTGGGCCGGCACCAACTGCAGCTCCCGTTCGCCGGACCGGTAGGTGGTCTCGATCAGATCGAAGACGCTGGACGCCGTACGCTCCAGGGCCGCCGCCGCATCCCCGGTCGCAACATAATGGGCGGTGAACAGGGCGGCCGTGACGTCACCGGATCCGTTCGCTTTCAACGGCAGGTGCGGGGTGCTGACGAGCCAGGCGCCGGCACCGTCCACCGCGAGCATCTCGATCGTGCCTTCCTCCCGGTCGGGGCGCTCCACGCTGGTGACCAGCACGACCGACGGCCCCATGGCGCGGGCCAGGTCGGCCGACGCGAGGGTCGACTCGATGCTCGCCGGATCGGTGCCGGTCAGGAAGCCCAACTCGAACTGATTGGGGGTGATGATGTCGGCCACCGGCACCACCCGGTCCCGGAGCAGGTCGGGAATCTCCGGCGCGACGAAGCATCCGGACTTGGCGTTGCCCATGACGGGATCGCAGGCGTACAGCGCGGACGGGTTCGCGGCCTTCACCCGGCGCACGGCGTCGACGATGACATCACCGATGCCCACCCCGCCCTGATATCCGGACAGCACGACGTCGATCTGCGGGAACACTCCCCGCTCCTGGACACCGAGGAGGATCTCGGCCACATCCGGCGGCGGGATGAGCGGCCCCCGCCAGGCGCCGTAACCGGTGTGGTTGGAGAAGTTCACGGTGGGGACCGGTACGACCTCGACACCGATCCGCTGCAGCGGGAACACCGCCGCCGAATTTCCGACGTGGCCGTAGGCGACGGCCGACTGGATGGACAAGACCTTCATCGCCCCAGCCTAGAGTCTCCGCCACCCCGGTCAGGGGACGAACGTGACGTCGGGGAAGCGGGGGGACGGCCCGTCCAGCACATGACCGTCGCGGCCGCGCAGCCACCGGTCGAAGAACGCGGCGACGAAGGTTTCCCCGGTGGTGACGGCCCGCGCCTGATCGACGCTTCCGATGACGTCGGTGACGAAGGTGTCCGGAAGTTTGAGCTGCCGGGCGATCTGCGGCAACAGCGGCACCGTGTCCTTGTAGGAGTCCTCGCCGTTCGCACCGTTCAGATTCACGTCGCGGTGCCAGCCCAGGCTGTCGTCCCACAGCATCTTCCAGGACGGTGTCCGGTGGTGGTCGGTGCTCGCGTCGCCCATGAACATGAACGGCCGGTCCAGCCCGTGCCGTGCCACCGGCCACAGCTGGAGCGCGTCCGGGAGGAGCGGTGACTCGACGTTGCCACCGAGGTCGACGGCGGCCCGGATGCGACGGTCCTCGTCCATGGTCTGGAAAGCGATCAGCCCGCCCGCGGACACGCCGAACATGCCGACCCGGTGCAGGTCCAACGCACCGGCCAGACCGGTGGGGAGCCGACGGCCCTCCGCGTCCGGGTTCCGGCCGCGGTCCAGCGCCGTGATCTGGTCGAGAACGAAGCGGGTGTCGGCGATCCGCACGTCGAAGATCTTGGCCGCGAGCGCCGGGAAGTCGTTGTTCTGCTGGGCTTCCTGGAACCACTGCTCCCACCGACTGGCGACCACGCGACCGCCCGGGAACTCCACCTCGGACGAGTCGTAGGTGTGGTCGATCGTCACCACCACGAACCCGCGGCCGGCCAGATCCTGCACCTCGGTGGTCTCGAAGGTTCGCGGGTCGCCGGCTCCGGGCGAATACAACACCACCGGGAACGGTCGCTCGTGCGACGCCACCGGTGCGCCCTCGTGACCGCTGGTCCGGGTCGCGGCGAAGTCCACCGAGTCCGGCGGTATGCCGTACAGGCTGGAGCCCAACATCCCGTTGCCGGCGGCGCTGCCGAAGTGAGCCGCCGCGCCGGGCCGCATGTAGGGCACCGGCGGGAAACGGCCCGCATCCCGCGCCGGGTACCAGATGCTGACCATCAGCTCGCGATACGGCGGTGTGACGGTCCACGGATCGGCGCGGGAACGGTCGATCAGGTGCAGGTCGACCGCGCCCACCGGGTATGGACCGGTGGGGGCCGGCAGGGTCAGCCGGGCCTGCGCCGCGCCGGCCGGCGAGGCGGACGACGACGTGGCGGACGCGGTGACGGCACCACAGACGAGCAACGAGGCGACCAGTGCTGCACATGCTTTCCGCACCATGAACTACTCCTCGGGAGAACCGGACTTCATCGGTTCAACGCTATGAGCGCCGAGGGGTGCCATAGAAGGGGGCTGATACCCACTTCGGGGATGGGGGTCAGCCCCCATCACGCCAGGTTGCGCGCGAGGTGATCGGTGACGGCGCGGGCGTCGTCCTCGATGCCGCTCAGGAACGTCGACCGGCGCCGGCGCAGCAGGGGCAGGCCCAGAGCGTAGAGACCCGGGGCGTCCAGCACACCCCCGTCGTGGCGGAGCCGGCCCTTCGCGTCGACCACCGGCACGTCGAGCCAGCCGTAGTCGGGACGGAACCCGGTGGCCCAGACGATCGAGCCGATCTCGCCGCCCCGCAGGTCGATCCGCAGCCGTGTGGCGGTCGGCACCACCGTGGGCGGGAACTGCTCGGGCGGTCCGACGTCGGGCTCGCGCCCGGCGACGTGCGCCCACTCGTCGAACGTGGCCAGCAGCCGGTTCATCTTGAGGTCGGCCAGTGAGCACACGTTGCGCAGCCCGCCGGAGAACAGGGCGACCCCGTCGCGGACCGTCGCGAACCGCCCGACCAGCTCGACACCCAGGCCGGTGAGCGCGTTGAGGTCGAGCGTGCCGCGCCCGGCCGTGCCGACCAGTTGCGGCGAGGGCAGGCGGCGCGCCCGGTCGAGGTCGTCGATCTCGTCGTAGCGCTGGTCCCAGACGCCCGAGTGGTGCATCCACCAGAGCACGTCGCGTTTGCGGTAGAGGCGCGGCAACCGGACGTGCTCGCCGGTCGCGAGGACCACCGGGCGACCGGACTGCCGGATCTCGGCCGCCAGCTGCACTCCGGTCGCCGACGCGCCCACGACGAGAACGCCGCCGTCGGGAAGCTGCGCCGGCCCGCGGTAGCCGAGCGGGGTCACCTGCTCGACCGACGACGGCACCTCGCCGGCGAACGCCGGCACGGTCGCCACGTTGCAGGCGCCGCTGGCCAGCACGACCGCCCGGCATCGCAGCTCACCATCGCCGGTGACGACCTGGTAACCGTCGTCGGCCGGGCGCACCGAGGTGACGTTCGCGCCGGTTCGAACCGGTGCCCGGGTGGCGTCGGCGAATCGCGTGATGAAGTCGGCCACCTCGCCCGATGTCATGTATCCGTCGGGGTCGGGGCCGTCGTAGGACTGGCCCGGCAGCCGGCTCAGCCAGTTGGGGGTGAGCAGCCGCAGCGAGTCCCACCGCTCGCGCCGCCACGAGTTGGCCACCTCGCCCCGTTCGAGCACGACGTGATCGACCGATCGTTCGGTGAGGAAGTGGCTGGCGGCCAGGCCGGCGTGCCCGGCGCCGATGACAACCGTGGTGACGCGTTCGATGACTCGGCCCCCGCCTCAGGCGACTTCGACGGTGACGTCGGTCGGATTGGTCAGGGCGTCGAAGACCGCCGAGCGCTTCTGCGACTGGGCGACCAGGGCCTCGATCTCCTCCTTCGTCGCGTCCGCGTCGACGTTGAAGACGACCTTGATGCCGTTGAAGCCGTTGCGCACGTCACTGTCGGCGCCGAGGATGCCGCGGATGTCGTGCTCGCCCTCGACGGTCGCCTCGACCGAGCGCAGCTGGATGCCGCGGTTCTGCGCGACCGAGGCCACGCCGGCGGTCAGGCAGCCGGCCAGACCGACGAGCAGGTATTCGATCGGGGTGATGCCGTTGTCCTCGGCGGCGAAGACCTCGGGGTGGTCGGCCGCGAACACCGTCTCGCTCTTGTGCGACTGCTCCTGGCCGAGCCCGAAGAACTTCTCCACCTTCGTGGTGCTGTGGACGCCGTTGTCCCACTTCGACGAGGCCCGCCAGACGAACTGGGCCGCTTCCGGCGCCCCCTTGAGCACTTCGCGCGCTTCGAGCAACGCCTGCACGTTGACGCCGTTGTCCACCGTCATGTTCGGATTCTCCCCTTAGTGACTGTCTCCTACTGAATCCATAGAGATTCTCGACAACCATAATGGCCCGGCCGGACGGCGCATAGATATCATCGCCCACATGGTGGCACCCTCGGCTCTTCCGGCCGGCACGGTCGGCACGGTCGAAACCCGATTCCTCGATCTGCCGCAACCGTTGCCGCTCGACTGCGGGCGCGAGCTGCGTTCGGTCCGGGTGGCCTACGAGACGTACGGCACCCTGTTCCCCCGGCGGGACAACGTCATCCTGGTCTGCCACGCGCTCAGCGGCGACGCCCACGCGGCGGGCTACTCGGCGACGGCCCCGGCCGAGAGCACCCGTGACGGGTTCGCCGCGGAGACGCGCGACGGGGCGGCCGGCAAGGCGCTGGGCTGGTGGGACGGCATGATCGGGCCGGGCAAGGCGTTCGACACCGACCGCTGGTTCGTCATCTCCACCAACCTGCTCGGCGGCTGTCGCGGCACGACCGGACCGTCCTCGACCGATCCGGAGACCGGCCGGCCGTACGGGTCCGGGTTTCCGGTCGTCACCGTGGCCGACATGGTGCGCTGCGAGCGCGCCTTCCTCGACGAACTGGGCATCGAGCGGCTCGCCGCGGTCGCCGGCGGGTCGCTGGGCGGGATGCAGGCGCTGCAGTGGGCGGTCACCTACCCCGACCAGGTCGACTCGATCGTGGTGATCGCGTCGACTCATGCGCTCCACCCGCAGGGGCTGGCCTGGAACGCGATCGCCCGGGAGGCGATCATCCGGGACCCGGCCTGGCAGGGCGGCGACTACTACGGCACCGGCCGGGCACCCGAGGCCGGCATGGGCGTCGCCCGGATGGTGGGGCACGTCACCTACCTGTCGGCCCCCGCGCTCGAGGAGCGCTTCGGCCGGCGGTTGCAGTTCGCCGACGACATCCGCTACACGTTCGACGAGCCCGAGTTCGAGATCGAGAGCTACCTCGACCATCAGGCCGACTCGTTCGTGCGGCGCTTCGACGCCAACACCTACGTGCGCCTGTCGCGGGCGCTCACCTACTTCGACCTCGCCCGGCAGCACGGCGATGGGTCGCTGGAGCGGGCGCTCGCCGGCATCAGCGCCCGGACCCTGCTGATCGCCTTCAGCTCGGACTGGCTCTATCCGCCCGCCGCCTCGGCGGAGATCGAGACCGCCCTGCGCGGCCTCGGCAAACCGGTCGAGTTCCATCTGATCGACGCGCCCTACGGGCACGACTGTTTCCTGCTGGAGGAAGCCCGGCAGATTCCCGTCGTCCGCCGCTTCCTGAACGAAGGTCGAGCATGACAACACAGCGCACCGAAGAAGCACACGAGTTCGGGTTCGAGACCCGTCAGTTGCACGCCGGTCAGCGGCCCGACCCGAACACCGGCGCGCGGGCGGTGCCGATCTTCCAGACGACCAGTTACGTGTTCGAAGACCCCGAGTCCGCGGCGGCGTACTTCAATCTGCAGGAATACGGCAACACGTACTCCCGGATCATGAACCCGACCGTCGCGGTGTTCGAGGAGCGCGTGGCCAACCTGGAGGGCGGCTCCGGCGCGGTGGCCTTCGCCAGCGGCATCGCGGCCCAGGCGGCCGCCCTGTTCACGCTGCTCCAGCCGGGCGACCACGTGGTCGCGTCCTCGGCGCTGTACGGCGGCAGCGTCAATCAGCTCAAGCATCTGCTGCGCAAGATGAACGTCGAGCTGACCTGGGTCGATCCCGACGACCCGGACGCCTGGCGCAAGGCGGTCGGTCCCAATACCAAGGCCTTCTTCGGCGAGACCATCGGCAACCCGGGCGGCAACATTCTCGACATCGAGACGATCGCGGGCATCGCCCACGAGCACGAACTGCCGCTGATCGTCGACAACACCTTCGCCACGCCCTATCTGTGCCGCCCGATCGAGTGGGGCGCCGACATCGTGATCCACTCGGCCACCAAGTTCATCGGCGGGCACGGCACGAGCATCGGCGGCGTCGTGGTGGAGGCCGGCACCTTCAACTGGTCGAACGGCCGTTTCCCGGTGATCGCCGACCCCTCCCCGGCCTATCACGGCCTGCAGTTCCACGAGACGTTCGGGGAGTACGGATATCTGATGAAGCTGCGCGCCGAGACCCTGCGGGACCTCGGCGGGGCCCTGTCGCCCTTCAACGCGTTCCTGTTCCTGCAGGGTCTGGAGACGCTGTCGCTGCGGATGGAGCGCCACGTGACGAACGCGCGGAAGATCGCCGCCTTCCTCGACTCGCACCCGCAGGTCTCCCGCGTGAGTTATGCCGGCCTGCCGGAGAGCCCCTACCGGCCGCTGGTCGAGAAATATCTGCCGCGCGGCGCCGGCGCGGTGTTCTCGTTCGATTGCGTCGGAGGCCGCGAGGGCGGGCAGGATCTGATCCGTGGCGTGACGCTGTGGTCGCACCTGGCCAACGTCGGTGACGCCAAGAGCCTGATCATCCACCCGGCCAGCACCACGCACCGCCAGCTCAGCGACGACGAACTGCAGGCGGCGGGCGTCGGGCCGGGCACCATCCGGCTGTCGGTCGGCACCGAGACGGCCGAGGACCTGATCTGGGACCTGGAGCAGGCGTTCAAGGAGATCGAGGCGCGATGACCGAGCTCGAGCACTACCAGGACGTCACGCGGATCCAGCGCGTGCTGCACAACACCAGGTCGATCGCCATCGTCGGCCTGTCGAACAACCCGCTGCGGGCCAGCTACTTCGTCGGGTACTACCTCAAGCGCCACGGCTACCGGGTGATCCCGGTCAACCCGCGGGAGCCGGAGATCCTCGGCGAGACCAGCTACCCCAGCCTGCGGGACGTACCCGAGCCGATCGACGTGGTGGACGTCTTCCGAGCGCCCAGCGCCGTCCCGGACATCGCCCGGGACGCCGTGGCCGTCGGCGCCGGCACCCTCTGGACCCAGTTCGGCGTCATCAACTTCGACGGGGCCCGGATCGCCGAGGAGGGCGGCCTGAACGTGATCATGGATCGCTGCCTCAAGATCGAGCACGCGCGGTACGTCGGCCGGATGCACTGGCTCGGTTTCAACACCCACCGCATCACCTCGGTGCGGACCGGACTGCAGTGACGTGACGCACCCGAGCCCGGAGATCTGGCTCCGGTTCCTCTCCGGTCCCGACGTCGACGGTCTCGGCATCACCACCGCCGAGGTGATCGCGGCCGTCGAGGCGGTCGTCGACGCGCACGGCCGCGGCCGCACGGTCTTCGAACCGCGCACCCACCTCGTGCCGGACAACGGCGGCGTGGGTCACTTCAACGTCCTCCGCGGCCATGTCTCCACGCTCGGCGAGCACGGGCTGAGCGGTGTCAAGGTGGTCGGCGACTTCGTGCCCAACTACCAGCGGGGCCTGCCCAGCGAACTCGCGCTGATGACCCTCTACGACCCCACCACGGGCGTTCCCCTGGCGATCATGGACGCCACCCTGATCACCGAGGTACGCACGGGCGCGATGACCGCGGTCGGCGCCAAACATCTGGCCCGGTCCGACTCGCGGGTCCTCGGCCACGTCGGCGCGCGTGGCACCGCGTTCGCCAACGTGACCATGCTCGACAGTCTCTTCCCGCTCGAGGAGATCCGGGTGACCAGCCGGCGTCCCGAGTCGCGCGAGGCCTTCGCCGCGCGGTTGCGGGAGGTGACCGACACCCCGGTGCGCGCGGTGGCGACGGCGGACGAGGCGTACGACCAGGCCGACATCCTGGTCGAGGCCTCCCGGCTCGAAGAGCCGACCCCCCTCCTGCGGACGGCCGCCGTCCGGCCCGGCGCGTTCGTGGTCCCGTACGGCACGGTCAGCGCCGTCGAACCGGACCTGCTCGACGTGATGGACAAGGTGGTCGTCGACGACTGGCGCGAGTCGCGCTCGGGCCGGTTCGGCGCGCTGCGCGCCCACGTCGACACCGGCCGGCTGAGCGAAGAGACGCTGTACGCCGAGATCGGCGAGATCGTCAGTGGACGCAAGCCGGGCCGGGAGAGCGCCGGCGAGCGGATCCTCTTCTGGCACCGCGGACTGTCCATCCTCGATGTGGCCCTCGCCGGCCTGATCCTCACCCGCGCGCAGGCCGCGGACGCCGGCACGATGCTGCGCTACCGGTAGGGCGCTCCCGGAAGGGCACAGCCGAGCGCAGTCGACGAGGGCACGGCCCGGGTGTCGACCAGGGTCTTTCACGGGTTCGAGCCGCACCGGCCGTTGCGAGGCTTCGGTGTATCGAGGAAGCCCGTTCGCCAGGCCGCTGCCGACGGGCCACGTCGGCCTGCCCGGATTCCGGCTTCCTCGCGCACGGACTCCGACCGAAAGGTAGTGCGTGACATGACCACGATCCGGCCCTTCACCGTGCACTTCCCGTCCGAGGCGTTCGACGACCTGCGCCGGCGGCTGGCAGCGACCCGCTGGCCGACCCGGGAACTCGTCGGCGACCGCTCGCAGGGGGTGCAGCTGGCCACCATGCGGGCGCTGCACCAGTACTGGGAAAAGGAGTACGACCTGCGGCGACTTCAGAACCGATTGAACGCGCTGCCGCAGTTCACCACCGAGATCGACGGGGTGGTCATTCACTTCGTCCACGTCAGATCGAAGCACTCCGGCGCGCTACCGCTGATCATGACGCACGGCTGGCCCGGCTCGGTGATCGAGATGCTCGACTCGGTCGGACCACTCACCGATCCGACCGCGCACGGCGGCACCGCGGCGGACGCGTTCCACCTCGTGCTGCCGTCGCTGCCCGGCTACGGCTTCTCGAGCGAGCCGGCCGAGGTCGGCTGGGACCTGGTGCGCACCGCCAAGGCGTGGGCGGAGCTGATGCGCCGGCTCGGCTACGACCGGTACGTCGCCCAGGGCGGCGACGTGGGCGCTGGTGTCACCGACGCGATGGGCCGGCTGGGACCCGACGGCCTGGCCGGCATTCACACCAACCTGCTGGTGCCGGCCCTGAACGACCCGGCGTCGCTGCCGGCTCGGACCGAAGAGGAACAGGCGGCGCTGGCCGCGATCAAGGTGTTCCAGACCAGCGGGAACGGCTACTTCGTGGAGATGGCCACCCGGCCGCAGACCATCGGGTACCCGCTGCTGGACTCGCCGGCCGCACTCGCCGCCTGGATGATCGACCACGACACCGACGCGTACTACAAGATCGCCGGCGCGTTCGTCGACGGGCGGCCCTCGGGAGGCCTGACCCGGGACCACATCCTCGACGACATCATGGCGTACTGGCTGACCGGTACCGGGGCCTCGACGTCCCGCTCCTACTGGGAGGCGTACGGGCCGGACGCGCCCGCCGCGGGCAGCAAGCCTCTTCCGGACCCGCGGATCCCGGTCGGCTTCAGCACGTTCCCGGGTGAGATCTGGCGGACGCCGCGCAGCTGGGCCGAGCAGTCCTATCCGACGCTCAACTACTTCGGGGTGGCCGCACGGGGCGGCCATTTCGCGGCCTGGGAAGAGCCGGAGCTGTTCGCGGAGCAGGTGCGGGCCGCGTTCCGTCCGCTGCGCTGACCGTTGACCAATCAAGAGGTGGAGAAACGATGACTTCGTCCGCGTCCCAACCCACTCGACGGCAACTGCTGCAGGGCGGCCTGGCAGCCGGCATCACCGTTGCCGCATCGGCCGCTCTCGGGACGGCGCCGGCCGGCGCCGCACCGCCCACCGGCCCGGCCGGGATCCGCCCGTTCCGGGTCGCCGTTGCACGCGAGCAGGTGGCCGACATGCGCCGTCGCGTCGCGTCGACCCGCTGGCCGTCCCGCGAGCTCGTCCCGGACCGCTCGCAAGGCGTGCAACTGGCGACTGCCCAGGCTCTCGCCCGGTTCTGGACGACCGGCTACGACTGGCGCCGATTCGAGGCGAAACTCAACGCGTTTCCGCAGTTCACGACCGAGATCGACGGCGTCGACATCCACTTCGTCCACGTACGTTCGCGGCACCGCAACGCCCTGCCGCTGGTGATGACCCACGGCTGGCCCGGTTCGATCGTCGAACTTCTCGAGGCCGTCGGCCCGCTCACGAACCCGACGGCGCACGGCGGCACCGCGGCGGACGCCTTTCACGTCGTGCTGCCGTCGATCCCCGGCTACGGCTTCTCCGGCAAACCGGACAAACTTGGCTGGGACTCCGTCCGGACGGCGCGCGCCTGGGCGGAACTCATGCGCCGCCTCGGCTACCCCCGGTACGTCGCCCAGGGCGGGGACGTCGGCGCCGCCGTCACCGACAACATCGGCCGCCTGGCGCCCGCCGGTCTGCTGGGCATCCATCTGAACCTGCTGGTGCCGGCGTTGGCCGGCACCGGCAACCTGCCGAAGAACACCGACGAGGAAAAGGCCGCGGCGGCCGCCCTGCAGGTCTTCTCGACCAGCGGCAAGGGCTACATCGTCGAGCAGTCGACGCGACCGCAGACGATCGGCTACGCGCTGCTGGACTCCCCGGTCGCGCTGGCGGCCTGGATGCTCGATCACGACACCGACAGCTACCTGAAGATCTCCCGCGCGTTCCGCGGCGGTCCGCCGTCGGGCAACCTGACCCGCGAGCACGTCCTCGACAATATCTCGGTCTACTGGCTGACCGGCACCGGCGAGTCGGCCGCCCGCATGTACTGGGAAAGGACGCAGTTCGCCGGCTCCGGCCAGCCCCTCCCGCCGGTGGCTGTCCCGGTCGCGTTCAGTGCCTTCCCGGGCGAGATCTTCCAGGCGCCGCGCAGCTGGGCCGAGAGCAGTTACCCGACCCTCGACTACTACCACCAGGCCTCGCGAGGCGGACACTTCGCCGCCTGGGAGGAGCCCGAGCTGTTCACCCGGGAGGTTCGTGCGGCCTTCCGGCCCCTCCGCTGAGAGGCAACCAGCCGGCTCCGGGCGCTGTTCAGGTCAATGCGGCGATGGCCGTGGTGACCGCCAGATGGCTCAGCGCCTGGGGCAGGTTGCCCCAGAACGCCTCGTCGCCGGCATCGACCATCTCGGCGAACAGGCCGACGTCGTTGGCCGAACGCAGCAGCTCGCTCAGGCGCTTCTCGGCCTCGGCGCGCCGGTCGAGGCCGGCCAGGGCGGCGACGGCCCAGAAGCCGCAGGCGGTGAAGGTCTTCTCCTCGGCCGCGGCACCGGTGTAGCGGTAGAGGTGCGGCCCGGCCGACAGCTCGTCGAGGATGGCGTCGAGCGTCGAGTTCATGCGCTCGTCCGCGGCGAAGCCGGTGGTGCGGGCGTGCAGCAGGACCGACGTGTCGAGCCGGGTCGTGCCGGGATACCAGGTGTACGCGCCGACGTCGTCGTTCCAGCAATGCCTGTCGATCCACGCGCGGATGCGGTCGCGTTCGGCCCGCCACCGGTCGTTCTGCCCGGTGATATGGCCCGCCTCGACCAGGTCACCGGCGTGCTGGAGCGCCTGCCAGCAGGCCATCTTTGAGCTGGTGTAGTGCTGGGAGTCACGGAGTTCCCACATGCCGGCGTCCCGGTGGCGCCAGATGTCGCAGACCCGGTCGGCCGCGGCGGCGAGGAAGCGGGCGGTGTCCAGATCGAGCACGTTCCCGGCCTGGACGTAGGTGTGTACCAGGTCGAACAGGTCGCCGTACACACCGAGCTGCAGCTGCCCGGTGGCGGGGTTGCCGGACACGACCGGGCCGATGTCGCGCCAGCCCGGTACGTCGTGCTCGGTGATGCCATCGGGTTGCGCGCCGTCCAGGCCGGCGAGCACGGGAACGCCGCCGTGCCGGGACCGGACGGTGCGTAGCAGCCAGGAGACGCTGGCGTGCATGTCCTCGAAGTCGCCGAAGGCCAGCATGCAGTGCAGCGCGTACGCCGAGTCGCGCAGCCAGGCGAAGCGGTAGTCCCAGTTCTTACCGCCGGCCGGGCTCTCCGGCAGTGACGTGGTCGCGGCCGCCGCGATGGCCCCCGACGGCCCGTGAGTGAGCAGCTTGAGCGTCAGCATGCTGCGCAGGGCCTCATCCTGCCAGGGCCCGTCGTAGGTGAATTGGCTGCTCCAGCGCCGCCACTGCCGCCGGGTGCGCTCGATGTTCTGCTCGACGCGGTCCAGCTCGGGCAGCCGCAGCGGTTCCCCGCGGCTCGCGACCAGGGCCAGCAGGTGCCGGGAGCCGCCGTGAGTGGTGAAGCTGCCGTGCACGGCCTGATCGTCGACCGACCGCTCGCCGATGTTGCCGGCGCACAACGCCATGGTGATGGCGTCCAGGCGCAGCACCGCGCCGTGCGGCGTCTGCTGCACCCACGGTGACCTCGAGTTGAGGCCGGTTCCGGGCGCGACCCGCCAGCACATCTCCACCCGGCCGTCGACGCCTTCCACCTGCCGTGCGAGCTCGGTCCAGGGCGGCGGTCCCGCGACGCCCATGGTGAGCGCGTCGGTGACCCGGACGACACCGGACGCGGTGCTGAACGTGGTGACCAGGATGTTGGTGCGGTCCTCGTAGCGGCGACTGACCTCGAACTCACCGACCGGCCGCAACGCGAAGAACCCGCCGTTCCCGGCGTCCAGCAGACGGGCGAACACCGGCATCGAGTCCAGCCCGGGTATCGGGAGCCAGTCGATCGAGCCGTCGGTGGCGATCAGAGCGACCGTACGCGTGTCGCCGATCGCGCCGTAGTCGCGCAGGCCGGCGTAACCGGCGTCCGATCGCATCCGCACCTTCTTCCCGCTCAGAACGCCCCTACACCTGGCCGCTCACCGCGCCGCCCTGATCGAACAGCCGTTCCTTGCGGACCTGGTCGATCACGGCGGCCGACATCTGCCGTCCCCAGCCGGGCCGGGCGTGCTTCTCCAGGACGGTCTGCGGGTCCACGCGAAGGCGTTCCGCGATCGCGCTGATGCGCTCCCGCATCTCCTGCTCGACGGCCGCCCGGTCGGCGGTCAGCCCGTGCTGATCCAACGTCTCGACGAACTCGTCCACCAGGCGAGCGAGTGTGATGGGTGCGGGCAACGGTGGCTCCTCGGGCTGGTCGGTGATCTGGCGAAAGTCTGGACCCCCGATGATCACGCGGCCGCGACGACACGGCGGTCAAGATCGGGGTATCCGTCGTGCGGGGTCGGCCGTTCGACCAGTCCGCGGTACGTCCGCGCGGCCCCGTCTGCCGCATCCTCTACTGGACCTGATTCTCCCCAGGCCGTTGATACAAGTCGATGGCTTTGCCAGGCTGGCCGGGTGAGAACACAACTCAGCCGTACGCTCATCGCCTCCGGCGCGGCCCTGGCCGTCGCGTTCGTCCCGGCCGTGACCGACGCCGGGGCCGCCACCGCGGCACCGGCCGCTCCGCACTCCCCGCGCCCCGCGTCGGCGACCGCCGCGCCGGGCAACTACGACGCCCGCCACGACCCGGCGATCACCGGAATGCCCGGCAACCGGGTCGCCAAGCCGACGACGGCCGTCAGCAGCATCCGGGCCACCCTCGGTGAGCAGGGCATCGTCGACATCGACCCGCTGACCGGCACGCCGCGGCAGCTCGCCCGGCTCGACGGTTTCCTCACCGGGCCGTCCCGGAAACCGGCCGTGCAGGTCGCCCGCGACTATCTCAGGGCGCACGCCGACCTGTTCGGCGTGGACCCGGCGACGCTGAAGCTCAGCCGCGACTACACCGACATCGCCGGCACGCACCACCTCAGCTTCCTGCAGCGGGTCGGCGAGGTGCCGGTGTTCGGCAACGGCATCCGGGCCGACGTCGCCCGCAACGGCGCCCTCATCCAGATGACCGGGTCGCCGGTGCGGCAGGTGCCGGACGGGCTGGCCGCGGCCCGGCTCACCGGCAGCCAGGCGCTCGACACAGCCCGCCGCGACGCACAGGAGACCCGGCCGACCCCGAGCGACAAGGCCGAACTGGTCGCCTTCCCGACCGCGGGCGGCCTGCGCCTGGGCTATCAGACACTCACCATGCAGGCCGGCTTCCTGCACGTCGTCGACGCGCAGACCGGCCGCATCCTCTACCGGCAGAACCTCACCGACGACCAGACCGGACCGGACGCGACGGTCTGGGACAACTATCCCGGTGCGCCGGCCGGCGGCCGGCAACGGCCGGTCTCGCTGGGCCGGTGGCTTTCGCCGTACGCGAAGACGCTGAGCGGCACCTCGTCGCACGTGTTCTCCGACCTGAACGACAACGACATCGCCGACCGGGGCGAGGAGGTCGGGCCGAGCTCGCCGGGCCACTTCGTCTACCCGCTGAAGCAGTTCACCGGCGAACTCTGCTCCGCGCAATATCAGTGCACCTGGGATCCGTACCGGCCGTTCTCCTGGCAGGCGAACCGGGCGATGGACGCGACCCAGCTGCTCTACTTCACCTCGGTCTTCCACGATCACCTGCTGGCGGCGCCGATCGGGTTCACCCGCGCGGCCGGCAACTTCGAGACCCGCGACGGCGACCCGGTCGAGGTCAACGACCTGGACGGGGCGAACACCGACAACGGCTTCCCGGACGCCGCCCACGTCGACAACGCCAACATGGCGACCCCGCCCGACGGCACCTCGCCGACGATGCAGATGTACCTGCAGCCGGCGCCGAACACGCCGACCCTTCAGGACCCCTACGTGCCGTCCGACGTCGGCAACGAGGCCTCCTCGGTCTACCACGAGTACACGCACGGGCTGTCCAACCGGCTGGTCGTCGACGCGGCCGGGGTGTCCACGCTCAACGGTCCCCAGTCGGGGGCCATGGGTGAGGCGTGGAGCGACTGGTACGCGTACGACTACCTGCAGAGCGTCGGACTGGAGAAGGACACCCGCAAGCCGGGCGAGCTGGTGATCTTCGAGTACTCCACGGCCGGGGCGAACACGATCCGCACCCAGCCGCTGGACTGCCCGGTCGGCGCCTCGGCCACGGTCTGCCCGGGCACGCCGACCGCGGGGCCCGGCGGCTACACGTACGGCGACTTCGGCAAGATCTCGCGGCGCGGCGCCGAGGTGCACGCCGACGGCGAGATCTGGGCGGAGACGCTGTGGGACCTGCGTACGGCTCTCGGCAGCAGGCTCGCCGAGTCGCTGGTGACCCGGGCGATGGAGCTCTCCCCCGCCGACCCGTCGTACCTGGACATGCGCAATTCGATCCTGATGGCCGACCGGGTCGTCGCGGCCGGCCGGCACCAGCACGACATCTGGAAGGTGTTCGCCGCCCGCGGTATGGGCTTCTTCGCCGCCGTGGCCGACGGCTCGGACACCGCGCCGGTCGAGGACTTCTCGATGCCGCCCGCGCCCGGTGCGGCCAGGAGCTCGGTCGCCGGCACCGTGACCAACCGGGACACCGGCCGGCCCGCGGCCGGTGTGGCGGTCACCTTCGGCGGCCACAGCTCCGGCTTCGGCGGCTCGTACGCCGCGGTCACCGACGCTCGTGGCCACTACCGGATCAGCAACGTCTTCGCCGGCACCTACCCGAAGGTCGCGGCCGGCGGCGCCGGCTTCGAACGCCAGGTCCGGACGGTCACGGTCACCAGGCAACCGGCCACCGTCGACTGGGCCGTCCGCCGGGACTGGGCCGCGTCGGCGGGCGGCGCGCAGATCGTCGGCTTCAACGGCGAGGACAGCAGCGGCTTCGGCTGCGGCCCCGCCCAGGCGATCGACATGTCGCAGGGCACCGGTTGGAGCTCCGACGCCGCCCTCACCGGCGGTACGGCGATCGAGCCCCGCTTCGTCACGGTGCAACTGCCGGCGGCGGTCGACCTGACGTCGATCGAGGTCGAGCCGACCGGCGCCTGCGGCGACGACCCGAGCGCCTCCACCGGCGACTACCGGGTGGAGACCTCGCCGGACGGCGCCGCGTGGACGGTGGCGGCGACCGGGCACTTCGGCCCGGCCGACCGCGACCGGATGAACGCGGTCCCGCTGACCGCCGGAACGGCCGGCGTGCGGTTCGTCCGCTACACGATGCTCGGCACCCAGGTCGCCGACGAGGGCGGCACCTGCCCGAGCGATCTGAGCGGCTGCTCCTTCGTCGACACCGTCGAGGTGGGGGTGTACGGAGCCGCCTGAGCCGCCACCCCGAGCTGAATGAGGTACCCGTAGGAGCTCACAGCTCGGCGGCGAGGACCGCGTCCACCCGGCGCATCTCGACGTCATGGCCGGATCGGGCGGCGGCGAACGCCGTCCGGTGCCGGGCTATCTGACCGTTCTGGTCGGTGGCCTCGAAGCCGTGCCAGACGTCGAGCACGTGTGTGCGCTGTTTGCAGACGACGTCGGCCGAGGCGGCCGCCGTCTCGGCCGGCGTGATGTGCGGGCTGTCGATGTCGAAATCGGTGCCGGCCACCGCGGGCGACGCGTAGTGGTGACCGCTTTCCAGCATGCAGGCGGACCACCGCGCGAAGGCGGCCGTCACCGCGGGGTCGTGCAGCGCGTCGCGGAAGGATCCGCTGCCCAGCGCGGCCACCACGTCGGCCTCGCCGACCACGCCGTCCGGGGACAGGGCGGTGACCGCTTCCCGGGTGCAGGTGCCGGTCAGCGCGGTGCGCATCGCCGGGGTCAGGGCGCCGAAGCCCGGTGCCGGGGACGTGCCGCCGAGGTTCCGGTTCACCAGGTGGTAGCCGTACCGGGCGGCAATCGCGGGGTCGGTCACGCCGTAGCGCCGCTTGTTGCCGTACCAGCCCAGGTCGGTGACGGTGTGGGCGTTGCCGGCGGCGATCTGCTGGCGGGCCTGGTCCGGGTCGAACGCGTAGCCGAGCCTCCGCATGCACTTCCCGGCCAGCAGCTCGCGGGCGAGGTCGATCCGGCCGGTCTCGGGCAGGGTGAACGCGTACGCGTCGGCCGGCAGCACGAAATCGCCGTGTGTGTCCGCGGGAGGCGGGGCCGCGGCCGGCGGATCGGCGGCGCAGCCGGCGAGCAGTACGACGGCGAGTAGAACGACGGCGAATTTCATCGGGAGCCCCCATCGGTGGCCCGCCGGGAGGCGGCGCCGGGCGCCGCCTCCCGGTCGGCATCAGTAGACGACCTTGACCGAGGCGTCCTCGTTGTAGGTGTACGAGAGCTGGCCGGTCTCCTGGCCGTTCAGGTAGTCGGCGTTGCCGGCGTACCCGTGGTTGAAGAAGATCCAGCACTTGCCGGTGGTCAGCAGGTCGCAGGAGGCGGCCGCCGCGTTGTTCTTCACCGCCTGGCCCGAGCCGGCGCCGGTGCCGCTGAAGAAGGTCTTGCCGGCCAGGTCCGAGACGTCGGAGCTGGTGCCCCAGTACGCCGTGCTGGCGCCGCTGTTGTAGTAGAGGCAGAGCGTGTACACGGAGCTGTTGCAGCGCGACTCGACGCCGGCGATCGTGCCGACGTGCCGGCTCGCCGCGTTCGCCGCCCCGGCCGGGGTCAGCGCCGCGGTCAGCGCGATGCCGGTGGCCAGCGCGCTCAGGCCCATGGTGCTCAGCTTCTTGATGACGGTCATGCTCGGGTTCTCCGTTCGGTTGCCGACGCGGCTTTTCACCGCTGCACCGACCACATCGGAATTCGCCGATGTTCGGCAGAGCCGGGGAAGACCGAACAATCAAGACCGAACATCAATTCTTGTACGCGGCGGCCGGCCGAACAATCGCATCGTCGCCCGGCCTGCCGTTTCGGCCCCGGACCGCACCACCAGCCGATTGGTTGATCAGGCCGGGTAGGCGCAGGCCGCCGCGGCCGCCGCCACCCGGTCCGCGGCGCTCAGTACGACTTCCGGGTGACCGGAGGCGGCCGAGCGCGCGTCGACCACGGCGGTCGGGCCGTCACCGCCCAGGCAGGCCGCCGCCACGATCAGCACCGGATCGGGCCCGGCCTCGGACGGCTCGAGCTTCCACGGCACCCGGAAACCGGGCTTCGCGACCGATTCCTCGGTGAATCCGACCTGTCGCCATCGGCGGGGCGAGTCCGGCCCGTACAGCGCGGCGAAGCCGACGATGTCCAGGCGGGTGCCGGTGGCGCTGAGCCGCATCGCGCCCGGCAGATCGGGGTCGGCGCCGACCGCCAGGCGAACGGCGGCCGGGCCGGGCCGGTCGTCGGAGCAGTGCGAGGGTGCGAGCCCGGCCGGCGGGTTGCCGTGCACGATGCCGGAGGCCACCACCCCGCCGCCGGGCAGTTCGAACCAGCGCACGTCGGGCGTGCCGCCGGTGCTGTCGTGGATCTTCTCCCCCACGCAGTAGCCGGCGAAGCCGACCGTGCAGCCGGCCGGGATGGTGACGAGCGGCGCCGTGTCGCGGGCCGCCCCGGCGCGTACCCGTGCGCCGGCGCCGTAGGTGACCGCGGTAAACGCCGGCTTCGCGGCCTGCGCCGGACAGGGGGGCGCGGCGCCGGCCTGCCCGGATGCGGCGGCGCGCGACGGGTAGGGATCGTCGATCGCGAAGGCGCCGACCGCGCCGATGACCAGGGCGGCGAGCGCGGCGAACACCCCGAGCTTCCACCGCCACAGCGGCCCGAGACGCGCGGTGAGCCCGGCCGGGGCCGGCGGATCGGCCGGGGAGGGTTCGGGCCGCGTCCAGGTCGGCACGTCCGGCGCTTCCGGCGGCGCGGCGCCGTCCAGCGCGATCTGCAGTTCCTGCCAGCGCTCGCGCCACAGTCCGACGTCACCCTGGCACGCGCCGACGTAGGCCAGCACGACGTCCAATGTGGGCCGGCGGACTCCGCCGGCGGCCTCGGACAGGGTCCCGGCGCCGTACCCGGCCGTCCTGGCCAGCACCCGGTACGTGGGACTGCCTGCTTCGGCGCGGACCTTGCGTAACTCGTACGCGAAAGCCTGCAACGGTCCCGCAGCCGGATCGACCATTTTCTCCTGGCGAGCCACCGCGCCTCCCCTCGGACGTGACCGATGGCGATCGATGGGTCACCGTCGCACGCCGAATCATCCCGGGAGTATCACGAAGGAGACACGTGTCGTTCGACACGTGCCTCCCGCAAACACAGTGGACGGTTCAGCCGCAGTGGCCGTACCCGCTGGTCCAGCTGCTCGTCTTGTACTTGCCGCCCCACTGCACGCACGTGTGCGGCGCGTACGCGGTGACCGGCCCGGCGTAGTAGGTGTACGAATGGTTGTCGCTGTGCAGCGTGCCGCCCTGCACCTGCAGCGACGCGTTCATCGGCACCACGCCGTCGATGTCGGTGGCGAGCGTGACCACGCAGTTGTCGCCGGTCGCCGCGTTGTACGCGAGGTAGACGGTGGCCCCGGCCAGCGCGTGGTGGTCGACGACGCCGTAGCCGCTGCCGCACACCTGCGTCGCGCTGTACGGGTTGGACGTGTGCGGTGCCGGCGAACCGCCGCCGCTGCCGCAGTGCTCGTAGTCGCTGGTCCAGGACGCCGACTGGTAGGCGCCGCCCCACCGCACGCAGGTGTTCGGCGCGTACGTCGTCACCGGCCCGGCATAGTACTGATAGGCGTGCGGGTCGTCCTTGAGCGTGCCGCCCTGGGCCTGCAGCGTCGCGTTCATCGACACCGTCGCCGACGGGCTGTCGGCCAGGGTGACCACGCAGTTGTTGCCCGAGTCGTCGTCGTACAGGAGGTAGATCGTGGCCCCGGTGATGTGGTGCGAGTCGACGACGCCGTACCCACTGCCGCACACCTGCACCGGCGAGTACGGGTTGCCACCGGACGGCGGCGTGGTGCCGCCGCTGCCGGACGCGCCGACGATGCCGGTGATGTAGTAGTCGGCCGCCGACACGAACGCGCCGGTGTGCGCCGACGCCGCCGGAATGGTGACCTTGACGACCGACGAGGTGACGGCGAAGTGTGCCATCGTGCCGCTCTCGCCACCCCAGTCGCCGTTCGCGGTGACGACCGAGCCGTCCGAGTTGACAGCGGTCACGATCGCGACGTGGTCGGCGTACCCGCCCGGGCTGGACGAGTAGACGACCGCGTCACCGGGCTGGGCGGTCGTGTGGAAGGTTCCGTTCGACTGGCCGTACGTGTAGAAGCTCTGCGCCGCCGCGGTCAGTCCGGCAGTGCTCAGGCCCGAGTTCCCCCACACCCATTTGGCGAAGTCGGCGCACCAGTATTCGGGGCCGCCGGAGTAGCCGCCGGCGCAGCTGTGCTCGTACTGGCTGCCGCCGAGCGAGTTGGTGGTCGGGTGGTCGGCGCAGGTGCCGGCGCTCTTGCCGATGTTGGCCGCGGCCAGCGCGGCGGCGCCGCTGGTGGTGGCCGCGGTCGCGGGCCGCGGGGCGGCCTGGGCCGGCGCGACGGTCAGGAACGCCACCGCGGCTGCCGCGGCGACGGCCCAGACCGAGAACGTGGTGCGTCTCAACGGGATCCTCCGTCCGGATGCGCCGCCGGACCGGACGTCCGGGGCGCTCCCCGAGGTCTATCGGCCGGAGCCGTTGTTCGGCAGGGCGGCGCCGCCGAATCAATCAATTCCGGACAATGAACGGCAGACTATGTAGCCATGTGTATAGTGGCGCGCCATGACGATCGCCGCAGCATTCCTGGCGTTGCTCGAAGGCCGCCCGCAGCACGGCTACGACCTCAAACGCGCCTACGACCAGCACTTCGGGCACGACCGGCCGCTGCACTACGGGCAGGTCTACACGACGCTCGCCAAGCTGCTGAAGAACGGCCTCGTCACGGTCGACGGCGCGGAGGGCGAGGGCGGCCCGGACCGCAAGCGGTACACGATCACCGAGGCCGGGGTGACCGACGTCGAGCGGTGGCTCGACGAACCCGAGAAGCCCGATCAGTACCTGCAGAGCACCCTGTACGCCAAGGTGATCGGCGCGCTGCTCACCGGACGCTCCGGGGCCGGCGTACTCGACGTGCAGCGCGAGGAGCACCTGGTGGCGATGCGCGAACTGACCCGGCGCAAGCGGGGCGGCGACCTCGCCGACCGGCTGATCTGCGACCACGCGCTGTTCCACCTCGAGGCGGATCTGCGCTGGCTGGAACACACCGCGACCGTTCTCGGTGAACTGGCCGAGCAGGTGCGGCGATGAGCGCGCTGCTGGTGGCCGGGCAACTGCACAAGACGTACGGGCCGACGACCGCCCTGGCCGGTGCCGACCTCGCGGTGCAGGCCGGCGAGATCGTGTCGGTGATGGGCCCGTCCGGCTCCGGCAAGTCGACACTGCTGCACTGCGCGGCCGGGCTCACCGCACCGGATGCGGGCCGGGTGACGTACGACGGACATGACCTTTTCGACATGAGCGACGTGCGCCGCAGCGCGGTACGGCGGCGCGAGTTCGGCTTCGTGTTCCAGTTCGGACAGTTGGTGCCGGAACTGACCGCCCTGCAGAACGTGGCTCTGCCGCTGCGGCTCGACGGCGTCTCCCGCCGGGTGGCCGAGCGCCGCGCCGCCGGCCGGATGGACCGGCTGGGCCTCGCCGACAAGGCACGGTCCCGGCCCGGGGAGCTGTCCGGCGGGCAGCAGCAACGGGTCGCGGTGGCACGCGCCCTGATCACCGACCCGAAGGTGATCTTCGCGGACGAGCCGACCGGCGCCCTCGACTCGGTCGCCGGTGAGCACGTGATGGACATGCTGACCGACGCGGCTCGCGAGTCCGGCGCCGCGGTCGTCCTGGTCACGCACGATGCACGGGTCGCCGCGTACGCGGACCGCGGCATCGTGGTGCGGGACGGCCGCAGCTTGACGCGGCGGGCAACACGGTGAGCCGGGTGTTCGCCGAGCTCGCCCTCGGCATCCGGCTGGCGTTCTCCGGTGGCCGGCGGGGCGGGATCCGCACCGCGATGGCGACCCTCGGCGTGGCCATCGGCGCGGCCGGGCTGCTGCTCGCGGCGTCCGTGCCGGTCATGCTCGACGCCCGGCACGCGCGCACCGAAGCACGCGACGACGGCACCCTGGGCCGGGTGATTCCGGCCGGGCGCACGACGATCGTCGCCGACAGCTCCTCGTCATGGCACGACCTCGAGATCCGCGGGCGGCTGATCTGGCCGGACACGCCGGACAGCCCGCTGCCGCCCGGCGTGCCCGCGTTTCCCGCCGACCGTCAGATGTACGCGTCGCCCGCGCTCCAGGACGCCCTCGCCGGGCCGGACGGGGCGACGCTGCGACGGCAGATGCCGTACGGCATCGCCGGAACCATCGCGCCGGCCGGGCTGTCCGGGCCGCACGAGCTCGCCTACTACGCCGGCTACCGGCGGTTGACGACGCTGGACGAGAGCAGTTCCTGGCGGGTGGAGCGGTTCGGTGTCCCGGACGACTACACGCCCAGCACCAGGACGTACGTGATCGTGGCAGCCATGGTCGCCACCCTGCTGCTGCCGGTCGCCATCTTCATCGGCGCCGCGCTCCGGTTCGGCGGCGACACCCGCGACCGGCGGCTCGCCGCGATCCGCCTGATCGGCGCGGACCGCCGGGCGGTGCTGCGCATGGCTCTCGGCGAGAGCCTGGTCCCGGCCGGGCTGGGCCTGCTCCTCGGCGTACTTCTCTACCTGGCGACCCGCAGCCAGATCGCCCGCTTCCGGCTCTTCGACGTCAGCGTCTTCCCGTCCGACGTCCATCCCGTACCGCGCCTGGCCGCGCTCGTGGTGGCCACGGTCGTGGTGTTTTCCGCGGCCGTCACCCTGACGGGTTTCCGCGGTGTCGCGGTCGAGCCGCTCGGGGTGTTCCGCCACGCGGGCGCCTGGCACGGCCGGCTGTGGTGGCGGCTTTTCCCGCTCGCCGCGAGCGCGCTCCTGCTTTATCCGGTCCTGCTCGGCGACACCGCCCTCAACCGGGACCGCACCGGTCTCGGCGTGGTGCTCCTGATGGTCTCGCTGATCCCGCTGCTGCCGTACCTCGTACCGCTGGTCGCCCGGATCCTGCCCGGCAGCACCGCCTCCTGGCAGCTCGCCTCCCAGCAGTTGCGGCGCAACCCGGCCGCATCGACCCGGGCGGTCAGCGGCATCGTCGTAGCGGTGGCCGGGGTGATCGCCCTGCAGTCACTGTTCGCGGCGGTCGAGGCGCACCGGTCGATCCCGTTCGACCCGGCCGGCCGGGCGTTCGTCCTGCAGGCGCCGGGCCGCCTGACCATGGACGCCATGCGGCAGCGCACCGCGAGGTTCGAGCGGGTCCACGGCGTACGGGCCGGGACGGTGGTCAAATACACGCTCTACCACCAGGCCGGCCTCGGAACCAGCTATCTGATCGTCGGCGACTGCCGTTCGCTGAGCCAGATCGCCGCCCTGGGCCGGTGTGCGGACGGCGACGCCTTCACCGTCGGCCGGGTCGGCACGACGGTCACCCTCGACCGGGGCGGCCCCGTGCCGGTGCCCGGCCGCCGGCTGGCGGTCCCGCCGGGCACCCGCCACGCCACGCTGGTCGGCATCGACGCGCAGGTCGTCGGGTCCGCCGTGCTGATGACCGCACTGCCCGCCGAGACGGCCGGAGTCGAACCCTGGTTCGTCGAGACCAGCATGTTCACCACGGAGGATCCCGGGAAGGTGACCGGGCAGCTTCGCGGCATCTCGGTCGAGATCGACCCATTGGCCCAGTTCACCGCCACCGCCCCGAAGGCCGACGCCTACGGCTCGCTGCGCACCGCACTCGACATCGGATCCACACTCGTCCTGCTGATGCTGGCGGTCGGCCTGCTGCTCGACGTGGCCGCCCGGCTGCACGAGCGGCGCCGCCTCCTCGGCGTGCTGTCCGCGGTCGGCGCCCGCAGCTCCACGGTCGTCTGGTCGGTGCTGTTGCAGGCGCTCGTGCCGGTGTCCGCCGGTCTCACGCTGGCGGTCGGCGCCGGAGCCGGGATCGGGGCGATGCTGATGCGGTTCTCGGAGGTCCCGATCCGGTTCGGTGCTTCGGCGATCCTCACCCCGGTCGCGGCCGGCGCCGGGCTGGTGCTGTGCACCACGGTCGCGGTCCTCCTGCCGGCCGCTCGCCGCATCACCGGGACCGAGGAATTGCGTTACGAGTGATGGATAATGCATCGATGTCCCCCGTTGGAATGATGAAACGGTTCGGGCCGTCAACCGGATTGACCCGGGGACTCGACGATTCGAGACTGGCTGCTGGACTCATGCCGACCCGGAAGGCCATCGTGAAGGCGAACAACGCCGGCAGATCGGCCGACGGCACCGAAATATCCAGTGGGCTCGTGGTCAGGCACAATTTCGACGACTCGGTGGTTGAAGTCGCCGTCCGCGGCCAATGGTGCCGGCAGACCGCGATGCACGTCTACGAGGCGATGCGCAAAAGCCTCGCCGAGCACCCCTCCGCCATCATCTTCGACCTCCACGAGCTGAGCGATCTCGACGGCCGCAGCGCCGCCGCCTGGATCGCCGCGAGCAAGGCGGCCGCGACGCTGCAACCACCCGCACAGGTCGCGTTGTGCGCGCAGCCCACGCGTCAGGTCGTCGCCCGCCTCCGCCAGCTGGGCTGCACCCGGTTCCTGTCGCTGTTCGTCACCCTCGAACAGGCCCGGACCGCGGTGGCAGGCGCCCTGCCCCTGACCGACCGGCTGCAACTGCGGTGGATTCCGCCGCATGCGGAATCGCTCACCGCCGTACGCGACATGGTCGCGCTCGCCTGCCGGGTGTGGGGAATGGGCGTGCTGGCCGGTGTCGCTCAGGAGGTGGCGATCGACCTGGTCGCCGACTCGCTGATGCATGCGGGCACCACGATGCTGTTCACGGTGAGCCGCCGCAGCAGCAGCCTCTACCTCGCCCTGCGTGATCACGGAACCGCGCTGCCTCCCCTGCACCAGCCCGGCCGGTTGACCGTCCTGACCGACCGCAGCTACGTCTGGGGAGCCTCGGCCACCCACGACGGCAAGGTGGTCTGGGCCGTCGTCCGGGCCCGGCGCGGCTGCAAATGACGTCACCGCTGTTTGCCGGGCCATTCCGTCGGCCGGCCGGTCTCAGTTCACGAAGTCCTGGGTGACCCAGACGCGGCCGTCGCTGCCGCGGGTCACGGCCAGCCCGAGGTGCTTGAAGCCGGCGTTGAGCAGGTTCCTGCGGTGGCCGTCGTTCGGCGCCACCTCGGCCAGCATGAGGTCGGTCAGCCCGTTCGCGGCTTGCGTGATCGAGGCCGGGTTGTCCTGCGCGTTGCCCTGACCGATGTTCTCGCCGGCCGAGGTCCAGGACACGCCGGCGGCCGTGAACCGGTCACCGAGGCCGGCCTCGCCCGGACACTGGTGCGAGAGGCCGCAGCCGCCCACCATCAGCGCGTTGTGCGCCTCGGACGCCTTCGACAGGGTGGCGCTGAACGCGTACGCCGGAAGGCCGTTCGCCGCCCGGGCGGCGTTGATGTGCGCCAGCACCGCATCGAGCACCGCGTCGCCGGTCGGGCTCACCGGAGGCGTGGTGGCCGGCGCGCTGGTCGGCGGCTGGGCGGTCGGCGGCTGGGTGGTCGGCGGCTGGGTGGTCGGCGGCTGGGTGGCCGGCGGCGCCGTGGTGGGGACGGTGGTCGGCGCGGTCGTGGCGGGATCCGTGGTCGGCGGCTGGGTGGCCGGAGGACGGGTGGACGGCGCCGTAGTAGGAACCGCGGTGGTTGCGGTGGGCCGCGGCCGGTGCGGACGGGCGGCGGCAAGCTCGGTGGCCGGGCCCAGGTTCGGGGCGGCCTGCCCGGCGGCCGGACGGTGATGCGTCGTCTGGGCCGACGCGATCCCGGCGGCTCCGGCGCCGAGCACGCCCAGGGCGCAGGTGGTCAGCACGAGATATCGGGTACGGGCAGGCTTGCGGTGACGCGTGGGCACGGCGTTCCTCGTCGATCGGCGGGGCGTGGGGTTCCCGCGGTGGTCGTCCCGGGCCGGGACGGACGCCGGACGGGCGCCCGCTCGACTCTGCGGGGCGGGCATCCCGCCCGCACGATCGCTAAGGAATATTTAAAGAGAGGCTCACCGGCGCCTAAAGCCGGCGGTACCGCATCGGCAGGCTCAACGGGCCCCGCACGAACAGGCTCGCCTTCCACCGCAGCTCGTCGCGCGGCACGGTGAGCTCGAAGTCGGTGAAGCGTTCGAGCAGCCCCCGGAACGCGATCTGCGCCTCCAACCGGGCCAGCGGCGCACCGACGCAGAAATGCACGCCGGCGCCGAACGCCAGGTGCGGATTTCCCGTCTCGGGAGCCAGGTGCGGGCAGGCGCCACCGGAGAAGCGGCGCGGGTCCTGGTTGGCCGCGGCGAGCAGCACGGCGACCACGTCGCCCGCGCGCATCCGGGTGCCGGCCAGCTCGACGTCCTCCACCACGTACCGGAAGGCGGTCATTTTCGCCGGGGCGTCCACCCGCAGCAGTTCCTCGACCGCCCCGTCGACCCGGGACAGGTCGCTCTGCAGCTCGGCCAGCATCGCCGGGTTGTCCAGCAGCGTCAGCATGCCGTTGCCGATCAGGTTGAGCGTGGTCTCATGACCGGCGGCGACCAGCGCGAACACCATCGCCGCAGCCTCCGCGGGCGTCATGGTGGCGCCGCCCTCGGAGACGGTCACCATCGCACTCAGAAGATCATCTTCGGGCTGCGCCCGCCTTTTCTGTACGAGCGAGCCGGCGAACGACAGCATCTCCGCCATGGCGGCCGGCACGAGGGGCATCTTGTCCGGATCGCCGGTCGCGAACAGCCCCGCCCACCGGTGGAAGTCCGCACCGCGCTCGGGCGGCACGCCGACCAGCCGCATGATCACCGAAACCGGCAGCGGGAACGCGAAGTCGCGCACCAGGTCGCACTCGTCGCGCCGGGCCATGGCATCGAGCAACTCGTCGGCGATCTGCTGCACCGAGGGCCGCAGCCGCTCCACCCGGGCCGGCGTGAACACCTTGTTGATCAGCCGCCGCAGCCGGGTGTGGTCGGGCGGGTCGAGGAACGGCAGCATCGGCGGCAGGCCGGCCACGTCCTGGTGGACGAGCATCGGGGACGCTCGCGCGGCCGGGTTCGCGTACGACTCGCGGTTGGCGAACCGCCGGGCGTCGGTGAGCAGCTTGCGTGCCTCGTCGTGCCCGGTGACCAGCCACATGTCGACATCGTGGTAGCGCGCCTGATGGATCGGACCGGCGGCATGCAGGCGGGCGAAGATCTCGGCCAGCTCGGTTCCGCTCGCCGCGGTGAGCGTGGCGACATCGATCGGCATGCGTCCAGATTAGACGCTCGCACGTCACGGCAGGGCGATCGCGGCCACCGCGAGAGCGCACAGGGCAAGGCCGGCACGCTGGGCCGGGCTGAACTGCTCACGCAGCAGCACCCGGGCGAGCAGCACGGTGACGCCGGGGTAGAGCGAGGTGAGCACGGCGACGATTGCCAGCAGCCCGGTGTGCGTGGCGTAGAAGTAGAGCAGCGTCGCGAACAGGCCGGCGACACCGACCAGGGCCGCCACGGCGGCGGAGCGTGGCGGCAGCCGTACGGATTGGCGCGCACGCACCGCGAGGGCGACCATCAGCAGAAACGCACTGGTCTGTTCGCAGGCGATCGGCCACAGTCCGGCGCCGTCCCCGGCCCGCGCCAGGCCGACGAACATCAATCCGAAGGCCAGCCCCGCACCCAGACCGTCAGCAAACCCGGCCCGGAAAGCAACCCGGCCAACCCTGCCGGTGCCCGTCTTCGCGGCGCCATCCTTCCCGGCGCCGGCCTTTCCGCTGCTGGCCACGAGGGCGATTGCCGGCAGCGCCACGAGAATGCCCAACGTGGTGAAGATGCCCGGGCGCTCGCCCGACACCATGCCCACGGTCACCGGCAGAACCGCCGCCCCGACCGCCGAGACCGGTCCGACCACGCTCATCTGCCCGCGGCTGAGCCCCCGGTAGAGCAGCAGCGTTCCGGCTCCCCCGCCGATGCCGCTCGCGAGGCCCCAGCCGATCGCGGACGACGACGGCCAGGCCCCGCCCATCAGAACGATCGCCATCCAGGCGACGACCACGGCCGGCGCCGCGCCGAACAGGTTGACGGTGAGCGATCCGTTCCGGCGCGACAGCAGACCACCGGTGAAATCGGCGCCGCCGTAGAGAAGGGCGGCGGCGAGACCGAGCAGGAGCGCCATGTCACCCCCACTCGGCCACGCCGCGGCATCGTTGCCGTAACGGTAGACGACAGCCCGGCGGGGCGTGGGTCCGCCGCCCGGGCGGCGCAGGCGTCAGGGGTTGTCCGGGGCGAGCCGGCCGACCAGGGAGTGCGCGGCAGCGGTGACCAGGGTCCGGTCGTAGCTGACGACGAACTCGAATTCGCGGTCCCCGTCGGTGCCGGTGTCGCCGAGGTCGCGGGCCATCAGCGCGCCGCACGTGTGTGCGCCGAGGACGACGACGGTCCACTCGGTGGCCAACGGGTCCAGCACGGACAGCGATGCACCGCGCACACCGGGTGCCGGAGTGTCCGGCATGTCCACCCCGAGCGCACCGACGAACGGCAGCTTGGCCGCGAGTGCCGTGAAGTCCCGGACCGTCGACGGCCGGAAGAAGCGCGCGTGCTCGAAGGCGGCCAGCACCATCGGTGGCACCGCGGCCTGCAGGGCCATCAGTTCCAGCGTCTTCGACAACGGGATCAGCAGGTGCTTGGGCGCGTGCCGCACCCGCCGGTGGCTACCGATCAATCCGTACGGTGTCGCGTGCAGCGCCGGGCCGATCGCCCGGGCCGCGAACCGCTCCGGCCGGAACGGCGGCGGTGTGAACCGGCGCTCACCCCGGCCCCACAGCCAGCCCTGGCCCAGGGTCGCACCGAGCACGAGGGCCCGCGTCAGATCCTCCGGCGTTTCGATGCCCTCGGCGACGACCTCGGCGCCGGCCTGCTCCGCGTACGCGCGGACGGCGCCGGCCACGACGACGGTCGCCGGGTCCTTGACCGTGCGCAACAGGCTCAGGTCGAGCTTGACCACCTCGGGACGCAGCAGCGGGATCAGGGCCAGCGACTCGGGCTCCGCTCCGACATCGTCCAGGGCGATGGCGCACCCGGCCGCGCGAAGGCGTTCCGCCCCGGCGAGCACCCCGGCCAGGTCGGCGGCCAGCGCGCGCTCGGTGATCTCGACGACCACCTGAACCTGAGGCGCCCGCCCGGCGAGCGCTTCCAGCACGACGTTCAGGTGCTCGGTGAGCGTGCTGGGCTCCAGGTTGACGAACAACGTCACCGGCCGGCCACCCGAGAGGTGGGCCGCATCCGTCAGCGACGCCTGCAGCGACGCCCGTTCCAGGTCGGCGAGACGTCCCGCCGCCCGGGCCGCGTCGAGCAACGCCAGCGGCGACTCCCACGGCGTACCGGCCGGTCCGCGGAGGAGCGCCTCGTGCGCCATCACCGCGCCGGAGTCCAGGTCGACGAACGACTGGTACAGGCAGTACAGGCCGCCGTTGCGCAGCAGGTCGTCAAGACCGGGACGAAGATCGACGGATTCCGGCCGGGCGGGCATCGCGGTCACCTCCGCCCTATCGGCAAGCGCGCTGGTTCCCTGAGCCGGTCGGGGGCGGCCGGGGTGGCAGGATGATCCAGCATGAGCGTCAGGGTAGCCGTGGTGACCGGCGGCGGAAGCGGGATCGGGGCGGCCACGGCACGGGAACTGGCGGGCGACGGCTGGACGGTCGCGATCGCCGGGCGGCGGCCCGGTGCGCTCGACGAGGTGGCGGCGCAGACCGACCGGATCGAGCCGGTGCCGACCGACGTGACGAGCGAGGCCGGGGTGCGGCGGCTGTTCGACACCGTGGTGGCCCGGCACGGCCGGGTCGACCTGCTGTTCAACAACGCGGGCACCTCGGCGCCCGCGGTCGAGCTGGACGAGTTGCCGCTGGACGCCTGGAACCAGGTGGTGGCGGTGAACCTGACCGGCGCGTTCCTGTGCACCCGGGAGGCGTTCCGGGTGATGCGGAGCCAGGACCCCCGCGGCGGCCGGATCATCAACAACGGGTCGATCTCGGCGCATACGCCGAGGCCGAGATCGATTGCGTACGCGGCGACCAAGCACGCGATCACCGGGCTGACCCGGTCGACGGCGCTCGACGGCCGGCCGTACGACATCGCGTGCGGGCAGATCGACATCGGTAACGCGGCGACCGCCATGGGCGCCGGCATGGCCGCGGGCACGATGCAGGCCGACGGCAGCGTCCGGCCGGAACCGGTGATGGACATCGCCGAGGCGGCCCGGGCGGTGCGGTACATGGCGTCACTGCCGCTGGACGCCAACGTGCTGACGATGACCGTGATGGCGACCAGGATGCCGTACGTGGGCAGGGGGTGACGCGATGTATGCGTGGGACGTGGACCGGACGATCGTGCGGTTTCCCGATCCGGCCGTCGAGGTCGTCGACCGGCGGTTCGCCGGGCTGATCGTCGGCCACGAGGTGGTCGAGCGGCTGTGGACCGGCGGGCGCTGGCTCGAGGGGCCGGTGTGGTTCGGCGACGGCCGGTACCTGCTGTTCTCGGACATCCCCAACAACCGGATCCTGCGGTGGGACGAGCGTACGGGCCGGGTCGAGCCCTATCGGGAGCCGTCCGGCAACGCGAACGGCAACACCCGCGATCTCGTCGGCCGGCTGGTCACGTGCGAGCACCTGACCCGCCGGGTCACCCGTACGAACCACGACGGCACGATCACGGTGCTGATGGACTCGTACGACGGCAAGCCCCTGAACGCACCCAACGACGTGATCGTGAGCCGCGACGCGGCGGTGTGGTTCAGCGATCCGGGCTGGGGCATCGTCGGCAACTACGAGGGCGACGAGGCGGACGAGCAGATCGGCCGGTACGTCTGGCGCATCGACCCCTCCACCGGAGCCGGTGAGCCGGTCATCGAGGGCATGGACCGCCCCAACGGCTTGTGCTTCTCGCCCGACGAGAGCCGGCTCTACGTGGTCGACATCGGGCACATCCGGGTCTTCGACATGGACGGCACCCGGCCGGTCAACGGCCGGGTCTTCGTGGACATGTCCCCGGGCGGCTCGGACGGGATCCGCTGCGACCGTGACGGCAATCTGTGGGCGGCGGCCGGCGACGGCGGGGCCGGGTTCGACGGGGTGCACTGCTACGCGCCCGACGGGACGCTGCTGGGCCGCATCCACCTGCCGGAGACCTGCTCCAACCTGGTGTTCGGCGGCGTCAAGAAGAACCGGCTGTTCATGACGGCCAGCCGGTCGCTCTACAGCGTCTACGTGGAGGCCCTGGGCGCACAGTGGCCGTAGTCAGACGACGCCGAGGACGTGCTGAATGCCGACCACGGCCGCGCCGCGGGCCCAGTCGGTGAACGTCAGCGGCGTGGCCACGATGTCGAGGGCGCACCGCTGGACCTCGTGCGGGCCCGGCCGCAGCCGGTCGGCGACGGCCTCGTTCATCGCCGGTGAGGCGGTGAGGGCGGCGACGTCCTCCCCGGCCAGCACGACGCAGGTGCTCTGCAGCGCTCCGGCGAACGTGGCCACCAGGTGGCCGAGCGCCCGGGCCGCGCCGGAGATCAGGTCCGTCGCGGCGGGGTCGCCCGCGTCGCTCGCGCCCACGATCTCGTCGAAGGTGACCGGACGGCCGAGGGCACGGCCGGCGTGGTCCTCGATGTCCTCGCGATTGAGATAGGCCGCCACGCATCCGGGATGGCCGAGCCGGCATCGCGGTCCCCGCGGGTCGACGGGCGCGTGCGCGAGGAGGTGCCCGTTGTCGATCAGTTCCTCGACGGCGATCCCCTCACGGACGACGCCGAACCCGAGGCCCGCGCCGACCGTGACGACGCCGAACGTGGAGTGGGTGCGCCCGGCGCCGAACCACAGCTGCTCGCGGGCCAGCGCGGTGACGTCGTTGGTCACGATCACCGGCAGTCCGGTGTGCTCCGCGACCGGCGTGGCGAGGTCGACGTCGCGCCAGCCGAGAAAGGTTCCTTCCGTCACGATCGCGCGCCGGGCGACCACGCCGCCGACCGCCAGCCCGATGCCGTCGATGGCCGGAACCCGGCGCGCCAGCCGGCCCACCAGCCGGGCGATGACCGTCACGGCGGCGGCGAACGGCACCGTGCCCCGCGCGTCCGGCTTCGGCAGCGCCATCCGGGCGGTGGCCCGGACGGTGCCGAGCATGTCGCAGACCACGCCGTAGGCGGTGTCGGCGGTGAGCTTGCAGCCGACCACGTGGCGGGCGGCGGGCACCGCGGTCAGAACCTGGCGCGGGCGTCCGATCGCGGTCTCCGGCACGAGCGCCTCGGATGCCATGCCGCCGTCGACGAGGGCACGGGCGAGGCGGGACGTGGACGCGTACGACAGGTTCAGGTGGTCGCCGAGGTCCTGGCGGGTGGACGGACCGTGGATCAGCAGGTGTCGCGTGACCGCCAGTTCGGCCGATGACAGTCCCGGTCGCGTCGCCGGCGATCGGGCGCTCTTCACCATCTGCCCAGTCTACGAGTGACCCTTGTCACAGCATTGACCGATGGTCATTTTCAATCAGATTGCAAATAAAGCCAAGGCACATTCTCCGGCGAAGGAGACCCGATGGCGATCAGCACCACTACCCCCACCCGGCACGCCCCGAGAACCGCGGGCGCGGGGCCGAAGCGCCGGGACGACACCCGGCTGGCGATCCTGTTCATCGCCCCCGCACTGATCGGCTTCCTGGTCTTCATGGTGTGGCCGACCCTGCGCGGCATCTATCTGAGCTTCACGAAGTTCAACCTGCTCACGCCGCCGAAGTTCAACGGCGTCGACAACTACGTCCGGATGGTCCAGGACCCGGTGTTCTGGAACGCGCTCAAGGTGACCCTCTACTACGTGGTCGTGAACATCGTGATCCAGACGGCGCTGGCGCTGGTCATCGCCGTGATGATGCAGCGGCTGACCCGGCGGACCTGGCTGCGCGGCCTGGTCCTGACGCCCTACCTGGTGTCGAACGTGGTCGCCGCGATGGTGTTCCTGTGGATCCTCGACTACCAGCTGGGCATCGGTAACAAGGTCATCGCGCTGCTCGGGCTGGACCGGATCGCCTTCCTCTCCGACAGCGCGTGGGTCATCCCCACCATCGCGCTGATCAACGTGTGGCGGCACGTCGGCTACACGGCGCTGCTCATCTTCGCCGGCCTGCAGTCGATTCCCGAGACCGTCTACGAGGCCGGCCGGATCGATGGCGCCAGTGAGGTCACCATGTTCCGCCGCATCACCGTGCCGCTGCTGCGCCCGATCATGGCGCTCGTACTGATCATCACGGTGGTGGGCTCGTTCCAGGTGTTCGACACCGTCGCGATCGCCACGCGCGGCGGACCGGTCGACTCCTCGCGGGTGCTGCAGTACTACATCTACGACATGGCGTTCGGCCGCTTCCAGTTCGGCTACGCCTCGGCGATGTCGGTGGCCCTGCTGGTCATCCTCGCGGTCATCACCTTCACGCAGTACCGGCTGACTCGCGCCGAATCTTCCGACCTGGCCTGAGGAGGGAACCCCATGGCTATCACCACCGTGCCGGTGACCGCGCCGGACGTGCGTACGGAATCGGAACCGTCGCCGAGGGCGGCGTTCAATCCCGGCCGAGCCCTGGCCTGGGTCTTCATGATCTTGATAATCCTGGTCAGTCTCTTCCCGTTCTACTGGATGCTGCGCACCGCCCTCTCGAGCAACAACGCCCTCTACGCCGGCTCGGACAGCGTGCTGCCGGTGCGGTTCTCGTGGGGTGGCTTCGAGCGCGTCTTCGGCCTGCAGACCGGCCAGGCCGCGATCGACGCCGGCGGGGCGGGCCAGGCGATCCAGTTCTGGCACTACCTGCTCAACTCGGTCATCGTGTCCACTCTGGTCACCGTCGGGCAGGTCTTCTTCTCGGCGATGGCCGCGTACGCGTTCGCCCGCCTGCGATGGCGGCATCGGGAGAAGGTCTTCGGCTTCTTCCTGGCCGGCCTGATGATCCCGTCGATCTTCACGCTGCTGCCCAACTTCGTGCTGATCAAGCAGCTGGGCCTGGTCGACACGCTGCTCGGCATCGCCCTGCCGAACATGCTGATGACCCCGTTCGCAGTGTTCTTCCTGCGCCAGTTCTTCCTCGGCATCTCCTCCGAGGTCGAGGAGGCGGCGCTGGTCGAGGGCGCCTCGAAGGTGCGGGTCTTCTTCCGGCTGATCCTGCCGATGGCGTCGGCGCCGATCGCGACCCTGTCGATCCTGACCTACATCACCTCGTGGAACGACTACTTCTGGCCACTGATGGTCAGCTACACCGACCGGTCGCGCGTGCTGACCGTGGCGCTGGGAGTCTTCAAATCGCAGACCCCGCAGACCGGGCCGGACTGGTCCGGCCTGATGGCGGCCACGCTGGTGGCGGCGCTCCCGATGCTGATCCTGTTCTTCTTCTTCGCCAAGCGGATCGTGAACTCGATCGGATTCAGTGGGATCAAATGAGACGCCGCCTAATAGCACTGTTCTCCGTGATGCTTCTCGCCGGCTGCGGCTGGAGCGGCGCCGACGCGACCAACTCCGCGGGCGGCGGCACCATCGAATACTGGCTCTGGGACTCCGGCCAGCAGCCCGGTTATCAGAAATGCGCGGACGCCTTCGCGCAGGCCAACCCGGGGCTGCGGGTGCACATCTCGCAGTACGGCTGGGACGTCTACTGGTCCAAGCTGACGGCCGGTTTCATCGCCGACACCGCCCCCGACGTCTTCACCGATCACCTCTCGAAGTTCGCCCAGTTCGCCGACCTCAAGGTGCTGCAGCCGCTGGACGAGCTCGGCCCGACCAGCGACGTGCAGGACTCCGACTACCAGGCCGGCCTCGCCGAGCTGTGGAAGGGCCAGGACGGGCACCGGTACGGCACGCCGAAGGACTGGGACACGATCGCCATGTTCTACAACGCGGCGGCGTTGAAGGCGGCCGGCGTGGACCCGGCCACCCTGAACGACCTGAGCTGGAACCCGCAGGACGGCGGCACGTTCGAGAAGCTGGTCGCGCACCTCACGATCGACAACAGGGGCGTCCGCGGCGACCAGCCCGGCTTCGACAAGAGCCACGTCAAGCAGTACGGGCTCGGCTCGGACGGCTCCGGGGGCGGCGGCTGGGGTCAGACCCAGTGGTCCGCCTTCACCGGCAGCGCCGGCTGGAAGGCCACCGACCGCAACCCGTGGGGCACCCACTTCGATCTCGACTCGCCGGTCTTCCAGCAGACCCTGGCCTGGTACTTCGGCCTGGCCCGCAAGGGATACATGCCGACCTACGGGGAGATCGGGGGCGCCAACCCGATCGGGCCGGACAAGCAGATCCAGTCCGGCATCGCGGCCATGGGCCTCAGCGGATCGTGGATGATCTCCACCTTCAGCAAGCTCACCGACGCCGCCGGCAAGAAACTCGAGATCGGGATCGCACCGACCCCGACCGGCCCGGACGGGCAACGAGCCTCGATGTTCAACGGCCTCGCCGACTCGGTCACCACGCTCTCGAAGCAGCCGGAGAACGCGGCCAAGTGGGTAAAGTTCCTCTCCGGGGAGCAGTGCCAGGACATCATCGGCAAGTCCGGCGTGGTCTTCCCCGCGCGCCCGCAGGGCACGCAGCTGGCCGTCGACTACAACCGCGACGAACGCGGCCTCGACGTCACCCCGTTCACCGACCAGGTCAAGAACAAGACCACGTTCCTGTTCCCGGTCACCAGCAACGCCGCCGACATCACCGCCCTGATGAACCCGCGCATGGACGCGGTCTACATCGGCAGCGCACCGGTCTCGTCGCTCACCACGCTCAACAACCAGCTGAACAAGCTTTTCCAGGTGGCCCGGTAAGGCCGTCGCGGCTTACGACGCGATAGCGCGCATGTTCGGCATTGTCGGCGAGCCTCGAGCTCGTAATTCAGCCGTTCGACATCGGGAGTCCGCCGAGTTCTGGGGCCTCTCCGACCCTCGGGCCTTCGCCCTGGAGTCCGGCGACACTCTTTTCGCCGAACAACCCGCGGAAGTCGGCTCCGGCACGGTCAACGACCCGGCGAACCGCACACAGCTCGAGATCGACGTGGTGGCGATGGCAGCGCAGCAGGCGAACAGTCCCCGGCGCATCCTGTCCCTGGGCGAGGTCAAATGGGGTGAGGTGATGGGTCGCCACCATCTCCAGCGGCTGGCGACGGTGGTTGACCTGGCGCGGCTGTATTCCTGAACCGCTTCGGGTGTGGTCAGCGGGTCGGGCCGAGGTGGTCGTTGGCCCAGAGGGCGATCGTCAGGTCGGTGCGGCCGGTGGCCTCGAGGGGGTTGGAGCCGGTCAGGTCGCGGACCCGTTCCAGGCGGTGGCGGACGGTGTTGACGTGCAGGTATTGGGCCCGTGCGGTGTCGATCAGGGACGCGTTGGCGGCCAGGAAGGCCCGCAAGGTCGCCACGTAGTTGGTACGGCGGTCGCGGTCGCTGCGCAGCAGTGGTTCGAGCAGGCGGTCGACGAACGGGGCCAGCCGGTCCGGGGACTGCTGGGCGAGCAGGCCCTCCAGGGTGGCCAGTCCCGCCGGGCCGACCGCCTCGCCGGGGCGGCGCCGGGCCAGGTCGAAGGCGGCCCGGGCCTCGGACAGGGCGCGGGAGGAGTCGGCCAGGGGCACGGTCCGGCTGTAGCCGCAGGGCAGGCTCAGGTCGGCGGAGGCGCGGCGGACCGGAGCGTCGGACGCGGTGACGGCGAAGGCCACGGCCGAGGTGTCGCCGAGCAGGGCGGCGACGGTGCCCAGCGCGGGGCCGAGCCGCCGGGCGGTGCCGGCCGGCCAGACCGAGAAGATCAGGGCGCCCGTGGCCAGGCCGGCGGCCGTGGCCAGCGGTTCGAGGGCGGCCGGGGCGGCCAGGCGCTCGGCGACCAGGGCGATCAGTTCGCCGGTGCGCTCGGCCGCCCGGAGTTCCGAGGTGCCGGCGTCGGCGCGGCGGTCGGCGATCCACTCGCTGATCGCCATGAAGGGCCGGCCGAGCGGGGCCACCAGCAGGGGCATTGCGTGGGCCCGGCAGGCGGCGAGCAGAGCCTCGGGCACGCTGTCGTGCACGTCGCCGGTGCCGAAGCAGATGCCGCTGGCGCCCACCGCGGCGACCGCGCCGACCAGACGGCGGGCCGTCTCGTCGCCGGTGACCGCGGTGCCGACGGTGCAGACCAGTTCGCCGCCGGACAGGTAGGGCGACGGGTCGAGCAGTTCGGTGGAGTGCGCCCAGCGGACCGGCCGGTCGAGCCCGCCCGCCGGGTAGGCGCACTCGAGGTCGAGCGAGGGCTCGCCGACGAGGTCGGCCAGCGTGGTCGGCGGCGGGGTGTCCGGCACGGGGCTGCTCCTTTGGAGGATCGTACAACCCGGGGACCGCGAGCTCGTCGTCTCGTACCGCAATAAGGGTTTGACCTTGTGCTTTGCCTCTCCATCCCGGGATCTTTCGCCGAAAGAATCCCCGGAGGTCCGATGAGCCACGCGTCCTCGACACCCCATCCCGACCACGTGCTGAGGCGCGAGTTCTCGCTGTGGTCGTCCTTCGCCTTCGCCTTCGCGTTCATCTCGCCGATCGTGGCGCTGTACGGCATCTTCGGTCTCGCGATCGGGGTCGCCGGCGGCACGTTCTGGTGGGGCTTCCTGGTCGTCTTCGCCGGGCAACTGCTGGTCGCGCTGGTCTTCGGCCAGCTGGTCTCGCGGTGGCCGCTGGAGGGCTCGATCTACCAGTGGTCGCGCCGGCTGGTCGGCAAGGGTTACGGCTGGTTCGCCGGATGGGCGTACCTCTGGACCCTGGTCATCGCGATGGCGACCGTCGCCCTGGGCGCGGCCGGGTTCCTGGCCAACATCTTCGGCGTCGACGCACCGACTCCCGGCCAGAAGTCGTGGATCGCGGCGGCGATCCTGATCGCCGGAACCGCGCTGAACCTGATCGGCCGGCAGGCCCTCAAGATTTTCATGACCGCGAGCATCGTCGCCGAGGTCATCGGGTCCCTCGGCCTCGGCACCTGGTTGCTGCTGTTCCACCGCCACCAGCCGCTGTCGGTGCTCACCCATGGCGGCCACGGCTACTTCTCGCTCTCCGGGCCGTTCCTGGTGGCGGTGGCTTTCATCGGCTGGTCGTTCGTCGGGTTCGAGAGCGCGGGCGCGATCGCCGAGGAGGTGCACGAGCCGCGGCGCAACCTGCCCAAGGCGGTGATCTTCTCGCTGACCTTCATCGCGATCGTGGTCATGTACTCCAGCCTGGCGATCATCCTGGCCATCCCGGACATGGGCGACGTGACCTCGGCGCCGGACGCCCCCGACCACGTCGCCGACCCGGTATACGGCACCCTGACCGCCGCTCTGGGCAGCGGCATCGCCCGGCCGGTCGAGGTGCTGTTCGTCTTCGGCTTCCTGGCCAGCTTCCTCGCCCTGCAGACCTCCGGCTCCCGGATGATCTGGGCGTTCGCCCGCGACCACGCGCTGCCGGCGCCGCGGCTGCTCGCCCGGCTTTCCCGCGGCCAGAAGCAACCGGTCGTGGCCATTCTCGTGACCACGGTGATCGGCGCGCTGCTGTTCCTGCTCAGCAACGTGTCGCCGAACGTGTACGCGCTGATGGTCAACTTCACCACCGGCGGGTTCTTCCTGGCCTTCCTGTTCGCCCTGGTCGGCGCCCTGGCCGTGCAGCTGCGCGGCACGTGGCAGCCGGGGCCGTTCAGCCTCGGCCGATGGTCGCTGCCGCTGACCGTGATCGCGGTGCTCTGGGCGGCGTTCGAGTTCCTCAACATCTCCTGGCCGCGCGCGGTGAACGCCGACCGTTACCTGGACTGGTCGGTGTGGATCGCGGTCGCCGTCCTCGGTGCGGTCGGCGCGGTCATCTTCGTGTCGATGCGCGGGCGGATCACGGCGTCGGCGGAGGAACCCGTCGGGGTGCGACAGTGACCCGGGTGGCGGTGGTGACCGGCGCGGCCAGCGGCATCGGCGCGGCGATCGCGGCCGAGCTGAAGGACCGCGGATGGCGGGTGGCCGGCCTCGACCTCGTGGACGCTCACGGCTGCGACTTCTCGGCCCGGGTCGACGTGCGGGACGCGGCGGCGGTGGCGGGCGCGGTCGCCGAACTCGGCCCAGTTCAGGCCGCTGTCTCCGTCGCCGGTTACTACGAGATGCTGCCGGTCGAACAGATCGAACCGGAGCGCTGGCAGCGGATGCTCGGCGTGCACCTCGGCGGCCTGGTCAACCTCACCCGCGCCACACTGCCGGGCATGCTCGGGCGCCGGTCCGGCGAGATCGTCGCCATCGCCAGCGAGCTCGCGGTCGGCGGCGGCGCCGAGGACGCGCACTACGCGGCGGCCAAGGGCGCCATCCTCGGACTGGTCCGCAGCCTGGCCGCGGAGGTCGCGCCTTCGGGCGTACGCGTCAACGCCGTCGCGCCCGGCCCGACCGACACGCCCCTGCTCGCCCCCGACTCACCCTGGCGGGCCCCGGACTACCTGGCCACCCTGCCGTTACGCCGGTTGACGAAACCGGAAGAGGTGGCGTTGTGCGTCGCGTGGCTGCTCGAAGAGGGCACGTTCGCGGTCGGTGAGGTCCTCAATCCCAACTCCGGAGCGGTGATCTGAATGGGTGCCACCGACCTCACCGGCCGGGTCGCGCTCGTGACCGGCGCCGCCCAGGGCATGGGCGCCGCCCACGCCGACCGGCTCGCGGCGGACGGCGCGACCGTCGTCGTCAACGACCGGGTGCCGGGCGCGGCCCTCGACGAGGTGGCCGCGCGGGTCGGCGGCGTCGCGATGCCGGCCGACGTGCGGGATCCGGCGGCGGTCACCGCGCTGGTGGGCGCGGTCGAGCGGCGCTTCGGGCGCCTCGACGTGCTGGTCGCCAACCACGCGTACATGAGCATGGCGCCCTTCCTCGACCACGATCCGGACGACTGGTGGCGGATCATCGAGACCAACCTTTCCGGTACGTTCCACCTGATCCGCGCGGCCGTGCCCGGGATGCGGTCCCGCGGCGAGGGCCGGGTCATCGTGGTCTCCAGCGGGTGGGGCGTGACCGGATGGCCGGAGGCGACCGCGTACGCGGCGTCCAAGGCCGGGCTGATCGCGCTGGTCAAGACGCTCGGGCGGGAACTCGCCCCGGACGGCATCATCGTCAACGCGATCGCACCCGGCGTCATCGACACCCCTCAGCTGCAGGTGGACGCCGACGCGGCCGGTCGGCCACTGGCCGAGATGCACGCCGAGTACGCCCGGGCGATCCCGATCGGACGGATCGGCGCGCCGGCCGAGATCTCGGCCGCGGTGTCGCTGCTGGCCGACTTCCGGCTCCAGTCCATGGTCGGCCAGATCGTGCAGGTCAACGGCGGCGAAAACCGAACCCGAGCCTAAGGGGCAGCGTGAACGAGCACCACCTCCACTACGACAACGGCGTCATCGGGCCGGTCGACGGACTCCAGGTTCCGCGCTACGCCGGGCTCACGACCTTCGCCCGGCTCCCGCGCCGCGAGGACGTCGGCGACTACGACGTGGCCGTCCTGGGCGTCCCGTTCGACTCCGGCGTCACCTACCGGCCGGGGGCCCGGTTCGGCCCGTCGGCCATCCGCCAGGCGTCGCGGCTGCTGCGGCCCTACAACCCGGCGCTCGACGCGGCGCCGTTCCGGATCGCCCAGGTGGTGGACGCGGGCGACGTCGCCTGCAACCCGTTCGACATCGAGGCCGGCCTCGTTCAGATCCGCGACGGCGTCGCCGAGGTGACCCGGGACGGCCGGCCCGTCGTGGTTCTCGGCGGCGACCACACCATCGCCTTGCCGGTGCTGCGGGCGCTGCACGAGCGGCACGGACCGCTCGCGCTCGTCCATTTCGACGCCCACCTCGACACCTGGGACACCTACTTCGACGCCCCGTACACGCACGGGACGCCGTTCCGCCGGGCGAGCGAGGAGGGCCTGATCGTGAAGGGCCGCTCGGCCCACGTCGGCCTCCGCGGCTCCCTGTACGACCGGCAGGACCTCGCCGACGACGATGCGCTCGGCTTCACCGCCATCCACAGCCGCGACGTCGACAGCATCGGTGTCCCCGGCATCGTCGACCGGATCCGCGACCGGGTCGGCGACGCGCCGCTGTACGTGTCGGTCGACATCGACGTGCTCGACCCGGCGTTCGCGCCCGCCACCGGCACTCCGGAAGCCGGCGGCCTCACCAGCCGGGAACTGCTCGCGATCCTGCGCGGACTCCAGCCGCTGCGGCTGGTCGGCGCCGACATCGTCGAGGTGGCACCGGCCTACGACCACGCGGAGATCACCGCGGTGGCGGCGGCCAACCTGGCGTACGAGTTCGTGACGCTGATGGCGATGCGGAGCAGCCGGTGAACTGGCCGGACGGGTTCTCCGCCGCGGCCGCCTTCACGTTCGACGTCGACGCCGAGTCGGCGATCCTGTGGAACGCCCCGCACCACGCCGACCGGATGAGCGTGATCAGCCACCAGGCGTACGGCCCGCTGGTCGGCGTCCCACGGCTGCTGGGCCTGCTCGAACGGCACCGCATCCGGTCGACGTTCTTCGTGCCCGGCTACACGGCCGAGCGCTATCCGCAGACGGTCAAGGCGATCGTCGCCGCCGGGCACGAGATCGCCCACCACGGCTACCTGCACGAGCAGCCGACCGGGCTCAGCCGGGCGCAGGAGATCGAGGCGCTGGACCGCGGGCTGGACGCGCTGCGGCGTACGGCCGGCGTCACCCCGGCCGGCTACCGGGCGCCGATGTGGGACCTGTCCTGGCACACCCCGGCCCTGCTGGCCGAGCGCGGCTTCCTGTACGACTCCAGCCTGATGGACGCCGACGCCCCGTACGAACTGCGCGTCGACGAGCGGCGCAGCCTGGTGGAGATCCCGATCCAGTGGAGCCTCGACGACTGGGAGCAGTTCTGCTATCTGCCCGACATCTCCGGCAGCGGGCTGATCGAGACGCCGGCCAAGGCGCGCGAGCTGTGGCAGGCCGAGTTCGACGCGCTGCACGAGGTGGGCGGCTGCTGGGTGATGACCAACCACCCGTTCCTGACCGGGCGGCCGTCCCGGGCCCGCGAACTCGGCCGCCTGATGGAGCACGTGACCTCGCACGACGACGTCTGGGTGGCCGCGCTCGGCGACATCGCCGCGCACGTACGCGGTCTGGGTCTGACGCCGCGCTCGATCGTCCGGCCCCAGCCGTAGCGTCTCAGACGACCGGGCTGCCGGTGCTCAGGCGCACGGTGAACCCGTGCTCGTCGGAGGTGAACGCGACGTGACCGCAGATCTGGTGGGTGATCCAGAGGCCCAGCCCGCCGCCGTTGGCGTTGTTTCCCGGCAGCAGCCCGGCGAACGGGTCGCCCGGTCCGTGGCCCGCGTCGGTCACCTCGACGATCACGCGGGCGGTGTCCGTCCAGATCCGCATCCGGGCGGGCGGCTGCCCGTAGCGGGCGGCGTTGGTGACGATCTCGCTGACCGCGACCAGGAACTCGTCCAGATCGCTCGCGGCCAGCCCGGTCGGCGCCGTCTCGCGCACCGCCTGCCGGGCCCGGCTCGCCGAGGGACCGGTCAGTTCGGCTCGGGGTGCGGTCGCGCGGAGCCGGTCCGGTGGCAGCGGGCGCCGCTCGGCCAGGAAGACGCGGGGGTCGATGTAGGGCTCGTTGGCCGGGTGCCGGCCGTCGGGCAGCGCGGTCCGGGGATGGGTACGCGCGACGTCGTCGAGCACCGGCACGGGCGTGGTGCGCACGTCGTAGGCGCACATGCTCCACAGCGGGAACTCGTCGTACGCGTGGTTGATGGCCGACTCGTAGCGGGCCCACGAATCCCAGACCGGGCCGAAGGACGCCGCCGGCAGCTCGCCGATGATGCGGATCTGCGCGGCGCCGCCGGCGACGAGGTCGCCGAGCATGCCGCGGTACGCGCGGATGGCCGCCGCCGGGCGCGCATAGGTGTCGCCGCCCGCGAGATAGGTGACCGGGCAGTCCGCCGGAAGCGCGGCCCGGACCAGCTCGGCGTTGCGCTGCCCGAGCGCCACCACCGCGGGCTCACCCGCCTCGGCACCGCCGGTCAGGAACGGCACGACGACGCCGAGCAGGTGCTCGTCGGAGTCGTAGCAGACCGCCTCGTGGTAGTAGCCGTGGTGCCCGGCCGCCGCTCCGGTTCTCATGCCCCGGCCTCGATCCGGACGTGGCGGAGTCCGAGGAGGTCGGCGAGCCGCTGTGTCCCGGTGTGCGGGGTGCGCAGGACGGCGGTCGTGCCGTGCCGCTCGGCGAACCGCTCGAGGATCAGGAGGCTGCGGTGGTCGGCGAAGCGAAGGCCGTCGGCGTGCACGACGATCGGCCGCCCGGTACGCACCGGGCCGGTCCGGTGCAGCGCCGCCGTGAACAGGTCTTCGGTGGCCGCGTCCAGCTCGCCGTCGAGGAACACGTCGTCGCTCTCCGGGTCGGCCGGATGCAGGTGGAACGGGGTGGCCCCGGCGCTCGAACGCGGGTGCAGGCAGGCCGCCTCGGCGATCGCGGTGTCACCGAGCGCGCCGCGGTCGTAGCCGCACACCGCCCGCATCGGTGCGGTGAGCATGTAGCGGCCGATGGCGAACTCGTACCGCGCGAAGGCGTCGAGCTGGGCCGGGCTGCCGACCAGCCCGCTGACCTCGGCCGCGACCCGGAGCCCGGAGTAACCGGCGGCGAGCGCTGCCTCGGTGGCCGCGGTGTAGGCGGCGACCTGGGCCGCCGGATCGACGACGGAGCCGGTCGCGTAGGCCTCGGTGACGTCGACGAACCGCCCGGTGCCACCGAGGACGGCGGCGACCTCCGAGGTGGCGGTCGCACCGACGTACCACGTGAGTTCGCCCGCGGCGGCGCCCGCACCGAGGAACTCGACCGCGCAGGCCCGGAAGTCGGCGAGATCGTCGTACGCCCAGCACAGGTGGCCGGCGGCGGGCGAAGGTGTCATCGAGCGCGGCTGACATGGGGAGTCACCCGGCAAATATTAGGAGTGCCGGGCCGCCGTTGCCACCGGAGCGATCGTCAGGGACGCCCGGGGCTCCGGGGCCGGGCCGGGCGGTGGAGAGGTCGGCGTGTGGAGGCCTCAACTGCGCAACTGGGACTGCAACACCAACGCTGCGGCGCCGGTGGCTGACGCCATCGCCGCGGCCGAGGACACCGTGACCGACACCGCGCGGTGCCAGGTCCGGGCGTCGGCCGCGGTCAGCCGCGATCTGATCGCGGGGCCGTAGATGAACGATGCGGCGGCGAATCCAGGACCGGTCAGCACCAGCAGGTCGATGTCCAGGAGGTTGACCAGTGACTCGGCGGCCGCGGCGACATAACGGGCAGACTCGGTCAGCAAAGCTGTGCAACGGGGGCCGCCGGCTCGTGCCGCGCGAGCTATCGCGGTGAATTCCGTGACCGTCCGGTGCACCCCGGTCCGCGAATCCAGTTCGGCCTCCGCGGCGGCCACCGGGTCGGCCCGGGCGGCCTCGACGACGGCGCGAGGCCCGGCCACTGCCTCGAGGCAGCCCCGGCTGCCGCACCAGCACGCGGGCCCGTCCACTTGGACGATCACATGACCGAACTCGCCGGCGTTGGCATGACGTCCCTGTAGCGCGACACCATCCAGCATCAGTCCGCCGCCGATGCCACTGCCCAGGTAGAGGGCCGCGAACGGCCGATTCCGGTCCAGCCGGGCCACCCAGTACTCGCCCACTGCGGCGGCGGTGGCGTCGTTCTCCACGTGCACCGGCCAGCCCGTCACCTCGGCGATCCGACGGCCAAGATCGTGGCTGCGCCAACCCCGCAGGTGCGGAGGCGGCTCGTCGAGCCCAGCGACCCCATCGCGCGGTCCCGGCCAGACGATGCCGATGCCCCAGCAGCGCGCGCGGTCCACACCCGAGCCGTCAAGCAGTGCGTCGATTCCGGCCACCAGATCCCGGACGACGCTGTCGGGTTCGATGTCGGCCGGTGCGGGCCGGGCCAGTCGCGAGATCACACCTCCGGTCTGACCGGTCAAGGCGTAGGTCGTCAGCCCCTCGTCCAGGTGAATCCCGACCGACAAGCGCGCGCCGGAGTCCAGACCCAGCAGCGTGCGCGGCTTGCCGGCGGTGGGCGCCCGGCCGGTCTCCACGACCAGGCCTTCATCCAGCAGCCGGCGTACCGTCATCGAGACAGCGGCTTCGGTGAGCCCGGTCCTTGCGGCCAGCTCGACCCGGCTGAGCGGTTCGGCGGCCCGGATGACATCAAGGATTCGTTCCCGTGCCCCCGGGCCGTTACGGCCCGGATTGACACCGTCGTGGGCCAATGCCGAGGTGCCCATGGCAGCCCCCTTTTCTGTACGACCGCTCCGGCGCGCGTTTCGCTGCTAGGACACATTGCCGGCCTGGTCGGCTGCTCGAGAGTAGCTGGAACGGGAGAAGCCGATCGAGCCATTACCCGGTCGCCGCACCCTCTTCTCTAGGTCGGCGCGGGGCCCGTACTGGCCCGCCTCACGATCCGGATCGGTGGACCGGCGTGGTCGCGGCGCGGAGCGCCGGCCAGCACGTCGAGTACGGCCCGGCCGATGCCGACGCCGTGTTCATGCGCGTCGACGCTCATCGCCGACAAGGGCGGGACCGCCAGCTCACAGAGCGCGGAGTCGGCGTAGGCCAGCAGGCTCATCTGCTCGGGCACCTGTACCCCGGAGCGCACCAGGTCCTCCTCGGCAGCGACGGCCATCACGTCGTTGTCGAACACCACCGCGGTGGGGGGCGGCCGGTCGGCCAGCAGCTCGCGAGCGCCTCGCACACCTGCCTGGGCACTGTAGTCGGCCTCGACGATGCGTACCTGAATGCCCAGCCGTTTCCCGGCCGCGCGCATGGCTTCCGAACGCTCGGCGGTGTGCACCAGGTCGGCCGGTCCGCTGACACGGCCGATGATCCGGTGCCCCAGGCCGCCCAGCAGCTCGACCGCGGCGTCGATGGCGCCGGCGTCGTCGGTCACCACGCTGGTGAGCGCCGCCGGACCTGGGTAGCGACCGGCGAGCACCGCCGGCAGCCCGGCAGCGGCCAACCGCGCGGGGCGGATGTCGCCGTGCACGAGGTTCACCACGACCACCGCTTCGACCGTGCCACCGGCGGCCCACCGTTCGTACGTCGCCAACTCCGCGGCGGCATCGCGAACGACCAGTAGCAACACGCTGGCACCGGTAGGAGCGAGGACCTGTTCCAGGCCGCCGATGAGCTCCATGAAGAAGGGCTCGACGCCGACCCGGGCGGCATTCTCGGTGAGCACGAGACCGATCAGCCTCGGTGCGTCGAGCGTGTCGTCCATGGCCGGCCTCAGCGAGCACCCGCCGGCACGACGAGGGCGTTCGCTGAACGCAGCACCTCGGGTGCGGTGAAAGCCTCCGGGTCTACGACGGTGCCGGTACGGACGATGAATGTCCGTGTCTCGCCCGGCAGCAGGTCGACCAGCATGTCGTCGATCATCGCGTCCGGCGCTATCCGATCGGCGAGCACGGCTACGTCTCGGGCGAACGACGAGGCCGTCACCGTCACCGCCCAGCCGTCGGGCGTCAGCTCGGCGGCGGCCGAGACGGCGTCCGGTTCGTAGGCGAGCTCGGTGTCTTCCGCGAACAGCCGGACGGCGCGTAGCCCGTCGATGTCGGCGATCACCACCTCGCGGCTGGGATCCCCGACCGCGAGCAGGTCGGCTGGTAGCGGTGTGTCGGTCACCGCGCGGGGCGGTGCGAGCAGATCGATCTCCGCGGTAGCCAGTTCCCGGCCGTCGAAGTCGCTGCGTACCAGCCTTACCCGCCCCTCCCACGGCTCTGCGGTGTCGTTGACGGCGGCCAGAGTCACGTCGTCGCCGCGCAACTGAAAGCTGATCAGACGCGGCGCGTACGACCGGCGCAGCGCGTACCAGGCCGGCTTGAGCCGGCCGTCGCCGTCCACCACCGCCCACGAGGTCACCGGCCAGCAGTCGTTGAGCTGCCAGAGGATGCTGCCCATCGTGTGCGGAGCGAGCGAGCGCAGGTACTGCACGGCGTACGTCGTTGCCCTGGCCTGATTGAGCTGGGTCGCCCAGTGCCATGCGGGGAATTCGGCCGGCACCGGCAGATGGTGGGCCAGGCCGCGATCGAGCTTGCCGTTGCCGTCGGCGGCTTTCTGATGCAGCAGGAAACCCGGTGACTCCTTGCGCAGGTCCTGAAGTTCCAGCGCGGCGGTCAGGGTGGACCAGGCGGGCGGCGCCTGCCAGCCGAACTCCGAGCAGAACCGCGGCGTGAAATTCGCGTGCCACGTGTAGTCGCGCCGGTTCCACGCCTCCCACTCGTGGCGGGTACCGTACCGGTCGTCGTTGGGGTGTACCAGTTCCGGATCGAAGCCGGGGCTGGACGGGCTGCCGGGGTGGTACGGCCGGGTCGGGTCCAGCTCGGCCAGCAGGGCCGGAAAGTCCTCGTAGTAGTAGCGGGCCCCCCAGCTGAGGCCGCCGAGGCGGGTCTTCCAGTCCCAGTCCTCGTGACCCCAGATGTTCTCGTTCCCGCCGTTCCAGATGACCAGGGACGCGTGCGAGCACAGCCGGGTGACGTTCTCCCGGGCCTCGGCCAGGATCTCGGAGCGGATCGGGTCCTCCTCCGCGTAGGCAGCGCAGGCCAGCAGGAAGTCCTGCCACACCATGACGCCGCGCTCGTCACAGACATCGTAGAAGTCGTCGGACTCGTAGATGCCGCCGCCCCAGATCCGGAGCAGGTTGGCGTTGGCCGCTACCGCGCGGTCGACCGCTTCGGCGTACCGCTGCCGGGTCAACCGGGTCAGCAGGTGGTCCTCGGGGATCCAGTTGAGTCCGAGCGCGAAGATCTCCTGGCCGTTGACGACCAGCGCGAAGCGGCTTCCGGCCTCATCGGGGCTCTGGTCCAGCGTCACCGAGCGGAAGCCCACCCGCCGGACGAAGGTATCCAGCGCGGCGCCCTCGCCGGCCGGGTCGAGCAACTCGACCGTGACCCGAGCCAGTGGATGATCGCCGTACCCGGCCGGCCACCATACCGGGGCTCGCGGTATGACGAACTCCACGACGCCGCAGTCCGCGTTCGCCGGGACGGTGATGTCGCCGACGACGCCCGCGGAGCTGGTCGGGAGGTCACCGACGGTTACCCGGATCGGCAGGTCACGAGCCGATTCCAGCCCTGAGCGCTCGATCTCGACGTGTACGCGTAGCCGGCCGGTGCTGCCGTCGGCGTCCAGGGTCGCCAGCGGGCGTACCTGCGCGAGCCGGGCCACACGCCAGCGTTCCAGACGTACGGGCTTCCAGATGCCGGCCGTCTGCAGGTCCGGCCCCCAGTCCCAGCCGAAGCTGCAGGCCATCTTCCGGACGGCGTTGAACGGATGGTCATAGGCGCGCGGCCGGGCGCCGACCTGGTCCTGGACCGCCTCGGCATGCTCGAGCGCGGAATCGAACCGCACCGCGAGCGAGGTGTCGGTCCCCGGCAGGGCCTCCCGCACGTCGAACCGGTAGCTGCGGTGCATGTTCGCGGTGCGACCCAGTTCGACCCCGCCGAGCAACACCGTGGCGACGGTGTCCAGTCCGTCGAACACGAGGTCGAGGCGTTCGTCGGCAGCGGCCGGCGCGGCCGACACCGTGGTGTCGTATCGCCAGGTGCTGCGATGCAGCCACCGCAGGTCCGCCTCGTGAGTGCCGACGTACGGATCGGGGATCAGCCCCGCGGCCAGCAGGTCGGTGTGCACGGTGCCCGGCACGGTGGCGGTCAGCGGCGAGTCGCCGACCTCCGGGGGGACGCCGCCGACAGCCCGCACGGTCCAGCCCGAATGGAGGTCGTTCTTGATCATGTGATGGCGTCCCGTCGTCTCTGAAGTCGTCAGCCGGAATACATTCTTAAGTTACTGAAGGAAAGCAGCGCAGGCGTCGTTCAGCGGCGCAGTTCGCCGATCCGCCGTTCCGGGTTGGGAGCGGCGGCCGCCAGCGTCTTCGTGTACTCGTGCTGCGGACTCAGGATGACGTCGTCGGCGGTGCCCCGCTCCACGATGCGGCCCTGGTACATGACCAGGATCTCGTCGGAGAAGTGCCGGGCCGTGGCCAGATCGTGGGTGATGTAGAGGACACCGAGGTCCTCTTCACGCTGCAGAGTGGCCAGCAGGTTGAGCACGCCCAGCCGGATCGAGACGTCCAGCATCGAGACCGGCTCGTCCGCGATCAGAATGCCGGGCTCGGGCGCCAGGGCGCGGGCGATGGCGACGCGCTGGCGCTGGCCGCCGGAGAGCTCGTGGGGGCGGCGGGCGGCGACATTCTCGGCGGGCGTCAACCGGACGCGTTCGAGCAGTTGCAGAACCCGGCGGTGCACCTCGTCCTTGGTCAACTGCGGGTGGTGCAGCCGCACCGGACGTTGAAGATGGTGCTCGACGGTGTGGAACGGATTGAGCGAGGCGAACGGATCCTGGAAGACCATCTGCACCGTCCGGCGGTAGCGCTTCAGCCCGGCGCCGCGACGCTCGACCGACTTGCCGTCCAGCAGGATCTCGCCGGAGGTGGGCCGTTCCAGCTGGAGCAACAACTTGGCTATCGTCGACTTCCCGCTGCCGCTCTGCCCGACCAGCGCGACCGTGCGCCGCGGGTCGAGCGTGAAGCTCACGTCGTCAACGGCGCGTAGCGGGCGGGTACGCACCCCCTGTCGAAGGTGGTACTGCTTGATGAGGTTGTGGGCCTCCAAGGTGGTCATGCGGCACTCCCGGTCTTCGGATCGTTCACGCGCACGGCATCGAGGGCGAGCAGGCGTTCGTCCATGCCGCCCCGGACGAAGGATCCGCGTTCGCCGGTCAGGCTGGGGAACGACGCCAGCAACTGCTTGGTGTATTCGTGTTTCGGACCGGTGTAGAGCTGCAATGCGTCACCGAGCTCGACCACCCGGCCCGCCCGCATGACGGCGATGCGGTCACTGATCTCCAGAAGCAGCGGCAGATCGTGGGTGATGAAGATGACCGCGAAGCCGAGCTCGTCGCGTAGCCGGGTGATCTCGCGCAGGATCTCCCGTTGCACGACGACGTCCAGGGCGGTCGTCGGCTCGTCCATGATCATGACCTGCGGCTCGAGTGCCATGGCCATGGCGATCATGACGCGCTGCCGCATGCCTCCGGACAGTTCGTGCGGGTAGGCGTTGAGCCGGCCCGGGTCCACGCCGACCCGGTCGAGCAGCTCGGCACACCGCCGGCGGCGCTCGCGACGGCCCATCTCGGGGCGGTGGGCGATGAAGATGTCCTCGAGCTGGTCGCGGATGGAGATCACCGGGTTGAGGGAGTTCATGGCGCCCTGGAACACCATGGAGATCTTGTCCCAGCGGGTAGCCCGCAGGTCCTCGGCGTGCAGTTCGTTCCAGTCGATGTCGAACCCTTCAGGGGAGTGGAACACCGCCCGGCCCGAAGAGATCACGGCCGGCGGCTTGAGCAGCCGCACGATGCCGTACGCGAGGGTGCTCTTGCCGCAGCCGCTCTCCCCCGCCAGCCCGAGCACCTCACCCCGGCGTAGCGTGAGGGAGACGTTGCGGACCGCGTGCACGACCGGGTCGACGAGGTAGTCGACGCTGAAGTCTTCGACGGTCAGGACCGGCGCGGAGACGACCGGCTTGACCGGCGGCCGGGATGCCGGTGTGCTCACAGCGTGGCCTCCTTGGCGGTTTCCAGCTGCTGCGGTGACATCCGCCAGGCGCGGCGGGCGGCGCGGGTCTGATTGCGCAGCTTGGGATTGATGATCTCGTCGATCGAGAAGTTGATCAGAGACAGAGCGGCGCCGAACAACGCCAGCATCAGGCCCGGCGGAACGAACCACCACCACGCGCCCAGCCGCAGCGCGAGGCCGTTCTGCGCGTAGTAGAGCATCGTGCCCCAGGTGAACGAGCCACTCGCGCCGAGGCCCAGATACGACAGGCCGGCCTCGCCGAGGATGGCGAAAATGACGGCGAATACGACCTGCGAGGCGAGCAACGGCATCAGGTTGGGCAGGATTTCCACGGCGAGCGTGCGCCACCGCTTCTCCCCCGCCACCCGGGAGGCCAGAACGTAGTCGCGGTTGCGCAGGCTCAAGGTGTAGCCGCGCAACACCCGGGCCGAGCCCGCCCAGCCGGTGATCGAGAGCACCAGCGCCACCAGCCACAGGCTCTTGTCCGGCACGTAGCTGGAGATGACGATCACCAGCGGCAGGCCCGGGATGACGAGCATGACGTTGGTGAACAGAGAGAACAGTTCGTCCACCACGCCGCCGGCGTAGGCGCCGACGACGCCGAAGAAGGCGGACAGGATCAGCGTCAGCAGCCCGACGATCGCGCCGATGGTCAGCGAGCCCCGGGTGGCGTACGCCAGCTGCGCGAGCACGTCCTGCCCGGTCTGGGTGGTGCCGAGCAGGTGTTGGCCGGTCGGCCCGGTCAAGCCCATGTCGTTCACCCGCGACGGGTCCTGGACGAACAACGGACCGAGCAGACCGAACAACAGGATCGCGCCGCCGATGATCAGCCCGGCGGCGAGCTTGCCGGTCATCGGCGGCAGTCCGAGCCGCCGCCGGGCCGGTCTCGAGGCGGCGCCGGCGCCGTCCGGGGCGCCGATCGGCCCGGCGGCCTGGGTGGTCAGTGCCACGATGGTGTCCTCTCAGCCTCGCGCCCGGGTGCGCGGATCGATGACGGAGTACAGAAGGTCGACCAGCAGGTTCGCGCCCAGTACCGACAGCGTGATCACCAGAAAGATGCCCTGCATCAGCGCGTAGTCGTTGCTGCCGACGGCTTGCAGCAGCGCGGAGCCGATACCGGGATAGGAGAAGACCGCCTCGGTGACGATCGAGCCGGCGACCACGAACCCGAGCGAGATGGCGAAGCCCGAGACCGACGGCAGGATCGCATTGCGTGCCGCGTAGGTCCGCATGATGCGCCCCGGACGCAGACCCTTGGCCTCGGCGGTGAGCATGTAATCCTCGGACAGCGTCGAGACCATCATGTTGCGCATGCCGAGCATCCAGCCGCCGACCGACGAGATGATGATGGTCAAGGCGGGCAATGTGCCGTAATAGACCACCGATCCGAGGAACTGCCCGCTCCAGCCCGGCTCGACGTTGTAGACGTCGTAGCCTCCATTGAGCGGGAAGACCTGCCAGGTGCTGCCGAACAGGAAGAGCAGGATCAGCGCCAGCCAGAAGTACGGTACGGACTGGAACATCGTGGTGACCGGGATGACGTTGTCCAGCCAGGAACCCCGCTTCCAGCCGGCCACGGTGCCCAACCCGATGCCGATGAGGAAGGACAGGATCGTCGACAGGCCGATCAGCCCGATCGTCCACGGAAGCGTCGCCACGATGATCGAACTCACGCTGGCCGGGAAGTAGGACACCGAGACACCCAGATGCCCGGCGGCGAGATTCTGCAGATAGTCCCCGTACTGCGAAAGCAGGGACTGGTGGGAGTCGGCGCCGAGGAGCGCCTCGATCGAGCGGCGGGTCTCCGGGGTCACCGGGCCGTGCTGCCCCAATTTGGAGATGAGGATGTCGACCGGATCGCCCGGCATCAGCCGCGGGATGAAGAAATTCACCGTGAGCGCCGCCCACAGCGCGACCAGGTAGAACCCGAGCTTCCTCAGGATGTAGCGCACGTGGGTCCGGGCCCTTCCACTCGTGTTCCTCGGCGCCGACGCACGGCTACTTGGCCGGCTTCAGGTTCGACAGCACGACGCCGTTGTCCCAGGCCTTCCAGGACGCCGGGAAGGCGTACTTGTCGGCGTTGCTGGGCCATCCGGTCGCGCGGCTGGTGTTGAACTCGGTCAGCGTGGAATTGACATAGATCGGGATGTACGGCAGGTCCCGTACGATCTCCTGCTGGACGACCGCGTACTGCTGCTTCTGCGTGTTCTCGTCGTTGGTGGCGGCCGCCGCCGCGATCGCCTGGTCGACCTTCGGATTGCTGTAGCGGGCGTAGTTGCCGCTGGTGGAGGCGTTCTGCCCGACCTTGGCCGTGGTCACGGTCGAGTACTTGGGGTTGTAGGTGAAGTACGGGTTCGAGGACGCGCCGAGCCCGATCGAGTCCAGGGAAAGCTGGAACTTGCCCTGTACCTCGTTGTTGTTCCACTCGTTGTAGGACAGCTGCTGCGGCTTGAGCTCGATACCCACCGGCTTGAGTGCCTGGGTCATCGAGTCATTGAGCGAGATGTAGTCGCTCCAGCCCGTCACGGTCTGGATCGTGAGGGTCAGCCGCTGGCCGCCCTTGCTCCGGATACCGTCACTGCCCTTGACCCAGCCGGCCTCATCGAGGATCTGGTTGGCCTTCGCGACGTCGGCGCCGGCCGGCGTCTTGAGGTCGGCGGCGTCCGCGATCCACTTCTGGTCCCGGTCGGGCAACAGCATCGTCGGGGAACCGGTTACCGCGAAGCCCCCGCCGGCCAGCTTGTTCAACTGGTCACGGTCGATGGCGTAGTAGATGGCCTGACGGACCGCCGTGTCGGTCTGCGGACCGCTGCAGCCCTTGGCCGCGTTGGAGCAGGTGAAGATGGATGTTGTCAACGCCGGCGTGTTGACGTAGGTCAGATCCTTGTGGCTGCCGAGGATCTTGTCCAAACCGGGCAGGAACGCACTCATCCAGTCGACCTGCCCGGCCGTCAGCGCGGCGCTGGCCGCGTCGGCCGTCGTCAGCGAGATGTACCGAACGGTGTCGATCTGCGGTTTACCGGGCTGCCAGTAGGCCGGGTTCTTCTCGAGCACGTAGGTCTGCGGAGAGAAGGACTTCAATTTGTACGGCCCGGTACCGACCGGCTTCGGGTTCGTGGTCTTCGCCGGGTCGGAGATCGAGCTCCAGCTGTGCTGCGCCAGGATCGGCGTGTTGCCGAGGATGTTCGGCTCCGCGGTGAACGAGGTCTCCGGGAACGTCAGCACGGCGGTGTGATCGTCAGTGGCCCGCGCTGAAGTGATTTTGAGTCCGGATGCGTTGATCGCCGGCGTCCTCCGGATCAGATCGAAGGTGAACGCGACGTCCCGGGCGGTGAACGGCTGGCCGTCCGACCACTTCACCCCGTCCCGGGTCGTGATCGTCAGCTGCTTGCCCTGGGCATCCCATTTGAAGGCGGTCCCGAGCATCGGCTTCGGCGCGACGTCGGTGGCGAGGTTGTAGTAGTACAGCGACTCATAGATCACGCCCAGCGTCGGCTGCAGCAGGCTGGGCGAGAACGGGTTCCAGTTCTCGGTGACGGTGTTCGTATTGCCGTTGAAGATGGTGATCGAGCTGGGCTTACCGGCGCCCCCGCCGCCCGTGGAGGACGTGATGGAGCACCCTGTGGCGGTCAGGGCCACCGCTACGGCAGCGGCCGTCGCGAGGCCAGGACGCCGGGACAGGCGTCGCGAGAAAAGTGGCATCAGCGGATCCCTCGGTCGGATCGCCGCGGAGGAGGCGGCGACGCTCGGGCGCGGGTCGCGCCGACGCATCCACAGCGACACGGCGGTGGAACTCGACCTCGCCGAGCCATTATTAAGCTGCTTAAGTTTGGGTTGTCAAGTAACGATGTCAAGCCTTCGTCAGGGTGGTTTCGATGACGCCGTGTCGCAGACTTGTCTCGTCCGAAGAGGAGCACTGGACCTATGCCACTGTGGGACCTGGACCCGGAAAGCCTTACCGGCTACTCCCCCGAGGTCGCCGAGCCGGCGGATTTCGACGAGTTCTGGACCGGCACACTCGCCGAAACGCGGCAACACGACCTCAACTTGACCTTGACGGCCGCCGATACCGCGCTGGCGCTGGTCGAGGTCTTCGACGTGACCTTCGCCGGATTCGGCGGTCAGCCGGTTCGCGGCTGGCTGACCCGGCCGCGAGGGACGACGTCGCCGCTGCCGGCCGTGCTGACCTGCAACGGCTACGGTGGCGGCCGCGGGCTGCCGACCGGGCATCTGGGCTGGGCGGTGGCCGGTTACGCGGAGCTCTTCCTCGACACCCGCGGGCAGGGCAGCCGCTGGGGCGACGGTGGTGACACCCCCGACCCGGTCGGCTCCGGCCCGGCCACGCCCGGATTCATGACCCGTGGCATCACCGATCCGAAGGAGTACTACTACCGCCGCCTCTACACCGACGCCGTACGGGCCGTGGAGGCCCTCCGGTCCATCGACGGAGTCGACGCCGACCGGGTGGCGGTGGCCGGCGGCAGCCAGGGCGGTGGCATGGCACTGGCGGTGGCCGGTCTGGTGCCCGACATCGCGGCGGTGCTGCCGGACGTGCCGTTCCTGTGCCACATCCGGCGCGCGGTCGAGATCGCCGCCACCGATCCGTACGCGGAGGTGTCGCGGTACCTGTCGGTGAACCGGGGACACGCGGACGCGGCGTTCCGCACCTTGTCGTACGTCGACGCGGTCAACCACGCCCGGCGGGCCGTCGCGCCGGCCCGCTTCTCGGTCGCCCTCATGGACACGATATGTCCACCCTCGACGGTCTATGCCGCTTACAACCGGTATGGCGAACAGGCCGGCGCCGCCGGTCAGTCGATCCAGAAGACGATCGATGTGTGGCCGTTCAATGACCACGAGGGCGGCCTGGGCCACCAATGGGAACGACAACTGCCCTGGCTGGCCGACGTACTACTTGACCGACTTACTTAAGCGGTTTTAGATTCTCCTGCAGCCAGGCGTGCGCTCGCCGCTACGCAAGTGCGGGCGCGCGCCGGCCGCCGCCAGCCGCCTGCACCGAGGCGGCGGAAACCTTGGAGACGACGATGATTCTCCGCCCACCGGCGCGCGCCCGGCGCCTGACCGCAGTGCTGACCGCGACCGCTCTTCTCGCCCTCGGCAGTCCCGTCGCCGCCTCCGCAGCGCCTCCCGCGCCGGCGGCCACCAACCCGCCGTTCGTCACCCGTGACGGCAGCCAACTGCAGATCGGTGGCAACCCGTTCCGGTTCGCCGGCACCAACAACTACTACCTGCTGTACCAGTCGCCGACGGCCCGCAACAACGTCATCGACAAGGCCGCATCCTCCGGCTTCGACGTGCTGCGCACCTGGGGGTGGTTCGACACCGGCACCGCCGACGGCACCGCCCCGACCTCCGGCAGCCAGAACGGCGTGTATCTGCAGTACTGGGACAACACCGGGCACCCAAAGTACAACGACGGCCCGGACGGCCTCGCCCGGTTGGACGCTGTCATCGCCCGGGCTCGCCAGGACCACCTTCGGCTCGTCATCGCCTTCACCAACAACTGGGCCGACTTCGGCGGCATGGACAAGTACGTGGAGTGGGCCGGCGACAGCCACCACGACGACTTCTACACCGACCCGACGATCCGCAAGTGGTTCCAGGACTACATCGCGCACCTGCTCAACCACACGAACACCGTGACCGGCGTGAAATACAAGGACGACCCCACGATCATGACGTGGGAACTCGCCAACGAACCGCGCTGCATCGGCTCCGGTAAGTACCCCCGGTCGGCCGACTGCGGCACCAGCACGATCACCTCATGGGCCGGCGGCGTCTCCAGCTTCATCAAATCCGTCGACCGCCGGCACCTGGTCAGCGTGGGCGACGAAGGCTTCTTCGCCGACCAGCCCACCAGCGACGACTGGACCCACAACGGCGGCGAAGGCGTCGACACCGTCGCCCTGGCCTCGCTTCCGAACGTCGATGTGATGAGCTATCACCTTTACCCCGACGGCTGGGGCAAGACCGCCGACTGGGGCACGCAGTACATCCTCGACCACGCCAAGGCCGCCAAGAAGATCCACAAGGCGGTGATGCTGGGCGAGTTCGGACTGAAGGACAAGAGCGTCCGCAACCCCGTCTACCAACGATGGACCGACGCGGTCTACGCCTCCGGCACCAACGGGGCGCTGTACTGGATCCTCTCCGACGCCCTCGACGACGGCACCCGGTACGGCGACTACGACGGATTCACCGTCTACTGCCCCAGCCCGGTCTGCACCACCATCAGCGACTTCAGCCGGCGGATGCGCGGCACCGGGCTGACCTTCGCACCGGTCGCCGACGACGACATGGCCACCGTCGACTTCGGCACCGGCGCGGCAATCAAGGTCACCGGCAACGACATCTTCTGGTTGCCGGCAGTCCGGATCGATCCGCGCACCGTCGACCTCGACCCGGCGGCGGGCATTCAGCGGACCAGAACGACCGCCACCGGCACCTTTACGGCCGATGCGTCCGGCACGGTGAGTTTCGTGCCGGCCGAGGGCTTCGCGGGCCGCACCACCATCACCTACACGGTGGCGGACAACTTGCGGCGAACGTCGAACCAGGCGAGCATCACCGTCACGGTCAAGCCGTCGCCCACCGGTACGCGGACTCTGTTCGATTTCGAGAACGGCGTGCAGGGCTGGGCACCGGCAACCTTCAATGCGACCGCCGGTAGCACTGCCACCACCACGGCGTTCCACGCCGATGGAGCGCAGAGCCTGCAGATCACCGGCACGGACGGCGGCTGGTTCGGCGCAGCCCTGGCCGACCCGCTGGACCTGAGCGCCCGCAGCGAGCTGAGCTTCGCCTCCCCATCGGCCAACGGCTCGTTCGCGGTGTCGTTCCAGACCGGACCCGGATACGACTGGTGCCAGGGCGACGCACGTCCGGCCGACGGACAGACCGGCGAATACGTCCTCGACCTCACCGCCGTTGCGGCCGGCTGCCCGGGGATCAACGACGTCAGGACGGTCAACGTCTACGTCGGTGGTGGTCAGCAGCAAATGATCGATGCCATGACCATCAGCTGAGACGGTGCGTTGATCGGCCGATACCGATAGCTTGGTCCGATGATGCGGAAGCTCGCCGTAGCGCTGGTCCTGGCACTGTCGACGTCCGCCGGGCTCACGGGCAGTGTCGTGCTCGCGGGCAGTCCGGCCGGCGCCGCCTCCCCTCCCGCGACGCCGGGGTCGCCCGGCATCGGCGACCCCTACTACCCGCTGGACGGCAACGGCGGCTACGACGTCCAGCATTACGACCTGGCGATCAGATATGCGCCGGCCTCCGACTCGCTCGCCGGCGTGGTGCAGATCCGGGCCCGGGCCACGCAGCGTCTGTCCGCCTTCAACCTCGACCTCGACGGCCTGACGATCCGGTCGATCACCGTGAACGGCCGCTCGGCGACGTGGTCCCGCAACGGCACCGAGTTGACCGTGACGCCCCGCCGGTCGCTGAGCAAGGGCCACCTCTTCGACACCCGCATCGTCTACGACGGCGTGCCCACCGTCATCCGCGACCCGGACCTCGGCGACGGCGGCGCCTTCACCACCGACGACGGCGTGATCATTCTGGGCGAGCCGGATGTCGCCCAGGCCTGGTTCCCGTCCAACGACCACCCGAGCGACAAAGCATCCTTCTCGATCGCGCTGACCGTGCCGAACGGCCTGCAGGCCATCTCCAACGGCACCCCGGCCGGCCGATCGAGCGCCAGGGGCTGGACGACATGGCGCTGGGAGCAGGCCGAGCCGATGGCGACGTACCTCGCCATGGCGTCCATCGGCAAGTTCGACGTCAAGTCCTACCGGAAGGACGGCATCCAGTTCCTGGACGCGATCGATCCGGCGCTCCCCACCGCGACGTACGCCCGGGTGGCCAGGTCGTTCGCCCGCGAGCCGGAAATCCTGCGGTTCCTGTCCGGCTACTTCGGGCCGTACCCGTTCCGCGCCGCCGGAGGCATCGTCGATGCCGACGGCGAATGGGACTACGCGCTGGAAAACCAGGGCCGGCCGATCTACACGCCGCAGGACTTCGCCACCCAGGAAAACGGCGACAGCGTCGTCGTTCACGAGCTCACCCACCAGTGGTACGGCGACAGCGTCTCGGTCCAGCACTGGCAGGACATCTGGCTGAACGAGGGCTTCGCCGCCTACGCCGAGTGGCTCTGGAGTGAGCACGAGGGCCTTGGCACGGCGCAGCAGATCTTCGAGAGGGAGTACGCGACCCCGGCCACCTCGTCGTCGTGGAAGTCGAAGGTCGCCGACCCCGGCCCTCCGAACCTCTTCATCGGCGCCGTCTACAACCGCGGCGCGATGACGCTGCACGCCCTGCGGACCACCGTCGGCGACCAGACGTTCTTCCGCATCCTCCGTTCCTGGGCCCGGACCCACCGCTACGGCAACGGCAGCACGAAGGAGTTCATCGCCCTTGCCCAACACCTCTCCGGCCGGAACCTCGGGGCGCTGTTCACCGCGTGGCTGTACACGCCGTCCAAGCCCGCTCACCCGTAGGCCTACCACCGTAGGATTCCCGGATGCTGCTGACCGACCACGTCATCACGGTTCCGCTCGACCACGATCACGCCGACGGGCCGACCATCGAGGTTTACGCGCGGGAGATCGCGGCGGCGGACGGGCGCGACCGGCCGTGTCTGGTCTACCTCCAGGGCGGCCCGGGATTCGAGGCGCCGCGGCCGTCGTCCCGGCCGATGTCGCCGTCCTGGCTCGAACGGGCACTGAAGGACTTCCGGGTCATCATGCTCGACCAGCGCGGCACCGGCCGATCGACGCCCTACGGCGACCCCGGCCCGGACGCCGCGGCGGACGCTGCGCGCCTGACCCGTTTCCGGGCCGACGCCATCGTCAAGGACGCCGAATGCCTGCGGGAACACCTGGGCGCCCGGAAATGGAGTCTTCTCGGCCAGTCCTTCGGCGGATACACCGCGCTGCACTACCTGTGCGCCGCGCCCGACAGTCTTCGAGAGGTGCTCTTCACCGGTGGCCTGCCGCCGGTCGGGCGTCCGGTCGACGAGGTCTACTCGGCCACCTTCGACGCGATGCGGGTGCTCAACCGTCGCTACCACCGCAGGTTCCCGCACGATGCGGCCCGGCTCCGGGAGCTGCTCGACCGCTGCGACGCCGGCGACGTGCGGAGCCCGGACGGTGAGCCGATCTCCCGGCGGCTGATGCGCACCATCGGCCACCATCTGGGCATGGACGGCGGTGCCGACAACGTGCATCACGTGCTCGAGCTCGATTTCGGGTCCCCCGCCTTCCGGCACGACGTCGCCGCGATGCTGCCGTTCGACGCCCGCAACCCGCTGTACGCGGTGCTGCACGAGTCGAGCTACGCCGACGGCGGGGCCACCCGGTGGTCGGCCGAACGCGTCCAGCCGGAGGACTTCGGCGGCGACTCCCTCCTGCTCACCGCCGAACACCTGTACCGCTGGCACTTCGAGGAAGTGCCCGGACTGCGGCCGTACGGTGACGTCGCCGCGGCCCTCGCGGAGCACGAGTGGCCACGCCTGTTCGACGCCGAGATGCTGGCCCGGGTCGACGTGCCGTGCGCCGCCGTGATCTACGCCGACGACCCGTACGTGACCCGGCGGTTCTCGGAAGAGACCGCCGACCTCCTGCCCGGCATGCATCGCTGGCTCACCGACGAATACCTGCACAACGGCCTGCGAACGGACGGCAACCGCATCCTCGACCGGCTGCTCACGCTGGCCCGGGGCTGATCGCGAGCGACCGCCTCCGGCCAGCGGCGCGGGAGTTCGACCGAGGGGGTCGCGAGGGCGGTCGGGCGCGGGGCGTCGTCGACCACGCTGGTCGTCACCGCGGTCGACTCGAGCAGCGTTCCGGCCGGGAGGGCGCCGTCCGCCCGGTCGAGGACCAGGCGCTCGCCCAGGTAGCGGCCACCGGCCGGGTCGATCACGATCTCGTTGGTGCTGGCCGGCGCCCCGGTCAGGCCGAACGCCGCGCCGGTCGCCCCGTCGAGCACCACCGAGTTGGTGACCACGCTGATGCCGGGGACCCGCAGATATTGCCCGGGCCCCGGCACCGGGTCGGCGGTGGTGACCTCGGCGGCCGCGGTCGCGCGGGACATGTTGCGGGCGGTGTGCGTGGCGGTCACCAGCAGCCAGGCCAGCAGCGACCCGTCGACGAAGCGGACCGCGTCACGCTTGCGCCAGGCTTCCGGGAAGGTGATGCCGACAACGTCCTTGGCGTCCTCGGGTGAGGGCACGAGGCGCCGGCTGTGTCGCAGGATCCGCTGCTGGTGGCGGTCGAAGATCTCGGCGAACGCCGCGCCGTCCCCGGCGAGGGCCGCGGTCCAGGCTTCGACGTCCGTTCTCGGTGGGCTCACATCGGGTACTGTCCGCCGGCCGCCCCGGTGGTTCAAAACGGGGCGAGGGCTCCCGCATCGCGGGAACCCTCGCCCGCCTGTCAGGACTTCTTGAGAGAGAAGTCGGTGGTGGTGGTCGCGCCCTTGGCGATCTTCACCGTGGCGACCCGCGGCTGGAAGCCGTCCTTGGCGACGATCAGCTGAAGCGGGTTGTTGCGGGTGTCGAGCCACAGCTCGTACGTGCCGTCGGCCCGGGTCTTCAGCGTGTAGCTACTGGCCCACGTGTCGACCTGGACGGTGGCCCCGGGGATCGGCTTACCGTCCGCCGCCGACGTGATCGTGCCGGCGATCTTGCCCCAGGTCTTGGGCGGCTTCACCGTCATGGAGACCGGCACCGCCGGCACCGCGTACGGCGTGTCCGTGCCGAGCGCCACCGCGCCGGTGTAGAGACCCGGCTGGGTGATGTCGGCGACCGCGGCGTTCAGGCCGACGGTCACCTTGACCGACTTGCCCGGTGCCAGCGTCACCTCGGTGGTGCTGAGGCTCAGCCATGACACGTCGGCCGCCGCACCGCAGTTGGTGAAGCCGGGCAGCACCTCGGAGGACGCCACCGGCGGTACGAGGAAGCCACCGGGGTTGCCGCCGATCCGGTACAGGCCGCAGGCGCCGCCGGAGCGGTACAGGGTCTGGTTGGCGTTCGGCATCGCGGCCCAGGAGTTGGCGACCGGGTCGTAGGCGTAGCCCTGGTTGGTGACCGTGCTGCTGTCGTCGACCACGCCACCGGAGACCAGCAGCTGTCCGTTGGCCGCGGCCGTCACCGCACCCCACATGTCGGTGGGCATGTCGGCCCGCTGCGACCAGCTGTTCGCGCCCGGGTCGTACGCGTAGACGCTGGTCAGCGTGGCGCTGTCGGTGTTACCGCCGGCGCAGTAGACGGTGCCGGAGATGGCGCCACAGGCCTGCCACGCCACCGCCACCGGGTACGGCGCGGCCGTCGACCAGGTGTTGGCCGCCGCGTCGTACACCTCGACCGTCTTGCTGCCGCACGAGTCGGTGCTGCAGCCGCCGACCAGGTAGAGCTTGCCGTCGAGGACCGCCTTGCCGGCCGCCGCCGCGGGCGCCGGGTTGGCCGCCCCGGCCGTCCATTTGTTGCCGGCCGGGTCGTAGAGCTCGGTCTTCGCGTCCGGTGCACCGCCCGGGCCCCAGCCGCCGGAGACGACCAGTTTGCCGTTGACGAAGTCGCCCCGGGCCGCCTCGCGCGCCTCGGAGGCCGGCGCCATCGCGGTCCAGGCGCCCGCTTCCGGGTCGAACTGGTAGCCCGCGGTGGTGTCCGACGAACCGTCATAGCCGCCGACCGAATAGACCTTGCCCTGGTCGTAGGCGACGACGTTGTCCATGATCGCCGTCGGGTAGTCGGCGACCTGCTGCCACGGCGCGTCCGACGGGTTCGCGTCGACCTTGGCGGTGGCCTTCCGGCCGGCCGCGGAGGACTGGGCCCGGTTGGAGAACGTGCCCTTGACCTTGTTGAGCGGTGCGCCGCCGGTCAGCAGCGGCGTGCTACCGCCGTTGCGCTCCCCCAGCTTGACCGTCGCCGGCGCGGTGCCGGTGTTGGTCAGCGTGATCGGCGCGCTGGCGGTGCCCTGCCAGGCCACCGTCTTGTCGATGCTCGCCGGCGACACCTTGACCTGGCCGGCCTTGAGCGTGAAGTCGGCACCCGTGGCGTCGTCCGCCACGATGACGACGTTCTTCGAGGCGGCGGCGTAGTGGCCGCCCGACACCTTGACCGTGTGCGAACCGGTGACCTTGGAGAAGCCCCAGTAGAACCCGGCCACCGTGGTGACGGTCAGCGCGGCGTCCGGTACGGACACCTCGGCGCCGTTCACCGGGTTGCCGGTGTTGGCGTCGTCGACGTGACCGTAGACGAGACCGCCCGGGACCACGTCGCAGCTGTCGTTGCCGACGGTCACGTTGTCGATCTCCCACCACCAGGCGTACGTGCCGGTGTAGTGGAAGCGCAGTCGCAGGCTGTCCTTGCCGGCCGCCTGCGGCACCGGGACGGCCACATGCGTGGTGCGCAGGCTGCTGCCACCCCGGGTCCAGATGTCCGACCACGTCGTGCCGCCGTCGAGCGACATCTGGACGGCCGCCGTCGAGGTCAGCGCGTAGTAGTCGGTGTCGAAGGCGACGTACGGGTCGGCCGAGTCCGGCACCGTGAGGGCCGGGCTGGTCAGCGTGGTGTCCTGGGAGTGGCCCTCGCCGCCGTGGTCGCTGTCGACGATGGCGTAGTTGCCGGCACCGCCGGTGAGGTTGTCCCGGCTGCCGGCGAACGACCAGGTCGCGCCGGTGCTGCCGGCCGCGTCGGTGACCGTCCACCCGTCCGGGGCGGTGGCGCCGTCGAACGACTGGGTCGCACCGGTGTGATGGGTCAGCTTGTAGCCGGGCGCCGTGTCGCAGGTCGTCGAATCGACCTTGACGCCGACGTCGGCGGTCACCGCGGACGACCCGACGGTTACCGTCCTGGTCGCGGTCGCGTAGCCCGGGTAGACCGGCGTGACGTGCAGGTTGTAGTCGGCGCCCTGGGGCAGCGTCAGGTTGTAACGGCCGGTGCCGGGATCGGTGTAGACACCGCCGCCGGGCACACCGTCGGCGGTCACCTTGGCATACAACGGCCAGCCGTGGCCCGAGGCGTCACTGACGATGCCGTGCACGGTCGAGCTGGGCACGGCGTCCAGTGCGAAGTTCTCGGTGACACTGGCATCCGGGGCGACGGTCACGGCCGCGACCTGCTTGCTCTTGTAGCCGTACGCGGTGACGACGACGTCATAGGCACCGACCGCGGCGTGGATGTCGTACTTGCCCGCCGAGTCGGTGGTGGCGCCGCTGTCGCCGGCGGTGACGGTCGCTCCGGAGATCGGCGCGCCGGTGGCCGCGTCGGTCACCGTGCCGACGATCTCGCCGTGCGGGCCGGTGGCGAACGCCGCGATGCCCTTCGGCGTGCCCAGGCCGGTCGGTCCGTCGTACCCGGCGCCCGCGGTGCACAGGTAGGCCGGGGTGCAGGTGCCGTTGGCCCCGCTGGTGACGTCGTTGAACGCGCCCGGGTTGTCGTACAGGTAGGAGGCCGGGTTCGTACCGGCCGACGGCGAGCCGGCCGCCGCGTAGACGCCGGCGATGATCGGCGACGAGGCGCTGGTGCCGCCGTAGACCTGCCAGCCGACCTTACCGTAGGTCTGGTAGACGGCCACGCCGGTCAGCGGGTCGGCCACCGCGGCGACGTCGGCCACCGAGCGGTTGGCGCATCCGGTGTCCTTCTGCCACGCCGGCTTCGGCTCGTACGCCGAGCAGCCGCTGCCCGGACCGCCGAAGCTGTTGTGCCAGACCGATTCGGCCCACCCGCGCGGATCGGCCGACGACCGGTTCAGCGCGGTGCCGCCGACCGAGGTGACGTACGGCGAGGCGGCCGGGTAGGACACCCCGTAGTCGCCGTCACCGGAACTGGCCACCATGGCCACACCCGGGTGGTTGTAGTACTGATCGAAATCGGTGACCTCGGTCGGGTCCTCGCCGCTGCCGGGATCGCTGGTGTAACCGCTGCCGTAGCTGTTGGAGACGTACTTGGCGCCGGACGCGACCGCCCGGTTGACCGCGGCGCCCATGTCCTCGAAGGCGTTCGTGTCCGACTCGACCAGCAGAATCTTGGCGTTCGGGGCGATCGCCGAGACCATGTCGAGGTCGAGCGAGATCTCGCCCGCCCAGCCCGGGTCGGGCGACGGGTAGGCGGTGCCGCCCCGCTGATCGATTTTGGAGAAACAGCCGTTGTCGGTCGTGCACGCCGGCAGCCCGAACTGCTGGCGGTAGACCGCCAGGTCGGCCTCGGCGGTGGGGTCGTCGAACGCGTCGACGATCGCGACGGTAGCGCCGGCCCCTCCGTCGGCCGGCAAACCGTACGCGTTGAGCAGATCGGCCGGACCGTAGCCGGCGGGCGTCTGCGCGTTCGGCAGCAGGCCCTTCACCGGCTTGATGTCGTCCCGGCGCAGAGCGAAGCAGCCGACGTACCCCGCCTTGGGGGTTTCGCAGGCCGGGGTGACGCTGACCTTGCCCGAGGCCGGGGTGGGGGTTTCGGCCTGTGCCACGCTGGGTAGACCCAGCACCGCACCGGCGACGACGAGGATCGACGCGGTCAGACGCGATGGCGCCCTCCGCGTATTCCCGGTATACCTGTTCGAGTGCATCAGGGGCCCTCTCTGCCTCTTTGCACCACGGCCGGGTGCCCAGCCGGACAACGACAGGTGTCACTGTCGTGATCACCTTCCGCACGGTGTTCCACGATGGTCAATGATCGACCGTCGCCAACATGCGCAGGCGCTCAAATGCGCGCCCTCGCTCCCACGATGCGGGAAGATTTCGACATGGACGGTCCGCGCGAAACGAGCGATTAACCGAACCTTGCTATGTTCCTGCGGTGACGGACGTCGAAACGACGCCACGGCTGACCGCCATCGGCCTGAGTCCGCGGCAGGAGCAGGCGTACCGCTATCTGGTGACCGCCGGCGAGACGCGCACCGCGGCCCAGATCGGCGACGCGGTCGCTCTCGGCGAGCAAGACACCGACCACCTGCTCCGCGACCTGGAATCGGGCGGCCTCGTGATCCGGGCCACCGGACGCCCCGGCAGCTACCGGGCCAGCCCGCCCGAGGTCGCCCTGGGCACCCTGGTCAGCCGGCGCGACGGGGAACTGGACCGGATCCGGCTGCTCACCGCCGAACTCCAGGGCCAATACCGCGAGGCGGCCCGGCAGCGAAGCACCGACCACTCCATCGAGGTGGTGCGCGGCACCGAGCAGATCAACCGCTACTACCTTCACCTCGTGCACGGCGCCCGGTACGGCCTGGACGTCCTGACCAAGCCGCCCTACCTGGCCGGCGACGGGCTGCTGACCACCCTGCGCGCCGAGGACGCCGGCATCCGCCGCGGCGTGCGGTCCCGCTCGGTGTACGACGGCGACGCGCTCGACGAGCACGGCACGCTGGCCATCGCCGAGCAGAGCATGGAGTTCGGCGAGGAGGCCCGGGCGACGACCGGCTTGCCCTTCAAGATGGCCATCGTGGACGGCCGCACCGGCTTCATGCCGCTCGACGTCCGCTCACCGGCGGTGGGTGCGCTGCTGGTGCGCTCGCCACCGCTGCTGGAGGCGATGATCGCGCTGTTCGAGGGCATCTGGCTGCGGGCCGTACCGATGCGGGCCGGCCGCGCCCACACCGGCGCCGACACGCTGGACGCCCGGGCCGCCGACGTGCTGCGGCTGATGTCGGCCGGCCTCAAGGACGAGACAATCGCGAGGGCGCTCCACCTGAGCCGGCGCACGGTGCAGAAGCACGTCACCGACGTGATGACCGCACTGGGCGCCCGCACCCGCTTCCAGGCCGCGCTCCTGGCCAAGGACCGCGGCTGGGTCGGCTGAGCCCCTGTTGTTCTCGACGCCGACCCTCACCTCTTGCGCGACCTGGTCACCGCCGGCCTGCTCGCCCCGGTGGGCCGCACCCGTGCCCGCTTCTACACCGAAGGCCCGCGTTTCCCCGAATCGGCATTGGAACTGGCCCGCACGCCCTTCACGCTCGACCCGCCGTACGACCTGCCCCGGTGATCAGTGCTCGTTCTTGATCACGAAGAACGAGCCGCGGATCGTGCCGGCCAGCTTCGACTTCTGCCGGGCGAACTTGAAGCCGTCCAGTTCGGCCGGGACCTCCATGCCGTCGGACAGTTTGAACCCGACCGCCCGCTTCCCGTCGTCGTCGAGCGTGTACAAGACGTTGATCGACAGGCCGCTCCGGTAGAAGACGTAGGCCCACCGGATGTTCTCGACCTGGAACTCGGTCGCCTCGAGCGGCGGCGAGGAGACGACGATGCCGCGTTCCTCCTCGAGGATGCGGCTCACCCAGTCGACGGTCGCCTTCGCGTCGTCCGCCGGCTCGGTCGTGAACACGTGGTCGTACTTGTTCTTGAAGTAGCGGGCCTCGTTCGCCCGCAGTCCGGCGAGCGCATCCGCGACGGGCGACGACTCCAGCCCGGTGGTCGACACGGCGGCGAAGTCCACGGCGTACGGCATGATGATTCCTCTCAGCTGTCCGAAGGCGTACACCTCCCTGACGGATCCGCCTCGCCGATCGTGACAAGGGCGTCGGTAGGGCTCACGGGGCCTGGAAGGTGGCGCGGTAGGCGTCGAACTCGGCCCGCTGCACGTCGAGCTCCGGCGAGCCGCCCGGGTAGACGTTGTCGAACATCGTCACCGGCTCCGGGCCGGGCATGGCCAGGACGCGTTCGCGCAGGCCGAGGGCGATCTTGCGGGCGTCCTCGTCGACCTCGGCGAAGAAGTCGTCGTCGGCGAGTCCCTGTTTGGACAGGAAGGCCTTGACCCGGCTGATCGGGTCGCGGGCGCGCCACGAGTCGAGCTCGCTGGCGATGCGGTAGCGGGTCGGGTCGTCGGAGCTGGTGTGCGCGCCCATCCGGTACGTGTACGCCTCGACCAGCGTCGGCCCCTGCCCGTGGCGGGCGTTGTCCAGGGCCGCCTTGGTCACGGCGTAGGTCGCCAGCACATCGTTGCCGTCGACGCGTACACCGGGGAAGCCGAAGCCGTCGGCCCGCCGATAGACCGGGTTGCGGCTCTGGCTGTTGAACGGCTGGGAGATGGCCCACTGGTTGTTCTGGCAGAAGAAGACGATCGGCGCGTTGTGGACGCTGCCCCACACGAACGCCTCGTTCACCTCGCCCTGGCTGGTGGCGCCGTCCCCGAAGTACGCGATGACCGCCTCACCGTCGTCGGTGCCGACGTTGCCGTCCAGGGTGATGCCCATGGCGTAGCCGGTTGCGTGCAGCGTCTGGGCGCCGATGACCAGGGTGTACATGTGGAAGTTGAACTCGCGGGGATCCCAGCCGCCCTGATCGACGCCGCGGAACAGCCCGAACGGCATGATCGGGTCGATGCCGCGGGTGTAGAGCACGCCGTGCTCGCGGTAGGAGGGGAACGCCATGTCCTGCGGTCGCAGGGCCCGCCCGGAACCGACCTGCGCGGCCTCCTGACCCAGCAGTCCGGCCCACAGGCCCAGCTCGCCCTGGCGCTGCAGGGCGAGGCCCTCGGCGTCGAGGCGGCGCACGATCACCAGATCGCGGTAGAAGTCCCGGTAGTCGTCGTCGGTGAAACTGACCGGGTACGTCGCGTCCTCGACGCGCTCGCCCTCCGGTGTCAGCAGCTGCACATAACCGCCTGCCGGGTCGACCGTCATTGCGTGCCCTCCGTCGCGAAGTTACTGCTAGGTAAGGATCTCAGCAGAGCGCGGCGGTGGGGTGCAGCGGTGGTGATCAGGCTCTCATCAGGTAGGACGACGGGCGTGGTTCGGCACGAAAGCGTGACGTACCGGCCGCCGCCGAATTTGTAACGTCCGGTGCATGGGCGACTTCAAGTTCGGACGGCGGCGGTTTCTCGGTCTGGCGGCAGCGGCCGGCGCGGCGGCGGCCGGTGGGGTGATGCTCGGTGAGCCGTACGCCGCGGCGGCCACCGGCGTCGACTACGCGGGGCTCAAGCGGGCCCTCAAGGGTGCGTTGCTGCGGCCCGGCGACGCCGGCTACGCCACGGCGGCCCAGCCGTACAACAGTGCGCTGGGCGTACGGAAGCCGGCCGCGATCGCCAAGGTGGCCGGCGTCGACGACGTGCGGGCCTGCGTGCGGCGGGTACGCGGGCACGGCGTACCGCTCGCGGCCCGGGCGGGCGGCCACAGCTACGCCGGGTTCTCGACGCCCGACCACGGTGTCGTCGTCGACCTCTCGGCCCTCAAGGGCATCACGGTCTCCAGCGACGGGACGGCCGTCGTCGGCGCCGGGGTGAAGCTCCTCGACCTCTACTCGGCGCTGGCCGCGCACGGCCGCGCACTGCCGGCCGGGTCCTGCCCGACGGTCGGCGTCGCCGGAAGCACCCTCGGCGGCGGCATCGGGGTGGTCGCCCGGGCGTACGGCCTCACCTGCGATCACCTCAAGTCGGCCACGGTCGTCACCGCGGACGGCGCCCTGCACACGGTCGACGGCAACCACGACGCCGACCTGTTCTGGGCGCTGCGCGGCGGCGGGGGCGGCAACGGCGGCATCGTCACCAGCTTCACGTTCGGCACCGTGCCGGCGCCCACCGTCACGATCTTCTCGCTGCACTTCCCGGCCGCGCGCACGTCGCGCGTGCTGCGCGCCTGGTCGCAGTGGATGGACGCGGCGCCGGACCAGCTCACTTCGCTGTGCGCGGTCACCGCCGCGCACACGCCGACCAATCGGGTGACCGGTACCTGGACCGGCTCGGCGTCCGCGCTGACCGGTCACCTCTCGGCGCTGATCGCCGCGGTCGGCGCGAGCCCGACCTCCCGGACGACCCACACCTACAACTATCTCAACGCGATGAAGTACTTCGCCGGGCCGGCCGCCGGTCGGGAAGCGTTCCGCGCGGCGTCGCGGATGCTCGAGCGTACGGTCACCGCGTCCATCGCCGACCGCGTCGTCGCCCTCATGAGCAAGCAGAAGGGCATGGTGCTGCTCTTCGACTCGCTGCGCGGCCAGGCCGGGCGGATCAAGACGGCCGACACCGCGTTCGCGCATCGCGGCGCGCACGCCTCGGTCCAGGTCTACAGCGGCAACGCGGCGAACGGCCCGGCGGTGCTCGCGGTGCAGCAGGCACTCGCGCCGATCGTCGGCACCGGCGCGTACGTCAACTATCTGAACCCGGGCCAGAAGGACTGGGCGAGCGCCTACTACGGCACCAACCTGACCCGCCTGCGCCAGGTGATCCGCAAGTACGACCCGGACCGCGTCTTCGACTTCGCCCAGTCCGCCCTGCGCGCCTGAGCTGAGCTGAGCGTGGCCGGCCGGTCACGAACGGGGGTGCGGCACCGCCGCCCTTCCCGTCGTTCCCGCCGGACGACCCCGACGATCAGTAAGGATCAGCCGGCTCGGTTCCGTCCGGCGCGCGGCTTGGCCGAGCGTGGCGGGTTGGCCCGCATGTGTTCGCGGACGCGACCGAGCACCGCGCCGAATGCGGCGAGGTCGCCGTCGGCCATCGGGTCGAACAGCAGTCGCCGGACGCTGTCGACGTGTCCGGGCAGCACCCGGGCGATCAGGTCACGGCCCGCGTCGGTGACCGCCACGATGACGCTGCGCTCGTCGTCGGGAGACGGCGAGCGGGTGATCAGGCCGCGCTTGTCGAGCAGTCCGGCCTGATAGGTGAGCCCGCTGCGGCTGTAGACGACGCCGTCGGCCAGATCCGTCATCCGGAGGCTGCCCTCCGGCGCGTCGACCAGCCGGGCCAGGATCTGGAACTGCACGAAGCTGAGGTCGCCGTCGGCGCGCAGATGCTCGTCGACGGCGTACTGCAGCAGGCTGCTGACCTCGATCAGGGCGAAGTACGCGCCGAGTTGCTCGGTGTTCAGGCCGGCCGCCGGGTCACTCACACCGCACACCTAACCACGCCGGGTTCCGGGCACGATGACCACCTTGCCCACGACCGGCCGCCGGTACGAACCAGGACCGCTCCCGGCGTTTCGATGTCAAGACGCCGGGAAGCCGGGGGTGATGACCGCGACGCTATTGGCCGTTCTGGCTCCGCTGACCATGCTCGGATTGGCGGCCGTCGGCATTCGCACCCGCGGCGGCTGCGAGCGCTGCCCGGCGCACCCGCACATCACCGCCCGGGCCCACGTCACGCAGGGTCTTCGCCATTGAGCTTCCAGAGCTCTTCAAGCGTCTCCATGGGCTTGATCCCCTGATCGATCTCGCGCAGCAGCAGCATCGCCTCGGCAAGCGCCGTCAACGCGCGGACCACCTCGGTGTCGGTCGACGGCAGGACGGCTTCGAGCGTCGCCACCTCGGCGACGCACACCTTGAGGGCCTCCTCGGCCGAGGAGGCCCGGGCAAAGGTCTCGTCGACGACCAGCAGGGCCGCCATGAGCTGAATTCCCTGCAGTACATCGGCAGAGGCCTCGGGCACAGACCTACACTACGTAGGGATCGCCCCGGAGGCGTCCCATATTGCGACAGCCGTGGCCGGCACCGGAACGCAGGCACACCCGGATGCGCCACCCGCGCGAGGCTCCGGCTGGACGCAGACGCTCCGGTTTTCCCTGAGCCGTCCGAGGGTTCGAATCTCGGGGTGCAATCGGGGTGATCATCGATGGTTCCGGCCGTCGCGGCGGCCGACGCTGATGCCATGACAATCCGGTTCAGCGTCGTCGTTCCCTGCTACAACGAGGAGTCCTATCTCCCCGGCGCGATTCGATCCCTGCAGCGGCAGGACTTCGACGGTGAGTACGAGATCGTGGTGGTGGACAACAACTCCACCGACGCCACCGCCGAGGTCGCGCGCGGGCTCGGCGTCCGCGTGGTGAGCGAGCCGGCGCCGGGGGTGTGCAACGCGCGCCAGGCGGGCACCGAGGCGAGCCGCGGGGAGATCGTGGTCTCGGCCGACGCCGACACGACGTACGCGCCGGACTGGCTCGCGAAGATCGACCGGAACTTCCACGGCACCGGCGACGTGGTCGCGGTCGTCGGGCCGTGCCGCTACAAGGACGGGCCCCGGTGGGGGCAGGTCTTCGCGCGGGCGCTGTTCGGCGCGGTCGGGCTGGTCTACCGGACCACCGGCCGCACCTACTACGTGAGCGCCACCAACATCGCCTTCCGCCGCGACCGGTGGAGCGGCTACGACACCACGCTCACCCAGGGCGGCGACGAACTCGATGTCCTGCGGCGGCTGCGACGTCAGGGCACCGTCGTCTACGACGGGACCAACCCGACGTTCACGTCGGGGCGCCGGTTCGCGCGCGGGTTCGCCTACAACCTGTTCGTCTCGCTGTTCGTCTTCTACCTGTCCGCCTACTTCGTCAACCGCCTGTTCGGGCGCCGGGTGCTCGGCACCGCGCCGGTGTGCCGGGGCACCCGTCCGGCGCCCGCCCGGCGGTTCCGGTTCGCGGTCGCGGCCGTACTCGCGGCGCTGTCGCTGGTCGCGTTCGAGAAGCCGCGGCAGTACGTCGCCCACACCGCGAACAACGTCGCGCAGTACGTCCAGGGCCGGCCCCGGTGATCGCGCTCGGGGTGGTCGCGGCGATCCTCGTGCTGTGCTGGTTGTTCCTTGCCCCGTCCGCGCAGGTGTTCGGGCGCTACCCCTACCGGGGTGACCGCGCCGATCGCGTCGTGGCGCTCACCTTCGACGACGGTCCCAACGAGCCGTACACCTCCGAGATCGCCGATTTCCTGGACAGCCGCGGGATTCGCGCCACCTTCTTCCAGGTCGGCGTGTGCGTGGAACGGCACCCCGCGACCACCGACCGGCTCGTCGCGGCGGGCCACGTGGTGGGCAACCATTCGATGACGCACCGGTTCACCACGTACCTGCTGCCGGGCGCCTTCCGGCGCGAAACCGAGGAGAACCAACGCTTGCTGCGCAAGCACCTCGGGCGTACGCCGGCGCTGGCCCGCACGCCGTGGCTGTGGCGGCAACCGGTGATGCTGCGAATGTTGCGGAGGCGGGGCCTGGAACCGGTTTCCGGGGTGTTCTGCCATCCGCTGGAGGTGTTCCAGCGCGACGCCGCGGGCATCGCCCGATGGGCCTTGGCCCGGACGAAGCCGGGCACCATCCTGATCTTCCACGACGGGTTCGACGGGCGCGGAGGGTTCCGCGGCGCGACCGTCGAGGCGGTGCGACTGACCGTCGACGGCCTGCTGGCCCGGGGCTACCGCTTCGTCACGGTCGACGAACTGCTCGGCGTGCCCGCGTACCGGCGTGACGGTGTGTCGGTGGACACGAATTCGTCATAGCGCCGCCATCGCCCGTTGTCCTCGCGTAGCTTTGAACGCCGCCCCCGGGCGGCTGAGTGCCGCGCGCCTGGCCGACGTTGACCCGCGAGGTGGAGATGGAGCACGCCCGGTGACCGTGACGACCGATCGGCAACCGATCGAGCTCCCCGCGATTGCGGTGTTCCGCTCCCCGTACCCGCCGGTCCGCCGCACGCTTGTCGACATCGTCGACGCGACCGTGCAGGCCCACCCTTCGGCCGTCGCCATCGACACCGGCGCCATCACGCTTACCTATCGCGAGCTGGCCGACGAGATCGAGGCGCTCCGGGCCACCCTGAGCGGGCACGGCATCGGTCCCGGCGACCGGATCGGCATCCGGGTCTCCTCCGGCACGGCCGAGCTCTACCTGGCCGTCCTGGGCGTGCTGGCGGCCGGCGCGGCGTACGTGCCGGTGGATGCGGACGACCCCGAGGAGCGGGCCGAACTGGTCTTCGGGGAGGCCGACGTCTGCGCGGTCATCGGCGACGGGCTCACCGTGAAGCTCCGGCGTACGCCCGAAGGCCGCCCCGGACGGCCCGGACCGGCCGACGACGCCTGGATCATCTTCACCTCCGGATCCACCGGCACGCCGAAAGGCGTGGCCGTCACCCACGGCGCCGCGGCCGCGTTCGTCGACGCCGAGGCGCAGCTCTTCCTGGCCGACGACGCCGCGATCGGCCCGCACGACCGCGTCCTGGCCGGTCTTTCGGTGGCCTTCGACGCCTCCTGCGAGGAGATGTGGCTCGCCTGGCGGCACGGCGCCGGCCTGGTGCCGGTTGCGCGCTCGCTCGTCCGCAGCGGCGTCGACCTGGGCCCGTGGCTGGCCGAGCAGCGCATCACGGTCGTGTCCACTGTGCCCACTCTGGCCGCGCTGTGGCCGGTCGAGGCGCTCGACGACGTGCGGCTGCTGATTTTCGGCGGCGAGGCGTGCCCGCCCGAGCTCGCCGAACGGCTCGCCGTCGAGGGACGCGAGGTCTGGAACACCTACGGCCCCACCGAGGCGACGGTCGTCGCCTGCGCCGCGCGGATGACCGGCGAGGGACCGGTGCGCATCGGCCTGCCGCTGGCCGGCTGGGAACTCGCGGTGGTCGACCCGGCCGGTGTCCCGGTGGCGATGGGCGGGACCGGCGAACTGGTGATCGGCGGGGTCGGCCTCGCCCGCTACCTCGACGCCGCGAAGGACGCCGACAAGTTCGCGCCGCTGTCCGCCCTGGGCTGGCCCCGGGCGTACCGCAGCGGCGACATCGTCCGCGCCGAACCGGCGGGCCTGCTGTTCCTCGGCCGCGGCGACGAGCAGGTGAAGCTCGGCGGCCGCCGGATCGAACTGGGCGAGGTCGACGCGGCGCTGCAGGCACTGCCCGGCGTCGCCGGCGCGGCCGCCGCGGTGAAGCGGACCGCCGCGGGCAACCAGCTGCTGGTCGGATATGTCGTGCCGCGCGAGGGATTCGACGCCGCCGCGGCCCGGCTGCGCATCCGCGAGCAGCTGCCGGCCGCGCTGGTCCCGCTGCTGGCCGAGGTCGAGGCTCTGCCGACGCGCATCTCCGGGAAGGTGGACCGGGCGGCGCTGCCGTGGCCGCTGGCGGCCGGCGGCGATGCCGCCGAACTGACGGCGACGGAGGACTGGCTGGCCGGCGGCTGGGAACGGATTCTGGGCGTACGCCCCGGCGCGGCCGACGCCGACTTCTTCAGCAGTGGTGGCAGCAGCCTGAGCGCGGCCCAGCTGGTGGCCTGGATCCGCCGGCAGCACCCGCAGGTGTCGGTGGCCGGCGTCTATCAGCACCCCCGCCTGTCGCAGATGGCGGCCGTGCTCGACGCGCTGGACGCGACGGCGACGGTCCGCCGCGAGGTCCGGCCCACTCCCCGGCGGACCGGGCTGTTCCAGGCCCTGCTGATGCTGCCGATGCTCGCGCTCGTCGGGCTGCGCTGGACCATCGTGCTGGCGGCGCTGGGCAACGTTCTGATGCCCTGGGCGCCGCAGGCGTCCTGGTGGTGGATCGCGGCCGGCTGGCTGCTGCTGTTCAGCCCGCCCGGGCGGATCGCGGTGGCGGCCGCTGGAGCACGGTTGCTGCTGCGCGGCGTACGCCCGGGCGACTACCCGCGGGGCGGCGGCGTGCACGTGCGGCTGTGGGCCGCCGAGCGGCTCGCCGAACTGACCGGTGCGACAGGCGTCGCCGGGGCGGGCCTGATGATCACGTATGCGAAGGCGCTCGGCGCACAGATCGGTCCGGACGTCGACCTGCACTCCGTGCCGCCGGTCACCGGCCTGCTCAAGCTCGGCCGCGGCGCGGCGGTCGAGCCCGAGGTCGACCTGTCCGGCTACTGGATCGACGGCGACGTCGTGCGGATCGGCAAGGTGCGCATCGGTGCGGGCAGCCGCGTCGGATCCCGGAGCACGCTCATGCCCGGCGCCCGGATCGGCAAGGGCGCGAAGATCGCGGCCGGTTCAACCGTCACCGGTGCGGTGCCGGCGAACCGGCGCTGGGCCGGCTCACCGGCCGCGCCCGCCGCCAAGGGTGCGGCCGCCTGGCCCGAGGAGCGTCCGGCGCGGCGGTCCCGCCTCTGGGTGGCCGGTTACAGCCTGACCGCCCAGCTCCTGGGAGTGCTACCGGTGGTGGCGATCGTTCCGGCCCTGGAGCTGGTGGCCGCCTCGCCGTTCCTGGTCCCGGCCGCGGCCGTCGCCTATTTCCTGACCTACGCCCTGCTCGTCCTGGTCGGGGTCCGACTGCTCAGCCTCGGGGTGCGGGAGGGCTTCCACCCGGTACGCGGGCGGGTGGCCTGGCAGGTGTGGACCACCGAGCGCCTGATGGGGATGGCCCGGTTCGCGCTGTTCGGAATGTACGCCAGCCTGTTCACGCCGGTGTGGCTGCGACTGCTGGGCGCCAAGGTGGGCCGCAACGTCGAGGCTTCCACGGTGCTCGCGCTGCCCGCGATGACGACGGTCGACGACGGGGCGTTCCTGGCCGACGACACGATGGTCGCCACCTACGAGCTGAGCCACGGCTGGCTGCGGGTCGCGCCGGCCCGCATCGGCAAGCAGGCGTTCCTCGGTAACTCTTCGATGGCGGCGCCCGGCCGTTCGGTGCCCAAGCGGGGCCTGGTCGGTGTGCTCTCCTCGGCCCCGCGCAAGGCGAAGAAGGGCTCGTCCTGGCTCGGTGCACCGCCGATGCCGCTGCGCCGCACGGTCGGGGCGGCCGACACCAGCCGCACCTACGACCCGCCGCTGCGGCTCAAGCTGGCCCGGGCCGCCATCGAGCTGTGCCGGATCGTCCCGGTGATGCTGGCCGGCGCGCTCGCGGTCGTCGTCCTCGCCGCGCTCGCGTGGGTCTGGCAGGCGGCCGGCGGCTGGGTGGCCGCGCTGGCCGCCGGTCCGGTGCTGCTGGCCGCGGCGATCGTCGCCGCGCTCACCGCGACCGCCGCGAAGTGGCTGCTGGTGGGCCGGTTCCGGGTCACCGAGCACGCCCTGTGGACGTCGTTCGTCTGGCGCAACGAGCTCGCCGACACGTTCGTCGAGGTGCTCGCCGCGCCGTGGCTGTTCCGTTTCGCCACCGGCACCCCGCTGCTGAACATCTGGCTGCGGACGCTCGGCGCGAAGATCGGCCGCGGCGCCTGGCTGGAGACCTTCTGGCTGCCGGAGTACGACCTGGTACGGCTCGGCCCGGGTGCCACCGTCAACCGGGGCTGTGTTGTGCAGACCCACCTGTTCCATGATCGGATCATGAGCATGGACGAGGTGACCCTGGGCGCGGGCGCCACGCTCGGCCCGCACGGGATCGTGCTGCCCGGCGCGAGCATCGGCGCCCGCACCACCGTCGGGCCCGGCTCGCTGGTCACCCGCGGCGACGTCGTCCCCGAGGACAGCCGATGGCTGGGCAACCCGATCGCGAACTGGGCATGACCCCGAGGGTGGGGCCCTTCGGCGCCGCACCCGGCGCCGAGCACTCGACCGACTCCTACCTTCCCGCACACGGCAACGGTGGCTATCGCGTCCTGCACTACGACCTCGACCTCGACTACCGGGTCACGACCAACCGGCTCGCCGGGAAGGCGGTCGTCACCGCCCGGGCCGTCCAGTCGCTGTCCCGGTTCAGCCTCGACCTCGGCCGCTTCCGGGTATCGGACGTCCGGGTCGACGGCCGGCCGGCGAAGTTCACCCACCGGGCGGGCAAGCTGCGGGTCAAGCCGGAGGACCCGATCGCGTACGGCACGATATTCACCATCGAGATCCGGTACGCCGGGGTGCCGGCCCCGATCCCCGGCCGGTGGGGCGACATCGGCTGGGACGAGCTGACTGACGGCGCGCTGGTGGCCAGCCAGCCGAACGGGGCGCCGTCCTGGTTCCCGTGCAACGACCGGCCCGACGACAAGGCCACCTTCCTGGTCACGCTGACCGCCGCCGCCCCGTACACCGTGGTGGTCACCGGCGACCTGGTTTCCCGGCGCCGCGGCGCCGGCACCCGGACCTGGGTGTACGAGCGGAACGAACCCACCTCCCCGTACCTGATGAGCGTGCAGATCGGGCGCTACGAGCTGGTGGACCTGGCCAACGGCGAGGTGCCCCAGCTGGCCGCGGTCCCGGCCCGGCTGCGGGGCGTGCTCGCACACGACTTCGGGCGGCACGGCGAGATCATGACGACCCTGGAGGAGTTGTTCGGGCCGTACCCGTTCCGGGAGTACGTCGTCGTGGTCGCCGACGACGACCTGGACGACCCGATCGAGGCCCAGGGCATGGCGGTCTTCGGGCGCAACCACCTCGACGGGCGGCGCACCCACGAGCGGCTGGTCGCCCACGAGCTGGCCCACCAGTGGTTCGGCAACAGCCTCACGGTCGCCGACTGGCGGCACATCTGGCTCAACGAGGGCTTCGCCACGTACGCCGAATGGCTGTGGTCGGCGGCCTCGGGAGGCCCGTCGGCCGACGTCCACGCCACCCGCTGGCACGCCCGGCTGGCGGCGCAGCCGGCGGATATCGCCATCGCGAACCCGGGCGTGGACCGGATGTTCGATCCGCTGGTCTACAAGCGGGGTGCCCTCACGCTGCACGCCCTCCGCACCAGGATCGGCGATCCGTCGTTCTTCGCCCTGCTGCGGTCGTGGGTCGCCGAGCACCAGCACGGGACGGTGACGACCGACGAGTTCCGGGAGCACGTCCGGCGCTTCGCCACCGGACCGGTCGACGAACTGCTCACCGCGTGGCTCGACCGCCCGGCACTGCCCGCGCTGCCGGTCTTCGGCTTCTGACCCCGGTGCCGGTGGTCGAATTCCGGCCAATGGCTTGAGACCGGGACGAACGGCTGAGGAAGTGAAAGACGTTTGTCTCTGGCGTCTACCTTGATGTTCGCCGAATCTGGCAGCAGGCATCGTCCGTCCGGACGCTGATGCTTCACGGGGAGAAAAGTGCATACGAAGCGTTTCGTGGCCGGCGCGACCGCCGGCGTGGCGACTCTGGCCTTGATCGGGGCTTGCGCCCAGCAGGTCGAGCGTCTGGAGCCGGGGCTGGAGCTGCGGGCCGCGGCCCAGCATCTGGCCGCCGAGAAGCAGGCCGGCTTCACCTTGAAGGTGACCGGTTCCGCCGACGATCTGATCGCGGCGATGAAGGCCCAGGCCGCCAAGGACAAGAGCGACGACGGGCCCTGGACCGACGACGACACGAGCTCGTTGCGTAAGGTCCTCAATTCCTCCGTCACCGTCGCGTACGACCAGGCCGGGCCGGGCGCCGATGACGACCGGATGCGGCTGGCCGCGACCGTCGACGGTGTCGAGGGCACCGAGCTGCGGGTCGTCGACAAGATGCTCTACGTCAAGGCGCCGGTTGATGAGCTGGCGCAGAAGTTCGGTGCCGCCGCCGGCGACGTGTCCTCGGCGCGCAAGGGCGCCACCGAGGATTCGCCGGCGTTCGGTGCCTTCTTCGACGGCGGCTGGGTCTCGTTCGACACGAAGGACGCGGCCGGCCTGCCCGCTACCGCGTTCGGCGTGCCGACCGGGAAGACGGACAACGCGAAGACCCTGGCCGAGCTGAAGTCCAGCGCGTCCAACCTGTTCAAGGGCGCCCAGATCACGCGCGACGCGGCCGACCCCCGGCACCTGGTCGTCACCTCGTCGACCGCCAAGGCGTACACGGAGTTGAAGCGCCTGGTCACCACCGTCAGCGGCGCGCAGGCCAAGGAAATGTCGGACGCGTTCGACAAGGCGCCGAAGGACCGGCCGATCGTGGTCGACGTCTGGGTCGACCACGAGAAGCTGACCGCTCTCGAGCTCAACCTGCTGCAGTTCGTCGACGGTGCGACCGGTCGCGTGGCGCTGCGCATCGACGCGACCACCGGTGAGCCGATCGACGCTCCGCAGGGTGCCACCAAGATTGACTCCGCGGCGCTGAGTGGCCTGACCGGCAACCTGGCGGGCGGCTCCGCCGGGCCGGCCGACCTGCCGGGCGGGGCGGGCGACGCTCCGAGCGCGACCGACACCGCCGAGGCGGTCGGCTTCGCGGCGATCGGGCAGGCCGCGGAGGAGAAGGGCAAGCCGGCCGACTACCTCCCGGCGGCCATCGCCAACATGCCGCCGTCCTTCGGCAAGGTGCGGATCGTCCGGCACGGCGTGGCCGAGGTGACCGTCAAGGGCGCCAAGGCGTGTGTGAAGGTGCCCGCTTCGGTCGGCAAGGAGCCGAAGGTCACGAAGGGCGCCTGCTGACGAACGGGAAGACCGGGGCTATCGCTGCGGCCGGTCGACGCCGGCGATCGCGTGCATCAGGGCGCGGTACGCCGGCTTCGCCGAACCGTCCGCGCGTCGCAGCCCGAAGAAGTTCTCGTTGGAGTCCTTCTCCGTGCTGAGATCCCGGTCGGCGTACCAGAACAGGCCCTGGATGTCGCGGTCGCCGGACGCGCTCGTCACCGCGGCCGCGGCGATCTGGGCCTGACGCTTCTCGGTGACGTGCGTGGTCCTCGACGTGATGCTCCGCACGCTGCCGTCGGAGACGGTGCCCGGGCCGCCGGTGGGTGCGCCGATCTCGGTCACCCACACCGGCAGATGGGGCGTGCCGAACGCCTTGAGGACGGACCGGAGCGTGACCGGCGACTCGTCGATCTTTTCCCACGCCGTGCCGAAACGCGTGCGGGTGCCGGGCAGGTAGGGGTAGGTGTACGGGTGATAGCCGACCGCGTCGACGACCCGGTTGCCGCCCAGCTTGCACACCTGCGTGAGGAAGTCGAGCTGGGAATATCGGTTCTTCCCGGTCGTGGTGGCGGCCAGGCCACCCAGCACGATCTTCGCGGCCGGGTCGGCGCCGCGGACCGCCCGGCTCGTGGCGATCAGCAGGCCGGTGTAGGCGACCGGGTCGGGCGCGGGCTTCCAGAAGCCCAGGTTCGGCTCGTTCCACACCTCCCACGAGTGCACGCCGAGGGGCGCGTACCGCTGGGCCGCGTCGCGGGCGAAGGCCGCGAACTTCGAGGCATCGGCCGGGCCGCAGGTCGGCTGGGTGCAGCCGGCGGGGCGCGCCCACGACGGCGTGTAGGCGAGCACCGGAAGCATCGACAGGCCGCGGGCGCGGGCCGCGGCCAGCACCCGGTCGAAGAGCGCCCACCGCGGCTCCCCCGGGCCGTCGGAGGCCAGATCCTGCCAGGAGAGATCGGCGCGGACCCATTTCGCGCCGACCCGGACGGCGTCGTCGAGCGCACCTCCGAGCGCGGCGTCACTCATCCACACCAGCGTGTCGCCGTACGAGAGGCCGACGCGCAACAGAGGTTTTCCGGCCGAGTTGGCCGGCACCGAGAAGCTCACGCCCAGGAAGATCATGAGGAGGCACACCGAGGCCGCCGCGGAACGAGCCCAGCGACCACCGCCTACCGCACGGGACACCACTGTACGAGCGTAACCGACATACATGATCAAAAGGTCTTATTCGGTCGCGGGTAGGTTCGGGACATGGCGATCGACACGGCCTGGCGAAGGCGACGGCAGGCCGCGCTGTGGACGCTCTCGACGGGCAGCCTCGCCTGGGCCGCGCTGCGTGGCACGGGCTGGGAGCCCGCCCCTCTGGTGCCCCTGCTCGCCTTCACCCCGCTGGCCGCCGGCGGATCCGTGCTGCCGTTTCTCGCCGCCGTCGCGGGCCGGCGCTGGGCGACGGCCGTACCGGCCGCCCTCGCCCTCAGCCTCTTCACGGCCTGCCTCGCGCCGCGGGCCATCGCCGATCGGCCGGTCGGCCCCGGCCCCGGCAGCGGCGTCGCGTTGCCGGTGATGACCGCCAACCTGCTGGCCGGTGGTGCCGACCCGGCGACGATCCTCCGGCTCGTGCGGGCCAACGACATCGCGGTCCTCGCGCTGCAGGAATTCACCGGCCAGGCCCGGTCGGCACTCACGGCCGCCGGGCTCGGCACGCTTTTCCCGTACGCGTCGGTCGCGCTCCCCCGCACCAGCGACCCCTTCGACACCACGGGTTCGGCGCTCTACTCCCGCTATCCGCTCAGCGGACCCGGCGTGCGCCTCAACGTGGGCGGATTTCAGCAGGCCTACGCGACCGTCGAGGTGCCGTCGGGGGGTCCGGTGGCGATCGAGTCGGCGCATCCGGTGGCTCCTCACAGTCTCGCGGTCATGGACGAGTGGCGCACCGATCTCGGCAACGAGCCGGTGCCGGACCCGGACGGGCCGCCCCGCATCCTGCTGGGCGACTTCAACGCGACGCTCGACCACGCCGCGCTCCGGCGGCTGATCGGGCGCGGTTACCGGGACGCGGCGGACGCGACCGGTCAGGGACTTCGGCCGACCTGGGGCCCGTACGCGATCCGCCCGGTCAAGCTGGTGACGATCGATCACGTGCTGGTCGACCGTCGCATCGGGGTCTCGCGTGTCGCCGTCCATGCCCTCCGGCGCAGCGATCACCGCGCCGTGGTGGCCGACCTGTGGCTGCCCGCCCGCCGTTAGCCCAGGGCACGCTCGAACACCTCGGCCGTCCGATCCGCCTGCCGTTGCCACGACAGCCTTTCCGCGACCGTGGCGGCGCCGGCGGCCCCGAACCGCTCGGCCCGTTGCCGGTCGCCGAGCACGGCGGCCAGCGCCCCGGTCAGCGCCGGGACGTCCCCGGCATCGACGAGCAGCCCGGTTTCCCCCTCGGCGACCATCGTCGGGATCGCACCGACCCGGGTCGCCACCACCGGCCGCCCGGTCGCCATCGCCTCGACGATCACGGTCGGGAAGTTGTCGAAGTGCGTCGGCAGCGCGAGCACCCGCCCTCGCCGATAGGCCGCGGCCAGGTCTTCACCGCTGAGGTGCCCGGCGAACGTCACCCGTCCGGCGATGCCGAGCCGCCCGGCGAGCGCCCGGTAGTCGTCCTCCGCCGAGCCGGCACCGACCACCTCGAGGCAGGCCTGCGGAATCGCCTCGGCCAGCGCGGCCAGCGCGTGCAGCAGGTCCGGAAGTCCTTTGTAGCTCGCCGTGCGCTCCAGCGAGCCCACGAACACGATGCGCGGTCCGGGCGGCAGCGGCGCCGGCGCGAAGAGGCTGAGGTCGGCGCCCGGCTCGATGACCGCCGCGCGCCCGGCGAACAGCCGCGGGAATTCTTCGACCACATGTTCCGACGCGCAGATCACCGCTTCCGCTTTGCGGGCGGTCGCGGCCATGACCGTACGCTCGTAGGCCGCGCAGACGGCGTCCGGCAGAAGCGCCTGCTTGCGCATGCGCCCGGCGTGGTAGGTCAGCACGAACGGCACCCGCCCGGCCGCCCGCCGGGCCGCGTCGGCGAACAGCGGGACCGGCCCGTGCCCGTTGACGAGGTCGACCCCTTCCGACCGGATGACCCGCCGGATGGCCCGCGTCCAGCCGAGGCCCACCGGGGTCTGGGAAATCCGGGCCAGCGCGGGCAACCGGTACACGGTGATGCCCTCGGCGGTGTCGGCGCGGGACGGCCCGGCGCCGTCGCCCGCGGTGGTGACCACGACGACCCGGTGCCCGTGCCGGGCCGTGAGCTGCCGGGCCAGATTCTGCACGTACTGCTGGACCCCGCCCAGGCTCGGCGGGTAGAACGGCGTGGCCAGGAGAACGGTCGTCATGCGGGTTGCTCCTCGCGGGGATTCCTGACGAGGCCCACGGCGGCCACCGCACCGCAGAGCAGGTTGCCCAGGCCCCAGGCGATCGGCGCCCAGATCAGGCCGTCGTGCAGCTTCCCGAGCGCCACCGCGAGGATCACGACGATGAAAACGAGGTTGGAGGCGACCAGGCGCCCGAGCCGGCGTTGCACCTTGAGCAGGAAGCCGGCCCAGGTGTTGAAGGCGACGGCCAGCGACGAGAACGCGAAGAGGACCAGCGTCGCGGTTCCGTGCCGCGCGTAGTCGTCGCCGAAGACCCGCAGGATCGGCACGGCCAGCGCCGCGACGGCGGCCACCGCGGTCGCGGTGAGCGCGAGCATCATGCCGCCCGACCGCAGGGCGAGGCGGCGCAGTGCGCCGGGCTCGTGCGAGCCCTCGGCGAAGAGCGCCTCGCCGATGGCGTACGAGGCGGCGCTGACCAGGTTCGAGATCTGGAACGCCACGAAATAGACGGCCGCCAGCACCGGTCCCAGCTCGTGCAGCACGATGATCGGCAGCGCGATCTGCGGCAGCAGATTGAGGCTCCCGGAAAGGTAGCTGCCGAGCGAGTAGTTCAGCATCGCCCGCAGCGACGCCCGGCTGAACAGTGCGCGGGCCCGGATCGCGAGCTGTTTGCGGATCACGGCCAGGCTGACGATCGCGGCCAGCGTGGAGGCGGCACCGCTCGCCGCGAAGATGCCGAACGCCCCGTACGCCACGGCCAGGACGGGCAGCCCCAGCTTGACGGTGCTCATCAGGATGCCGTTGATCAGCAGGTTGGTGCGGGTCGCGCGGACCGCCACGAAGATCGAGTCGGTGAGGAGGTTGACCGCCGCGCCGGCCGCCAGCAGCACGAAGACGGCCAGCCGGCTGCCGGTGGAGCGCAGGAAACCCAGGTCGCCGGCCAACCACGGGGCGGCGAGGCCGAAGCCGGCCGAGATGACGAGGCTGCACAGGACGACCACCGAGATGGCGGTCCCGGCGTCCCGCGCCCGGTCCCGGCTGGTCGGCAGGAAGCGGATGAGCGCGTTGCTGAAGCCGAAGAGGCTGAAGTACGAGAGCAGCGCCACGCTGGACAGCAACGACGACGCCCGGCCCACCTCGGCCGTCGGATAGAGCCGGGCGACGATCAGCCAGAAGACGAACCCCGAGCCCGCGCCGAGAGCCGCGGTGGCCATCAGGAAAAACGAGTTCCGCACCAGCGGGTCGCTGCGCAACTCGCGGATCGGCAGCAGCGCGGGCCGGGCAAGCACGCGGGGCTGACTCATGAGGTGCTCGCCGCCTTTCCGATGTCGAGTGGGTAGCGCTCCAGGAGTTCGGCGGCGTGACGATGCCAGGAGAAGGTGTCCAGGGCGTAGCGGCGCGACCAGTCGCCCATCGCGCGGCGCCGGGCCGGGTCGGCGGCGAGTTCGGTCAGGGTCTCGCGCAGCACCCGGGCGTCGCGGGGCACCAGCCGGATGTGCTCACGGTCCAGCCGGTAGGGCCGGTAGCCCGGGTCGTCGGTGGTCACCACCGGCAGGCCGCAGGCCATCGCCTCCTGCACGGTGAGCGGGAAACCCTCCGAGGTGGACGGCAGCGCGAAGACGTCGCAGGCCCGATAGGCCGCCGCGAGCCCCGGCTGGTCGAGCCGCCCGAGGTAGTGCACGCCGGGCTCGGACGGCGGCGTGCCTTCCCGTCCGTCGCCGGCGAAGACGAGGTCGTACTCCGGGCCCGCGGCGGAACGCAACAGTTCGTGGCCCTTCTTCGGGACGAGCCGGCCCGCGAACAGGACCAGCATCCGGTCGGCCGGCAGACCGAGGCGTACGCGCAGGGCCCGGCGCTCGTCGTCGCTCGGGCACGGCGAGAAGAGCGCGGCGTCGACACCGTTGGGCAGCAGCCCGACCCGCCCGGGACGCGCACCGTGGTCGCGGACGAACGCCGCCACGGTGTCGTTGAGCACGAAGACCCGTTCGGCCCGGCGGAGCAGCGCACGGCCGGCCGTGGACCAGACGGCGCGCTGGACGAGGCGTACGACCGCGGCCGGATGGTCAACCAGCGCGACGTGCTGGGTCATCACGAACGGCGTGCCGGTGGCCGCCGCCGCGGCGGCGGCCGCCCAGGACGTCGCATAGGCCCCGTCGTGCAGGTGCACCACGTCGGCCCATCGCGCCAGGCTCCGGGCGAGCGCGACGATCGCCGGCCCGGGCACCGGAAACGGCACACCCGCGCGGTGCTCGATGCCGTCCCACGCCCGCTGACGCATGATTCGTACGCCGGAAAACGTCGTCTCGTCGCCCGGCCGGCCCGTCGTCAGAACCGTGACGTCCGCGCCCGCCTCGGCCAGATGCCGGGCTTCCTGCGCGACGACGTTCTCGATGCCGCCGAGATGCGGGGGAAAGTAGTGACTGACGAGAAGGATCCGCGGCCGCCCGTTCACCGGTAGACCTCCGCTCCGTCGCTGCTGTAGATCTTGTTCTTCGTCTCGTCGAGGAGACCAGCCGGATAGTGGTAGGTCACCAGATCGCCCCGGTAGAAGACCGTGGCCTCTCCCTTTCGGACAGTCGTGTAGCCGAGGAAGACGTAGTTGCCGGTGCCGATCAGGGTCGGGTAGATGTCGTTGCCGGCCCGGCCCGGCAGCAGGCTGTGCATGCTGCCGAAGGTGTAGCGATCGGTCTGGACCTCGGACTGCACGCTCTCGAGCTCCTTCTCCGAGGCCCGCGCCCGCAACCAGGCGATGCCGGAACGCTCCTCGGGATGCACGTAATAGATGTCGTAGTACTGGCCCGAGTTGGCCAGATGCAGCTGCGCCGGATAGCCGCCGAGCGCCTTCGGGACCACCCCGGCCAGGTCGAGGAAGAGCGCCAGGCACACGCCGAACGCGAGAACCGGCGCCCGGTGGCGGGTCCAGCGGAAAATCCAGACCGAGGCGGCCGCGATGAACGGGGCGAAGAAGAACAGCCCCTGCTGGAACGCGCGCAGGAGGCCGTAGTCGACCGACAGTTCGGGCAGCACCGTCAGGATGCCCAGCACGCCGATCGAGGCGAGGCTCAGGGCCGTGAGCTCGGTCCGGGCGGTGAACGGCGGCCGGCGGCCGAAGGTCACCACGATCATCCCGACGACCAGGAGGGCCTGCAGCAGGCGGGCCGCCGACAGCCGGACGAGGGTGTTCAGCCCGGTGACGTCGAGCCCGATACCGCGCAGCCATCGTCCCAGCCCGGTGAGCGGCATGTCCGGCTGCTCGGCCGCCTCGACCCGATACCGGCCGATCACGTCGAGCGGCAGATAGTCACCCTGCGCCCGGCCCCGGGCGGTGTCGGAGATCGTGTCCTGCGCATAGGCGTCCAGGCGCTGCTCCGTCGTCACCCGGCCGCCGCCGAGCAGGCTGTACGCGGTGTCCGAGGAGGCGCTCTCGTCCCGCTGCCCGAGCATTTCCAGCACCGCGGCCGTGGCGGTGTCGCGCGCCTGCTGGCCGGTGTGGGTCAGCGGCCCGGTCCAGAGCACCGCGGCCACCGCGGTGGCGACCACCATCCACCAGGTCACGAAGAGCGGATCCGGCCGCCGGTTGCGGTGCCGCCCGATTCCGGGCAGTCCCAGGGCGCGGGCCAGAAGGTACGCGAACGCCAGCGACGCCAGCACCACGTACGTCGTGGAGTAGTGCGTGATGACGATGCCGACCAGCAACGCCGTGACGAGAACCCGGCGCGGCCCCATCGCGCGGCCGCGGTCGGTGAGCACGACCATGATGCAGCCGAGCAGCAGGAAGGCGATCTCCTGGCGGCCCAGGAACGCCATGTCGGTGAAGTAGGTCGGGAACAGCACGAAGTAGAACGCGGACAGCAGCGCGATGCTCTGCGGCGCCACGTTGCGGACGGCCCGGTAGAGCCCGACCGGGGCGGCCGCGAACAGCATCGGGATGAGGGCCTTGAAGACGTAGACGCCGGAGATGCCGGTCAGCCGGGACACCAGGGCCGGCCACAGGTTGATGCTCAGGCACGCGTTGTACGGATTGCGGAAGGCCTCGATGCTCCAGTGCTGCGCGGCGTAGGTCAGCTGGAAGACGCCGTACTCCCGCTGGATGTCGTGCCCGGTGATGTACCAGCCACGCAGCGAGGAGAGCAGGAGCAGGCCGAGCGCGACCGCGAAGACGCCCAGCGCGGTGGCCTCGGGCGCGTGCCGCCGCCGGCCGAGGAACAGCACCGCCATCAGGGCCGCCGACGCCAGCAGCGCCGCCACCGCGGCGGCCGCGCCGAGCCCGTTGTTGAGGCGTACCGGCCCGGCGATCGAGAGCAGCAGCACGAGCACGCTCAGGCCGGAAACCACGCCCAGGCCCCGGTTGTCGGCCAGGCGGATGCGGAACGGGACGACGGGCGCCACCGCCGCGAGCGCCACGACGGCGAGCACCACGGCGTACGTCAACGGGATGCGCGACAGCGGATGCTCGATGCCGGCCCACGGCAGAACCGTGTTGAGCACCAGCGCCAGCACGATGTCGGCCAGCACGGCGCATCCCAGCGCGACCACGGCGCCGCCGTCGCGGGACGAGACCAGGCGGCGGCAGATCGCGTACCAGAGCACGACCGGCGCCGCGAGGAGCAACCACAGCCCGGCCGCCGCCCACACTCCGACCGGCACGGCCGGGAGCAGTTCGGTGGCGCCCGCCACCAGGGTGATCGCGAGCAGGATCCAGCGGCGGCGCAGACGGCTCAGCCCGACGTCACGCAGCCGCCGGGCACGGCTCCCGGTCGGTCGCGGGGACACCGCCACGGGCACTATGACGAGCGTGTCGGCCAGGGCCGTGCTCACGGGATCGCTTCGGCGTAGACGGCGGTGATCCGGTCGACGACGGCGGTCCAGGTGTAGGCCCGCGCCGCCTCGGAACTGCCGCGCGCGAGCCGCTCGAAGAGCTCCGGGTCGGCCGCCACGGTGTCGACGGAGGCGGCCAGTGCGTGCGGGGCGGGCTCGGCGAGCACGGCGACGTCCTTCAGCAACTCGATGTTGCCGGGCACCCGGGTGGCGACGACCGGGAGGCCGGCCGCCATCGCCTCCAGCGCGACCAGCGGCATGCCCTCGCGGTCCGAGGGCAGCACGAAGACGTCGGCCTCGGCGTACGCCCGGCGCAGATCCGCCCCGAACCGGGCGCCCGCGAAGGTCACCGTCTCCGACAGGCCGAGACGCCCGGCCATCTCACGCAGCTGGTCCCGCTGCTCACCGTCGCCGACCACGGTCAGGCCGACCGGCTGCTCGCACATCGACACCGCCTCGAGCAGCCGGGCCACGTTCTTCTGCGGGCTGAGCCGGCCGACGTAGAGCAGCCGGCACGGTCCGCCCGCGCGGGGGGCGCGCCGGGGCGGCATGAACTGGTCCTCCCCGACGCCGTTCGGCACCACGTGCAGGCGGCGGCGCGGGACCGCGTACGTGTGGTGCACGAAGTCGGCCTGGCTGCCGGTCAACACGATGACCCCGGCCGCGGCGCGCAGCACACGGCCGAAGACGTGCCGCTTGTAGTACGGCAGCAGCCAGCCGAGCGGTCCCGAGCTGTCCACGTCGAGGTGGAAGTGCAGCAGGAACCGTTGCCCACGCAGCCGGGCGATCAGTGCCACCAGCTCGGGCAGTAGCGCGTGCGCGCTGTGCAGGTGCAGGATCGCCGTCTTCGGCGTACGGGCCAGCGACAGCACCAGCCCGGGCGCGATCGGGGTGTGCGCGAGCTCGATCGACCGGTGCCGGCGTACCCGCAACCGCCCGGTGACCTCCCTCAGCCGCGCCGGACCGGCGCCGATCGTGGTGGTCAGGACCGTCACGTCGTGACGGCTCCGCAGGCCGTTCGCGATGTTCTCGACGACCTTCTCCATGCCACCGAGGTGCGGCGGGTAGTACGGCGTGATCTGGGTGATGCTCGCCATTGGATGTCAGTCCCCCGTCGTGACGAGTTCGCCGTTGGTCAGGTAACGGACGTCCGCCCGGCCACCGATGTGTTCGAGCACTCGCTCCAGCCGGGCCCAGTCACCGCGGGCGTCGACCTCCCAGCTGTGGCCCCACAGGTGGAAGACTCCGCCGTCCCGCAGGCAGGCCTCGAACCAGGCGATCGCCAGGTCGTCCCAGTTCAGGAACAGCCGGGCCGCCGCGCGCGGACGCCGGCCGGCCATCCGGACGGCCACCGGAACGTCGACCCGGTGGGCGTACGCGTTGACCGTGGTGCGCGCCTCGAACGGATCGCCAGGGTCGAGCGCGTGGCGGCGTACCGTCCGGGCCGTGCGGAAGCCGCACTCCCGCACCATCGCGACGTGCTGGGCCTGATATTCGCCGCGGGGGTAGCAGAAGCTCACCACCTCCCCGCCGATGGTGTCCTCGACGTCCTGCTTGCCGGCGCGGATGTCCTCCCGCGCCGCCGCGTCGGGAATCTTCGGCAGCCGGTAGTGCGACAGCGTGTGCCCGCCGATCTCGAAGCGTTCCGCCAGCTCCCGTACGCCCGGCGCGCCGAGATGGTCGCCCTTCTCGAACTCGATGTTGCGGGGCGCGATGTAGAAGGTGCCGGGCAGCCCGTAGCGGTCCAGCAGCTCGGCGAGGCGCACGTCGAGGCGGTGGCCGTCGTCCCAGCTCGTGGTCACGACCGGCCGGTTCACTTCGTGGCCTGCGCTTCGAGCCGGTAGTGAAGTGATTGGGTGTGGTTGATGAGGGTCACCTCGATGAGGTAGTCGGAGGGCTTCCGGCCGTTCGGCGTCAACGTGAACGTCTGCTCGGCGACCCGGCCGGGCTGGGCCCACAGGCCGGCTTCGGCCGCGACCGGCGGATCGGCGACCGCCACCTTGACCCGGCACAGCTGGGTGCTGCGGCCGTGGTGGACCAGCGCGACCGGAACCCGGACGACCGGACGGCCGTCCCGCGTGGTCAGCGCCGGGGTGCCGGCGAAGTAGAGCTCGGTGTACTCGTCCGGCAGCCGCGTGAACGACTCCCGGACCTCGGTCCGGACAGTGGACGACACGGCCGTGGCGACACCCGCCGCCAGCAGCACGGCGCTCACCGCGCCGGCGCCGATCAGCGACCGGGACGTCCGGGTCATATCGCACCCAGTGCGCCGGCCGGTGCCGGCTGCTCGGCCGGCGCGGGCGGCAGCTGTACGGGCACCGGGATCGCCTTACGGAGGCGATGCCGAAAGAGCTGGCACAGGTTGCCGATGCCGTCCGGGAGCGCGTTGAGCTTGACCTCACCCCCGCGCGGGCGGTACTCGATCGGCACCTCGGTGAAGCGGAACCCGGCCGTGGTGGCGGCGTTCTTGATCTCCTGCGAGAACGCCATGCCGCCCGATTCGACGCGCAGCCGCTCCCAGACGTAGCGCCGGAAGATCCACATGCCGGACTGGGAGTCCTTGACGTTGTTGCGGAAGAGCGCCCGGCTGACGCCGCTGAGAAGATGGTTGGCCAGCGTGTGCGAGATCTTCATGGCCTGCCGGTTGCGTCGCAGCAGCCGGTTGGTGGTGAGGAACTCGACCTCGTGGTCCTCGAATGCCGAGAGCATTTCCGGCAATGCGTCGAAGGGGTACGTGCAGTCCGCGTCCCCGGTCGCGATGACGTCGCCCGAGGCCGCCGTCAGTCCCGCGCGATAGGCGTTTCCGTAACCACGCTCCTTTTGAAAGACCACCGTGGCGCCGAGTTCGCGCGCCAGGTCGCCGGTTCCGTCCGTCGAATTGTTGTCGACGACCAGGATTTCGGTGTTCCATCCCATTCGGCGCAAGTCCCGGACAGGGATCGTCTCCATCAGAGGAAAAAGATTCTCCGCCTCGTTGAATGCTGGGATAACGACCGAAAGCGTCTTCGCCACGTCTATCCTTGATGTCCTAGGCCGGCAATGCGAGCAAGGTCGGATCTTGTTGACCGAGCCACAAAGATCGAGGCCACCGGCCTCGATCCGCCACGAAGCTAGCACCGCCGGTTTGCAGACGAAAGTGCGCTCATTTGAAACGGACCACCGGTACGTCCACCATTCCTCCGGTGCGTCGACGTTCCCTGACGATGGTATTAATCCGTTCGGGTTGCCCGCGCCGACAAATGCATCGTGAAACACGAAACGTCATCGCATCGCTTCGTATTCAGGAAACGAATCAGTGACGAGGCGCACCCTTATTCGGATGCCATTTGCCGTAACCCTTCGAATTTCCCCTGGCCACGGCGGTCGGCTGCCGCGAGTGAGAGAAAAGTTCACGATGCCGCGCGGCGGAACGCGGGTCCCGCGACGCGGGTCACCCTCGCGGGTCCCCCGTCAGAGGGAACGCCCCGGCGTGTCGAGCGGATCGAGAAGATCGGCGAGTCTGACCAGTGTGCGAGCCTCCAGCAACAGCCGACCGGGCTCCGGGCGTCCGCGATGACGGGCTCCACGACTCCGGCACCCGCCGCTGCAGCCGGGCCGCAATCAGTTCCGGCGGGAGCCACCACAGTCGGTCGGCCGGCGGCTCGGCGCGAATGCGGAAGGCATTGTCGAATGCCGGTGGCGCCCTCGCCCGGCGCGATGAATTGCCGCCGGCCGCGACGCGGCGACACCTCGATCGACGGCAATGCTCGGCTCAAGGTGACCGCCACGATGACGAAAAATGCGGTATTCGGATTCGCCGTCGGTCACCGTGCATTCGGCGAGTGCGACGGGACGGCCGTGCAATGTGGCCGAAAGACTGTGGGTGACGCCGCCGGGCATGCGCCGGCCTCGGTCGACGACCGGCTCCCAGGTGAACCGCCAGCCACTCGCCCGCGCCCACTCCTCCAGCCGACCGCGCCCCCGGCGCCGCCGGCGGACACTGTAGACCACCACCAGGGCCACGAGCACGGCGAGAACCAGACAGAGAGCGACGCCCGCACCGCCGATCGGCTCACCCACAGGCCACCCGGCGAAGCGCGGCGCCCGCACCGCCGATCGGCTCAGCCGTCGGCCACACGGCGCAGCGCGACGCCCGCACCGCCGATCGGCTCAGCCGTCGGCCGCACGCCGGCGGCACCGGCGATCGGCTCAGCCGTCGGCCGTGCGGCGTAGAGCGGCGCCCGCCGCCAGCACGGCGAAAATCGCGTCGGCCACGGCGATGGCCGCGCCGGTGGCCGGGACCAGACCGAGGATCGCCGAGGAGCCGAGTGCCCCCGCGAGCACCGCCAGCACGGCGACCACGGTCAGCGCCCGAAACCATGCGATCGCCGCCGCGGCGCGAGCGGTCGAGCGGCGGCCCCGGAGGAATGCCGCCGTCGCGACCAGCATCACGATCGCCCCCACCAAGGCCGAGACTCCGAGCAGGACGAAGGTCGCCGCCTCCGCGGGCTGGCCCGGGCCGTCGCGGTGCAGAGTCCACATCAGCCACCCGAGCCAGGCGAACGCCACGTCGACCAGGGCCAGCATGCCGGTGAGTACGGCGTGCAGGGTGCTACGGCGTACGGAAGGCGCCATGCCGCACGCTCAGCCGGTGGCCGCCGCCGGCGGCCAATGACCGCCGGGGAAGGCCGTGTCGTCGTCGAGCTTGAGCCGCAGGCCGGTGTTGGCCGACGCGCAGGAGGCCTTGAGAACCTCCGAGCCGGTGATCAGGGACGCCGAGGCGGCGAGGGCGGCCGCGGCGGCGATGAACGGTGCGGCCGGCAGGCCGGCGATCGTCGCGACCGAACTGACCGCGCCGACGATGCCGATGATCAGCGCACCGAGCGCGGTCACCAGCAGCCCCCAGAACAGGACGATGCTCGACGCGACCGCGGTCAGCGCGGACGCGATGCCGTCGGTCATCGTCGACTTCACCTTGTCGAGCGCCGCCTTCTGCAGCGGCAACGCCTGCCGGTACGCCTCCGCCGCCGTGCCGTCCCACGTGGTGTCGACGCTCAGCAGGCCGGCGTCGGCCGACTGCACCTGGCCGCTGACCGGGCGGCCGACCAGATCGCTCCAGGCGTTGGCGGCGGCCTGCAGGGCGGACGGCGAGCCCAGATTCGCGATGACCTCGCCGAGGTTGTCCCAGACCCGCTTCAGATAGCCGCAGAACGCGTTCCAGCCGTCGACGACCTTGTCCCGCAGGCCGCCGGGCAGCCAGTGCAGCTTGCCGGTGAGCGACTCCTGCAGTTCGGTGGTCTTGCCGTCGATCCGGGCGATCACCGAGTTGATCTTCTCGAGCAGTTCGGCCTCGCTACTCATGGACGTCCCACTCCCCGTCGAATCGGGCGGCCGCCTTGTCGTCGCTCAACTGATAAGCCGTGGCGACCTCGTCCAGCGTGACGCTCAGGCCGCGGGTCACGTCGCGGCCCTCGCCGAGCAGCGCCGCCACCTTCCGCTGGATCTCCTGGTAGGTGTCGAGCAGGCCGGTCGGCACGCTCGCCCACGACAGTTGTGCCTCGCCGAGCGTCAGAGCCGCGGCTTCCTGACCGGCCCGGCCGACCACACCGGACACCTCGTCCCACACCGCGGCGTCGTGCCGCATCGCCTCGATCGCGACGGCGACCGTCGTCATCCTGCCTCCTCGTCACTCGATGACCCGCAGCCGGCGGGCCAGACCGAGCGGGTCCTGCCCCGCCCGTTGAACGGCGCCGAGCGGACTGTCGGCGATCAGTCTCTGCACACCGTGTGCGGCCACCTCCGCGTACGCGGCCCGGAACGCGGCCGTCGCCTGCCGGCCGATATTGATCTCATGGGCCTGGCGCAGCCAGGAGCCCTCGAACCGGACCGCCGTCACCTCGCCGCCACCGGTCATCGAGACCGTGACGTGCCGGTCCGGGCTGCGGCCGGTGTGAGCGGCGCCGAGCGTCGACCGGAGCTTGGCCGAGACCTCGTCGAGGCCCTGCTCGATGTCGCGGGCCATCGCCAGTAGTTCGCCCAGGGCCGCCCGCAGGTCTTCTCCGGACATCTGGCCCGACGCCGCCGCTCGCAGGCGCCGCTGCAGCTCGGCCCGCTGCGGAAACGGATCGGGTGCCGATGAAGACTCATCGGCACCCGACGCATAGCTCTCACCCCACGCGGCAACGCGGTGGGAAACGGCGTTCTGGACCGCGCTGCGGACCGCCTCCCCGAGCCGGTCCTCGCTGACCCGCTGCGGCCAGCCGGCGACCACCGAAACCGCGGCCACGCGGCCGTCCGGGTCGAGCGTGACGCTCACCGCCCCGCTCGCGTCCGTTCCCGGCGCGCCCACCGCATCCTTCGCCGATCGGGCGCGCCGGACGAATTGCTCACCGGCCTCGTAAAGGTCCCCCATGCGCGTCCCCCGTGTTGGTGTCGCGCCGGACTGTCTCAAGCATCAGCCCGGCGCGCAACCCACGTTGGACGGCCCGCCTCAGGCGTCCCGGCGGCGCATCAGCCACGCACCGACGATCAGCGGGATCACGCACTCGGCGAGCATCCACAGATAGCCCGCCCAGGGGCCCAACTGCCCCGGCGTGTGGATGACCTCGGTGATGCGCTGGCCGGCGTTCGTGGTGAAGTGCTTCGAGATCGAATTGCCCCAGTCACCGGGCAGCAGACCGGTCAGCGGCGGCACCACGAACAGCAGGGCGACCGCGGTGGTGATCGAGCCCGCGGTGTGCCGGATCAGCGCACCCAGCGCGAGACCGAGCAGCCCGGCCGCCAAGGCGATCAGACCGGCTCCCAGCACCGCGCGAAGCACTCCCGGGTCGGAAAGACTGGCCGCCAGGTCGTGCGACGACCAGAACGACATCGCCACGAAGAACGAGACGAACGCCGACACCGTGCCGACGACCCAGGCGACGACCCCGAACACCAGAACCTTGGCCAGCAGCACGCGCAGCCGGTTGGGCACCGCCACGAACGTCGTCTTGACGCCGCCGGTCGAGTATTCGCCGGCAATGATCAGTGCGCCGAGCACCGCCAGCGCGAGCTGGCCGAACGCGATGCCGACCATGGCGGCGTTGGTGACGTCGAGCGTCGCGCGGTCGTGGGCGTCCATCTTGTCGACATTGCTCGACGCACCCCAGGCCAGCAGTGTCGAGAAGCCGACCGTCACGACGAACGCGATCAGCAGGGTCCACCAGGTCGAGCGCAGCGACCAGAACTTCGTCCACTCCGAACGGAGCACCCGGGGCAGCGTGGCCCCACCGGCCGGGAGCGCGGACGTGCGCCGCGGCGGCATCGTCGTAGTCGTCATTGCCCGCTCCCCACGGTCGCGCCGGTGGCCTGGTATTCGACCGAGTCCTTCGTCATCTCCATGAACGCCTGCTCGAGCGACGAGCGCTGGGTGAAGAGCTCGTGCAGGGTCAGCTGGTGCTGTGCGGCCAGTTCGCCGACCGCCTCGGTCGTCGTGCCCAGCAGCTCGATGTGCCCGTCGACCACGTTGGGCTGAAGGCCGGCCTCACGCAGGGCATCCAGCATTTTTTCGAGGTCGGGCGTGCGCACCCGGACCAGACCGGCCGAGTTGGCCGCGATGAAGTCGGTCGTGCTCATGTCGGCGAGCAGCTTGCCGAGACCGATGACGATCAGGTGCTCGGCGGTGTTCTCCATCTCGCTCATCAGGTGGCTGGAGACGAAGACCGTCCGCCCCTCGTCGGCCAGCGAGTGCATGAAGCGCCGGATCCAGAGGATGCCCTCCGGGTCGAGCCCGTTGACCGGCTCATCGAAGATCAGGATCTCCGGGTCGCCGAGCATCGCCGCCGCGATGCCGAGCCGCTGCGACATGCCGAGCGAGAAGCCCTTGATGCGGCGGCCGGCCGCTTCAGTCATGCCGGTCATCGCGAGGACCTCGTCGACCCGCCGCCGGGGCAGGCCGTTCGACTGGACCAGCGCGGTCAGGTGGGCCCGGGCGGTGCGGCCACCGTGTACGTCCTTGGCGTCGAGCAGAGCGCCGACGAGTTGCATCGGCGTGCGGGCCGACGTGTAGGGCCGGCCGTTGATCAGCGCCTCGCCCGAGGTCGGCCGGTCCAGGCCCAGAATCATGCGCATGGTGGTGGACTTCCCGGCGCCGTTCGGCCCCAGGAACCCGGTGACGATGCCCGGACGTACTGTGAAAGACAGATCGTTGACGGCAAGCTTGTCGCCGTAACGCTTGGTGAGGCCTCTGGCCTCGATCATGACGGACTCCCCCCGATCCGTAGCGAGTGACCGGCTGACCCTACGACGTCACCGCAAGCCGGGTAAGGGTGGAATACCCGTAGTCAACCCCTGACATCTGTCACCCGTTCGGCAGGCCGCGGCCGCGGACCAGCGGGAGGAAGACCTCGTCGACGATCTCGACCAGGACCTCGTCGGGCACGGCCGGGACGCCGCGCAGGGCGTACTCGCCGCGCAGGAGCATCATCGGCAGCGACGCCACCCGTGGCTGCACCGCCTCGGCCGCCGCCTCGCCGCGGGCCACGGCCCGGCCCAGCAGGGCGAACCAGGCGGCGTTCAGCGCGCCGCCGCCGGCCTGTTCGCGCAGCAGTTCCAGCAGGGCCGGCTCGTCGACGGCCGCCGCGAGGAGGTCGCGCAATATTGCCCCACGGGGCGACGACCAGGTCGCGTTGGCCTGTCGCAGCAGTTCCAGCGCGTCGCCCCGGAGGCTGCCGGTGTCGGGCGCCGGGGTGCGGGCGTCGGCCAGGTGTTTGTAGGCGGCGATGCCGAGCGCGGCGCGCTGCGGCCAGCGCCGGTAGATGGCGTTCTTGTTGGTGCCGGCGCGCTGGGCGACCTTGTCCATCGTCATGCCCGCGTAGCCGGAGGCGGTCAGTTCCTCGGCGGCGGCACGCAGGATCGCCTGCTCCAGATCGGCCCCGCGCCGTCGCTGCCCTGCCGCCACGGTACGCATCGTACCGTAAAGCGTGTACGGTACTACCCGTACCGTAAAGGAGGCGGCAAATGCGCGCTTGGGGCGTCACCTACGACACCGGCTTCACCAACCTGGGCACCACCACCCACGAACCCTTCGACCCCGGCATCGTCGCGGACGACATGCGGGTCATCCACGAGGTACTGCGCGCCGACGCCGTCCGGATCACCGGCGGCGTCGCCGAGCGCCTGGAGATCGCCGCCCGGCACGCGGCCGCCGCCGGGCTCGAGGTCTGGTACTGCCCGTTCACCAACGACCTGACCGTCGACGAGCTGCTCGAGTTCCTGCTGGACGCCGCCGAGCGCGCCGAGCGCATCCGCCGGGAGGGAGCGAACATCCGGTTCCTCACCGGCTCGGAGATCAGCATGATGACGATCGGGCTGATGCCCGGCGCAACCCTGACCGAGCGGGCGGCCGCCATCAGCCGCGAGGTCCTGCCGCGCGTGCAGCGGGCGACGAACGCCGTGCTGGCCCGGGCCGCCGCGGGCGCCCGGGAGCGGTTCGGTGGCCTAATAGGGTACGCGTCGCTCCCTATGGAGGCGGTCGACTGGACGCCGTTCGACTTCATCGCGACCGACGCCGGCTACCGCGACGCGACCAACGCCGCCGCGCTGCCCGGAAATCTCGCCGCCATGACCTCGCAGGGCAAGCCGTTCGCGGTCACCGAGTTCGGCTGCGCGGCCTTCACCGGCGCCGCCGACCGGGGCAGCCGCGGCGCCATCATCGGGTACGACGAGCACACCGCGCAGGCCGTGCGGCTCACCGAGACCGTTGAGCGCAACGAGGCCGAGCAGGCCGCGTACGTGCGCGAGCTGCTCGGCATCTTCGACGCGGGCGGGGTCGACACCGCGTTCGTCTACACCTTCGCCTGCCGGCATCTGCCCACCTCCGACGACCCCGAGCGGGACTTCGACCTCGGCAGCTTCGGCATCGTGAAGGTTCTCCCCGAGGGCGGGCGGTGGGAACCCAAGGCCGCCTTCCACGCCCTGGCCGACTATGGCCGCGCGCGGAAGGAAGGTTAGATCACGCCGATTCCAGGTGGATGTGGGCCGCCCATAGGGACGGCTGGTGCGGGGCGTCCGCGCGGACGGCCCGGACCGCCTCGTGCAGCGCCCGGGCCGCCCCGCCGGTCTCGAGGGACGGGCCCAGACCCGCGTAGAAGGCGGCCGCGACGCGGCCCGCGGCGGCGTCGGCGACCGGCCACAGTGTGCCGACCACGTGGCGGCAGCCGGCCAGCTGGAGCGCGGTCGCGATGTGCACGACCTCGTCGGCCAGCGCCTCGCTCGATCGGGCGGTCTCGCAGGCCGACAGGTACCCGAGTTCGACCGAACTGTCCAAGGCCGACAGTTCGACGGCGGTCAGCGGGGCCGACTCGTGGTCGTGCAGCAGCAGCCGGTTCAGGGCCGGCGAGCGCTCGTCGGTCACGGCGTGGCAGGCGAAGTGCGCGATCCGGTGCCGGGGCAGGGCGGCCAGCACGGCGTCGCGGGTGGCCGCGCGTCCGGACAGGTGGGTCAGGCCGGGCGCGAGGCCGGCCAGTTGCCGGGCCTCGGCGCGGGCGCCCGGAAGGTCGCGGGCTCCGGGCGTACGGCTCATCTCGACCAGCAGAAAGCCGGCGCCGGACCGCCGGGCCGGGGTGTCGCGGGGGCGCAAGGCACCGACCGTGGCCGTGTAGGACGACACGACCTCGTCCATCGCCGCGGCGTGCAGCGGCAGGAACGACGCGATCCCGACCGGGCACCACCAGATCCGCGGGGCGGCCCCGGGCGTGGACAGCAGTCCGAGCTCGGACAGCACCGGCCTGACCACCCGGCTCCGGAGCCAGGCCAGGTCCCGCAGCAGGCGCCGATCGTCGGGCCGGGGCTCCTGGAAGGCGCGCGCCCGCGCCAGCATGTCCGCGTAGTCGCAGTCCAGCCGGATCGCCCGGACCGGCTCCCCCGCGGTCAGCAGCAGGGCGTCGCACCGGAAGCGGCCGGCGTTGACGACCACGATCGAGCCGTCGGCCGGCGGTTGCGGCGACCGGGCGGCCGGTGGCTGCAGGAAGCCGGCCAGGCCGGGAAGCCGGCGGATCTCGGCGAGCAGGCTCTCCCACCGTTCGGCGAGTTCGCGATGCCGGCGCGTGCGGTCGCCGAGCCGCACCACCGTCTCGTCGTCGTGGTAGAGGTCGACGCCGGCCCGGTCGGAGGCGTCGAGGCGGTCGCGGAGGCGGACGAGTTCCGCCGCCCTCGCCGGGTCGGCCCGGCGCAGCGCCTCGAGTTCGCGCCGCGCGCCGATCGCCTCCCCCAGCAACAGTCCGCGCGCCCGCTCCAGCAGTGTCAGCGCCTCCTGAAGGCGGCCGAGGCTGAGCGCGGCCGCCGCCGCTTCGGCCGGCAGGCCGGCCAGCTCGCCCAGTCCGTGCTCGCGATCCGGGCGGAGCAGACGCCGCGGGGCGAGTTGCGGCAGGAGGCCGACGGCTTTCCGGTACGCGTCGAGCGCCGTCTCGTAATCGCCGGTTGCCGTCGCCGCCGCGCCGAGAAACACCGACGCGAGGGCCTGGGTCCGCGGGGTGGCGGCGTCCGGGGTCAGCCGCACCATCTCCTGGACGACTTCCGGACTCGGCGGTTGCTGAGCGAGGGCCCGGATCAGCGACATCTGGGCCATCGCGCGGGACGGATCACCGGTGGCGGCCGCCTGCACGGCTTCCCGGCCGGCCCGGACCGCCGCGTCCAGCGCCGTGCGGTCGCCGGTGCGCTCGAACAGGGCCCGCGCGACGATCGTCAGGTTGTTCAACCGCGCAGAGTGCCCGATGTCGCCCGGCACTCCGGTGTCCACCGCCTCGAGGGCCGCCCGGACCGCCTCCAGCAGTGTTCGCACGGCCTCCGGTCCCTGCGTCTGGGACAGCAGGTGGAGCGCGTTCCCGAGTTCGGTCAGCCGACCGGCCCGTTCCGGGGTGCCGGGCGGGCTCAGCTCCACCGCCTCGCGGGCGGTCGCCGCGGCTTCCTCGGCGGCGGGCGCCCGGCGGGTCCGCTTGTACAGCTCCTGGCACGCGGCGCTCAGGTTGGCCAGATATCGCGCACGCGTCCGATGGCCGGGCGGGGTCCGGGCGACCGCGGCCCGGCCGGCCTGGACGGCTTCCTGCAGCTGGGTCCGGTCGCCGCCCTCCTCGAACGCCGTCCGCAGGGCGATGCCGAGGTTGTTCAGGCACGTGCCCTCATATCGGTAGCCGGCCGGGGCGGCCCGGACCGCGGCCCGTCCCATCTCCACCGCTTCCTTCAGCGTGGCCGGCGAACGCTGCTCGTACGTGAAGAGCGCGTGCAACGAGTTGCCGCAGCCGGTCAGGACCAGCGCGCGGTCGGGGTCGTCCGGCGGGCCTTCCCGCACCGCCCGCCGTCCCACCTCGGCCGACTCCATCAGCAGCTCGGGCCGGCCCGTCATCAGCGCGAGCCGGCGCAGGCTGGTGCTCAGCTGGATCAGGCACTGCCCGTGTGCGGGATCGCCGGGCGACGAGAAGGCGACCCTGCCCCGGTCGGCCTCGACCAGTTCGGCCAGCAGCCGGGGGTCCTCCGTCCACTCCGCCGCCGCGTGCAGGCAGACGCTCAGGGCCTCGAGCTGGATGGGCCGGTCGGCTCGGTCGCCGGTGGCGGCCTCGCGGGCGAGGACGACGAGCCGGCCGAGCACGTCCGGGCCGGGCTCGGCGACGATCACCCGGGCCAGGAACGGGAGCAGGTCGCGCCGGAACACCACCCGCACCCAGTCGCTCTCGGGCAGCTCGTCGACCAGCGACTGCCGGATGCGCAGCAGGCGGTCGACGGCGGCCGGGTCGGCCGTCAGCTCGTACAGCACCATGCATCCGGCCGCCGCGTTGCCGAGGCAGGCGGGCCGATCGGGGTGGTCGGGCTCCATCACGCGGAGGAGCTCGGTCATCTCGTCCAGGCCGGCGGAGATCAGCCCGGCGTCCCGGCGCGCACGGCCCTGGGTCAGCATCGAGGTGGCCCGGGCCGCGGCCCGGTTGTGCTTCCGAAGATGCCGAACCATGCCCCGCCTCCCTTGTGGAGCGAAGCATGGTTCGCCGAGACCGTCAATCAGGCCTGCTCGAGCACTTCCTCGGCCCGTTCCGGGCTGCCGTCGGCCAGACCCCGGTCGATCGAGCGCCGGGAGGCCAGCCAGATGACGACCCCGACCACGAAGACGATGACCTCGGTGACGGTCAGGGCCCAGATGATGCCGGGCAGCCCGAACCAGAGCTTGCCGGCGATCACGATCGGGATGAACAGGACGCCCTGCGACACCGACATGACGGTGGCCGGCAGCGCCCGCCCGGTCGCCTGGAAGAACGAGGTGATCAGGCCGGTGAAGCCGTTCGCGACCATCGCGGTGAGCTGCGCCGCGAGAACCGTGATGCCGAGCTTGAGCACCGAGTGGTCGGCCGAGAAGGTGGAGAGTACCTGCGTGCGGAAGGCGAACACGGTCGTCGAGAAGAGCAGCACGATGGCGCCGACGGTGAGCGCGGAGCCGCGCAGGGCCGCGTTCAGCCGCACCCGGTCGCCCTTGCCGTACGCGTAGGCCAGCAGTGGCAGCACGCCGATCGTCACGCCCATCACCAGGAATTCGGGCACCTGGGCGATGCGGACCGCGACGCCCATGGCGGCCAGCGGGCCGTCGCCGTAGCCGGCGGCGAGGTTGTTGAGCACGAGCGCGGTGACGATCAGGAACGCGGACTGTAGCAGCTCGCCGACACCCACCCCGAAGACGGGCTTCACGACGGCCGGCGAGAGCGTGAACCAGCGCGGCGCGAGGTTGACGTGCTCGCTGTTGCGCTGCAGCCAGAAGGCGAAGTACGCGACGGTGACGGCGTTCGCGAGGCCGGTCGACAGCGCGGCGCCGGCGACACCCCAGTGCAGCGCGAGGATGAACAGCACGTCGAGCACGACGCTGGCGACCGTGGAGGCGATCAGCCCGATCATCGCCTGGCGCGCGGCGCCCTCCGCCCGCACCAGCTGTTCGAGGCAGAAGGCGGCCGCCATCACCGGCACGAAGGCCAGCATGACCCCGACGTAGTGAGTGGTCGCGGCGACCGCGGCGGCGTTCGCGCCGAGCAGCGACACGAGCGGGTGCAGCAGCATCAGGCCGAGGCCGCCGAGGACGGCTCCGGCGACGACCGAGCCCCACACCGCGAACGCCGAGACGTGCTTGATCTGGCCGGCCTTGGCCGGGTCGTTCTCGGAGGCGCCGAGCAGGCGCCCGATGAGCGAGCTGCCACCCACGCCGAACACGCCGCCGACGCCCATGACGATGCCGAGCAGAGGTGTGCCGAACGTGACGGCGGCCAGCAGCGCGGTGTTGTGCTGCGAGCCGATGAATCCGGCGTTGACGACGTTGTAGATCGCGCTGACGATCATGGCGGCGGCCATCGGCACGCACAGGTGCACGAGGGCCCGGGCGATCGGAGCGGCGGACAGGTACCAGCGGTTGGTGCCGACGGCGTCGGCCTTCGCCGGGTTTTCCAGGGTCTCGGTGCTCACGGCAGACTCCTTCGGCAGATTTCGGGCATGGTTGATGGCGCGTCGGCGACGCCGACACGGCCGGGCATGATTCATCGCGCGCCGGCGGTGCCGGCACGGCTTGCGGGTGTACGCGCGGGGACTAGCGGGTCGGTTGCGGCAGCTCCGCGGTGATCTTCAGCAGCAGCGCGTGCAACGTGTCCCGCTCGGCCGGATCGAGGGGGGCGAGGATGGTCTCGTCGGCCGCGTTCATGGCGGTCTCGAAGCCGGCGGTCAGCTCGGTGCCGGCCGCGGTGAGGTAGATGCGCTTGCTGCGCTCGTCGCCGGGCACCGTGCGGCGCTCGACCAGGCCGCGGCGCTCGAGGCCCTGCAGCAGCCCGGAGACGCTGGCCGGGCTCGTGCGCGTGGCCTGCGCGAGGTCACGCTGGATGGCACCGGGGTTCTGCGTGAGGTAGGCCAGGGCGAAGCTCTGCTCGAAGCTGAGCTCGCGCTCGCGAACCCATTCCTCGCCGGCCTTGCGCTGCGCCCATCCGATCCAGCGCAGCAACTCGAGCGTGCTGGTGAGCTTCGGTGCGTCCATGCTTAAGAAGCTAACCGTTAGGACCCTAACTGTCAACATCCAAACTATCAGGACCCGAACTCATCTGAGCGAAGCCTTCGTGCCGCAGCCTTGGACCCTCGCGCCTCGGCGGCAGACCACCACCCCCGCGCGCCTTCCAGATCTCCGCGGTCCTTCAGAACGTCGCCGATGGTAGCCAGCACCGCCGCGGCACCCTCCAAGCCTGGGGGCCTTGTTCCTCTGTTCGCCTTGCGTCGACCCACAAGAAGGGTCCGCAGCATTGCCGCGCCCAAATCGTCATCGGCATCAGCCGCAGCCCGGAGCCACCTCTCTGCATCCGGCTCGTCACCGCGAAGCAGAAGCAGGGTTCCTAACCAACCCATGGCAGGCACGTGTCCCAATTCAGCGGCTTGTTCCCACAGGCTCCAGGCATCTGCCCACCTTTCAGCCTGAAAATGCAGGCTGCCCAGGCCATACATCGCGGGGACGTGACCGAGTCGGATCGCCCGTTTGTACTGGGCTTCCGCTTCCGCCGCCCTGCCACTGCCCCTCAGGAGGTCCGCCAGGGTCGACATCACCGCCGGTTCGCGCGCTTTGATAGCCATGCGCAACCACGGTTCGGCCAGATCAGGACGTCGTTCGATGCGGTAGAGCCCGATTCCCAGCGCACCCGCTGCCAGTAGATCACCGGCCTCGGCCGAGCGCCTCATCCACTGCTTGCCCTCTTCAGGATGCCCCGCCATGTACAACTGTGTGCCGAGCGTTCCCATAGCCGGCCAGTAGCCCTGCTCGGCACCGGCACGAAGCCAGTCGATCCCTTGGTCGACGAGGCCCAGGTCGAGGGCACCGGTCCCCGCCATGAACATCGCGTCGACGTTGCCGGCCTCCGCGGCCAGCCGATAGCCCTGATACGCGTGCTGTGTCATGTCCTGCTCGTAGGCGGCGCCCGCGACGGAATAGGACGCTTCCGGATCGCCCAAGTCGAGCAATGTTGTCCACACGAGTTCCGGTACGGACGTCGCTGCGGCGCGCTGGGCGTAATCGGTCAGATAGTCGAAGGGTCGGTAAAGTCCTTCACCGACGGGCTCCAGACAAGAGCTGGCACCGCGAACCGGATACATTGCCCACTCAAGCCCTTCGTTGAAGGAGGACAGTCCCCGCCGATGACGGAGCCGCGGATCAATATAATCAAGGTAGAGAGCTTCGAGGAGGTCCCGGGCCAAGGAGTTCCTGTAACCAGCTCGCCGACAATCCACCGCGGCCGAGACAATGGCGGCACCAACGGGGTCTTCGCCGTCGGATCCCGACTGCCACCGTTGAAGGGCAGCCGGAGCGGCGCAGATATATTCGGTCAGGCCGCCCCCGGTGGACTGATCGAGAGCATCCGCAATTCGTTCATCCCAGCGCCATTCGCCTGCCTGCCTTGTCTCGTCAGCCGAGAGGCGAGCCGGCAGCCTGATGATGTTCGCGATCTCCAAAATCTTCCGGACACGTCGAAATCTGTTTTCGGTTACGAGTTGGGACTGATCGCCTGCGGTCATCGACCGTTCAAGGAAGCGACGCTCCTCCGAGCGCATCGTCGCCAGTAGAACCACACCTTCTCGCTCAGGACCGCATAGCTCTGCCAGAAGGTGCTCGTCGAAGGTCGGGCTCGCGAGGTAGAACTCGAAGTCATCCAGCCAGATCACCAATTGCGGAACCTGAGCGAGTTCACCCGCCACTTCCCGGAGCTCGGCCACGTCCCGTGGGTTAGACATGAACCACTCCGCACACGAACGCTGCAGGGCAGCAAATGCGGTTCGAGTCTTGCCCGACGCAGATGCCCCTTCGATCAGAACAAGTCCACCGATTCCAACAGCCGCATCGATTTGTGCATCGACATCTCGCGGAATGTAAGGCGGCAGGTCGACCGCCATTCCTAGTGCCGCCAGCCGCGCAGCCGTCGACTCGCTACTCGGGGCCGACCGATGGACTCCGATGTGTATGGGCGAAAGTTCTGCCACGCGCAACAGCCGAGGAGCCGATCGGGAACGCCGCCGGTCGCTCGGTCCAACGTCACTTGGTTCCCGCGGGGTGCAAAACTGTTCAGCCGCTACGCGCCCGAAAAATGCTTCCACGAGTTCGAAATCGCTCCGAAGCTGCTCCGAAAGCTCTTCCCCGTCCCAGCACTCGAATTGGATTCCCGACTCCCGGAGAGCCAGGGTCGCCCTCTCCACTGCCTCTGCCTGCTCGGTCCGGTCCAGTTGGGCGCGTGTAGCGATAACGAACATTTCGGTACGGGCGGCCCATATCCCCCGGAGAAATCTCTCGACCGCGTCAGCTATTTCTGAACCAGTCATTCTGGCGACGTTCCGACACTGAATCGTTCGGTACCGGGAGGCATTCGCCCCGGCCTTCCGCAGAAGGCAGTAAAGGTCGATGCCATGTTGATTCTGACCTCTGGTGCCATAGAGGCGGCCACGATCCACCTCGCTGTCGCGGCGCGCCAATCGAAGGATCAGCCGCTCGAAGTTCTCCCACGTCAATTCGTGAAAGGGGAGCAGCTGTGGACGAGTTGCTATGAGGGGCGGCGGGTTGCCTGTCGGAGGCTCCTCGAGCCATGGCGGTATCGGCGAAGCGCTCTCGGCGTCGGCGGCCGATCCGTTGCCGGCACGCCCGCCTCCCATCGCAGAGTCGCCGGGCATCATCGAGCCTGACGGACCTGGAGCCAGACCTGCTCGATCGGGTGCGATGTGCAGGCGTCGGCCGCCTCTCGCACGCCTTCCACCCCGGCCACACCCTTAGCGGAAAAGACCGTCTCCCGATCTGAAGCCATGCGAGAGGACAGTACCCCGGTGTCACGGCGCCGTCACGGGCCGGTATGCATTGCCGGCTGAACGGTGTACACGTTGCGGGCACGTCGGGTGCCGAAGGGCTGCGCCGGTGAGCGATCAGGTGTTATGACCGCTCACCGGCGCATTCGCACGCCGTGGATTACCTGGTGACCGTGAAGGGCTCGGCGACCTTGGTCGCCGACTTGGCGCCGGACAGGGTGACCGAACTCGCGCCCGGCTTCGCCCGCCCGGGCACGCTGATGGTCGCGCCCGAGATGACCCCGTCGGCGTTGGCCTTGAGGGCCGTGGCCGTGAGGCCGTCGCCGAAGGTCCCGGTGACGTTCTCGTTCGGCGCGAAGCCGGAACCGTCAACGGTGATCGCCGTGCCGCGCGGGCCCGCGGCGACCGACAGCTTCACCTGCGGCTGGTAGGCCGGTACGGCCGCCTGCTCGGGCGCCTGGACGGTGACCGCGGTGGCGGACGCCGCCGCGGCCTTGGCCACGGTCACCGTGAGGGTGACCGTGCTGCTGGACAGCGTGTCCCACGCCGTGACGTGCACCGTGTAGGTGCCCGGCTGGGCGTAGATGTGCGTCCCGCTGATCGCCCCCGACCCGTCGACCGTGGCGTCCGACGGCGCCGTGCCGTCGCCCCACTGGACGTGGGCCTGGTAGCCGGTGGAGCCGGCGAGGCCGCCGGTGACCGAACCGAGCGGGGCGGTGAGCGCCTGCCTGGCGGTCGCCGACTCGTTCTTCCCGGCGGTCAGCGCCAGCGCCTCGCGCGGCGTGCCGTCGTCGGCGACCGCGAACACGTGGATCCGGCCGGCCGTGCCGGGGTCACCGGTCTGCTTCGGCAGGGTCACCGAGACGAGCGTCCTGCCCGCCGGGATCTGGTAGGGCGCGGTAGCGAACACGAACGGCACCGCGCCGTCCTTGTCCGTGCCGTGCAGCCGGTAGGCCGACTTGGCCACCACGATGTTGCCGAACGACGGGGTGCCGTTCGCGTTGCCACCCAGCGTCCAGTCGCTGAACTGGATCGGTGTGGTGGCGGTGCTGCCGTCGCCGAAGGTCAGCGTGGCCGTGGTGTTCTGGTTGCCCTCGGTCCCGGTGCCGATGAACGAGATGCTCTTGGCGTCGGAGGGCAGGTTGAGGGCGATCGTGCTGCCGTTGCCGGTCGCGTTGTCCGGCTGGTTGGCCGGGACAACGGGCGCCGTGAACGACAACGCCGTACCAGGCACCGCCGTCCGCTTGCCCTGGGTCAGGCCGGCCGCCGCGAGCGCGGCCCGTGAGTATTCCCAGCCCTGCGTGTCGCAGTTCGCGCCGGGGACGCCGTCGTCGCCGATGCAGACGCTGTCGAACGCGGCGGTCAGGCTGTTGACCGGCGCGTACGCCACGTCGACGCCGACCGTGGCGGAATCCTGGCTGGTCCCGTCGGCCACCGTCACCGAGGCCTGGTAGTAACCGGGCTGGGCGTACGTGTGCGAGCCGCTCACCGCGTACACGGCCCGCGAGCTCGGCGAGATCGTGCCGGCGGTGACCGGCGAACCGTCACCCCAGTCGACCGTGGCCTTGTAGTCGGCCGCCGTTCCGCCGGTGACGGTGGCCAGTGGCACCGACACCGCGGCACCGGACCGGGCAGCCACGCCGCCCGCGCCGCTCACCGTGACCGCGCCGCCGCCGAGTACGACGTCGCCGCCCGCGAGCAGCTCGATCTCGGCGAGGTTCGGCGTCGCCGTCGTGGACTTCGTGACCAGCAGCCGGTAGTAGCCGAAGCTGCCCGGCAGGCCGATCCGGTAGTCCTTGGTCTGGTTACGCCACTGGAATACCTCGCCCGGCCGGTAGTCGACCGTGGTCCACTTGATGCCGTCCTTGGAGGCCTGCAGCTGCCAGTCCTCGGGGTCGCCCGGGGTCGCCCCCGAGGTGACGGTGTAGTAGGTCGGCGCCTGCTTGCCGCCCCGGTACGCCCAGGTGATGGTCGGGGTGCCGGTGGTGAACGACATCTGCGTCCGGGACGTGTCGTCGAACAGCTTCGACGCGTCCTGTCCGCCGGTCGCGGTCGCGGTGCCGAGACCGGGACCGGTGGTGTCCTGCAGCGGCTTCGGCACCGCGGTGCCCTTGGTCAGCGACACCGGGGCGTCGTTCTTGCCGGTGCCCCAGGTCGAGGGGTTCGGGCCCATCTTGAAGTCGATGGTGCCGCCGTTCTCGAGACGCGACGAGTCGATGGAGGTGCTCTTCTGCGTCGCGCCGTTGACCTTCACGCTCTGCACGTAGACGTTCTTGGTGCTGTTGTTCTGCGCGTTGACGACGATGTCGCCGGTCGAGCGGTGCACGGTCATCTGGGTGAACTGCGGCGAGCCGATGACCCAGTTGGGCGAGCCGTTCTGCAGCGGGTAGAGGCCGAGCGAGCTGAGGATGTACCACGACGACATCTCGCCGTTGTCCTCGTCGCCCAGGTAGCCCTGGCCGATCTCGCTGCCGACGTACAGCCGCCGCATGATCTCCCGCACGATGGCCTGCGTCTTCGACGGCGCTCCGGCGTAGTCGTACATGTAGGGGATGTGGTGCGACGGCTGGTTGCTCATGCCGAGCTGGCCGATGCGTACGGCCCGGGCCTCCACCATCTCGTGGATGGTGCCCCCGTAACCGCCGGGGTGGTCGGCCTTCTCCGGGGTGGCGAAGAACTGGTCGAGCTTGTCCTGAAGCCCCTTCTGGCCGCCGTAGAGGTTGGCCAGGCCGTTGCCGTCCTGCTGGGCGGTGAAGGCGTAGTTCCAGCCGTCGGTCTCGGTGTAGACGCCACCCCAGTCGAGCGGGTTGCCCTGCTGGAAGTTGCCGGAGGCGTCGCGGCCCTCGAAGAACTTCGTCTGCGAGTCGAACAGGTTGACGTAGTTGCGGGCCCGCTGCAGGTAGTAACCCGAGTCGTCCTGCAGCTGCTCACGCCGGTCGGCCGGCGTCTTCGGGTCCTGGGCCAGGGCCGCGGCCATGTTGCCGATGCCGTAGTCGTTGATGAACCCTTCCAGCGCCCACGACACCGACTCGCCGGTGGAGGTCGGCGTGTAGCCGAGGAACAGCGACGTGTCGATGCCCTTGCGGCCGACCTCGCTGCGCCCGGAGGCCACCGTCGCGTCCTTCACCGCCGCGTCGTACGCCGCGAGCGGATCGGGGAGCTTGACCCCGTTGAGGTACGCCTCGGCGAGCGCGACGTCCGCGCTGGTGCCGGTCATCAGGTCGGCGTAGCCGGGCGAGGACCAGCGGGCGATCCAGCCGCCGTCGCGGTACTGCTGGACGAAGCCGTCCGCGATCTTGGCGGCGATGTCCGGGTAGAGCAGCGAGTACGCCGGCCACACGGTGCGGTAGGTGTCCCAGAACCCGTTGTTGACGTAGATCTGGCCGTCGACCAGCTTGGCGCCGGTCGTGGTCGCGGTCGACGCGCCGGTCGCCGCGGACACCGGGCTGGCGTACTGCCAGTGCGGCTGGGCGGCGGTGCCGGTGTTCTCCGACTGCGAGTTCGGGTAGAGGTTGAGCCGGTACAGGTTGGAGTAAAGCGTGACCTGCTGGGTCTCGGTGGCCCCCTTCACCTCGACCCGGCTCAGGCGCTCCTTCCAGGCCGCCGTCGCCGCGGCGTGGATCTGCTCGAAGCTCTGGCCGGTGACCTCGAGGTCGAGGTTCTTCTTGGCCTGGTCGACCGAGATGAACGACGTCGCGAACCGCAGGGTCACCTGCGAGGTCGCCGAGGTGTCGAAGGTGGCCGACGTCGAGCCGGTTCCGGCCGGTGCGCGGTCGAACGCGCCCGAGAAGAACATCCGGGTGCGCCCGGCCGAGAGGCCGCTGCCGTTGTCGACCCAGCCGGTGACCGTCCCGTCGGTGCCGAACGAGAAGTTGCCGTTCTGGAAGACGAGGGTGCCGGTCGCCTGCCCGGCCGTGAAGCCGAACTGCATGACGCCGCCGTGGTCGGTCGGCGACATCTGCGCGGTCATGCCGTTCTGCAGCTTGACGCTGTAGAAATCGGGCCGGGCGATCTCGTCGTCGTGACTGAACGCGAGCGCGCGGCTGCTGGGCTGCCCGGTGGTGTTGCCACCCGGCGGCACCGGCATGATCGACATCTGGTTGCGGTCGCCCATCCACGGGCTGGGCTCATGGGAGATCGCGAGCCCCTGCAGCATCGGCAGGTTGGCCGCGTTGTTGTTGCGCTGGTACACGTACTCCCACGAGTTCGACGTGGCGTCGGTGACCGGCGTCAGGAAGTTGAAGCCGTTCGGCACGGCCGAGATCGGAAGGTTGTTGCCGCGCGAGAACGAGCCCGAGGCGTTGCTGCCGCGGCGCGTGTCGACGTAGTTGGTGAGGCTGGAGCCGTCGATCGCCGCCGGCGTGGCGGTCACCGCGAGGTCGTCGATCCACCCCTGGAAGTGGGTGGCGGCGGTAGCGCCCGGGTTGTCGTAGGCCAGGAGGATGCGGTCGATCGTCTTGCCGTTCGCCACGTCACCGATGTCGGACTGCACGGCGTTCCACTCGTCGGCGAAGAGCACCTTGGACGCACCCTGGCCGGACGCGGTGAGCGCGTTGCCGTGCTGGTCGACCGGTGACCGCGAGCTCAGGTAGGTGCCGTCGGTGAAGTGCAGGTCGATCGCCGCGTACGTGGACGGGTACTGCAGGTCCTCGCCCGTGAGCTCGGGGAAGATCTTGTAGCTCAGCCGGGTCTTCGGGCCGACCGGGATGTTCACGTCGTAGAGCTTGTCGGTCGCGTACGAGCGGCCGGCCGCCTGCGCGCCACCGGCGTACCGCAGGGATTTGACGCCGGTGAAACCGGCGCTCGGCAGGTCGTTGGCACCGCGGGAGGGTCCCGATCCGACCTCGCTGACCATCGGGCTGGCGGCCGGCTGGGTGTCCGTGCCGTCGCTGATGTCCCAGTCGGCGAGCTGGATGATCGAGTCACCGGAGTTCGCGGTGACGTTCAGCCGGTAGTAGCTGTAGGCGGTGGTGTTCGTGAAGGTGTACGTGTTGGTCGCGAACCGGCCGCCGAAGGTCTGACCGGTCCGGCTGTCCAGATCGGTCCACTGCGAGCCGTCGTCGGACCCCTGGATCGTGAAGTTTTTGAGGTCCCGGCCCGGGGCGTCGTTCGCCGAGGTCAGCGAATACTTCACCACGGCCACCGGCGCGGACAGCCGGTAGGCCGCCCAGCCGGTCGTGCTGAACGCCAGCCACTTGGTCGACGAGTCGCCGTCCTTGAGGTTGGCCGCGACCTCGCCGGGCGGGTTCTCGGCGCTCGCGGTGACGGCGCTGACCTGCCCGAGCACGCTGCCGGGCAGCCCGCTGCGGATCGATCCGGTGAGGTTGCCCTGCACCGGCTTGCCATCCGGGCCGACCTCGGCCGTGCTGGCCGTCGGCTGCTGGTCACCGGATTCGAACGAGGAGCTGAAATCGCCGGGCGTGGCCGCGGCGTAGGCCCCGGCCGGAGCGGCGAACACTCCGGCCGAGACGAGTAAGGCGCCGGCGACGGCTGTCCACCGCCGGAGCAAGGAAGAGGCAGCGCGGGAGCCGCCGATCACCTTCATGCGCAACTCCTGGGGACAGGCGCTCGATCGGCGCCCGGGATCAGAGAGCGTCAGCTTCACCCCGCACTGACAACGTTGTCAAGAAAAGATCTCGCAATCTTCCCGAAACACCGCGGCTCCCTTTAGGAGTTCACTACCCGGCCGTACGCGGAGCACCGCCGGGAGTCGCACCGTAGACGAGCCGGAGGATCGCGTCGGTCAGCGTGTCGAGCAGTTCGTCGTCGTCGTAGGCGGCCGGGTTGGCATAGACCTCGGCGAACGTGATGGTCCGCAGGTGCACGGCGAGCTTGGCGATCAGCGCGGGCGGACCGCCGACGGTCAGCCCGGCCCGGGCGTCCCGCTCGATCCGCTCGGAGAAGAGGGAGCAGCCGTGGTCGACCAGCCGGTCGCGCACGTGCATCACGTCGGGCCCGGGATCGGGCGTGATGAAAGCTTCGCGCAGCCAGCGGCCGTCGGTCTTCCAGCGCGCGAGCCCGGCGGCCAGCCCCCGGCGCAACGCGCCCCGGTCGAGGCCGTCCGCGGCGAGCCACTCGGCCAGCTCGAGGTCGGCCTCGGCGAGGCGCTGGTCGACCAGTGCGGCGAGCAGGGCCTGCTTGGACTCGAAGTAGAAGTAGAAGCCGGAACGCGCGATGCCGGCCGCACCGGCCAGCTCGTCGATCGTGACCTGGCTGATCGACTTGTCGCGGAAGACCGCCCGGGCGGCCTCGATCAGGGCCTGCTCCCGCTGATCGCCTTTGGTGGGGGCACGGCGACTCTTGATGGCTGGCACGCCATCGACTCTACAGTCCGTCGTAGGAAATCGACGTCACATCTTTAATTCTCGACACGGTGTCGAGGGCAGGTCTAGCGTCGGACGGGTGACCTCGAAATCGCGCCTCGCGCTACCCGTCGCCTGCTACGTGGTGCTGCTCGTCTCGGCGCTGCAGACCCTGGTCGTCCCGGTCGTCGCCGACATTCGGACCGCCCTGGACGTCTCCGTCAGCGCCGCCAGCTGGGTGGTGACCGCCAACCTGCTCGCCGCCGCGGTGTTCACGCCGATGCTCGGCCGGCTCGGCGACCTGTACGGCCGCCGGCCGGTGATGCTCGGCGTGCTGGCCGTGGTGCTGCTCGGCTCGATCCTGGCCGCCACCACGTCCGACCTTCCCCTGCTGCTCGTCGGCCGGGTCGCCCAGGCGGCCAGCTTCGGACTCTTCCCGCTGGCCATCGGCGTGCTCCGCGAAGAGCTGCCGCCGCAGCGGCTGACCGGCGCGATGGCCCTGGTCAGCGGCATGCTCTCGGTCGGCGCCGGGTTCGGGCTGGTGGTCACCGGGCTGCTGATGCGCAACGGCGGCGACTACCACGAGCTGTTCTGGCTGGCCACCGCCCTGACCGCGATCGGTCTGGCCGGGGCGTGGCAGCTGCCGCGCCGCGCGGGCGCGGCCGCCGGCCGCCTCGACTGGGCGGGCGCCGCCCTGCTCGGCCTCGGCCTGGTGCTGCTGATCCTGCCGCTCGAGGAGGGCAACGGCTGGGGCTGGGGCTCGGCCCGGGTCCTCGGCTCGCTGGCCGCCGCGGTCGTCGTGCTCGTCGCGTTCGTCCTTCTCGAACGCCGCGTCACGCATCCCCTGGTCAGCACGCGGATGCTCAGCCATCGCCCGATCGTGGTCGCCAACGCGGCCGGCCTGTTCCTCGGCTTCGCGATGTTCGCCGTCTTCCTGGCCGTCTCCGCCCTGGTGCAGACCCCGCGCGAGGTCGCCGGCTACGGGTTCGGCGCGTCCGTGCTCGCGGCCAGCCTGGTCTACCTGCTGCCCGGCACGGCCGGCGGCGTGCTCACCGCACCTCTCGGCGGCCGGCTCGTCGCCCGCTTCGGCGCCAAGGCGACCCTGGTCATCGCGGCGGTGCTGGCCTGCGCCGGCTTCGCGATGCTGGCGGTGCTGCACGCGGCCACCTGGGAGGTCATCGTCGGGGCTCTGATCGTCAACACCGCGGTCACCTTCGGGTACGCGGCCCTGCCGGCACTGCTCATCGCCCACGTCGCGCCGGCCGAGACCGGCATCGCCAACAGCGTCAACTCGATCTCCCGCTCGGTCGGCATGTCGCTGGGCACCGCGTTCGTGGTCACGATGATGACCCGCAACGCGATCCCGGGCCCGGTGCCGCTGCCCCGCGAGGCCCAGTTCGTGACCGTCTTCGTGGTCGGCGCGGTCCTGGCCGCGATCGCCGCCGCGGTGGTCGCCGGGGCACTCCCCCGCGTGCGCCCGGAGCCGCTCACGGTGGCCGAGGTGGAGGCCGACGAGGTGCTCGGCGCGGCCGGCCTGGAGGTCGCCGGCCCACAGGCAGGTGCCGGCCCGCTGAGCGAAGAGGTGCCGGCCCGCTAAGCGGTGCCTCCCCGGGTGACCAGGGTGGTGCGGTGCACCGAGCGCTTCGGCGGGCCCTCGGCGCCATTGATGCGGGCGAACAGCAGTTCGGCCGCGTGCGCGCCCAGCCTGGTCGCGTCGTAGGTGACCAGCGCGACCGGCCGGGACAGCAGCGCGGCCAGTTCCACGTCGTCGAAGGCGGCCAGGCCGACCGGGCCGCCGTACTCGTGCAGGGCCTGCAGGACGCCGACCGCCATCCGGTTGTTGTCGGCGAAGACCGCGTCGACCGGGTCCGGCCCGTCGAGCAGGCCGGCCGCCGCCCGGTGCGCCTCGGCGACGGTATGCACGCCGAGCCGGATCAGTGCCGGGTCGGCGAGCAGGCCGGCCTGCTTGAGCGCCTGCTTGTAGCCGGCCAGCCGCTTCGCGCCGGTGGTGACGGACGGGTCGCCACCGATGTACGCGATCCGCCGGTGCCCCTGTCCGATCAGGTGCCCGACCGCACCTCGCGCGCCGCCCTGGTTGTCGAGCAGCACCGCGTCGGCGGCGACCCCGGCCGGTTTGCGGTCGATGAAGACGATCGGCGCCCACCGGCTCAGCTCGGCGTGCAACTCGTGCTGCGGTTGCGCGGTCGGCACCACGAGCACGCCGTCGACCCGGCGGCGCAGCACCAGGTCGCGCAGCAGTTCGCGTTCGCGGTCGTAGCTGTGCCGGGTGCTGCCGACCACCAGCATGTGCCGGTGCTGCCGGGCCACCTCCTCGGCGCCGTCGGTGATGGCCGACCAGAACGGGTTGGCGACGTCCTCGATGATCAGCGCGATGGTGTCGGTGGTCTGCCCGGGGCGCAGCGCGCGGGCCGCCTCGTTGCGCTGAAATCCGAGGTCCGCGATGGCGCGCTCGACCGCGTCCCGCGTCTCCTGGCGGATGTAGCGCTCCTTGTTGACGACGCGCGACACCGTCGCCGGGCTGACGCCCGCCGCCTTCGCGACGTCATGCATCGTCGGGCGACGTAGCGACATGCCAATTCCCTTCCATTGATCGTTGTCGCTCTTGACCATGCCGGGACGATCTGATTACGTTCTCAGAGAACGTTAGCAGAGACGAACTTAGATCTTTCGATCCTGCCCGCTAGGAGTTCAGATGCGGAATCGAATCGTTCTCGCTGCACTGTCGGCGCTGGCCATCACGGCCGCCACCGCCGGTTGCGGATCGTCCGGCGGCGACGCCAAGAACAAGACGGTCACCATCGCGTACCAGAAGTTCGGCGCCTTCATCCAGCTGGACCAGCAGCTGAAGGACGTCAAGAAGCAGTACGAGGCGGCGCACCCCGGCTACACGGTCAACCTCCAGCCGATCGAGGCGGCGGAGAACGACTACTACACCAAGCTGTCGCTGATGAACCGCTCACCCAAGAGCGCTCCCGACGTCATGTACGAGGACACCTTCCTCGTCAACACCGACATCCAGGCCGGCTTCCTGGCCCCGATCGACGACTACCTCAAGGACTGGCCGGACTGGTCGCAGTTCACCGACTCGGCCAAGAGCGCGGCCAAGGCGCAGGACGGCAAGACGTACGGCGTCCCGATGGGCACCGACACCCGCGCTCTCTGGTACAACCCGGCGCTGTTCAAGAAGGCCGGCATCCCGGTCCCGTGGCAACCCACGAACTGGAACGACATCCTGACCGCGGCCCGCACCATCAAGCAGAAGGTCCCGGGAGTCACCCCGCTCAACGTCTACTCGGGCAAGGGCGCCGGCGAGGGCGCCACCATGCAGGGCTTCGAGATGCTGCTGTACGGCACCAAGAACACCCTCTACGACGACGCCTCGAAGAAGTGGATCGTGTCGAGCCCCGGTTTCACCGACTCGCTCAACTTCGTCAAGACGATCTTCGACGAGAAGCTGGCGCCGAGCCCGCAGGACGCCCTCGACCCGAACATCGCGACCCGGGTCGCCACCGAACTGCTGCCGCAGAACAAGCTCGCCATCGACCTCGACGGCTCGTGGATCAACCAGGCGTGGGTCGCCTCGGGCCAGAAGCCGTGGCCGCAGTGGAGCAAGGTGCTCGCCACCGCCGCCATGCCGACCCAGAACGGCGAGGCCCCCGGCAAGGTCAGCATGTCCGGCGGCTGGGTGCTCTCGGTCGGCTCACACACCAAGGACAAGAAGGCCGCGTTCGACCTGGTCACCACCATGCTCAACCGCGAGAACACGCTGAAGTACGACATCGGCGCCAGCCAGATCGCCGAGCGCAACGACGTGGCGAACGACCCGCAGTACCTCAACTCCAACCCGACCCTGAAATTCTTCACCGACCTCGTGCAGGTGACCAAGTTCCGGCCCGCCTACCCGGTCTATCCGCAGATCTCCGACGCCGTCCAGGTGGCGATGGAGTCGGTGATGACCGGCCAGGCCCAGCCCGACGCGGCCGCCAAGACCTTCGCCGACCAGGCCAAGACGGCCGCCGGCGGCGACAAAGTGATGACCGCGCAATGACGACCGCCACCACATCCCGGGCGGCACGGTTCGGGGCGTACGTCCCGGCACTGCTGCTGCTCGGGGTGTTCTTCGCCGGCCCGCTGCTGTGGAGCGTCTACAGCGCCTTCACCAACGTCGCGCTGACCGGCTCCTCGACGATCGACTTCGTCGGCCTCGCCAACTTCCGGACGATGTTGCACGACAGCCAGTTCTGGAACTCGCTCTGGCTCACCCTGGTGTTCGTCGTCGGGTCGGCGGTGATCGGCCAGAACACGCTCGGGTTGCTGATCGCCCTGCTCCTGAAGGGGCGGGGCAAGGCGGCCCGGGCGATGGTCAGCGGGCTGGTGGTCGCGGCCTGGACGGTGCCCGAGACGGTGGCCGGCTTCTGCTGGTACTCGTTCCTGCATCAGGAGGGCACGCTGAACACCATCCTGCACCGGGTCGGGCTCAGCCAGAACTGGCTCTACACCACGCCGATGCTGGCGGTCATCCTGGCCAACGTGTGGCGGGGCACCGCCTTCTCCATGCTGGTCTATCAGGCCGCACTCAACGACGTGCCGCCCGAGTTGCACGAGGCGGCCGCGGTCGACGGGGCCACCGCGTGGCAGCGGCTGCGGCGGGTGACGCTGCCGCTGATCCGGCGGTCGATCGTCACCAACCTCATGCTGATCACCCTGCAGACGCTGGCCGCGTTCGGCCTGATCTATGTGATGACCAAGGGCGGGCCGGGCAACAAGAGCTCGACGACGCCGATCTACATGTATCAGGAGTCGTTCCAGTTCTACAAACTCGGCTACGGCACCGCGATGGCCCTGGTCCTGCTGGTGATCGGCGCGATCTTCTCGCTGATCTACGTACGCCTCATCAAGGTGGATGACCTGTGAGCGCCCCCGTAGTCGCGGTCCGGACACCGGCCCGCCGCGAGACCGCCGACCTCACGGCGCCCGGCCGCGGCCCGTCCCGGATCGCGGTGTGGATCGCGCTGCTGATCGTCGCGATCGCGTTCTTCCTGCCGTTCCTGTGGCTCCTCATCGCGTCGATCCAGCCCGGCGCGGCACTGTCGGCCCACATCAACTGGCACTTCTCGACCCGCAACTTCAAAGATGTGCTGAACGCCGACACGGTCTACCGCCCGATGCTCAACTCGTTCATCATCTCGGCCGGCACCGCGCTCATCACCGTGGCCGCGGCGGTGCTCGCGGCGTACCCGTTGTCGCGCCACCGCAGCCGGTTCGGCCGGATCCTGATGTACAGCATCCTGTTCTCCACCGGCCTGCCGATCACCGCGGTGATGGTGCCGGTCTACACCATGTACAGCCAGTTCGAGCTCACCGACTCGGTGCCCGCCCTGATCCTGTTCATGGCCGCGTCGTCGCTGCCGTTCGCCATCTGGATGATGAAGAACTTCATGGACGGCGTGCCGGTCAGCCTCGAGGAGGCGGCCTGGACCGACGGCGCCGGCTGGCTGCAGTCGCTGCGCCGGATCGTCCTGCCGCTGATGGTGCCCGGCCTGACCGTGGTCTTCGTCTTCACGTTCGTGCTGCAGTGGGGCAACTTCTTCGTGCCGTTCATCCTTCTTCAGGCGCCCGAGAGCCAGCCGGCCTCGGTGACCATCTACACGTTCTTCTCCACCTACGGCCAGGTCGCGTACGGCCAGCTGGCCGCGTTCGCGATCCTCTACACGGCACCGGTGGTGCTGCTCTACTCGGCGATGTCCCGGGTGTTCGGCGGGGCGTTCAGCCTCACCGGCGCCGTCAAGGGCTGACCGGGCGTCCGGATGCGGTAAACGTCACCGCAACGCAGTGCACAACCGCGGATACACAACCGTCTTACAGGTACAGCCTTCGAAACGGTCGGGGGCGGTCCGAACCTGCGTGCCGGGAGCATCCGTGAGTCAGCTCGACGACCAGTTCCGCGAGGTGTTCGCGGCTCACGAGCACCTGGCTCCGCAGATGGGCGCGGTGTACCTCGGATCGCAGGCGCTGTACCGCAAGTACATGCGGCGTCGCCGGGGCGCCCAGGTCGTGGGCGGCGCGGTGCTCGGCGCCGGGCTGTTCGCGGCCGGCACCAACCTTCCGGCGAGCCTCCTGCCCGGCGCGGCCCCTCCCGTGCCGACCCGCATCAGCACTCCCCCGATGGCCGTGCCGTCGTCGGTGCCGACATCGCTGAGCCCGGCCGAGCTCACCCGCGATCTGGCGGCTTTCGACCAGGCCGGCTACGGCTACGACGACGCCGCGGAGCTGGCCACGCTGTGGCACACCGGTGCGAAGGTCGGCTACGTGAAGGCGGAGGCCGGCCGGCTGCTGCTCGCCGGCCAGACCCTCCCGATCCGTCCGCACCCGGATCCGTCCGCCGCGGCGTCGGCGGCGGCCGTCGCGTTCGGCGACGCCGGCTACACCTCCGAGGACGCCGCCCGGCTGGCCGAGATGTGGCATCTGAACAGCCCGTCCGACGCCAAGGTCGCCGGCGGCACCAAGCTCGAGGCGGGCAAGAGGCTGCCGTTCCCGGCCCGGCTCGGCCCCCGGGACCGGTTCTGGGCCGCCGGCTACGACGTCGCGGACGCCGAGAAGCTGGCGCACCTGTGGCAGGTGTCGGTCGACGAGGCGAAGACCGAAGCGGGCCGCAGGCTGATCGCCGGCAAGGACCTACCGATCGGGCCGTGAGGCCGCCGCGAAGTCAGCCGCTCGCCGGCAGGCTCACCGTGACGGTCAGTCCGCCTCCGGGGCGGGCGCCGGCGGTCGCGGTGCTGACCCGGACCGCGCCCCGGTGACGTTGTAGCGCAACGCGTTGTCGATGAGGTTTGCCGCGAGACGCTCCAGCAGGATCGGGTCACCGTGGGTCGGTGCCGGGCCGAGCGCCGTGTGCAGGCGCGCCGCGCCGGCCTCGACGGGTGTGGCGTCGATCGCGTCCTCGATCACGGTGGCCAGGTCGATCGTTTCGCGTTCGAGTTGGCCCCGGTCGGTGCGGGCGACGGCGAGCAGCGCGTCGATGAGAGCCTGGGTCTGCCCGAGGGCGGTCCGGCGGCGACCCCAGCTTGCGCCGCCGGAGTAGGACGACGACCGCGGGCCGGGTCAACTCATACAGGTCTCCGGCAGCAGGAACCAGCGCAGCTTCTCGAAGGCCGGCGGCAGGTCCGGAGCGACGCCGTCCGACGGCTCGGGCCGGCCGGTCAGGATCGCGCGCGCCTCGTCCAGGTAGCCGGCCAGGGCGTCCTCACCGACCGCACCGGCCGGGCCGGGGAGCGGGGCATGGAGGAAGCCGGCCAGGCGGACCGGCGGCGGCGCATGCCGTACGTGCGTCCAGAGCGCGGTCCGCGGGTCGAAGCGGTAGTCCGGCAGGAGCCGGGCCCCGAAGCGCGCCACCAACGAGACCGCCTCGATCAGGTAGTCGGCCACGGTGTCGGAGATGAAGTAGTTGAGGTTGAGGCGGACCCAGCCGGGTTTGATGCCCTCCCAGCCGTTCAGGATCTCGACCTGGAACTCGTGGGAGTGTGCGTCGTCGATGCCGAGCAGCCGGTGCCCGTACGGGCCGGCGCAGGAGCAGCCGCTGCGGGCCTGGATGCCGAAAAGGTCGTTGAGCAGCGCCGCCACGAAGTTGTGGTGCAGGTAGCGCTCGCCCGCGCGAACCTGGAACGAGACGATCGACAGCCGTTCCGCGTCGAGGTCGCCGAGGATCTCGATGCGGTCCTCGGCCGTCCAGCGCTCGCGGGCCCGGTGCCACAGCTCGCGCTCGCGCGCCTCGATCAGGTCCGGGCCGACCGCGTCCTTGACCGCGAAGACCAGGCCGGCCCGGATCGACTCGACGATCGCCGGGGTGCCGCCCTCCTCGCGGGCGACCGGGTCGGTCAGGTAGCGGTGGCCGGTCGGGTCGACGTAGGCGACCGTGCCGCCGCCGGGCACCGTCGGCACCCGGTTGGTCAGCAGCTTCCGGTCGACGACCAGGACGCCGGGGGTCTGCGGGCCGCCGGCGAACTTGTGCGGGGACAGGAACACCGCGTCCTTGTCGGCCATCGTGATCGGCGAGTACGGCCCGGCCGCCGCGTAGTCCCACACCGACAGGGCGCCGTGCTCGCGCAGCACCCGGGACACCGCCGCAGTGTCGGTGCGGATGCCGGTGACGTTCGACGCGGCCGAGAAGCTTCCGATGCGCAACGGCCGGTCCGCGTACGCCCGGAGCGCGCGCCGAAGCGCATCGAGGTCGACGTGCCCGGTGTGATCGGAGTCGATCTCGACGACGTCGGCGATCGACTCGCGCCACGGCAGTTCGTTGGAGTGGTGCTCGTACGGGCCGACGAAGATCACCGGACGGTCGGCGGCCGGGATGCGGCTGCTCAGGGCGTACTTCTCGTCGAGGGCCTCGGGGATGCGGAGGCCGAGGATGCCGGTGAGCTTGTTGACCGCGGCCGTCGCACCCGAACCGCAGAAGATCACCACGTGGTCGGGGCCCGCCCCGACGCTGCGCCGGATGATCTCGCGGGCCTCCTCGCGCAGCGCGCCGGTCTGTGCACCGGTCGCCGACGCCTCGGTGTGCGTGTTGGCGTAGCGGGTCAGCACCTGGTCACGGATGAAGTCCTCGACGAAGTCGAGCGCCTGCCCGGAGGCGGTGTAGTCGGCGTACGTGATCCTCCGCGGCCCGAAGGGGCCGTCCACCACCTGGCCGTCGCCGACCAGCCCGTTCCGGATCCGTTCCAGCATGCTCACGTTTCGTCCTCCCCATTGAGCGACGCCTTTCGCGCCTAAGTATGCCTAGGCCTCGCTGAACATCGGTCCGGCGCAGAGATAGGTAAGGGCTTCCGATGTGACGGCTCGTTGCGCGGCCGAGGATCGACGTATCGATCGAGGCGAAGGAGAAAGCCATGAACATGCACCCGGTGATGCTCATGATGCTGGCCAACCAGCGGCAGCGGGACCTGGCCGACGAGGCCGACCGGCACCGCGTTCTGAACGGTGCCCGGGAGGCCCGCAAGGCCCGCAGGGGACGAAAAGCACGTGCGGTGCGGGGGCAGCCCACCGGTAGCCTGACGTCGTGCGACCCCTCCGCGGCGGTGCCGGCCCGGTGATGATCGGCCGGGAGAGCGAGCTGCGCCAGCTGGCGCAGCTCGCTTCGTCGCGGGAGCCGGCGGTCGCGCTCATCGCGGGCGAGCCCGGCATCGGCAAGACCCGGCTGGTGCACGAGCTGCTGGCGAGCCTGTCGCCGGAGACGGTGATATTGGTCGGCCAGGCGGAGCCCGGCTCGCTCTCCCGGCCGTACGAGGTGCTGCTCGACGCCATCGACGGCCGCACCGGGGTCGACGAGCAGCAGCTGGCGGCCCTGGCCGATCCACGGCGCAGCCCGGTCGAGCGGCTGCACACCGGCCTGGCCATCGTGTCCGACCTGATCGGCGCCGCACCCGCGGTCATCGTCTTCGAGGATCTGCACTGGGTCGACTCGGAGAGCGCGGCGCTGTTCGAACGCATCGCCGACCAGCGCGGCCCGCGGCTGCTGATCGGCACCTATCGGCCGGACGAGGTGAACCGTCGCCAGCCGGTGGCCGGTCTGCTGGCCCGGATGGAACGCCGGCACGCGGTCACCCACGTACTCCTGGACCGTCTGACCCCCGGTCAGACGGCGGCGTTGCTGGCGGCGCACACCGGCGCTCCGGCGCCGGTGCGCGCCGCGACGGCGCTGCACCACCGCACCGGCGGAAATCCCTTCTTCCTCGAGGAGCTGCTGCGGGCGCTTCCCGGGTACGCCGTGGAAGAGCTCGTCGACCAGCCCCTCCCGTGGAGTCTCGGCGACGTCCTCCGCCGGCAGGTCGACGACCTCGACCCGGTCAGCCGCCGGGTCGTCGAGGCGGCCACCGTGCTCGGTCACCGCATCCCGTTCGACCTGCTCGCCGGCGTGACCGGCACCGGCGAGGACGAGCTCATCGCGGTGCTGCGCGACCTGGTCACCTCGGGGGTGCTGGTCGAGTCCGGCGACGACGAGTTCGCCTTCCGGCATGCGCTGGTCCGCGAGGCGATCGCCGACCGGATGCTCGGCCGGCAGCGCCGCCGGCTGCACGAGGCCGCGCTCGACGTGCTCCTGAGCGGCGGCGGCTCCGACCCGGCGATGGTCGCGCACCACGCCCAGGGCGCCGGCCGCTACGCCGACATGATCGACGCGGCTCGCCGGGGCGCCGCGCTCTACCTGTCGATCGGTTCGGCCTATCAGGCGCTGCAACTGGCCGAGATGGGTCTCGACGAGGCGCCCGACGACACCGACCTGCTCGCCTCGGCCGCGCAGGCGGCCTGGCTGGCCGGGCTGCTCGACGACGCGTCGCGCTACGGGCGCCGCCGGCGTGACCTGGCCGAGCGCCCCACCGATCGGGCCGAGGCGCTCTACCTGCTGGTCCGCATCGCCTGGGAATCCCGCGACACCGACGAGACGAGTGCTCTCACCCACGACATCGAAACACTGATCGCCGAGCTGCCGCCCGGCGCCGCCCAGGCCCGGGCGATGACCGCGATCGCGCAGTCGGCCAATCTGCGGGACGACCTCGACGCCGCGCTGCTCTGGTCGGACCGCGCGCTGGTCCTGGCCGCCGAGTTCGACCTGCCGGCGATCCGGATGGCCGCGCTGGTGGAGAAGGGCGCGACGCTCACCGACCGCGCGCAGACCTCGGCCGAGGGCCGCGAGATCCTGTCCGCCCTGGTCGACGAGGCGGAGAAGGCGGGCGAGTGGGTGCTGGCCGCCCGCGCGCTCAACGTCCTGGTGCAGGGCGATCCGCCCGACACCCCGGCCGAGCACGCCGAGACCCTGGAGCGGATGCGGACCGACGCCGAGCGGGCCGGCTTCGAGTCGCTCGCGGTGGCCACCTACTTCCAGGGCCAGGCCCGGCTGGCCCTGCGGGCCGGTGACCTGCCCGGCGCGATCGCCGCCCTCGAGGACGGCCGCGAGCAGGACCGCAACTACCTGCGCCGGGGGCGCTGGGCCGACTATCACGGCATCTTCCTGGCCGGGCTCTACCTGGAGGCCGGCGAGCTCGACCGGGTCGAGGAGATCATCGCCGACCTGGCGGTGCTGCCCACCAACACGCCGCCGACGATCCCCGGCCTGACGTTCCATCTCGCCTGCCGGCGCCACGACTTTCCGGCCGCCGAATCGGCCCTCGACCAGCTGATCGCCGCGCTGGCCGGCCAGTCGTGGCGCAGCGGTGAACAGGCCCACGACCTCATCTCGGCCGCGCTCGAGCTGGGCCTGCCGGCGGCCCGCCTCGACGAGACGGCCGCGACCCTGCTCGACTTCGACGTCTGGGACGTCTTCCGCACGCTGGTCGGCGCCCAGCTGGCGGAGGCGCGCGGGCGGCACGCGGAAGCGCTCGAGAGTTACCGGTCGATCGCCGACGCCCGCATCCTCAGCCCGTACATCCGCGGGACCGTCCACGTCGGTGCCGCCCGCTGCCTCCTGGCGGCCGACCGGCGGCCGGAGGCGACCGCCGAGGTGGAGGCGGCGGCCGAGCTCCTGGCTTCCTGGCGGGGGTGGCGCGTGGCGCAACTCGACCAGGTGCGCACCCGGCTCGGCATGGCCCCGGCCGACGCCGCGGCGGCCGTCTCCGGACCGGCCGCGCTGACCCCGCGCGAACGCGAGGTGGCGGTGCTGATCAGTGACGGCCTGACCAACGCGGAGCTGGCCCGCCGCCTCTACATCTCACCGAAGACCGCCGCCGTCCACGTCTCCAGCATTCTGCGCAAGCTCGGAGTGTCGTCCCGCACCGACGTGGAGTCCGCGCTCCGGCACTGACTTGACCATGCTGCCTGGACAACCGTCGAAATATCGGCGGCAGTATTGACCAGATGCGATATTGCGCATCGCTCCCGATGGATGAAAAGTCTCCCTGAGAGTGTCCGCCCCCAGCGGCACATCTATTGGGGAGGATCACGGCATTGTCGCCACAAATCCGATTCAGCCCACCACGCCTGCTCCTGGCGAGCGGTGCCGCCACGCTGGCCGTGCTGGGTCTCGTTCCGGCCGCATCGGTCGCCGCGCCGGCCGGTGGGAAGCCGCGCCCGGCGCCGTACGAGCGCCTCGTCCAGCTCGCCGCGCAGCGGTCCGCACACCCGAACGCCACCGCCAAAACTCTCAAGGCCGCCGCGGACGACGACGGCGACGACGGTGAGGATCCGGAAGAGATCGCCGAGCAGGCCGAACAGTACGCGGCAGCGCGCAGCGCCCCGGGCGTCGTCGCGCCGGGCGCCTACACCGCCGCCTGGCGGGCGCTGCAGAGCATGCCGGCCACCGGCGGCGGCTGGCAGCACGTGACGAACCGGCCGTACAACTCGGACGACCCGCGCTACCGCGACATCAACAGCAACTCCTCCGGCGGCGCCGGGTTCGTGACCGGCCGGGTCACCGGGCTGGCCGCCGACGACCGCGGCTACGTCTACGCCGGCTCGGCCAACGGCGGGGTGTGGCGTTCGAGCACCGGCGGCGGACACTGGCAGCCGATCTCCGAACGCCTGCCCGCACCGTCCACCGGCGACCTGCGCCTCGACGCCAAGGGCCGGCTCTGGCTGGCCACCGGCGAGGCCAACACCGGCGCCGACACGTTCGCCGGCAGCGGCGTCTACGTTATGAGCGATCCGCGCCACGGCACCTTCTCGACCCGTGACCGCGTCGGTGGTACCGAACTGGAGAACACGATCATCCGCGAGGTGCGGATCTTCGGGAACACCGCGTGGGCGGCGACCAACCACGGCGCCTACAGCCACTCGGTGACCAACCTGTCCGGCCCGTGGAAGCTGCAGTTCGCCCCCAACCCGGACTACCTGCCGGGCGGGTCGCTGCAGGCCGACCCGAACGCGCCGTACAAGAACATCATCAACGACTTCGCCGCCGACCCGAAGGACCCGTCGAACGTGATCATCGCCGCCGGGTGGCGCAGCGGCGACACGTACAACGGGTTCTACGTGCGTACGGCCGGAAGCTGGCAGCGGACGACGCTGGCCGGCGCCATCGCCTCGGACGCCGCCGACGTCGGCGCCGTGACGTTCGCCGCCTCGGCCGACGGCTCCAAGTACTACGCCATCGAGCAGTCCCCGACCCAGCTCAACACCAACCCGGACAGCGCGCTGCAGGGCATCTACGTGTCCCCGTCGGGCTCGCCGTTCGGGCCGTGGACGCTGTCGGCCGATTACCACAAGCTGGCCGCCTCGGGCTCCGCGCTGACCGATCCCGGCTACATGCCCGGCATCCAGTCCTGGTACAACCAGTTCCTGCAGGTCGACCCCAAGAACGCCAACCACGTCTACATGGGTCTCGAAGAGGTCTTCGAGTCGGTCGACGGCGGACAGAACTGGCGGGTCCCCGGGCCGTACTGGAACTTCGGCTTCCCCTGCTGGAACATCGACCCGGCCAAGCAGACCGGTGACTGCCACCAGACCACCCACGCCGACCAGCACGCGGTGGCGATCGGCTCCGACCACGGCAGGTCGTACGTGGTGGTCGGCGACGACGGCGGCACCTTCCGCCGCCCGGTGAACGGCAAGGCGGACGCCTCCGGGCACGCGACCGACTGGACGTCGCTCAACGACGGCTCGATGGACGTGCTGCAGTACTACTCGGTCGGCGTCGGCCGCGACCGTCACGGTGTCGCCGTCTCGGGCGGCCTGCAGGACAACGGCCAGTCGATCCTGCGCCCCGGCGACCGGGTGATGGGCTCCAACTTCGGCGGCGACGGCGGCGACACCATCGTCGACCCGGCCAACGGCTGCAACATCGCCGAGGAGTACGTCTACCTGGCCGTCGCGGTGACCAACAACTGCGCGGTCAACGACGGCGCCTGGACGACCGACCCGAGCAAGGCCACCACCTACAACGTGTCACCGCCCGACGCCGAGACCGGCGAGGCCCGGTTCACCTCCCCGATCACCCAGGACCCCCGCAACAGCAACACCTGGATCGCCGGCGGCCGCCACGTGTGGCTCAACACCAAGGGTTACGCGATCCGCGACGGCGACGACTGGGTCAACCTGTTCGACCTGGGCCAGGGACACACGGCCACCGCGGTCGCCATCTCCGGCGGCACGGTGTACGCCGGGTGGTGCGGCCCGTGCAACAACCAGGGCTTCACCCGCGGCATCGCCGTCGGCAAGGCTGACGGCACCGGCTGGCACCAGCTCACCCTCCCGGTCGACGGGACGCTGCCCAACCGGTACATCTCCAGCTTCGACGTCGACCCGGCGAACCCGGCACACGTCGTGGTGGCCATCAACGGGTTCTCCCGCCACTGGACCGAGGGGCCGGGCGCCGGCATCGGCCACGTCTTCGAATCCCGCGACGCGGGAGCCCACTGGACCGACATCTCCGCCAACGTGCCCGACGCCCCGGCCGACAGCATCAAGTACGTCGCCGGCGGCGGGCTGGTGCTCGGCACCGACCAGGCCGTGTTCTACCGGGCGGCCGGCTCGCGCACCTGGTACCGGCTCGGCCACGGCATCCCGACCACCACGACGCTGGAGGTCCGCACCGACCCGACCGGCCGCTACCTGTACGCGGCGACCCACGGCCGCGGCATCTGGTCCTTCGACCTGAGCCAGCTGCCCCGTCACCACTGATCCCACCCGTACGAAACGGGCCTGGTCCGCACGGACCAGGCCCGTCGGCGTTCCCCCGGTCAGCGCGCCGGGGAGCAGAGAAGTCGCGATCGTGCGCGCCCGCTTGGCGGCTTTTGGTAGCTTTCGAGGGTGAAGCGGAGAGCGTTGCTCGCTGCTGCCCTCGTCTCGACGGCCGCCGGGTGCGGCACCGACCGGAAGGCGGGCGGCGGCGCCGCCGCGCAGGCGCTCGACCTCTGGTGCTGGCCGGGCGGCCTGGGCACGCAGACCGTCGCGGCCGCCGCGGTGCAGTTTCCCGGGCTCACCACGAAGATCGTCGACGGCGACTACCTCAAGGCGCTCATGCCCGTGCTCGACGGCAAGCAGGCGCCCGCGATCGCCGGCATCAAGGGCGAGGACGCTCCGACGATCCTGCCTCGGGCCGACCTGTTCGTCGATCTGAACACGCTCGGCGCGAGCACCCTGGAAGTCCAGTACCTCGACTGGAAGTGGCAGCAGGGCAGCACGCTCGACAACCAGCTGATCGGTTTCCCGATCGACATCGGGCCGACCGCGATGTTCTACCGGGCCGACCTGTTCGAGAGGGCCGGGCTGCCTGGCGAGCCGGCCGACGTCGCCCGGCAGATCGCGGACTGGCCCGCGTTCCTGGCCGCGGGCACCCGGCTGAAGGCCCGGAACGTCAAGCTGATCGCCAACGCCTGGGAGCTGTTCGCGGTCTGCTGCCAGCAGCAGGGCAAACGGTTCGTGGACGAGAGCAACCACTACGTCGGCGACAGCGAACCGATCCGTACGGCCTGGAACATCGCCGTCGAGGCGATCCAGCGCGGGCTGACCGCCGGGATCGCCAACGACGACAAGCGCTGGACCGGCCTGTTCGACCACGGGCAGGTGGCGACCGACTCGGGGGCGGCCTGGCACGCGGCCGACATGATCCAGGCCGCGCCGTCGACCAAGGGTAAGTGGCGGGTGGCCAACGGGGCCGCGGACGGCGCCAACATCGGCGGCTCGTTCCTCGGCGTGCCGGTCGACGGCGGCGACCACCAGACGGCGTTCAACGTGATCAAGTGGCTTCTGTCGCCGGAGAACCAGGCCAAGATGTTCGCCGAGGCGGCGCTGTTCCCGTCGGCTCCCGCGGCGTACAAGATGCCGGAGCTGCTCGCTCCCGACCCGTTCTTCGGTGGCCAGCGGACCACGGAGGTCTTCGCCGAGTCGGCGGCGAGGAAGAGGCGGTCGTTCCAGGCGCCGGGCGACGAGGAGCTCCAGCGGGTCTTCGCCGACCAGCTGCGGGCCCTGACCGCGGGCAGCGTGACCGCGGCCGCCGCCTGGAAGGCCGCGGTCGCGAACGGCCGCCAGAAGGCCCAGAGCCTGGGCGTGCTAACTCAGTGAGCCCTGCACGTCCTCGAGCGGCCGCAGATGGGCGGGCGCGTCGGTGACCAGCTCGTCGGCCACGCCCGGGGAACGGACCGCCGATGCCTGGCGGGCGCGGATCGCCGGTACGTCGGCCGCGGTGATCGGCAGCCCGGGAGTGACCAGCCAGCCCTCCGGCAGCGCGTCACCTCGGGCCGCGGCCGCCTGCAGCCGGCCGGCCACCGCGCCCTGGACGTAGAGCTCGGGTGAGACCAGCGCGAACTTTCCGGTACGCACGGCGGTGAGCGCCATGTCGTCGAGGCCGAAGCCGCCGGCCAGCCAGCCGCCGGCGCTGCTCGCCCGCAGCCGGGCCAGTGTCGCCGCGTCGTTGTCGCCGACGCCGACGAACGCGACCGCGTACGGGTTGGCGCGCAGCAGCGTCGTCCAGGCTTCCTGGCTGGCCGCCGGGTCCTGCTTGGTGTCGAACGGGCCGAGGATGCCGAGCCGCGGACGCACCCGGTTCAGCCAGTCCCGGACGCCCGCGCTGCGCCGGTCGAGCGCCAGGGCGCCCGGCACCGAGGTGCCGAGCACGACCGTCCCCTGCATGCCGGGCGGGATCATCGTCTCCAGCTGCTGCCCGAGCATCCGGCCGAGCTTGTAGTCGTCGTTGCCGACGTACAGCCGGATGCCGGAGCCGAGCGCCGGCGGGGTGTGCACCGCGATCACCCGCCGGTCGGTGACCTGGGCCAGCAGTTCCGGGTTCCAGGTGAACAGGGAGACCCCGGTGTGCGGCTGGCCGAGCGCGTCGCGCGCCATGGCCAGCTGGTTCGTGGTGTCACCGACCGCCGCGCCGCGCTGGCTCGACGCGACACCGGGAACCTCGGCGGCGCCGGCCGCGAACCCCGTCGCCAGCTCCTGGGCGTATCCGAGCGTCGCGTCGGCGACCAGGAAGCTGACGGCCGGTTCCCGGGCGACGTCCGGGCGGGCGAGGTCGCCGCCCAGCGACAGCCCGATCGCCAGCACCGCCAACATCGGCACCACACGCATCTGACAGCCCCTTTTCCGGTACGCGTTGACGCCCTGCTTTTCGGCTCCGGCGCGGGGAAAACGGCGGGTTTCAGCGGTGCTGAACGGGTGCGATCCTCATCCGCCCGGCCCGGCAGCCGATTCAGTCCGACGTCAGAGTCATGGGCGGCGGAGGGTACGGACGGATGCGCACGTCGTGGGTACGGCGCCGGGCGGTGGCCCGCAGTGCGATCGTCGCGCTGGTCACCGGCCTGATGCTGCTCGCCGGTCTGGCCGTGTTCAGCATCGAGACCACCACTCACGCGACCGCCCGGATCGCCGCCGCGGAGGAGACCACCCAGCAGTGGGGGCAGGTCTATCTGCGCATCGGCATCGAGTACGAGCAGCTGGTCGACTTCGTGCGGGCGGACAGTGCGGTCGGGCGGGAGCCACTGATCGCCTCGATCGGGTCGGCCGAGGAGAATCTGCGCTGGCTCAACTCGCACGGCGGGCCGGCCGAGTCGTTCCAGGCGCGGACCCTGCAGAACACCTACGGCGGGTACAGCTACACCCTTCGCGATCTGGTGCACGCTCAGGCGTACGGGGACCGCAAGCAGATGGAGAGCGACGCCGACCAGGCCCGGCTGAGTGCTTCCGCCCTGCGTAAGCAGGCGTCGGTCAACATCGCCCGGAACAACCTGGCCAGCGCCGCCCTGCTCGCGCAGGCGCAGAGGGCCAACCACCGGCTGCTGGTCGCGGTGAGCATCATCTCCGGCATCGACCTCATCGTGGTGCTGTTCTGCGCCTTCGTGCTGGTCGCCTATCAGCGCAACACCGAGCGGCAGGCCCGCGAGAGCCGGCACCGCGCCGCCCACGACGGGCTCACCGGCGTGGCGAACCGGAGCCTGCTCACCGAGAAGCTGGACGAGGCGATCGAGGACGGCCGGGCCGGCCTGCTGCTGCTCGACCTCAACCGCTTCAAGGAGGTCAACGACACCCTCGGCCACCACGCCGGCGACCTGCTGATCCAGGAGGTGGCCCGGCGCCTGGGCGCCTCGGCCCGGCACTACGACACGGTGGCCCGCCTCGGCGGCGACGAGTTCGCGATCGTGCTGCCGGACGTCACCTCCACCGACGATCTGCTGAGGCTGGGCCGGCGCATTCTGACCGCGCTCTGCCTGCCGGCCGAGATCGACGGGGTGACGGTCGACGTCAGCGTCAGCATCGGCGCCTCGCTGTTCCCGATCCAGTCGGCCAACGCGGCCGAACTGCTGCAGCACGCCGACGTGGCGATGTACGCGGCCAAGCGCGGCCACCTGGGTGTGGCGCTCTACGACGCGCAGTCCGACGAGAACAGCTTCGAGAAGCTGGCCGTGGTGGGCGATCTGCGCCGGGCCATCGACAACGACGAGCTGGAGCTGCACTATCAGCCCAAGGTCCGCGTTTCCGACCGTACGGTCTGCGGTGTCGAGGCCCTGGTCCGCTGGCGGCACCCGGTTCGCGGCCTGGTCTTCCCGGACCAGTTCATCCCGGTCGCCGAGCAGAACGGCCTGATCCGCCCGCTGACCGACGTGGTGCTGCGGCTGGCCCTGGCCCAGCAGCGGACGTGGCGCGAGGGCGGCCGGCGCATCCCGGTCGCGGTGAACGTGGGCGCCGACTGCCTTCTCGACCCCGTTTTCACCGACCGGCTGCGCGAGCTGATGGCGGGCTACGGCACCTGGCCCGAGGACCTGACGGTCGAGATCACCGAGGGCGCCGTCATCGCCGATCCGGTGCTGGCGGCGGCCGTGCTGACCGAGATCCGGGCGCTCGGCGTCCGCGTCTCGATCGACGACTTCGGCACCGGCTACTCGTCGATGAGCTACCTCCAGGAGATGCCGCTCGACGAGCTCAAGATCGATCGCCGTTTCACCTCGCGCATCGACTCGACGGCCGGCGGCCGGGCCATCGTCGCCGCGATCGCCGACCTGGCCCACGCGCTCGACCTGGAGGTCGTGGCGGAGGGTGTCGAGGACGAGTCGGTCTTGACCGCTCTGGGGGAGATCGGCTGCGAGAGCGCGCAGGGCTACTACATGTGCCGCCCGCAGCCGGCCGACGTGGCGCTGGCGTGGATCGCGGCCGCGCCGGTCGAGGTTCTCGCCTGAGTTGGCGGCAGCCTCTTGACTTAGGGCATTGTTAACGTTCACCGTGACATCGACGCGCTCCTCTGGGTGACGGGACGGTGACATGAGAAAGTTCATCGCGATCACGCTCACGTTGATCATGGCCATGTTCGGCGGGGTCGCCGCGGCTCCCGGCACGGCCGCGGCCGCCCCGGCCGGCCCACCAGGCCGCCCGTGCGACATCTACGCCGCCGGCGGCACCCCGTGCGTCGCCGCGCACAGCACCACCCGCGCCCTCTACTCGTCCTACCACGGCCCCCTCTACCAGGTCGAACGCCTGTCGGACCACGCCGAGAGGAACATCGGCCTGCTCAGCCCGGGCGGATACGCCGACGCCGCCGCGCAGGACCGGTTCTGCCGCGGCACGACCTGCCTGATCACGAAGCTCTACGACCAGTCACCCATGCACAACGACCTCACCCAGCCGCCTCGCGGCGGATTCAGCGGGCCGGCCATGGGCGGCTACGACAACCTCCCGATCGCCGACGCGGCGCCGATCACCGTCGGCGGCCACCAGGCGTACGGGGTCTTCATCGCCCCCGGCATGGGTCTGCGTGACAACGACACCCGGGGCGTCGCGGTCGACGACCAGCCCGAGGGCATGTACTGGATCGTCGACGGGCAGCACTTCAACGGCGGTTGCTGCTTCGACTACGGCAACACCGAGATCGACAGCCGCGACGACGACAACGGCACGATGGAGACCAGCTACTTCGGCACCGCCGCCGCCTGGTACCACGGCAACCCGCCCGGCCCGTGGATCATGACCGACCAGGAGAACAACCTGGTCGGCTGCGTCAACCCGGGCAGCACCTCGAAGCTCTGCCCCGACCTGCCGAGCATCACCGACCGGTTCGTCACCGCGGTCGCCAAGGGCGAACCGCACCACTGGGCCTCGCTCGGCGGCAACGCGCAGCAGGGTCCGCTGACGACGATGTTCGACGGTCCACGGGTCGACGCGAGCTACGACCCGATGCGCAAACAGGGCGGCATCGTGCTCGGCAACGGCGGCGACAACAGCAACAGCGCCCAGGGCACGTTCTACGAGGGCGTGATGACGGCCGGTTATCCCACCGACGCCGTCGACCAGAAGGTGCAGGCCGACATCGTGGCCGCGAAGTACGCCCCGCCCGAGCTGACCTTGACTCCGGGACAGCAGACCTTCTCGCCCGGTGAGAGCCGGAGCGTTGTCGAGGCGTACACCAACAACGCCGCCGGGCCGGCGGCGGACGTCGTGCTCAGCCTCGACGTGCCGCCGGGCTGGAAGGCGAAGCCGGCCGGTCCGTCGAAATTCCGGTCGGTCGCGGCCGGCCAGAGCGTGAGCACCACCTTCACCGTCACTTCCGGTCGAACACCCTTCAACGGCGACATCGTCGGCCGGGCCTCGACCGAAGGCGGGCGGCACATCGCCACCACGGCTTCCGACGTACGCAACGACAGCCCGATCACCGTCAACGAGTTCCGCATCGGCACCAGCGCGAACCCGACCGATTCCTTCATCGAGCTCAGCAACGCCGGCGACCACAGCGTCGACCTCTCCGGCTGGACCCTGACCGAGCACCCGGCCCAGCAGGCGATCTCCTCGACGGTGACGATCCCGGCCGGTACCCGGATCGCGGCCCACGGCCAATATCTGCTCGGCCTGTCCACCTCCGGCCTCGCCGCCCCGGCCCGGCCCGGCGACAAGACCCTCAACGTCCGCAGCACGACCGGCCTCAACGTCGGCGACCCGATCGTCGTCGGCACCGGCCGGTCGGCCGAGGCCGCGAAGATCGCCGACATCCCGGCCGGCGGTGCCTCCGGGCCGCGGGTCGCCGGACGGCTCGGCACCGCGGTCAAGCTGAACGGCTCCGACGAGTACGTCAGCCTGCCCACCGGCATCGTCAGCGGCCTGTCCGACTACACCATCTCGGCCTGGGTCAACCCGGCCGCCGACGACACCTGGGCCCGCATCTTCGACTTCGGCCGCGGCACCTCGGTCAACATGTTCCTGACCGTCAACGGCGGCGGGAACGGGCTCCGCTTCGGCATCACCACCGGCGGCAACGGCGCCGAGCAGGACCTCACCGGCGGCGGCCAGCTGCCGCTGAACACCTGGTCACACGTCGCGGTCACGCTGTCCGGCACCACCGGCACCCTCTACCTCAACGGCACACCGGTGGCGACCAGCGCGAACATGACGCTGAAGCCGTCCGCGCTGGGCAACACCAACCAGAACTGGATCGGCCGCTCCCAGTACCCCGACCCGTACCTCAACGCCACGGTCGACGACTTCGCCATCTACGACCACGCACTGTCGACGGCCGAGGTCGCCGCCCTGGCCGGTGGCGCTCCCGCCGCGGGCAACGTCGCCGACTACAAGTTCGACGAGTCGACGGGCGGCACCGCGACCGACTCCTCGGGCAACGCCCGTAACGCGTCGATCGTCAGCGCGGGCTCGGCCGCCACCGCCGCCACCCCGCTGTGGCAGCCGGTGCCGGACGGCCCGATCACGGTGCCGGCCCGCTCGACCAACGTGCCGGTGACCAGCACGGCCGGCTTCAAGGTCGGGCAGAAGGTGTCCATCGGCTACGGCCACCGGCTGGAGGTCGCCACGGTCACCGCGATCGGCAAGGCCGGCACCCAGGCCCGGCTGACCGCTCCCGCGGCGGCCGGCGCGACCACCATCAAGGTCACGTCCACCGCCAACATCACGGCCGGGGACAAGATCCGGCTCGACATCGACAAGAAGATCGAGACGGTCACCGTCGCGGCCGTCGCCACCGGCAGCCTCGACCTGGCCGCGCCCCTGAGGTTCAGCCACTCGTCCAACCTGCCCTTCTCCTCCCGGGGAACCGGCATCAGCTTCACCCCGGCGACGCGCTATCCGCACTCGAGCAACGAGCCGGTGCAGGCCCTGGGCGGCGGGGTCGTGCTGGACCGTCCGCTGGCGCGGTCGCACGCTCTCCATTCGCCGCTGCGGGACGCCGCGGTGGCAACGGCCGGCTACCAGGGAACGCCGGCCCAATGGTTCGGCGGTCCGGCCCTGTCCGCGAGCGCCGGCAACATGGTGCTGCGGGACCGGCACGGGCTGGTCGCCGACAGCCTCAACTACGGGCTGCTCGTCGACCCGTGGGCCGCCGAAGGTGGTTGCGCGGTCAGCACGCCGCCCCTGGACCGCAGCGCGAGCCGCTTCCCCGACGGCACCGACACCGACCGCAACTGCAACGACTTCATCACGTCCAAGGCCACGCCCGGCGCGTCCAACCTGCTGGCCCTCGACCCGGGACCGCGGGTATCCCTGCAGAACGGGTCGGCGTTCATCAAGCACGACGACGACCTTGTCACCACCGGGCCGGTCACGTCTTCCCTCGACAAATCGGACGCCACTTGGGTGCAGACCGCCGGCCTGGCCGACCCGGGCTGCTCCTCCTTCGAGTCGATCAACAAGCCGGGCAGCTATCTGCGGCACCAGAACTTCCAGCTCCACCTGCAACCCAGCGACGGCAGCACGCTGTACGCCCAGGACGCGACGTTCTGCGCGCAGGGTTCGCAGTTCCGCTCGGTCAACTTCCCCGACCATTTCATCCGCACGTTCGGCGGCTCGGTCTATCTCGCGGTCAGCGGAGGGACCAACCCGTGGGACACCAGCACCTCGTTTACCGCGGATTCGACCTGGCAGGTGGCCCCACCCTGGGTACCCGCGCCATGATCGGGGTATGACGACAGGCCGTTTCGCTCTCCGCCAGTCCTCCCCTCTCACTCCCCCGGAATCCGTGCTGAGAGGTGAGCACTGGCGGATCAGCGTCCTGCTCGACGGCCTGCTGCGGCTGGAGTGGAGCGACGACGGCTCGTTCGAGGACCGCGCGTCCACGTTCGCCGTTCAGCGCTCATTACCGACGCCGGCGTTCACCGTCACCGAGTCGGACGAGCAGTTGGAGATCCTTACGGATCGGTTCCACCTGACGTGGGATCGCCGGCCGTTCAGCACGGCCGGCCTTTCCGTACGCGTCCTCGGCGCGATCAGCGCCCACCGGGCGACCTGGCGCTGGGGCACTTCGCCGAGGACCCTGGGCGGCACCGCCCGCACGCTCGACGAGGCCGACGGGGCGGTCCCGCTGGAGGACGGCGTGGCGTCCCGGGACGGCATCGCGGTCATCGACGACAGCGAGTCGTTCCTGTTCACCGACGCCGGGTGGATCGACAGCCGGGTGCCCGGCCGCCGCGACGTGTACGTGTTCGCGTACGGCCACGACTACGCCGACGCGGTCCGCGCGCTCTACGCCGTGTCCGGGCCGCCGCCGGTGCTGCCCCGGTGGGCGCTCGGCAACTGGTGGAGCCGCTACCACGCGTACAGCGCCGACGAATATCTGCAGCTGATGGACCGGTTCGAGGCCGAGCGGGTGCCGTTCTCGGTCGCCGTCATCGACATGGACTGGCACCGGGTGAAATCGGTCCCGCCCGAGTACGGCACCGGCTGGACCGGGTACAGCTGGGAACGCTCACTGTTCCCCGACCCGCCCGCCTTCCTGGCCGAACTGCACCGGCGCGGCCTGCGGGTGACGCTCAACCTGCACCCGCACGAGGGTGTCCAGCCGTTCGAGGACGCGTTCCCTGCCTTTTCCCAGGCCCTCGGCCTCGACCCTTCTTCCGACGTCGGCGTGCCGTTCGACATCACCGACGAACGCTTCGCCGAGGCATACTTCGACGTCCTGCACCGCCCGCTCGAAAAGCAGGGCGTCGACTTCTGGTGGATCGACTGGCAGCAGGGACAGCTGTCCAACGTGCCCGGCGTCGACCCGCTGTGGATGCTCAACCACCTGCACTTCGTCGACTCCGAGAGCGGAATGATCTTCTCCCGCTACGCCGGGCCGGGCAGCCAGCGCTACCCGGTCGGCTTCAGCGGGGACAGCATCATCAGCTGGGAGTCACTGCGCTTCCAGCCGCATTTCACGGCCACCGCCTCCAACATCGGGTACGGCTGGTGGAGCCACGACGTCGGCGGCCACATCTTCGGCGTACGCGACGACATGCTCACCGTGCGCTGGATCCAGCTCGGCGTCTTCTCCCCGATCAACCGGCTGCACTCGTCGTCCAACCCGTTCCTGCAGAAGGAACCCTGGGACTATCCCCGGCAGGCCCGCGACGCGTTCGGCGCGGCACTGCGGTTCCGGCACCGCCTGGTCCCCTACCTGCACACGATGAACCACCGGGCCGCGCAGGGCGACCCCCTGGTCCGGCCGATGTACTGGGAACACCCGGCCTACGACGTGCCCCGCCAGTTCCTGTTCGGCGACTCGCTGCTGGTCGCCCCCATCACCGACCCGAACGACGAGGTCACGCTGATGGGCGCCACCGACGCCTGGCTCCCGGAGGGCACCTGGGCCGACATCTTCACCGGCACCGTCTACCGCGCCGGCCCGGGCGGCCAGCACATCCGCCTGCACCGCGACGACCAGTCGATCCCGGCCCTGCTGCAGGCGGGCGCGGCGCTGCCCCTGACGGCGGACGCCTCGGTACGCCCCGACACCAACCCGTCCTCGCTGGAGCTTCTCCTGCTGCCGGGAGCCGACGGCACCCGCGAACTGGTCGAGGACGACGGCGGCGACCGCGTCTCCCGCACCCCCCTGGTGTGGAACGAAGCCGACCGCACCCTGACCATCGGGCCCGCCTCCGACCCGTCGGTGGTCCCCGCCCACCGCGACTGGACCATCCGCTTCCTCGGTGCCGAGGTCACCGAGGCCACCGGGGCGGACGTCACCGGCGGCCTCCTGACGATCACCGGGGCACCCGCCGACAGCGAGCTGCGGATTTCCGTACGCTTCGAGACCGCCCCGCCGGACAAGCGGCAGCGGCTGTTCGGCCTCCTGGCCCGCGCCCAATGGGATCACGCCCGCAAACTGGACGCCTGGCACGTCCTCCGCACCGACGCCGACAACCTCCGCAAGGTCGCGGGCCTGCAGGCGCTCGGCCTCCCCGAGACGCTGCTCAGCGCCCTGACCGAAATCCTCGTCAGCGACTAGCAGCACGATTTGACCGACGCTCAGTGGGCGGCGCTTGAGCCGTGGTGTTCGGTGGCGCGGATCGCGGCGAGCCGGGCCAGGGCGAGCACGGACAAGGTGATGTGGGCGTACCAGCCGATCTGACAGTTGTCCCACTTCCCGCTCGTGCCGGTGTATTGCCGCTGCACACCCGCTCGGCGCAGGCCTTTCTTGATGAACCCGATGTCGTCGATGACCAGCACCGCCCCGGTATGCCCCAGCCGGTCCGCGACGTAGTCCCGGATGTCGTCACGGACCCCGTCGACGTCCCCGTCCGCACGGCGTAACAAGCGCTACATCCCGTCCGGGCTCGCCTCTCCGGCGTGTTCGGCAAGGGTCCGGCCGGTCTTGCGTTCCAACCCGGCAACCAAGCCGCCGACATACCGCGCTGCCCGCTCACGCGGCTCTGAGCTGCCGAAACGCGACGTGCCGTTGCAATACTGACCCTCGCCGTCATCAACGAGTGGCTCTGACCGACTTGCGAAACGCGCCGTAGTTTCGACTCGCCGGGCCATTGACACAGGTAGCGGACGTCCGGCCCACGGTGGTGGCGCGGTGATGTCCGCGATCTCTGTGGCCTCTGGCGAACCGGCGCTCCGCGGATCAACGGCCTCAAGATGCCCGCCCGGGCACTGGTGTGGTCGGCGTCCAACGAGGACTATGCAGGAATGACCGTCGCCGCGCGGCGCGTGTTCGCCGTACTGCTGCTGCTTGTCGCCTCTATCGGTGCGCTTCCGGGCGGGGCGGCCGTGGCAGCGCCGCGAGGCGTCGCGGCCGGGCGGGTTGCCGATGACCCGGTTGCGCACGACCCCACCATGATCCGGCAGGGGCGGTATTACTACACCTTCATCACCGGTGACTCCGGGACGCGCACCTATCTGCCGATGCGGCGGTCGGCCGACCTGCTGCACTGGACCGACCTCGGCCCGGTCTTCGCGACCGCGCCCACGTGGGTCACCGAGCAGCTCGGCACCACTCCCCCGGATTTCTGGGCGCCCGACATCAGCTTCTACGGCGGCCTCTACCACCTCTATTACGCGGCTTCCTCGTTCGGCACCAACAACTCGGTGATCGGGCTGGCGACCAACACGACGCTCGACCCGGCGAGCCGGGCCTACCGCTGGGTCGATCACGGCATGGTGCTGCGGTCGACGACGGCCGGCAACTTCAACGCCATCGACCCCGAGCTGGTCCTCGACGGCAGCCGGGCCTGGCTGGCGTTCGGGTCGTTCTGGGACGGCATCAAGATGCGCCGGCTCGACCGCGCGACCGGCATGCTGTCCGCCGGCGACACGACGCTCTACTCGCTCGCCTCGCGCGGCGGTGCCTCGATCGAGGGCGCGTCGATCACCCGGCACGGCGGCTACTACTACCTGTTCGCGAGCTTCGACTTCTGCTGCCGCGGCATCGACAGCGACTACCGCGTCGTCGTCGGGCGTTCCAGGAACGTCACCGGGCCCTTCGTCGACCGCTCGAACGTGGCGATGCTCAGTGGCGGCGGCACCGAGGTGCTCCGGGGCTACAACGAGTTCCGCGGGCCGGGCGGCGGCGACGTCTTCGGCGGCCTCTACGTGCACCACTACTACGACCTCTACGACAACGGCCGGCCCAAGCTTTCGGTCCGGCCCATCCGATGGGCCGGCGGGTGGCCCACGCTGGGCGATCCGCTGTCCGGCAGCCGGGAGATCGGCCACGGTCCGGCGTACGCCGAACTGGTGAGCCGTATCGACGGCAGTGTCATCGCGAACCCGTCCTGTGGTTACGAGGGCGCCGACATCACGCTCAGCGCGTCGTCCACGTACGACACCTGTCGGCAGTGGCGGCTCGATGACCGCGGCGACGGCTACGTGAGTGTCGACAACCGTTTCAGCAACAAGGTCGCCGAGGTCGCGGCCTGCGTCAACGCCGAGGGTGCCCGGGTCGCTCAGTGGGGCTGGCTCGACAACGACTGCCAGCAGTTCCGGTTCGTCGCGGCGCAGGACGGCTGGTCGACGATCCAGAGCAGGCTCAACGGGCGGGTGCTGCAGGGCGCCGGCTGTCAGGGGGCCGGCTCACCGGTGCAGACGGCGACCGTGACCGGTGCGGCGTGCCAGCAGTTCCGGGTCCAGCCGGTCGGCTATGTGCTGCTCGTCGACGCGACCGGCCGGAAGGCTCTCGACGCGTGCGGGCGTACGGTCGCCTATCGCTCCCGCAAAGCGGGAGGTTGCCAGCTCTGGCGGTTCGAGCATGTCGGCGGCGGCTATTACCGCGTCGTCAGCCGGACGGGCCGCGTCCTCGACCGAAGTGGACGCATCGACGCCGGCCAGTTGTTCGACGGCGCCCGGATCACAGCGGAATGAGCCGTGCCGCGAGGGCTACCGCCGACAGGTCGCCCTCGCGCAGGCGTCCGGCCGCCGAGGGTTCGCCGAGCGTCTCGAGCCGGTGGGCGACCGCGTCGACCAGCTGCTCGTCGGCGTCGATGAGGCGGCGGGCCATCCGCGCCTGGGCCGGGCTGAGTTCCGCGTAGGCGCAGCGGTCGAGGGCCGTGATGACGTCCGCGTCGAGGGTGCCGGCGAGGGCCCGTTCGGTGACGACCTTGAGGAGCCAGGTCGGCCACCAGCCGTACCGGGAGATGGCGATGCTCGATTGCATCGCCGTCGACGGCGTCTGGCCGGCGCCGAGCAGCCGGAGGGTCATGGCGGTGTTGACGGCGTCCAGGCGCAGCGCCCCGATCAGGGCCCGCACCAGCGGCACGGTGCCGATCTGCGGCTCGGCGGTGGCGGTCCCCTCGGCCCAGCGACCGTGCAGGACGAGGGCGAGCGCGGCGGCCATTACGGTGCCGTCGCCGTCGTCGGTGGCCCGGTCCTCCAGCCGCGTGACGGTGGCGGCCAGCCGCGCGGCCGCCTCGTGGGCCTGCGCGGCGAGCACCGCGCCGCCCGGCTTGTTCAGGTGACGCACGACGGTTTCGACGGCGATCTGGGCTTCCCGCCGCAGCAGCGCCGACGGGATCCCGGGCGCCATGACGTCGCCCAGGGCTTCGACCACGGACGCCTCGTCGAAACGATCGGTTGCGGTGGCGAATTGTGCCCACCAAGCGGCGGCGTGCGTGCTCATGGCTCTCCCATCCCAGCTTCCGAGGGAAGGGATCGGCCCGCGACCAAAAGGTCTGAACAAACCATCGCTTATTGTGACCTACACATCACCCTTCGCAGTTACGCCAGCGGTAGCCATTCCGTAGCGGTCGTCACCTCGGCGAGGATCTCCGGGCGCGGAGCCACCCCGATGCCCGGCCCGTCCGGCACCGGCAGGTGGCCGTCCTCGAGCACGAACGGCTCCGTGAGGTCGGTCCGGAAGTACCGGTCGGACGCCGACGTGTCGCCGGGCAGCGTGAATCCGGGGAGGGCGGCCAGCGCGACGTTGGCGGCCCGGCCCACGCCGGTCTCGAGCATGCCGCCGCACCAGACCGGGACGCCGTTGGCCACGCATACGTCGTGGATGCGCCGGGATTCCAGGTAGCCGCCGACCCGGCCCGGCTTGACGTTGATGATGCTGCACGCGCCGAGCCGGATGGCGTCGGCCGCCGCCCGGGCCGACACGATCGACTCGTCCAGGCAGATCGGGGTGCGGACCCGGCGCGAAAGCTCGACGTGCCCGAGGATGTCCTCCTCGTCCAGCGGCTGCTCGATCAGCAGCAGCCCGAACGGGTCGAGCGCGGCCAGCAGAGACGCGTCCCCGACCGTGTACGCCGTGTTCGCGTCGACCTGAAGCAGCACGTCGTCGCCGTACCGTTCGCGGACGGCCCGGACCGGCGCCACGTCCCAGCCTGGCTCGATCTTGAGCTTGATCCGGACATATCCCTCGGCGAGGTAGCCACCGACGGTGTCGAGCAGTTCGGGGACCGAGTCGGTGATGCCGACCGACACACCGCACGGCACGCGGTCGCGGGTCGCGCCGAGCTCGCGCGCGAACGTACGCCCGGTCTCCCGCAGTTCGGCGTCGAGTATCGCGGTCTCGAGTGCCGCCTTGGCCATCCGGTGGCCCTTGAACGGCCGCAGCGCCGGCGCGACCGCGACCGCGTCGGCGGGCGGGCGGTCGGCCAGCGCCGGAACCAGATAGCGCCGCATGACGTCGGCCGCGGCCTCGACGTACTCGCTGGAGTAGAGCGGATCGGTCATCGCGACGCACTCGCCCCAGCCCTCGGCCTCGCCGGTCACCGCCCGCACCAGCAGGACGTCGCGTTCGGTTGCGGTGCCGAACGACGTCCGGAACGGTGCCACCAGCGGCATCCGGACGCGGCGCAGCTCGATGCCGGTGAGCTTCATCGGTTCTCCCCTCGGTCCAGCACGTACCATCCGGCTCGGTCGAAACCCACCACCGCCGCGCCCCGGTCGAGCAGCCGGCCGAGCGTGTCGCGCACCGCCGCCCGCCACTCCCGCGCGCAGGCCGGGTCGGCGCGGCGCAGAGATTCGATGTCCGGCGGGACCGCCACGAGCACGGCCGAGCCGTCCGCCGTGCCCGCGAGGGGCCGCCCGTCCGGGGAGCGGCCGAGACCGACCACCGCGCCGTTCTCGCGTAGCGTCGACGCGTCCCAGCGCTCGTGGAGGCCGCGGGCGGCCCGCGCGACGTGGTCGGCGGTGAGGTCCCAGCGCAGCAGCAGACGGTCGGTGACGTCGTTGCCGTTGATGGCGTCGCCCATGCTGCCGTAGAAGTCCGGCAGGTACTGCGCCGGCGTCGCGCCCAGCTTGACCAGGTTGACGTAGGCGTTGCGGCTCACCAGCGGGTCGAACGTCCAGGTGACCGTGGTGACGCCCTGGCTCAGGGCCCAGGCGCGCTGGTGCAGCTTCAGGGCCCGGCCCACGCTGCGGCCGCGGGCCGCCGCCGCCACCCCGGCGATGTGGCTGTGCAGCTCCTGACGGGTCGGTGCGGCGAAGAAGCCGACGCAGGCGCCGATCAGACCACCACCGCCGCAGTCGTAGGCACCGGCCACGTAGCTGCCCGCCTTGCTCAGCGCCCGCAGCAGGCTCGGGGTCACCGCGGCATCGGCCGGGTCGGGGTGCCAGATGCCGTCGAAGAGCCGGCAGACCGCGCGCAGCTCGGCCGGGTCGGAGAGCGGACGCACCGCGACCCCGGCGCCGTTCGCGGCCGCCTCGGCCACCGCGGTGGCGTTCTCCGCCTCGCTGAGCATGCCGATGTGGTCGCTCATCAGCGTCCCGCCGGAGAATCGACCGCCAGCAGTTCCGCGGTGAGCCCGGCGACCAGCGCCACCCGGTGCGGAAGCTCGGTCACGACGACATGTTCGGAGTCGGCGTGGGCACCGCCGCCGACCGCGCCGAGCCCGTCCAGCGTCGGCGTGCCGATCCCGGCGGTGAAGTTGCCGTCCGACGCACCGCCGACCGACGCCCGGGCCGGCGAGGGCAGGTCCAGACGAGCCGCCACCTTCACCGCCCGGGCGAACAACTCGGCCGAGGCCGACTCCTCGAGCGGCGGGCGGTTCGGGCCGCCCTCGACCTCGACCCGGGCGTCCGGCAGCACCGGGCTCAGCGCCCGCATCGCCCGGTCGACCCGGTCCTGCTCGGCGAGGGTACGCACGCGCACGTCCACGTCGAACTCGCCGGCCGCCGGAACGGTGTTGGTCGTCGTGCCCGCCTTGGCCCGCGTGGGTTCCACGGTGGTTCCCAGCGCCGGATCGGCCAGCGCCCGCACGGCCAGCACCTGATGGGCCAGCTCCACAGTCGAGTTCACGCCCGCCTCCGGCTCCAGACCGGCGTGCGAGGCCCGGCCCACGACACGTACCCGATAGAGCGAGACCCCCTTCCGGGACGTCTTCAGCGCACCGCCGTCGGCCGACGCCTCGAGCACCAGCGCGCCGGCACAACCGGCCGCCTCCGTCTCGATGAGTTCGCGCGACGTCGGCGAACCGAGCTCCTCGTCGCCGGTGATGAGGATCGTCACCCCGGCCCGGTCCGGCAGACCGGCCACGGCGTGCAGAGCCTGCGCCACACCCGCCTTCATGTCGAAGCAACCCGGACCCCGCAGGATCAAACCCTTGTTCTCGTACGGATGGGAGACAAGCGACCCGATCGGCCACACCGTGTCGTGATGCCCGAGCAGCAGCACCCGCGTGGGCGCGTCCCCGAACTTCCAGCGCAGGTGAGTGCGCCCGTCGAGGACGATCCGGTCCGGCCACGCCCCGAGCAGCCGATGGCCGATCCCCGCGACCACCTCGGCGCTGCGAGCCACGGCGGCCCGGTCCTCCGACGGCGACTCGCAGGTCACCATGGCCTCGATGTCGGCCAGCAGGCCCGGCACCTCCATGTCAGGCGACCTTCGGGGTCGCGCGTACGCCGAGGTGCACGTATTGCTCGCCGGTGGGCAGCCGGTAGAACATCACCGGCAGCCAGGATTGACTCTCCGGAAGGCGTACGAGGAACAGGTTCTCGTCCACCGCGACCATAGGCAGCTCGGTGACCGGGTGCGGGTCGAGCTCGGCCAGCGGCCCGGTCAGCGTCATCCGCAGCACCGGCTCGCCATCGCCGGGGAGTACCTCGATGCGGCTGCTCGTCCGCTCGTAGGTGCCCAGATGCGGTGTGATGTCGACGGTGACCGGCGGACGCGGTGGCGTGAGGGGTTGCGGCATCGTCACCCCGGCCACCTCGGCGAAGATCTCGCCGAACAGATCCTGGTAGAGGTCGCGGGCGCCCTCGCCGTTGGTGAGAAGGGTTACCGCCAGCCCCTGTTCCGGCAGCAGCCGCAGGAAGGCGGACTGCCCGATGGTGTTGCCGTCGTGGCCGATCAGCCGCCGGCCGTCCCAGCCGAACCGGATCCAGCCGAGCCCCCACGAGTCACCGAGGGTGTGCTTCTCGGGCAACTCGACCTGCTCGGTGGCCATCGCCGCGGCGCCGTCCTCGCTCAGGAGCCTGCTGCCGTCGGGACCCACGCCGCCGTCGAGGTGCAGACGGGCGAAACCGAGCAGGTCGGCCACCGTGGACGTGATGAGACCGGCCGGGCCGAGCGCGCGCGGGAGCGTCCACACCGGAGCTACCGCTGGACCGGCGGTGTGACCGGCCGAGGCGCGGTGCAGCAACGCCTCCTCGGGCAGCGTGCCGGTGCGGTGCAGGCCGAGCGGGGTGATGATCCGCTCCCGGATCGCCGCGTCCCACGTGCCGCCGGTGAGTTTCTCGATGACCCGGCCGGCGATCACGTACCCCGAGTTGCAGTACGCCCAGGTGGCGCCCAGCGGATGGTTCTGGGCCACGTCGCGCAGCCCGTGAACGTACTTCTCCAGGCAGTCGTCGCCCCGGCCGGTGTCGGTGAAGACGTCGCCGTCGATGCCGCTGGTGTGGGTGAGCAGGTGCCGCATCGTCACCTTGGCCGTGGTGCCCGGGTCGGCGAGGACCAGTTCGGGAAGTACGTCGGTGATCGGCGCGTCGAGCTCGAGCTTGCCCTCGTCCACCAGCTGCTGCACGACCGTGGCGGTCCACACCTTGCTGATCGAGCCGATCTGGAACACCGATGTGGTGGTGGTCTCGACGCCGGTGTCCACGTTGAGCACGCCGTACGCCGCCTCGACCAGCTCGTCACCACGCAGGATTCCCAGTGTGGCGCCGGGAATGCCGTGCCGCTCGGCCAGCACCGACAACCTCCGCTGCCAGTGCGCGGCGTCCACCGGGGCCCGGCCGGTGCCGGTGTGGCGGCGTACCCACTCGGAGATCCGCCGGTTGAAGTCCACCCGCTGCGAGGGCCGCCCCTCGACGATGAACAGGTGTGAGGCGCCCGGATAGAGCACCATTTCGGCCGGCACGTCGCGCTCCCGCAGCGCGGTGTGCCACTGCTGGGCCTGGCCGATCGGACACCGCACGTCGGCGTCGCCCTGCAGGATCAGGGTCGGCGTGTGCACGTCGGCGACCCGGCTGAGCGGCGACATCGCCGCGTACCGCTCGGGCGCCTCCCACGGCCGCCCGCCCAGCTCGAGGGCGGCCAGCAGGGTGCCGTCGTCGGAGGTCCCGGCCATGCTGGTCAGATCGCTCACCACGCCGCCGGTCACCGCGGCCGCGAACCGGTCGTCGTGCGCGGTCAGATAGCACGCCATGTAACCGCCGTAGCTGTAGCCGGCCACCGCGAGGCGCCGCGGGTCGGCGGTGCCGTCGGCGACCAGCTGGTCGACCGGTTCCAGGAAGTCACGGGCGTCGGCCTCGCCCCAGGCGCCGAGGGCCGCGGTGTAGAACCGCTCGCCGTAGCCGTCGCTCGCCCGCGGGTTGACCAGCAGCACGGTCCAGCCGTCGGCGGCCAGTTCCTGGTGATAGAGATGTACCTCGTCGGCGGCGCCGTTCCAGGCGTTGTGCGGGCCGCCGTGGACGTCGAGCAGCAGCGGCCCCGGCCCGGTCGCCTCGGGATCGCGGATCAGCCAGGCCTGCACCTCGGTGCCGTCCGAGATGGCGAAGGTCCGCTCGACGCGGGGGAACGGCTCCACGTCGGCGAAGGCGGTGCCGTGCCCGGTGCGTACGGTCTCGGTGCCGGACGCCAGATCCACCGTCACCACCTCGCCGTACGAGGTGGGCGTCGCCAGGACCACCGCGGCGGTGTCGCCGGCAACCGACAGCCCGGAGACGACCCGGCCGGCCCCGGCGACGATCGGCCGCGGCGCCCCGCCGTCCAGGTCGGCCGCGTAGAGGTGGGTGCAGCCCCGGTCGCGGGCGCAGAAGAGCACCGTACGGCCGTCGGCGGTGAACCGCGGCAGCCCACCCGGATAGCCGGGGCCGCCGGCCATCACGTTGCGGTCCAGCCAGGCGGCGAGGTTGCGGACCGGACCGCCGTCCAGCGGCACGTATTGCAGACCGGCGTGCCCGGTCGGGGTGCCCGTCGTGCCGACGACCAGCAGCGCGTCGCCGCGCGGCGTCCACACCACCGCGCCGGCGGCGCCCTCGGCGAGGCCGGCGATCCGTGGGCGGGCCTTCCCGTCGGTGACGTCCAGGACGTGCACCGGTGCCCGGAACACCAGGTCGGCGTCGGGTGCGGTGGCCGCGCCGAAGGCGAGCCGGGTCGAGTCGGGTGACCAGGCCGGCTCGCCGGCGTGCCAGTCGCCCTCGGTCACCTGGCGGGACTTCCCGGTCGCGACGTCGAGCACGAACAGATGCTTGCGGACGCCGCGCAGCAGCCCGGCCCCGTCGGCCTGGTAGTCGATCCGCCGGATCACGCTCGGGTCCTCGCCGGTGCCACCGACCGGCGCCGAGAACGCGATCCTCGTGCCGTCCGGGCTCCACACCGGAGCGCCCGCGCCCGACGCCAGATCGGTGACCGCCTCCGCCTCGCCGCCGCCCACCGGCAGCAGCCAGATCTGGGCGGGACCGTCGCCGCCGCGCAGGAAGGCCAGCCGCTGCCCGTCGGGCGACCAGGCCGGGGCCGAGTCGGCGGGCCCCCGGGTGAGGCGGCGGTTGTCCGTTCCGGCGATCCAGATACTCCGGACCACACGGTCGCCGGCCTCGTCCGCGCTGCGCAACACGTAGGCGACGGTCCGGCCGTCCGGGCTGAGGGCGGGCTGCTCCGGCGCCGCCACCGACATCAGGTCATCGATCCGCGCACGACGTACCACGGCAATACCTCCGGCTCGCGGGTTCCTGGCGCGAAGCCTGCCCGCCGGCCGCCCGGATGTCTTGGTGCGCGGCGACGAGAGAAGGCCGCCCGGCTCGTCCGCTACGCCGAGTCGGCCGGCCGTCGCTGGTCACCAGAAAAGACCCGGAGCTGCAGCATGACGCCGAAGCGGGCCTCCGGGTCGGACAGGTCGAGCTCGCCGACCTCGGCCAGCCGGCGCAGCCGGTACCGGAACGTGTTGGGGTGCACGTGCAGCGCGGCCGCGGCGGCCACCGCGTCACCGAACGCGTCCAGCCACGCCACCAGCGTCTCGACCAGATTCGCGTGGTGTTCGGTGTCGTACGCAAGCAGCCGCGCCATCGGCCCGGTGGGCTCGTCCCCGCGGGCCACCACCAGATCCCTCAGCTCCAGCACCATGGCCTCGACGTGCACATCGGTGAGCCGGGCGACCAGCCGTCCGCATCCGTTTCCGCTGCGCAGCACCCGCAACGCGCGGTCGGCGCCGGCCCGCGCGGCCGGCAGCGCCGCCGCCGACGACGCCACCGGACCGACCCCGGCCACCGCCGGCACACGTTCGCCGACCCGGTCGAGGAAGTCGCCGGCCACCTTGACCGCCCGCTCCTCGTCGGCGAGGGGAAGGAGCCCGTAGACCACGTCGCCGAGCACCGCCACCGCACTGTTGGCCTGCACGGCGCTCAGATGCATGGCGAGCGCGTCGCCGAGTCGTTGCCGCTGCGCGGCCGGCCCGGCCGGCGCACCGCCGTCCGCGCCCGCGAGAGCCAGCGCGAGCACCACCAACGGCTGATCGGCCAGGCCGAGGCGGGCCACCGCGTCCCGGGTCCCGGGCCGGCCCTCGAGCACGGTGCCGACCAGTTCCGTCCGCAGGCGGCGCTCGACGTCCGCGCCCGCCCGCAACCGCAGCAGGTGCAGGGCAACCAGCTTGGCGGCATCGCAGAACGCCTGCGAGCGTTCGGGGCTCAGCGGCTCACGCACGGCGGCCCAGATCGACCCGAGGAACTCGTCGCCGGCGCGCACGGCGACCGCCACCCGCGGCACCGAGAAGTCGCTCGGCGCGTTGGCCGGCGGATGAACGTAGACCGGCTGGTCGCTGTGGTGCAGGTCGCGATGGACGCCGGCGCGCGAGAGCAGGCGGGCGTAGCGGTCGGGCACCTGGCGGCCGAGGATCGTCTCCACACGGGACGGATCGGCTTCCTCCTGGCGTGCCGAGAAGGCCAGCACCCGGGAGTCCGGATCCTCGATCGTCACCGGCGCGTCGACAAGCGCGGCGACCGCGTTGGCCAGGGCGAAGAGATCGCCGGACGGCATCCCGCCGAGCGTCTCGGGCTCGGCCGCGCCGACGTCGCCCTGCCGGAGCATCGAGCGCAGCAGCGAGGCCAGGTGGGCCCAGGACGCGCCCCGGGTCAGCGTGAGCAGCGCGACCCCCGATTCGGCGACCGCGGCCCGCAGCGCGTCCCCGGCGGGCAGCGGGGCCCGGACGACCAGACCGGCGGCGCCCTGCTCACCGAGCGCCCGGAGGCGGGCCGCGATCTCGCCGGCATCGCGCAGGCCCACACCGAGGACCAGCGCGTGCGCGGGCAGGTCCGGTTCGTCGTACGGGTCGTGGATGGCCACCCCGGTGATCGGCTCGGACGACGACGGGTCGCCGTGCACCAGGTCGAGCAGCGTCGCCCCGAGGTCGTCGAGGACGCGACCCAGGCTGGCGCGCGGCTGCTGGCTCATGACCTTCCAGCCTAACGGCTGAGGAGCGGTCACGAGCCGGGCAACGGGACGCCGGGGCGGGGAACGGCGGCCAGCAACTCCCGCGTGTATTCGTGGTGAGGATCGCCCAGCACCTGGTCGACCGGGCCGCACTCGACGATCCGGCCCTGCCGCATCACCGCCACGATGTCGCTCACGTACCGGACCACCGCCAGGTTGTGCGAGATGAACAACAGGGTCAGCCGCATCTGTCGCTGGAGGTCGCGCACCACGTTGAGCACCGCACCCTGGATCGAGACGTCCAGCGCCGAGGTGATCTCGTCGGCCACGATCACCTCGGGCCGGCCGGCCAGCGCGCGGGCCAGGGCGACCCGTTGCCGCTGCCCGCCGGAGAGCTGATCCGGCCGGGCGTCCGCGTGGTCGGCGGCCAGCCCGACGAGGTCCAGCAGACGGGCCACCTCGACACGCCGGCCCTCCCCACGGAGCGGCGGGCGCCGTGGGATGGCCTCGGCGACCGAGGCGCCGACGGTCATCCGCGGGTCCAGCGCCGAGTACGGATCCTGGAACACCATCTGCAGCGGCCGCGGTTCTCCCTTACGCGCGAACGGCGGCCGCCCGTCGAGGAGGATCCGCCCGCCGGTGAGCGGGACCAGCCCGGCCGCCGCGCGAGCCAGCGTCGACTTGCCCGAACCGGACTCGCCGACCAGGCCGACCACCTGTCCGGCCGGCACGACGAGGTCGACGCCGTCGACCGCGACCGTGCCGTGCCGGCGCGATCCGAATCGGACGGTGACGGCCTCGAAGGTGAGCTCGCGCATCCGGCCCTCACCCGTGTGCCGGGGTGGCCCGGGCGCCGAAATGGACGTACCGCTCGCCGGTCGGCAGCTGATAGAAGGTGGCCGGGATCCAGTTGCCGGTCTCCGGGTCCCGGCAGACGAACAGGTCCGGTGCGACCGGCACCATCGGGTAGTCGGCGTCCGGCGCCTGCAGCACCTCGGCCAGCGGTCCGGTCACGCTGACCCGCATCACCGGGCCGTTGTCGCCGACCAGCACCTGCTGACGGATGCTGGACCTCTCGTAGACGCCGAGGTAGGGGTTCATGTCGACGTGCACCGGCTCGTCGGGCGGCCCGAGCGGGCGCGGGACCGGCACACCGCCCAGCTGGTCGAAGATCTCCCGGTAGAGCTCCTCGTAGAGCTTGGCCCCGTTGCCCCCGTTGGTCAGCAGCGTGACGGCCAGGCCCTCCTCGGGCAGCATCCGCAGGTACGACGCCTGGCCGATGGTGTTGCCGTCGTGGCCGATCAGCCGGTGACCGCCCCAGTCGGCCCGCTCCCAGCCCAGGCCCCACGAGTCGCCGAGGGTGTGCTTGTCCGGCAGTTCCACCTGGTGCGCGGCCATCGCGGCGGCGCTGTCGGCGCTCAGCACCCGGGTGCCGTCGACGGCTACCCCGCCGTTGAGGTGCATGCGGGCGAAGAGCAGCAGGTCGGCGACGGTCGCGACGATGGCACCGGCCGGTCCGGCCGAGCGCGGGATGCCCCAGACCGGCGCCGGGATCTGCTCGCCCTCGTCGGTCAGGTGGCCCATCGCGGCCCGGTACGGCAGCACGTCCTCCGGCAGCGTGACGGTCTGGGTCAACCCCAGCGGGGTGACCAGCCGGTCCCTGATCGCCGCGTCCCAGGTACCGCCGGTCAGTTTCTCGACCACCCGCCCGGCCAGCGAATAGCCGGAGTTGCAGTAGGACCAGGTGGCCTCGAGCGGGTGGTTCTGCGCCGCGCCGGCCAGCCCGGCCGCGTACTTCTCGAGGCAGTCGTCGCCGCGCCCGGTGTCGGTGAGGATGTCGCCGTCGATGCCGCTGGTGTGCGTGAGCAGGTGCCGCATCGTCAGCTTGGCGGCCACCGCCGGGTCGCCCAGGCTCAGCTCGGGCATGACCTCGATCAACGGGGCGTCGAGCTGCAGCCGGCCCTCGTCGACCAGTTGCATGACCAGGGTGGCGGTCCACACCTTGCTGATCGAGCCGAGCTGGAACATCGAGTCGACGGTGGTCTCCACCCCGGTACGCAGGTTCAGCAGCCCGTAGGCGGCCTCGGCCACCTCGTCCTCGCCGCCGTCGGCCGCCATCCGCAGGATGCCCAGGGTCGCGCCCGGTACGTGGTGCCGTGCGGCCAGTTCGGCGAGTCGCCCGGACCAGTGATCGGTATCGATGGTCATGACACTTCTCCTTTCAGTTCGACGGGGGCCACGACAACGGGGGCGATGTCGGCGTGCCAGCAGGCGACCCGGCGGCCGTTGCCGTATTCGGCGAGCGGCGGGTCATCCTCCCGGCAGGTGGTGGTGGCGAGGGGACAGCGCGGGGCGAAGGCGCAGCCGGGCGGGAGTGCGTGCGGATCCGGCGGCCGGCCGGGGATCACCGCGAGCGGCCGGTCCCGGTCGGTGTCCATGTCCGGCACCGCGGCCACCAGCGCCCGCGTGTACGGGTGCCGGGCGTCGTGCAGCAGCGCCTCGGTCGGCAGGTCCTCGACGATCCGCCCGGCGTACATGACCAGCACCCGGTCGCAGACCTGCCCCACAACGGTGACGTCGTGGCTGATGAACAGCAGGCCCAGTTCCCGATCGGCGCGGATGGCGGCCAGCAGCTGGAGCACCTGGCGTTGCACGGTGACGTCGAGCGCGGTGGTCGGCTCGTCGGCGATGATCAGTTGCGGCTCGCCCATCAGGCCCATGCCGATCATCGCGCGCTGCCGCATGCCGCCGGAGAACTCGTGCGGCAACTGCGAGGCGCGGCGTTCGGCATCGGGGATCCGGACCGCCTCCAGCCGGTCGACCGCGCGTCGCCAGGCCGGGCGACGGCCCGCGCGCTGGTGCTCGCGGACCACCTCGGCGAGCTGCCGGCCCACCCGCTGGGTGGGGTTGAGCGAGGTCATCGGGTCCTGGAAGACCATGGCGAGCGAGGTGCCGAGCATCCGGCGGTGAGCCCGGCGGGCGCCCTCGCGCAGATCGGTGCCGAACAGGTCGAGCCGGTCGGCGCGCACCACTCCCGGCCGCTCCACCAGTTGCGCGACGGCCAGCGCGGTGAGGCTCTTGCCCGATCCGGACTCGCCGACGATCCCGACCGCCTCGCCCCGGTCCAGCGCCAGGCTCACACCACGCACCGGCGTCACGTCACCGAAACCGACTCGCAGGTTTTCCACCGTCAGGAGGGCTTTCCGCTCCTCGCGTCCGGGCCGGACGGCGGTCGCCGGCGCGGCGGCCCGCCCGGGCGTACGGGCGGAGGAGCGCATCCCGATGACCCGCGCGACCGCCTCGCCGGAGAGGTTGAACGCCATGGCCGCGAGCACGACCGCGATCCCTGGGACGACCGCCCCGGCCGGATGTATGTAGATCTGCGCCAGGCCCTCGCCGAGCAGCCGTCCCCAGTCGTAACTCGGCGCCTGCACGCCCAGTCCGAGGAAGGACAGGCTGGCGAAGGCCAGCAACGCGCCGCCGGCCGACATGGTCGCGGTGACCACCAGCGGCTCGGCGATGTTCGGCAGGATGTGCCGTAGCAGGATCCGGACGGAGCCGACCCCGGCGACCCGCGCGGCGGCGATGAAGTCCCGGCCGGCGATCGTGGCGGCCATGGTGTGGGTCAGGCGGGCGAATCCGGGCGCCGTGGCGAAACCGATGGCCAGCACCGCGCCTCGGGCGCCGACCCCGAAGATCACCGCGAAGAAGAGGGCCAGCAGCAGGCTCGGGAACGCGACCGCGACGTTGATCGCCGCGGTGACCCAGCGGCCGAGGGCGGGGCCGAGCAACGTCGGCGCGGTGCCCAGCAGCAGCCCGACGAACACCCCGAGCCCGGTCGCCAGCAGCGCCAGCAGGAGCGACAGCCGGGTGGCGACCAGGACCCGGGCCAGGATGTCCCGTCCGAGCAGGTCGGTGCCGGCGGGATGGGCGGCCGACGGCCCCTGCAGGATGGCGGCCGGCGCGACCGCGTCGGCGCGCGCGTGCAGAAGCAGCGGGGCGAGCACCGCGGCGCCGGCCACCAGGACGAGCAGGACGCCGGCCGTGATCCCGAGGGGGCTGCGCAGCCGAGCGAGCATCAGGCCTCCCGGATCGTCGAACGCGGATCGATCAGAGCGAGTGCCACGTCGACCGCGAGGTTGACCAGCAGGACGCCGACGCCGTAGACGAGAACCACGGCCTGGACGGTCGGATAGTCCTTGGCCACGATCGAGCCGACGATGGTGCCGCCCAGCCCCGGCCACGCGAAGATGTTCTCCACCAGCACCGTTCCGGCGACCAGCGCCCCGAGCAACAGCCCGCCCATCGTGATGGTCGCGGTCAGGGCGTTGGGCAGCGCGTGCTTCAGATAGAGCGCGGTGCTGCGCACGCGCTTGGCCCGGGCCGTACGGATGTAGTCGGTCTGGAGCACCGCGAGCATCTCCACCCGGACGATGCGGGCCAGCATGAGTGCGGGCCCGATCGCCAGCGAGAGCACCGGAAGGACGTACGAGACGGGGCCCGACCGCCCGGCCACCGGCAACCAGTGGAGCGACACGCTGAACACGAAGACCAGTCCGACCGCCATCAGGAAGTCGGGGATGGTCGCCACGACGATGCTGGCCGAGGTGAAGAACCAGTCGCCGCCCCGGCGCCGGCCGTCCCGGGCCAGCACCGCCATCAGCGTGCCGAGCGGCACCGAGACCGCCACCGCGACCGCGAACGCCAGCACCGCCATTTCGACCGTCGCGCCCAGACGGTCGCCGATCACGCCGGCCACCGGCAGACCCGAGGTCATCGAGACGCCCAGATCGCCGGTGAACAGGTGCCCCAGGTAGTGGAAGTACTGCTGCCACCACGGATCGTCGAGCCCCAGTGCGGCCCGCCGCTGCTGGATCAGGGCGAGCGGCGCGGTCGGTCCCAGGGCGGCGCGGACCGGGTCGCCCGGGATCACGTGGATCATCGTGAACGCGGCGGTCACCAGCACCCAGAGCGACAGCACCAGCTGCCCGGCCCGGCGAAGGGCGAACCGGACCCAGACGCTGCCGGCCCAATCGGTGAAGCTACGGTCCACGGACGCCGCTGTCACTTTCGCCTCCGTCAGCCGAGCATGCGGATGGACGCCGGATCGATGTCGCCCTGGGACAGGTCGAGATCCGCGCCCTTGGCCACCACCGGCGCGTTCGCACTGGCGAACGGCACCAGGTCGACGTGCCGGATCACCGCCTTCTCGGCCGCGTTCCACTGGGCGCATCCGCCGTCGCCGGGCTGCTTCTGGGCCGCCGCGACCGCCGCGAGGTAGTCCTTGTTGTCGAACGAGGAGAAGTTCGTGCCGTTCGGCGGGGTCGGCCCGGACAGGTAGGGCACCAGCTGACTCGGCAGGGTCACCCCGATCGGGAACAGCGCCACGTCCCAGGCCAGCTGTCCGGCGGCGATCTGACCCACCTGGGTGGCCGTCACCGACTTGAGCTGGATCTGCGCCCCGGCCGCCTGCCATTGCTGCTGCAGGAGTTCGGCGGCCGCCTGCGCGCCCGGGCTGCCGGTGGCCGCCCAGGCCACCGTGAGCTTCTTGCCGGCCAGGGCCGCCTTGCCGGCCGCCGGATCGAAGGCCGGCAGATCTCCGGTCACCGTGTCGCCCTTGCAGGGGCTCATCGCCGGCGCCACGAGTCCGGTCGGCGCCGAGCCGCGCCCGCTGGTGTAGACCTGCTGCATCTGCTTCAGATCCACCGATTTGATCAGGGCGGTCCGCAGGCCGAGGTCGGCGGTCGGCAGGCCGGTCTTCTGGTTGAACCACATCTCGCCGGTCGGCGCCAGGATGTCCCGTTTGACGTAGTCGGAACCCTGCAGCCGCTGGCTGTCCGGACCGGTGAACCGGGCCGCGTTGACCCCTCCGGAGAGGACGAGATTGGCGGCGGTCGCCTCGTTGGCGATCACCTTGATCACCACGGTGTCCGGCAGCCCGACCGTGCCGGCCTTGAAGTCACCCGGGCCCCAGGCGTACTCCTTGCGCCGGACCAGCGTGTAGTGGTCGTCCGGGACGGCTTCGGACAGCTTGTACATGCCGGTGCCGTCCGAGCTCTGCTTGAGTTTGCCGCGGTCCTTCATGCCCTGCTCGCACACGATCGGCAGGCCGCCCAGGTTGCGGTCGAGGAAGGCGTCCGGGCTGGGCGACGTCACCGTGACCACGCCTGTCGCGTCGTCCGCGGTCGCCTTCGCGCCCGCCGGCACGAACGTGCCGACCCGGGTCGAGCCGTTCTTGACGTCGCCGACGAACGAGATGTTCCCAGCCACCGTGCTCGCGGTCAGCGGGCTACCGTCGGCGCAGGTCACTCCCTTGCGGAGGGTGAACTTCGCGGTGGTGCCGGTCGCCTCCCACTTCTCGGCCAGAGCGGGGAGCACCTTGCCGTCCGGCGCGAAGCCGAGCAGCGAGTCGTAGAGGAAGCGGTCGACCTGCCCGGTGATCGTCAGTGAGGTGAAATGGGGATCGAGGTTGCCCGGGTCGCCCGCGACAGCCATCGTGAAAGTCTTGCCGTTGACCGGCTGCCGGCCGCTCGAGCCGCCGCCGGAGTTGTCACCGCAGGCACCGGCCAGGAGCGCTGCCGCCCCGAGCACGGCAGTAAGTCGCAGAGCCTTCATCGCGCCTCCACGTGTACGTGTCCGGCAAGACTGCCGATGGAGGCGTGTCGTTGTCTTTGGCCCCGGCGACAACATGAGGGGGGCCGGCTTGTCGTCGCGGACGACCGCCCGCAGGCGGGCTCAGGCGCGGCGGAAGAGGTCCGCCTCGAAGCGGTACGCGTCGCCGCGGTATTTATTGTGGCCGATGAGCACCGGTGTGCCGTCCGCGGTGTAGGCCACCTCGTCGCCGACCAGCACCGGCGCCCCGGCGGTGATGCCGAGCAGCCGGGCGAGCTCGGCATCGGCGATCTCGGCCATCAGCGTGTAGGCACTGCGGTGCACCTCGATGCCGCAGCGCTGCCGCAGTTCGTCGTAGAGCGACACGTCGCTGAGGTCGGCCCCGGCCAGCGCCGCGGCGTGGCTCTCGGGCACGACCACCACGTCGAAGCAGACCGGCGTGCCGTCCATGCCGCGCAGCCGGTCGATCTGGATGACCGGCGCGGCCGGGGCGATGCGCAGCTTGTCCGCCTCGTCGAGGCTGGCCGGCCGCACCTCCTGGCGCATCACGCGGGCGGTCGGGCGCAGCCCGCGGGCCCGCGCCATCTCGGTGAACGACTGCAGTGTGCTCGGCGGCTCGCCGAGCACCTGGGTCGGCACGAACCAGCCGCGCTGGGCGGAGCGCTGCAGCGTGCCCTCGGACTCGAGGCGGCTGAGCGCCAGGCGCAGCGTGGCCCGGCTGACGCCGAGCTGGGTCGCGAGGTCGCGCTCGCCGGGCAGCCGTGAACCGGGTGCGTAGCGGCCGACCGTGAGGTCACGGGCCAGCTGCTCATAGGCCTGCGTCGAGGCGGTACCGGTAATCACGCCGAGCACTGTACCAGCTTGCTCTTTGGTGGGACCAGTTCTGGTTTCTGGTTCAGCACTGGACTAACTGGTATAGGAACGTCTAGGGTCCGGAGAACCGGCGACACAACGGAGTGAAGATGAGAGTTCATAAAGCGGGGCTCGCCGTAGCCATCGCGTTAAGCCTGGCCGCCTGCGCCCCGGGCGGCGGCTCTTCGGACAAGAAAGACGCCCCGGCCACGGTCTCCACCGACGTCGCCAAGGCGGGCAACGTGACGCTCAACCTCACCGACTTCTGGGGTGCGGCCGAGGGCGAGTGGATCAAGCAGGTGATCGGCGACTTCGAGAAGAAGTACCCGAACGTCAAGATCGAACGGAAGACCGAGGACTGGGGCCAGCTCAACTCCACCCTCAACCTGCAGCTCCAGGACGCCGGCGGCCCCGACATCGCGACCGCCAACAACGGGTGGCAGTCGCTCGGCACGCTGGCCAAGGGCGGCCTGGTCGTCAACCTCGACCCGTACGCGAAGGCCTACGGCTGGGACAAGTCGGTGCCGACCACGATCGCGCGGCAGAACCAGTTCAGCACCGACTTCAAGACCATGGGCGCGGGCTCGTGGTTCGCGACGCCGATGGCCCGCACGTCGCTGATCGGCCTCTACTACAACGCCGACAAACTCAAGTCGCTCGGCATCGACCCGCCCAGGACGCTCGCCGACCTCGAAGCCGACGCCGCGAAGGCCAAGGCCGCGGGCCAGGTGCCCTTCGAGTACGGCAGCCAGGACGGCTCGACGACCGTGCTCCTCGGGCTGCAGGCCCTGCTCGCCGACAAGAAGAAGCTCAACGACTACATCTACGGCGACAAGACCGTGAAAGCCACCGACGTCGCGATGGCCGACGCCGCCGCGCTGACCAAGAAGTGGGCCGACCAGGGCTGGTTCCCGCCCAACTTCAACGGAATCGACTACCAGACCGCGGTCGCCAACTTCGTCGCCGGCAAGGGCGTCTTCCGCTGGGAATACACGGGTTCGCTCGGCCTGAACACGCAGCAGCAGGGCCACTTCGGCTACCTGCAGCTGCCGCAGCAGAGCGGCAGCGGTACGGTCGGCGTCGGTGCCGCGCCGGGCGCCATGGTGGTCTCGGCGAAGAGCAAGCACCCGGACGTCGCCGCGGCGTTCCTCAACTACATGATGTCCCCCCAGGCGGGCCAGGCGGCCGCCGACCGCGGCCTCGTCCCGGCCATGTCGCCCGACGTCAGCGTCCCGGCCTCCTCGCTCAGCCTGACCGGTGAGTCGGCCGGCGCGGCGACCCTCGACCAGAACGACGGCTACGTGCCGTACTTCGACTGGTCCAGCCCGACCATGCTCGACACCCTCGGTCAGAACCTCCAGCTGCTGTACGCCGGCAAGACGACGGCCGACAAGTTCACCGCCGCCGTCGACAAGGACCGGGACACCTTCCTGGCTGGGCAGAGCTGACGATGGTCACCTCCGCGCGCTCGACCTCGTCGGCTCAGACACGCGACGCGCGCCCGGCTCCCACCGACGTCCGGCGCCGCTCGGTGCGCCGCCGGACGCGGTGGATCGGCCTCGCCTTCGCCGCGCTCCCGCTGGCCCTGTACGCCGCCGTCGTGCTCGTCCCGCTGGGCCAGTCCATCCAGTACTCGTTCTACAAGTGGGACGGCGTGAGCGCGGCGTCCTGGGTCGGCTTGAAGAACTACGTCGACTTCGTGACCGACCCGGTGCTGCGGACGACCTTCGGGCACGTGCTGGTGCTGATCGGCTTCTTCGCGCTGCTGCCCATCGTGCTCGGCCTGCTGTCGGCGGCGCTGCTCACGCGGGCGAAGCAGCCCGGCATGGCCGTCTACCGCTGGATCTTCTTCCTGCCCCAGGTGATGACCACCGTCGTCATCGCCCTGGTGTTCAAGCGGATCTACGCGCCGGACGGGCCGCTCAACTCGGCGCTGCGGGCGGTCGGGCTCGGCTCGCTCGCGCGTACATGGCTCGGTGATTTCACGTGGGCTCTGCCCGCGCTGGGTCTCATCGGCACCTGGGTGACCTTCGGTTTCTGCATGGTGCTGTTCATCTCCGGCACCTCGGCCATCTCCCCCGAGCTGTACGAGGCGGCCCGCATCGACGGCGCCGGACCGGTCCGTGAGTTCTTCGCCGTCACCCTGCCGGGCCTGCGCGGGCAGATGGCGGTGGCGATGACCCTGACGATCACCGCCGCCCTGCGCACGTTCGACCTCGTCTGGATCACCACCCACGGCGGTCCGGGCACGTCGACGCTCACTCCCGCGGTCGCGCTCTACAAGGCCGCGTTCCAGAACCCGCAGATCGGACTCGCCGCGGCGATCGGCGTCGTGATGGCGGCCCTGTGCCTGGTCATCGCCGTCGTCATCACCCGCGTGTCGGAGAGGGACTGACCGTGATCTCGAAGGCGGAACGCGTCGTCAACTATGCCGTCCTGACGATTCTGGCCATCATCGTGCTGTTCCCGATCGGGACGTTCGTGGTCTCGGCCCTCAGCCCGGACCGCTCGGGCAAGCCGGTCGGCTTCTCGGAGCTCCAGTGGAGCAACTTCACCACCGCGTGGCGGGACGCCGACTTCTCGCACGCCATGACGGTCTCGATGATCGTCACCGTCTGCGTCGTGGTCGGCCAGGTGCTTCTCGCACTGCTCGGCGGGTACGCGTTCGGCGTGCTCGGCGTAGTCGGCGACAAGGTGCTGTTCCCGATCGTCCTGCTCGGCATGATGATCTCCCTCGAGGCGATCATCGTCCCGCTCTATTACCAGTTCCGTACGTTCGGGCTCACCAACACGTTGCCCGGCATCATCCTCGTCCACCTGGGCATGGGAGTGCCGTTCGGCATCTTCTGGATGCGGGCCGCGTTCCGGGCCCTGCCCCGCTCGGCCTTCGAATCGGCCGAACTCGACGGCGCCGGATCGCTGCGCATGCTGCGGTCGATGGCCGCGCCCATGGCCCGGCCCGCCATCTACACGCTGATCCTCCTGAGCTTCATGTGGACCTGGAACGACTACTTCCTGTCGCTGGTGTTCCTGCACGGCACCAACCAGACGGCGACCGTCGCCCTCGGCGTCTTCCAGGGCAAGTACGTCACCCAGATCAACCTGATGGCCGCCGGTGGCCTGATCGTCGCCGCGCCGGTACTCGCCCTCTACGTCGTCTTCCAGCGCAAATTCATCTCCGGAATGCTGGCCGGCGCGATCAAGGAGTAAGCACGTGACCCTTCAACCCATCGTCCGGCCCGACGCCGACGCCGTCGGCGACGTGGTCGCCACGACGATCCTCGAGCGCATGGCCACGGCCGGCGACCGGCCGTTCCTGCTCGGGTGCCCGAGCGGTCGCACCGCGATGCCGGTCTACCGGGCCCTGGCGCGGCACGCCGCGCACGGCGTGGACCTGTCGCGCATGGTGATCGTCATGATGGACGACTACGTCGAGTCCGGTGCTCTTCGCCGGGTCGCGCCGGAACTGTCGTACTCGTGCCTGGGTTTCGCGGAACGCCAGATCGTGGCGCCGATCGGGCAGCCGATCGAGATCTGGGCGCCCGATCCGGCCGACCCGTCCCGCTACGACGAGGTCATCGACGCGGCGGGCGGGATCGACCTGTTCCTGCTGGCCACCGGGGCCGGGGACGGGCACATCGCGTTCAACCAGCCGGGCACGCCGCGGGACGCGCGGACCCATGTCACGCCGCTCGGCGTAGCGACCCGGCGCGACAACATGGAGACGTTTCCCGAGTTCACGACCCTCGACATGGTGCCCACCCGGGGGGTGACGGTCGGCGTCGACACGATCGCCGCGCTATCCCGCGAGGTGATCATGATCGTGTGCGGGTCGCACAAGAACAAGGCGTTTGCCCGAATCGCCCGCGCAGAGGCCTACGAGCCGGACTGGCCGGCCACCATCGTCGTCGAATGCAAGAACCCCACGCTCATCGCGGACCGCTCGGCCGCTCTCCTGGAGAAGTGATCATGGCATCCATCAAGCTCGTGTACATCGGCGGCGGATCGTCCCGCGGCGCCGGGACCATGGCGTCGATCCTGGCCCACGGCAAGGAGTTCGACGGCTCCGAGATCGTCATCCAGGACGTCAACCCGGACCGGCTCCAGGCCGTCGAGACGATCGCGCGGAAGATCGCCCGGGCGGAGGGGCTCGACATCAAGATCTCCTCGACGACCGACCGGCGAGCAGCGCTCACCGACGCCGACGCCGTGCTCGCCAGCTTCCGGCCGGGCGACTTCGCGGCGCGCGCCCTCGACGAGCGCATCCCGCTCAAGCACGGCGTCATCGGCCAGGAGACGCAGGGACCGGGCGGGTTCTTCATGGCCCTGCGCTCGATCCACATCTACGAGGACATCATCCGCGACCTCGACGCGGTGGCGCCGAACGCGGTCATCTTCAACTACACCAACCCGGTCAACATCGTTTCGCAGGCGGTCACCCGGTTCACCGACCGTACGATCTGGTCGATGTGCGAAGGCCCGATCGTCTTCCCGAAGACCGTGCTTCGCGCGGCCGGGCTCGACGTTGACAAGGCCGACATCGTCATGGCCGGCGTGAACCACAACATCTGGTCGTACGAGCACACGTACGACGGCCAGGACCTCATGCCGCTTCTGGACGCCGCGTGGGAAGCGCGCAAGGACGACCCGACGCTCGACAGCCACTCCAAGCGGATGCTGCGGCTGGCGACCACGATGCGCTCGGTGCCGGCCGACTACTTCCAGTACTACTACTTCCGCGAGGAAGTGCTGCGGGAGTCGCAGGCCAAGCGCACCACGCGGGCCGAGGATCTGCTCGCGGCGCTGCCCGGCTACTGGCAGCACTACGAGGAGCAGATGCACGTGGACGTCCCGTCGCTGGACCCGGCCCGCTCCCGGGGCGGCATCCACGAGCTCGAGCTCGCGATCGACGTGATGAGCGCGTACTACAACGACAAGAGCGCCCGCCTGCCGGTCAACCTGCCGAACGCCGGCGGTGCGCTGCCCGGCTTCGACGAGGACGTAGTCGTCGAGGTGTGGTGCACAGTGGACGGCCAGGGCGTGCGGCCGCTGCCGCAGAAGCCCGTCCCGCACGCTGTACGCGGTCTCGTGCAGCAGCTGGCCGAATTCCAGTACCTGGCCGCCGAGGCCGCCTGGAAGGGCAACCGGGCCGACGGCATCCGCGCGCTGGCCGCCAACCCGATGGTGCCCACGCTCGCGGTCGCCGAGGAGCTGTACGACGAGATGGCGTACGCGCACCGGGACCACCTCCCTTCGCGCCTGCTCAAATGACCGCCGCCTACCTGGCGGTCGACGCCGGGAACTCCAAGACGGTCGCCCTCGTCACCGACGCCGAGGGCACCGTCTTGGGCCGCGGCCGCGGCGGGAACGGTGACATCTACGGCGCCCCTTCGGTCGCCGATGCGGTGGAGGCCGTTTTCGCCGCGGTCGGCGCCACCGGCATCGCCCCCGCGGACATCGCCTCGGCCGCGTTCCGGATGGCCGGCGTCGACTACCCCGAGGACGCGGCGTTCTGGGACGGCCACATCCGCGGGCGGCTCGGCGAGATGGGCCGCTGGAGCGTCAAGAACGACGCGTACGCCTCACTTCGCCTGGTCGACGGCTCGGGCGTTGCCGTCTCGATCGCCGTCGGCACCGGTCCCGCCGTCGCCGCCCGGTCCAAGGACGGCCGCGAGGAGCACTCGGGCTTCTTCGTCTTCGACCACCTCGGCGGCGGCGGGCTCGGCGACGCCGCACTCAAGGCGGTGGTCCGGGCCTGGATGGGGATCGGGCCCGAGACGGCCCTCACCGAAGCGATGTGCGAGCTCTACGGCGTCGCCGACGGCTGGGAGCTCCGGCACACCTTCACCCGGCGGTTCGGCGCACGACCCGGCACCGACCTCTGGAAGGCGGCGCGGGTCGTTCTGGCGACGGCCGGCGCCGGCGACGCGGTCGCCACGGAGATCATTGCCGCGCAGGCGGCGGCCTTCGTCCGGTACGCGCAGTGGTGCGCACGACGGGTCGGCGTGGACCTGGCCTCCGGCGAACTACCCGTGCTCCTCAACGGATCGGTCGCCGCCTCCGAGCACCCGGCAATGCGGGACGCCCTCACCTCGGAGCTGGCACGGGTCGCACCCGCCGCGGGGATCGTCGTCGCCGACGCCTCCCCGCTGAGCGGCGTCGTGCTCGACGCCCTCGCCGAGGGCGGCATCGACATCGGCCCCGGCCTGCTCACCCGGGTGCGCGACGCCCACCCGCACGACTTCCTGATGACGTAAGGACTTCGATGAACGACGTTGACGCCGTGCTGGCCGCCCTCACCTTGGAGGAGAAGGCGTCCCTGCTCTCGGGCCACGACGACTGGTACACCGAGGCGATCGAACGCCTCGGCGTGCCGGCCATCGAGGTCGGCGACGGCCCGCACGGGCTGCGCAAGGAAACCGGCGCCGACATGGTGTGGGTGCCCGCGACCGGCTTCCCGACCGCGTCGGCGCTCGGCGCCTCCTGGGACCGCGAGCTCGTACGCCGGGTCGCCACCGCGATCGGCGAGGAGGCCCGCGCCGAGGGGGTTCAGGTCGTGCTCGGGCCGGGTGTCAACATGAAGCGGTCACCGCTGTGCGGGCGCAACTTCGAATACTTCGCCGAGGATCCGCTGCTGTCCGGCGAGCTCGGTGTCGCCTACGTCGAAGGGCTGCAGTCGACCGGCGTCGGCGCCTCCCTCAAGCATTTCGCGGCCAACAACCAGGAGATCGAGCGCACCCGTATCTCGGTCGAGGCCGATGACCGTACGCTCCGGGAGATCTACCTGCCCGCCTTCGAGCGGGTGGTGAAAACCGCCCGCCCGTGGACCGTGATGTGTTCCTACAACCGGCTACGGGGAGTGCATGCCTCGGAGAACCGGTGGTTGCTCACTTCGCTGTTGCGGGACGAATGGGGGTACGCCGGGGTGGTCGTCTCCGACTGGAACGCCGTCCACCACCGCGTGCCCGCTCTGGTGGCCGGGCTCGACCTGGAGATGCCCGGCACCGGCGGCCGCACCGACGCCGAGATCGTGGCCGCCGTCGAATCGGGCTCGCTGGAACTCGCGGTAGTCGACGCGGCGGTCCGGCGGGTGCTGCAGCTGGTTTTTCTTACCTACCCCGGCCCTGGTGCTGTCAATGGCCCGGTCATGGACCTGGGCGTCGCACCCGGCCAACGGTTGTCCGCCCAGCAACTCGCGCTCCTGAAGGCCGACGAGCACCACGCGCTCGCCCGGGACGCCGCGGCCGGCTGCACAACCCTGCTACGCAACGAAAACTCGGTGCTGCCGCTGTCCGGTGACGGCCGCGTCGCTGTGATCGGAGCGTTCGCTGCGCACGCGCGCATCCAGGGCGGCGGTTCCTCCGGCGTAGACCCGACCCGGGTCGACAACGCGCTCGACTTCCTGGGCGACGTCGTCTACGCGCCGGGTTACGTGCACACGCCGCTCGACGCGTACCAGGACGACCTGGACGCCTACTTCGCCGCGCACGACGCCAAGTTCGTCGACGACGGCCAGGGCCCGGCCCGCCGGACGGCCGCCCTCGTGGAACCGTTGCGCAAGGCCGCGGCCGCGGAGCGTCTCGCCGCCGGCCCGCTCTCCGCGCGCGCCGTGAGCCTCATCGACGACGCGGTCACCGTTGCCGCTGCCGCCGACGTGATCGTGGTGTTCGCCGGCCTGCCCCTCGCCTTCGAGCAGGAGGCCGACGACCGTACGACGCTGGCCCTGCCGGCCGACCAGATCGCGCTGATCGGCCGCCTGGCCGACCTCCCGGCCAAGGTGGTCGTGGTTCTCTCCAACGGCGCCGCGGTCACCATGGACCCGTGGCACGACCGGGTTGATGCGATCGTCGAGGCGTGGCTGCCCGGCCAGGCCGGCGCGGGCGCGGTCGTCGACGTTCTGCTGGGCCGGGTCAACCCGTCCGGCAAGGTGGCGGAGACCTTTCCGCTGGCGCTCGAGGACACCCCCGGTTACGTCACGTGGACCGGCGAACGCGGCACGGTCCTCTACGGCGAGGGCGTGTTCATCGGCTACCGCTGGTACGACGCGCTGCGGCGGGAGGTGCGCTACCCGTTCGGCCACGGCCTGTCGTACACCACCTTCGCGTACTCGGATCTCGAAGTCAGCGGCACCGACACGGTCACCGTCTCCTGCACCGTCACCAACACGGGCGCGCGGGCCGGCCGCGAGGTGGTCCAGCTCTACGTGGGCGACCCCGACGCCGCGGTCCGCCGCCCGGTCCGCGAACTCCGCGGCTTCGACAAGGTCACCCTCGAACCCGGCGGGAGCGCCCGCGTCACCTTCACCCTGTCCGGCCGCGACTTCGCCTACTGGGACGTCGCCGCCGACGCCTGGCGCCTGGAGGGCGGCGACTTCATCATCGAGGTCGGCGCGTCCTCCCGCGACATCCGCCTGCACGCAACCATCAACCTGCCCGACGACCCGGCTCTCCCGCCGCTGGTCCCGGACGAGAGGCTGCTCGACCTCGGCCGCACCGATTCCTTTCACGGGCCGGGACGGTCTGCATTACCGCCGTGGTAAGAGCAACCCGAATATCGCCGGGACACCGAGGAGAGCCATGCCCACCGTGCCGTCGGACGAGGAGTTCCGCACCTACAACCAGACCGTCATCAGCGAATTCCGGGCCAGTCACGGCAAGGTCAGCCAACCGCCGTTCCCGATCCTGCTGCTGACCACGACCGGCGCGCGCACCGGCCGGCAAACGACAGTGCCCCTGGGCTTCGCGGTCGACGACAGGGGCCGCGTCTTCGTGGTCGGCTCCAAGGCGGGCGCCCCCGAGCATCCGGCCTGGTTCCACAACCTGCGAGCCAACCCCGACGTGACGGTCGAGGTCGGCGACAGCACCTACCGGGGCCGGGCCACCGTGACGGCCGGCGCCGAGCGCGACCGCCTCTACCGCCTGATCTCCGACGGCACCTCAGCCTACGAGCAGAACACCGACCGGGTGTTTCCGGTGATCGTCCTCGAAGGTGTCCCCGCCCCGGCCTGAAATGCGCCGGTCGCTGGGTGGCACCAGGTTGAAAACCGTGTCGACGCCGTCCGGGTAGTCGCCGTAGGCGATCGGTTCGGCTCCGAGGTCCGCGATCAGCTGCCGGTCGGTGTCGGTGGCCGTGGCGACGACCCGCGCTCCGGCCCGCACCAGCAGCGGCAGCACGGTGACGCCCACCCCGCCGGTCGCACCGATCACCAGTACCCGTTCGCCGCGAAGGGAGCGGCCGTCGCCATCAGCGCACCGGCGGTCAACCCGACCGTCGGGAGCGCGGCGGCCATCACTGTGTCCGAACTCGACGGACGATGGGCCAGGAACGGCGTGTTCGCCTCGAAGACCGCGTACTCGGCGAGCGTGCCGGTCGTCATGCTCGGATTCTTCGAGCCGGCCATGTGGCGCAGGGCCCGCGGGATCGCATGGCCGAAGATTTCGGCCCCGACCGCGTACGCGGTGACCCCTTCCTCGACCGCGGTGACGGTCCCGGCGAAGTCGTTGCCCGGCACGTGCGGAAAGTCGATCTGCACGTGGTCGCGGAAGTCGCCGCGGGGCAGCAGCACGTCGGCCGCGTTGACCGCACTGGTGCGACGGGCTCAGGACGCCCGCGCGCTCCGCGACGACGTCTCGGGCATGGACGTCATCCTCATGATGTGCGCGCCGCACTACGTCACCACGTACGTACCGGAAGCGGCGCCCGACCTCTGGCGCCGCTACCTCGGCATCATTCTCGACGGGCTGCGCCCGGAGGGCGCACGCCCCCTCAGCGCCGGGTGAACGGCGCCATGATGTGGGTGAACTGGTAGGGGCCCTGCGCGACGCCCGAGCAGTCGTCGGAGCCGGGCGTTCCCGGGCAGCCCCCGTTGTCACGGCCGACCGCCCAGAAGGACAGCTCGGCGATGTGGTGCCGGGTCGCCCAGTCGGTGACCGCGTGGGCGTCGGCGATCGTGAACACCTCGAGCGGGCCGGTCTCGCCGCCGGTGCCGTAGTCGTCGATGCCGACCATCTCGGTGATCCCGACCATGTTCCACAGCTGGGACTGCGACCGGTGCGGGTAGAGCGTGTGCAGCGTGCCGAGCAGGCCCGCCGCGGCGGTCTTCGTGGTGGCCGCCATCTCGTGCGCCTGGTCGTCGTAGTAGTCGAAGGTCATGATGTTGACGATGTCGACCCGGGCGCCGTACTTGATGGCGCTGGCCAGCACGTCGATCGCGTTCTGCTCGAGGCCGGTCGGCGCGGTCGGCAGGGTGTAGACGATCTGCAACGGCCGGTGCCGGCGCTCGGCCCACCGCTGGACGAGGTGGATGGCCTGGCTGCGCCGGTCGATCGCGGCCGTGTTGTCCAGCGAGATGTCCTCGATGTCCATGTCGAGCCGGGTCACGTCGTAGGTGGTGACGACCTTCTCGTACGCCGCGGCGATCTTGTCGACGTCGGTGCAGCTGTCGGCGATCTCGGTGGCCGTGCTGTCGGCGCCGTACCCGCCGAACGACGGCACCACGTCGCCGCCGGCCGCTCTGATCTTGGCGATCTGCGGCCCGTACCGGGAGTGCGCGACCGGCGTGGCCGGGTCCCCGTTCCAGAGGATGTCGCAGGAACCGGTCGTCTGGGTCTGCAGGAACGCCATGGTGAGGTAGTGCGCGCCGGAGGCGCGGCTCACCGCGGCCGGGTCGGTGCCGTTGTAGGACTGGAAATAGGGCGCGAAGACGTGATCGGGCAGAGTGGGCTGGTGCCTTCCGCCGGCCGAGGCCGGCGCGGCGCCGGCGACGGTCGCGGCGAATACGGTTGCGGCACCGAGCAGGCCGCGTACGAGGAGAGAACGGGTCATGGGCATGGCGGCCGACCTCAATAGTTAAGCTGTTTGACGATCCGACCGTAGGATCGACCGCCGCCCATGTCAATCAGTCAGTGACTGTTCCGTCGATCAGCGCGACCGGAATGACCTCACCGAAGTCGGCCGGATAGACCGCGGCCTGGAACCGCACGTGCTCGGCTCCCTCGGGCACGCCGTCGGCCACGGTCGGCACCGTGAACTCCGCCGACGTGGTGCCCGGCTCGATGTCGAGGAACGGCTCGAGGCCGGTCGTGGACAGCGGCCGGGACGGCACCGGATCCTCGAACGAATTCTCGATGAACCAGTCCGGGTCGACGTCGGTCGACGACAACTCCGGCCCGGTCGCCGGCGCCTGAGGCAGGAACACCATGTAGAGATCGGTGTCGGCCGCCTCCGAGAGGTGCACCGTGAAGGTGAGCGGCGAACCCTCGGCTGCGGTAGCGGTGGCCGGGCTGACCGTGATCTTGGGCATCGGGTCGTCCTCGCGGACCCGGACGCCGCCGTCGTAGGCACCGACGACCACGTTGCGCACCGCCTTGGCGGCCAGCGTGTACGACCGGTCGCCGCCGTACGTCGTGTTGCCGGCGACCGAGATCGGCACCTCGACCCGGGTCGCCCCCGGCGCGATGTCGGCCACCCACGACTTCGCGTCCTCCCCGCGGGGATCGCTCAGGAACAGGCGGACCTGGGCCGCGCGGTGGCCACGCACGTTCACCGGCACCGAATAGGTTTTGGTGCCCGAGTCGCCCTCGTCGACGGTCAGCCGGCCGACGTCGACCCGGTCGATCGCGGACGGCCGCGGCGCGGGAGTGCCCGGGCGCCAGCCCCAGGCGTCGAGCAGCCACGCCGGCCCGTCGCTGCCGGGCGTGATGTCGAGCCGCGCCACCGTACGCACGGTCCGCGGCAGCGGCACCCGCACCTCCTGGGCCCAATACGACATCGTCGAGTCGCTGCCCGGCACCCCGGTGACCGTGGCCGCGCCCAGTTCGGTGCGCCGCCCGTGGTCGTCGGTGACCGCGACGCGGAACGAGGTGGCCGGCGCGTTCGGCGGCACGATCAGACGCATCGCGAGCGCTCGAGCCCCGGCCACCGGCATCGCCGAGGCCGCACCGATCGTCGCCGTCGCGGTGCCGTTGAGGGCGACCGCGTAACGACCCGGTTCGGGATAGGCGAACGGAACGAAGTTCGGTGAGCCGGCGAACGTCTCGGGGTCCAGGCAGGCCTTGTCCGCGTCGCTCGAGGCCTGCTCGCAGATCTTGGCATTGTGAACGGCGGTCGCCGCGCCCGGAATGATCGCGGCGCTCCGGTTCGCGCCGAGCGCGCCGCTCAGCACCCGGGCCGGGTCGGCCGACGGTGCACGCACGCCGGAACCGTCCAGCAGCGGACGGGCGCGGTCGTCCCCACCGACGAACAGCCGGGCCGCGGTCGCGATGTACGTGGCTCCGACCGTCTGCTCCTGCTGCGGGGTGAGCCGCGTCGGGGCGACCCCGGGCGTGCAGATCGGATCGGGATTGTCGCTGTCGCTGAAGAAGTCGTCGGAAGCCGGCGCGACCGCCTGCCCCGGAGTCCACTCGGTGTTGAAGAAGTTGTGGTTGGCTCCGATCACGTAGAGCGCACTGTGCAGCGCCCGGCCCGAGCTGACGCCGCGGGTGGCGTCCACGTACATCTGCCCTTCGAGGTCGGAGACGTCGCCGTCGCACCCGGGCAGGATCGTCGCCGACGGCACGTCCGGCTGCGGGTCCTGGCCGAACGCGGTCGGCCCGATCAGCAGCAGCCCGCGGATGGTCCAGCGCACCGGCCCGCGGTAGTCGTCCTGGGCCGCCGGCGGCGGCGTGATGCTGTCCAGGGCGGCCCGGCTGACGCCCTCGCCGCCGCGCGAGTGTCCCATCAGGAACACCTTCGACAGGTCCGCGCGGGGTGCCGCCCGGACCACGGCCGGCGCCTTGCCGCGCCCCCGCCCCGACCAGTCGGCCCAGTCGGCGAGGTGCATGCGGACCAGCGACGACCGGGCCTGCGCGCCACCGTCGTCGTCGGCGTTGTCCTGCGCGTTGATGCCGTTGGCCGAGATCGACACGGTGACGTAGCCCTGCGAGGCCAGCAGTTGCTGCGCCTGCAGGTAGCCGCGGTAGCTGGGAATCGGCTGGGATCCGGCGGGGCACGGCCACTCGAGGCTGACGTCCTCGTCGCCGCTGCCGGAGAAGCAGGTCCCGTGGCGGCCGTGCAGGAACAGCGCCAGCGGTCGCTTGCCCGGCGCGCCCTTCGGTGCGACCACGACGGCCTGCATCTCGACCGGCGACGGGTAGGCGGACAGGTGAACCGGGGGCAGCGAGTATTCGCCGGTCGTCGTCGCGTACGGTCCCTTGACGCCGGGATCGGAAGCGTTCGCCGGCAATGCCGGCCCGGCGGCCGGTGTGTTCTTCGCCAGCCGCCGCTGAGGCTTCGGTGCCGCCGCGTCGACCCGCTTGCCGCCGACCCGCACCTGCAGGTCGGTCAGCGGGATCGGGCGGCTCTCCCGCAGCGTGAACGTGTGCAGGTCGGAAGTGCCGGCGGCCCGGCCGAGCAGCCGGTCACCGGACCAGAACTCGACCGCCGCGTCACCGGGCGGGAGCGCTCGATCGCTGGTCCAGGTCAGGGTCTGCTTGTCGAGGGACCAGCCGGATGGGAGTGCGCTCGCCGCGGGCCTCGGCGGATCGGCCGAGGCCGGCGCCGACACTCCCCACAGCACGGTGGTGGCCGCCACCGCGGCCACGATGATTCTTCGCATGTGGCCCGTTCTAGTCGATCAGTGCAAATACATCGATAACCCCGGCACCCGGTTGACAAGCTCCGATCGGACGCGCAGGTTCGACGGTGAATTGGGAACGCTCCCATTCCCTCTCATCGACTACGACGAGGAGCGACAGCGTGCCTCTGCTTCATGCCGGCCGCCGCGCCGCCACCGGCGCAACCGCGGTCGTGGCCGCCTGTGCCACGGCATTCGCGCTGGCCACACCGGCGCAGGCCCACATCGACGACCATGACCGCTTCTACACGCCGGCGCCCGACCCCGGCGCGGTCCAGCAGATCCAGCAGCTCACCGCGGCCGGGCAGACCCGGCTGGCCCACCAGATCCGCACGATGGTGAACACGCCGCAGGCCATCTGGCTGACCAGCGGATCCGGCCCGACCTTCACCCGGACGGTCGCCACCGACGTCCGCCGGGCGGCCGCCCGGCACACCGTGCCGATCCTGGTCGCCTACAACATCCCGTACCGGGACTGCGCCCAGTACTCGGCCGGCGGCGCCACCAGCATCGCCTCCTACGAGGCCTGGATCGACGCGCTCGCCGCCGGCATCGGCCGCCACGAGGCCGCCGTCATGCTGGAGCCGGACAGCCTGGGCATCATCCCGTGGTACACGAGCAACACCGGCGCCCAGGAGTGGTGCCAGCCGGCCGACGCGGACCCGGCGACCGCCGCCGCCGACCGGTTCACCATGCTCACGTACGCCGTGAAGCGCCTCAAGTCGCTGCCCCGCACCAGCGTCTACCTCGACGGCACGCACAGCGCCTGGCTGGGCGTCGGGGACATCGCCGACCGGCTGGTCCGCGCCGACGTCGCCCGGGCCGACGGGTTCTTCCTGAACGTGTCCAACTACGAGACCACCCAGCGCCAGCTGAAGTTCGGCGACTGGATCGCCAAATGCGTCTACTATGGCACCGCCGGACCGGCCCCGGCTCGCGGGCACTTCGAGCAGTGCGCCAGCCAGTACTACCCGGCCGACCCGAACGACTTCAGCACCTGGGTGAAGACGGACGCCTGGTACGACGCGAACGTGGGCGCCGTCTCGCCGCGCCGCCTGCCGCATTTCGTGGTCGACACCAGCCGCAACGGCCAGGGACCGTGGACGCCGCCGACCGGCAACACCTGGCCCGACCCGCAGACCTGGTGCAACCCGCCGGACCGCGGCCTCGGCCTGCGGCCCACCACCCACACCGGCGACCCGCTCGCCGACGCCTTCCTCTGGGTCAAGACGCCCGGACAGTCCGACGGCCAGTGCGACCGCGGCACCGGCACCGGCGTCGACCCGGCGCGGGGCGGCACCGCCGACCCGGCCGCCGGCGCCTGGTTCCCGCAGCAGGCGATCGAGCTGGTGCAGAAGGCTGACCCGCCGCTGCGCTGATTCACCCGGGATAGCATTGCCGCATGAATCGGGCGGAGTACTGATCGGTGACGATCGACTTCGCCCGATCCGAAAGGTCGCGGCTCGGCATCGAGTGGGAGATCGCGTGCGTCGACCGGCGCAGCGGCGAACTCTCCCCGGCCGCGCCCGAGCTGCTCGCGCGAACCGGTCCGGCCGACGGCTTCCCGCACGTCACGACCGAGCTGCTGACCAACACCGTCGAGGTGGTCAGCGCGCCGCACCACCGCGTGCGTGACGCCGTCGCCGACCTGACCCGCCTGGTCGAGCGGCTCAGCGGCTTCGCCGAGCCGATGGGCATCGACCTGATCTCGTCGGGCACGCACCCGTTCAGCCAGTGGTTCCAGCAGCAGGTCACGCCGGGCAAGCCCCGCTACGACACGCTGATCGACCGCACCCGGTGGTGGGGCCGCCAGATGATGATCTGGGGGGTCCACGTGCACGTCGCGGTCGAGGACCGGGCCAAGGTGTTCCCGATCATCGACGGGCTGCTGACCTACCTGCCGCACTTCCAGGCCCTCAGCGCGTCGAGCCCGTTCTGGGCGGGGGAGAACACCGGCTACGCCTCCAACCGCGCGCTGATGTTCCAGCAGCTGCCGACCGCCGGCCTGCCGCCGCAGTTCACCGACTGGCCGCAGTACGAGGCCCTGGTCGCCGATCTGCGGCACGTCGGCGTCATCGAGGACCTCAACGAGCTCCGCTGGGACATCCGTCCCTCTCCCCGGTGGGGCACGATCGAGGTACGCACGTTCGACGGCATCTCGACCGCTCAGGAGATCGGCGCGATCGCCGCCCTGACCCAGTGCCTGACCGAGCACTTCTCCTCCGAGCTCGACGCCGGCCGCGACGTGCCGAAGCTGCAGCCCTGGTTCGTGCGGGAGAACAAGTGGCGGGCGGCCCGCTACGGCATGGATGCCATTCTGATCCGCAACGCGGCCGGCGACGAACGTCTGGTCACCAAGGACCTCGAGCGGCTGCTGCCCACCCTGGCCCCGATTGCCGACGCCCTCGGTTGCTCGGCGCAGCTGGCGGGCGTGCACGACATCATCGACCGCGGCGCGAGCTACCAGCGTCAGCTCGCGGTCGCCGCGGCCAGCGAGGGCAGCCTCAAGGCCGTCGTGTCCTCCCTGGTCCGGGAGCTGCGGGACGGCCTGCCCGCTCCGGACGGGCGATAGGCGGCGGTCCGGCCGGGCCACCCATCGGTGTCCGCAAATGACATCATGGACTCCGAGCCGATCAGGGGAGTCGTCAGATGATCAACGACCACGGAGATGTGGCCGGCGGGCTGGCCGAGACGATCGAGGCGTTGCGGGCCGAGCTGACGGCGGCGATGACCCTGGGCCACGGCCAGCCGTTGCAGTTCGAGCTGGGCCAGGTCGACGTCGAGTTGTCGCTCGCGATCATCCGGGAGGCGTCGGCCGACGGTGGCCTGCGGTTCGGCGTCGTGTCGTTCGGCGCGACCGGCAAGGCGGGCGCCAACACGACCCACAAGTTGTCGCTCAAGCTCACCCCGGTGATGTCGGCCGGTGACCGTCCCGTGCGGGTGACCGACCGGGTCGACGGCGAGCCGGGCTGAGAGGCGGACGGTGCTACTGACCGCCCAACGCGTGGCGGAGGTGTTCAACCCCTCCGCCCGGGTGGCCGGTTCGGGGTGGTTCGTCACCCCCCATCTCGTGCTGACCGTCTGGCACGCCGCGGAGGGCAGCACGCCGCCCGGCGAGCCGGCACCCGGCCGGCCGCCGCCCCGGCGGCCGTTGTCGCCGGCCGCGCTCGACGAACTGGCGCGCGACCGGCCCCGCTGCCGGGTCCGGGCGCTCGACGACGCGGCGGCCGGGCGTTCGTTCCGCGACGCGGTCACCGTGTGGTGGCGGCCCGAGTCGGACGTCGCGTTGCTGCTGGTCACCGAGGGTGCGCACGACCCCCTCCGGCCGGCCGGCTGGTCGCCGGCGCACTGGACCGACCTCACCACCGCCGACCCGGTCGACGTCACCGCGGTCGGGTTCCCCCGCCACGACGTGGTCGGCACGGTCCGCGAGTCCCGGCAGTTCAGCGGTGTCGTGCACCCGCTGTCCGGGAGGCGGGCCGGGCTCTGGGTGATCAGCACCGGCGCGCTGGCCCGGGATCTACCGGGCAGCGGCTGGTCGGGCATGTCGGGAGCCGCGCTGTTCGCCGCCGACCGGCTGGCCGGCATCGTCGTCGCCGACGCGAGCGGCGGTTCCCGGTCGGTCGCCGAGCTGCGGGCCGTCCCGGCCCGGGCCTTCGCCGACGACCCGTCGCTGACCGCGTGGTTCCGCTGGGCCGGCGGGCCCGGCGTGTGGGCCCACCAGCCGATCGGGGCCGCGGCGCCGGCCCGGCCCGAACCGGCCGGCGTCCCGCCCCGGCGCCGCCGGCTCCCGGCGTGGAACTCGCCGCCGGCGCTGCTGGTGGGCACCGTGGCGGCCGCCGGTGCCGTCCTGCCGTTCAGCACCCCCGGCGCCGCCGCGGTGGCGACCGCCGGCTGTGCCGCCGGCGCCGCCCGCGCCTGGCACCTGCGGCGGCACTCCCCCGTGCTGCCGGCCGACTTGCTGGGCCGGCATCAGGGTGGCCTGACCTATCACGTGGCCGAGCCCGGCGAGCTCGCCCGCGTCTACACCCGGCAGCACCTCGACACCACCGCCGAACGCGACGGCTTGACCCCGTCACTGCCGCCGACCGCGCAGCCGGTCTCCGTCGAGCGTCTGCTCATCGATCCGGCCGTCGGACACATCGTCGTCACCGGCGAGCCCGGTGTGGGCAAGTCGAGCCTGCTCGAATACATCGAGACCACCGCCTGGCAGTGGTGGCAGGCCGCGACCCGCAGCACACCGCCGGAGAGCGCGCCGTTCGGGCCGCTGCTCCCGCTGCGCATCGCCGCCCGCGAGCTGGTCGGCCGCGACTCGATCGCCGCCGCCGCCGGCCCGTCGGGGCGCGCACTCCTCGAGGCTGAGCCACCGGTTCGCGGCGCCCGGCTGGTGATCCTGGTCGACGCGCTCGACGAGGTCACCCGGCCGGAAGACTGGCGCCAGGTGATGGAGGTCCTGCTCAGCACCGCGCGGGAGACGTTCGGCATGCCGTTCCGGCTGGTGCTCTCGGTGCGCAGCCTGCGCGACAGCACCTGGCGCAGCCTCACCGACGCCGGGGCGACCGAGTTCCGGCTCCAGCCGTTCACCGTCGAGCAGCTGCGCCGGTTCGTGATCGCCCACCAGACCGGGGGCGCCGACCGGCTGAGCGACCTCGCGGTCCGCGAGCGGGCGGAGGCCCGAGCCACCCAGTTCCTGACCTACGTGCAACGCAACGGCATGCTCGATCTGGTGCGCCTGCCGCTGCTGGCCCACCTCGCCGTCGGCCAGTACTTCGATCCGGCCGGCGAGCCCGGTGCCCAGTCCCGCCGGGTCGACCTGTACGCCCGCGCCGTCGCGGAGTTCCTCGGCCGTTTCCCGGCGCAGCAGAGCCCGTACGATCCCGAGCTGCGCGACCGCATCGAGGCCCTGCTCCACGAGCTGAAGGAACGCTACGCCCGGGAGGCACCCCGCCATGCCGCGCTCGGTGTCGCCCTGCGCGGTTTCCTCGGCGACCTGGCCGACTCCTATCTGCGCGACGGCATCCCGCCGGTCCCGGCCCCGATCGAGGACGACCCGTACCACCGGCGGACGGTGACCGCCCTGCTGGAGGCCACCGGCCTCGTCGTCGACGTGCACACGCCCGACCCCCGGTTCCTGCACCGCACCTTCGCCGAATACCTGGCCGCGCCGCACCTGCGCGACCGCCTCGGCACCGAAGCCGCCACCTGGGGCGACGCCCTCGCCGACGACGACACCCGGATCGCCGCCCTGTTCGCGTTCGACCGCCTGCCGGCCGACCGGCGGCATGAGATCGCCGGTCGGCTGGCCGACGATCCGGAGCGCGTGGAGCAGGCGTCCTGGCTGCTCGCCGAGGGCATGTGCGACGACGAGACGCGCGGCCGCATCCTTCAGCGGCTCTGGGGGCAGCCCGACGGCCCGGTGGTGTCGAACTGGCTGCGGACCCACGCCGCCCTCTCCCATCTGGACGCCCAGCGGGCCCGGCTGTACGACATGGCCGCCGACCCCGCCTCGGTGCCGATCGACCGGGTCAACGCCGCCGCCGCGTTGTCCGCAAACGACCCGCGTGGCGCCGGGTTGCTGGCCTCCTTCGCCCGCGACAGCTCGTTCCCCGAGCAGATGCGGATCACGGCCGCGGGTCACCTCGCGCACGCCGATCGGGAAGCGGGCGTCGAGCTGCTGCGGCGGTTCGCCGGCGACTCCGCGTCCCGCTCCTGCGCCCGGGCGGCCGCCCTGCTCGTCGAGCACGACACCCCGGCGGCGGTCGCCCGGCTGCGGGCCCTGGCCGCCGACCCGCTCGGCCCGGACCTGGCCCGGGTCGAGGCGGCGATCGTGCTGTCCGGCCACGACCGCGCGGCCGGCCTCGAGTGGCTGCGCCGGTTCGCCGCCGACCGGCGGTTCTTCGCCGACGGCCGGGTCTACGCGGCCGATTCCCTGGTCGCGTCGGCCAACGGCGACGAGCCGGCCCGCGCCGCCGGGCTGCAGCTGCTGGAACGGATGGCCCGCGACGACCGGGTCGACGCCGGTTACCGGGTCGAGGCGGCGCATCGGCTCGCCCGCTACGACACGCCCACCGGCGCTGCCCTGCTGGGCGCCTTTGCCGGCGGCGGGCTGCCGGGCCGCTACCGCTGCGACGCCGCGGTGCTGCTCGCGCAGCACGACCGGGAGGCCGGCACGCGGGCGCTCGACCAGGTCGCCCGCACGGACAGCGCCCGGCCGGAGGACCGGATGCGGGCCGCCGACGAACTCGCCCACTACGCGCCGGAACAGGGGAAGGCCCGTCTGACCGACCTCGCCACCGACCCCGGCGGCGAGGTCGCCCCGCGCCTCGAGGCAGCGCTGCGCCTCGAGGCAGCGCTGCGGCTGGCCCGCCGCGACCGTACGGCCGGCCTGACCCTGCTGCGGGAGCTCGTCGCCGGCCTCACCGGCCGGGCGCAGGTGACCGGCGCGACCGCCCTGGCCCGGGTCGACCGCGACGAGGGCCTGCGGCGGTTGCGGGAGCTGGCCGACTCCACGGACACCGACCGGGGCGTACGCGTGCACGCCGCCCACGCCATGGGCGACTTCGATCCCGAGATGCGCGACGCGACACTGCGCCGCATCGGGGTGGACATCAAACCGGGTGGATGGTTCCAGCTGTAGGAGGCGACACACCATGTTCCGAGGATTCGGACGGGCTTCCGAGCCGGCCGGCCTGGCCCGCAGACTGGGTCAGCAGGGCGACTGGCGTGCGCTGTGGGGAATGGTGCTGTCGCAGCCGCTGCCGCTCGCCGTGGCCTCGCTCGCCCACCTCAACCGCCGGAAATGGAGTCCGCCGTCCGAGTCCGACGCCGCGTTGGCGGACGTGCTCGCCGGCATCGACGCGAAGGAGGCAGCCCGGCTGGGCGGCCGGCTGTTCGACCGTACGGCCCAGGTGCTGCCGTTCCGCCTGGGCTTCGCCAACCCGGTCGGTTTCGCGGTCCGCCACCCGGTCGCGGCGCTGAGCGTGCAGGGCCGCGACTTCCACACCCAGCGGATCGTCACCGTCGACCGCACCGGCGTGCGGAACACCCTGTACGAGGGGGCGGCCCAGCACTGGTCGCTGTGCGCGATCGACAGCGAGACGGTGATCGCCCGCCGGGAGTTCGACAGCGGCGGTTACCGGGGCGACACCGAGGTCGTCGAGTACACGCCGGGCGGCGAGACCGTGCTCGCCAACGGCGGCGCCCTGCTCGACGCCATCGTGCAACCGACCGCCACCGGCTTCGTCGTCGGCACCAAACTGGCCGCTTTCGCCTTCGCCCTCGCCGACGGCGAGCAGGTGCAGCTCAACCTGGGCGAATTCGGCCTGCGCCGGGCCGACCTGTTCGCGGTCGACGCCACCGGCACCCGGATCGCCTTCGCCGACGACACCCGGATGGTGGTCACCGACAGCCGGCTGCAGCCGCTGTACGACATCGTGGCCGAGCATCTGCAGCACGGCGGCATCAACGCGATCACGTTCACCGAGGACTCGATCGTCACCGCCGGCTGGGACAAGGGCCTGTACCGCTGGCAGATCATCGGCGGCCGGATCCGCGGCCTGCACCCGGGCTGGGACTCCTCGCCGCGTAGGTTCTTCCGGCTCTCCCCGGTGGCGCCCTGGAACCTCCTGGTGGCCGACGGCGGCAACGTCAACTATCACTACGACGTCACCAGCCTCGACCCGGTCACGGCGCCCGGCTTCCTGGTCCCGTCCGGCTCCAGTGAGAAGGACGACGATCTGGCGGTGCCGCGGGCGATCGGCAAGTTCGTGTCGACCGCGTACGGCCGCCTGGCGGTGTACGAGGGCGGCCTCGCCGCCCGCACCCGCGACTCGGTCTCCGACTTCTATTCGACTGTCGTCCAGGACCTGGAGCACCCGCTGAACGTGCTGAACAAGCCGGTCGCCGCCCTCACCGGCGCCGACGCCGAGCGGCTGCTTCCCCAGGCCGGGGCCTATCCGCTCGACGCCGGCGAGCGGGCCCTGCTGGAGTCCCTGGTCCGGGCGTGCGAGTGGGCCCCGGGCGCCAACGGCCACTGATCGGGCGGCCGCGGCCGGTTGGTGGTGTTAGCCCCACCCCCGGTTGGCGTACTGGCCCCAATGTGCGGCAACCCCATGATCCGTACGGTCGGTTACATGCTCACCCACCTGATGCCGCTGGTCTCCTCGCCGTGGCTTTACCTGATCGTCTTCCTGGCGGTCGCGGTCGACGGGTTCGTCCCGGTCATACCCATCGAGGCCCTGGTGATCGGCCTGGGCGCGATGACCGCGACCGGCAAGCCGAACCTGCTCGCGCTGGCCGCGGCGGTCACGCTGGGTGGCATGGCCGGCGACCGGGTGACCTATCTGCTCGGCCGCAAGGCGGGCGGGCGGCTGCGCCACCGCCGGTTGGTGGCGGCCAAGGTGCGCGCGGAGCGAGCGCTTCTCCGGTACGGCGGGACGGCCGTCCTGATCGGCCGCTTCCTTCCCTGGGGGCGGGCCGCCACCGCGATGACGGCCGGGTCGGTATCGATGCCGCTGGGCCGGTACGGGCTGTTCACCGGGCTGGCGAGTGCGGCCTGGGCGGCGTACACGATCGGCCTCGGCCGCCTCGGCGGCGCGACGTTCGCCGGGTCACCCTTGCTCGGCGCCGCCTTCGGGATGGGGCTCGGCCTGGTGCTCGGCGCCGTTCATCTGGTCGTGGAGAAGCTGCGGAAGCGGCCGGACGTCCCGGTCCAGGTGGTGCCGCTCGGTCAGCCGACCAGGAACGTGCCCGCCATGAAGATGACCAGGAACACCGCCTGCAGCGCCACGCCGACCATCAGCACCGTGCGGTCGACGACCTGGTTGGCGCCCATCCGGGCCAGCACGAGCACGATCGCGACGGCTTCCAGGGCGTATCGGGCCGCCGACTGCATCGGCCGGCCGCCCACCTCGGTCGACATCAGCAGGACCAGGGTGAGGGCTCCGTGCACGACCAGATAGAGCTGGTCGCGCCGGAACCGGAACGGGCCGACGACGCACAGCACCAGCAGCAGCACCGCGACCAGGGTCGTCCCGGCGTCGAGGATCGCCGCCAGGGCCGGCGGATCCAGCAACCGGTGCCCGGCCGCCTGCCGGATCGCCTCGAACCACGCCCCGCCGGGCACGGTGTAGTGGCGGCCCCATCGGTCCTGGGCGACGCTGAACGCCAGCGGATCGCCCAGTTCCACCGCGCAGTAGATGCTGTAGCCGACGACGCCCAGCGGGATCAGCGCCAGACCGAGCACGTCGAGCCGGATGCGCCGCCCGCGCAGGTACTCGATGGCGAGCGGCACCACGAGCAGCACCCCGAACAGGCGCGTGGCCGACGACAGTCCGCCGAGCACGCCGGCGAGCCACCAGTGTCCGCGGCGCCCGGCGTACAGCGCGCCGATCGCCAGCAGCAGGAACAGCGACTCGTTGTAGCCGATGAACAGGAAGAACCCGGTCGGGAACGCGGCCAGGTACCAGGCCGCCCGCTGGGCCACGCGGGGGCCGAACTCGTGCTCGGCCAGCCGGTGCAGCACCGCGAGCGTCCCGAACGCGGCGGCGTTGGCGACGACCAGGGCGCTGATCAGCATCCCGCCCGGCAGCACGGCGTCGGCGATGCGCACCAGCAACGGATAGAGCGGGAAGAAGGCCGGGAAGCCCGGGCCCAGGTGGTAGCCGTCCTGGGCGATCCGCACGTAGAGGTCGGCGTCCCACCGGTTCCAGCCCAGCACGATCGCCCACACGTCCGGGTGCTGCCCGTCGCGCCGCGGCAGCCAGGCCAGCGCGCTGACCGCGACGTGGGTGACGGTGACCGCCGACCAGACGGCCAGGGCGGCCAGGAAGGCCGCTTTCCAGGGGCGCCGGCTCCGCGGGAGACCGGCTTCTTCCGGTACGGCGAGGGGCGGCGCAACCGCATCGAGGACTGCCATCACAGGCTCGCGTACGGCCGGACGGCGGCCGAGTCGGAGACCACGACGTACGCCGGCCGCCCCTGCACCGCCGTGAAGACGCGCGCCACGTATTCGCCGAGCAACCCGAGGCACAGCAACTGCAGCGCGCCCAGGAACACCATCGCCGTGAACATCGAGGTCCAGCCGGGCACGACGTGACCCCAGACGTGGTCGGCCAGGACGACGACGCCGAGCACCACGCACAGCGCGATCCCGGCGCAGCCGAGCCAGGTGGCGATCCGCAGCGGGACGGCCGAGAAGCCGGTGATGCTGTCGACGGCCAGCCGGACCATCTTGGTGAGCGGATATTTGGAGCGGCCCGCCGCGCGCCGCTCCCGGGTGTAGGCCACCTCGCCGCTGGGCAGGCCGAGCCAGGGCACCAGCAGGCGGTACACCGGCCGATGCTCGGGCAGGTCGATCAGCGCGTCCACCGCCGTACGGCTGAGGAGCCGGAAGTCTCCGGCGTGCCGGGGCACCGGGGTGCCGACGACGCGCCCGGCCATCCGGTAGTAGAGCCCGGCCGTCCATCGCTTGAACGGGCTGTCGGTGCTGCGGTCGGTCCGCACGCCGTGCACCACGTCCAGGCCGCCGTTCTCGGCCAGCCGCAGCATCTCGGCGATGACCTCGGGCGGGTCCTGCAGGTCGACGTCGATGCTGACGACGTACTCCCCGCGGGCCCGGTGCAGGCCGGCCGTCAGCGCGTTCTGGTGACCGCTGTTGCGCCGGAGCCGGATCACCCGCAGTTCCGGCCAATGCCGTCGCATCAGCTCGAGCACGACGGGGGTGGCGTCCGTACTGCCGTCGTCGACGGCGAGCACCTCGTAGGAGACATCGAGTCCCTCGAGCACCGGACGTATCCGCTCGGCAAAGAGCGGTAGCACGTCCTGTTCGTTGAAGACCGGCACGACCACCGACAACTTCATGCGGCACCTTCCCTTTCGAGACCTTCCGGATCTCTGGTGGGGAGAGGCTGGCTAACGTCCGGTGAACGCCGGGCGGCGCCGAGGGGGACGTGGCACGTTCATGGGAGTTGCACAGGAGACACAGATCTCGTTCTGTCCGACCGTGCAACCTGCGGCTTCCCGCCGGCGCTCATAGTTGCCTCTACCAGGCAAGGGGCAGCGCGACGAGGTGTTTCGTCAGCGCGGCGGCGAGCAGCCGGTGGTCGTGCCGGGACGGGTGCCGGTCGCAGCCGAGGTGGTCGAGTCCGAGCGCCGTGTCGTCGTAGTGGAGGCCGGAGATCCGGGCATCGCCGGCCGTGTTGCGGGCCTTGACGATCTGCTGGATCGAGGCGGCGAGCGCGGTCGTCCGGTACAGGTCGGGGTAGGCGAGCACGATGTAGGTGCCCGCGCCGTACCGGGTCCGCAGCTTGTCGAGGAACGCCAGATAGGCGGTGCGGTAGTCGGCGGCCAGCTGGCCGATGGTGGCCCACTTCTCACCGGCGTGCAGGGCGGCCGAGAAGTCGTTGTTGCCCAGGCCGACCACGACCACCTGCGGCCGCCAGGTGCGCGGCACCGGCCAGGCCCGGCTTCCGGGTACCGCCTGCAGGTCGGTGTCGTAGTAACTGAGCAGGTTGCCGCCGCCCTGCCCCTTGTAGTTGCGCACCAGGCCGAGCCCGGACCACGCGTCGATCTGGTAGTCCGCGTCGAGCGCCTTGGCCGTGAGCGCGCCGAAGGAGGCGCCGGTGTCGGTGTTGCGGCCGATGACGGCGTTGCCGCGGCAGTCGGGGCTGGTCGACAGGTCTCCGTAGCCGACCGTCCACGAGTCGCCGATGAACTCGATCTGCCGGCTGCGCGCCGCCGGCCGGGCCAGGATCGCGCCTCCGGCGGCGGGCACGAGGCCGTCGAACTCTCCGGCGTTCCACGGGCTTTCGGTACGCTTCGTCAGCCGCACCGTGTGATTGCCGGCGGCCAGGTTCCGGACCCAGTACGTGGTGTCCCCCGGCCGCATCAGCGTGCCGGCGGTCGCCCCGTCGACCTGTACGACGTAGTCGTTCACGGAATCCTTCAGCATGAGCCCGACGCCGGTGCCGCGGAAGCGCCCTTCGAAGTAGACGCCCGGCCACGTGTACCGCACGCCGCGACCGGCCGGCCGGACCCGGCCCACGGTGGTCACCTGGTCGAGGACAGTGGACTGCGGCGCGCTCGACGAGGCGGCGCAGGTGGTCCGGCATCCGCCGGCGGCGTGCGCGGAGATCGCGCCGACGGCGACGGCACCCACGGCCAGGCTCGCGCTCGCGACGACCGCGACCGCCCTCCGGCGCGGGAAACCCCGGGCACTTAACCGGTTAAGACGGGCACTCGTCCCGGCGCGGAAACGGCTCTCGAGTCGGCTCACAAGAACCGGCAATACCCCGATTCCATAACCCACAAGCCGGACGGTTGACCGTTCCTCGACCGTCAGCCGTACCATGGGCCAGCGTCTCGCCCAACTTGCCAACCCGAGCCACGGGACGCGGGATACGCGTGCGACAATGTGGCGTAGCACACACCGCAAAGCCATCACGATCGCTACAAAACAGGCGTTTCTTCCGGCGGTAACACCGCTGAGAGCACCGCCCAGATATCAAGACCACAGAAACAACTCAGCGCCGATGTGTCACGCGCACGCGTGACGCCCTCGGACTGTGCCAATTCTTGCCGGCGCGAGTGTCGTTACGCAGAGCGTGACGCCCGGCGCCACGCCGCATTACTGCCGACCCTGGAGATATCGTGAAGACCGTTCCGGCGACCATGGATTCCCTGGCCGAGCCGCTGGCCACCATCAAGGCGGCTTCCCTGCGGGAGATCCGGGCCGAACACGCAGCCCGTGTCGTGCGTCGCATCGTGGACAATGAGTCGCTGCTCCGGCGGCTGGACGTCGCGGCGTTCAACTCGGCCCCCTGATGACGGGTCCCGCGAGCGGTGCGGGGCCGCCCATCAGTCAGCCCATCAGTCAATACGTACTCAAGGTGCACGGCCGTTGTGACCTGTCGTGCGACCACTGCTATGTCTACGAGTCGGTGGACCAGTCGTGGCGCGACAAGCCCCGGGCGATGTCACCGCATGTCCTGCAGTCGGCGGCACGCCGCATCGCCGAACATGCTGCCGCCCGGGACCAGTCCCGGGTGCGGGTCGTTCTGCACGGAGGAGAACCGCTCCTCCTCGGTGCCGAGCGCATGCGGGAGGCCCTCGCCTGCCTGCGATCGACAATCGAACCGGTCGCCCGCCTCGACCTGATCATGCAGACGAACGCGGTCCGGCTCGACGCCGCGATGTGCGACGTGCTCAAGGAGTACGCCGTACGCGTCGGCGTCTCGCTCGACGGCGACCGGGAGGCCAACGATCGGCATCGCCGGTTCGCCACCGGCGCCGGCAGCTTCGACCAGGTGCGCGCGGCTCTCGCGCTGCTGCGCACCCCGGCCTACCGCGAGCTGTACGCCGGTCTGCTGTGCACGATCGACATCGCGAACGATCCGGAGCGGGTCTACGAGGCCCTCGTGGCCGAGCAACCCCCGCGGGTCGACTTCCTGCTGCCGCACGCCACCTGGGAGCACCCGCCGGCCCGGCCCGGCAACGACCCCACCCCGTACGCGACCTGGCTGTCGGCGATTCACCGCCGCTGGCTGGCCGACCACCGTCCGATGCGGGTCCGCATGTTCGAGGCGATCGAGTCGACGGCCCGGGGCGGCCCGAGCGGCAGCGAGCAACTCGGCGCCGACGCCGTGGGCCTGGTCGTCATCGAGACGAACGGCAACTACGAGCAGCTCGACATCATCAAGACCGCCTACGCCGGCGCACCGGAGACCGGCCTGAACGTGCTCAACCGTACGGTCGACGACGTGGCCCGCCTCGCCCCGGTCGCCGCGCGGCAGACCGGCCACGAGGGACTCAGCCCGATCTGCCACAGCTGCCCGGTCGTGCGGCAGTGCGGCGGCGGCCTCTACGCCCACCGCTACCGGCCGGGGACGGGCTTCGACAACCCGTCCGTCTTCTGCCCCGACCTGCGCGTGCTGATCGACCGGACGAACGAGGAGAACCGGATGCGGGCCGAGAACACCAAGCCCGACGACGCCGGCGTGAGCCCGGCGGCGCTGGTCGAGCAGATCGCCTCCGGCTTCGGCGACGCCGAGACCATCGGCTGGCTCGCCGAGCAGGAGCTGGAGATCACCCGTGCGCTGCTCTCCGTCGTCGACCAGCACCACCCCACCGAGGCGTGGAAGATCCTCGGCGACATCGAGCAGAAGGCACCCGACGCCGTCCGCGAGGTGCTCGCCCACCCGTACGTGCGTCCCTGGGCGGTCAACCGGCTCCGTGGTGCCGATCAGTCCTATGTGGAGGGGCTGGCCGCCGCGGCCGCCGTCCGCGCGCAACTGCCGATCGACATCGAGGTCGACGTCGTCGAGGGCGTCGTCCACCTGCCCACGGTCGGCACCGCCTATCTACCGGGCGCCCGGGCGCGCCTGCAGTTCAACGGGGACACGTTGCGCATCACCGGCTCCGGCGAGCCGATCGTCACCGAACTGTCCCGCACGGAGGCGACCGCATTCTGGCAGCCGGCCCGGCTGGTGGAGCTCGAGGAGGGCTGGACCGTTCGCCTCGAGGACGGCGACCCGGCTCGCGCCTGCCACAGCTGGCCGCCCGCCGACCGCCTCGGCGAGGACGACGACCGCCGGTGGCGGTCGGCGCTGCGCGAGGCGTGGCGGCTGATCCGGGCCGAGACCCCCGGGTACGCGCCGGCTCTGCGCGCCGCGCTGCGCACGGTGGTGCCGCTGCGGGCCGACGAGGGCGGACGGCAGCGGGCGTCGACCGCGCGGCACGCGTTCGGTTCCGTCGCCGCCGCCCCGGCCGATCCGGCCGATCTGGCCGTACTGCTCGTGCACGAGTTCCAGCACGGAAAACTCGGCGCCCTGCTGGATCTGTGCGACCTCGTCGACCTCAGCTCGGACGCCCACGTGAAGGTCGGGTGGCGTCCCGACCCGCGGCCGGTCGAGGGCGTCCTGCAGGGGGTCTACGCGCATGCCGCGGTCGCCGACGCCTACCGCGCCCGGCTCGGGCACGACGCCGGGGCGGAGCCGCTCTTCGCGAAATATCACCGGTGGACGGTCGACGCGATCGCCGGGCTGCGGATGACCGGCGCCCTGACCACGCTCGGCGAGGACTTCGTCGACCGGCTGGAGACCACCGTACGGGGATGGGGCCGTTGATCGACCGCACCGGCCTGGCCGACCAGCTGCGCGCCCTGGAACTCCCCCGGGCCGGCAGCGTGCTGGTGCACTGCAGCCTCCGGCACGTCGGCCCGGTCCACGGTGGACCGACGGCGCTGCTGCGAGCGGTCACCGACGTGCTCGGCGACCAGGGCACGGTCGTGGTACCGGCGCAGACGCCGGGCAACTCCCTGACCAGCCGGGTGTTCCGGGCCGCCACGCAGGGGATGACCGAGCCCGACCGCGACCGCTATCTGGCCGCCATGCCCGGCTTCGATCCTCCCACCACCCCGTCGCAGGGCATGGGCGTGTTCGCCGAGGCGGTACGCCGGCACCCCGCGGCCCGGCGCAGCACGCACCCGCAGACCTCGTTCGCGGCCGTCGGCGGCGCGGCCGGCGAGGTGACCGGCGTGCACGACCTCGACTGCCACCTGGGTGAGCGGTCCCCGCTCGGCGCGCTCTACCGGCTCGGCGCGACCATTTTGATGATCGGCGTCGGGATGGACAAATGCACGGCGTTGCACCTCGGCGAATACCGATTGTCGGAGCCGCCGCCGATCATGAATTTCTCCTGTTTCGTGATCGAGAATGGCCGGCGGCGTCTCCGGCAATTCGACGCGCCCGGCCTCGACGACCGTGACTTCGCGGCCGTCGGGAACGATCTTCTGGCGCAGCCGTGGGCGCGCCGCGGGCGCCTGGGCTCGGCTTCGGTCGACGTCCTGCCCATGATCGAGGCGGTCGACCACGCGACGACGTGGTTCGAAAAGAATCGCGGACGTCAATAGCCCATTGAATGATCCATTCGGCGTTCGACCGGTTCGAGTCGCCCGAAGGGTGAGGATGACAGGGTGGTACGCACCGTTTACGCTTGGTCTCACCTCGTAATCGTGTCGTAACCGAACGGAGTCGTCGTGCGCGCTGAGAGGATCTTCCCCGTCCTCCGGGCGCAATGATCGGCCTACGACAGTGAGCCGGCCGGATCTGTATTTCTCGCTCATTCACGCCCGCGCCTCGTTCCCCAACGAGTGGGTGGAGCGCTTCTACCGGCGCCTCGACGAGGAGGTGCGCAGCCGGGCCAACCCGCCGCCGGGCCTGCGCCCCGGATCCGTCCACTACGCCACCGAACGCGAGGCGCGCACCGCGCGCACCGACGCATCCCCCGGCGTACGCGTGCTCGTACCGCTCTACACCCGGGAGTTCCTGCACGATCCCCCGCCGGACTTCGCGCCCTACCTCAACCGGCCGTTCGACGTGGCCGACCTGCCGTTCGTGCATCCGGTGATGTGGGACGTCTACGTTCCGCCGCGGGCCGTGTGCGGCATCGCCCAGGCGCTGTCGCTCGGCACGGCCGTCCGCGAATACGAGGTGTGCGGCATGGCGACGATCTGCCGGCACAACGCGTACGCCGGTGAGCTGCGCCAGATAGTCGAACTGCTGGCCGACCGCATCGTCCGCGCCGCCGAGCACCCGGCCCACCGGCCGGAGTGGATGCCGGCGGAGGTCCCCGCGGTCAGCGGGCCGTCCCCCGAGGCGCGCTTCCTCATCGCCGTGGCCCGGGCCCCCCGCGTCTCCGGCGAGTGGACACCGTTCGAGCCCGAGCGCTTCGCGGTGGCCGACCGGGCCGTGCAGGCGGCCCGCCGGCTCCTGCTGCTGCCCGAGGTCGTCGACGCGCTCGACCCGTCGCCGGGCGCCGACGAGGCCCGCGACTCGGCCGGTGTGCTGCTGCTCGACCCGGCCGCGCTGCTCGACGCCCAGACCCGGCCGCTGGTGGAGGTGCTGCTCCGGAGCCTTCCCCGGTGGACCGCCGTGGTGGTCGTGGCAGGGCGGGATCCGAAACTGCGCGAGCCGTGCGCCGACGCCGTCCAGCTCAGCGGCGGCACGGCTCAAGTGGCGCGTACGGCCCCCGAATTCGTCCGGGTCGTCACCGATGCGATCCATCGGGCGCGACGCCACTTCCTACGCGGACATCCGAGCTGAGGGGAGTCGGCCATGACCAGCGGTCGGAACGGCCAGGTCGTCACGTTCTACTCGTACAAGGGTGGCACCGGGCGCACGATGGCACTCGCCAACGTGGCCTGGATCCTGGCCGCCAACGGCAAGCGGGTGCTGGCCGTCGACTGGGACCTGGAATCCCCCGGCCTGCACCGGTTCTTCAACCCGTTCATCGATCCGGGCGTGCTCGCCGGTACCCGCGGCGTGATCGACATGATCCGCGAATACGAGTGGTCGACCACCCGTCGCGACCGCACCCCCGGCTGGATCGAGCGGTACGCCTGCGTGCAGCGGCACTCGTTCTCCCTCGACTGGGACTTCCCGGGCGACGGCACCCTCGACTTCCTCTCCGCCGGCCAGCAGAACCGTGACTACGAGGGCGTCCTGCAGATGAACTGGGACGACTTCTACGGGGACCAGAACGGCGGCCAGTTCTTCGACGCCATGCGCGACGACATGCGCGAGCACTACGACTACACGCTGATCGACAGCCGGACCGGCAACAGCGACATCGCCGGCATCTGCACCAGCCACATGCCCGACGTGCTCGTCGACTGCTTCACCTTCAGCGAGCAGGGCATGGACGGCGCCGCCCAGATGGCCCGCCAGCTGCTGAGCCCGCGCCCGATCCGGGTGCTGCCGGTGCCGATGCGCGTCGACCCGGCCGAGAAGCGCAAGGCCGACATCGGACGGACCGTGGCGATGCGTCAGTTCGCCGACCTGCCGAGCGGGATGGACGAGGAGAACCGCCAGGCCTACTGGCTCGGCGTCCAGGTGCCCTATCAGGCCTATTACTCCTATGAGGAGACACTGGCGACGTTCGGCGATGTGTCGGGGGCGAGCGGGACGCTGCTCAACGCGTACGAGAACCTGGTCGGGCACATCACCGGGCACGAGATCATGGCGCTGCCGGCGATCCCGAGCGGCGTCCGCGCCCAGATCAACGCCCGGTTCGAGCGCAAGCCGTTCGCCGAGGCCGACGTCATGCTGCTGACCGGCACGACCGCCGACCAGGTCTGGATCGAGTGGATCGAGCACGTGCTGGTGGCGAGCGGATTCCGGGTCGTGCACCTCTCCGACGCGGACAAGGCGCCGGCCAGCGGGGCCCAGCGGGTGCGGATCGTCTCGCGGGGCGAGGGTCCGGCGCCCGTCGACGAACCCGACCTGTGCGTTGTCTACACGACCGAGACGGCGCCGCGGCGGCTCGTCGCCCCGGCCAACTCCGTCGTCATCGGGGCCCTCTCCGCGACCGCGGCCGCCGAGCGTGTCCTCGAACTGGTCGGCCGCCCGGTCGGCGACGTCGACGCCGTCCTCGCCGGCGCCCCGCGCTACCCCGGCGAGGAACCGCACCTGGTCGCCGACCTGCCCGCGCGCAACGCCCGCTTCACCGGTCGCGAGGCGGTGCTGCTGGAGCTGCGCGAGCAGCTGCGGTCCGGCGCGGCGGTGGTGCTCTTCGGCACCCAGGCGGTCGCGCTGCAGGGCATGGGCGGCGTCGGCAAGACCCAGCTGGCGCTGGAGTACGCGTACCGCTACCGGGCCGCGTACGACGTCGTGGCCTGGCTCAACGCCGACAGCGAGGAGAGCCTGGAGAGCTCACTGCACGACCTCGGGGAGATGCTCGGGCTGCAGTCCGAGCAGGTCGGCGCCGACTACGCGCGCGCCGTCGTGCAGGAGCTGAGCCGGGACAAGCGGCGATGGCTGCTGATCTTCGACAACGCCGACGAGCCCGAGGCGATCCGCATCTACCTGCCGCACGGCCCCGGGCACGTGCTCATCACCTCGCGCAACACGTCCTGGGGCGAGCAGACCCAGTCGGTACCGGTCGACGTGTTCACCCGCGAGGAGAGCATCGATCACCTGGTTCAGCGTGTCGAGCGGGTCGGCACGCTGAGCCGTGAGGACGCCGACCTGGTCGCCGAGCAGCTCGCCGACCTGCCGATCGTGATCGCCGCGGCGGCGGCCTGGCTCGCCGAGACGCTGACCCCGGTCGCCGAATACCTGGAGCTGATCCGCGAGGAAGGGCCGAGCGCCGCGCTCAGCGCCACCACCGACCGGTCGATCGCCCGCACCTGGGACCTGTCGCTCAACCGGCTCCGCGACCGTGACCAGGCCGCGTACCGGCTGTTCCAGCTGTGCAGCGTGCTCGCCCCGGAGATCCCGCTCGACCTCGTCTACAGCGACGAGATGGCCCGGCACCTCAGGCCGTTCAACCCGGCGCTCTCCGAACGGATGGCTCGCGGCTCGCTCGTCCAGCAGATCAACCGGCTCGCCCTGCTCCGCCTCGACCAGCGGCCCTCCGCCGCGGGCGACAACGACCGGCGCGGCCAGATCATCATCCACCGGGTGGTGCAGAACGTCGTCCGGGACCGCATGACCGACGAGGAGCTGGCCGAGGCTCGCCGGCAGGTTCATCAGGTGCTGGTGCGCGCGCGCCCGGACGGCGAGGTGGACGACCAGCAGAACTGGCCGCGGTTCCGGATGCTCTGGCCGCACCTCGACGCCTCCGAGGCGGTCCTCAGCACCGACGAGGCGGTCCGGCAGCTGCTGATCGACCGGGTCCGCCTCTACTACCTGCAGGGCGACTCGCTCGCCGGGCGACCGCGGGCCGAGCTGATCAGCCGGCTCTGGGCCGAGCAGCTGGCCGCCACCACCGCGCCCGAGGCGGCCGACGTGCTCCGCCGGCAGCTGCTCTACCTGCGCTTCAACCTCGCCAACCTGCTGCGCGAGCTGGGCGACTTCCAGCGGTCGTACGAGGTCGACGAGCAGGTGCTCGCCGCCCAGCAGGAGCTGCTGCCGGCCAACCACCCGCACGTGCTGATGACCCGGGGCGGCCTCGCCGCCGACCTGCGGGGGCTGGGCCGCTACCCGGAGGCGCTCGAGCTCGACCTCGACACCTACACCACCTGGCAGGAGCACTACGGCGAGGAGAACGAACGCACCCTGTCCGCCCGCAACAACCTCGCGGTCTCGTACCGCCTGATGGGCGACTTCCGGCGGGCCGCCGAGCACGACGAGCAGACGTTCGAGCTGCGCCGCGAGGTGCTCGGCGAGTTCAGCTTCATGACGCTCGCCTCGGCCGCCTGCCTGGCCCGCGACTGGCGCGACGCCGGCAACTTCGCCCGCTCGGCCGATCTGCTCGAGCAGACGGTCGCCGAGCTCCTCGAGACCCGCGGCCCCGACTCGCGGATGACCCTGACCACGCAGGCCAACTACGCGATCTCCCTGCGCAGCCTCGGCCACATCGACAAGTCGGTGCCGCTGCACCGGGCGACGTACGCCAAGCTGGACCAGCTGTTCGGCGCCGAATACCCGGAGACCGTCAGCTGCCGGCTCAGCCTGGCCCTGAGCCTGCTCAACTCCGGCGATGCCGAGCGGGCGATAGCCGAGATGCACGAGATCCGCGAGTTCTACGAGCAGCGGCTCGGCTCCCTGCACCCCTACACGCTGGTCTGCGCCAACGACCTCGCCATCGCCGAACGCGCCGCCGGACGGTACGCGAAGGCCCGCGAGTGGATCGAACCGACGGTGCACAGCCTCACCTCGGTGCTCGGTCCGCGGCACCCCTACACGCTCTCGGCCGAGATGAACTTCGCGATCTGCGAGACCGACCCGGTCGGCGCGGACGACGCCGGCGACCTCGCGAGCGCGCGCCACCGGCTGCTCGCCCTGGCCGACGTGAACGCCGAGGTGTTCGGGGTCAACCACCCCAACCACCTACGGTTCGAGGCGAATCTCGCGCTGATGGATCTGGCCGCCGGCGACCGTACGGCCGAGGAACGGGTCACCACGTTGCGCGAGCGCATGGTGAACCGCGTCGGCGAGAGCCACCCGATCGTCGACGGCCTCGACCACCGCCGCTACCTCTACCGGATCATCGATCCGCACCAGTTCTAGGGGGTAGCGATGGCTGACCGGAAGGCGACCGTACCCGCGCTGGTCGGCGTGGCCTGGCGGGCCGCGCCTCCCGTCCTGCGGCGGTTCGCGTGCTGGGTCTGGGGCATCGGGATCCCGGCCGCCGCGCTGTCGATCGTCGGCGACTTCGCCGGCTGGTGGGACGGCTACCAGTTCATCCCGAACATCGTCTCCGAGACGATCTGCGCCCTGGTCACGCTGCCGATCGCCCTGGTGATCATCGGGCAGCTGGCCGAATACCAGGTGAAGGAGCTCGACCGGGTACGCCTGAACTCCCGCTTCACCAACACCCGCCAGCAGTTCGTGGCCGCCGCCCGGAATACCCGTGAACAGATCCAGGAGCTGGCTCAGGACGTCGAGGCGAGCACCAACGAGTTCGTCCGGGCCACCAGGATCGAGGACAACGCCCTGGCCGATCCCGAGGCGGCGAACGAGATGGCGCGCACGCTGCACACCCAGATGGACGGCCGGCAGTGGCTGATGTACGAGCGGATCGTGACGCCGCTGCGCATCCTCGGCAACCACCTGCAGAGCCTGCTCGTCGAGCGGGACCGCGACGGCGACCTGACCGCCGAGACGACCGGCTTCGCGGAGCTGTGGCTCGACCTGGAGTCCGCGCTCGCCTCGCAACGGCAGATCATGGCCATCGGGCACGACCTCTTCGGCCGGTCGAAGACCCTCTCCGCCCGGGGCCAGTGGTCGGACCGGCTGCGCGAGGTGGCCTTCGAGCACGTCCGTTCGATCGACCGGCTGCTGGAGTTGTGCCAGGAACTGGAGCTGCACGCCGGCGGCGACCCCGGCTATCACCCGGCCGTCACGCCGTGAGCCAGGACAGGATCCTCGGGAGCACCTCGACCGCACCGAAGTGCGCCGCGCCGTACTGCACGTGCACCTCGGCGCGGGGGATGCGGGAGGCCAGCCACTTGCTGTGGCTGGCCGGCGAGAAGGTGTCGGCGGCGCCGTGCCAGAGGCGCACCGCCGGCCGGATGTGGTCGAGGGCGAAACCCCAGTCGCCGCGGAAGGCCACGATGTCGTCGAGCCAGCCGTACGGCCCGATGCGCAGCGCCTCGGTGTAGCTGGCGGTCAGCAGCCGCCGATACATGACGCTGTCCATGAACCGCAGATCCGGCTCCGAGGCCTGGGCCCGCAGTTCGTCGATGAAGCCTTCCGGGTCGGCCGCGGTCCGCACGGCCAGATCGATCATCTCGCGCATGAGGTCGGCGTCGCCGCGCTCGCCCGTGGCGTGGTTGCGGGCGTTCTCCTCCGACATCCCCTCGTACCAGTCGAGGCCGGCCGCGTTGGCCGGTGCCAGGCCGACCAGCACGGCGGCCCGGGTGACGCGACGGGGCAGCAGGGCCGCGCAGGCCAGCGCGTGCGGGCCGCCACCGGAGCGCCCGACGACGCAGAAGCGGTCGATGCCGAGGGCATCGGCCACGGTTTCGACGTCGTGGGCCGCGTCGGCGACGCGCCGGCCGGGCAGGCGCGTCGATCCGCCGTACCCGGGCCGGTTGTGGCAGATGAGCCGCACGCCCTGCTGGTAAAGAACGCTGCTGCGGGGTTTCGGCCCGGCGTAGGAGCCGGGCGTGCCGTGCAGGAGGAAAACGGGTATGCCCTCCGGATCTCCCGTCACCTCGGCCGTCAGCACTCTGTCGTCCACCGCGATCTCGAAACGACTACTCAAGGTGACCCCTCCCGCATCGATGGTAATCGGTGCGTGGGAGTCCCGGTCTCAGCCGGATTGCCCGAGGATCGACCGGGTGAACTTCTCGCTGTCCCCGATGGAGGACTTGTCGCAGATCAGTGGCTTGGCGGTGCCCGCGGGAACCGTGACGTACCGGCCGTTGCTCTTCGATCTGAACGACACGCTGCCGTCGCCGTTGAAGATCAGGCTGAAGGTCTCGGCCGTCCCGATGCGGTCACTGCGCGCGGTCAGCGTCTCGGTCGGGGCGGCGGTCACGTACTTGTTGTTGATCTCCGCACGCAGCGCGATGTCGCCGTTGCCGAGATCGATCTCGTCGAACGTCTCCCAGGGACCCGGGGCCTCCGGGTAGGCGATCAGCGGCGACGCCCCGCCGTCGTCGGCCGTCACGTAGAGGTTGTTGGCGTGGGCCAGGTAGTAGACCGTGTTGAATTTCGAAACGTCGGGGTTCTTGGTGCCGACCACACCGCCCGTGCTCGACGAGGTTTGCGGCTTGCTCGACGCGGACCTGCTCGCGGGGCGGCCGGCCGGCGTGGTCGTCGGGGCCTTGGCCGGCTTGGGCGGCGGGGTCGGCGTCCTCGTCACCGCGGGGGCCGACGAGGGCACCAGCGGCGCGGTCGAGGCGCCGGCCTGCGGGTCGTGCGCCTGCGCACCGGCCGGGGCGTCGAACGGATGGAAGACCGCGGCGGCGACCAGCAGGCCGGCCACCGCAAGCGCGGCGGCCGGCCACAGTACGCGGCCGACACGTCGCTTCTTCACGTCGGGCGGGACGGGCGTGGCCGCCGCGCCGGGAATCGTTTCGCCGGCCGCCACCCGCAGCAGCCGCTCCGCCGTGTCGGCGTCGATGCGTCGGCCCGGGTCCTTCTCCAGCAGCCCGTCGAGCACCGCCCGCAGCGCACCGGCCTGCTGCGGCGGCCGCGGCGGCTCGGTGGCCAGGGCGGTCAGCGTGCTCACCGGCGACTTCCCCAGATAGGGTGGCTTACCCTCGACCGCCAGGTAGAGCGTCGCGCCGAGCGACCACAGGTCGGACGGCGGCCCGATCGGCTCGTCGAGCGCCTGCTCGGGCGCCATGAAGGACGGCGAGCCCAGCACGATGCCGGTGGTGGTGATGCCGGACTCGCCGGCCAGTGCGACCAGCCCGAAGTCGGTCAGCACCACCCGGTCGGCTGCGACCAGCACGTTCGCCGGCTTCACGTCGCGGTGCAGCACACCCCCGGCGTGCGCGGCCCGCAGCGCGGCCACCAGGTCGATGCCGATCCGCGCCACCCGCTCGGGCGGCAGCGGCCCCTGTTCGCGCACCAGTTCGTGCAGCGACCTGGACGGCACCAGCTCCATCACGATCCACGGCAGACCGTCGTCGAGGACGACGTCGAAGAACCGCACGATGTTCGGATGGGCCAGCCGCGCGATGGCCCGGGCCTCGCGGAGCGCCCGCTCGCGCAGGGCCTCGGCCTCGTCGTCGGTCATGCCCTGCGGCAGCAGCAGTTCCTTGAGCGCGACCTCACGGCCGAGCAACTCGTCCCACGCCGCCCAGACCCGGCCCATCCCGCCCTGGCCGAGCTTCTTGACCAGCCGGTAACGACCGGCGACGATGCGGGGCGCGGAAACAGACACGGCGGAACGGTACCGGATCGGCCGCGGCGACCATTTGCGGCGCAACCTCCTCCGACCGGACACCGCGTCGCCGCCACCGCCCGGTTTCGCCGCCGTCGGCCCAGGTCAGAAACGTTTTGGCTGGCCAGCCGGTTACCCGCGAGTCCGGTTGCCACCGCAGCCGGTAGTAGACGCATCCGGCACACCGGAGTTCAGCTGCCGGAGATAGATCACAATCAACCCGGCGGCCGGGTATAGCGGCGCTTCACGCCCACCGGGAAGAACTCAGGGTCATCGGCCGGGCGCAGTTCGACAGCGCTCCGGCAGCGGGAACGCCTGGTGATAGTTCTGCTTGGTCATCAGCGGAATCGCCGCCGGGCCCGCGACCCCACCCGGCTCGACGCCGTTGCGCCGCAGGAACTCCGCATAGGCGGGACGGTCGCCGCCGCGTCCTGGAAAAGCGTCATCAGCGTCGTGCTCACGGCGCCACCCTGGTGGAGCAGCATGTTGCCGCGGTCGGACGGCAATGGGCTGATCCCGCCGAATCGGCAACCCCGCGAAGTTACGCTCGGGGCATGCACATGATCGTCGAGGTGGGTGCGCAGCTCGATCCGGATGTGAGCTGGCCCGAGGGTGCGGCGCTGAGCATGTTCGTCGGGGAGCCGGTCCAGCTGATGATCTTCCTGTCGCATCCGCACGCGCTCGAGGTGGAGGCGGTGTCCCAGGCGCCGACCCAGTTCGCATGGGTCGACAGCGAGCACGTGGGTGTACTCGCGTACCGCCTCGGGCCGATTCTCGGGTGGTCGGAGGCGAGCTTCACGCCGCACATGTTCGACGCGGAGGACGGGCTGCCCGGCGTCGACCTCGATCCGAGGGTGCGGATCGTGCTGGTCGACCGGGACACCAACATCGTCAAGGCGCTGCACACCGTCCGCTGGCCGGAGCCTTTCGCCTCCACCGTCCGCGAGTCGGTGGTCCGGATGCGGGAGACGCCCTACAGCGCTTTCGCGTACGAGCATGCCCTGGCCGCCCTGCACCGCCGCTATCCGACCGCCGAGGACCTGGTCGTCGACCGCGCCGACGCGCACTGCACCGCCAAACCGGCTTGAGGCCTGTCTCAGTCGAGACGGCGCAGCGATCCCCAGTGCCGGGCCGAGACCGACAGGTACTCGCTGACGCCCATCGCGATCAGTTCCTGGATCCGCACGGGGTCGGACGGGCGGGGCCGCGCCGGGACGCCCAGCGCCAGGTGCCCCGACGGCACCTCGGCGCCCTCCGGGACGAGGGCCGCCGCGCCGACCACCGAGCCGCCGCGGACCACCGCCCGGTTGAGCACCACCGCGCCCGAGCCGATCAGGCAGCCGTCCTCGACCACGCAGCCTTCCAGGTGGGCGTTGTGCCCGACGACGCAGTCGGCGCTCGTCGGACACTCCTCGGTGGTGTGCAGGACCGTGCCGTCCTGGATCGAGGTGCGGGCGCCGACCTCGATGCGGCCGAAGTCGGCGCGCAGCACGGCGGCCGGCCACACCGACGCCTCCGGTCCGAGGGTCACGGCGCCGATGACGACGGCGTCCGGATGGACGTACGCCGAGGGGTCGATGGCCGGCTCGTGGTCCTCGAACGCATACAGCGGCATGGAGTTCAGACTACGTACTCGGCTCCGCACGACTCGGCCAGGGACGGCCCGAACAGGGCGGCCGGGGTGAACGCGCCCGCCTTCCCCTCCCCCGCCAGCAGGCGCCGGACGATTTCGGCCGGCACCGCGCCGGTCCACTCCTGTGCCTCGCCGAGCCGCAGCCAGCCTTCGCGGGTCGTGCCGTCGGCCCACCGCACGACCGCGTGCCCCCACGAGTGCTCGCGCGGCTTCGGTTTGGCCGCGACCTGCACCGCGGCCAGCCGCCGGATCGCGAAGTCACGCACCGGACCGATCGCCAGCAGCGCCGCCGCGATCGGGAAGATCACGCGTACGACCGGCGAGGACGGCGCCTCGCTCGAAGCGGCGATGACGTTCGGCGCTCCGCTCGCGCGCTGGGCCGACAGGAGCTCGCCGAGGGGCATGCCCGCCGCGGTGACCACCTCGCCGTCGGGCAGCGTCAGCCGCATCACGTCGCCGCCGATCGGCGCCGGGGCCAGCCGGCCGTTCCGATAGCGGCGCCCCTGATATCGGCCGCCGCCCTCGACTCCGGGGATCCCTTCGAGGATGGTGGCGGCCAGGGCCTCGCCGAGCCGGCCCGCCTGGGTGTCGAGAGACGGCACCATGTCGACTCGCACCTGCTCGGGCGCGGTGCGCCCATCGCAGAGTTTCACGACCACGCTTTCGGTTGCGGTGACGCCGAATCCGGCGCCGGTCACGACCGTACGCCCGGAGCCCGCAACCGCATCGCCCAGCGCGAGTGTCGTGGCCACCGCCGCGAGGTCGTTGGCCAGGTCGAGGTAGTCGCTGCCCGCGTCGAGGCAGGCCCGGATGGTCGGTGGCGCGGTGCGCGTGAAGGGCCCGATCGTGTTGACGACCGCGGCCGGCCGCTGCCGGCGGATCTCGGCCGCCATCGCCTCGGCCGACCGGGCGACCACGGTGCGGTCCCCCTCGGCCACCGCGGCCAGCCGGGCCGCGTCCCGCCCGACCGGCACCGGTCGGATGCCTCGTTTGCGTAGCTGGGCGGCGATCGCGCGGCCGCTGCGGCCGGTCCCGCCCAGGATCCATACGTCTGCCATGTCCGCTCCTCATGTGACGACACGTGATGTCATCACAGTAGCCGACGACGACACGTCATGTCATCACTAGACTGGTGACATGAGCAGATGGCGGCCCGATGCGCGCGAGCGCCTGCGGCAGGCCGCGCTGGAACTCTTCGCCGAGCAGGGCTTCGCCGCCACGACCGTTCCGGAGATCACCGCCCGGGCCGGGCTGACCACGCGCACGTTCTTCCGGCACTTCGCCGACAAGCGCGAGGTGCTCTACGCCGACGACGCCGAGGTGCCGGCCATGGTCGCCAGGATGATGGCCGAGGCTCCCCCGGCGGCCGAACCGCTGGCGCTGATCGTCGAGGGCCTGCGCACGGTCGCCGAGACCCGCTTCGAGCCGCGCAAGGCGGCCCTGCAGGCCCGGCGCGAACTGGTCCGCACGGACGCCGGGCTGCAGGAACGCGACCTGCGCAAGCGAGCGGTGATGTCGGAGGCGATCCGGGAGGGCTTCCGCGCGCGCGGGCTGGAGACGGCCCGCGCGGCACTGCTCGCCGAGACCTGCGTGACCCTGATCAACGTGTCACTGATCGAGTGGCTCGACGGCGACGACGACCGCAGGCTCTCCGACATCATCGTCGAGACCCTCGCGACGCTGCGAGCCTCGCTGAGCTGAACCGGCCCGGGCCGCGGGGTCAGGCGATCGGCGTCAGCACGAAGATGGGCATGACGCGGCTGGTCCTGGTCTGATATTCGGCGTAGTCGGGCCAGACCTCGACCGCCCGGTCGAGCCACTGCCGGTATTCGTCGCCGTGCACCTCGCGGGCCTCGTAGTCCTTCTTGACCGGGCCGTCCTGAAGTTCGACGCGCGGGTTGGCGACCACGTTGTAGTACCAGACCGGGTTCTTCGGCGCGCCACCCATCGAGGCGACCACGGCGTACTCGCCCCGGTGCTCGACCCGCATCAGCGGGGTCTTGCGAAGCTTGCCGCTCTTCGCCCCGACCGAGGTCAGAATGATCACCGGACCGCCGCCCGGGTTGGTCAGGCCCTCGGTGCCGCCGGAGCTCTCGTACAGGTCGACCTGGTCGCGGCTCCAGTCGAACGTGCTCGGCTCGTACTCCCCGGTCAGCGGCATGCCTTCACCATCCTGCTCGACGTGACGATCTCAACAAGCGGACTATACCCCGCTTGTTCCCGATCGGCGATCTCAACTGTGGCCGCCCGGGTTGACCCTTGATCGATGGTGGACGATATTCGAGGGAATCCCGGTTGGAGGCCACTGTGGGCACTGCCGAAACCCTGACCGCCGGCGCGCAGCGCCGCCGGGCCGTCATCGCCAGCACGGTCGGGACCACCATCGAGTGGTACGACTTCTTCCTCTACAACACCGCGGCGTCGCTGATTTTCCCGGCGCTCTTCTTCCCCAAGCAGGCCGCGTTCACCGGCATCCTGCTGTCGTTCGGCACGCAGTTCGTCGGGTTCGCGGCCCGGCCGGTCGGTGCGGCCATTTTCGGGCACTACGGCGACCGGATCGGCCGCAAGGCCACGCTGATCGCCACACTTCTGCTCATGGGCATCGCCACCGCCCTCATCGGCGTGCTGCCCACCTACGGTTCGATCGGGTACGCCGCACCGATCCTGCTGACCCTGCTGCGGGTCGCCCAGGGCATCGGCGTGGGCGGCGAATGGGGCGGGTCGGTTCTGCTGTCGATGGAGTGGGGCAGCGTACGCCGGCGCGGCTTCTGGGCGAGCTGGCCGCAACTCGGTGTGCCGCTCGGCCTGATCCTGTCGACCGGGGTGTTCCGGTTGCTGACCGACTGGACCGGCGCCTCGTTCGACCACTGGGGCTGGCGGATCCCGTTCCTGCTCAGCGCGGTGCTGGTCGGCGTCGGCCTGTACGTGCGGCTGCGCGTGCTGGAGAGCCCCGAGTTCGCCGCGGTCGCCGAAGCGGGCACGGTCGTTCGCCGTCCGCTGGTCGACGTGATCCGCACCGAGTGGCAGAAGATCATCGGGTCGGCGTTCGTGCGGCTCAGCGAGCAGGCGCCCTTCTACCTGTTCACCAGCTTCGTGCTCACCTACGGCACCAAGCAGCTCGGCCTGGGCCGCGACGGCATCCTCGACGACATCCTGATCGCCGCCACCGCGGGCCTCATCTGCGTGCCGGTCTTCGGCCACCTCTCCGACCTGTTCGGGAGACGCCGGGTCTACGGCGCCGGCATCGTGCTGGTCGCCGTGTTCGCGTTCCCCTACTTCGGGCTGCTCAACAGCAAGGAATCCGGCCTCATCCTGCTCGCGATCGTGATTTCGCTGATCTTCCACGGCATCCAGTACGGCCCGCAGGCCGCGCTGATCGCCGAGGGTTTCGGCACCAACCTGCGCTACTCGGGCGCCGGCCTCGGCTATCAGCTGGCGTCGGTGATCGCCGGCGGCCCGGCCCCGCTGATCGCGACCAAGATTCTTCAGAAGACCGGGTCGAGCACCGGCATCAGCTGGTACATCGTCGGCTGTTGCGTGCTGGCCTTCGCCGCTCTGATACTGATGCCCCGCACCGTGCACGAGCCGATGAAGGCCGCAACGGTTGCCGGTAGCGCGCCGCCGGCAACCGGTTGACCTCCTGCGAGCGGACCGCCGCCAGCCGCCGGCCGAGGTCGGAAACCGCCCCGGACGAGCGCGCGGTCCGCTTCGGACACCTGGTGGACCGCGACCTGACCGGCGGTGTACGCGTCGCTGAACCTCCACAACGCATTGATGATCGCGATGAGGTCGGCCGGCGGCATGCCGGTCGCCTCGGCGGTCGCTGAGCCGCCCCTTACGCCGACAGCCGGATCGCCTCGACCTGGCCCTGGAGGCGGAGCGGGCCGGCGGCGTACGGAACGAGCAGGGTGTCGCCCCGCCGCACCGGCAGGTCGTCCTTCTCGCCGGCCAGCCGCCCCTCTCCGGCCACCACGACCAGGATGCCGAAGCCGGCGTCGACCCGGTCACCGCCGTACAGACGGCGGGCGCCGAAGAACTCGTCCGCCGCCTCGGGCAGCAGCCGCGTCGCCGAGCCGCGCAGGGTGTCCAGGCGCGCGGGGCTCCAGGCGGCGCGGTCGACGCACTGCAGGGCCAGGTCGTAGCCGAGGCCGAGGTGGCCGTCGGCGAGCCCGAAGTCCCGGTATTCCAGCAGGACCGAGAAGTCGGTCGGCTCCTGCACCTCGACCAGCAGGATGCCGTCGCCGATCGCGTGCGGCAGCCCGGCCGGGCAGAGGATCGCGTCGCCCGCCGCGACCGGGATCCGGTTGGTGGCGGCCAGCATCTCGCCGGTCTTCTGCTTGTCGACCCAGCCGGCCAGCTCGGCCGCCTCGACATCGCGGGCGAAACCCAGATGTACGAACGCGTTGGGTTGCGCTGAGACGATCACCCACGCTTCGGTTTTCCCGTACGGCGAAGCCAGGTGAGCGTTGGCGAAGGTGCGGTCCGGGTGCACGTGGAGGGGCAGACGTTGGCCGGCGTCGAGCAGTTTCACGAGCACGCCGGTGCCGGTGCGGCCGGGACCGAGCCACCACGCCGGGTCGGCCGCGACCGCCTCGGCCAGCACGCGGCCGTCGGCCAGCGTCGACAGCCCGGACGGGGCGAGCCCGAACCGCGTGGTCACCGAGCCGACCCAGTCTTCCGGGCGGTCGGGCAGCGCGGGCACGTTGCGGAACTCGGCGATGCGCCCGGCCCCGCGGTAGAACGTCTCGGGCTGGTTTGCCGGTAAGACCTCGACGGTCACGTGATATCGCCTTTAGTCGTTTCTGGGTGGTGGGTGGGGCGGTTGGATGGCCCTCAACGCCAGCTCGGCCAAAAAGCCGCCGACGAACGTGTCGCCGAGCCCGACAGTAGTGGGGTTCTCCACGTCGAGGGCGTAACCGGGGACACAATCCACGAGGTCGCCTATCCGGGAGCGCAGTTCCGCCGCGAAGGCCACCGATTCGGGCCGCCGCGGCCGGCCCCGCAGGTTCGCCACGTCCGCATCGGTGAAGTCGTCGCCGTGGACGTAGCGGGTGGCCGCCATGACGGTGCCGGTGTCGAGCGCGCCGGTGTAGTCGACGGCCCCGACCGCGAGCGCCCAGTACTTCGTGTGCAGCACCAGCGTCGGCACCGGGATGTGCTGCCGGACTTCCGCGAGCGCCCGCGCAACGTCCGGCGCCGACAGCAGGTCGACCGATCGACCGAGATATGACTGCAGCTCGTCCTCGTTGAGCCCGTAGATGTCGATCCGGTCGAGCAGCGCCTCCCGGACCCGGCGGCTGAACGCGGGCTGGTGATAGGCCGCGTCCTCGAAGTAGGTCACCGCGGTGGGCGGCAGCTGCCGCATGTGCTCTCTCAACCGGTGGAGACGGTCCCGAAGCTGCGCCTCGTCGCGCATCGCGTTGAAACCGGAGATGAGGAACAGCGAGGCCTTCGCGAGACGGTCGCCCAGATCGTTGGTCAGCCGCATGGCCTCGTTGGCCGCGTCGTTGACGTAGATCAGCCGATTGGGGAAGGGCGCGGTGACGTCGAGGTCGCCGGCCCGGACGCGCAGCCCCTGGTCGTACTGGACGATCAGGTGCGGATAGCAGGTGTCGTCGGTGCCGCTGGAGAAGTAGTCGCCGTCCGGTGGCAGCAGCCGGCGGAAGGTGTCGTTGACGCTGACCAGGTGCATGGCCGACGGGACGCCGAGCCGGCTCATCAGGATCCCGGCCCGCACCGAGGTGCCGCCCAGGGTCTGCCGGTGCTCGAACCGGTCCGCGAAGGCGGCGAGCGCCGGGGCGGAGGCGACGTAGTGCTCGCCGCCCGTGCCCCGGGCCACGTAACCGAGGATCGACACCACGAGGTCCCGCTCGCCGTCCACCGGGCCGGGCCCGTTCAGCAGTTCAGCGGCGACGATGCCGTAGTCGGCGATCAGCTGTTCCAGGACCCCGGCGGTCAGCTTCAACTCGTAGTCGACGCAGCCGCCGAGGCCGAGAACGACGCGGGAGGGATCGGCCATCTCAGTAGAGTGCGCCCTTGCCGGCGGCCCCGAACAGCTCGATCTTCTGGGCCGCGACCGCCTTCATGGCGTCGAGGCAGGCGGGCTGGATGGCGTTGGGCTCGCGCACCTTCGAGTCGCTGCCCAGCACCTCCCGCATCTTGTCGTGGTAGGCGACCTTGATGTCGGTCGAGATGTTGATCTTGTTGATGCCGGTGCGTGCGGCCTCGCGGATCTCGTCGTCCGGGTTGCCGGAGCCGCCGTGCAGCACCAGCGGGATCTGCAGCCGGCCCTTGATCTCCTTGAGCAGGTCGAGCTTCAGCTCCGGCTTGAGGTGCTTCGGGTAGAAACCGTGGAACGTGCCGATCGCGATCGCGAGGCTGTCGACGCCGGTCTGCTCGACGAACGTCACCGCGTCATCGGGATCGGTGTAGATGATCTCGGCGGCGCCGGCCTCGGCGTAGCTGTCGTTCCCGCCGATAGTGCCGAGCTCGCCCTCGACCGAGAGGCCGACCGCATGCGCCGAGTCGGTGACCCGCTTGGTGACCGCGATGTTGTCCTCGAACGGCTTCAGCGAGCCGTCGATCATCACCGAGGTGAAGCCGTACTGGATCGCGGTCAGGATCTCGTCGTAGTCGCCGCCGTGGTCCCAATGGATCGCGATCGGCACGCTCGCCTTGTGGGAGCGCGCGATGATCCCGGTGATCATGTCGGGGCCGACGTGGCGGACCTCGTCCGGGTGGATCGCGACGATAAGCGGGGCGTTGGTCTCCTCGCTGATCTCCACGATTCCCTGGAACATCGCCCAGTCGCTGATGTTGAAGGCGGGCACGGCGAAGCTGTGCTCGTTGGCGACATCCAGGATCGCCTTGCCGGTCGTCAGCATTGCGGTGTTTCTCCTTTGAAGCGAGGGGGTTAGTCAGGCCTTGACGGCGCCGGCGGTCAGGCCGCCGATGAAACGCCGCTGGAAGAGCAGGAAGAGAACGAGGACCGGGATGGACCCGAGGATGCTCATCGCCATCATCTGGTTCCACTCGTACGAGTGCTGGCCCATGAGCAGCTGGATGCCGATGGGCACCGTGCGCATGTCGTCGGTGCGGGTCAGCGTGAGCGCGAACAGGTACTCGTTCCACGAGATCATGAACGTGTAGACCCCGACCGCGATCAGGCCGGGCACCGAGATCGGCACCAGGATCCGCCACAGCGCGGTCCAGCTGGTGCCGCCGTCGACCTTGACGGACTCGTCCAGTTCCTTCGGCAGGGTGTTCAGGTACGCGGTGCTCATGATGATGGCGTACGGCAGGGTGAACACCATGTGCGTGAGAATCAGGCCGGGGTAGGTGTTGTACAGCCCGAGCGCGACAACGAGCCCGAAGTACGGAATGACGAGCGTGATCGGCGGCACCGCCTGGACGCTGACGATCACCGCGTTGATGGAGCGCTGGAGCGGGAACGTGAAGCGGCTGAACGCGTACCCCGCGAGCACGGCGACGAGCAAAGTCAAAGCGGTCACCGAGATCGCGACAAGGTAGCTGTTGGCGAAGAAGCGCAGCTGCTCGCCGTTGGTGAAGATCTCCTGGTACGCATCGAGCGAGAACGTCTGGGTGATCAACTTGGGTGGGTTCTGGAAGACGTCGCCGTTGGCCTTGAACGAGGTCGACAGCATCCAGAGCACCGGCAGGCCGGCGAACAGGCCGCCGAGCACCAGGCCGATGATGAGGCCGGTCTTGGCGAGCCGGCGCCGGGTCTTGACGGTCGTGGTCATCGTCGCCATGGCTTTCAGCGCTCCTTCTGCTGTCGGACGTAGAAGAAGGCCAGGATCATCGTCAGCAGCAGGACGATCACGGCGGCGGCGGACGCGGTCGAGAACTCGTACTCGCTGAACGCCTGCTTGTAGGTGTAGGTGCTGAGCATCTCGGTGGCGTGCAGCGGTCCGCCGCCGGTCATCATCCAGATCAGCGCGAACTGCTGGGATGTCCAGATCAGGTCGAGCACGGCCATGCTGACGATCACCGGCCGCAGCTGGGGCAGCGTCACGTTGCGGAACCGCTGCCACGGGTTGGCGCCGTCGACCGAGGCCGCCTCGTACAGCTCGCCGGGGATGCCCTGCAGCCCGGCCAGCAGGCTGATCATGAAGAACGGGTAGCCCGACCAGATGTTGACGAAGGTGACCACCCACAGCGCCTTGCCGGGGTCGCCGAGCCAGTCGACGCCCTGCTGGATCAGGCCCAGCGAGTGCAGCACGTAGTTGACGACGCCGGCCGGGTCGAGCAGCAGCCGCCAGATCACCGCGATCACCGCGATGGTGAACAGCCACGGCAGGATGTACACGATCCGGAAGATGGCCTTGGTGACCCCGCCGAGCAGCCGGCTGTTGAGCATCATGGCGAAGCCGAGTCCGAGCAGCAGGTGCGCCACCATGCTGACGACGATGAAGATGGCCGTGTTCTTCAGCGCGGTCAGGAAGTCCGGGTCGGTCAGTACCTGGGTGTAGTTGGCGAACCCGGCGAACACCGAGTTCTCCTGGACGATCACGTTGTCCCGGAACGAGTAGCTGATCACCATGACGATGGGGACCACCATCAGGACCACGACCAGCACGATCGTGGGGGACAGATACCCGTACGGGACAAGGCGCCGGACCCACCCGGACCGTGACCGTCCGGCGGTGGTCTTTTCAACAGGCGCCGCGGTTTTCGGTGCCGTCATGGATGTCATGGCTGTCTCCTAGATCGGGCGCCGCCGTCCTTCGAAAGCGGCGCCCGGGCGGCCTATTCGATGACCTGTGACCAGGCGTCCTGCGCCTTGGCCAGGGCGTCGTCGACGCTCGACTTGCCGGTCAGCACGAGCTGGAGCTGCTCGTCGAAGCTGCGCATCAGGTCCTCGGACTTGGGCAGGCCGGTGAACTCGTTGGCCGGGACGCCCTGCTGGTAGATGTCGAACGCGGTCTTGAACATTGGGTCGCTCTTGCTGAAGTCGGGCGTCGCGGTCTTGTTGCCCGGGAAGCCGTTGGCGATGGTGCTGAGCTGCGCGTTGACCTGCTGGCTCATGAGGTACTGCACGAACTTGAACGCCTCGGCCTTGTGCTTGGTCGAGTTCGAGATGCCGATGCCCCACGACGCGTACGGGATGCCGCGCTTGCCGGTGAAGCCGTCCTCGGCCGGCAGGGCCGCCACCGTGAAGTTCAGCTTCGGGTTGTTCTTCTTGATCAGGTTGATGTGCGCCAGGGAGTCGATCACCATGCCGACCTGGCCGTTGGTGAACTTCTCGACCTTGTCCTGCTCCTTCATGGTGAGCGCGCCGGGAGCGATGACGCCGGCGTCGTTCAAGCTCTTCACGAAGTCGACCGCACTCTTGACCTGGGGCGTGGTGAGCGCCGGCTTGCCGTCGGCGAGCATGCTGCCGCCGGAGGCCCAGAGCCAGGACATGACGTCGTTCTGGATGCCGTTGGGTACGGCCGTGTCGAGCGGGAGCGCCCAGCCCTTGACGTTGCCGCCGGTCGCGCTGATCTTCTTGGCCGCGTCGAGGAACTGGGTGCGGGTGGTCGGCACGTCCTTGACGCCGGCCTTGGCCAGCAGGTCCTTGTTGACGAACAGCGGGTAGACGAAGTTGACCACCGGGATCATGTACGTCTTGCCCTTGAGCTGCACCTGACTGGCGAGCTGGCTGCTGTCGTAGTCGGCGTCGGTCATGAGCTTGGACAGGTCGGTGATCGCGCCCTGCTTGGCGAAGTCGCTCACCCAGGCGCCGTCCAGGCCCACCACGTCGGGCAGGGTCTTCGACGCGGCGCCGGTGACCAGCTGCTGTTTGGTCGAGGCGTACGGCGCGCTAAGCAGCTTGATCTTGATGTTCGGGTTCTGCGCCGTGAAATCGTTGACGATCTTGTCGAAGTCGCCGGCCGGAAGCTCGGCGCCCCACCACTGGGCGAACTCCAGCGTCACCGGTCCGCCGGCGGCGGCGTCGTCGCTGCCCCCCGAGCCGCAGGCCGCCACTAACCCGACCAACGCGGCCGCGGTCACCGCCGCTAAGACTCGCTTCATCGCGCGCTCCCTTATATCGAAATCTTTCTGTTCTCTGCTGTGTTGGCGCCACGTTAGCAGCGTGTTACAGATGGAGACAAGAGAAGAACAGCAGAAAACTGCGGAGTACGGCATACTGCTGCGGCATACCTTTAGATGAGATTCGGTTATGCCAGCTGAAGCCGGGTCTGCCCATCTTTGCGGCTCCTCGCGGCTTTGCGCAGCGGAGTGCTCAGACAGCACGCATTTGTGGCATACTGCCGCACTGACCAAGGGGGAATCAGTGAGCGTCGACAGGGACGAACGGCAGCGCCATCTGCCGGCCGGCCGCAAAGCTCAGCTCGCGGCGTACGTCGCGGAGACCGGTCAGGTCACGGTCGGTGAGCTGGCCGAACGCTTCGGTGTCTCGATTGACACGGTCCGGCGCGACCTCGATCAACTCGCCGCCGAGGGCAGCCTCGTGCGCACGTACGGCGGTGCCGTCAGCCTGTCCACGGTGTCCCGCACCGACCGCGCGGTCGACCAGCGGCTCACCGTTCAGGAGCAGGAGAAGGAGAAGATCGCGGCGCTCGCCGCGTCCCTGGTGCAGGACGGCTCGACCATCATGATCAACGGCGGCACGACCACGCTCGCGCTCGCCCGCACCCTCGGCCAGCACCGCGACCTCACGGTGGCGACCAACAACCTGCTGGTGCCGGGCGCCCTACCGGCCAGCGCGGTCCGCGACATCTACGTGTTCGGCGGGGCCGTCCGCGCGCTCACCCTCGCCACGATCGGCCCGGTCAGCTTCCGCGCCAACACCGGCGCCGACCTCGACATCAGCTGCGACCTCGCGCTCATCGGCGTCGGCGCGGTCTCCGCCGAGGCCGGCTACACGACCAGCAACCTGTCCGAGGCCGCGATGATGCAGGAGATGATCTCCCGCGCGGCCCGGGTGGCGATCCTGGCCGACTCGTCGAAGTTCGGCCGCCGCCTCTTCGCCCAGGTGTCCGAACTGGGCGCCGCCGACTACCTGATCACCGACGCCGCTCCCTCGCCCGACCTGAGCGACGCCCTCGAGGCCAACGGCGTCGAGCTGCTGATCCCGTCGGGCAAGGACCACAAGTAGCCGGCACCGGCCGGCGCGGCGATCATGGATAGCCGACACCGGTCAGCGACTCGGCCGCGGCCCACAGAGCGCGCCCGACGGCCGGGTCGGCGGCCTCGGCGCTCGGCCGCACCTCGGTCACGTCGCCCCGGATCTCGCGGAAGCCGGACGGCCCGAAGAACTGCCCGCCCCGCACCCCGGGCGCGGTCGCGGCGTACAGCTGGGGCTGAGCCCCACGCTCGGCGGACTGGGTGACCACCGTGCCGGCCGCGGCGATCGCCCGTCCGAGGCGCCCGTTGCCCCACGCCCGCGCCGTGAGGTTGCTGCGGGACAAGCCGGGGTGCGCGAGCACGCTGAGGACCGGCGACCCGGCGGCCCGCAGCCGGCGGTCGAGCTCGATGCCGAACACCGTGGTAGCCAGCTTGGAGCGGCCGTACGCCCGTGACCCGTCGAAGTCCTTCTCGAACTGAAGGTCGTCGAGGTCGAGATGGGCGCCCTTGTGGACGATCGAGCTGAGGCTCACGACGCGACCGGCCTCGAAACGCCCGAGCAGCAGGCCGGTGAGGGCGAAATGGCCGAGCATGTTGGTGCCCAGGTGCATCTCGAAGCCGTCGGCCGTGGTGCGGCGGCGGCCCAGCAGCACCAGCCCGGCGTTGTTGACGAGCAGGTCGACCGGCTCGGTCAGCTTCGCGGCGAACGCGCGGACCGACGCCAGATCGGCCAGATCGAGCTCCCGCACCTCGAGTTCGGCCGCCGGGACCTCCCGCCGGATCTCCGCCGCCGCGGTCGAGCCGGCCGCGGTGTTACGCACGGCCAGGACGACCCGGTGCCCGCGCCGGGCCAGTTCCTTGGCGGTGACCAGGCCGAGGCCCGAGTTGGCTCCGGTCACGACGGCCACGTTCCGTTCAGTCATTTCGCCGACGCTAGGCGTCGATCACCGGGGTCCGATGGTCCGCGTTTCCCTAGGATCAACGGACCTACCTTCCGACCCGCCACCACGAGCAGACTGTGAACATGGTGCCTGATCGCCCGTACGCGAAAGAGCTCGGAGAGTTCCTCCGAGCCCGCCGTGGCCGTCTACGTCCGCAGGACGTCGGTCTCGAACCGGGTGGCCGGCGCAAGGTGAGCGGGCTGCGCCGGGAGGAACTGGCGCTGCTGGCCGGGCTGAGCACCGACTACTACCAGCGCATGGAACAGGGTCGCGAGGTGCGGCCGTCCGACGACATCCTGGACGCCCTCGCCGCCGCGCTCGGCCTGGACGACACCGGCCGCCGGCACCTGTTCGCGCTGGCCCGCGCGGCCCGCCGGCCGGCGTCACCCTCCCGGGAGCCCGAGATCGTGCCGGAAAGCACCCGCCGCCTGCTGCGCACGATGGGCACACCGGCCCTGGTGCTGGGCCGCCATCTCGACGTGCTCGACTACAACGAGATGGCCGAGACGCTGTTCGGCAGCCCCGGCGAGCAGCGCAACATGCTGATATTGCTGTTCCAGGATCCGGCGATCAAGGACCACTGCCCGGACTGGGAAGCCATGGCGCTCGACTACATCGGCATGCTGCGGGCCGCCGTCGCCGCCGACCCGACACATCCGCGCGCGATCGAGGTGGTCGGCGAGCTGAGCATCCGCAGCGCCGAGTTCCGCCGGATGTGGGCGCAGCACGACGTGCGCGAGGCGGTGCGGGGCACCAAGACGTTCCGGCACCGCCTGGCGGGGGACATCGCGTTCGACTGGGACACCTACCCCCTGCCGGGCAACCCCGGCCCGGTGATGATCGTCTACACCGCCGAGCCGCAGATCCTTCAGAGATTGAGGTCGACGGCGGCCGCGATCGCCTCGGCGCCCTTGTCGTTGGGGTGCATGCCGTCGCCGCTGTCGAGGTCGGGGCGGATGTAATCGGGCGCCTGCGGGTTCTCGACCGCCCGGGCCACGTCGAAAACGCCGTCGAAAACGCCGGCCCGGCGGATCCAGTCGTTGACGGCGCGCCGGGTCGCCAGCGCCGCCGCGGTCACCATCCGCGGGCCCGCCCGCTCGGCCGGCGGCAGAACCGGCGACATGGCGTGGTTGCCGGGTGCGATCCGGGCAAGCTCGGCCGCCTGCGAGGAGTAGGTCGCGAGCCCCGACTTCCCGTCGACGTAGAGGTTGAGGACGAGGTCGGTGGCGGCCACGACGTCCAGTTCGACCGGGTCGGCGACGGCTTCGCCGCCGGCCTCGAGAACGCATGGTCCGGAGCCACCGAAGGTCAGGGCAAGCGCCGATGGCCGACGGCCACGCCGGCTTCGGCGATGGTCACCGGGGTGCGTCCGAACGGTTGGTGAGCGCTGAGCCTCTCGTAGACTTCGGCGAGTGCCGCAGATCGTGCAGTTGCTGTCCTCGCCCGTGCATCGGTTCGAGGGCCGCCCGAGCGACGGCCCGGCACCCGCCCCGCCGGGCGAGCTCGTCGACCACATCCAGATCCGGGCCGGTCTCGGCGTCGTCGGCGACCGCTACTTCGCCCGGCCCGCACACCGCGACGCGAGCGTCACCCTCATCGCCCGCGAGTCGCTGCCGCCCGGCACCGGACTCACACAGGTGCGCCGCAACATCCTGGTCGCCGGGATCGCGGTCGACGACCTGATCGGTTCCGAACTCTGCCTCGACTCGGGCGACGGGCCGGTGTGCCTGCGGGTCAACCGCCGGGCCAACCCGTGCGCGTGGATGGACGTGACGATCGGGCCGGGTGCGTGGAAAGCGTTGCGGGGCAAGGGCGGCATCCGGTGCACCCCGTTCAGCGACGGCATCCTGCGCGTCGGCCCGGTCGAGGTGACGGTCAGCGCCGCCGCAGCGTGACGCCGCTCATGCCGCCAAGCTAGTCACTATAATTGACTATCCCAAAGTGATGACGATCACGTCCGGAAGCGCCAAAAAGTTCAAGGTCAAAGTGAATTCCGGGTCGACCCCTGCGTTTACCGCACGTGAGCGACGACATCATCATGGGGGCCGGCGTAGTCGTGCCCGTCGACATCTACCTCGACGAGCTGGACCTGTTCGGCATGTTGCACTACACGCGTTATCTGGGCCTGGTCGACCGCGCCTGGATCCGCCACTTCAGCGAGCGCGGCTACCACTTCGACACCAGCGGCCGGTCGCCGGACACGTTCGCGCTGCCCCGGCAGGCCAGCATCACCTACGAGCGGCCGATCGAGGGGCACGGCACGGTCGCGGTCCGCTTCTGGGCCGAGAGCGTGGGCCGCAGCAGCCTGGTGACCGGCTTCCGCATCACGCCGACCCACGAAAGCTGGGCGTACGCGACGGGCCGCCGCACCTCGATAAAGATCGACCCGGGGACGCGCCGCCCGGCACCGTGGACCGACGGCGCCCGAGCCGACCTCGAGTCGCTCCTGCAGCCCTAGCTTTTGCCCTAGGAAGCGGCCGCCGCGTTCTGCTGCGCCTGCCAGTGTGCGATCTGGACGCCGACCAGGAAGATCCGGGTGGGCAGCGGCACGCCCGGCAGGTCGGCCTCGACCGCACCCGTCCAGCCGCTGGTGCGGCGGATGTAGCCGGCCCGGACGCCGCCCACGATCAGCTCCTGCTCCTTGCCCCAGAACGAGGCCCGGCGGAACTCGTACACCCGGCCGTCGGCCTCGGCCGACCAATGCTTGCGGCCCACGCGCTCGACCAGCGCGAGCACGTCGCCCGCCTGGTCGAGCATCCGGAACTTGGTGCCCCAGCCGTTGGACCGCACCTCGAAGCGGTACCCGTCGATCTCGAAGCTGCCACCGGTGCGCCACCACGACGGATCCCAATTCGCGACCTCGCGCCCGTCGGCGACCATGCGGTATCGGCCGCGGAACATGCTTGTCCGCTCGGCGATCAACATACTTCCGAGGCTAGGCGCCCCGCGCCAGGCCCGTCGACCCGTCCCGCGCGACCGCGGTCGGAGCCGGTTTACAGTTAGCCATGCAGTTCGGATCTCCCGAGGTCGTCTTCGACGTGGTCAGCCGGCCCGGGCAGGTGGCCGCGGGGCGGCCCGGATCCGCACTCGCCGGAGCACGCCGATGATCCCCGACGACCAGCTCTGGTCGGCGATCGGTGACCCGACGCGCCGTCGCATGCTCGACCTCCTGCTCGCCGACGGCGTGCACACCGCGACCACGCTGAGCCAGCAGCTGCCGGTCACCCGCCAGGCCGTCGCCAAGCACCTCGGCGTCCTCGACCGCGTCGGCCTGGTCCGGGCGGTCCCGGCCGGCCGTGAGAAGCGCTACCAGATCGACGACGTTCAGCTCGCCCGCGCGGTCGCCCAGCTCAACTCGGTCGGCTCGGCCTGGGACGCCCGCCTCAGCCGCATCAAGCGCCTCGCCGAGGCGATCCAGCGCGGCGCGGGTCAGGAAGCCTGAGCCCGGGCCGGGCGGATCTGCTGGAAGCAGTAGTACAACGCGATGAGGAAGTGGGCGACCAGGCACGCCGGCGCGCTGAACAGCGCCACGACCATCGTGGCGAGATAGAGCAGCAGGCCGGCGGCGCTGAAGCGGACGATCGACCGCCGCACCGCGGCCGGCTCGACGCCCGCGGCCAGCAGGGCCGGGTGGCGGGCCACATAGGTGTACAGCGAGGCGAAAGCCACCGACATCGCGAGCATGACGGCGGAATAGACCAGCGCGGCGGACCGGGCGTCGTGGCTGCCCTCGCGGAGATATGCCGACATCAGCGCGGTGGTGAACGGGATGGCCACCACCGTCATGAGCAGCATCATGTTGAGGAACAGCGTGACCCGGTCGACCTTGTCGACCAGCTCGAACACGCCGTGGTGGTTCACCCAGATGATGCCGATGACGAGGAAGCTGGTGAGGTACGCGGCGTAGGCCGGCCACTCGCCGGCGAGGGCGTCGGCCAGCGAACCGCTGAGCGCCTCCCGCACGGGCACATGCAGGTCGAGAACGAGCAGTGTGATCGCGATGGCGATGACGCCGTCGCTGAACGCCTCGGTCCGGTTGGTCTCGCTCATGCACCCATTGTCGAGGTAGACACTCGCGCATGTCGGCCCCGCCCGCGGCGGTTCGCGCTTGTCCGCGGCCGCGGCGGTTCACGCTTGTCCGCGGCCGCGGCGGTTCACGACTCCAGAAGGTGGGAGTCGCGGATCAGGGCGTCGCGGAGCGGGCTCTCGATGAGCTCGACGCGATGCCGGGCCGCATGCCTCAGCGCCGCCCGGCGGTGGCCCTCCACGATCGCGAGGATGCCGAAGACGCTCCACGCGGCCAGCACCACCACGTGAATGGCGGCGCCGTGGCCGCCGAAGTAGGCCGTGCTCCGCAACAGGTTGCTGCCGGCGCCCGGCGGCAGCAGCTGACCGAGCCGGGCCACCGCCTTGGGCAGCAACTCGGGCGCCGACGTGATGGCGGCGAACGGGTTGCCGACGAAGACCATCAGCGCCGCCCCGACCGCCACACCGCCCGGACCGATGAGCGAGGCCAGGCCCGCCGTCGTCGCGCTCAGCGCGAAGAGGGTCAGCGCCAGCGCGCCCCAGTCGCCGAGCCGGTCGCCGGGCAGCGCACCCAGGTAGCCCTGGACGAGAAGGTAGACGCCGCCGGCGGTGACCGCGGAGACGACGGCGAGCGCCAGAAGTTGCCGCAGGGCGGGCCGGAATCCGATCAGCACCGCCACGACGACGGCCAGGATCTCTGCGCCCAGGACCAGCGGCGACATCATCGAGCCGAAGACCGAGGCACGCGAGTCGCTCCGGGAGGCGGGAACGACGTCGACGGTCGCCACCCGCACCGACGGCCCGGCTGCCTGCTGCACGACCGTGGTGAGCAGCTGGGCCACCGCCGGGCTCGCGGCGGTCGCGGTGAGCACGGTGACGCGCCCCGGCGCCGCCTCGAACGCCCCGTAGACGTCGCGGTCGTCGATCGCCCGGCGCGCGGCCGCGTCGTCCGCATAGAGGTGCAGGTCGAAGGCGCCGGGCCGGCTGCGTCCGAGGCCCAGGTCGGAGTCGCCGACCACGCCCACCGGCAGGTCGCGGGGCACGGTGCGCGCGGCCGGCCAGGTGAACGCCATCACGGCCAGCGTGACGACCACCGGCACGACCAGGGACACGATCAGGAGCTGCCGCCAGGGCGGGTGCTTGACCAGCGGATTGCTCGACATGGGGGGTCCTATCGATCAGCACAGAAAACGACAACGAACGTTCGTTTTCGATTATAGCCACGGGTGCTGCCGTGCGGAGAAGTCGAGCCGCGGTCAGGCCGGCCAGAGAGCGCGTAGCGCGTCGGGAAGACCGGCCGACTCGTCCGGCCCGAACATGGCCAGTTGCAGGATGACGCCCGGCAGGACGGCCACCAGCACGCCGGCCAGATCTTCCGGCGGCACCCCGGCCGGCAGGCGGCCGGCAGCCTGGTCGCGCCGGACCACCTCGGCGATCTCCGTCTTGATGCCCCGCAGCATCGCCGCGAACGACTCCCGCAGCTCGGGATTGCGCAGCGCCTCGCCCCACACCTGGATGCCCAGGCCGGCCAGCCCGTCCTGCTCGTCCTTCTCGCGCACCAGCTCGGTGGCGGCCGCGAGCGCCTCACCGATCGAGCGGCCGTCGCGGTCGCGCGCCACCGACGCCATCAGCTCGATCACGCCGCGGATGCCGTCCTCGGCGATCGCCAGCACCATCTCGTCCTTGCCGTGGAAGTAGCGGTAGACGGCGCCGGACGACAGCTGGGCCTCGGCGAACAGGTCCTGCATGGAGGTCGCGTGGAAGCCGTTGCGCCGGAAGACCCGCCGCGCCGCGCCCAGGATCTGCTCGCGCCGGGCATCGCGGTATTCGTCCGACACCTTGGGCATGCCGCCATGCTACTCAAGTCGTCACCCGACGAGCGTGAGCACGGCGCGGGTGTAGAGCAGGTCAAAGCCACGGCGCTGCGCGTTCTCCTGCGATCGGGAACCGGGCTGGACGGTGATGACCGCGACGTCGCAGCCGGCCGCGGTGGCGTCGGCGAGCCGCGCGGCGAGCAGGGCACTCTGAATGCCGCGGCGCCGGCAGGCGGGCGCCGTGGCCGCCCCGGTGAGCTGCGCGATGCCGTCGGCGAGGCGCATGCTGCCGCCGCCGGCCGGCTCGCCGTCGAGCCGGGCCAGATATCGCCGGACGAGGGCCGCCGCGTCGCGCTCGGCGTTCTCGAGGACCTCGCGGGGAAACTCCTCGAGCCAGGGCACCCCCTGCGTGTCGGGGGTCAGCGACGCCTCGACGACGACGTCGAGCCAGGTCTCGAACGCGGCGTCATCGCTGGGCTCCACGGTGACGCCCGGCGGTGTCACCCGTTCGACCGGGCCGCCGAGAGCCCGGCCGAGGACGTTCTCGAACGAGACGAGCCGATAGCCGCGGCCGGCCAGCATCTCGAGGAATTCGGGGTCGGCGAGGCTGGCGACCTCGGGCTGGACGGGCTGGCCCCGATCGGCGAAGGCGCTCTCGACGGCGTCGAGGGCGGCCGGATCGGGTCGACCGCCGAACCCGAGGCCGGCCACCTTGTTCAGCGGCGAGTCCGGTTCGGCGTAGCTGGCGACACCGCCCGCGATCGGTGTCACGAAGCCCGTCCGGTCGCCGAGGCGTTGGGCGGCGGCGGCGCTGCAGGCGGCGATGAACTGTGCTTCGGCGCGCTCGATGCGGCCGGCGAGCTGGACGTCGCAGAACATGGTTTCTCCTCGGTGTGCAGAAGCAGGACGAGTCCGGTGAGGATGGCGGCGCCCCCGGCCCATTGGATCAGCGAGGGACGGTCGCCGAGAAAGACGACGGCGGTCAGGGTGCCGACGATCGGGGTCAGGTTTCCCAGCTGGCCGGCGCGGGTCGCGGGCACCCGGGCGATTCCGCGGTTGAACAGGACGCCGCCGACCGCGCCGCAGATGACCACGGCGAGGCAGACCGACCACCCGGTGGCGCCGACCGTGTCGAGGCGCGTGCCCCCGGTCGACCAGGACGCGGCCACGAAGGGGGCCACGCTCAGCGCCCCGCCGGTGCTCTGCCAGGCGCTCTCGTTGAGCCCGTCGCCCTCGTTGAAGCGGCGGGTGGCGATCAGGAACAGCGCGGACGCCACCACCGCCAGCAGAACCAGCACGTTGCCGAGCGTCGTGCCGGCGCCCGGTGACCGGCCCGGTCGGAGCGCGACCAGCGCTCCCCCTCCGAGGCCCAGCACCAGCGCGGCCGCGGCCCGGCCGGACAGGCGCTCCCGGAGCACGGCCAGCGCCAGCAGCACCGAGAGAAGCGGCTCGGCGGCCAGCAGCAGGCTGCCGCTCGACGCGCTGGTGCGCGCCAGGCCCAGGTCGCCGAGCAGGAACGCCAGGCCGGGCACCAGCACGCCGACGAGCATCTGCCGGAGCGCGCCCCGGCGGTGCAGTCGCCCGCGCACCGCGGCGGCGACCAGTAACGCCACGGCCGCCCCGGAGATCTCGACCGCCAGAAGGTCGACCGGGCGCACGGCTCGCAGCGCGACCACGGACATCGTCGTGCTCACCCCGTAGACCGCCGCCGCCAGCAGCAGTGCCGGCTCACCCGTACGCATTTTCAGCCCCTCTCGCGGTAACCACCGTTACGGTCTCATCGGTTACCAACGAGAGGCAACCGATTAAACCTGTACGGTGGTTACATGACCGAGGAGGAGCTGCTGATCGCCGTGGCCAACACGGCACACGGCGAGCACGACGAATTCGCCGACGCCGCCTCGGTGCGCGCCTGGTGGCGCGGCCTGGGCCAACCGACGACCTCGGAAGCGGCGGCCGACGTCGCGGCGCTGCGCGGTCTGCGCGTCCTGATCCGGGGCCTGGCCCTGCGCAACAACGGCATCGAACCCGACCTCAGCCCGGCCGCCGGCCTCGACGCGCTGGCCCTGCGCCTCGACCTGGGAGGCACGTTGTCACTGCGCCCCGAGGTCCCCGGCGACCTCGCCCGCGACATCGCCGCCGCAACCGTGGCCGCGCTGCTGCGGGCCACCGCCCGGCCCGGCTGGCCCCGGGTCAAGGCGTGCCGCGGCAACGACTGCCGCTGGGTCTTCGTCGACGGCTCGCGCAACAGCTCCCGCCGGTGGTGCGCCATGGCCGACTGCGGCAACCGCGCCAAGGTGGCCGCCTTCCGCAGCCGTCACCGCTCCCCGGCCGCACGCTGACGCTTGCAATCAGCCGCGACGGGTCCGCTGGGCTCCGGCGTCGGCCGACGTACGCGTCGCGGTGCCGCTGAGGAGCCGGGCCGAGTTGACCAGCCCGACCAGGCTGAACGCCTGCGGCGTGTTGCCGAGCTGACGCCCGGCGGCCGGGTCGTACTCCTCGGACAGCAGACCGACGTCGTTGCGCAGGCCCAGCAGCCGCTCGAAGAGCTGTTCGGCCTCGTCCTCGCGGCCGATCGCGTGCAGCGCGTCCACCAGCCAGAAGGTGCAGGCGAGGAAGACGCCCTCGCCGCCCGGCAGGCCGTCCACGTTGTCGTGCTCGGGCCGATAGCGGAGCAGGAAACCGTCCTGGCTCAGCTCCCGCTGCACCGCCTCGACCGTGCCCACCACCCGCGGGTCGGTCCCGGGCAGGAATCCCACCCGGGGGATGAGCAGCGTGGCGGCGTCCAGCGCGGCCGAGCCGTACGACTGGGTGAAGGTGTTTCGGCCGTCGTCGAATCCCTTTGCGCACACCTCGGCATGGATCTCGTCGCGGACGGCCCGCCAGCGCTCCACCGGCCCGTCGAGCCCGTGCCGTTCGACAGCGGTGACGGCCCGGTCGAAACCGGCCCACGCCATGACTTTCGAGTGCACGAACTGGCGCCGGTCGCCGCGTACCTCCCAGAGGCTGTTGTCCGGCTGCTGCCAGTTCCCCTCGAGGAAGTCGAGCAGTGCGCGCTGCAGGTCCCAGGCCGCGTCGGTGGTCGCGATGCCGGCCTCGCGGGCCAGGTGCAGGCCGTCGAGCACCTCGCCCCACACGTCGAGCTGCAACTGGCCGGCGGCGGCGTTACCGGCCCGGACCGGGGCCGACCCGTGGTAGCCGCCGAGCCAGTCCAGCGTGTACTCCGGCAGGCGGCGGGTGCCGTCGAGCCCGTACATGATCTGCAGGTCGGCCGGGTCGCCGGCGACCGCGCGCAGCAGCCATTCCCGCCACGCCTTCGCCTCGGCTACGTAACCGGTGCCCAGCAGCGCCTGCAGGGTGAAGGTGGCGTCCCGCAGCCAGCAGAACCGGTAGTCCCAGTTGCGCGGGCCGCCCAGCTGCTCGGGCAGGGAGGTGGTTGCGGCGGCGAGGATGCCGCCGGTCGGGGCGTACGTCAGTGCCTTGAGCAGAAGCAGCGAGCGCCGCACCTCGTGCGGCCACCGCCCGTCGTAGTCGCTGCGCCCGATCCAGTCCCGCCAGAACCGCTGGGTGCCGGCGAGCGCCTCGAACGGGTCGGTCGGACGGGGCCGGGGCAGGTGCGACAGCTGATGGGTGAGGACGAACGGCACCTTCTCCCCCGCCCGTACGGTGAAGTCGCCGACGGTCTTCCGGTCGCTGCCGTGCAGCCGCACGTCGGTGCGTAACCAGACCGCGTCCGGGCCGGCGATCGCGGCCAGATCCGGGCCCTGCCGGCGGACCCACGGCACGACCCGGCCGTAGTCGAGGCGCAGCACCAGGTCGGTGCGCATGGCGACCTCGCCCTCGATGCCCTCGACGATGCGCACGACGTCGGCCGCCTCGCCCCGCGGCGGCATGAAGTCGGCGACCCGCACGACGCCGTCCGGGGTGCGCCACTCGGTCTCCAGCACCAGCGTGTCGTCGCGGTAGCGCCGGCTCGTCGCCGTCTGCGCACCGGCCGGGGCGATCCGCCAGTGGCCCGCCGATTCGTCGCCGAGCAGGGCCGCGAAGCAGGCGGTCGAGTCGAAACGGGGCAGGCACAGCCAGTCGATGGAGCCGTCGCGGCCGACCAGTGCGGCCGACTGCAGGTCACCGATGAGCGCATAGTCCTCGATTTTTCCCGGCATGGCGCGCCGCCTCAGGCCGTCAGGTCGAGGACGACCTTGATGTCGTCCGCCCCGGCCGTCAGGGCGTCGGCGAACTTTTCCAGCGGCAACCGCCGGGTGATGAGACGCGACAACCATTCGACGTCGGCCCGGGCGAGCGCTCCGGCCGCCGCGGCGTAGTGGCTCAGGTTGGCGTTGACCGAGCCGATGACGACGACGTTGTCGAGCACCATGTCGCGGTTGGCCGCGCCGACGTCGACCGAGATCTTGCGGCCGACCGAGGACACCCCGGTGAGACAGACGATCCCGTACGCGGCCGTGTTCGCCATCGCCTCGAACACGACTCCGGGCACCCCGGTCGCCTCGATGATCACGTCCGGTTCGATCCGCGCGGTCACGCTGTCGATGCCGTCGCTGTGGTACTCCGCGCCGAGCGCCCGCACCACATCGGGCTTGGGCCCGTCGGTGGCCAGGTCGAGCACGTGCACCTCGAGGCCGCGCTGCACGCCGAGGAGCGCGGCGAGCAGCCCGATCGGCCCGGCGCCGGTGACCAGCACCCGCTTCGGCTCGAACCACGACCGGGCCCCGACCTTCTCGACCTGCTCCCAGGCCTTGGCCACCACGGTCGTCGGCTCCATCAGCACGCCGACGTGCTCCAGCCGCGGATCCAGCTTTACCGCGTAGTCGGTCTCGACCGTCCACAACTGGCTGCCGTACCCGTCGATCTCCTTGATGCCGCGCTCGGTGTACCTGCCGTTGCGGCACATGTCGAACTCGTGGTGCGCGCACGCCCCGCACGGCACCGGGTCGGGCCGCCGTACGACACCGACCACCAGGTCTCCAGGCTGGAACGAGCTGCCGTCCGGCGCCGTGCGGACCCGGCCGAGCGACTCGTGGCCGAGCACGAGACGGTCGCGACCGGGCGGCGCCCAGCCGTACTGACCGGCGACGATTTCCCGATCGGTGCCGCAGATGCCCAGCGCCAGTCCCTCGACGAGCATCTCGCCCGGCCCCGGCGAGGGGTCGGGCACGTCGCGGACTTCGGCGGAGCCGGCAGCCGGCGGGTGGACGGCGAGTGCGCGCATGTGCGGTACCTGCCCGTTCCGCCGCGATCTATTCCCGTACGTCGGCCGGTTCCGTCGAGGTGGGCAGCCCGGCCGCGAGCCACGCCTCGACGCCGCCGACCATGTCGGTGGCTCGGTGCAGGCCGATCGCCTGCAGGCTCGCCGCGGCCAGGCTGGAGCTGTAGCCCTGGCGGCAGACGACCACGATGTGGAGGTCGGGCCCGGTCGCCTCGGGGACGCGGTGCGGCGAGCCCGGGTCCAGCCGCCACTCCAGCACCGTGCGGTCGATGACGAGCGCGCCGGGCAGGTCTCCCTGCCCGGCGCGTTGCCGGTCGGTCCGGGTGTCGATCAGCAGGGCCCCGGCGGCGATCGCCGCCTGCGTCTCGTACGGGTCGAGCCGTTTCAGCCCGGCCCGCGCCTGTTCGAGAACCGCATCCACCGTTGTCATCCGACGATCATGCCGGACCGGAAGGGCTTACGCTTGGCGGTCCTTTTCCGTACGCGCGGAGCTCACCTGATCGAACGCAGGCGCCCCGTCCACGGCGTCGGCGGCGAGCGCGGCCGCCGTCACCTCGTCCGGAAGGTCGAGGCTGGTGCGCAGCATGACCGGCCGCAGGGCGACCGCGGCGACCACGCCGACCACCGCGATCACGGCCGAGATCAAGAAAATGTGCCCGGTGGCGTCGCCGTACGCGGCCCGGATGATGTGCACGATCGGCGCCGGAAGGCCGTCGAGGTTGAGGGTGCCGCCGCCGGACGCGCTGCCCGAGGCCGGCACCCCGGACGCCGCCAGGTCGTGGGTGATCTGCGCGGTGACCCGGTGGGCGAGCACGGCGCCGAGGACCGACACTCCGATGGTGCCGCCGAGCGACCGGAAGAACGCGACCGTGGAACTGGCCGCGCCGATGTCCTTGAGCGCAACGCTGTTCTGCACCGCGAGCACCAGGTTCTGCATGGTCATGCCGACGCCCACGCCGATCAGGAACATGCCGATGCCCAGGTACCAGAGCGCCGTTGCGTGGTCGACGACGGAGAGCATCCCGAACCCGGCGACCAGCACGACCGCGCCGGTGATGATGTACGGCTTGATCCGCCCGCTGGCGCTGACCATGCGCCCGGCGATGATCGAGGCGAGCAGGACGCCGGCCATCAGCGGGATCGTCAGCAGGCCGGCCTCGGTCGGGCTGTAGCCGCGGCCGATCTGGAAGTACTGGCCCAGGAAGACCGCGCCGCCGAACATGGCCATGCCGACCGCGAGGCTGGCGAGGATGGCGAGGGCGGTGTTGCGCTCGCGCAGGATGGGCAGCGGCACCGTCGGCTCGGCCGCCCTCGACTCCACGAGCAGGGCCAGTCCGAGCAGGATCAGCGAGCCGACGACCATGACGGCGGTCTGCCAGGAGAGCCAGGCGAACGAGCTGTCGACGAACGACACCCAGATCAGCAGCAGGCTGACGCCGGCCGCGATGAGCGCCGAGCCGAGGTAGTCGATCTTGACGTTGCCCCGCCGGAACACGGGCAGGTTGAGGGTGATCTGCAGCAGGATCAGCGCGGCGACCGCGAACGGCACGCCGATGTAGAAGCACCAGCGCCAGCCGAGCCAGGAGCTGTCGACGATCAGGCCGCCGAGCAGCGGGCCGCCGACCGTGGCGAGCGCCATGACGCCGCCGAGGTAACCGTTGTAGCGGCCCCGCTCGCGCGGCGGGATCATCGCCGCGATCGCCACCTGCACCAGGGCCTGCAGGCCGCCGACGCCGATGCCCTGGACCGTGCGAGCGGCGATCAGCTGTCCCGCGCTCTGCGAGAGGCCCGCCACCATCGAGCCGACCACGTAAATGATGATCGAGACCTGGATCAGCAGCTTCTTGCTGAACAGGTCGGCCAGCTTGCCCCAGATCGGGGTGGTGGCGGTCGCCGCGAGCAGGGTGGCCGTGACCACCCAGGTGTACTGGGTCTGCGAGCCGTTCAGCGCTCCGATGATCTTCGGCAGCGCGGTGGACACCACGGTGCTGCTGAGCATGGCGACGAACAGCGCCAGCAGCAGTCCGCTGAGCGCCTCCAGCGTGCGCCGGTGGTTCATCGGCTCGGCCGGGGCCGGAGCCGTCAGGGTGGGTGCGCTCATCGAGCGGCCTCCATGCTTTCTTGAGAGATGAGTGAGCCGGCGAACCGCTTCAGCGCACGGCTGAAGGAAGCGATCTCCTCCGGGGTCCATCCGTCGAGCGCCCGGTCGAAGATCTCGCCGTACCAGCCGACGGTCTCGTCGAGGGCGGCGCGGCCGGCCGGGGTCACGACCAGGACGCTCGCGCGCCCGTCCTGCTGGTCCGGCTCGCGCGCCACCAGACCGCTCGCGACCAGCGCGGCGACCGCGCGGCTGACGGTGGACGGGTCGAGGGCCGCGCGGGCGGCCAGTTCGCGGGCGTGACACCCGGCGGAGAGCCGGTCGACCTCGGCGAGCATGCCCAGGAGCCCGACCGGCACGCCCGGGCGGCCGAGGGGCCGGCGTTGTTTGACCAGGCGGATGGCCTTGAGCAGCTCGTGCAGTCGCCCGCCCAGCTCAGCAGTGGCGGCGTCCATGACCGCGCCTCCGATTGTTTCGATGGTTGCCGAATACAAGCTTCCACAAAACATGCCCAGTGTGCAAGTTTTCTCATCAGGAAAAGTCCGAGCAAACAACAGGGGCGGGTGGACGACAACGTCGTCCACCCGCCCCGGCCGGCGGTCGGCTCAGCCCTGCGGCGGCTCGTCCTTGCCCTGCTCCTCGAGGCGGTCCGCCTCTTCCTTGGTCTTGTGCACCGCGCCCTCGGCGTGCTCGGGCGGCCCGTAGACCGTGTAGAGGACGAGCGGGTTGGGCCCCTCGTTGGTGAAGTTGTGCTTGTGCCCGGCCGGCACCACGACGAGGTCACCCTGGGCGACCTTGCGGGTCTGGCCGGAGACGACGGCCTGGCCGACGCCGCTGACGAAGGTCAGGATCTGGTCCACCTCGTGGACCTCTTCACCGATCTCCCCACCCGGCGGGATGGTCATGATGACCAGCTGGGTGTGCTTGCCGGTCCACAGGACGCGACGGAAATCGGGATTCTTCTCCGCAACGGTGGCGATCGTGAAGTGCTCCATAGCCAACCGTTTACCCGCCTCTGCCCCGCTCCATGCGCGAGCGCTGTGGCAGGGTTCGGAAAATGAGCACGGATCTGTCGGTCACCGTCGCCGAAGGCGTGGCCCTCCTCGAGATGCGCCGCCCGCCGGCCAACCACATCGACGAGGGGCTGCTGCGCCGCATCGTCGAGACCGCGTCGACGCTCGACGATGACCCGGCATGCCGGGTCATCGTCCTCGCTTCGGAGGGCAAGCATTTCTGCGCCGGCGCCGACCTGGGTCACGCCGATTTCGTACGCGATCGGGCCGCCGCGGCGCAGGCCCTCTATGCGTACGCGGGGAAGCTCTTCGACACCCGCACGCCGATCGTCGCCGCCGTACAGGGCAGCGCGGTGGGCGGCGGCCTGGGCCTGGCCTGCGCGGCCGATTTCCGGGTCGCCGAGGCGTCGACCCGCTTCGTCGCCAACTTCGCGCGGCTCGGGTTCCATCCGGGCTTCGGCCTCAGCGTCACCCTGCCCGCGCTGGTGGGCGGCCAGTTCGCGGCCGACATGCTGCTGACCGCACGACGGGTGGGCGGCGAGGAGGCCGTACGCGTGGGTCTGGCCGACCGGCTCGCCGATCCGGGCCGTCTCCGCGCGACCGCCCGCGACCTCGCCCTGCAGCTCGCCGCGTCGGCGCCGCTGGCCGTGCGTTCGATCCGCGCCACGCTGCGCGCCGGCCTGGCGGACCGGGTCCGCCAGGCCCTCGACCACGAACTGGCCGAGCAGCGCGTCCTCTGGGCGACCGCCGACAGCGCCGAGGGCATCGAGGCCACCCGTCAGCGCCGTGCGCCGGTCTTCCGCGGGGAGTAGGGGTCAGGGCCGGACGAGGGTGATCCGGGTGTCCCAGTTGGCCAGTGCGGTCCGCGTTCCTCCGCACGAGCCGAACGGGTCGGCCTCATATTGCGCGAGCGTGCAGGTCTGCCCGATGTACTCGCTCGCGATCCAGATGTTGCGGCCGTCCACGGCGGCCGCGCCGTAGTCGCCCCACCGCGAGCGGGTCGAGTCGGCGAGACCCTTGTAGCCGGTGAAGCCGTCCTCCGGCCCGAGCCCGGCCTTGGCCAGATAGATGGCGCCGGCGCCGGCCCGTCCGTCGAAGGTGGAGTACGCCGCCGACGGGTAGAAGCCGTTTCCGGTCAACGTGAACGCCATGACGCCGCGGCCGTCCGCGTTGACGCCGATGGCCGGGTAGGTCAGGTTGTTGCCGGCCAGCCCGAGCTGTCCCTGGCCGGCCAGGGACGCGCGGACCGAGGACCGCTGCGACTGCGGCCGCACGATGTACCAGCCGATGCCGGCCTGGCTGTGCCCGCCGACCGTGACGGCGGTGTCGAGCGCGCCGTAGAGGCGGCCGCCGGTGTAGGTGACCTGCTGCATGCGTGTGTCGTTGCTGTCGAGCGTCGACTCGGTCTCCGGCTTGTCCGGGTCGGGACCGCCCAGGATCACGGTGGCGCACGGGTCGTCGTTGAGGCATTGGCCGAGCGGGAACGGTCCGGCCTTCTGGTTGGCCTCCGGCGGCAGCGAGTATCTCCGGACGCCGACCCGGGTGTCGTGCAGCCGGACGGCCGGACGTGCCGAGTCGAGCGACCCGGTGTTGGTCAGGCTCCAGGTGACGATGCTGTCCGACACGTAGTCGTTGGTGCCGGTCGCCTCCTCGGCCGCGTTCGACGACAGGAAGTACGCCGTGCCGTGCTGGGCGGTGTCGTAGTCGGAGGTGCTCGGCGACTGGGCCGGCCACAGCGTGAAGCCGTTGCGCCCGGCGTCGGCCGCGGTCGTGTCGATCTGGGTGACCAGCACGTCCGCATCGCCGCGGGCCAGGGCACGCTTGGAGAACGCGTACACCTGGGCGCTGTTGAACTCCGGGCCGAAGAACGAGTATTCGTTGGTCGTCAGATAGAAGCCCTCGGAGTCGACGCCGATGTGCGGGTAGTCCCCGATGCAGGGGCAGTTCGGGTGGACCGGCGTGCCGTTGGTGCCGTCGTCGGTCACGTCCATCCGATAGATGTTCCAGATCTTGGTCGGGTCGGTGGCGACCGCGATGTCGAGGTGGTTCTGCCCGGTCAGGTCGCCGTCCGGGGTGGCTTCCAGGGTCAGCACGACCAGGAAGAAGCGATGCGTGGTGGGGTCGAAGAGGCAGCTCGGGTCGGTGAGCTCGGGACCGAAGACGCCGGTGCTGCGGTTGACGCTGGGCGGGTAGCCGTACAGCGTGTTGAGGTCGATGACGCCGGTCTGTCCCGTACCGTCGGCGTTGAAGACGCGGAAGGCGTCGTTGACCGCCTCCACGACGTGGCCGTTGCCCACGCACAGCCCCTGATCGGGCGGTTCGAGGCTGAACTGGTTGCCATTGTTGGCGGTTCGCTGATCGAGGTGATTGATGCCGTCGAAGCTGGTCAGTACGTGTGGCCCCGGTCGGACCACGGTCCCCGCGCCGGAGCTCTTCGGAAGGCGGGACGGCCGGGCCAGCGTACGGTCGGAGCCGTGCGAACCCGGCGACGCCGCACCGAAGCCCTCGTCCGGGCCGGCCGTGCGCGGAATCTCGGTCGAAAGCGGTCCGAGCCGGCCGGATCCGGTCGGCGTCTGGCGATAGGCCCCGGTACCGGCCTTCTGGATGTGCCGGATCACCGGCCCGGGGGCCGGAGCCGCCTGCGCGCCGGCCGGAACCCCGACCAGCGCCGCTACCGTGGCGAGCGCCGCCCCCGCTGCTGATCGTCGATACATGCGCGTCCCCTCAACAGGCACATTTGCCTATACCGATGTGACGCCGCCAGTCTGCTCCGACAACTTGTAGATCAGATCGTCCGATTGGGGGAACGGCCGGTGTCCCGGTGGCCGCTGTACGCAGCCGGTTTCACGACGGCGTTCGGCGCGCACGCCGTCGCGGCCAACCTGGGCGGCGCGACTTCGCTGCTGGTGCTCGGCGGGCTGCTCGCGCTGTACGACGGCGCGGAAGTGCTTCTCAAGCCGGTCTTCGGCAGCCTCGCCGACCGGGTCGGCGCCCGGCCGGTGCTGCTCGGCGGCTTGATCGGGTTCGCCGCCGCGTCCGCGGTCTTCGTCGTCGCCGACCGCCCCGGGTGGCTGTGGGCGGCCCGGCTCGGGCAGGGCGCGGCCGCCTCGGCGTTCTCGCCGGCCGCGTCGGCGCTGGTCGCCCGGCTCAGCCCGGCCGGCAAGCACGGGCGCGCGTTCGGCTCGTACGGGTTCTACAAGTCGATCGGGTACACCCTCGGGCCGCTGCTCGGCGGGCTGTCCATCTGGGCCGGCGGCCTGCGGCTGCTGTTCCTGGTGCTCGCCCTGCTCGGGCTCGCCGTCGCCGGCTGGGCGGCGCTCGCCGTTCCGGTGACGGCGCCGCTCCCCCGGCGGCGGCAGACCGTTCTCGACCTGGCCCGTCGGCTGGCTGATCCGGTCTTTCTCCGCCCGACCGCCGCGCTGGCCGCGGCCACGGCCGCGCTGTCGGTCGGGGTCGGCTTCCTGCCGGTGTCCGGGCGGGCGGCCGGGCTGAGCCCGATCGCGACCGGAGCGGCGGTGTCGGTGCTGGCCGCCTGCGCCGCGGTCGTGCAGCCGTGGGCCGGCCGGGCCCGGGACGCCGGACGTTTCACCAGCCTGACCGCCGGTCTGGCGGTCACCGCGGCCGGGCTGGGTGCGGCGACCCTGCCCGGGCTCTACGGCGTACTGCTGGGAGCCGCCGTCATCGGCGCCGGAACCGGTCTGATCACGCCGCTGGGGTTCGCCGCCCTGGCGGCGGCGACGCCGGCCGAACGGCTCGGCCAGACGATGGGTGCGGCCGAACTCGGCCGGGAGTTGGGCGACGCGGGCGGCCCGCTGCTGGTCGCGTCCGTCGCGTCCGGCGTCGGACTCGGATGGGGATTCGGCGTGCTCGCGGTCGCCGTCCTGGCACTCGCGTTTTTGGTCAATCCGGCGTCTTGAAGGTTTCCTATTCGGACGTCTATGTTGCAAGGAGTTGCACAGCCGAACACATTCCAACAGCGGGGGCGTGCGGATGAGCAGGTTGACGGCCGTCATGACCGCGGCACTCCTGGCCGTGCCGATCCACGTGGCGCCGCCGCCCGTCGGGCAGAAGCCCGTCCTCGGGTGGAGCAGCTGGAGCTTCGTGCGGCGCAACCCGACCGCGGCCGTCATCGAGGCGCAGGCCGACGCCATGAAGAAGAGCGGGCTCGGCAAGGCCGGCTTCAAATACGTCAATGTGGACGACTTCTGGTACCCGTGCCCGGGCGGCCAGGGCCCGGCCGTCGACCAGTACGGCCGGTGGGCGGTCGACACGGCCCGATTCCCCGACGGGATCAAGGCCGTGGCCGACCACGTGCACCATGACGGGTTCAAGTTCGGCATCTACGTGACCCCGGGCATCTCCAAGCAGGCGGTCGCCCAGAACTCCGCGATCGAGGGCACCCGCTATCACGCGGCCGACATCGCCACGACCGACGGGCGCGCCAACTACAACTGCGGCGGCATGGTCGGCATCGACTACGGCAAGCCGGGCGCGCAGGAGTTCATCGACTCATGGGCGGCCCAGTTCGCCGGCTGGGGCGTCGACTACCTCAAGATCGACGGCGTCGGATCATCCGACATCCCGGACGTCAAGGCGTGGTCGGACGCGCTGCACGACACCGGGCGGCCGATCCACCTCGAACTGTCCAACAGCCTCGACATCGCCGACGCGGCCACCTGGAAGCAGTACTCCAACGGCTGGCGCACCGGCGGCGACATCGAGTGCTACTGCGGTCCCGACGGGGCCAGCTTCCCCTTGACGAGCTGGGGCAGCATCAGCTCACGCTTCGACCAGGTCGCGGCGTGGCAGCCGTACGGCGGTCCGGGCGGCTACAACGACTACGACTCCCTCGAGGTCGGCAACGGCACCGGCGACGGGCTCACCTACGACGAGCGCAAGACCCAGATGAGCCTGTGGTCGCTGGCCGCCTCGCCGCTCATCCTCGGCACCGACCTCACCCACCTCGACCCGGCCGATCTGGCGCTGCTGAAGAACCACGACGTGCTCGCCGTCGACCAGGACGGCATCGACGCGGGCCGGGTCGCCAACTCCGGCAACCGGCAGGTCTTCACCAAGACCGAGAAGAACGGCGACGTGATCGTCGGCCTCTTCAACACCGGCGGCAGCACCGCGGTCGTCTCCACCGCCATGCCGGCCAAGGCGCACTATCTGCTCGACGAGCTGTGGACCCACAAGCGGACCTCGTCGGGCGGCGTGGTCTCGGCGTCCGTACCGGCGCACGGGGTCGCGCTCTATCGGGTGCGCCGCGGAGGTGACGCGCCACCCAGCACGACGGTCGCGGTGGACGGGCTGAGCTCGGTGACGGCCGGAAAGCCCGCCACCGCAACGGTTTCCTTCACCAACAACGGCTTCGACCCGGTGCAGGCCGCTCGGCTGTCGCTGACCGTGCCGAAGGGGTGGAAGGCTTCGCCGGCCACCGCGTTCGCCGGCGTGGCGCCCGGGCAGACGGTCGCCGCCCGCTTCTCGGTCACCGCCCCGGCCCCCTCGACCGTGCTGCCCACCGATGTGGTGACCGCGAACGCGGCCTACCGCTGGCATTTTGTGGTGCCGCAGACCGTCACCGCCGACACGGATGTAGTCACCGGCACGGCGATCGACCCGCCGTACCGGAGTTTCTCGTCGGCTTCCGACGCACCGGCGGTCTACGGGCAGAAGGACGACCAGATCGGGGTTTCCGGCGGCGGCGCCGACCTGTGGACCGACAACGACGACTACACCACGGTCTATCAGCCCGGCGTGGTCGGTTCGACGGCCACCGTGCAGACCGTCGTGGAGTCCCGTACGGGCCTCACGGGCTACGGCAAGGCCGGCATCCTGGTGCGCAACGACATGACGGCCTCGGGCACCGGCCCCGAAGGCGTCATCCTGTTCGCCTCCCCGGGCGGCGGCGTCCAGCTGGAGTGGGACAACAACGCCGGCACCCACATCAACGCGGTCACACCACCGAACGGGGCCATCGCGGACCGGACGCCGGTGCGGCTCAAACTCGTCCGCGACGGCTCGTTCTACACCGGCTACTACTCGACCGACGGCACCACGTGGAGCCTGGTCGGCCAGGCCGACGTGCCGGGCCAGGCCGGCACGCAGGACGCCGGCGTCTTCATCACGTCTCACACGGCGGGGACGCCAGCCCAGGCGGTCTTCTCCGGTTTCACCGTCGGCCGCGAGGGCGGCAGGCTCCTGCCGTACGAGGCGGAAGCACCCGCCAACCAGCTGACCGGAGGCGCGTCGATCGCCTCCTGCGGCAACTGCTCGGGCGGCGCCAAGGTCGGCTTCGTCGGTCCCGGCGCCACCCTGACCTTCACCGGCGTGACCGCCCCGTCGGCCGGCACCTACCCGGTCGTCGTCGCCTACCTCGACGGCTCCGACGCGGGACGGCAGGCCACGATCGCGGTGAACGGCGGCACACCCCAAGCTGTCCACTTCGCACCGACCGGCGACTTCAACACTGTCGGCACGACGACCGTCCCGCTGGCCCTGCAGGCCGGCTCCAACACGATCGAGTTCGCCAACCCGACCGACTTCACGCCGGACTTCGACCGCATTCTGGTCCCGGGGACACCCGGCTGACGGCGGCCAGCACCCGGCGCACCTCGGCCGGATCGGTGGCTTCGCGGCCCTGCAGTTCGATCGGCGCCCGCAGGTGGATCTCGGTCGCGTGGGTGGCGGCCAGGATCTCGGCGACGTTGTGGGAGCGGATGCCGCCGGCCGCGATGATGCGCAGGCGGCCGGCGGCCCGCTCCCCCAGGGCCGCTATCCGCGCTGCCCCCTTGCGCGCGGAGGCGGCCCCGCCCGATGTCAGCACGGCACCCGCGCCGAGTTCGATGACGTGGTCCAGGGCGGTCAGCTGGTCGGGAACCTCGTCGAACGCCTTGTGCACGGTCACCGGCAACGGTCCCGCCGCATCGACGACCTTCCGCAGTAACGCCCGGTCGAGGTCGCCGTCGGCGGTCAGGGCACCGGCCACGATCCCGAGGGCCAGGCCGTGCGGGTTGGGCAGGGCCCGGATCGCCGCGATGTCGGCCAGCATGACCTGCTGCTCGGTCTCGCTGACCACGAAGTCGCCGCCGCGCGGGCGGACCATGACCTTCAGAGCCGCGCGGCGAAGCGTCCGCAGGGCGACCGCGACCATACCGATGCTCGGCGTCGTGCCGCCCTGGCCGAGGTCGGCGCAGAGCTCCAGCCGGTCGGCCCCGGCCGCCTCGGCCGCCAGCGCCGACGGAACGTCGCCGACGCAGATCTCCACGACCGTCACTGATCGGACCGCAACGGGAAGTGGCAGGCCACCTTGTGCGCGGAGCCGGCCAGCGGCGGCTCGGTCCGGCAGATCTCGGCGGCCAGCGGGCACCGGGTGCGGAACCGGCAGCCGGTCGGCGGGTTCATCGCGCTCGGCAACTCGCCCTTGATGTCGACGCGCTCGCGGGTCGTCTCCTTGACCGACGGGACCGCGTCGATCAGCGCCTGCGTGTACGGGTGACGTGCCGCCCGCACGACGTCGCGGGCCGGGCCGACCTCGACGAGCTTGCCGAGGTACATGACGCCGATCCGGTCGGCCATGTAGTCGACCACCGACAGGTCGTGGCTGATGAAGACGTACGCCAGCCCGAGTTCCTTCTGCAGGTCCCGCATCAGGTTGAGTACCTGGGCCTGGATCGACACGTCGAGCGCGCTCACCGGCTCGTCACCGACGATCAGGCGTGGCTGCAGGGCCAGCGACCGGGCCAGGCCGATGCGCTGCAACTGCCCGCCGGAGAACTCGTGCGGGTACCGTTCGAGCACCCGTCGCGACAGCCCGACCTGGTCGAGCAGCGTGTTGATGCGGGCCCGCCGGGCCGGGCCGTCGCCGACGTGCTGGATCTCCAGCGGCTCGGCGAGGATCGAGTCGACGCGCATGCGCGGGTTCATGGCGGCGTAGCTGTCCTGGAACATCAGCTGTACCTGGCGGTGCATGCCGCGGCGCTCACGCCCCTTGAGACCGGCGATGTCGGTGCCGTCGAGCACGATCTGGCCCGAAGTCGGGCGCTCCAGGCCGACTGCGAGGCGGCCCAGGGTGGACTTGCCGCAGCCCGACTCACCGACCAGGCCGAACGTCTCGCCCGCGGCCACGTCGAAGGAGACGTCGGCGACCGCACTGACCTGGCCGCCGTGCGTGGGGTAGTTCTTGACCAGATTGCGGATCGAGAGGACCGGGGCCGCCTCCGCGACGATCGCCGACCGGTCGATGACCTGCCGCTCGGCGGGCGCGGCGGCCGTTTCGGCGGTCACCGGGTGGATGCAGGCGAACTCGTGGCCCTCGCCGAACAGTGGGATGTCGGCGGCCCGGCACTCGTCGGTGACGAAGCGGCAGCGGGGCGCGAACCGGCAGCCGGTCATCGGGCGGGACAGGTCCGGCGGCAGGCCCGGGATGCTGTACAGCCGTTCCCCTTCGGCGGCCTCCGGGAGGGCCTCCAACAGGGCCTCGGTGTAGCGGTGGCGCGGTGCCCGGAACAATTCGCGGGTCGTCGCGGTCTCGACCACGCGACCGGCGTACATGACGGCGACCCGGTCGGCGCGGCCCGCGATGACTCCGAGGTCGTGGGTGACCAGGACGACCGCCATCCCGAACTCTTCGCGCAGGTCATCGATGAGCTCGAGGATCTGCTTCTGGGTCGTCACGTCCAGCGCGGTGGTCGGCTCGTCGGCGATGAGCAGCTTCGGCTGGCAGATCAGGGCCATCGCGATCGCGACGCGCTGCCGCATGCCGCCGGAGAGCTCGTGCGGATAGTTGTCGACGATCTTGTCGGGCCGGGGCATGCCGACCCGGCGCAGGATCTCGATCGCGCGCTCGCGCGCCTCGGACCGGCCGGCCTTCTGGTGGATCCGCAGCGGCTCGGCAACCTGGGTGCCGATGCGCATGGTCGGGTTGAGTGAGGTCAGTGGGTCCTGGAAGACCATGCCCATGCGTACGCCACGGATCCGGCGTACCTCATCGGCCGGAAGGGATCGCAGATCCCGTCCCTCGAAATCGATCCGGCCGCCGGAGATCTGCCCTCCGGAGGGCAGCAGGCCCATGATGGACAGTGCGGTCATCGTCTTGCCGCTGCCCGATTCCCCGACCACACCGAGGGTCTCGCCCGGCATCACCCGCAGGCTGACACCGTCGAGGGCATGCACCGTGCCGTTGCGCACCGCGATGTCGGTGTCGAGATCGCGCAGCTCAAGCAGAGGTTCGGTCATCATTTTCTCCCGGAACGACGAGGGCTCAGCGCCGTCGGAGGCGGACCTCGAAGGCGTCCCGCAACCCGTCGCCGATGAAGTTGAAGGCGAGCACGATGAGGATGATGGCAATGCCGGGCGGGTAGAGCAGCCACCAGTGGCCGCTGTAGGTGTTCTCGAGCCCGTCCGAGAGCATGCCGCCCCAGTTCGTCGCCGGCGGCGGCACGCCGAGGCCGAGGAACGACAGGTAGGCGACGTAGAGGATCGCATCGGCGACCTGGAAGGTGGCGTTGACGATCACCGTGCCGATCGCGTTGGGCACGATGTGCTTGCGCACGGCCCGGCCGCCGGTGCCGCCCATCGCCCGCATCGCCTGGACGTATTCGCGGGAGCGCAGGGACAGCGCCTCGCCCCGCACCAGACGGGCCGGCCCCAGCCAGGCGAACGCGCCGATGATGATGATCAGCATCGAGATGCTCGGCGTGACGATGGCGGCCAGCAGCATGAACAGGAACAGCGACGGGATCGACATCATCGCGTCGACCACGCGCATCATCGCCGAGTCGATCCAGCCGCCGACGAAACCCGCGACTGCGCCCCAGATCGTGCCCAGGATGGTGGCGAGGATGCCGGCCAGGAGCCCGACGATGATCGAGGTCTGGCCGCCGAGCATGAGGCGGCCCAGCTGGTCGTAGCCGACGCCGTCGGTGCCCAGCGGGTGGCCCTTGCCCGGAGCCAGATGCACCTGCGTGAGATCGGTGTGCACCTGATCGGTGTGGTAGAGGAGCGGGCCGAGGAAGCAGAGGCCGGCCAGCAGCACGAAGAGGCCGACGCCGACCAGGGCCAGCCGGTTCTCGGCGAAGACACCGAGGCCTTGCCGCCAGAGCGAGCGGACCGGTTCCTCGTCCGGCGCCGCCCGTGCAGGCTCGGCCGCGGAAGGGACGATCGCCTCGGGATTGATGGTCATGAGGAGCTCCCGCGGAGACGGACCCGGGGGTCGGCGGCGGCGTAGAGCAGGTCGGCGATGAGCGAGCCGACGACCGTCGCGATCGAGATGATGAGCGTTACGCCGAGCAGGATCGGGTAGTCGCGTTTCAGCGCCGCCTGCCAGAACAGCTGTCCCATGCCGGGAAAGTTGAACAGCGACTCGACGACCAGGGCGCCGCTGAAGAGCGCGGGCAGGTACATGCCGAGCAGGCCGATGATCGGGAACAGGCCGTTGCGCAGGGTGTGCACCAGCACGACCCGCCACTCCGGCAGCCCCTTGCTGCGGGCGGTGCGGACGTAGTTCTCGTTGAGGTTGTCGACCATCGACGAGCGTACGTACCGCGAGTAGGTGGCGACCGTGACGATGGCCAGCGTGACCACCGGCAGCACCAGGCCGGCCGGGGCGGCGAGCACATCGGAGACCGTGAAGCCCTGCGGCGCCTCGGGCGGCAGGATCGGCCACTTCTGCGAGAACAGGATGATCATCATGAGACCCATGAAGAAGATCGGCGTCGCGTAGGCCAGCAGCGACAGCGAGGTGATCGTGTAGTCGGCGATCCGGTTGCGGCGTACGGCTTGGATCACGCCGAGCGGAATCGCGACGACGATCGCCAGCACGGTCGAGAACAGCGACAGCACCATCGTCTTGGGCAGGCGCTGGGTGATCGCCTCGAGCACGGACTGGTTGAGCTGGTAGGAGTAGCCGAAGTTCCCGTGCAGCAGGCGGCCCAGGTAAAGGACGTACTGCTGGAACCACGGCTTGTCATAGCCGTTGGCGTGGTTGAAGGCCGCGAGCTGGTCGAGCGTCGCGTCCTTGCCGAGGGTCGCCCGCGCGACGCCACCGGGAAGCAGATGCAGGATGAGGAAGGCGATCACCGTCACGAGTACGACGACGATGAGGGCCTGGCCCAAGCGTGTGATGAGGTACCTGACCACCGGGGCCGTTCCTCCTCCGGGTCTCGGCGGCCCGGCGTCGAGACGCCGGACCGCTTCTAAAAGAAGGTCCTACTTCCAGGACCAGTCCTGGAAGTACATGTAGTTCATCGGATCCTGCGGCTCGACGCCCTGCAATCCAGTGCGGTACGCCGAGTTCTGGTAGACCGGGTTCGGCATCCACAGCACCGGCAGGTCTTTGGCCAGGAAGTCGTTGTACGCCGTGAGCGCGCTCTGGTCGCCCGAGAACTGGGTCGCGTCGATCAGCTGGTCGGCCTGCGGGTTGCTGTAGCTGCCCAGGTTGACCGGGGCGCCGGTGGCGAACAGCCGCTCACCGCTGGCGAACGCCGGGTAGTACCAGCTGCCCTGCGAGCCGAAGAACGACATGTCCCAGGTGCACGTGGCCTCGCTCGGCTTGCAGGCCGGCGTGACGGCAACCGAGTCCGGCACCTCCTTGATGTTCAGCGTGATGCCCAGCTTCGACATCTGCGACTTGATCTCGGCGAACATCTTGGTGGTGGCGGAGAAGCCGGTCTGGCTGGTCACCGTGAAGGTCAGGGCCTGGCCGGCCGTGATGCCGGGGCCGCAGAGAGCCGGGTTCTGGCAGGTGGTCTGCCCGTCCGGGGTGACCTTCCAGCCGTGGCTGGTCAGCGCGGCCTGCGCGGCGGCCGGGTCGAACTTGTAGGCGCAGCCGCCCGCGTCGGTGGTGCCGGGCTTGGCCGGTACCGGGCCGCAGGTCGGCGCGGCCGTGTCCGACCAGATCGCTTTGCTGATGGTCGGCTGGTCGATCAGCTGCTGCAGCGCCTGCCGCAGGTAGAGCTGCTTGAACAGCGAGCCGGTCTTCGGGTTGTTGAAGTTCAGCTGGAGATAGGTGATCGACCAGCCGTACCACGGGGAGACCTGGTAGCCCTTGGACTGAAGGTAGCTCTTCTGGTCGGTGTCGGCGGCCGGGATGTAGCCGTAGTCGATCTGGCCGGCCCGCAGCACGTTGAACTCGGCGTCGTCACCGGTGAACGGCCGAAGCACGATCTTGGCCAGTTTCGGTTTGTCGGTGCCGGAATAGGTGGACTGCGCGGCCAGGGTCACCTCGCCGTTCGGCACGTACTTCTCGATCTTGAACGGGCCGCTGTTGACCTGCCAGAGCGGGTTCGAGTCGTACGTCTTGGGGTCTTTGGACGCGGCCATCAGAAAGTCGAAGACTTTTTTCGCTCCGGCCGGCGTGCTCGCCTCGTCGCCGACCGTCCCGGACGCGGAGTCCTTGTCCCAGACGTGCTGCGGCAGTGGCGTGATGCGGTTGAGCTGGTTGTCGACGAACCAGGCCGTGTTGTAGACCTTCGTGGTCGTCACGGAGAACGTCTTGTCGTCCTTGATCGTCCACTTGGCGATGTTGTCCGGGAAGCCGCCGGCCCGGTACGACGCCCACTTGTCCTTGTTGGCGCTGACCAGGTCGTACCAGAACTGGATGTCCTTCGTCGTGACCGGCTGGCCGTCCGACCACTTGTTGTCCTTCAGCGTGACGGTCAGCGTCTTGCCGCCGTCGCTGACCACCGGCGCCTGGGCCATCGACCGGGTGTCGTCGATGTTGTACTGCGCGGCACCGTCCAGCTTGTACGAGTAGAGCGAGCGGTACAGCTCTTCCCCGAAGATCGCGTTCTCGCCCTGGGTGAAGCCGGGCGCCGAGATCGGCAGGATCCAGTTCGGGGTGCGGAGCGCGACGGTCGCGGTGTCCTTCTTCGCGCTCGTGCCGCTGCTCGACGAGCCACTGTCGCCGCTGCACGCGGCCATGCTCGAGCCGAGGATGAATACGCCGCCGATCGCCAGCAGGCGCCGGGAAAGTCTGATTCTCATATTCGCTGCTCCTTGACGTCCGACGCGGTGAACTTAACCTTGCAAAAGTTTCCAGTCAACGAAACTTAGGGTCTTATTTTCGTTACTTCGGCTGTGTTACGTTCGAAGTCCGCGAAGCTCCGGACCAAAGTCGAATCAGAGCAACTTTTGATCAGGGCTCCCGGAGCGCACCCTCCCCGTGGCGCTGCGACAGACTCAGCGGCGCCGAAGGACCGCCCGACCGAGGAGAGGCCGTGCACCAACCGAACTCCGCCACCCTGCGCGAGCAGACGCTCGACCTGCTCAACAGCGGCGCGGCGACCTCCCGCAGCGACCTGGTCGAAGCACTCCGCGTCTCGCCCTCCACCGTCACCGCGGTCGTTCGCCGGCTGATCGAGGAAGGCGTCCTCCTGGAGGAGGGCGTCGGGCAGTCGACCGGCGGGCGCCGGCCACGCATCCTGCGGCTGCGCGAGATCGACGGCGTCCTCGCGGTCGCCGAGCTCGGCGGCAAGCACGCCCGGGTCGGGCTGTGCACGCCAGGCGGCGCCCTGCGAAGCACCGAGGAGGTGCCGATCGACATCGCGGCCGGCCCCTCGGTCGTCTTCAAAACCGTCGGCGAGACCTTCGCCCGGCTCCAGGCCGCGGCCGCGCCCGGCCAGCCGATCCTCGGCGTCGGCGTGGCGCTGCCCGGCCCGGTCGAGTTCCCGACCGGGCGGGTCGTCGGCCCGGCCCGCATGCCCGGCTGGAGCGGCGTCGACCCCGACGACTACCTGCGCCGCAGCTTCGGCGACGTGCAAGGACCGGTCATCGTCGACAATGACGCCAAGGCGGCCGCGATCGGCGAATACGCGACACGCGAGCTCGAACCCCGCGAGCTGAGCGGCGACATGATCTACGTGAAGGCCGGCACGGGCATCGGTGCCTGCCTGGTCAGCGACGGCCAGATCTTCCGCGGCGGCCGCGGCCTGAGTGGCGACGTGACCCACGTGCGGGTCGCCGACAGCGGCGAACTGCAGTGCTCGTGCGGCAGCCGGGGCTGCCTCGAGACCGTCGCCAGCGGCGCCGCCGTCTCGCGCCAACTGGCCGAGCAGGGCAAGCCCGGCATGAGCCTGCGCGACATCATCGTCGCGGTCGGCGACGGCGACCCAGCCGCGGTCACGCTGGTGCGCCAGGCCGGCCGCCTGCTCGGGGTGGCCCTCAGCGGCCTCGTCAACTTTCTCAACCCGAACGCCGTCGTGGTCGGCGGCGCACTGTCCAGCTTGGACGCCTACGTCGCGGCGACCCGGGGCATGCTCTACGAGCGCTGCCTGCCGTCCATCACGCAGTCCCTGACCATCGAGGCCAGCGTCGCCGGCCCGGACGCGGCCCTGACCGGTCTCGGGCACCTGCTGCGTTCCACCGTGTCCTAGGAGCAACTCATCGTGCGCATCGCCATCGGTGGCATTCACATCGAGTCCAGCACCTTCTCACCTCATCTCAGCTCCGCTGACGACTTCGAGGTCACCCGAGGCGACCGGCTGCTCTCCCGGTACGACTGGCTGACCGCGCCGTGGGCGGCGGATGTCGAGTGGGTGCCGCTGGTGCACGCGCGGGCGCTTCCCGGTGGCGCGGTCGTGCCTTCGGCTTACGAGGCGTGGGAGGCCGAGATCGCCGAGAAGCTCGCCGCGGCCGGACCGCTGGACGGCATGCTGCTCGACTTCCACGGCGCGATGAGCGTCGTCGGGCGCGACGACGCCGAGGGCGACCTGGTGACGGCCATCCGCTCGGTCCTGACCGGGACGCCGCTCATCTCGGCCGCGATGGACCTGCACGGCAACGTCTCCCGGGTGCTGTTCGACGCCTGCGACCTGATGACCTGCTACCGCACCGCGCCGCACGTCGACGTGTGGGAGACGCGCGAGCGGGCGGCTCGCAACCTGGTCGACGCCCTGCGCAGCGGGGAAAGGCCGCACAAGGCGCTCGTGCACGTGCCGATCCTGCTGCCCGGCGAGCAGACGAGCACCCGGGACGAGCCGGCGCGCGGCCTCTATGCCCGCATCCCGTCGATCGAGAGCCGGGAGGGCATCATCGACGCGGCGATCTGGATCGGCTTCGCGTGGGCCGACCAGCCGCGCTGCCAAGGGGCCGTCGTGGTCACCGGCACGTCGAAGGACGAGGTCGCCGCCGCCGCGAGCGAGCTCGGCGGTCATTTCTGGGCCGCCCGCGACGAGTTCACCTTCGTCGCGCCGACCGGGACGATGGACGAGTGCCTCGCGGCGGCGCTTTCCGAGACCGCGAAGCGCCCGTTCTTCATCAGCGACTCGGGCGACAACCCGGGCGCCGGGGGCGCCGACGACACGACGTACGCGTTGTGGCGCATGCTCGCGCACCCGGGCGTCCTGCAACGCCGTGCCGTCTTCGCCTCACTGGTCGACCCGGCCGCCGTGGCCGAGATCGCCGGCCTCCCGATCGGCTCCCCGGTCTCGGTCGCCGCCGGCGGGCGCATCGACGGTCGCGATCCCGGGCCGGTCCGTCTGGACGGCATTCTGGAAGCGGTGGCGGACGATCCCGACGGCGGCCGGTGCGTTTCCGTACGTGTCGGCGGTCTGAGCGTCTTCCTCACGTCCCGCCGCATGCAGTACCGGCTGCTGTCGTCATACCGAAATCTCGGCGTCGACGTCTCCGAAGCCGACATCGTCACCGTGAAGATCGGCTACCTCGAACCGGAGTTGTTCGAGGCGGCCGGCGACTGGCAGATGGCACTCACCCCGGGCGGCGTCGACCAGCACCTGGCCCGCCTGCCCTACGAGCACGTCGTCCGCCCGGTCTTCCCGCTCGACCGCGACTTCACCGCCGACCTCACCGTGGTGATCGCGTGACCGTCCTCGCGGTCGATGTCGGCGGCACCACCATCAAGGGCGCCGTGGTCGGGCCGGACGGCCGGATCGGGCACTCGCTCTCCGCGCCGTCGCGGGCCGACGAGGACCCGGTCAAGGCGGTCCGCACGCTCTGCGTGCAACTGAAGGACGACGCCGTACGCCTCGGGGCCGCTCCCGCCGCCATCGGCGTCGTCACGCCGGGCCTGGTAGACGAGGACGCGGGCGTGGTCCGCTATGCGGCCAACCTCAACTTCCGGGACGTGCCGTTGCGCGTCCTGATCGGCGACGACCTCGGCCTGCCGGTGGCGGTGGGCCATGACGCCCGGGCGGCGGGAATCGCCGAGGCCGTGGCCCAGGGGCTCGACGATTTCCTGCTGCTGCCGCTGGGCACCGGCATCGCCGCCGCGATCGTGGTGCGCGGCGCCCCGCTGGCCGGCTCGACCCGGGCGGCCGGCGAGGTCGGCCACATCCCGGTCTACCCGGGCGGCGAGCCGTGCAGTTGCGGGCAGCGGGGCTGCCTCGAGGTGTACGCCTCGGCCGGCGGCCTGGCCCGGCGCTACGCCCGCCTGAGCGGCCGGTCCGGCGCCGACAGCCGCGAGATCGCGGACGCGGTCGGCACCGATCCGGTCGCCCGCCAGGTTTGGGACGACGCGACTCTGGCCCTGGGGACGGCTCTGGCCACCCTGACCCTCACTCTCGACCCGGCCCGCATCGTCCTCGGCGGTGGCCTGGCCGACGCGGGCGACCTGTTCTTCGAGCCGGTCCGCGCGGCGCTCGGCAGCGCGCTCGCCTGGCGTCCCGCCCCGCCGGTCGTGCCGTCGGTCTTCGGTGCGCGAGCGGCCCTGGTCGGCGCGGCCGTGATGGCCCGTCGCGAGGCCGCCCTCGCGGTCCCCGCAGGCTGGGGCGCCCCCACCGACCGGTGAGGACGCCCGCAAATCAGTACAGGTGCGCGAGCGCCTGCTTCAGCAGCGGCCCGCGCTGGGCCGCCGGCAGCGACTTCAGCCCGAAGCCGAGCGTCACGCCGCGGGCGGTGGCCGGCGCCGCATAGGTGTGCAGGACGGTGCCCGACCGGGCCCAGCCGCCGTCCCCGGCGAAGGCACCCAGGCCGGACTCGAAGTCGGGGGTATCGGCGACGGCGCCACCGATCTGCAGCTGAGCGTCGTCGACGAACGCGCCCTTGCCGCCGGTCGAGCTGTCACTGAAGTAGTCGTTGTCGGCGTGCCGGACCGCGGCCATGCCGGTGCCGGCGAACGGCTCGTACGGACCCGCCAGACCGGTGTACGTGCCCGCCGGCCCGCGATCGGCGGGCTCACCCGTGGACCACGGCTCCGGATCTGCCGTCGAGCAGCACCGGCCGCAGATTCGGACGGGCCCGGAGGTCGAGCATCCCGCCGAGCGAGCCCGCCCGGGCGTCGTACGAGTGGTCGCCGATCCGCCCGAGCGACCAGTTGTCCTCGATGAACCGCAGCACCGAGGTCTGGTCGAGCAGCGTGTGGTCGACGTGGTTGACCCGGCTGTACGGGCTGACCACCAGCATCGGCAGGCGGGGGCCGTAGCCGCACCGGTCGTCGTATCCACCGGCGGCCGGCCGCGACCGGCACCAGGGCTGGTCGGTCGCCGGGTCGTGCGACCCGTTGACCAGCGGCGGCGCCACGTGGTCGTACCAGCCGTCGGAGTCGTCGTAGGCGATCACGACCGCGGTCGAGGCCCACTGCGGCGAGCGCTGGATCTGGTTGATCTCGCGTACCAGGAAGGCCTGCTCGTCGAGCGGATCCGAGTAGCCGGCGTGCCCGTCCTGGTATTGCGCCGCCTTGAGGTAGCTGACGGCCGGCAGGTTGCCCGCGGCCAGCGCGGCGTCGAAGTCGGTCAGGTCGTAGTTGTGGTTGGCCCGGTCGGTGTGCCCGATCGCGGCCACCGAGGTGGGCGCCAGGTGCTTCGGGTTGCTGGTCGACTTGTAGTAGGAGAACGGGTTGTGGTGCGGGCTGTAGTCGATGACCGCGTTGCCGCCGATGTTGGTGTGGGTCGCGCCGCACACCGAGTAACCGTTGGCCGTGCCGGTCGGCCGGAAGCCACCCTGGAACCAGCCCCACGTCACATGCCGGGCGTTCAGCAGGTCGCCGACGTTACGGCCGGCCAACGCCCCGAGCGCCGAGGCGGCCGTGTGGTTGCTGTCGGAGCAGTCGTCGTACGCCGGATCGGGGTCGTTGATCATCGTGCCGACGCCGTGGGCGTCGGGCGCGGCCACGGTGTAGCTGTCGGTCACCGGCTGGCCGGTCTTCGAGTCGACCGCGTGGATGCCGTGGGTGTTGCCGGAGATCAGGTTGACCGCGCCGGGCGAGGACGGCCCGTAGTTGGAGCCGAAGGAGTTGTCGCTGAGCGCGAAGTGCTGCGCGTAGTTCCACATCGCGGTGACCGTGTTGCCGTCGAAGTAGTCCATGACCAGACCGGGGCGGCCGTAGAGGATCGGCTGGCCGGTGCAGGTGCTGTGGTCGGTGAACTCGACGAACTTGTCGGCCCGGCGGCCGTCGTACGCCTTCTGCTCGTTGGTGTACGAGTGGTCCTGGTCGCAGGTGAGCGCCTGCTCGTGGGTGAGCCGCCCCGGGTTGTACGCGTTGGGGTTGTGCTTGAGGAGCTTCGGCGTCAGCCCGTTGACCGCCGGCGTGCGGGGCGCGGCCACGAACCTGGTGCCGTCGGTGTTGGCGGCCTTCGGATAGGTGCCGAAGTAGTGGTCGAACGAGATGTTCTCGTCGAAGATGACCACCACGTGCTGGATCGGCGAGCGTGCGGCGGCCACCGCGGCCGGCGCCTTCGGAGGCGCCGCAGGGTGGGGCGTGTTCCCGCCCCAGGCCGGCGTCGTCGCGGTGATTCCCAGCGCGAGCGCGGCCGCCCCGCCGGTCAGGATGCGGCGGCGACGGGTCGCAAACGGATTGATCCCCATGTATCGCACCCTAGATGAACGGCCGGTTAATGAGGCAAGACTAAGTCGTCGTGTGCCGCCATCGCGTCCTGACGCGCCGGTTCCTCGCGCAGCGCCGCGCAGGCCAGCCACTCGTCCGGGACAGCGAACGCGCCGACCAGTTCGCTCATGCGCGGGCGCAACTGCCGGAGCAGGTCGTTCACCATCGCGGTCATGCCCTTCGAGCGGGACGGCGTCAGCCGCTGGTGCTCGAGGAACCAGCCCTTGTGCGCCTCGATCGTGCTCAGTGCATAGAGGTCGCACACCTTGGACAGCAGCGGGTCGCCGGACGTCTCCACGCCCGCCACGAACGCCTCGAGCACGACCCGGTCGATGTGGGCCTGCGCGACCGCCAGCACGTGGTCCTGCACCTCGTTGAAGATGTCGAACGGCCGGTCCTTCTTCTGCGCCGCGCCCTTGCGCAGACGCCGGATCACGCCGTCCAGCAGGTGTTTCTCGCGGTCCTCGAACAGCCGCAGGTGCCAGCCGCGGTCGGTGAGCGCGACCTCCTCGTCCCGGCCGGGCACCGCGTCGACCAGGCGCTGGACGAGACCGCGGGCGGCGGTGCGCTCGAAGAACATGTCACGCACCTGCTCGGCCACGAACGTCGCCCGCCCCCAGCCGTCGAGCGAGCCGAACGCGTCCCGGTAGCCGGTGAGCAGGCCCTTGGCGACCAGTTGGAGCAGGACGGTGTTGTCGCCCTCGAAGGTGGTGAACACGTCGGTGTCGGCCTTCAGGCCGGGCAGGCGGTTCTCGGCCAGATAGCCGGCGCCGCCGAGAGCCTCGCGGCACATCTGGATCGTGCGGGTGGCGTGCCAGGTCTGTGCCGCCTTGAGGCCGGCCGCCCGCGACTCGAGCTCCCGCTGCCGGTGCTCGTCGCTCTCCGGGTCTCGCTGGACCTCATCGAGCACGGCGACCAGCTCGTTCTGGGCGAAGGTGAGCGCGTACGTGGTGGCGAGCGGGATCAGCAGTTTCCGCTGGTGGGCCAGGTAGTCGTTGAGAACGACCTCGCGATCCGCGCCCGGCACCGAGAACTGGCGGCGGACCTCGCCGTACCGCACCGCGATGGTCAGCGCGCTCTTGGTCGCCGCCGACGACGCACCGCCGACCACGACCCGCCCGCGCACCAGCGTGCCGAGCATCGTGAAGAACCGGCGCGTGTCGTTCTCGATCGAGCTGGTGTAGGTGCCGTCCGACGCCACCTGGCCATATCGGTCGAGGAGCATCTCCCGTGGCACCGTCACGTGGTCGAAACAGAGGCGCCCGTTGTCGACGCCGAGCAGCCCCGCCTTGTGCCCGTCGTCGCCGATCGTCACGCCCGGCATCGGGTCGCCGTTCTCGTCGCGGATCGGCACCAGCCACGCGTGCACGCCGTACCGCCGGCCGCCGGTGACGAGCTGGGCGAAGACGACAGCCATCCGCCCGTCGCGGGCCGCGTTGCCGATGTAGTCCTTGCGCGCCGCCTCGTGCGGCGTGTGCAGGTCGAACGTCCCCGACCCGGGATCGTAGGTGCAGGTCGTCCGCAGCTGCTGGACGTCCGAGCCGTGGCCGGTCTCGGTCATCGCGAAGCAGCCCATGAGATCGGCCGAAATGATGTCGCGCAGGTAGGCCTCGTGGTGCCGCTCGGTGCCCAGCGCCACCACGGCGCCGCCGAACAGGCCCCACTGCACGCCGGCCTTGACCATCAGAGACAGGTCGATCTGGGCGAGCATCTCGGCCGCGACTACCGATCCTCCCGGATCGGCACCACCCCCGTACGCGACGGGGAAGCCGGCCGCCACACCGGGCTCGACCGGCAGCTCGCGGATCAGCTTGGCGACCCGGTCGCGGGCCTGGTCGATGGTCTCTCCTGGCACGGCGACGAAGTGCGGCCCGGCCAGCTGCTCGCGCGCGGCTTCGCGTACGTGCGCCCACCGCCCGTCGAGGGCCTCCCGCAGACCTTTGTTACTCATGAGTAGCAACTCTACCCCCGGCAGGCCCGGACTCCCCGCTGCGCGAGGCCATCGGCGCCGACCTGAAGGGCAAGACCTCGGCAACGATCAACCTGGTCGGCGTCCTGTGCGCCCTCCTGATCAGCCACCTCGGCACCGTCATCGCGATGATCTGCTACGCCGCCGTGGCGATCGTCTGGGTCGTTCCGGACCGCCGCATCCAGCGGGTCATCATGCGGGCCGGTTCGCCGCCCGAGGCGTAGGCGATGACACCGCGCCTTGACGCCATGTAAAGATCATCTCTATATTTGCCGTCATGTCCGCTGACCTCGGTCGTGCCTATCGGCGGCTCCTTCATGCCTATCCGCGTGGTCCGCGGCGCGAGGAGTTGCTCGACACCCTGCTCGAGGCGGCTCCGGCCGACCGTCGCCGGCCCACCGTAAGAGAGAGCGTCAACCTCGTCCGGCACGGCCTGCGGGCTCGCCTGGGTTATCCGCGCAGCAAGGCGGTCGTCGTCCTGGTGTTCCTGATCGGGCTCCTCGGCGCCTACTTCGGCGGCGCCGGCGGCAGCCGGCTGGGCTGGTCGTTCGCGACCCCGGTGCCGAGCGCCGCCGCGGCCGCCGAGATCACCGGCACGGTCTTTCCCGGCCTGAAGGTGTGGGGCGGCGGCGATCCGGACGTGATCGTCCCGCAGAGCGACGGCGAGGGCGTCGAGTACGGCTACGCGACCTACTGGCTGCGGCACAACGCCGACACCCGCGACCTGAGGGGCTACGCCGCCGGCGTCCAGGATCGGCTCACCGCGGCCGGCTGGCAGATCCACGACTATGCCTATCAGCCCCCGGAAGACATGGTCGACGGCGGCCAGGACAGCAGCGTCAGTTTCTGGGCCGACCGCCCGGGCGTGATCCTCGGCTACCAGGGCAACCTGTGGACGGGCATGCCCGACTACGACAGCGACGGCGGCGTCACCGTGACCCTGCGGCGCTCGGAGCCGGCGTGGGTCAGCTTCTTCACCTGGTCGGCCGCCGCCCTCGGTTTCGCCCTGGCGTGGCTGCCGGCCGCATGGACGAGCCGCCGGTTCAGCTCCTTCGGGCTGCCGGGGCCGCTGCCGGGGATCGTCACCGGATTCATGATCTTCCTGTTCCTGCCGACGATGCTCCTCATCCCGGTTCCCGACTCCCCCGGCCGGGCGCCGTGGTGGGCCGGGCTCGAGAGCGGGTACGGCTGGCTCCCGCTCCCTCTCGTCCTGGGAGCGCTGATGGTGGTCGGCGCGGCCGGGCCGGACCTGGCCCGCGGGGTCCGGTTCGTCGGCCGCCACCCTCGGGTCGCGACCGCCGGCGGCGCCCTGATCGTGCTCGGCGTGGTGGCCGCGGCGACGCTACCAAGGGCGTTCGACAGGCCTCCGGTGTTCTCGGCTCCGCCGCCGTGCCATCCGCCGGCCGGGCCGCCGCCCGCGCCGTCCGACAGCGTGGTGGGCGACAGCCGAACGGTGCACATCTATGTCGATCCCGCCACCACCGCGCACCAGCGGGCCCTGGTCACGGCGGCGATGCGGCGGAGCTGGGCCGGTTACGACGGCGACCTCGTCTGGGACCCGGGCTCGGCCGCCTTCCGGGCCGAATACTGCCGGGGCGCGACCGTCCCGGCGGCCTCGGTCGCGAGCCTGCCCTACTTCTTCACGTTCGAACTCGATGTGCCGGCCGACTATCCCGCGCTGCTGCAGGAGGTCCAAGGCATGCCCGGCGTCGTGGCCGTCCACCGGGTGCCCGAACAGGCCGGCTGAGTTCATCTCTACCTTTGAGGAATGGCCGCTCCGATGCGCGAACCCACCTTCTGGATCCTGACCGCTCTCACCGCCGCACCGCTGCACGGCTACGGCATCATCCAGCAGGCCGGCCAGCTGTCCGACGGCCGCGTCCGACTGCAGGCCGGCACCCTCTACGCGGCCCTCGACCGCCTGGTCGCCGAGGGCCTGGTCGAGCCCGACCGCGAGGAGATCGTCGACGGACGCAACCGGCGCTACTACCGGCTCACCGAGGACGGCGCGGGCGCCCTCGACGCCGAGGCCGCCCGCCTGCGGGCCAGCGCCGACGCGGCCACCGCGCAGCTCCGCGCCCGGCGCCCGTTCGGTCTCGGCACCGCCCAGCTCCTACCGGGCTGACCGGGCCGGTCAGCCGGCGCCGCCGAGCGGCGGCAGGGCGCCGACCTGCTGGAACACCTGCATCAGGTTCAGCTCGTCCCAGTGCTCGACGAACATGCCGTTGCCGACGCGCCAGATGTCGATGCTGCGCATCTCGACGGGCCGGCCGCTGGCCGGGATGCCCAGCAGGTCGCCGGTGTGGGTGCCGCGGTAGATGAAGCGACCCACCACGCGGTCACCGGAGACGATCAGGTCTTCCATCGTCACGGTCACGTCGGGCAGGCCGGTGAAGAACGCGGCCCAGAACTGCCGGTTGGCCTCGCGTCCGTCGGCGACGAAGTCGTTGTGGTTGACGTAGTCCTCGGCGACGAACCGGTCGACCAGGTCCGGGTCATGAGTGTTGCTCATCTCGACGAACAGGCCGGCGAGCTGGTGTGCGGACGTGGTCATGTCGATACCCTCCTGCGGGTTAGCGCTGCTAACGCTAGCAACGCTAACGGCCGTCGGCGCTCGCGTCAATAGCATTGCTAGAGCATCTAGCGGTGCTATAGTCGGGCATGGCTATCGAAGACCGCCGGCAGCGCGAGCGCCTGGCCCGTCGCCGGCTCATCACGGCAACCGCGCGCACCCTGGCCGAAAGCGAAGGATGGGAGGCGGTCACCACGCGCCGGTTGTCCACCGAGATCGAATACAGCCAGCCGGTGCTCTACAAGCATTTCGGGTCGATGGAGGAAATCGTCGAAGCGGTTGCGCTGGAAGGCTTCGGCGAGCTCGCCGAGGCGCTGCGCACGGCCCGTCGCGACAGCACCGCGCCCGGCGACGAGGTCGGCCGGGCCGCCGCCGCCTACACCGGCTTCGCCGCGCGCAACCCGGCGCTCTACGACGCCATGTTCACCCGGTCGACGCGCCTGCACTTCGGCACGGACGCCGTGACGCCGCTGGTCGAAGCCTTCGGTGAGCTGCGCGAGGCAGTCGCCGGGATGGCCGGTGCGCGCGACGTCGACACTCTCACCGAGGTCGTCTGGGCAGCGCTGCACGGGCTGGTCATGCTCGGCCGCAGCGATCGGCTACGCCCCGGGCAGGACGCCGACCGCCTCGAAGTACTGGTCGCCCAGTTCCGTTAGCCGAGGGTGAAGAGCACGTCCGGGCCGATGTCCTGCCGGGTGACTCCGGGGACGTCCAGAACGTCCAGGGCGCTCTCGTACGGCGTGCCGGACACCCGGTCGCGCACCACCACGACGCTGCGTATTCCCCACTGCCGCAACAGGTTCAGGCTCTCCGGGCTGGGGAACGTCTGCATCGCGTCGCGGATCGCCTGATGGTTGGGGGTGGTATAGCTCGCGACCCCGTTGACCATCTCGGGGAAGCCGTCGGTCGACCACAGCATGATGTTGCTGTCGGCGCCGTCGTCCGAGGGCAGCACGATCATCGGCGCCGGGGCGGCTCTCATCGCGGCCGGCTCGGCCGGGAGGGCCACGTGGGCCATGTCGGGCATGCCCTCGAGCAGGACCAGGATCAGCAGCGGGACGGTCACCACCTGGGCGGCGGCGAACGACCACTGCGGCAGCGTGGCCACCCGAGCCGTCCGCGCCAGTTCGGTGACGAACCCGGCCGCCAGGACCGCGAGCAGGATCGTCGGCCACAGGATGAGCCGGCCGGGGGTGCGGCTGCCGTCGAACCCGGGGACGTAGAGGTAGAGCAGGCGGTAGGCCGGGCCGTTGGTGCCGAGCGCGAACAGCACGCCGAGGACCGTCCCGGCGAGCATCAGCAGCCGCTGCCGCAGCGTCCACGCCGAGATGAACATGCCCGCGAAGGCCAGGAAATAGAGCACGAACCCGCAGAGCAGGGCCTTCTCGTTGGCCGCGTTGCCGAGCGCGGTCCGGGCGTCCTGGTGCCGGTCGCCCCAGAGCAGCGAGAAGGCCGGCGAGACCAGCAGGCCGCGGGGCGTCGGCGAGAACGCCGCGATGTAGTCCCACGAGCGGGTCACGTTCGGGTAGAGGGTGCGGATCTGCTGGTAGGCGTACGCGAAGTAGAGGGTGACCACCGTGAAGACGACGCCGCCGACGAGGTCTCCGACGATCAGTCGGCGGCCGAGCGACGGGCGGCCGCGGACCAGCCAGCCGACCAGCCCGCAGAGGAACGCGACGGCGAGCAGATAGACGAAGCCGAGCTCGACCGCGAACCCGAGGCTCACCTGCCAGGCCGCGACCAGCCAGCCGGCCACCGCCCAGCCGGGCCGCACCCGGTCGCGCCGGAACCCGTGGGTCAGCGACCATCCGTGGCCGCGGGCGAGCATCGCGAACGCCAACGTGATGCCGCCCGTGGACAGGATGTTGAGGTGACCGACGTGGCCGTAGCGCCAGGGTGCGAAGGCGAGGGCGGCGCCGGCCAGCGCACTCGCGACCGGGTTGGCCCCGAGCTGGCGCAGCAGCGCGTAGCCGCCGAAGATGACCAGGGCGAAGGCCAGCACGAAGACGATGTTGTAGCGCAGGATCGCGGCCGTCACCCCGTTGCCGATCAGCCCGGCCGGCACATAGCCGAAGAGGCTGTCGTTGAGTGCCAGGGCGTAGCGGTCGGGGTAGAAGGCGTTGGTTGCCCACAGGCCTTGCAGGCCGTGCAGCAGCGAGTGGCCGTCCCAGGCCATCAGCCAGGCCTGGGCGGTCGAGTCGCCGCCGTCGCCGATGATCGTGTGGACCGGGTTGGCGATGGTGGCCGGCTTGGTGCCGCCGCTGAAGAGGTCACGCGCGTAGGGCGGGATCAGCCACACCATCACGATGGCCCCGACCACCGAGCCGACAGTCGCGACCAGCCCCTCGGGTGGTCGTCTCCGGCGGGCCGGCGTCGCGACGGAGGGAGGCGCCTTCTCGGCGACGACATCGGACAACGCGTACCCCCGCGCAGAGACCCGGTGAACGCGAGTGACGCTAACATGACGCCGAGTCAGTTCATAGATCGAAATCTATGCTCAGCGCTTCCGTCCGACCCAGCCCGTTCGATGGGCCCGAACGATAGCCGCCGTGGCGGAGCCGAGCGCAGCCAGGTCCTCGGCCGACAGCCGCTCGGCCAGCATGTGGCGGGAGCGATCGAACGTGATCCGGGCATAGCGCAGCGCATCGGGCGACAGCGGCCCGGGCACCTCGATGTCGAAGCGGCGTTCCCCCTCGACCTCGAAGCCGGCCTCCTTCAGCCGGGCGCCCCAGTCCACGGCCATGTGCAGCCCGGCCTCGTCCCGCATCTGCGCCTGTGCGGCGTGGAGGCGGTCCTCCAGGGCGATGCCCGCCGGGTCGCTGAGGAACCGCGGGAACGAGTCGATCTCGGTGATCAGGAAGTGGCCGCCGGGCCGCAGGACGTCACGCACCTGGGCGAGCGCGCGGGCCGGGTCGGCCAGGTGGTGCATCGCCTTTGCCGCCCACACCAGGTCGGCCGGCCCGAGGTCGGGCCAGGCGCCGTCGAGGTCGGCCCGGACCGTACGCACGCGGTCGCCGACACCGGCATCGGCGGCGCGGCGGCGCAGGTGGGCGAGCATGTCCTCGTCCATGTCGACCGCCGTCACCTCGGCGCCCGGCAGGTGCCGGGCCAGGGCCAGCGTGCCGGTGCCGGTGCCCGCGCCGAGGTCGACGACGCGCGACCGCTCCGGCAGGAGCGAGCCCGCCCAGGCGATGACCTCCCGGTGGTAGTCGCTGAGGACGTCGGCGTCGAGGTCCAGCATCTCGGCCATGTGGTGGTCAGATTCGGAGTGTTGATGTGCCATGACGACGACGCTAGCGCCATCTTGCGTCAGAGGCATAGCATCTTGCGTATGACGCAAGACGGAGATCTCGACGCGCTGGTCCGGCAGCGCATCCGCGGCCTGCGGGTGGCCCGCGGCTGGTCGCTCGACGAGCTCGCCGGCCGCAGCTACCTGACGCCGTCGACCCTCAGCCGCATCGAGACCGGCCACCGGCGGATCGCCCTCGACCAGCTCGCGCCGATCGCCCGGGCGCTCGGCATCACGCTCGACCAGCTGGTCGAGCCGGGCGGCGACGAGGACGTGGTGATCCGGCCGCACCGCCACGAGGCCCGCGGTTACACCACCTGGATGCTGTCCCGGGAGGACGGCCCGGCCGGCCTGACCGTGGCCAAGATGCGGATCACCCGCCGGGTCCCGTCCGACCTGCGGGTGCACCCCGGTCGCGACTGGTTCATCGTGCTCTCCGGCACGGTCGAGCTGCGCCTGGCCGAGCGCACCATCCTGGTCCACGCCGGCGAGGCCGCCGAATTTTCCACGATGGTGCCGCACGCGTTCGGCGCGGCGGACGAACCGGCCGAGGTTCTCTGCATCCTCGACCACGACGGCGAGCGCTCCCACCTGGGCCCGGCCCGCAAGGACGACGCCTAGCCAGGTCGTGCGGTGACGAAGCCGGTCCGATAGGCGAGCACCACGGCCTGCACCCGGTCACGGACACCGAGCTTGGTGAGAATGCGCGCCACATGGGTCTTCACCGTGGTTTCGGCCACCACCAGCTCGGCGGCGATCTCGGCGTTGGAGAGCCCGCGCGCGATCAGCCGGAGCACGTCCCGCTCGCGGTCGGTCAGCGCGGCCAGTTCCGGCGGAGGGCCGGCCGCGGGCGCGGCCACCGCGAACCGCTCGACCATCCGCCGGGTGATGGACGGCTCGATCAGCGAGTCGCCGGTCGCCGCTGCGCGGACGGCCGCGATCAGGCGGCTGGACGGCGCGTCCTTGAGAAGGAAACCGGCGGCGCCGGCCCGCAGTGCGCGGTACACGTATTCGTTCTGGTCGAAGGTCGTCAACACGACGATCGTCGGCGGATCGGGCTGCCGCAGGATCTCCTCGGTCGCCGCCAGACCGTCCATCTCGGGCATCCGGATATCCATCAGGACCACGTCCGGCACGGTCAGCGCCGCCTGACGGACCGCCTCGGTGCCGGTGTCGGCCTCCGCGACCACCTCGATGTCGCCCTCGGCCTCGAGGATCACCCGGAATCCGGTGCGCACGAGCGTCTGGTCGTCGGCGACGAGGACCCTGATCTTCTCCGGCACGCCCCGATTCTCCCGTCCGCCGGGCCACGGCCGGGTCATCCTTGAGGAGGATGGCGGGCGCCGAACATCGTCCGGGAGGAAGACGACGGCTACCACGACGGGTCCCTAGCGTCGTAGGCATCGACCTACTTTCGTCTGGGGAGCGACAATGCGAACGATCCGGCCACTCGACTACCTCCTCGCCGCCGTCCTGACCGCCGCCGGTGTCCTCCTGATGTGGGAGAACATCTCGGCCGGCGACGACGAGTCACTGATCCACCCGCCGTCCACCACCTCATGGCTGATCGTGCCGGTGTTCCTGCTGGTCACGCTGCCGATCCTCGGCCGGCGCAGCAACATCGCCGCGGTTTCCGTCGCCACCACCGTGGCGGCCGCCGTTCACGTGCTGGCGTTCGGCTGGCTCACCCGCTGCGGCGTGGTGCTGCCGCTGGCCTTCGCTCTGGCGTACGCGACCGCGCGGTTCAGCCGCGGCTGGAACACCGTCATCAGTCTGGCCGCCATCGTGGCCCTCCCGGTCGTGATCCTGCTGCGCGACAGCTCGACCGACCTCGCCGGCGCCCTGCCGATCGCTCTCGGAGGTGCCGCCCTCTTCTACGGAGCCGGGTTGCTGGTCCAGAATCGGGTCAGCAGGCAGCGTCAGGAGCGGGAACCGGCCGTCAAGATCGCGGCCTAGGGGAGCGCGATCATGGGTGAGGTCTTCAACGGGATCAGGGGCCGCGACTGGCTGCTCGCGGGAGTCCTCACCGCGCTCGGCGCCGCGCTGGCTCTGCTCGACGTCACCGCGTCCGACGCCGGGACCGCGCGCGACGTGGCGACCGGCGCCATGGCTCACACGAACGACTCGCACTCGCCGTGGCTGTTCCTCTTCGTCGCGGCCTTCGTCCCGCTCCTGTGGTGGCGGCGCGGCGTTCTGGTCGCCATCGCGTTCTCCCTCGGCGTGATGGTGGCGCACGACCTTCTGTTCGGCTGGCAGACCCGGTGCGGCGCCGCGCTGCCCCTGGCCTTCGTGTACGCGTTCCTCGGCGCGCTGTCCTACGAGCGTACGAGAGCATGGGTGGCCTGCGTGCTCAGCGCGCTCCTGACCGGGGCCGTGCTGGTGGTCGACGCCTCCGCCGGACCGAGTGCGCTGACTCTGGCCCTGCCCGTCGTGCTGATCGTCTTCGGCATCGGGCGGGCGGCGCGGCATCGGGCGGAGCTCAACCGCCGGCTCGCCGAGCGCGACGAGGAACTGCGGCAACTGCGCGACGAAAGTGCGGCGCTGCTGGTGGCCGACGATCGGGCGCTGCTGTCCCGGCAGCTCGACGGCCTGCTGCAGGAGCGGCTGGACGAACTGATCCGGGCGGCCGAATCGGCCGACGCCCTGGAGCCCGCCCAGGCGCGGACGCTGCTGGAGTCGATCGAATCGGACAGCCGCCGGACCATGGACGACATGCGCGACATCGTCGGCTTGCTGCGCGGCGGCAGCGGCGAGGTCACCCTGGCCCCGATCCCGGCGGTCGCGCACCTCGACGCGTTGCTGGCCCGGCACGGATCGCCGCTCTCCCGGCTGAGCGTCAGCGGCGATCCGCGGTCGCTGCCGGCCACGGTCGAGCTCTCCGCCTACCGGATCGTCGAATACCTGGTGTGCGCGCTCGACGGGCACCCGGTGCGGGTCGCGGTCCGGTTCGCCGACGAGGCCCTGGAAATCGTGGTCGAGGGCTCGGTGGCCCGCGGGCCGCAGGTGCGCGCGGCGGTCGCCCGGGTGCGGGAACGGGCCAAGCTGCACGCGGGCTCGGTCGACGTGAAGGTGACTCGAAGTTCCACCCGGGTGCGGGCCCAGCTTCCCGTGCTGGGGTGAGTCCGGTGCGGTGGTGGGCGATTCCGCTGGTTCTGCTCGTCGTCGTGCTGCCGGCCGCCCGGCACGGATCGCCGGTCAACGCCGTGACCGCCTGCCTGGCCGGAAGCGGGCTGAGCCTGTTCTGGTGGCGTACCCGTCCCCGGCCGGTCGTCCTGGCCGGCGGCGCGCTCTGGCTGGCGGCGGCCGCACTGGCCGAGCACGGCTACTTCCCCGACCTCGCCTTCGTGCTCCTCCCCCTGCTGTCCACTGTGGCCGCTCTCGCCTTTCCGGTCGGGGCCGCCGGCGCCGGGCTGGCCTGCTACCTCGTCGTCCTCTTCGCGCTGCTCCACTTCACATCGGGCGAGACCAACCCGGTTCCGCTGCTCATCTTCGGGGTGCCCGGATTCCTCGCCGCCGCCGTCCTGCGGCTGCGCCGGGAGACCGCCGAACAGCTCACCCAGCGCACCCGCGAGCTCGAGGAGGAGCGCGAGCTCTTCGCCGACCTCGCGATCCGGCACGAACGGGCCCGGATCGCGGCCGAACTGCACGACATCATCGGCCACGCCATCAGCGTGATGATCATCCAGGCGGCCGCCGGCCAGCGGCTGGCCGACCACGATCCGGCCCGGACCCGGCAGGCGTTCGAGGCGATCGCCGAGTCGGCCCGGCAGGGTCGTCACGACCTTCAGCGGCTGGTCGACCTGCTGGGCAGCACCGAGCAGAACGGCCCCGACCTCTCGTTGATCGACGAGGTCGTCACGCGCGCGGCGCGGACCGGACTCGACGTCTCCTGTCAGTTCGAGGGCGCACGGGAGGACGTGGCCGCACCGGTCGCCCATCTCGCCTTCCGCGTGGTGCAGGAGGGACTGACCAACGCGCTGCGTTACGCCCCCGGCTCCGCGGTGCGGGTCACCCTGAGCGGTTCGGCTTCCGGCTTTACCGTACGCGTGGAGAACAGCCCCGCCGGAACCGTGCCCGTTCCGGGCTTCGCCGGCACCGGGCACGGCCTGACCGGTCTGCGGGAGCGAATCCAGCGGGCGGGCGGCCGGTTGACGGCCGGCCCGACCGCGTCCGGCGGATGGCTGGTGCGGGCGAGCCTGCCCCGGTCAGGGCGCGACGCAGACCCGGTCGCGCCCTGACTGCTTGGCCTGGTAGAGCGCCGCATCGGCGCGCGCCATCAGCTGCCGCAGGTCACGGTCGCCGTCGCCGGGACCGGCCACGCCGACGCTGATCGTGACCGGCAGCAGGCCGGCGTCGGTCGCGATCGGGTTGCCGGAGACCACGCGGTGCAGCCGCCCGGCCAGTTCGGCCGCGGGCAACGCGGTCTGCGCCGTGACGACCGCGAACTCTTCGCCGCCGTACCGGCCCACGACGTCACCCTCGCCGACGGTTTCCCGAAGGCGCCGGGCCACCGTACGGATCACCTCGTCACCCACCGGGTGACCGTAGGTGTCGTTGATCCGCTTGAAGTGGTCGATGTCGACCATGATCGCCGCGACCTGGCGCCGCGCGGCGTTGAGCCGGCGCTCGGCCTCGCCGAAGAAGTGGTTACGGTTGTACAGGCCGGTGAGCCCGTCGAGCGTGGCCATCCGGCGCACCTGGCTGAACAGGCGGGCGTTCTCGTACGCCGTCATGCCCTGCCCGGCGATGGCCGCCGCGATCTGGATCTGCGCCTCGGTCATGACGCCCTCACCGGTCGCGCCGACCGCCAGGTAGCCGTACGGCTCGCCACCCTGCGCGACCTGGATCGCCCACCAGCACCGCAGCGGGCCGAGCACCCCGCCGAGCGGCGCGCGGTCGCCCGGGAACACCGTGCGGGCCCGCGGACCGGTCACGTCGAGCAGATCGGGCGGCACCGACGCGAGCGGCGTACCCACCGGCGCCGAAGGCCCGTGCGATGCGGCGATCACCAGCCCGCTGTGGCCGACCCGGGTCAGCAGCACCGCCGTGTCGCCGCCGAGGGTGCGGGTGAGGCTGGCCAGCAGCCGCCGCATCACCTCGTCCGGGTCGAGCGACGAACTCTGGTCGGCCATGGCCGCGCGCAGAGTCTCGGCCACGTCGCGCTGGCGGCGCGCGGTCTGCATCGCGACCTCCATCTGGGCGGCCCGCGCGGTCTCGAGCGACACCGCGATGTGGTTGGTGATCGCCTTGAGGATGTCGACGTCGTCGTGGGTGAACACACCCTTGGCGATGCGGCTGTCGAGGTAGACCACGCCGCGCAGCTGGCCGTTGAACCGCAGCGGGGCGATCAGGACGCTGCGCAGCCCATGCACCTGCACGCTGTGCGAGCCGAGCGCCACGCCCTCGTCGCTGCCGGTCATCACCACCGGCTCGCCGGAGTGCCGCGCCCGGTCGACGAGCGTGGTGCTGTAGCCGGTCAGCTCGTGGATGTCGTTGCCCTGGGCGTCGCGCCCGGCGTACGGGGCCAGTTCCTGCCGGTCGCGGTCGATCAGGAAAAGGTATGCCCGCTCGGCACCGAGGATGCGCAGGGTCTCGTCGAGCGCGGTCCGGACCAGCGCGTTCGGGTCGAGCACGGTCGCCGACGCCAGGCTGACCTGTTGCAGCGCCTCGAGCCGCCGCTGGTATCGCCCGGGATCGCTGTCCGGCCTCTCGGGCGCCGGGGAGACGCTGCTCAGGGCGATCACCTCGGGCTGGGTCGAGGCGTGCCCACTGACCCGGAACTCGTCGGAGACCCAGCGGGCCCGCTGCGGCCACTGCTGCTCGATCGCGATCATCTGCGCGAGTTTCGCCTGCTGGGCCGCGGGGGCCGGCTGGCCGAGGGCGGCGAGGGCGCGGGCGCGCACGCGGGCCGCCTCGTACGCGATGAGGGGCGCGTCGAGCGGCACGAGTTCGGCCTCGACCCCGGCCAGGGTACGCATCGCCTCGGCCGCGCGGCCGTCGAGCACCTCGAGGTCGGCCCGCACGACGAGGTGGAAGGCCCGCAGCGGCTTGGTGTCGGCCATCTTCCCGAGGTTCTCGACGGCGGCCTCGGCCAGCGCGCGGTCGCCCTGAGCGGAGCGGCACCGGGCCAGCCGGGCCTGAGCTTCGTAGACGTAGTAGATCCGCTGCTCGGGGACCATCGCCTTCGGCCTCAGCCCGAGCTCGGCGAACTCGGCCGCCAGCTGCTCGAACGGTTCACCGAGCTCGCCCCGCTCGATCAGGGCGACCATCCGCGCGCCGTAGAGGTTGATCAGCTGCATCGGGTTGTCCGGGTTGGCCCGCAGGAACCGCCGCAGCGTCTCGATGCGCGCCTCGGCCTCGGCGGTGCGGCCCCGCCGGGCGGCCATGACAGCCGCCACCGCGCCGATCGCGGCGCCCTCGGCCTGGGCATCCGGGCCCAGCCGGGCCCGGCCGCGGCGGTACCAGGACTCGGCCTCGGCGGTGCAGCCCCGCTTGAAGAACTGCATGCACACCGTGGAGACGCCGGTCAGGTAGTCGCCCAGCTCCATCCAGCGCTCGTGCTCGATCAGCGCCCGGCTCCAGACCTGCACCTCGTCGTCGTGGCCGCTCAGGTGGCTGCCCGCGCCGCGCTTCCACTCCACGTAGGCCACCAGTTCGGGGTCGCCTATGTCGGCGGCGACGCCGGCCGCCCGGTCGTAGAGCCGGGTCGCCATCTTGCGGCGGCCGGCCACGTCGGCGATCACCCCGAGGCCGGCCATGTGCTGGGCGTACTCCCGGCCCGGCCCGAGACGGTTGATCGGGAACAGGGCGCGCAGGCTCATGACCGCCCGCATGCCCCGCCGCATGCGCATCGACAGCGCGAACGTGGCGATGTCACAGAGGACCGCCTCGAGCCGGTAGCGCTCGCGAACCCGCCCGTGCGCGTTGCCGAAACCGAGCTTGGTGCGGCCGATGACGAGACCGAGCAGCACCGACCCGATGGTGGTCAGCGCCAGCAGGAACGACCCCTGCGGTATCGGCGCGCCCAGCTCGGCGAGCCCGGTGCAGACCGCGTCGAACGCCTGGTCGGGGTTCCACGCGCTGTTGTGCACCATCGCCGACTGGGCGAGGATCTCGGCCCGGCGCAACGGATCCTGCTCGCCCCGCAGGGCCCGCCGCAGGTGCTGCTGCGCCTCGGCGAACCGGCCCGAGCGGGCACAGCTGGTGCCCAGCGCGAGGAAGAACTCCGGCGGCGGGGTGACACCGGCGGTCTCCGCCGCCCGGGCCGCGACCTCGAGGAACCCGTACGCCTCGGTCGGGGCGTGCTCGGCCAGGGCAAGCTTGCCGGCGCCGAACCCACTGGCGTAGACGCGGTCGGGCCGGCGGCCGGTCTCGCCCAGGGCGTAGTGCCGGGCGATCGCGTAGACGAAGCGGGAGTCCCGGGGTGCGGCCGCGTCGAGCGTCTCGGCGATGCGCTGGTGCAGGCCCCGCAGGGCGTCCTCGTCGAGGCCGACGAGCAGCGCCTCCCGGATGCGGTCGTGCAGGAACCGGTAGCCGTCGGTGCCCACCGCGGTCACCAACCGGCGCGACTCGGCCTCGGCGAGCAGCGCGCGGGCCCACCGCGGGTCGATGTCGCAGACCGCCGCGGTCAGCTCGGTCGGGAACCATCGCCCGCCCGCGGCCCCGGCGGCCAGCAGGCGCCGGCTCTGCTCGCCGAGGCCGTCGATGCGCTGCAGCACCAGGTCGACCGCGTCGCCGGACAGCTCGAGCCGGTCGAGGCCGGCCATGTCGAGCTGCCAGCCCGCCCAGGACGGGGTGACGAGGCCGGCGTCGAGGACCGCGCGGACGTATTCGCCGATCGTGAACGGGTTGCCGCCCGCCCGCGTGGCCAGCTCACGGATGTCCTCCCCGGGCAGCCGGACGGCACCCAGATGCTCGGTGACCAGCAGCTCCATCGCGTCCTGGTGGAGCGGCCCGAGCGGCACCCGGGTGTCGAGCGTGGCGTCCATGTCGACGCCGAACCGGTCGAGCGCGGCCACGTTGCCGGCGTCGTCCCGGCAGGTCGCGATCACCAGCAGCGGGGTGACCGGCAGCCGGCTGGTGATCCGCTGGAGCACCCGCCGGGTCGGCTCGTCGAGCCACTGCACGTCGTCGATGTGCAGGACGGCGCCCTGGAACTCGTCGGCCAGGCCGACCAGGAACGCCGCGACCGCGTTGACGAACTGCTCGTGGCGGTTGAGCTCGCCGATCTCCGGCGCCTGCACCAGGTCGGCGAGCAGCGGCGACAGGGTCCGCAGCAGCGGACCGCCGCGCCCGGCAGCGCGGCGCAACTGCTCGACGGCTCTCTCGCGGTCGGCGGCGGGCAGTCTTTCGACCGTACGCAGGTAGCGCTCCACCGCCCCACGGAGAGGCGCGAGGGGAACCGGGTCGTCGGGCACGCACTTGCCGTACAGGGTGAGGTCGCCGTCCGAGGCAACCGCATTCGTCAGTTCCCGCACCAGCCGGGTCTTGCCGGCACCGCCCGGCCCCTCGACGATGACCGCTCCCCCGCCACCGTCCCGGGCCCGCAGCCAGCGGTTCGCCAGGGCGACCACCTCCTGGTCGCGGCCGACCAGCCGCGGCGAGCCGATCGGTGGCCCCTCGCGCCGGCCCGACTCGACCGGAAAGCTGGCATCGGGCTGGGCGGCCAGCCGGCGCAGGTCGGCGAGCAGGGCCTCCCCGCTCTGGTAGCGGTCGTCCGGGTCCTTGGCCAGCAGGGTCGAGATGATCGCGGCCATCGTGGCCGACAGCTCGGGGGCGAGCGCCCGCGGGTCGGGCACCGGCGCGGTGGCGTGCAGACGGATCAGCTCGCCGGCTTCCTTCGAGAAGTACGGAAGTCGCCCGGTCGCGCATTCGTAGAGCAGCACGCCCAGCGCGTACAGGTCGGAGCGGCCGTCGATCGGCCGCTTGAGCATGCCGGTCTGCTCGGGGGCGCAGTAGAGAAGCGTGCCGGCGACCCGGTCCTCGTGGGCGCCGCCGCGGGCCGCGAGTCCGAAGTCGATCAGCCGGCCGACGCCCTCCGGCTCCACGATCACGTTGTCCGGCTTCACGTCGCGGTGCACCAGGCCGGCCCGGTGCGCGGCGGCCAGCGGCTCGACCAGGTCGATGGCGAGCCGCACCAGCGTCGGCTCGTCGAGCGGCCCCTGGCGCAGGATCTGCGACAGCGGGAAGCCGTCGATGTATTCCAGGATCAGGTAGGGCCCGGTGTTGGTGCGTCCGACCTCGAAGATCCGCGGGAGCAGCGGGTGGCCGACCGAACCGAGCAGCGCGGCCTCCCGGCGTACCGAGATCAGGGCCTGCGGGTTGGCCGAGGCCAGCACCTTCAGCGTGTATTCCGCGCCGCGACGGCGCACCCGGTAGACGACCGTGTCGGCCCCGCGCCCGAGCTCCGAGATCACCTCCAGCTCGGCCAGTGACCCCGGTGTCGTCCCGAAGATCGCGGTCAACGTGTCCTTCCATTCACACGGGCTAATCGGAAGCTACCCGCGATCCCGTGCGATGCCAACGGCCGGGCGGTCGGGCCGAGTTACCGGATGGGAGCGGCCGGGCCGTCTGCGGGCCCGTCCCCGCCATCGTCGCACTGGTCCTGACCTGGGGCCGCGACCTGCCGCCACCGCCCCTGATCGTGCTGGTCGCCCTGTTCCTCACCGGGGCCGTCCCGGCCGCAGTGCACCACGCCGAGGTGGTCGCGCACAAGGCCGGCCCCGGGCCGCTGCTGCTGGGCCTGGGCGGCACCCACATGGTCCTGCCGGCGCTCACGCTGGTGGTCGGCACACCCACCGTCGTGCCCGGGCGAGCCGACGTCCTCCAGGGCGGGGTACATCTCGGCCTGCTGGGTGCATTTCTCTTTCTCGCAGTGAGTCCATAGGTTTCTCGCCGCGCGTCCACCGCAGCGACCTATCGATCATGTTCTAGCGTTCAATGTCGCAACAGCCGACCAACCGGGCCGACCGAACGAGAACGGACGGGCGAACATGACGCCGCGCGCTGACGAGCCGCCGCGCCGGGGGCGGGACCCCCGGCGTGGCGCGCCTCGCGTTCCCCGAGTCCCGGAGGACCGCGACGAGGACCGGCAACGGCGGGGCGGCATCGGTGCGGCCCGGGCTTACACGCCGCGCGGGCGTACGGTCGCCGAGCGACTCGCCGAAGGCGGGGAACGCAGCCGGACCACCGCCGACCGGCCCGACCGGCCCGACCGGGCCGCCGAGGGAGACCGACGCAGCCGTGCCGCCGAGGGTGACCGGCGTGGGCGGGCCGAGGGAGACCGGCGCGGCCGGGCCGCGGAAAGTGACCGGCGTGGGCGGGCCTCGGAGCGGCCTCGCATTCCGAAGCCTCGCCTGCCTGAGCCGCGGATCTTGCGGCGGCCGCCGCCCCGGAAGCGGAACACGCCGCCGCCTCCGCTGGCCAACGGTGTCCGCCGCCTCCGGCTGTCCACATTGGCCGCTTTAGTAGCTTTTGTGGCGATTGGCATCCGGCTCGTCGTGCTGCAGGCGGGCGAATCGAAGCAGGAAGAGAAGGAACTGCTGCATCAACGGAACAACCGGCTCACCACGGTCGTGCTCCCGGCCGCGCGCGGAAGCATCGTCGACCGCACCGGCGCGGCCCTGGCCCAATCGGTCGAGGCCCGGTACATCTACGCCGACCCGACGCAGATCAAGGACGCGCCGGCGGTCGCCGCCCGGCTGTCGCCGCTGCTCGGCGTCCCGCTCTCGAAGCTGACGCCGCTCATCGCCCGGCACAAGCACTCGAACGGTGAGTGGTCGCAGTTCGAGTACCTCGCCCGCGACGTCGACCTGCCGACCGCCGCCAAGATCGCCGCGATGAAGATCACCGGGATCGGGCAGGGCCGCGACGAGAAGCGCGACGAACCCGGCGCCGACCTGGCCGCCAACCTCATCGGCTTCACCGGCTACGACCACAAGGGCCTCGAGGGCATCGAGGCCCGCTTCGACAGTGTGCTGCGCGGAACCGACGGCTCGAACGTCTACGAGACCGGCAACCCGGACACCTCGGGCGGCAAACTCGACAAGCCGATCCCGGGCGGCTACCACCGCGAGACGCCGGCCCGGCCGGGCACCACGGTGCAGCTGACCATCGACCGCGACCTGCAGTACGAGGTCCAGCAGTCCCTGAAGAACCACCTGGAAAAGGTGCATGCGGTCAAGGGCGCCGCGGTCGTGCTCGACACCCGGACCGGCGAGGTGCTGGCCCAGGCGAGCTTCCCGGGCTACAACGCGGCCGAGCCGGAGGGCTCCACGGAGGCCGACCGGTCCGACGTGGCCAGCAACCAGCCGTACGACCCGGGCTCGATCCACAAGGCGATCACGATCGGGGCCGCGCTGCAGGAGGGCGTGATCACGCCGCAGTCCAGCATCACGGTCGGCCCGGCGCTGCGCGTCGGCGGCGTCCTCTTCCCCGACGACCACCCGCAGAAGAGCGGGACCAAGCTGACCATCCCCGGGGTGATGGCGCTGTCGTCCGACGTCGGGACGATCCGGATCGCCGACCAGCTGGGCAAGAACAAGCTGTACGAATACCAGCAGAAGTTCGGGCTCGGGAAGGCCACCGGCGAGGGCATGCCGGCCGAGGCGTCCGGGGCGCTGCTCCCGCCGGACGAGTGGAGCGGCTCGGCGTACGGCTCGGTGCCGATCGGCTACAGCGTCGACGCCACGCTGATCCAGATGGCCGCGGCGTACAACGCGATCGCCAACAACGGCACCTACGTTCAGCCGCATCTGATCAAGGACACGATCGGCCCGGACGGCAAGGTCACCCCCGGTCCGGCGGCGCAGACCCACCCGGTGCTGACGCCCGAGGTCGCGGCCGAGATGCGGACGATCCTGCAGGCCCCGGTCGACGTCGAGGGCGCCACCGGCACCCGGGCCAAGGTGCCCAACTATCTGGTCGCGGGCAAGACCGGTACGGCGAGCAAGCTGGTCGACGGGCAGTACACCAGTTACAACTCGGGGTCGTTCATCGGCATGGCCCCGGCCGACCACCCGAGGTTCGTCATCGGCGTCTACGCCGACGTGCCCAGCGGCAGCGGCGGCCAGGTGGCGGCACCGGCGTTCAGCGACATGATGTCGACGACGCTCTGGCACTACCAGGTGCCGCCGAGCACCACCCCGCCTCCCACCTTCAAGATCCACCCATGAGGTAGGGACGGAGGAGATCGGCCAGCTCCGGACGGCCGATCTCCACGAGAGCGGACGGCAACTCGGCGAGCCGGCCCCGCGCCTCCAGCCACTCCCACACCCCTCGGGGCTCGTCGCCGGGACCGAACCGGGCCCGCTGATAGGGCGGCACGCCAACCAGGTCGGCCAGGTCCGGCCAGTCGACGTTGAGCCGGACGATGACGTCGAATTTGACCGCTCCGGGAACCTTTCCGGCGGCCGCCTCCGGGCCCGGCACGGCGTCCCGGCCGCCGGACTGCCCCGGAAGAAGGAGGCCGAGCAGCGCGAACAGGACCTCGGCCGAGGCGCGCGCGGCGAACTCCTTGAACGGACCGGCCATGACCGCGAACGGCAGCCGGTCCGGCCCGTCCACGTCGTCGGCCAGGATCCGGGTGATCTTCGCGGTGCCGGCGTCGGTCAAGGCCCAGGCCTCGTCGTCGGTCGCTTCGCCGTGGCTCGGCAGGCCGGCGGGATCGAAGTCCTGGGCCGCCCGCAGCCAGCGGTCGTTCAACGGATATTGCTGGTGAGCGCCCTGGAACGTGTCGCCGGACTGCTTTCCCTCGTCGTACTCGTACGCCGGGGCCGCGACGATGACGTCGCCGGGCGCCGTGTCGTCGGGGTTGCCGGCGCAGACGCCGCTCATCGCCAGGCAGGCCGGTCGGAGGTGATTGGCCAGCGTCGTGACGAACGTGCCGGTCCGGCGGCCGCCCATCTCGGTCGGCCGCGCCAGCGCCACCGTGACCTGCTTGCCGTCCGCCGTCTTGTATTCGCCGCTCAGGTAGGGGGTCCGGTCGTCGGCGTTCTCGGGGCGCCACTCGACCCCGGCGGCTTTTCCGACGTCTCGGGCCGCGTCGAACTCCAGCGGTAGTGCGGCGATGACGAGCGCGTCGACGGAGCCCACCCGCGCCATGCTAGCCGGACGCCCGGCCGCCTCGACGGCCACGACGACTCGCGTCGGCTCCCGGCCGGCCGCCGTCCGGATCCCGTAGGCACCGGTAGCGGCTGCCTAGAATGGTCTGACCGATTGCGGAGAACTCGCGGGCCCTACAAGATCCCTCACGCCGGGCGGCCGGGGGCCGATAGGGGGCGCATGAGACGTGTCCCGGCAGCTGCCGTGCCCGTGTTCGCCGCGGTCGCGGGGTCGGTGTCCGTGTTCGCTCCGGGCACATCGAAGGCCCACATCGCGTACCTGATCGGCTTCGCGGCCGTCGTGGCCGCCGCCTGGCTGGGTCTGCGGAACATATCCGGACCCAGCCTGGGCGCCTACCGGCTGGTGTGCGCCGCCCTCAGCGTCTGGCTGACCGGCGACATCCTCTACGACATCCTCGACCGGATCGCCGGGCCGCTGGGCGACGTGACGCCCTCCGACATTCTGTGGCTGTCAGGATATCCGCTGCTCGTGACCGGCCTGGTGAAGCTGGTGCGGCTGCGGGCGCCCGGCCGGCAGCGCGACGGCATGCTCGACGCGGCGGCCCTGACGACCGTCGTGGCCTGGCTGTTCTGGCAGTTCCTGATCCTGCCCGCGGCCGAGAGCCAGCGTCTGTCGCTGGGCATGTTCGTCGGCGCGGGGTACACGTTCGGCGACGTGATGCTGTTCGCGGCCACGGCCATCCTGGTCTTCGCGCCCGGATCGACCCGCGGTCCGGCCCGCTACCTCGTCGCGGCGCTGACGCTGACCCTGATCGGCGACATCAGCATCTCGCTGCTGCCGACGCTCTTCCCCGAACTGTCCCGTTCCGGGCAGGCCGACCGGTTCGACGGTCTGCTGCTGCTCGCGAACAGCTTCCTCGCCGGAGCCGTGGTGCATCGCAACGCGGCCAAGGTGGCCGAACCGGAGGACACGCAGGCGCAGCAGCGGCTGCACCCGGTGCGGGTGGTGTTCCTGGGAATCGCGCTGGTAGTGCTGCCAACGGTGACCGGGCTGCACTCGTTCGGCACGTTCGTCAGCCGGGCCTCGCTGCTGATCTCGATCGCCATGCTGACATCGTTCGTCCTGGTCCGCTTCGTCTTCGTGGTCCGCGAGCAGGAACGCATCAAGGCCGCGCTGGCCCACCAGGCCGAGCACGACCAGCTCACCGGGCTGGCCAACCGCGCCGCCCTGCGCGCCGAACTGGAACTCGAGCTGTTCCGCGCGTCCGGTTTCGGCCCGGTCGTCTACTACATGGACCTCAACGGCTTCAAACAGATCAACGACCGGTACGGCCACGCCGCCGGCGACCTCATCCTGGTCGAGTTCGCCCGCCGCCTGACCTCCACCATCCGCCCGGCCGACACCGCGGCCCGGCTCGGCGGCGACGAGTTCGTCGTGCTGGCGACCGGCGTCGACGACGAGCCGGGCGCCCGGATGCTCGCCCAGCGGCTGCGCGACCTGGCCGAGGAGCCGATCCAGTGGAACGGCGAGACGCTGCACTTCGGGGTCAGCGTCGGCCTGGCAGCGTGGGGCCCGCTCGACCGCCCGAGCGCCGACAACCTGGTCGCGGTCGCCGACGCGGCGATGTACGCCGAGAAGGTCGCCCGCAAGCAGGCCCTGGCCGCGCTGGTCGAGGCGCCCCAGACCAGCGTCGGCTCCAGCTGACGATCTCCAGCCGGGCCCGGCTGGAGATCAGCCGAACGGACGAGGACGGGTCGGCCGGAAACCGGTAGCATCCGGCGGATGACCGACCTCAGCCGGATACGCATCTCGGACGCCGACCGGAGCGAAGTCATCGACATCCTGCAGCGGGCGACGGTCGAGGGGCGCCTCGACCTCGACGAACTGGAGGACCGGGTGTCGAGCGCCCTGGCCGCCCGCACCTGGTCCGACGTCGACCCCCTCATCGAGGACCTGCCGATCGTCACCGAGGAGCCGGCGGAAGAGCCCGACGACGAGCCGGCCGAGCCGTCGGCGGCGATGCACGCCTGGTCGCTGGCCACGCTGGCCGGCGGCGCGGTGGCGGTCGCCGGCAGCTTCGTGACACCGTGGGGCGCGTTGCTCGGCATCTTCTCGACGGTCGCCGGAGCGAGCCTGCTGCTGGGCATCAGGGAACTGACCCGCGGCGACCGGGCCGCGGTCCTGACCGGCATGATCCTGGGCTTGCTGCCGTCCGTCTTCTTCCTGATGCTGCTGCTGATGCTCGGCATCTGACGGCCCACGAAATGCCGCCGCCGATCCCCGGCACCTGACGGCCCGCGAACTGCCGTCGCCCATCCCCGGCACCCGACGGCCCACGAAATGCCGCCGCCCATCCCCAGCACCTGGCGGACCACGAGAAGCCCCGCCGGCCGGCCCCCTCAACCAACAGCCAGCGGCACCGGCCCGCACCCACCTGCCAGGGCCCGCCATCGCATGCCCGCCGAGGTGGCGCCGGTCAAACGCCGACCCGCGAACCCCCGGTCGCCGACGTGGCACCAGTCAAACCGGGCGCCGCAAACGCCCCGGCCACTGACGCAGGCCCGGTCAGACGCCAGCCGCGAACACCCGGCCACTGACGCAGACGCGGTCAAACGCCAGCCCGCGAACACCCGGCCACTGACGCAGACGCGGTCAGACGCCGGCGCGGGAGTTCCCGGTCGCTGACGGACCGTCCCCGGCCGGCGACGCGCCGTCGTCGCTCGCTGAGTCGGCCGGATCCCGGGCCGTTGAGAAGGCGCCCAAACCGTCGGCAGCCGAGACGGCGCCCAGGTCCGCGAGGGATGACGGGACGACCAGGTCGCCGGCCGACGAGGCGGCGACGAGGTCTGCCACTGAGGCGGGTGCGCCGGGACTTCCGGCCGATACCGGTACGACGAGGCCGACCGGTGACACCGGGACGACGAGTTCGCCGGCTGAGGATGCCGCGGCCAGGTCGGCGACCGAGGCGGCCATCATCGCGGTGGCGACGACGTCGCCGGCCGGGGAGGCGCCGACGACCGCCAGGTGCTTCGGGCAGGCGGCCAGGCGCCGCACGCTGGTGCGCGGGCCGGCCGTCGCCTCGCGGCGTACGGGGGCGGCCGGGCCGGCCGCCCGCAGGCGGATCTGCAGCCAGAAGATCCAGCCCAGGCTCATGATGAAGCCGAAACTGATCACCCGGTAGAGCACGACCGTCGCCACCGCCGCCGGGGCGGCCACGCCGCCGGCGATCAGCCCGAAGATCAGCGCGCTGTCGACGATGCCGAGGCCGCCCGGGACGATCGTCAGCGATCCGGCCGCCATCGCGGCGCAGAAGGCCAGGACGGTGGTGGCTGACGGGGCCGGGCTCTCGCCGACCGCCTGGAAGCACAGCCAGAGGCAGGCCGCGTCGAGCAGCCAGTTGAGCAGGGCCAGCGCCGCCGCGGCCACCCCGTGTGCGGGGCGCAGGCGTGCGGCCCGCAGCTGATCGAGGAACCCGGCGATGCGTTCGAGGCCGTCGGCGGCGGGCCGCCGCCGCAGGCGGTTGAGCGCCGCGAGCGGCGCCTGGACCGCCGCCGGGTGCCGGGTCACATGGCGTACGCCGATGACGAGCAGCACAGCCGCACCGGCCAGCACCAGGAAGTGGCTCCAGTGGGTCGTTCCGCCGGCCCAGAGCGCCCCGCCGACCGTGATCGCGGCGAGCGCGGCCGACGACAGGATGCCGCTGAGGGCGATGGCCCACGAGGCGATCGCCGGGCTTGCCCCGAAGCGCCGCATCTGCTGGTAGTTGAGCCGGGTCGAGAATGCCGGGCCGCCGGGCAGTGTCTCGTTGAGCGAGTGCGCCGCGTAGGCCAGCCGGACGTGGTCGAGGCTGGACGCGCGTACGCCGGCCGAGCGCAACAGGCGGCGCTGCATGTGGGCGTACGCGCTCATCGCGGTCAGTTCGGCGGCGACCGCGAGGGCCAGCCAGCCGATGTGCGGCGCGCGCAGCTGGCGCAGAGCGCCGGACAGCGACGACCAGCCGAGCACCAATTCAGTCGTGAGCAGGGCCAATACGGCGGCTATGCCCGCATAGCGGACCCACTTGTTTTTCATCACCGCCGGCTCCTGACCACGAGACTCGTCTGAAATCGATCAAGACGCGGGGGCCTCCGAGTATTTCTGACGTGATCGGAGTCTCAGGCCGGGCGGTGCCGGAGGGTGTGGTTGGCGGCGAGGAGTACGGCGGCGACGGCCGGCACCGCACCGCACACCGACATCCCCAGGCGCGCCCCGAAGTGGCTGGTCAGCGCGCCGATGATGGGTGCGCCGATCGGGGTGCCGCCGGTGAAGACCAGCATGTAGAGGCCCATGATCCGGCCACGCAGCCGCGGGTCGGACCAGAGCTGCACCGAGGAGTTGGCCATCGCCTGGAATGCCAGGTTGGTCAGGCCCATCGCGACGAGCAGCACCAGGAACAGGCCGAGCCCGGGCGCGACGGCCGCCGCGAACTGGCTGACTCCGAACGCGGCGCCGGCCAGCACGATCAGCCGCAGCCGGGTGTGGCTCCAGGTGGCGGCCAGCAGGGCACCGGTGACCGAGCCGATCGCGAGCATGACGTTGAAGACGGCGTAGATGCCGGCGCCGCCGCCGAAGGTGTCGGTGGCCATCGCGGTGAGCACGATCGGGAAGTTCAGCCCGAACGTGCCGACGATGCCGACCAGCAGGATCGTGCGGGCGACGTGCGGGCGGTCGGCGACGTAGCGGGCGGTGGACCGCAGGGCGCCCGGGGTGTGCGTGGTGGGCCGGGCCGGGGAGACCGAGGGGAGCCGCAGCAGCCCGATGGTCGGGCCGGCGTAGCAGAGGGCGTTCAGCGCGAACACCCAGCCTGTCCCGACCGTACCCATGAGCAGGCCGGCAATCGCCGGGCCGACCAACCGCGTGGTCTGAAAGACCGCGGCGTTGAGCGAGACCGCGCCGCGCAGCAGGCCGGGTGGCACGACGTCGTTGACGAAGGCCTGCCGGGCCGGCGCGTCGACGGCCAGGACCAGACCGCTGAGCAGCGCGAACAGGTAGAGATGGGCGACCCGGACGGCGCCGGCGGCGGTCAGCAGGGCGAGCAGCCCGGTCAGGACGGCGTTGATGCTCTGGGTCGTGAGCAGGATGCGCCGGCGTGGGTAGCGGTCGGCCAGCTGGCCGCCGTGGACGCCGAGCAGCATGGTCGGCAGGAACTGCAGGGTCATCACCAGGCCGACCGCGAACGCGCTGTGCGTGAGGCGGAGAACCAGCCAGTCCTGGGCGATGCTCTGCATCCAGGTGCCGGTGTTGGCGAGGCTCTGGCCGATGAGATAGGTGCGGTAGCCGGGGTTTGAAAGGGCGGCGAATTTTTCCACGGCCGCGGTCATGCACCCGAGTCTTCTCGACCACGCTCCTATACTGAACGCCGATCATCCGACGCACTGTTATTCGGTTTCGTTATGACGACTTATGATCCGGTCCTGCTGCAGACCCTGCTCACCGTCGCGCAGACCGGCAGCTTCACCCAGGCGGCGATCCGGCTCGGTGTGCGGCAACCGACGGTCAGCCAGCACATCAGCCGCCTCGAGAAGCAGACCGGCCGCACGCTGATCCTGCGCGACACCCACTCGGTGTCGCTCACCCCGGACGGCGAGGCGATGATCGGGTTCGCCCGCAGCATCCTGGCCGCGCACGAACAGGCCACGGCGTACTTCAGCGGCAGCCGGCCCCGCGGCCGGCTGCGCATCGGCATGTCCGACGACCTGGCCCTGACCCGGTTGCCGCAGATCCTGCGCGACTTCCGGGCGGACTATCCGCTGGTCGACTTCGATCTCACGGTCGATCAGAGCGGCACGCTCAACCAGCGGCTGGAAGAGAACAAGCTGGACGTCTTCATCGGCAAGCGCGCGCGCGGCGAGGAGCGCGGCCGGCTGGTGAAACGGGAACGCCTGGTCTGGGTCGGCACCCCGGCGACGAAGCTCGACCTGACCAAGCCGCTGCCCCTGGTCGTCTACCCGGCGCCGAGCATCTCCCGCACCGAGATGCACCGCGCCCTCAACCGGGCCGGCATGCCCTATCGCAGCGCCTGCGTCTGCCGGGGCGTCAACGGCCTGATCGCCGCCGTCGCCGCCGGGGTGGGAGTGTCGGCGCTCGCCACCAGCCTGGTGCCGGAGCAGCTCACGCCGCTCGGCCCGTCCCACAAGCTGCCCGATTTGGGAAGCATCGACCTGGTTGTGCTCACCAGCCCGCGGGCCGAACGCCGCCCGGCCGTCCAAGCCCTCATCGCGACCATGCTGTCCAGCGGCTCCCAGTCGTTCCGCGCACCGCGGGAGTCCCGTTAGGGTCTTGCCCATGGAGGCGCTCGACGATCTTGTGTCCCGCTATCTCTCCCCCGCCGTGATGCCGCACTGCGAGAACTCGTCGGTCGAGTTCGTCGTCGACGGCCGGGTGTGGATGCGGCGGATGCACGAGCTGCTGACGTCGCTCGGGCCGGGCGACGCGGCGTACATCTGTGGCCTGCAGATGGACCCGGAGATGGACCTGACCGGCCGCCGGGCCGGCGAGCCCGGCCACGAGCCGCTCGGCGACCTGCTGGCCCGCCTGGCGGCCGACGGGGTCGACGTGCGGATCATCCTGGCCGGGGCGGTGGTGAGCAGCAGCATCGCGCGGCCCACGATCGGGCCGTTCCACCAGAACGTCAGCTCGGCCCATCGGCTGCGCCGCTGGCGCCGCGACGGCGAGAAGCCGCCGCTCGCCGACCGGGTGCTGCTCGACTGGTCCGGTTCCGGCGTCGGTTCCAACCATCAGAAGGCGACCATCGTCCGCCGCGGCGACGAACTGACCGCCGGGGTCGGCGGCATCGACTACGTGGCCAGCCGCATCGACGAGGCCCCGCACCACCGGCTCGAGGTGCAGGGTGCCCGGTGGGGCTGGCATGACGCCGGCTCGATCATCCAGGGCCCGGCGGCCGAGGACGTGTGGCGGGTGCTGCGCATGCGCTGGCTCGGCGCGAGCAATCTGCCCCGCCGTCGCTACCTCTGGCCGGCGGTCAAGGGCCTGCCCATCCTCAACCCGCCGACCGTGGCCCCCGAGATCGAACCGGCACCGGCCCAGAAGGTCCACCAGGCACCGGGCGAGGCCTGCCAGATCCTGCGCTCGGTCGGCCCGTGGTACATCGACTCGCTGCTGCCTTGGGAGCGCCGGCACTACGGCGGCATCTCCCGCGACGGCGTACGCGAGATCTACCACACCCTGGTGCAGGCGATCGGTGCCGCGCAGCGCTACATCTACCTCGAAGACCAATACTTCCATGAATACCCGGGCGGCGATCACCGGTTCGAGCTCTACCCGCATCTGAGCGCGGCGGCCGCCCGCGGCGTAAAGGTGATCATGGTCGGCTCGGGCACCCGCGACCCGGCCGAGTCCGGTCCGCTGATCAACGGCACGATCAACCACGACCTGCAGCGGAAGGTCATCGATCCGCTGCCCCCGCAGCAGCGCCGCAACGTCGGTCTCTGGCGGATCGAGCACCTGACGGTGCACGCCAAGGTGGTCGTCGTCGACGACCGGTTCGCCGCGGTCGGCTCGGCCAACCTGTTCAGCCGTTCGATGGTCGGCGTCGACACGGAACTGACCACCGCAGTGGTCACCGCTGGCGATTCGGTGCGGGACCTTCGGGTACGCCTGTGGGCCGAGCACCTTCGCACACCGGTCGCCGACGACCTGCGGCCACACCTGGAAGACCTCGACCTGGCCCTCGGCATGTTCCGTCCGGAGTGGCTGCCCCCGCAGGCCCCGGCCGGCTCGTGGCGCACACCCGGCCTGCCTTCGGGCTTCGCGCCGATCGAGTCGGTGCTGACGTTCGTCGGCCCGGCCTGACCACACAGTGATCGGCCGGGCAGCGCCGAGCAGTCACCGGGATGGATTCCGGGCTGCCTGTTCACCAACGTCTGGTAAACAACCCCCATGACGTTTGCCTGGTCGACGGTCGGCACCGTCCACGTCAACGGCGTCCGGCTGGGCTTCCGGGAGAGCGGTGACCCGGCCGGTGCGCCGGTCGTGCTGCTGCACGGCAGCGGCAGCAACGCGAGCACCTGGGACCGGTTCGCCGCCCGGCTGGCCGGTGCCGGACGCCGCGCGATCGCCGTCGACCTGCGTGGACACGGCAGCAGCGCCCGGACCGGGGGCTATGCGCTGGACGCCCTGCGCGACGACGTGCTCGCCCTGATCGAGAAACTCTCGCTGCGCGGCGCCGTCCTGGTCGGCCACTCGGTCGGCGGTTACGCGGCGCTGGCCGCGGCCCAGCAATCCCCGGACGGCGTCGGCAGCCTGGTGCTCGAAGACCTGGCGGCACCGCCGCGGGTTCGCAGCCCGATGAACGGCTTCAACCCCCTGCAGGCGCTCGGCGCGGCGGCCGGCATCTTCACCGCCCGGCGCGACTACCAGCTGCGTGCGGTCGCCTCGATCCTGCGCCAGCTGACCCGCCCGGACGCCGGATGGTGGGCGCGGCTCGGCGAGGTGCGGCAGCCGACGCTGATCCTCTCCGGAGGACCGGCCAGCTGCATCCCGCCGGCCCGCCTGGCCGACGTGACCGGCGAGATCCCGGGCGCCCGGCTCACCACCATCCCGGTCGGGCACCGCGTGCACAGCCTCGCGCCGGATCAGTTCGCGGCCGAGGTTCTCCGGTTCCTGAACCCGACCGGCCGTCCGGCGCGCCCGCACCTCGCCGGCTTCCGGCACGCCGAGGACCGCGCCCGCGTGTCGCGGCTCACTGCGCAAATCGCATCAGAGTGAGGTCCTCCGAGACCTGCCAGATGCGCCGGGCGTCGTCCTCGCTGCGCAGCGGCGGATAGACCGGCTGCTCGGCGGGCGCCCCGGAGAGGTGCTGGAAGCCGCCGGGACCGTAGAGACGGCCGCCCTGAGCGTCGGCGGACGTCGCGGCGTACAGAGCGGGCAGCAACGCGGTCTCGGCCGTGCCGAAGAGGATGCCGCGGGGGCCGAGGGTCCGGATGATGCGTCCGCCCAAGGTGGGCTTGTCCCGGCCGACCTCGGGCCGCGCCTGCAGCAGGCTGGTCGCGGCGACACCCGGGTGGGCGAGGTTGCTGGTGATGCCCCAGCCCCCGGCACGGCTGCGGCGGTCCAGCTCGAGCCCGAACAGGCCCATCGCGATCTTCGACTGGCGGTACGCCCGCATCCCGTCGTAGGACCGCTCCCACGCCAGGTCGTCCCAGTTGATGGTGCCCCGGTCGGCGGCGACGCTGATCTGCGAGACCACCCGGGCCCGGCCCGCACGCAGCAGCGGCAGCAGGAGGTTGACCAGAGCGAAGTGGCCCAGGTGGTTGGTGCCGAACTGCAGCTCGAAGCCGTCCGCGGTGGTCTGCCGGGCCGGCGGGGTCATCACGCCGGCGTTGTTGACCAGGAGGTGGATCGGACGGTCGTCGGCCAGCAGACCGGCCGCCAGCGCGGTGACGGAACCCAGCGACGAGAGGTCGAGCTCCCGCAACGACACCGCCGCCCGGCCATGCTGTTGCCGGATCGCCGCGATCGCGGCCTCGCCCTTGGCGGGATTGCGAACCGGCAGGACGACCTCGGCTCCGGCGGCGGCCAGCCGCGCCGCCAGCCCCCGACCGACGCCGTCGCTGGCGCCCGTGACGACGGCGAGCTTTCCGGACAGGTCGGGAACGGCGATGTCGGACCGTGTGCGTGCCATGGGTGGCTCCTCATTTCTCTCCGATGCACTCTCAGGCTGCAGGGCTTCCGCGGAGACATCCACGGCCTGACAATCCCAGGCTGCGGCCCGGCACCGGTGGTAGAACAATTGGCATGATCGATCGCGTCGGGCTGGCCGAGTTCCTGCGCCGCCGCCGCGGGTCGCTCCAGCCGGAGGACGTCGGCCTTCCGCGCGGCGAGCGCCGCCGCACCAGCGGCCTGCGCCGCGAAGAGGTCGCCACCCTCTGCCACATCTCGGCCGACTACTACAGCCGGCTGGAACGCGAGCGCGGACCTCATCCGTCCGAGCAGATGATCGCCTCGATCGCCCAGGGGCTGCATCTGTCACTCGACGAGCGCGACCACCTGTTCCGGCTGGCCGGTCACCGCGCCCCGGCCCGCGGATCGACCAGCGAACACGTCAGCCCCGGCATGCTGCGCATCTTCGACCGCCTCACCGACACCCCGGCCGAGATCGTCACCGAACTCGGCCAGACCCTGCGGCAGAACCGGCTCGCCGTTGCGCTCACCGGAGACCTCACCCGATACAAAGGGCCGGCCCGCAGCATCGGCTACCGGTGGTTCACCGACCCGTCGTGGCGTGCGCTCTACCATCCCGACGACCACGAACTGCACTCCCGGGTCTTCGCCTCCGGCCTTCGCGACCGGGTCACGCTGCGCGGGCCCCGTTCGGAAGCCGCCCGCCTCCAGCGTCTGCTGCTCGAGGTGAGCGACGAGTTCCGGACTCTCTGGAACGAGCACGAGATCGGCGTCGGCTATGAGGACGTCAAACGGTACGTACACCCCGAGGTCGGTCTCCTCGAACTCACCTGCCAGGTGCTCCTCGACCCCGTGCAGTCGCACTCCCTGCTGGTCTACACGGCGGTTCCGGGCAGCGAAAGCCACGAGAAACTCCAGCTGCTTTCGGTCATCGGTGACAGTCGAATCAGGACGGTTGAGTAGGCGTACGCAGGATCGGGACGGCCCGATCCGGCAGAGGCCATCCACAGCCGGCCGGGCCGGGCCGGGCCGGGGGGATAGTGGCGGGGTGGAGATCGAGAAGAGAATCACCGAGCTCGGGCTGACGCTGCCGGCCCCGATGAAGACGCCGCCCGGCGTGACCCTGTCGTTTCCGTGGGTGCGGGTGCACGGCAGCCGGGCCTTCGTTTCCGGGCACGGGCCGCTGCTGGCCGACGGGTCGCTGGCCGGTCCGTTCGGCAAGGTCGGTGCCGAGGTCACCGAGGAGCAGGCGTACGAGAGTGCCCGCCTCACCGCGCTGGCGATGCTGAGCAGCCTGCGGGACGCCCTGGGCGACCTCGACCGGGTCGACGCGTGGCTGCGGGTCTTCGGCATGATCAACACAGCGCCCGGCTTCGTTCGCACGCCGGCCGTCATCAACGGGTTCTCCGACCTGATCGTGCAGCTCTGGGGTCCGTCGCGGGGCAGCCACGCGCGCTCGGCGGTGGGCCAGGCCGCGCTGCCGTTCGACATCCCGGTCGAGATCGAGGCCGAGGTCGCTATCGTCTGACCGATGCAGCTGACCAAGCAGTTCACCGAGGCGCAGTACGCGAAGGCCCTCGACTCCTGGGACTGGCTCGACGGCCTCGACCACCTGACGCCAGGATTCGCGTCGCTCTTCGGTGACCTGTTCATGGTGGCCGAGGACGGCTCGTGGTGGTTCCTCGACACGCTCGAGGGCACGCTCACTCGGCAGTGGAACGACGGCGACGAGCTGGTCGCCGCCCTCGACACCGAGAAGGGCCAGGACCGCTATCTCATGGGCGCCCTGGCGCTCGGCGCGGGCCGGCCACTCGCCGACGACGAGGTGTACGGCTGGGCCCCGCCCCCGATGATCACCGGACGGTTCGACGTCGACGGCATCAAGGCGTTCCCGTTCATCGTGGTCGTCAACGTGGCCGGCCAGATCCACGGCCGGCGCTGACCGGGCACCGGAACCCGCCCACCTCCGCGCCCGGTTTTTCGTAGGCTGGCGGCCGGGGATGCGAACACGCGGAGGAGATCGTCGTGCCGTACGCCGTGGATTTTGAGACCGTGTCGACCGTCGGGCTGGAGTCGTCGCCCGTCGCGGCGGCGCTGGCCGGTCTGCGGGCGAACGAGGCGCGGTATTTCAAGAACAAGTACGACCACGTGTTCACGACCTCGCCGGCCGACGAGGCTCAGCCGGTGATCGACTGGGTGAGCGGCATCCTCGAGGAGGAGCGCGGCATCGTCATCGCCTCTCCCCCGCTCGAGGCGACCGGGTTCCAGGTCGAGAACATCCGGATGGCGTACGTGTTCTACCGGAGCGGGCTGTCGGTCAACGTGATGTACACGATCGAGGACGGCGGTAAGCGGGCGGTCGGGTTCAAGCTCTCGGACGGGATGGAGGTTCCGGCCGAGCTCGGGTCGTTCAAGTTCGCCCGGCAGAGGTCGAAGCTGGCCGGGACGATCCGCGGCTCCTACTTCGTCATCAAGAAGGAGCATTGATCCCCGACATACTAGTTGAACGTGTTCAAGTTCGAGGCGTACCGTCGAGGGCATGGTTGAGGCCTCGCACGGGCTGACCCCGTGGGCCCACGTGATCGTGGTGCTGCTCGCGGGGGCCGGCATGCTGGTGATCGTTCCGCTCGGGCTGTCGCTGATGGCGGCGCCCGGCCTCGGAGTGGCGACGGCGCGTCGCTGGTGGGTGGTGGTCGCGCTGCCCGCGGCGGTGAGTCTGTGGCTGCCGCGGGGGCTCGTCACGGCCACCCTCGCCCTGCCCTATCTGACCGCCGCCTCGGTTCTTCTGACCGGCTCGTTGATCGAAACCGGGTCGCGCGGCCACGATCGGCGGGGACGGCGTGCCGGCGTACAAAAATGGGGTTTCGACCTTGCTCTTCTGACCGCTCTGGCCGGGCCGGTGATCGGCGGTTGCGCCCTCGTGGCCGAGCGGGCCGGATATCGGCTGTTCGGGTTCGGGCTCGACACCCTGGCCCTGACGGTGGCGCATTTTCACTACGCCGGGTTCGCGGCCGCGCTGGTGGCGGCGCTGCTGCTGGATCGACAGCCCGGGCCGGCGACGACGGTGGCGGCGTGGTGTGTACCCGGTGGGACGCTGATCGTCCTGATCGGTTACTTCGCGGGCGACGCGGTGCAACTCGCGGGCGCGGCCGTACTCACCCTCGGCATGTGGCTGACCGGGTGGGTGACGTGGCGGACGAGACGGCCGTTCGATCGGGTGACCCGCGCACTGCTCGGGGTGGGCGCGGCGGTGCCGATCGCGACCATGCTGCTGGCGCTGGACTGGGCGGCCGGGCTGCCGCACCTCTCGGTGAGCTGGATGGTCGCCACCCACGGCGTCGCCAACGCGCTCGGTTTCGCCCTGTGCTCACTGCTGGCGTGGCGGAGAGTCTGGGGAGTAGTGCTGGTACCTCTCACCCCGCGGAAAGCGCCACTAGCGTCGGGGACATGACCCAGGAACTCACGCTCAACAACGGTGTACGGATGCCGGCGCTCGGCTTCGGCGTCTTCCAGAGCTCGCCCGAGGAGACGGCCGCGGCGGTCTCCTCGGCGCTTGGCGTCGGCTACCGGCACGTCGACACGGCGGCCGCGTATTTCAACGAGCGGCAGGTCGGTGAGGGGCTGCGGCGCTCCGGCGTCGACCGGGACGCCGTGTTCATCGAGACCAAGGTGTGGGTCAGCGACTACGGCTTCGACGAGACCCGGCACGCCTTCGACAAGGCGACCCGCAAACTCGGAGTCGACCGCATCGACCTGCTCATCCTGCACCAGCCGGCGAGCGACCGGTTCGACCGGACGATCGCCGCCTACCAGGCGCTGGAAAAATTGCTGGCCGACGGGCAGGTCCGTGCGATCGGCGTCAGCAACTTCATGCGCCACCACCTCGACGAGTTGCTGGCGCGCACCTCGGTGGTGCCGGCGGTCAACCAGATCGAGCTGCACCCCTACTTCAGCCAGCCGGACGTGCAGAAGGCCGACGCCGAGCACGGCATCCTGACCCAGGCGTGGTCCCCGATCGGCGGCATCACGTTCTATCCGGGCTGGGGCGACGACCGGCGCAACGTCCTCGAGGACCCGACGATCGCGGCCATCGCGGCGGCGCACGGCCGGACGGCGGCCCAGGTGATGCTGCGCTGGCACCTGCAGGAGGGCCGGTCGGCGATCCCGAAGTCGACCAACCCGGGCCGCATCGCGGAAAACTTCGACGTGTTCGACTTCGAACTCACAGCCGCCGAGATGGCGTCGATCGACGCCCTCGACACCGGACGGCGCAACGGCCCCGACCCGGACGCCACGCGCGACATCTTCGACCGGGTCATTCCGGAGGAGTGAGCGCCTCCGTCACCGTGACGGCGGACGGCGGCTGCGCCCGGGTAGCAGTCAACGCGCGAAAAAAGGCTAAGAAATCGAGAAGAGCCGCGTGGACGCGTTGAGCAGGCCGATGGTGGGTGCGACCGTCGACGGCCTGACTGTCGTCCTCAACGCGATTTCGTACACCCATACGGCTCGGCTCGCCCACCTGCACGGCGGGCCGAGCCCAGAATTGCGCGTCCCTCTAGGCGATGGTCGATTCCACGAATGTAACCTGATCAAGGCAGTCGTTAGATCCGAGGCCGCTCAGGCGGGCGCCAACCGACGTGCAGGAACCACTCGACGCAGTCCCGACTGCGAAAGTGCGGGGTCTGGCCACCGTCGCGTCTATACAGGGTCTCCTGGCGAGGCTCTGGTTGGGCTTGTTCGGCGGGCGCGACCGAGTGGACCATGCCACCCGCAATCGAGCCCTTACGCCAGTTTGACCAAGCGTGAGTGTGCACCCGGCGATCCAGGTCTGCGCTTGCGACGTGTAACTGGCCTCAACGGTCCGACGCGCACGATCGGCGGCATGAGCGGATACGGCATCGCCTCGACCGTCATAAGCGATCGCGGACGAGCTGGAGCGATCAGGAGGCGTCGTGACCCAGGCGCTGCTCTCGACCGTGGCTTGCGGAACGGCGCCGCCACGCCGCGCCCGCGCCGCTGTGGCGTGGGCGCGGCCGAGACCGACACGGGACCACGCACCTGCCCGGCTCGTCCGCTGGCCGCGACGGTCTGTGTCGGATTCGCCTCGAGGTGGTTCAGGCGAACAACGAGTTCCCGGGTGTGGGTCCGGCCGGTTGGCCGAGCAGTTGGCGCAGTCGAGCCAGTGAGCGGGCGCTCTGGGACGTCACTGTGCCGGTCGGCAGGCCGAGGATCTCGGCGACCGTCTCGACGCTGAGGTCTTCCCAGTAGCGCAGCACCACGATGGCGCGGTCCCGCGGCGGTAGCCGGCTGAGGGCGTCGATGAGTGTCAGACGCAAATCGGAGTCCTCACTCGTTCCCGGCACATCGCTGAACTCGGCGGTCACCACCTCGTGCGAACGCTTGGTCCGGTGGTGGTCCAGGAAGGCGCGGGAGAGCACCTGCCGGGCATAGGCGTGGGGGTTGTCGCGCCGGATGATCCGCTGCCACTTCGCGAACATCCGGGCAAGTGTCGTCTGGGTCAGATCGGCGGCCAGGTCCCAGTCGCGGCACAGCAGATAAGCGGTACGCCGCAACTGGCCCGCGGAGGCCCGGGCGTACTCCACGAAGTCGTCGTCGGCGCCGCTCACTTGGGGAACTTCGTCGACAGGTGCGGGAAGGCGGCGGCGCCCTTGTTGTTCAGCTCCGGGTCGATCTTCAGACCCCACCGGGGGTCCGCGCCCACTTCGGCGGCCTCGCGGGCGGTCAGGGGCTGCTTGATCCTCGTGCCGTCCACGATCGGGCAGTTGGCCAGGTCGAACTGCAGAAGGGTGTTGTCGGGGTGATGAACCCACACGATGGTGTGTTGGTAGCAGTTGCCGGGAACCAACTTGGTCATGTATTTCGTCCCGTTGCCGAGCGAGGTCCAGGTGCCGAGACTGGTGAAGTCGGACTCCTTGCGCGTCATCACGTGCAACCGGATCATGCCGGGCCCGTTACCGCGGTCGAGGAAGGTCTGCACCGACACATCGCCGTCCTCCGTGATGCCGGCGTTGTGGCTGGTCTTGCCCTTCGGCAGGTTCTGCAGCAGCAGTTCGAGCATGCCGGCTGGTGTGGCCTTGACCCGCTCGCCGCTGGCCGCGGCGGTCGGCTTGGAACTGCTCGCCGCCGCGGACGCGGCCGCCGCGACGACGGCCGCGGGCGCCGGTGCTTCGGTGCTGCGAACGATGGGGATCGCGGCCAGGCCACCCACAACGAGCACCGCCAAGCCGGCGCCGCCGACCCGGAGTCGCTTTGCCGTCCGCATCCGGCGGCCCTTGGCCACCGCCTGCCCTACGAGATCGCCGATCGGCGGCTCGGCCCACTCGATCGTCTGAAATTCCTCGCGCATGGGGTCATCCTCCAGGTCGCCAGCGGTTTCAGTGTCTCCACGGGCTGACTCGACCACCCTGTTTCATATGTGACGCAAGCCACATCGGTGATACGGCGGTGCCCGCTCGAGCACGACTCGAGGCGAGCGCCGAAACAGCCACCGATCGGGGAGCACACACCTCGGTCGATCGTCACTCCGCCACCGGCCGAGGGAGTGACCGCTGACGAGGCATCGCATGATCACCTGCCCGCTCATCGGCAGATCCGCGCACCGGCATCTGAGTCGCTTCATGATCGCTTGCGCGGAGAGCGAGCAGCTCTGGGACTACTGTCAGCAGGAATGCGAGATCAAGATCCACGAGTCGTGCCGGTTCTCGCGACCATCCCGGCCTGCAGAGCCGGCAATGCGGCGCCGAGACTCGCGACGCGATTCTGGACGGCAGGGTGCGGCCGTTCCCGGTCGAGGTCTCGACGAGCGGTCGGCTCGGTCTATGAGGCGGCTTCGGAGCTTTGACGTAGGCGCTCCCGCAAGAGGTCCTTGCGGACCTTGCCGGCCGAGTTGCGGGGGAGCCGGTCGATCACCTCAAGGCGGGACGGCTGGTACCACTCGGTCATGCCGGCCTCGGTCAGATAGTCACGCAGGGTGGAAAGGGTCGGCGGGGTGCCGTTCGGGACGATGACCGCGGCCGCCCGCTCGAACCCGGACTCGTCGAGGTAGCCGACCAGCGCTACGTCCTCGATCGCCGGGTGGCCGAGCAGGGCGTCCTCCACGTCGCCGACCGGGATGAGCAGTGCGCCGCCGATCCGGTCGGCCACCCGGCCGAGGATGCGGATGCCGCCCCGGCCGTCCGGGATCGCCAGGTCGCCGGTGTCGTACCAGCCGTCGTCGTGGTCGGCGAGCACGTTCAGTGCGCCGCTGTCGCGACCGAGCGTTGCCAGTGTGACTCCGGCGCCGCGTACGAAAAGCCGGGCCGGCCGTTCCGGGCCGATCGTCCCCTCGGTTTCCGGCCGGAGGTCGATCTCGAGGCCGGATCCGGGCGAGCCGTCGCTCTGCGTGCCCCAGTCGACCGGATCGCCGGCCCGCGTCCAGGTCTGGGCGGCGACCTCGGTCATCCCCCACAGCGCGCGCAGCGGCACACCGAGCGTCGCCGGCACCTCCCGCACGATCTGCTGCGGCACCGTCGTGGCCCCGGTGACAGCCAGTCGCAACGCTTCCGGCTTCTTTCCGGTACGGCGTACCTCGTCCACAAGAGCACGGAAGAACGTCGGCGCCGCGAACATGATCGTCGTGCCGGTCTCCCGCAGCAGGCGCAGCCCGCCCGGACCGTCCCACGTGTCCAGCAGCACCGAGGCGGCGCCGGTGAGCAGCGGCATCGTGATGCCGTAGAGGGTGCCACCGATGAAGGTCAGCGCGTGCGGAATGAACATGGTGTCGCCCGGCCCGATCCTCTCGGCCTCGGCGATCGGGGAGTTTCCGGCATAAATGGTGTTGAAGCTGTGCAGTACGCCCTTCGGTTCGCCCGAGGTGCCGGAGGTGAACAGCACCAGAGCCAGCCGGTCGGGGTCGCTGCCGGCATCGGCGAGGTCCATCCGATGTGTCGCTTCCCAGGGCGTACGTTCGAAATAGTGGTGGAAGTCGATTTGCGCGCCCTGCGCACGGCCGATGACGACCCGGTGCTCGACCGCAAGCCCGTCCAGCGCCTCGGCGTGACCGAAACCGGCCCACTCGTCGACCGTCACGCAGACCTTCGGGGCCAGCCGGGCGAACATCCGCTCCAGTTCGCGGGTGCGGATCGTCGGCAGGATCGGCGCGGTCACCGCCCCGATCCGCGCGCAGGCCAGCATCAGGGCGTTCACCTGCCAGAAGTTCGGCAGCCACACGGCGACCACGTCACCCGCCCGGACGCCGAGCGAGTGCAGGGCGGCCGCGAACCGCTCGACCCGGCCGGCGTACTGACCGTAGGTGAGCCGTTCCGCCTCGGCGCCGTCCCGGTACTGGATGATCGCGGTCGCGTCGGGCTGCTCGGTGGCCCAGCGGCGAAGGTCGCCGACCGGGCCGTGATCGCGCCAGAGGCCGGCGGAGTGATAGCGGCGGATCAGATCTGCGGGGGCGCGGAAATCGCCCAGAACATCGGTCACGTCCGAAACGACGCATCAACCGCCAGTTGTCTCACCGGCAGTCTGGTATCTCACAGACGACAGGCAACGGATCCGGGTCCGCAGACGTCTTCAGTGGCGTGACCTTGCGGCACCAGAACCGTCCGTGACGGCGTCGTGACGGTCCATCGACCGGGGTGAGGGAGTTATCGACCTGAGCGCGAATGATCCCTAGAATGCCGCCAGTCGTAGTCCTCTCCGGCCGCACCACCCCTCACCTCTTCGTCGAGAGAGAGTCATGGTTCATCGACGCAAAGTCATCGCCACCGCCGTCGGCGTCGTCGGCGCGGCAGCCGGTCTCACGATCGCCGGCTGCTCCTCGCCGGGCAAGGCGAAGAGCGGCGGCGGCAGCGCCGGGTCCACCCCGGCGGCCGGCTCCTGGCAGACGCCCGACACGGTGCCGGTCAGCTTCACCGTGAGCCCGAAGACCGGCGCCACCAAGGTCTCCCCGACCGAGTCGGTCACGATCGCGGTCGAGGGCGGCAAGCTGCAGTCGTGCAGCGTCGTCGCCGGCGGCAAGAAGGTCGCCGGCCAGGTCGACAGCGACTCCGGCACCTGGAAGTCGACCGACGACCTCGACTACGGCAAGAAGTACACCGTGACCGCGTCGATCCAGGACAGCACCGGCGCCGTGGTGAAGAAGACGTCGACCTTCACCACGCTCAAGCCGTCCCACACCGCCGGCATCACGTTCCAGGCGAACGGGATGGGCGTCCTCAAGACCGGCGGCACGTACGGCATGGGCCAGCCGGTGATCGTGGCGTTCGGCCACTCGATCACCGACAAGGACGCCGCCGAGAAGGCGATCACCGTCGACACGTCCCCGTCGGTCGAGGGCAAGTTCCACTGGGTGAGCAACTCGATCGTGCACTGGCGCCCCGCGAAATACTGGGCCAAGGGCACGACGGTCAAGGTCAGCGTCAAGGCGTTCGGGGTCAACCTCGGCAACAACGTCTACGGCGCGGCCAACCGGTCGACCCACTTCACGATCGGGCGCCAGCTGCTGGCGATCTCCGACAACAGCACGCACCACACCAAGGTCTACATCGACGGCAAGCTGGTGCGGGACATGAAGTGCAGCAACGGCCGCGGCGGCTACACCAAGGGCGCCAACGGCCAGTCGATCCACTTCTGGACGCAGGAGGGCCCGCACGTGGTGCTCTCCAAAGAGGCGACGCACACGATGAGCTCGGCCAGCTACGGCCTGACCGATCCGAAGAACCCCAACTACTACGCGCCCGAGGTGGTCAAGCTTTGCACCCGCATCTCCTACTCGGGTGAGTTCCTGCACGCCGCGCCGTGGAACCACGTGCTGGGCTCGGCCAACATCTCGCACGGCTGCATCAACCTGAGCGAGACCGACGCGAAGTGGGTCTACGACAACTTCCTGATCGGCGACGTCGTCGACGTCCGGCACACCCCGAAGCCGCTGCCCCTCACCGACGGCCTCGGTGACTGGACGGTCAGCTTCGAGAAATACGGTAAGTAGTCGCTCTTTGAGCAGCTCGTCATCCCGCGGTCTCTGATCTGATGAAAGTCATGACGACTTTCCCACCCGAGCGGATCGACGAGCTACTGGCGAGCATGTCGGCCGAGGAGAAGGCGGGCCAGCTCACCCAGTACTTCTACTTCAAGCTGCCGGCCGGGGCCCAGCCCGACCCCGCACTGGGTCTCGACACCGAGAGCCAGCCCCGCGCGGTCGAGGAGGCGCTGAGCCGCGGGGCGGCCGGGGCCCTGCTGTTCGTCACCGACCCGGCGGAGATCAACCGGCTTCAGCGGCTGGCGGTCGAGGGCAACCGGCACGGCATCCCGGTGCTGTTCGGCTTCGACGTCATCCACGGGCTGCGCACGATCTTCCCGGTGCCGATCGCGATGGCCGCCTCCTGGGACCCGGAGATCATCGAGCTCGGGCAGCGGGTCGCGGGCCGGGAAGCCCGGGCGGTCGGTATTCACTGGGCGTTCGCGCCGATGGTCGACATCGCGCGCGACCCGCGGTGGGGCCGCATCGTCGAGGGCGCCGGTGAGGACCCGGTGCTCGGCGCGGCGGTGGCGGCGGCGCAGGTCCGCGGATTCCAGAGCCCGGACGGCATCATCGCCGGGCCCAAGCACTTCGGGGGGTACGGCGCGGCGCTCGGCGGACGCGACTACGACGAGGTCAACCTCTCCGAGTACGAGCTGTGGAACGTCTACTTCCCGCCGTTCCAGGCCGCGATCGAGGCCGGGGCGGGCAACGTGATGACGGCGTACATGCCGCTCAACGGGGTGCCCGCGACCGGCAACCGGTGGCTGTTCACCGAGGTGCTGCGGGAGACGTGGGGCTTCGACGGGTTCGTCGTCAGCGACGCCAATGCGGTCCGCAACCTGGTGACCCACGGCTTCGCGCGCGACCTCGCCGAGGCCGGGGCGCGGGCGGTGAACGCCGGCGTCGACATGGAGATGGCGATCGCGGATCCCGCCTATGCCCATCTGCCGGGAACGATTGACGAGTTGACCCTGAACGCGCGGGTCCGAAAAGTCCTCGAGGCGAAATTGCGGTTGGGTCTGTTCGACGACCCGTACGTCAATGAGGAGACGGCCCGTCAGGTGCTCGCCGACCCGGACCACCGCCGGGTTGCCCGGGAGGCCGCGCAGCGGTCGGCGGTGTTGCTGCGCAACGAGGGCGACCTGCTCCCCCTCGACGCCGGCACGCTGGGCTCGATCGCCGTGCTGGGACCGCTGGCCGACTCGAAGCGCGACACGCTCGGGCCGTGGGTGTTCGATTTCGATCTCGACGAGACGGTGACCGTGCTCGACGGGATCCGCGCGGTGGCCGGGGATCGCGTCACCTATGCGCCGGGCATTCCGGTCGCGCAGCGGACCTTCCCGTCCATGTTCGACATGTTCGGGGGCAACGCGCCGAGCGACCCGCCCGGATTCGATGCCGAAGCCGAACTCGCGCGGGCGGTCTCGCACGCGGCCGCCGCCGAGGTCGCGGTCGTCGTGGTCGGCGAATGGCAGAACATGATCGGGGAGGCGGCTTCGCGGTCGTCGCTCGATCTGCCGGGAGCGCAGTTGGAGCTGATCCAGGCCGTGGTGGCGACCGGGACGCCGACCGTGCTGCTGGTCATGAACGGGCGGCCGCTCGACCTGCGGTGGCCGGCCGAGAACGTGCCCGCGATTCTCGACATCTGGTACCCGGGCAGTCAGGGCGGCGCGGCGGTGGCCGATCTGCTGTTCGGCACGGTCTCACCGGGTGGGAAGCTGCCCTTCACGTGGCCACGGACGGTCGGGCAGATCCCGATGATCTATTCGCACACCCGGTCGCACGAGCCGGACAACCAGAAACGGCGGTACTGGGACGATGCGTCGACGCCGTTGTTCCCGTTCGGACACGGGTTGAGTTATGGCCGGTCCGAGTTCTCCGACCTCGCGATCGGGCCGGTCGTCGACGGCGTGGTCGAGGTTTCCGTCACGGTCGGCAATTCGGGTGCTGTTCCCGCCGACGAGGTGGTCCAGCTCTATCTCCACCAGCGGCACGGCTCGGCGGCCCGGCCGGTGCGGGAACTCAAGGGCTTCCGGCGGGTGACGGTGCCGGTCGGCGGCTCCCAACGCGTCTCGTTCTCGGTCGGGCCCGAGCAGCGGCAATATTGGCTGAACGGCTGGCTGAACGAGTCGTCCACCTTCGACGTCTGGGTCGGCGGCAGCTCGGCCGCGTCGCTGGGCGGCAGCTTCGACGTCGTCGTGTAGCGGCTGGCGTTATATCGCCTTGCGCTGGGCCGAGCCGAGCCTGCTGGTGCTGGCCAGCCTGGCCGACGGGGCGAAGCACGGCTACGCGATCACCATCGACGTCGCCGAGCAGGTCGGCGTCACGCTCGGGCCAGGCACGCTCTATGCGGCCCTGACCCGCCTCGAGGACCGCGGTCTCATCGAGGCGCTGCCGCCCGAGGGGCGACGCCGGCCCTACCGCCTGACCGCGGCCGGTGCGGCCGAACTGTCCGCCCAGGCCACTCGGATGCAGCGGCTGGCCACGTTGAGCCTGGGCCGCCTCCGGCCCGGTCCGGCGCCGACATGACCCCGCTCGTCCGGGTGCTGGTCGCCTGCTATCCGGCCGCCGGGCTGTTCACCGTGGCCGGCCTCGAATTCGCCAAGCTGGCCGAGGCTTCGGCGGCCGGGCCCGCGGCCCGTACGTGTTGCTCGTGACCGCCGCCGCGGTGGCTCTGCTCGCGCTGCTGGTCGCCGCGGCGCCGGCGGCGACCGACCGGCACGCTTGGAAGTACGCCGTGGTGCCGGTGGTCGGCGCCGCCCTCTGGTTCGGTGTCGTCCGGGTCGCCGTGGCAACCGCCGGCGGCGAGGCCGGAAACGCCGCCGGGTTCGCTGTGATCGCCGGGACCGGCATCGTGGTGGTGGCGGCGACGGCATGGGCTGCCGCCACGGCCCTGCGGCGGGTGCCGACCGGCGGCCCGGGCGTGGTCGCCCGGCCGATGGTGGCCGCGGGCATGGCGGTCGCCACGGTCGCGGCCCTGGTCTGGGGTCTTCAGATCCGCTCGCAGCACCCGTCCGCTCAAGGCTTCCTGGGCGGCCCGTTCATGCCCAGCTGGATCGCCGTGGTCGCCGCCCTCGCCGCCGCGACCGCCCTGGCGGGATCCGCCGCCCGGCGGCGGCCGGTCTGAGCCTCTCCCCTACCCACCTTCCGGCACCTCCGCCGGGAAAGGGCGATGCCCCATGCCCACCATCCAGGCCGAGGCGCTCTGCAAGCGCTATCGCCGCCACCAGGCCGTCGACGACCTCACCTGAAACTGCTCTGGTCGGCCGCCCGCCGCACCTGGCCGCCGCCCGGCCTGACCGACGCCCTCGACCTCGCCGGTCTCGGCCCGGCGATCGACCGCCGGGTCAAGCGCTACTCGATGGGCATGCCCTCGCCGTGGCGATCGGCTTCGTCGTGCTGGCCAGCGTGGTGAACGGACAGGGGGCCCTGCACGCGGTCGCGGTCGCCTTGCCCGTGCACTACTGGCAGAACTGGACCGGGTTGTTCGACCCGGCCGGCGCGAGCGGGATGGGCCTCGGCGCGGTCGTCCAGGTGGCCACCGTCGGGGTGTGCACGCTCGCCTGCTGGGTGATCCTGCACCGCCGCGACCCGGCCGCCTGAGCGAGGTGTGATGTCCAGCGAGGTTGTTCAGTGGGGTGATCGGTAGCAGCTTGCCGATAGGCGACGCGGGAGTGGTCGTCGACGACGGTGGTGGTAGTGGTGGTGGTGGTGGAAGAGGCGGTTCGCTCGCTGCCGGACCAGGACGGCCAGGCCGAGTTGGTCGGCGATCGGACCGGCGCCCAGCGCCGCATACGCCGCATACGCCGCAGGTGCGGGATTTTGCCTCTCATCGCCGCCGGGGTCCGGCCCGGTCGCGACGAGCGGTCGTGCATGCTGAGTTCGCCTGCGGTGCGGTAGCGGTCGGCCCATCGCGGCGGTACGCCAGGACACGCCGAAGCGTTCGGCTGCTCGTGCGGGTGACCAACCGCCTTCGACGATCAGACGCGCCAGCCGCAATCGCGCTCGGAGGGCCTCCAACGTGGTGTGTGGCGTCTTAGCAACTCCGCTGCACCGTTGGAGGCCTTCGTCCGTTCACTCGAGTGGTCGCACCTCCTCGACCGACGTGCCCGGACATCACACCTAGGGAGTGATCAGCATGCGGGCGATGCGATCGCCGGCGAGGTGGAAGCGGATGTCGCTGGTGCCGTTGAAGCCGCCGCCGGTGACGTGGAGGGTGACGATCCAGTCGTCGCCGTCGGGGCGGGCGCCGCCCGGCTCGAAGTGTGCCCGTTTGCCGATGTTGTCGGTGGAGTCCCACGAGCGTATGCCCTCATGGCCGTGGAACTTGCGTCCCCAGTCCTCGAGGTAGGCGTCGTCGGTGAAGGCGGACACGAACGCGTCGGAATCGCCGGCGTTCGTGGCGTCGACCATGCGCTGGACGGGTGCCGGGATGTCGGTCATCCACCGATCATGCCGTACCCAGCCCGAACGAGGGGCCCAGCGACCGGGCGACCGCGGCGCATCGCAGCAGCGGCAGGTGCAGCTGTTCCTCGGTGAACCGGAGCAGGGAACAGTGGTTGAGCGGGCGGTTGACGGCGATGTGCCGCAGCTTGGACGACATCACCAGGGTCGGGATGTGGTTGCTGGTCGAGGTTCCCTCGTCCCACGTGACGACGATGGTGAGGCGGCCCGACCGGTAGTCCGGCCCGGCCATGATCTGCGGGAGCCAGGTCTGCAGCCAGCGGTCACCCGCGCCGACCAGATCGGGACTGCACCCGGCGGCGCCGTGCATGTCGTGGCAGGCGTCGGGGCTGACGAACGAGAACGCGGGCAGCGAATCGTGCAGGGCCGCGATCGGCACGGTCCAGTGTCGGCAGGCAGCGCGGACGTCGAGATAGTAGGCCGCCGGGACGTGCCGCACCAGGTAGCGGCCGTGACCGGTCAGCGCGCACGGGCCGGGCTCGGCCTCGGCGTAGTCCCGCCACTCCCGCCCGGACGCGCTCACCTGGTGGAAGATGTTGTCGCCGGTCAGCGGGTGCACCTTGGGGTCTTTGTCGTCGCAGATCCCGGCGGTGGTGCCGCTGGTCATCAGGATGTAGGCGGCCAGCGAGGGGCAGTGCGCCGGATAGCCGGCGTCGTAGTCGACGGCCGTGCCGTAGTCGGCGGCGAGCCGGTTGAGGTAGGGCGCGTGCGGGTTGCCGATGATCTGGTCGTAGCCGTGGTTCTCCTCGGCGATGATCATCACTTTGCGGCCGGCGTCGGGTGCGGGCGTTTCCGACGGGGAGGCATGAACGGGCGGGGAGGCATGAACGGGCGGGGAGGCATGAACGGGCGGGGAGGCGTGAACGGGCGGGGCCGAGCCGGAACCGCAGGCCGCGACCAGGGCCATCCCGGCCAGCAGGCCGGCAAGCGCACTCTTGCACAGGCGTGAACTCACGGACCGACGCTAACCTCGCGATCCTGAAGAACCGCTAAACCGGGCACCCGTGTCGGCCGACGTTCCGAATCGGGCCGACGCGACAGCCACCGGCTCAGCCCCGGTCGGCGGGCGCCGGAGTGCGCCGCCGGCTGCGGAGGAACTCGATGACGACCGGGATCACCGAGACGGCGACGATGCCGATCAGGATCAGCTCGATGTTCGACTTCACGAACGCGACCTGGCCCAGGAAGTATCCGAGGATCGTGACCCCGCAGCCCCAGGCCACCCCGCCGGCCACGTTGTAGCCCACGAACCGCCGGTAGTGCATGCCGCTCGCACCGGCGACGATCGGTGTGAAGGTCCGCACGATCGGCACGAAACGGGCGAGCAGGATCGACCGCGCACCGTACCGGTCGAAGAAACCCGCCGCCCGCTGCAGGTTTTCCTGTTTGAACAGGCGCGAGTCGGGCCGCCGGAACAGCGCCGGCCCGAACCGCCGCCCGAACCAGTAGCCGAACTGGTCTCCGAGCGCGGCCGCGACCGAGACCAGCGCACACATGAGCCAGAGCGGCTGGTGCAGGAACCGCCCGTCGGCGATCAGCAGCCCGGTGGTGAACAGCAGCGAGTCGCCGGGCAGGAAGAACCCGATCAGCAGGCCCGACTCGGCGAAGACGAGCACCAGGATCCCGATCAGGCCGAACGTGGAGATCAGCCACTGCGGATCGAGGAACGTCGGCATCGGCATCCTTCAGCTCGGGGCGGGTCCACGCAGAGAATGACCGTTGGGCAGACCGCTAAACCTACGAAATGTAGGCCCACAGGATCGGGCCGGAGTCCTGAAAATCAGCTGAGCGGCAGCCGGATCCGCATGGCTGCGCCCTCGGCCAGGTCATCGACGGTCAGCGTGCCGCCGTGGGCGGTCACGATGTCGCGCGCGATGGCCAGCCCGAGCCCGCTGCCACCGTCGGTCCGCGAGCGGCTGTCGTCGAGCCGCACGAAGCGGCCGAAGATGCGGTCCCGGTCGGCCGACCGGATCGGCGGCCCGTCGTTGGCGATGACGATCTCGGCAGTCTCGCCGACCGCGGCGACGGCCACGGTCACGGACGAAGACGCGTGCCGGGCCGCGTTGTCGAGCAGGTTGCGGACCGCCCGCAGCAGCGCGTCGGCGTCGCCGGTGACGCGGACCGGGTCGAGGGTCACGGTCAGCGAGAGCCCCGGACGCTCCAACCGCAGCCGCTCCCGCTCGGTGTAGACGATGTCGTCCAGGTCGACGTCCTGCACGCGGCGGCGCAGCGAACCCCCGTCGTCGAACCGGGCCAGCAGCAGCAGGTCTTCGACCAGCCGGGCCATCCGGGCGCTCTCGGTGCGGATCCGGCCGACCGACCGGGCGGCCGTCGACGGCAGGTCGGCCCGATCGAGCAGGTCGGCGTTGGCCTGCACGGTCGCCAGCGGGCTCCGCAACTCGTGGCTGGCGTCCCCCACGAACCGCTTCTGAGCGGCCGAGGCCGCCTCGATCCGGTCGAGCATCGTGTTCATCGTCTCGGCCAGCGCCGCGATCTCGTCGCCGGCCGCCGGGACGGGCAACCGCTCGTGCAGGTTGCTGGACGTGATCAGGGCGGCCTGCCGGCGCATCGCCTCGACCGGCCGGAGCGTGCGCCCCACGAACAGGAACGTCGCCGCGCCGACCACGGCCGCCAGCAGGGGCAGCCCGAGCGCCAGCACCGCCGCGATCGCGCCCATGTCGTCGTCGACCGAGTCGAGCGACTCCCCGGCCAGCACGGTCCGCACGCCGACCGGCGTCTGCACGGTCAGCACCACGATGCGGAACGGGTCGTCGTGGTCGCCCGGCAGCCAGTGCTCGTCGGTCCGCCGCGCGCCCACGCCCGGGCGCAGCGGCGAGATCGGGCCCTGGCCGGCCAGCGCGTCCGACGCCGCGACGACCGTGCCCGACCCGTCGAGCACCTGCACCACCGTGTGGTCGCGCGCCGACGGCCGGAGCAGCGAGGACAGGTCGGCACCGCCACCGGCCAGCGCGGCCGCGAGACGCGAGGCCCGGTCGTCGACCGCGGTGTTCACATTGTTGACGAGGATGCCCCGCGCGATGATGAGCAGCACCGCGCCGGCGATCAGCGAGGCCACCGCCACGACCACGGCGGCGGCCAGCGCCGAGCGCAGCCGGACGCCCAGTCGGGCGGCCAGTCGGCGGCGCAGCGAGACCAGCATGGCCGCCACGGTATCGGGCCGCCGGGACAATGGACGGCCGTATTCAGCACATCTTCAGCTACCCCCGGGGCACCCTGGAACCATGCGCGCTCTGGTGGTCGAGGACGAGGTCGCTCTGGCCGAGACGATCCGCGACGGTCTCGCGGAGGCCGGTTTCGCGGTCGATCTGGTCCACGACGGCATCGACGGTCTGTGGCAGGCCACCGAGACCCCCTACGGCGCCTACGACGTGCTGATCCTCGACATCATGCTGCCCGGGCTGAACGGCTACGAGGTCTGCCGCACGCTGCGCACTCGCGAGGTCTGGACGCCGATCCTGATGCTGACGGCCAAGGACGGGGAGTACGACCAGGCCGACGCCCTCGACCTCGGCGCCGACGACTACCTCACCAAGCCGTTCTCGTTCGTGGTGCTCATCGCCCACCTGCGCGCGCTGATCCGCCGCGGCGCGCCGGAACGGCCGGCCGTGCTCAGCGCCGGCGACCTCACCCTCGACCCCGCCGAGCGGCGCGTCGCCCGGGCCGGGACCCCGATCGCCGTGACGCCGCGCGAGTTCGCGATGCTCGAATTCCTGATGCGCCACCGCGGCCAGGCGATGACGAAGACCGCGATCCTCGAGAACGTCTGGGACGCCCACTTCACCGGCGACCCCAACATCGTCGAGGTCTACATCGGCTACCTCCGCAAGAAGATCGACCACCCCTTCGACCGGCAGACGATCGAGACGGTCCGCGGCGCCGGTTACCGCATCGCCGACGGCGGCTGATCCGTTCAGGGTTTCCTCAGCCGGTCGCGCCCACCCTCCTCGACCATGCAGAACCCGATCGTCGTCGTCTCGGCGAGCATCGGGGCCGGCCACGACGGCGCGGCCTCCGAGATCACCCGCCGGCTGCGCACGTCCGGCTTCGCCGTCCGGCGCGCCGACTTCCTCGAGTTGCTTCCGGCTGGGTGGGGGCGTGCGCTGAGGCAGATGTACGCCCGGCAGGTCACCTGCTTCCCGAGGAGTTGGTCCTGGCTGCTTGGGGCGGCCGGTCAGCCCCGGGCGGCCCGGTCGGCATCCTGGCTGTCCGCCGAGGCGACGCGGAGCCGCCTGCTGGCCGTCACCGGCGTGAACCCGGCCGCGGTGGTCTCCACGTACCCGTTGGCCAGCCAGGCAATCGGCCGGCTGCGCCTCGCCGGGCGTCTGAACGCACCGACCTTCGCGGTTCTGACCGATCCGTGGGTGCATCCGCTCTGTGTGGCCCCCGGCATCGACCTGCACCTGGCGCCGAACGACGAGGCGGCCGCGGTGGTCCGCGAGGTGCACGGCCGGCCGGTGACGACGGTCGCCCCGGTCGTGAGCCCGGTGTTCCGGCCGGCCGGCGACGCCGCAGCGGCCCGCCGCCGCCACGGCCTGCCCCCGGACGCCCGCCTGGCCGTGGTCGTGGCCGGCTCCTGGGGGGTCGGCGACGTCGAGGCGACCGTCCGCGACCTGCTCGCCGGCACCGACACCGTCCCGGTGGTGCTCTGCGGCCGAAACGCCGCCCTGCGTTCCCGTTTGGCCGCCACCGGTCGGGTAATCGCCCTGGGATGGGTCGACGACATGCCTTCCATGCTCCGGGCCGCCGACGTGGTGGTGCAGAACGCGGGCGGCCTGACCACGCTGGAGGCCCTGGCCAGCGGTGTTCCGGTCATCAGCTACCGCTGCCTGCCCGGCCACGGCGTGGCCAACGCCGCCGCCCTCGAACGCCTCGGCCTGGTCCCGTGGCCGCGCTCGCGGGACGCGCTCGCCGCCGCGTTGGAGGCGCAGCGGCCGGCGGCCGCCCTGGCCCGCATGGCCGCGGCCCCCGAACCCGCGGCCCTGATCCGCTCACAACTCTTCCCCCAGGCCCCGGAGGCGGTTCCGGCATGAGACCGGCCCACGGCACCCTCGCCCGCATCAGCGCCGCCCCGGCGGCAACGGCGTGAGCCTCGCCCGCACCACCATCGAGTCCCTTGTCCAGCCGGTGCCGGCCGCGGCGGCGATCGGGCCGTTGCGCCGGCGGTTCCTGCCCCGGCTGTCCGGTCTCGGCCGGCCCGGGCATGTGGCGCTGACCTTCGACGACGGCCCGCACCCCGACGCCACCCCGGCGCTGCTCGACCTGCTCGACCGGGCCGGCGTCCGGGCGACGTTCTTCCTGCTCGGCCACGCGGTCGACGCCGAGCCCGCGATCGCCCGCGACATCGCCGACGCCGGCCACGAGATCGGCGTCCACGGCTACCATCACCGGTTGCTGACCGGGCGCGGCCCGACCGCCACCCGGGAGGACCTCGACCGTGGCACCGCGACCATCACCGCCGTCACGGGCGTGCACCCCCGCTGGTGGCGGCCGCCCTACGGGGTGGCCAACACCGCCGCCCTCCTCGAGGCCCGCCGCCTCGGGCTGCAGCCCGTCCTCTGGAGCACCTGGGGCCGGGACTGGACCGCCGGCTGCACGCCCGACTCGGTCTATCGCAGCGTGCTGCGCAAGCTCGACCGCGGCGGCACGATCCTGCTGCACGACAGCGACTCCCACGCCGCCCCGAAATGCTGGCTGGCCATGCTCGGCGCGCTGCCCGCGATCCTGACGACCTGCCGCGCCCGCGGCCTCGAGGTCGGGCCGCTGGCCGATCACGGCCTCTGACCGTTCAGCGTTTTCTTACCGCCCGGCCATCAGCCTGTCAGCGTGAATTACCAGATCTTCGAGCTGCTCAACTCCCAGGCCGGGCGCTGGCCGCTGATCGACCACCTCATGCGGTGGTCGGCGCTCTACCTGGTCTTCCTGGTGTTCTCGATCGGCGGCGCGGTCGTGGTGCACGCGCTGACCCGGCATCGGATCCGCCCGGTGGTCAGCCTCGCCTCGACGCTGGCGCTGGCCTTCGGGCTCTCGGTGATCCTCGGCCACGCCAGCCACGAGCAGCGACCGTTCCAGGATCACCCGGTGCGCCGGCTGATCGAGCACTCGCCGGGCGTCTCGATGCCGAGCGACCACGCGACCGCCGCGTTCGCGATCGCCTTCGGCGTTCTGGTCTTCCTGAGCCGCCGGGCCGGCCTCGCCCTGACCGTGCTCGCGCTGCTGATCGGCGTGGCCCGCGTGTGGTGCGGCGTCCACTATCCGGGCGACATCCTGGCCGGGGCCGTCATCGCTGCTCTGGCGACGCTCACCGCGTACGTCGTGGGAAGCGGCCCGAAGGCCGCCGATTCAGCGTCTCTTCAGGATCCGCCCTTCACCCTGGCCCGCCGTGACCCTCGCTGACCGCGTCCAGCCCGCCCGTCCCGCCCACCTGATCGCCAAGGTCCCGCCGGTGACCGTCCTGTTCTGGATCATCAAGGTGCTGACCACCGGGATGGGCGAGACCGCGTCCGACTTCCTCGCCCGCACGATCGACCCGCCGATCGCGGTGGCCGCGGCCGCCGCCGTCCTGGCCGTGGCGCTGACCGTCCAGCTGCGTGCCCGCCACTACCGCGCGAACGTCTACTGGTTCGCCGTCGTGATGGTCAGCGTGTTCGGCACCATGGCCGCCGACGTGCTGCACGTCGGCCTCGGCATCCCCTACACGATCTCGACCACCGGCTTCGCGATCGCGCTGGCGGTGGTTCTGGCCGCCTGGTACCTCAGCGAGCGCACCCTGTCGATCCACACCGTCACCCGCGGCCGCCCCGAACTGTTCTACTGGGCGACCGTGCTGGCCACCTTCGCCCTGGGCACCGCCGCCGGCGACCTCACCGCCACCACCTTCGGCTGGGGCTACCTGCTCTCCGGCCTGGTCTTCGCCGCCGCCATCGGCGTGCCCGCCCTGGCCTTCCGGGCCCGCCGCCTCAACGCGATCGCCGCCTTCTGGACCGCCTACGTCATCACCCGCCCGCTCGGCGCCTCCTTCGCCGACTGGATGGGCGTGCCGGTCGCGCGCGGCGGCCTGGGCTGGGGCACCGGCCCGGTCACCGCCCTGTGGGCCGCCGCGATCGTCGCCCTGGTCGCCGTCAATCGTTCCGGGCGACCTCCGGTCCGGTGATCCGGCGGAGCAGCGGCAGCGTCGAGCCGATGATGGCCAGCGACGCCGCCAGCCCGATCACCACGATGGCGTAGTAGGACAGCCCGGGCGGTCGGAGCGTGTAGTCCATCTGGGCCTTGAGGAACAGTTGGGCGGCGACCAGCCCGAGCCCGATCGCCACCACGGCGACCAGCACGAGCGGCACGGCACTCTCGAAGGCGACGACCGTACGCAGCATCCGCAGCGGCACCCCGGTCAGCCGCAGCAGGCTGAACGGCCGCTTCCGCTCGGACAGGCCGCCGATCACGCTGACCGCGAGGCTGCAGCCGGCGATCGGCAGGCTGGCCAGGCTCACCACGTACGCCAGGCGGCGGAACTCGACCGACGTCTTGGTCGAGTCGGTGGCCCAGTCGTCGCGGGTGCCCGGCGAGAACGCGACGGTGGGGAACGCCGTGTCGAGGATCGTCCGGACCGTTTCGAGCGTCGCCCTCGAACCGTCGGTGTCGGCAGCAACCGCGGCGATCGGCAGCGTCGCGAGCTTCTCCCCCGCGACCCCCGTGGTGGGCCACACCGGGGCGGAGACCTTCGCGGCGCTGCCGAAGCGTGGATCGAAGAACACGTCGACGTTGGCGGTCGTGGCGCCCGGCGTGCACGAACCGAGCTGCGGGTCCTTGGCCAGCTCGGCGCAGGTCGTCAGGCCGTCGTAGTCGCCGGACAGGAACCGTCCGGTCGGGTCCTCCGGGTTCTTCCGGAGCACGAGGACGCCCCGCACGCCGGCGGTCGAGGACAGGTCGTCGACGACCGAGGCGGGCAGCGACGTCATCGGCGCGCGGTCGAGGCGTTCCACCATCACGGTGCGCGCGGCGCCCGGCAGGTCACTGCCGCGCTCCGCGTTCAGCGTGGTGAGGATGCCGACCGACACCGTCGTGACGAACAACCCGACGACCAGGCCGCTGATCGCCCGGAACGCCGCGCCCGGGTTGTCGGCCAGCCGGCGCGCCGCGATCAGCGTGGCCGGGCGCCGGGACCGCCGGGCCAGCGTGCGGGCGGCCACCATCGTCACCCACGGACCGGCCAGGACGAGGCCGGCCATCACGGTCAGGATGCTGGGGAGGAACACCTCGACCTGATGAATGCTGCCGTCCGGCACCCCGTGCAGCATGAAGAAGGTGAGGACGGCCAGGCCGATCGGTGCGACCGCGAGCCGCCAGGCCCCCGGCGGCCGTGGCGTGGTGCGGCGGGTGACGCCGAGGGGCGAGATCTTCACCCGGCGCAGGGCCAGCCGGGCGGCGACCGCGGCCGCGACCGGGATGCCGAGGGCGACCGCGACGATCGCGATCGGCCCCAGGTAGACGTCGGAGACGAAGAACGACTGGCCGGTGAACGGGATCCCGGCGAACTGCGCGCGCAGAGCGTAGAAGATCGGGAAGCCCACCGCCGTACCGATGAGAGCCGCCACGGCCGTCTCGGCCGAGGCGATCGTGGAGACCTGTCGCGGGGTGGCGCCGACGAGCCGCATCGCGGCGAACCGCTCCTCCCGGCGCGCCGCGGTCAGCCGGGTCGCCGCGCCGATGAAGATGAGCACCGGGAACAGCAGCGCCGCGATGACGACTCCGAGCACGAGCTGGAATCCGGACGCCCGCATGCCCACGGCGCAGCCCTGGCAGTCGCGCGGCAGGGTGGTCGCGATCCGGGTGACCCTGGTGACGTGCGGATCCGCGGCCATCTCGGCCTCCGAGTGCCCGACCACGACGATCAGCGAATCGGGTGACTGCAGGGCCGCTTTCCCGATGACGCCGGCCAGCCGGGCCGGATAGCGGTCGGCCAGCTGAGCCGCTGGATGCTCGGCGATGAGGCGGGCCATCTTCGGCGAGGCGAAGTATTCGCCCGGCCCGGGCAGCGCCGGGATGCCCGGCGGCACCGGCGAACCGAGGCCGGTCGCGGCGACGTCGACCTGGGCGATCGGCGCGCCGGCGAAGTAGTCCTCGCGCAGGTCCCACAGCGTCGGCGCGACACCGTTCGAAGCCGTGGAATCGGTGTTGAGCCAGGCGTACCGGTCGCTCTGGGCGGTCACCGCGTGCAGACCGCCGACCGTGGCCAGCAGCAGGGCGACGCCGAGCGCGACGGCCGCGGCGATCGTCAGCAGCCGGACCAGTGCCTCGCGGCCGCCGGCCACGGCCAGCCGCAGCCCGAAGCGGATCATTTCCGCTCTCCCACGGCGACGGCGACCCGGCCGTCGCGGACGATGACCTCGCGGTCGGCGTACGCGGCGACGCGCGGCTCATGCGTGACCAGCACGACGGTCGTGCCCTGTTCCCGGGCGACGCCGACCATCAGGTTCATCACCTGCTCGCCGGTGAGCGAGTCGAGCGAGCCGGTCGGCTCGTCGGCGAACAGCACCCGCGGCCCGGCGACCAGCCCGCGGGCGAGGGCGATCCGCTGCGCCTGGCCGCCGGAGAGCTCGCCCGACCGCCGCCCGCCCAGGCCGTCGAGGTCGAGACGTCCGAGCCACTCCCGGGCCGTCCGCAGCGCGGCACTTCTCCGCTCCCCGCCCAGCAGCAGCGGCAACGCGACGTTCTCCTCGACGGTCAGCTCGGGCACCAACTGCCCGAACTGGAAGACGAACCCGAACCGGTCGCGCCGCAGCGCGCTGCGCGGGGTCTCGGGCAGCAGATCGATGCGGTGCCCGTCGAACCACACCTCGCCCGAGCCCGGCACGAGAATGCCGGCCAGGCAGTGCAGCAGCGTCGACTTGCCGGACCCGCTCGGCCCCATGACGGCGACGATCTCGCCGGCGGCCGCCTCGAAGTCGGCGCCCCGCAGCGCCTGCGTCTCGCCGAACGCCATCGTGATGTCGCGGGCCTCGATCAGGGCGGTCACCTGCGCACCTCCTTGGCCAGCGCGTCGAGCCGCGCGACGGTCATGTCGATCCAGCGCAGATCGGCCTCGAGGTGGAACAGGCCGTGGTCGGCCAGCATGCCGTCGACCAGCCCGCCGGCGCGCTTGAGCGCGGTGAGCTCCCGCATGCGCTGCAGGTGGGCCCGGCGCTGGGTGTCGAGGTAGGACTCGGCCGGCCGGCCCAGCATCAGCGAGAGCACGACCTTCGCGAACAGCACCGTCTGCAGGTGTGGCTCGGGCGGCACGGGCTCGGCCAGCCAGGCGTCGACCTCGGTGGCGCCGACCTCGGTGATGACGTAGCGCTTGCGGTCGGGGCCGTCGCCGGGCGCGACCTCGTCCATCACCACCTTGCCGTCGCGGGTCAGGCGGGCAAGCGTCGAGTAGACCTGCCCGAACGGCAGCGTCTTGCCGCGGCCGAAGTAGGTGTCGTAGTCACGTTTCAGGTCGTAACCGTGGCTCGGCTCGCGTTCGAGCAGGCCCAGCAGGGTCAGCGGAACACTCATGCCGAGACCATACACCGGGGGTATACACCGCGTACATAGTGTCGAGTCAGTAGCCCGTGACGGTAGGCGTCCAGCGGCCGACCGAGGTCTGGCCGTACGCATCGGTGATGCGGTAGCGGATCGCCGGCACCGCACCGCTGAAGCCGCGCCGGGGCGTGAAGATCAGGAATCCCTCGGCGTCGATCAGAGTGGGGTCCATCGGCCGCCCCGGCACGACGGCGACGCCCGAGATCGCGGCGACGGAGAACTCACCCTGCGGCGGTTTCAGGTTCTGCCCGTCGACGTAGCCGTGGCTGCCGTCGACCGGAAGCGGGAAGCCGACCTGCTGCGGCGCCCGAGCCGATCCGGACGACTTGAGGTCCGGGGTCCGCGGCGGCGGGGGCAGCGTGACGGTCGCGGCGTACGTGCCGGTGCGGCTCCGCCCGCCCGGCCCGCTGAGGCGGAGCGTCACCGGCGTGGCCGTACCGAGGTAGCCGGCGTTCGGCGTGAACGTGACTCCCGTCGGCGAGTCCTGACTGTAGAAGCCCTCCGGCACCAGCACCGTGTCGACGTACTCCGGCGCCCGCCCGTCGAGCGAGAGCCGCCACCCGGCCGGCACCGCCACGGCGACGGTCTGTTTCCGCAGCCCCGCCCCGGTGGACGTCAACGGCGGCAGGGGGGAAAAGGCGGCCCCCGCCGGGGCAGGCCCGACGACCGCCCCGGCCAGCAACGCCGTGACGACGAACTGCTTCAAAACGCTCATATAGGGATGATATGCACCGCGGACACTGAACTATTACCTCAGGGTATTCTCTCAGGTAATAGTTGAGCGTAGGGTTCGCCTGGTGAACGTTCCCTCGACGATCCTGGCGCTGCTCGAACCCGAGCCCAGCCACGGCTACGAGCTCAAACGCGAATACGACCACTACTTCGCGGTCAGCGGGCGCCCGCTCTCGATCGGCCACCTCTACGGCACACTGTCCCGCCTCGAACGGGACGGGCAGATCGAGGTGCTCGGCGCCGAACCGGGCGAAGGTCCCGACCGCAAGCGGTTCGTCATCACGCCCGCCGGTGTCACCCAGGTCGAGCAGTGGCTGGGCGAACCCGAGCGGCCGGAGCCGATGCTCCAGGCCACCCTGTACGTCAAGGTCGTGCTGGCGCTGCTCTCCGGCCGCGCGGCCGGAGAGCAGCTCGAGGCCCAGCGCCAGGCCCACCTCGACCGGATGCAGGAGCTGACCGCCATGCGCAAGGCGGGTCCGCTCGACCGCACGATGCTCGCCGACTACGGGCTCTTTCACCTCGAGGCCGACCTGCGGTGGATCGACCTCACCGTCGCGCGCCTGGAACAGCTGGGAAAGGAGCTGTCCCGATGATCGTTCTGAAGGCTGCGGATCTGACCAAGTCGTACGGTTCGACCCCGGCGCTGCAGGGCGCGAGCCTCGAGGTCGAACGCGGCGAGATCCTGGCGTTGATGGGACCGAGCGGCTCCGGCAAGTCGACGATGCTGCACTGCCTGGCCGGCATCTTCAAGCCGGACAGCGGCGAGGTGTGGTTCGAGGGCCGGCGGGTCGACACGATGGGCGACCGGGAGCGGACGGCGTTACGACGTACGGCGTTCGGCTTCGTCTTCCAGTTCGGGCAGCTGGTGCCCGAGCTCACCGCGGCCGACAACATCGCGTTGCCGCTGCTGCTGGACGGCGTCCGGCGCCGCACGGCGTACGCGAAAGCGGGCGACTGGTTCGCCCGCCTGGGCCTGGAGGGACTCGAAGGCCGGCGCATGGGTGAGCTCTCGGGCGGCCAGGCCCAGCGGGTCGCGGTGGGCCGCGCGCTGGTGACCGGGCCGGCGGTACTCTTCGCCGACGAGCCGACCGGCGCCCTCGACTCGCTGACCAGCGAGAACGTGATGGACCTGCTCGTCGACACGGTGCGCGCCGAGGGTTCCACGGTGGTGCTGGTCACCCATGACGCCCGCGTCGCCGCCCACGCCGACCGGCGGGTCACGGTCCGCGACGGCAAGGTCGTGTCGGGGGTGCGGGTCTGATGTTCCGCCTCGGCTTCCACCTGACCCTGCGCAGCGGCCGCGAAGGCCTGGTACGCCTCCTGATCACCACGGTCGCCGTCGGCATCGGCGTCGGGCTGCTGCTGTCGGTGCTCGCGATGTTCCACGCCTACCGCACGACCATCGACCGGCCCTGCTGGGAGTGCACCGACAAGGCGTCGGCGTCCGGCTCCCTGCTCTGGAACTACAGCCAGGACTACTACGGCGGGGCCACGATCGAGCGGCTCGACGTCGCCACCCTGGCACCGGGTGCGCCGACGATGCCCGGTCTCGCGCACATGCCGCCGGCCGGCCAGTTCTTCGCCTCCCCGGCCCTCGCCAAGCTCCTCGCCGAGGCACCGGGAGACCGGCTCGGCGCCCGGTTTCCGGGCACGCTTTCCGGTACGGTCGGGGCCGCCGCCCTGGACAGCCCCGACGAACTGGTCATCGTCGTCGGGCGCCCGGCGGCCGACCTGCAGGCACTCCCGCAGACGATCCGGGTCGCGTCGGTCGACGCCGACCCGCGCGGTCTCGGAACCTCGCCGTTCTACCAGTTCGGGTTCGCGCTCGGCACGGTCGCCCTGCTGGTGCCGATGATGGTGCTGATCGGCAACGCCACCCGCATCGCGGCCGCCCGGCGCGAGGAGCGGTACGCCGCGATGCGCCTGGTCGGGGCCACCCGCCGGCAGATCGGCCTGTTCGCGTCGATGGAGTCCATCGTCGGTGCCGTCGCGGGGGCGGTGCTCGGCATCGGGTTCTATGCCGTACTCCAACCGGGCCTGGCCCGGATCCCGTTGCTGGGCTTCCGGTTCTTCCCGCCGAGCATCACCCCCACCGGCTGGGGGATCGCCGCCGCGCTGGTGGTCGTGCCGGTCGCCGCCGCGGCCGCCGGGCTGGTCGCGCTGCGGCGGGTCGGCATCTCGCCGCTCGGCGTCTCCCGCCGGGTCACCCCGCCCGCGCCCCGCGCCTGGCGGATCGCCCCGCTGATCGCCGCCCTCGGCGTGTTCGCCGTCCCGCTGACCGCCGACCCGGAGAAGCAGCGGAACTCGCCCGGCCTGGCCGTCGGCAGCCTGATCCTGGTGATGCTCGGGCTGCTGATCGCCGGACCGTGGCTGGCCATGATGTCGGCCCGCCTGCTCGCCCGCTGGTCGGGCAGCGGCTCCGGCCTGCTCGCGGCCCGCCGGCTGGCCGACAACCCGCGGGCCGCGTTCCGGGCGGTCAGTGGCCTCGTCCTGGCCGTCATGGTCGGCACCGCGCTGGCCGCGATCGTGCCCGCCGCCGTCGCCTCGGAGAAGGCCGGCGGCAGCGGCTCGCTTTCCGGCGTGCTCCGCGTCGGCTTCGTCAACGGCGACCGTCATACGAAAGGGCCCGTCCTCGGGCTGGCCCCGGCCGACGCCGAGCCGCTGCTCGCCGCGGTCGCCGCCGTCCCCGGAGCGGACCCGATCCCGCTCTATCACCCCGCGGGCGCCGGCGACGGACCGGCCACGGTCGTCCGCTGTGCCGATCTGGCGCGGCTGCCCGCCCTCGGCACCTGCCCGGCCGGCGCGGCCACCGTGCTGCTCGACACCGGGGCCATCTACACCGACAACATCTCCGCGCTCGACCGCCTGCTGCCGCTGCCGACCAGCCCCGCCCGCGTCGACGACCCGTCCCGCCTGCTCCTGTCCGACCTGCTGGTGCGCACCGACGGGCCGGGCACCCTGGAACGGGTCCGGACGGCGCTGAGCCGCTACTCCGGGGTCATCGACCCGTTCGAGTCGCCGATGACGTTCGGCGAGGTCGGCCACGTCCGGGCCGAGCTGTACGACGACATTCAGCGCGTGGTGATCCTCCTGGCCGCCCTCACCATGCTGATCGCGGGCAGCAGCCTCGCCGTCGCGGTCGCCGGCGGCCTGGTCGAGCGCAAGCGGCCGTTCACGCTGCTTCGCGTCAGCGGAACGGCCACCGGCGTGCTCTATCGGGCCGTGGTGCTGGAAACGGTTCTGCCCCTGCTCGCGGCCACGATGGTCGCCGTCGGGGCGGGGCTGCTCCTCGCGTACCCCATAGCGCGCGCCCTGGCGCCCAGCCGGCACACCGCCGTCCTTCCGGACACCGGTTTCTATCTCATCCTCAGCGCGAGCCTCGCCGCGGCGCTGACGTTGATCGCCGCCTGCCTGCCGATCCTCGGCCGGCTGACGGCGACCCGCAACGTGCGCTTCGAATAGCTACGGGCGTACGGCCTGGGCGTGGAAGAACTGCGTCCCGTACGGAATGTTCCTGGGCGTGTAGGCGATGCGCCCCGCGCAGAGCCCCCGCGCGGCGAGGTCGCTCGCGATCATCGGCACGGCGTCGATGGTCGCGGGCGGCCAGTCGTGCATGAGGATGATGCCGCCCGGCTGCAGGGTGTGCGCGGCCGCCGCGATCTGCTCGGCGGTGGCGCCGTTCCAGTCCTGCGAGTCGACCGTCCACAACACCTCCAGCACCCCGATGCGGCTCTCGTCGGCCCGCACCTGGTCGTCGGTCTCCCCGAACGGGGGCCGGAACAGCGTCGGTTCCCGCCCGGTGACGTCACGCAGCACCCACTGGGTGCTGGCGATCTCCTGGAAGGCGGCCGGCTCACCGATCTGCGTCAGGTGCGGGTGGGTGAACGTGTGGTTGCCGACCCACATGCCGGCCCGCAGCTCCTCGCGCACCAGCTGCGGCCGGTCGAGCGAGTTGTTGCCCTGGTCGAAGAAGGTGGCACGCAGGTGGTTGGCGCGCAACGCGGCGAGCAGCTGATCGGTGGTCGCGCTCGGCCCGTCGTCGTAGGTGAGGCCGACATAGCCGTTGCGGCAGGGCTTGGCCTCGGCGGCGGTCTGGGCCCGCGACCCGGTGGTGAATCCGAAGACGGCGAGCGTGGACGCGGCAAGCAGAGCGGTGATTCGGAAGCGTAGACGGTGGACGGTCATAGCTCCTCCTCCGTGGACGAATGTTTCGGAACTATCGAGGGAGCGATCCCCTAGCAGGCTAGGGATCTCAGCGAAAGCCGTCAATGTGGCATCCGAAACTACCGGCATCCGGCTCGTAACTTACGAAACTATTCGGCGGAATGCGGGTAGAGCCGGGCTCAGCTGGGCATTCTTCTCGGATGATCCCGAACCTGATCCGACGCTTCGTCATCGCCGCCGTCGCCGTGCCGCTGGCCGCGGCGGGCGCCCGCAAGCTCAGCCAGACCCTCGAGAAGAAGCACGGACCCACCCGCACCACCCGCGGACTCCGCCAGGGCGCCGACTTCCTGCAGGGCCTCCGCCGCCCCAAGAAGCGCCGCTTCTCCTTCAGCCGCTGACCCACGGCGTCCGCCTTCGACGTCCGGCCGGACGGTTCAGCTGTCGCGGCGTTGCCGGGACAAGGGTGCACCGCTCGCCACACGGCCGCGCGACTTCACCCGGGACGACCGGGCGACCCTGGCCAGCGACACATTGCTGCGGGCGCTCCCCGACTTCCGTGCCAAGGCACTGGTCGGCGGCGGCTGGCGGCCGGAGTTGCGTGCTTCCCTGATCACCTACTTCGTCAACAGCCTTCCGTTGCACTTCGCCAATCCGTACCGGGCCTGGTGCCGTAAGGCCCGCGAGGAGCAGCAGCTCGACCAGGTCGTGCACGACGATCATCTGACTCCGCACGTCTTCGGCGTCGAGGACTCGGAGGAGCTGTACGTCACCCGCGACAGCGCCGTACGGAGCCTCCGGGGCCTGGACCGCAGGACCGCGGAAGTGGTGGCGTTGTCGGCCGATGGATACACCCAGGCGGAGGTCGGACTCTTCCTGGGGATCAGCCGGAAGGCGGTCGAGAGGATCATCGGTCGGCATCACCAGCGGCTCTCCGAGGGGGAGGAACCAGGTGAGTGACTCGCCGTCAAGCCTTGACTCCCAGGACTTCGAGCGGCTGCTGCGTCGCTCGTCGCTCGGCTCCTCGGACCCCGGACCGTCCGCCGACGAGGCACCCGGAGAGCCTGCGGGCGAACTGCCCGCCGATCTGGCGCGGCGTTTCGCGGTGGTCGCCCGGCTGGGCGGGGGCGGCGAGGCGGAGACCCTGCTCGTCCGGCAACCGAACGGCCGGGAGGCAGTCCTCAAGGTTTATCACGACGTCGTCCCGGACGCCGAAACCCGGCGGGCACTCGGCCGTTTGCGATCGCCCCACCTGGTCCAGCTCTATGCCGCGGACGAGGCCGACGGATACGGTTACGAGCTGCTGGAATATGTGCCCGGGCCGACCCTGGCCGACCTGGCGCGGGAGCCGATGCCGACCGCGATGATCGTCGAGCTGGTGCGGCAGCTCTCCGAAGGGCTGCACGCTCTGCACGAGGTGAACATCATTCACCGCGACCTCAAGCCGGCCAACATCCTGGTGCGGTCGCGGGAGCCGTTACAGGTGGCCATCGCCGACTACGGGCTGAGCCATCGGATCGCCACCGACGCCGCGTTCTCGAACTCGGGGGTCACGCTGCCGTACACGGCGCCGGAGTCGCTCGTGGGGCACGTCTCGGCCAGCCGCGACTGGTGGTCGCTCGGCATGATCGTGGTCGAGCTCGCGACGGGCCGGCGGCCGTTCGAGGGGCTGCCGCCCGACTTCGTGGCGTTCCAGCTGGCCTCGCGGGCCGTTGACATCTCCGCGATCACGGACGACCGTCTGCGCGTGCTGTGCGCGGGCCTGCTGACCCGCGACCCGGAGTATCGCTGGGGGTTGGAGCAGGTCCGGCACTGGCTGGCGGGATATCGACCCGAGGTCCTCCGGGAAACCGGCCGGAGCGAACACTCAGGCACCCCGACGTGGACGCAGTGCCGCGCCGCCGCGGCGTCGATCTATCAGGCCGAGTACGGGAGCGAGGCGGTGGCCACCGTACGGCCTCGCAGCGTGCTCGGGATCGTCCGCGGCCGGGGACCGCTGAGCCTGCTGCTCTACGTCGCGGCCGTCGACGGCCTTCTCGTGTGGCGGGGACCGGATTCGCTGGCGCTGCTCCAGCCGCCGGGTGACCGGCCCCGCAAGCCGTCGGTGAGCGGCGTCCGGATGACCGTGCTGCGGCGCCTGGTGCGCAGCTGGGACACCATGATTTTCGGCGTCCCGCCGGCCGTGCTGCTCGCGCTGGCCGGCGTGGCCGCGGCGCTGGTCGCCGCCGGGTCGACGGCGTTTGCCTGGCCCGGCCTGGTGCTGGCGCTGGCCGCGCTGATCTACGTGACCGTGTTCCTGCTCTGCGGAGTCATCAACGGCCTGTCCTGGTTCTACCGCGAGTTCGGTCGCGCCAACCGGGCGCGTGACGAGATCGCCGCAGAACTGCTGCCCGGGGCGCACTGGACCATGACCCTCTGCCACCACGTCGACGGCACCCCAGCTCAACACCTGCTGCGGCGCGTGCAGCACACCCTGGAACGAATTCTCACCGCGGACCTCCGCCAGGCGGCGGTCGACCTGGGCGTCCAGGTGACCGACTCCGCCGTCACCGAGCAGCTGGTGTGCCTGCGCCGCGGGGCGACCACCGAGGCGACCCGCGATTCGGTCGGCGCCTGGTCGGACCGGTCCCGGATGTCGGGTCCCGGGCGGGCCTTCACCGTGCGGGCCTCCGACTATCGCGCCGACCGCGCGCCGTTCCGCGTCTTCGACCGCGGCGGGTTCCTGTTCTGGTACCTGGCTGGGGAGGCCGCGGTCATCGCCGTGCTGGCACAGATGGTGCCGCAGTGGGAGCGGGCGGCATGCGCGACCTCCTGCGCCGGTCACCCGGTGACCTATGGGCAGGCGTGGCGGTGGCTGGCGCAGCGGCTGTTCCTCACCGACCCGTACGGCCTGGCCCCGGTCAGCCGCTCCGCCTGGGCGATCGGCTGGCTGGTCAGCGTGATGTCGCTGATGGGCGTGTTCGTCGCGGTCGCGGCCGTGCGCCAGTACTCCCGGGTCCGGCGGGCCGAGATTGCGGCCGCGGCGTTGAAGACCCGGATGGTGAACGAGCAGACCCGCACGCTGATCATGGTGGCCACCGCGGAAGAGCGCCGGGCCGTGCTGGCCGCCACCGCGGCGGTCACCGGTCGGCAGCCGGAGTCGGCGACGCTCGGCAACCAGGTCGTCTGGCAGCTCGGCACGATCAGCGGCACCAGGCTGATGCTCGTGCAGGTGGAACCCGGCGCGGTCGGCCCCGGCTCGGCGGCGATCTCGGCCGCGGCGCTGGTCAGCAAGCTCGACCTGGACTTCTTCATCGTGGCGGGCATCGGCTACGGGCTGCGGCCGGCGGGCCAGGAGTTCGGCGACCTCCTGGTCTGCACCCAGCTGCGCGCCATCGACCACCGCAAGGTGGCCGAGCCGCCCGACGCTCCGCCCGCCCCGGCACCCAGGAGCGGCGGGGAGGCGGCCGCGTTGCTGCGGGATTCGCCGCCGTCGAGCGGTGACCCGTCGGAGCAGGTGCGCGGCGACTCGGTGACGCCCTCGGTGGCACTGCTCAGCCGGTTCCGGGCTGTCTCGCAGAGCTGGACCGCGCCGCCGGCCGTGCATTTCGGACCGATGGTCTCGGCGAGCATGCTGTTGAGTTCCCGGTCCGAGCGGGACCGGCTGGCCGCGCAGCATCCTGATGCGATCGGCGGCGAGATGGAGGGGGCCGGGGTGTACGCGGCGGCGGCCCACGCCAAGGTCGACTGGATCGTCGTGAAGGCGATCAGCGACTTCGGCTTCGGCAAGACCGACGCGTTCCATGAGCGGGCGGCCCGCAACGCGGCGTCGTTCGTCATCCGCGCCGCCGAGTTGGGCTTCCTCGACGAGGCGCCCGGGCGCGGCACGGTGTAGATCGCCTTATGCGGCGGCGATCGAAAGCAACTCGGCGGCCAGCGCCGTCGGGGTGCGGCCCAGCCACAGGGCGTGCAGGGGGCGTGTCAACGACAAGCCCTCGACCTGCAGCTCGACCAACTCCCCCGCCGCGACCGCCGACGCCGCGGCGCGGGCGCTGATCACGCCCACGCCGCCACCGGCGCGGACCGTCGAAAGGATCGTCGTCGTCGAGCCCAGGCTGATGGCGTGCGGCAGCGACGGCGCGAAACCCAGCGACGCGGCCAACGCCTTCAGGAACGTGTCCCGGGTGCCCGACCCGGGTTCCCGCAGCAGCAACGGCTGGTCGGCCAGGTCGGTCGCCCGCAGCGGGCGCCAGGCGTGCGCCGCCAACGGGTAGGAAGCGGCCACGACCAGGGCCAGCCGGTCGTTCCCGACCACCCGGGAGCTCAGATCGGGTGGGAGGTCCGGCGACTCCACGAAGCCGAGGTCCGCCGTTCCGGCCCGGACCGCGGAAACCACGCCGTTGCTGTTGGCCACCGCCGCCGCTATGTCCAGGTCCGGGTGGGGCCGGCGCAGGGCCAGCAGCCAGGCCGGCAGCAGGTATTCGGCTACCGTGAGGCTCGCCGCGATGCGTAGCCGGGCCTGGCGGTCGGCTCGCAGGGTCAGAACGCCGTCGGCCAGGGTCTGTGCGGCGTCCAGGACGCCGTGGGACCACGCCACCACGGCCTCGCCGGCCGGGGTGAGGAGGCTTCCGCGCCGGGAGCGCACCAGCAGGGGTACGCCCAGGCGCCGCTCGAGTTTGGCCAGCCGGGCGCTGGCGCTCGGCTGGGTGATGCCGTGCACCTGGGCGGCGCGGCCGACGCTGCCCGTCTCGGCGACCGAGACCAGCAGGTCGAGCGCCGGCAGGTCGCTTATCCAGGGCGGCAGTGGCATCACGCGAAGTGTGTCACGGTCTGCAGGCCGAGGCTGGTGGCACTCACCGCCACCCACAGGATCAGACCCAGCAGCAGCGGCCGGGCGCCGGCCCGCCGCAGCGCCGCGACGTCCGTCGACAGGCCGACCGCGGCCAGCGCGACCGCGATGAGCAGCAACGCCACCTGGTGGAGGAAGCCCTGTGCGGCGACCGGGATCAGCCCCGCGGTGTGCAGCCCGGCCACCGCCACGAAGGCGACCAGGAACCAGGGCACCAGCGAGATCACCGAGCGCCGGCGGGCGGACGAGAGGACCAGGACGATCGGAATGATCATCAACGTCCGGACGAGCTTGACCACCACGGCGTACCGGACCGCGGCGGGACCGTAGGCACCCGCCGCGGCCACCACCGAGCTGGTGTCGTTGACCGCCGTGCCCGCGAACAGGCCGAACGCGTGCTGGCTGAGCCCGAACAGGTGCCCCAGCGGCGGAAAGACGAGCACTGCGGCGACGTTGAAGAGGAAGATCGTGGAGATCGCGTAGGCCACGTCGTTGCTCTTCGCCCTGATCGCGGGTGTGGTGGCCGCGATGGCCGAGGCGCCGCAGATGCCGGTGCCGACCCCGATCAGGGTGCGCAGGTCGCGGGGCACGCCGAGTTTGCGCCCGACCAGCCACGCGAGCAGCAGGCACACGCCGAGCGTGCCCAGCATGACCGGCAGCGATCCGGCCCCGACCGACACGACCTCGCCGAGCGACAGCTGGACGCCCAGCAGCACCACTGACAGCTGCAGCACCGGGCCTTTGGCCACGTCCACGTTCCAGGAGAAGCGCCGGGCCGCCGGGCTCATCAGTACCCCGGCGACGACCGCGAGGACGGGTGCGCCGACCACCGGCACCAGCATACCGGCGAGAGTGGCGGCCGCCCCGACGGTCACCGCCGCGGCGAGGCCGGCGGCTTGCGGGGGTACGCGGTGACGGGCGGCAGTGCCGGCAGCAATGATCACGTTTCCAGGCTTCGCCGGAAGCGCCGCACCCGGTAGCGGTCATTACCGGACCACTGTCATAGACAACGCCTATGACCGCAGTCGCGGCCGGCCTTATGTACGCTCGTACACATGACCGCCACCATCGCCGCCCGGCCGGACGTGCGGGCCGCCTCCACGGCCACCTACGCCGCCTTCATCGGCTCGGGTTTCGCGTTCGCCAGCTGGGCGTCCCGCATCCCCCAGGTCCGTGACAGCCTCGACCTCGACCCGGGCAAGCTCGGCCTGGTGCTGCTGGCGATCGCCGCCGGTTCGCTGCTGGCGCTCCCGCTCTCCGGGCCGGTGGTCAGCCGGATCGGCTCGTCGCGCACCGTGCTGTCGATGGCCGTGCTGCTCGGCGTCGGCCTGACCGTCGCCGCGCTGGGCGCCACGACGAGCGTCGTGCCGGTGGTGATCGGCCTGTTCCTGCTCGGCTTCGCCAACGGCGCCTGGGACGTCGCGATGAACGTGCAGGGCACCGTCGTCGAGCGCCACCTCGGCCGGTCGATCATGTCTCGCTTCCACGCCGGCTTCAGCCTCGGCACGGTGGCCGGCGCGCTGCTCGGCGCGGCCATGGTCGCCTGGCACGTGCCGGTCGCACCCCATCTGACCGCCGTCGCCGTGCTGGTCGTGCTCGGCGTGACCTGGCAGGCCCGGCGGTTCATCCCCGACGAATCCCCGGGCGAGGACCGGGCCACGGGCAGCGCGCTGACCGCGTGGAAGGAGCCTCGCACCCTGCTCATCGGTGTGTTCGTGCTGGCGTTCGCGTTCGCCGAGGGCGTCGGCAACGACTGGACCAGCGTGGCCGCCATCGACGGTCACCACGTCTCCCCCGCGCTCGGCACGCTGGCGTTCGCCGCCTTCCTGACCGCGATGACGGTCGGCCGCTGGTTCGGGCCGGGGCTGCTCGACCGCTTCGGCCGTACCCCGGTCGTCCGCGTCCTCGCCCTGATCGGCGTCGTCGGCCTGGCGCTGTTCGTCTTCGGCCCGTCGCCGGTGTACGCGTACGCGGGCACCCTGCTCTGGGGCCTCGGCGCCTCGCTCGGCTTCCCGGTCGGCATGAGCGCGGGCGGCGACGACCCGCGCCGGGCGGCCGGGCGGGTCAGCGTGATCGCCTCGATCGGCTACTGCGCGTTCCTCGGCGGGCCGCCCACCATCGGCTTCCTCGGCGACCATTTCACCGTGCTGCGCGCCCTGCTGACCGTCGCCGTGCTGCTCGGCGTCGCCGCGCTGGTGTCGTCGAGCGTGCGGCCTCTCGAACCAGGCCAAGTGGAGTGAGCGCCGGGGGCGCCGGCCCGCTCACCGTCCTCGACGGACGGTTGGCGACCCCCGGAGCGCATGTGTCACCCCGGAACCTGCCGGAACGGCGTAACGTGCCCCCGTGCCTTCGTCGTGGAGGTTGTTTCTGACCTACGCCGGGGCGAGTCTGGTCCCGGTGGCGCTGCTCGGGCTCATGTTGTCGGTCGCGCTGGGCGGCGAGGCCCGCAGCCGGGGCCTCGGTGAGGGCCGCGACCAGGCCACGCTGATCGCCCGCACCACCATCGAGCCCCAGCTCGACGGCCGCCCCCTCACCCGGGCGATGCCCGGAGCCGAACTGCAGGCGCTGCACCGCCTCACCGACCGGGCGGTCAGCGCCGGGTCGATCGTCCGCATGCGCCTGCGCGACACCAACGGGCGCGTCGTCTTCTCCGACGACGGCTCCGGCTTCAACGACGGCTCCCGCTTCAACGACGAGGACGAGGCGCTCGACGCGGCCCACGGCAAGGTCGTCGCCCACCTGACGCACCTCAACGCCGACCGCAACGACACCGGCCCGGCCGGTCAGCGGGTCGTCGAGGTCTATGTGCCGCTCAGCACGGACGGCCCGGTGCTCGGCGTACTCGAGATCTACCTGCCGTACGCGCCGATCGCCGCCGAGATCAGCGCCGGCCTGCGTACGCTTTACCTGGTCCTCGGCATCGGCCTGGCCGCACTATGGGCCATCCTCGCCCTCATCTCGGCCTCGACGATGCGCCGGATGGTCCACCTCGCCCAGCACGACGCGCTGACCGGCCTGCCCAACCGCACGCTCTTCCAGCGCCGGGCGGCCGCCGCGATCGAGGCGGCCGAGCGCGACGGCGGCACCGCGGCCGTGGTGCTGGCCGACGTCGACCGGTTCAAGGAGGTCAACGACACGCTGGGCCACCACAACGGCGACGCCCTGCTGGGCGAGCTCGCGTCCCGCCTGGCCACCGCGGTCCGGCCGGGCGACACCGTGGCCCGGCTCGGCGGCGACGAGTTCGGCCTGGTGCTGCCGGGCATCGGCAGCGACGAGATCCGCACCCTCCTCGACCGCCTCCGGGCGGTCCTCGAGGCGGAGGCCACGGTAGGCACGCTTCCCCTTTCGCCGGAGGCGAGCTTCGGGTACGCGCTGGCACCGGCCGACGGCACCGACGTCGACACCCTGCTGCGCCGGGCCGACATGGCGATGTACCTGGCGAAGGGCACACGGACCGGCACCGCCCGCTACGACCGGACGCGCGACCACTACGACGCCGCGCAGCTCGCCCTGGTCGCCGAACTGCGCCGGGCGATCGAAACCGGCGAGCTGGTGCTCTTCTACCAGCCGAAGGCCGAGCTGCGCACCGGCCGGGTCTGCGCGGTCGAGGCCCTGCTCCGCTGGCAGCACCCGGTGCGGGGCACGGTGCCACCGGACGCGTTCCTGCCGGTGGCCGAGAAGACCGGGCTGATCGACGCGCTCACCCGCTGGGTGCTGGCGACCGCGCTGGCCCAGGTCGTCGCGTGGGGCCCGGCCTTCGAGGGACTGTCGATGTCGGTGAACGTGTCCGCCCGCAACCTGGCCCGCCCCGACTTCGCCGACACCGTGCTGGCCGCGCTGTCCGCCGCGGGCGTGCCGGCGTCCCGCCTGGTCGTCGAGATCACCGAAACCGCGCTGATGACCGACCCCGAGGTGGCGGCCGACGTACTGGCCCGCCTGTCGACGGCCGGCGTGCGAATCAGCGTCGACGACTTCGGCCAGGGCCAGACGTCCCTCGGCTACCTGTCGACCCTGCCGCTGCACGAACTGAAGATCGACAAAAGCTTCGTCGGCGACCTGCCCGACAACCTGGGCCACGCGGCGATCGTCCGGTCGGTCGTCGACCTGGGCCACAACCTGGGCCTGCAGGTGGTGGCCGAGGGCGTCGAAACCCACCAGACGGTAGCCTTGCTGACCGCAACCGGCTGCGACGTCGCCCAGGGCTACCTGCTGGCCCGCCCCATGCCCGCCGACGACCTGGTCCCCTGGCTGGCCGACCATCGCGCGGGCGCCCTGACCGTCGAGCACTAGCCAAGCCCGCGGGCCGGAGCCGACCTGAAGCAGGCGCGACCCGAAGCAGACACGGCCCGAAACCGGCGCAGGCCGAAACCGGCGCGGGCCGGCGCGGGCGGGCGCGGACGGGCGCGGGCCGGCGCGGGCGCAGGCCGGCGCGGGGTTGGAGCGGGCGCAGGCCGGCGCGGGGTTGGAGCGGGCGCAGGCCGGCGCGGGGTTGGAGCGGGCGCAGGCCGACGCGGGGTTGGAGCGGGCGCAGGCCGACGCGGGCGGCGGCGGGCGCAGGTTGGAGCGGGCGCAGGCCGGAGCGGGCTGGAGCGACGCGGTCCGAAACGAGCGCAGGCCGAAACCGGAGCGAGTCGGCACGGGCCGAAGCGGGCGCGGGCCGAAACGAGCGGGCCGAAGCGGGCGTAGGCCAGGGCCGGGAACGTTGGCGCCTTGACGGGGTGGGTGGTGGGCGGAGAGGCTGGGCGCCGTGTCAGCATCGGAGGTCGGGCCCGGGCGGCTGCGGCAAGCGGCGATCTATCGGGCCGGGGTCCTCGGGCGGCGGCCCGCGGTGCCGACCGACTTCGGCTCCCTCGAGACGGCGGCGCGGCGCGCCTCCAGCGCCCGCGCCTGGGCGTACGTGGCGGGCGGCGCCGGGGAGGGCCGCACCATGCGCAACAACCGCCGGGCCTTCGACCGCTGGGTGAGCGTTCCGCGGATGGCCCACGGCATCGGTTCGCGGGAGCTGTCCACGACCGTACTGGGAACTGAGCTGAAGTCGCCGCTGCTGCTGGCGCCCATCGGCGCCGGCGCTCTCATGCGCCGCGACAGTGACCTGGCGATCGCCCGCGCCGCCGCCGCTACCGGCGTGCCCTATGTCTTCTCCAACCAGGGCTGCAACCCGATGGAGGACTGCGCGGCCGCGATGGGCGATGCCCCGCGGTGGGTGCAGCTCTACTGGAGCACCGATGAGCAACTGGTCGACAGCTTCATCCAGCGGGCGGAGAAGGCCGGTGCGGGCGCGCTGGTCGTCACGCTGGACACCACGATCCTCGGCTGGCGACCGCACGACCTCAACCTCGGTTCGCTGCCCTTCGCGCGGGCCGAGGGCATCGCACAGTACACATCGGACCCCCGGTTCCTCGAGATCGCGGCCCGGCGCCCACCGGCGGCCGCCCGGACGACGGTCACGCTCGGCGGGCTGCGGACGCTGGCCGCCATGGCCCGCAACTATCCCGGCGGCTTCTGGTCCAACCTGACCTCCAAGGCACCGCGGGCCGCGGTCGAGACGTTCCTCGATGTCTATTCGAACCCGGGGCTGAGCTGGGATCACCTGGCGACGCTGCGCGACCGCACCCGGCTGCCGATCGTCCTCAAGGGAATCCTGCATCCGGACGACGCGCGGCGGGCCTTCGACGACCTCGGCGTCGACGCGATCGTCGTCTCCAACCACGGTGGCCGCCAGGTGGACGGGTCGATCGCTGCCCTCGACGCCTTGGTCGAGGTGCGGGAGGCGGTCGGCCCGTCGAGGACGGTGCTGTTCGACAGCGGCGTCCGCACCGGCGCCGACGTTTTCACCGCGCTGGCCCTGGGTGCGGACGCGGTGCTGCTCGGCCGCCCGTACATGTATGGACTGGCGCTCGCCGGCGAGCGCGGCGTCACCGAGGTCATCCGGAACGTCGTCGCCGAACTCGACCTGACGATGGCCCTGACCGGCACCCGCAGCATTGCCGACATCGACCGGACGGTCGTCCGGCGCTCAGACGCCCAGCACTGGTAGGAGAGCCGCCCCGGCCAGCCCACCGGCGACGACGACCGCGGCCGTCGCGGCGGTCACGCGCCAGCCGAAGGTGCGGCCGACCATCGCGACGCCGGGGAGGCTGACCGCCGGCAGCGTGATGAGCAGGGCGCCGGCCGCTCCGAGCGACAGCCCGGCCAGCACCAGGCCCTGCACGATCGGGATCTCGCCCCCGGTCGGGATGACCATGAGCGTCCCCACGATCGCGGCCACCACGACCACGAGCAGGCCGGACCGGAGGCCGCCGCCGAGCGGGAACAGCCAGCCCCGGAACGCGCCGATCAGCATGACGACGACCAGGTATTCGGGCACCAGGGTCACGGTCAGCCGCAGCAGCGCGCCCAGGTAGCGCCTCACCGACGGCGCCTCGTCGGCCGCCGGTTGCGGCTCGGCCACCTCTTCCGGGACCCGGCGGTCGGTCAGCCGGGCCACCAGAACGGACCCGCCGACCACGACCGCGGCCCCGATCACCAGGCGCGTCAGCGTCCACTGCCAGGGCGCCACGAAGGCCAGGAAGACCAGCACGGCCGGGTTGAGCAGCGGGTTGCCCAGCCAGTACGCGACGACCGCGGCGGTCGGAACCCCACTGCGCCGCAGCGTCACCGCGACCGGCGCCGAGCAGCACGCGCACATCATCGAGGGGGTCGCGGCCAGGCCGCCGGCGACCGCGGCCGACACCGGACGCCGCCGGTTGAGGACCCGGAGCAGCCAGGTTCGGGGTACGAGCGTCTGCAGCGCGGCGCTGATGAGCAGCGCGGCCACCAGCGCCTTCCAGATGGCCTGCAGATAGGCCGAGGTGAACGAGGTCGCGGCCGACCAGGAGGGCGCATCACCCGGGTGCACCCCGCCAGCGCCGAAGATGCCCGAGCCGGCCCACGTGTGCGTGGTCGCCAGGCCGCGGGCCTTGGCCTGGTAGGGCCACCATTTCGCCCACAGCAGTCCGGCGACCGCGACAGCGACCGCGATCAGCACACCGCTCGTCGCCACGGTGCGGGAGGCCCGCTGCTCCATGAAACCTCCACTGTCGACGAGGGGCGAGCGTATCCCCTCCGGGTGGCGAATAGGTGACACCCGCAGCCGACGGGGTAGACAGCGGCCGTGGATCGTCGGCGCACGGGTCCGGCCGGCTTGCTCTCCGCGATCGCGGTTTCCCAGATCGGGAACGTGGTCGCGGTGGTCGCCCTGCCGTGGTTCGTGCTCCAGACGACCGGAAGCGCGGCCCGCACGGGAATCGTCGCCTTCGCCACCACGGTCCCGCTGGCGGTCGGTGCCGTCGCGGCCGGACCGCTCCTCGACCGCCTCGGCGTACGACCGGCATCCGTACTGGCCGACCTGGGCGCCGCCGCATCGATCGCGACCATTCCCGTGCTGCACATCTGGGGTCACCTGAGCTTCGGTGCGCTGCTCGCCTTCGCCTTCCTGGCCGGCACTTTCGAGGCACCGGGGCGCACCGCCCGCCGGGCCATGCTGCCCGGGCTCGCCGCCGGCGCCGGGTTTTCGCTGGAGCGGGTCAACTCGGTGTCCACCACGACCGAGCACCTCGGCTATGTGCTCGGGGCGCCGCTGGCCGGCGGGCTCATCGCCGGCCTGGGCGCGCCCGGGGCGTTGTGGCTGGACGCTGCGTCGTTCGTGGGATCGGCCGTGATCGTCGCGTCCACCGTTCCCGCTCTGCGTAGCAGCGCCGAGCGGCCGCCGTTGCTGGCCGGCCTTCGCTTCATCCGGAACAGCCCGATCATCCGGACGTTTCTCATCATCTGGACCGCGGGAGCCTTCCTCGTCACTCCGCTGGCCGGGGTGATGCTGCCGGTCTACACGAACCAACGTTTCGGCACCGCCGGCGCGCTGGCCGCCGCTGTCACCGCGCTCGGCGCCGGTGGGATCCTCGGCACCCTGACCTTCGCGACGGTCGGCCGTTCCTGGCCTCGCCGGCGCGCGTTCGTGGTGATGTGGGTGACCTATCCGCTGCTCTCCTGCGTGCTGATGCTGCTGCCGGGACTCGTACCGCTGCTTGCGCTACTCGCCGCGATCGGCCTGGTCACCGGTGCCTACGATCCGCTGGAAGTCACCATCTACCAGGAGAATATTCCGCCGCCGCTTCGGTCCCAGGTTTTCGCCGCGCTGCTCGCCGCCGAGATGACCGCGGTACCGCTGGCGATGCTGACCTATGGCTTTTTGATCACCTCGGCCGGGCTCCGGGCCGGAACGGTGCTGTTCGGAGCCGGGAACCTGGCGCTCGGCGCCTACGCCCTCCGCGCACCGGCCACCCGCCGCCTCGGAACGCCGTCGCGGTTACTCCCGCCGGACCGGGGTACGGCGTGAGCAATGAGGACGCTGTGGCGGTCGCGGGATTTCCGGCTCGTCACGATCGGGCAGAGCGTCACCCAGCTGGGCACCGAGGTCACCTCGATCGCGTTTCCGCTGGCCGCGATCGGGCTGCTGCACGCCACCGCGTTTCAGCTCGGTGTGCTGGTCGCGGTGCAGAACGGGGCTTTCCTGCTGATCGCGCTGCCGGCCGGGGTGTGGCTGGACCGCCGCCGGCGGCGGCCGGTGCTGATCGCCACCGACGTCGTGCGGGCGGCCGCCCTGGCCGCGGTCACCGTCAGCGCGGCGGCCGGCCGGCTCAGTTTCGGGTTGCTGCTGGTGGTGACCGCGGTGATGAGCCTGATGCGGGTCGTGTTCGAGGTCGGCTACCAGACCTATCTGCCGTCGATCGTCGACCGCCGTGACCTGGTGCAGGGCAACGCGACGGTGGAGACCATCCGGGCGTCCGGGCAGATCGCCGGACCGGGTCTGGGCGGCTGGCTGGTGCAGCTGGCCGGTGCGGCGAACGCGCTGCTCGCCGACGCGGTCAGCTTCCTGGTGAGCGCGTTCTGCCTGGCCCGGGTGCGGACCGCCGAGACGGCGCCGGCGAGCATCGACCAGCGCGGCCTGCTGCACCAGGCTCGCGAGGGTATCCGGTTTGTGTGGGCGGATCCGGTGCTGCGGGGCATCGCGGCGACCAGCGCCCTGTCCAACCTGCTGTTCGTCGCCGCGAACGCGCTCAACATTCTCTTCCTGGTCGAGGTCGTGGGGGTGAGCGCGGGGACCGCGGGCATGATCTTCTCGATCGGCTCGGCCGCGGCGGTGCTCGCCGCGGCCGTCACCACCCGGCTCGCCCGATGGCTCGGCTCGGCCCGGGTGATCTGGCTGTCGGCGGCCGTGACCAGCCCGTTCAGCGTGCTCGTGCTGTTCACCTACGACGATTGGCGGCTCGTCTTCTTCGTGCTCGGCATCGTGGTGAGCGGGGGCGGTCAGCTGGTCTACGCGATCACCCAGCTCAGCTATCGCCAGGCGGTGGTGCCGCCGGAGATCCTGGGCCGGGTGAACGCGACCGTCCGCTTCCTGGTGATGGGGCTGCTGCCGGTCGGCGGGTTGCTCGGCGGCGGCCTCGGCACGCTCCTGGGCGTACGGGAAACCCTGCTGATCGTTGCGATCGGCCTGACCCTGGCTCCGGGTTTCCTGGTTTTCTCGCCGCTCCGGCGGGTGCGCGAGGTGACCGAGCTCAGCCCTTCCGTCCCTGCGTCGCCACTCCCTCGATGAAGTAGCGCTGGCCGAAGCTGAAGAGGATAAGCATGGGCAGCGTGACCACCAGGGACGCGACCATGACGTACTGGTAGTCGGCGTGGCCGCCGTTGGTCGGGCTGTACTTGGTCATCGCGTAGGCGACGCCGAGCGGCGCGGTGAAGCCGTTGACCGAGCCGCTGTTGAGGTAGATCAGCGCGCCCTGGAAGTTGTTCCAGGCGGCCTGGAACTCGAAGAGGAACACGATGACGAACGACGGTATCGACAGCGGCATGGCGATCCGCCAGAACATCTGCCAATAGCTGGATCCGTCGATCCGGGCCGCCTCGAACAGCTCCCGCGGCAGGCCGAGGAAGAACTGCCGTTGCAGGAAGATATAGAACGCCGACCCGAACAGGTTGGCCCCGAACAGCGGCACCCAGGTGCCGAGGAGCCCGGATTCCTTCCAGATCAGGTACGTCGGGATCATCGTCACCGAGCCGGGCAGCATCATCGTGGCCAGCACGAGGCCGAACAGGAAGCCGCGGGCCGGGAAGCGGAAGTAGGCGAACCCGAACGCGACCACCGAGCTGGAGATCGACACCAGGGCGGCCGCGAGGAACGAGATCGCCACGCTGGTGAAGATCCAGTGCAGGAGCGGCAGTTCCTTCCAGACCTCGACGTAGTTGGAGAACTGCCAGACGTGCGGGATCAGCGAGTTGTCGAAGACCTGACCGGCCGGTTTGAGGCTGGCCGCGACCAGCCACACCAGCGGGTAGAGGAACAGCGCGGCGAAGCCGATGAGCAGCAGGAACAGCACGATCTGGCCGACCGACCAGCGGGCCTTCCGGGCCGGCGGAGGGGCCGGGTCGGTCAGGGCCAGCGGCAGCGCGGTGGGCGATGTGGTCTCCGGGCCGATGGTCGCCATCACCGCTCCGCTTCGTAGTAGACGTACCGGTTGCCGATCTTGACCTGAATCCAGGTCAGGACCAGCAGGATCACGAACAGCAGCCACGCCATGGCGGCCGCGAACCCGAAGTTGAACTGCCGGAACGCCTGCTGGAACAGGTAGACGGCGTAGAACAGCGAGGCCTCCGGGGCGGCGTTGCTCTGGTCCCGCCAGAACAGCAGGTACGCCTGGTCGAAGACCTGAAAGGCGTTGATCGTGAGGATGACGACGTTGAAGAACACCGCGCCCGAGATCATCGGCAGGGTGATCGAGAAGAACTGGCGGAGCGGGCTCGCGCCGTCGAGGGACGCCACCTCGTAGAGGTCCCGGGGCACGTTCTTGAGCGCGGCCAGGAAGATGACCATCGTGCCGCTGACGCCCCAGAGCGCCATCAGCACGATCGACGGCCGCACCCACGCCGGGTCGACCAGCCACTGCGGGCCCGGGACGCCCAGCAGGTGCAGCCCCCGGTTGATCGCCCCGGTGTTGCCGTTGAGCAGCAGGAAGAAAACCGCGGCGGTGGCCACCGCCGGAGTCATCTTGGGCAGGTAGTAGACCGTACGGAAGAAGCCCGCGCCGCGCCGCGCCCGGCTGAGCAGCAGCGCCAGCAGCAGCGCGAAGCAGATCTCCAGCGGGACGGCGAGAACCGCGAAGAACAGGGTGTTCTTCAGGGATGCCGCCACCCGCGGGTCGTCCAGCAGCGCCCGGTAGTTGCTCAGCCCGCCCGGCCGCATCTTGTTGGTCGCCAGGTTGAAGTGGCTGAACGAGATGGCCAGGCTGTAGATCATCGTGCCCAGGGTGAAGATCAGGAATCCGATGATCCAGGGCGCGATGAACAGGTAGCCGGCTATGGCCTCCCGCCGGTTGTACTTCCTGGCCTTGAGTTGCGCCGGCATCTCAGCTGCCGGTGACCGACTTGTAGGCCGCCATCGTCGCCGCCTGGGCGTCGGCGAGCGCCTTCGGCGCGGTCTTCTGGCCGGTCAGGGTGGCGGTGATCGCGTTGGTCAACTCCTGTTTGAGCTGCTGACCGGCCGGCGACGAGCCGACGCTCCTGCCGGCGCTGACGACGTCGTAGTAGGTGCTGATCACCTGGTCGAAGCCGGCGTTGCCAGTCGGCTTCACGTACTTGTCGCGCAGCGTCTTGTCCGCCTCCGGCTGGCCGGTGAACAGGCCGGTGTAGATCGACTTGTCCTTCGCGATGGTCGCGGCCCGGGCGGCTCCCGCCGCGTCCCACGACGCGTCCTCGGTGAGGGTCAGAGCCCACTTGCAGGCGGCACTCGGGTTCTTCGCCTTGGCCGGGATGGTGAACGAGGTGCCGGTGGCGACGCTGACCGGCCGGCCGTCCCGGCCGCGGAACGGCACCGCGGCCAGCTTCATCTTGCCGGCGTACGGCGCCAGCACGTTGGGATAGAACTGAAAGTTGACCTCCGCACCGACCTGGTTCCGGACGTACTGGTTCTGGTCGCCGAAGAAGTCGAACGAGTCGGTGAAGCTCTTGAACTTGGCGTACCCGCCCTGCGCGTCGGTCAGCTTCTTCAGCATCTCCAACGGGTAGACGTTCGACGGGTCGTCGAGGGTCGGCTGACCGTTGCCGCCGATCAGCTTGCCGCCGAGACCGATGAACCACAGGTACTGCTGCCCGGTGGGTTGCGGGTCGAAGCCGGCCACCGTGGGCACACCGCCGCTCGCCTTGTACATCTTCGCGACCGCGGCCAGCAGCGCGTCGGGCTTGGAGGTGTCGATGTCCGCCGGCTTCACACCGGCCGCGTCCATGACCGTGGTGTTCAGGATGATCGCCGGTGGCTGGTAGAACTGCGGCACCGCCCAGATCTGGTTCTTGTAGGTCACGTCGCTGACCACGGCCGGGTACCACCGCTGCCGGGGGTCGACCTGATTGGCCGAGAAGCACTTGTCCAGCGGCATCAGCAGGCCCTGAGCGGCATAGGTGGCGACGTACTCGCGGTCCATCTGGACCACGTCGGGCACGTTGCCGCCGGCCAACCGGGCGGTGAACTTCTGCGCGTCGAACGGCGTCTGGTCCATCTTGACGGTGACACCGTTGAGCTTGGCCGCCGCGTACTGGATGCGAGCCTTGCCGACGTCGTCGGCGTTGTCGAAGGCCCAGGCGCTGACCGCGCCGGAGACGTTGGAGCTGAACGTCGCCGCGTCGCCGCCGCTGCTGTCGTCGCTCCCGGACTCGCAACCCGCGGTCACCGAGGCGATGCCGAACGCAATGGCAACACCGGCGGCTAACGCGGCCGCTCGCTTACTTCCCATGTCGGGCCCCTTCGGTCGGGAATCGATCCCACCTGCGCAAGCAGTGGTCGGCTTCTACCCGAAGTGGCTCTCATGTATGCCGGTCAGTCGACGGCGGGGTCGCGCACCAGAATGCCGTCGAGGTGGGCGATCTCCAGCACCATGCGGACCGTCGGGGTCGGCTGGGTGAGGAACAGCGTCTTGTCGCGGGCGGCGGCGGCCCGCTGGGCGGCGACCAGGACACCGATGCCGCTCGAGTCGAGGAAGCCGACCGAGCGCATGTCGACCTCGATGTGCGGCGCGGTCTGACTGTCCACTATGCCGCGGAGCACCTCCCGGAGCACGTCGACGGTCTCCAGGCTGATGTCGCCCTCGGGGACCACCGTGATGCTGTCGCCGTGCCGTTCGATCCGGTACTCCAAAGACATGCGGAGCGCGGTACCCCTATCGGGTCCGGATCAAACCCGGTAGGCCTTCGCCTGGAGGGCGAAGAGTTGGGCGTACGTTCCGCCGGCCGCGAGCAGGTCCTCGTGGGGGCCGGTCTCGGTGACGCGGCCGTCCTCGACAACGACGATGATGTCGGCTATCCGGACCGTCGAGAAGCGGTGCGACACCAGCACGGTGACCGCTCCGGCGGCCGCCGAGCGTTCGGCCGCGCCGGCGAAGCGTTCGAAGACGGCGGCCTCGGTCGGCGCGTCCAGGGCCGCGGTCGGCTCGTCGAGGACGGTCAGCAGGGGTGCCGGGCGCATCAGGCCGCGGGCCAGGCCGACCCGCTGCCACTGGCCGCCGGAGAGCTCGCGGCCGCCGGGGAAGAAGCGGCCGAGCAACGTCGAAGGTTCGATCGCCAAGGCGTCGGCACCGGACCGGGACAGCGCCGCCGCCAGCGCGCGGTCGTCCGAGCGCCGCGGCAGGTCGCCCATGCCGACCGCGTCGCGCAGGATCATCTGGGGGCGCATGAAGTCCTGGAAGATGGCCGTGAGGTGCCGCCGCCACTCGGCCGGCTCGACCGCGGCCAGGTCGACACCGTCGACCGTGATGCGGCCGGCGGTCGGCGCGTACATGCCGGTGAGCAGCTTGACCAGGGTGGTCTTGCCGGCGCCGTTCTCGCCGACCACGGCCACCGTGGCACCGGCCGGTAGCAGCAGGTCGACGCCGTGCAGCACCGGCTCCGCGCCGCCGGGGTAGGTGAACGACACGTTCTCGAAGCGGATGCCCTCGCCGAGGGTTTCCGGGACGCTTTCGCCACCCGGAAGCGGAGGGGCGAGGTAGCGCTCGGCCCACACCAGGCGCCGGGCCGACCGCATCGCCGAGGCGAGGCTGTCGGCCGTGCCGGTCGAGCGCGAGACCTGGGTCTGCGCCCGCCGGATCAGGCTGGCCGCCATCACGACCTGCCCGGGGCTGACGTTCCCGTGAGCGGCTTGGAGGACCAGGACGACGATCGCCGCGACGAAGCCACCCGCGTACGCCAGCCAGCCGGCGGCCTCCCAGAGGCCGCCGCGGATCGCCGCCCGCACCGATCCGGCCCGCACCTCCTCGCTGAGCGCCGCGTGCCGCTCGGTGAGCGCGCCGGTCATGCCGTAGGTGCGCAGTTCCATCGCCGACGCCGCGGTGGTGGCGATGCCGAACAGGTCGCCGGTGAGGCGTTTCTTCTCGGCCAGGTCGTCGTCGGCGCGCTGCTGGAGCTTGGACGCCCGGCGCCCGGCCAGCCAGGGCAGCACGGCGAGCACCGGCACGGCCAGCACGGGCGGATAGATCCAGGCCAGCAGCGCGACCGTGCCGATCGCCTGGACCGCGATCTGCAGGCCGGCGAGCACCTGGGACGGTGACGAGGCGAGCGCCCGGCGGTTGTCGCGCAGCTGGTCGATCTCGCGCAGGTCGTCCGGGTTCTCGAAGTGGTCGAGCCGGGGCGCGTGGGCGACGGTGCGGCCGATGCGCGCGCCGAGTTCGAGGTTGATGCGGTCGGTGAGCACCTGGTTCTGCTGGGCGCCGACGACCGCGAGCACCCAGCTCGTGCAGGCCAGCACCGAGGCGACGAGCACGCCGAGGAGGACGCCGCGGCCGTCGTGCTCGAGCCCGGCGTCGACGATCAACCGGAAGCCGATCGAGTAGGAGATACCCGCTACCCCCACGATCAGGCCGCGGATCAGCGCCCAGGTGATCTGCCGGGGCGCGACCCGCCAGCCGAGGGTCAGGAAGAACCAGATCGCGGTGCGGCGCGGAATGTCGTCCGGTCTCATCGGAACCTCGCCGCCTGCTGGTTGAACATGCGGGCGTAGGTGCCGCCGGTCGCCAGCAGCTCGTCGTGCCGGCCCAGTTCGGTGATGCGGCCGCCGTCGAGGACGGCGATCCGGTCGGCGCGGCGGACGGTCGAGAAGCGGTGCGAGATGACGATGCTGGTCACCCCGGCGGTGATCTTCAAGAACCGGTCGTAGAACGCGGCCTCGGCGCGGACGTCCAGCTGGGCGGTGGGTTCGTCAAGGACGAGTACGGTGGCGCCCTGCGCTACCGCATAGAGCGCGCGGGCGAGGGCCAGGCGTTGCCACTGGCCGCCGGAGAGGTCCTGGCCGCCCGTGTATTGCGGGGACAGCACGGTGCCGAGACCTCCGGGCAGGCCGTCGATCACCTCGGCGGAGCCGGAACGGCGTACGGCCTCCTCGATCGCCGCCGGGTCGTCCGGCACGCCGTCGAGGTTCATGGTGATGTTTTCCCGGGCGGTCAGCGGCAGGCGCGTGAAGTCCTGATAGACCACGGCCACCCGGCGCTGCCAGACGTCGGCCGGCAACTCGGTCAGCGGGACGCCGCCGACCGTGATCCGGCCGCCGGTCGGGTCCCGCATGCGGGCCAGCAACGAGACCAGTGTGGTCTTGCCGGCCCCGTTGACTCCGACCAGCGCCAGCGACCGCCCCTCGGCCAGTTCCAGGTCGAGGTCGTCGAGCACGTCGTGGTCGCCCTCGGGGTAGCGGAAGCTCACCCGCTCGAACCGGATCGCGCCGGCCGGCGGCTCACCCGTCGTTCCGGTGAGTGCCGTCTGTTCCCGCAGCTCGGAGGTGAGCGAGTCGAGGTCGGGCAACGCGGTCAGCATCGCCTCGATCTTGTAGTCGTTGATCGAGATGCTGCCGACGTTCATCGTGGCCGGGAGCATCGGGAGCATGACCGCGAGCGTGCGCAGGTCGATCGTGTGGTGGTACGCCGACCAGCCCAGCGAGCCGGCGACCAGCACGTACGCCCCGAGCACGGGCAGGCAGAGCAGCAGCACCCGGCGGGTCAGCGCGCGTTGCTGGTCCCACGACTCGGCCATCGCCTCGACATAGGAACCTCGGTAGCCCTCGATCAGCCAGTCGGCGAGCCCGAACGTACGTACCTCCTTGGCGTGCGGCGCCTTGCCGGCCAGCGCGAAGAGGTACCAGCTGCGGCGCATCGTCGAGGTGGCCCGGCGGAACATGTGCACGCGGGACAGCACCAGCCGGCGCAACGGCTGCCGGACGCCGAGCCAGACCGCGATCAGCACGACCGCGAGCCACCAGTGGTAGGTGCCGATGACCAGGCAGGCGAGCAGCCCGGAGAGCCGGTCGCCGACCATCGACAGCGTGGTCATCGGCGCGTCGGCGGGCTGGTCCGAGGAAAGCCCGCCCCCGGCCCGGGCGAGCCGGTCGAGCACCTCGGGGTCTTCCAGGTGGCCGATGCCGGCCGGCGCGTTGACCGCGCGCACCAGGCGGCGCTGCATGAGCGCGGTCAGCCGGGCCCGCGACGTCGCGGCCAGCATGTCCTCGGCCGGGCCGCGCATCATATAGAGCGCGTACGCCACCCCGGCCACCACGAGAGCAGCGTCGAGCCGGTGGCCGTCGGGCGAGCCGAGCCCGTGCGCCACCGCACCCGGGATGTCACCGGTGACGTGCCCGATGACGATCAGCGTGAACGGTGGCAGCACCGACTCGGCGATCACGAAGATCACTGCCAGCACGAGCAGCACCGGCGAGGCCTCGGCCAGCAGGCGCAACGCGCGCACCCGCCGGGACCGCCGAAAAATATCCCGCACGGCGCCCAACATAGGCGCGCCGGGACGCCGGCAGCATCTAGATAACCGTCTACTCCTCGACCGTGATCGCCAGCGCGGGACAGACCGCGGCGGCCTGGCGCACGTCGCCGTCCTGCTCAGCCGGCGGGGCCGGGTCGAGCAGCACCACCACGCCGTCCTCGTCGCGCTGATCGAAGACGTCCGGCGCGGCGACCACGCACTGGCCGGAGGCCACGCACTTCTCCTGATCCACCAGAACCTTCATCGTTCGCTCCTCACCAGGTCACGGGCAGTTCGTAGACGCCGTAGACGGCGCCGTCGTGCTTGAACGGGATCTCCTCGACCGTGGTCGCCAGCCGCAGGCCGGGGATGCGCCGGTAGAGCGTGCCGTAGACGACCTGCAGCTCCATCCGTGCCAGCGGCTGACCCAGGCACTGGTGCACGCCGAAGCCGAACGCCACGTGCCGGCGGGCGTCGCGGCCCAAATCGAGCCGGTCCGGGTCGTCGAAGACGTCCGGGTCACGGTTGCCGATGTCGTTGGGCAAGATGATGCCGTCGCCCGCCTTGATCGTCCGGCCGCCGATCTCGATGTCCTCGAGCGCGACCCGCCGTCGCCCGTTGTGGGTGATGTTGAGGTAGCGCAGCAGTTCCTCGACCGCGAGGGCGATCTGCTTCGGGTCGTCGGTGGCCCGCATCCGATCGAGCTGGTCCGGGTGTTCGAGCAGGGCCAGCGTGCCCAGCGCGATCATGTTGGCGGTCGTCTCATGACCGGCGATCAGCAGCAGCACGCCGATCCCGGCCGCGTCGCGGCGGGTCAGCTCACCGCTCGCGATCCGCTCGATCAGCGTGGAGAGCAGATCGTCGCCCGGTTTCTCGATCTTGGAGCCGATCAGCTCGTCGAGGTAGTCGTAGAGCCGCTTGAACGAGGCGCTGCGCTCCTCGACCGGGATCGACGTGCGGATCAGGTTGCGGCTGTTCTCCTGGAAGAAGTCGTGGTCGGCGTAGGGCACGCCGAGCAGCGTGCAGATGACCAGCGACGGCACCGGCAGCGCGAACGCCTCGACCAGGTCGACCGGCTTCGGCCCGTCCAGGAGGGAATCGATCAGGTCGTCGACGATCTTCTGGACGGCGGGCCGCATCGCCTCCACCCGCTTGATCATGAAGGGCGCGGTCACCATCCGGCGGAGCCGGGCGTGCTCCGGGTCGTCCATCAGGATGAAGCCGATCGACGTGTCGTCGCCGCGCGGCCGGGCCGGGCCCGACATCGGATAGCCGGTGCGGTCCGGGTCGGCGCTGACCCGCTGGTCGGCGAGCAGCGCACGCTGGTCGGCGTAGCGGGTGACCAGCCAGGGGCGGCTGCCGTCCCAGATCTCCACCCGGGTGAGCGGCTCGGACTGCCGCAGCTCACCCAGCTCGGGCGGCGGATCGAACGGGCAGCCCTTCGCCCTGGTCATCGGGTAGGTCGTCACGGTTTTTCCCTTCCTCGAAGGACAGAACCGACTTGTGGAGGCGGGCCTGCTTGGGCATGTTCCAGCCGAGCACCCCGACCGGGCGCCCGGCCCGGTGATAGGCGGCGACGAAACGGCCGGCGGCCGGATCGCCCTCGATCACCTCGAGGTCGCCGCCGGGGAAGCCGTAAAGGTGGATGCGGACGCCGAACTGCTCGGTCCAGAAATAGGGGATCGGGGCGTAGGGCCGGGCGGCCCCGAGAATGTTGGCGGCGACGGCGTCGGCCTGCTCGACGGCGTTGGTGCGGTTCTCGAGCCGGATCGACGCGCCGAGGCCGGGGTGGTGCCAGCGGGCGACGTCACCGACCGCCCAGACGCCGTCGGCGGCCCGGCACTGCTCGTCGCAGACGACGCCGTCGTCGAGCGTGAGCCCGCTGCCCTGCAGCCACTCGGTCGCCGGGGCGGCCCCGAACGCCACCACGACAACGTCGGCCGGAAGCGTCTCCCCGCTGGCAAGCGTGACCCCGACGGCCGCCGGCGGCGAGCCCGCGACACCGGCACCGGGCGCCACGGCGGCAGGCGGCCGAGCCACGAGACCGACACCGGGCGCCACGGCGGCAGGCGGCCGAGCCACGAGACCGACACCGGGCGCCACGGCGGCGGGCGGCCGCCCGGCGACACCAGCATCGGGCGCGATATCGGCGGGGACCAGGCCGGTGACTCCGGAGCCGAGGCGCAGCCGCACGCCACCACGGGTATGCAGGTCGGCCAGCAGTCCGGCGACGACCGGGCCGAGTTGCAGGTGCATCGGGGCGGGCTGCGGGCCGGCCAGCGTCACGTCGACGCCGAGCTTGGTCGCGGTCGCGGCGATCTCGGTGCCGAGTACCCCGTCACCGACCACGACCAGCCGGCGCCCCGGTAGGAGAGCAGCCCGCAACGACAGGGCTTCGTCGAGACTTCTCAGCGCGTACGCCTCGGGCGTCCCCGGCAATCGCCGGGGGCGGGCCCCGGTGGCCAGCACCACCGATTCGGCTTCGAAAATGCGGCCCGCCGCCGTGGTGACCCGGCGCGCGGCCGCGTCGAAGGCGACCGCCGGGTCGCCCAGGTGGAGGGTCGCGTCGACCGGGCGCAGCCGGGCCCGCTCGGGTGCCCACTCGCCGGCCAGCACCTGCTTGGAGAGCGGCGGCCGATCGTAGGGAAGGTGCGGCTCGGCCCCCAGCACCGTGATCGGCCCGGTGAATCCGCGGCGTCGTAACGCCTCGGCGGTCGCGAGGCCGCCCGCGGCAGCCCCGACCACCAGCACGTCGGTCATGGCCGGGCTCCCTTCGAAACGAAGGCGTACGTCCATGTTTCCGCCGCTTTGTCAGCGACCGCCTCAGACTAAGTCAGCTGACTGACTTAGACAAGCGTGCCCTGACCAGCAAGAATGTCCGCGTGGCGGCGATTAACCTGCGCACTTCGCGGGCCGAGACCACCCGGGAAAGAATCCTGACGGTGGCCGAACGGCTGTTCGCCGAGCGAGGGGTGTTCGCGGTCTCCAACCGCCAGATCGGCGAGGCCGCCGGGCAGGGCAACAACACTGCCGTCGGCTACCACTTCGGCACGAAGACCGACCTGATCCGGGCGATCACGGCGGGCCACACCCGGCACATCGACCAGATCCGGGACCGGCTGCTGGCCGAGCACGAGGGCAGCACCGCACTGCGCGACTGGGTGGTCGTGACGGTCCGGCCGCTCACCGATCATCTGGCCGCGCTCGGCACCCCGAGCTGGTACGCGAGGTTCGCGGCCCAGCTGATGACCGACCCGGCGCTGCGCGACATCATGACCGCCGAGGCGCTCCACTCCCCGGCCATCCAGGCGGCCGCGGCCGGCATCAGCGCCGGCCTGCCGGAGATGCCGGACGACATCCGCGCCGAGCGCCACGACATGGTCCGCGCGCTGATCGTGCACACCTGCGCCGAGCGCGAGCGCACACTGACCAGCGGGGACGAGTGGCGGTCGGTCGAAGCCCACCTGGTCGACGCGATCGTGGGCCTGCTGAGCGCCCCGGTCTCGGACCGGGGCGCTCCCTGAACGTCAGGCCGCTGGAATCTCGGCGGTGGCCACCAGGGTCGCCCGGCCCAGGATGTGCGAGGCGATGTTGAAGTTGAAGAACGCGGGCGACGCGTCGGCCGGCACCCCGAGGTCGGCCACGTCGAGCGCGTGCACGGTGACGAAGTAGCGGTGCGGGCCGTGACCGGCCGGCGGAGCGGCACCGATGAAGCGCGCGCCCCCACCGTCGTTGCGCAGCTGATAGGCCCCCTTGGGCAGGCCGGCGCCGTCGTCGTCGCCCGCACCCTCGGGCAGCGAGGTGACGTCGGCCGGGATGTTCGCGACCGACCAGTGCCAGAACCCGGACTGGGTCGGCGCGTCCGGGTCGTAGATGGTGACGGCGTAGCTCTGCGTGCCCTCGGGCGCGCCCGACCAGCTCAGCTGGGGCGAGCGGTCCTCGCCGCCGGGCACCCCGAAGGCACCCGACATCTGCGCGGGCGAGAACGCGTCCCCATGGTTGACCGACGTGCTGGTCACGGTGAAGCTCGCCGCCGGCGGCAGGCCGGCGAACGGATCGTTGCCGTAGCTCATTAACTCAGTCCTCTCCGAAGCTCTCGCAACCGATCATTACACCGCGGGGCGGCGACCGGTTCACCGCGCCGCTAAGCTCCCGGACCGTGACGGGAACGGATCGAAGCCGGGATATGCGTGGCTGGCTGGTGACGCCGCTGGTGACGCTCGTGGTCGCGCCGGCCCTCGCGATCAGCATGAGCATCCTGGTCGCCGCGTCCTCCACCTCGACGACGGCCGAGCAGACGGCCGACTCGACCCTGGTGCTGCACGCACGGCTCTTCGTCGGCGGCTGGCTGCTGCTGTGGGCGGTGCCGTGGTGGCGCGGTCTGCGGGATCTGCGGACCGGCGCGGCCGCCGCGATCGGGGCGGTGCTGGTCGTCGGGCCGTTGCGGCTGATCGACCCGAGCGTCGTGCTCGAGGACGGTCATGTCAGGGCCAACGCGTACCTCCTGGTCGTCGCCGTGCTCATCGGCGTGCCGATCGTCGGCTTCGTCAGCTCGGCGGTCCGGCGTCGGTTCGTGCAGGCCGGCGTGTTCGTGATCATTGCGCTCATCATGGGCCTGCCGATCTACGCGCTGGCCCGGCGTCACGCGGGCGGTGAGCACGCGACCCCTCCGGGATCGGCGGGACCGGCCTGCGTCATGCACAGCGGCAGCAAGGATGTCTGCCCCGGCGGTTGATCAGAGCAGGGCGCGCAAGGCGCGCAGGGCTCCCGCGTACGCGTGGTCCGGCGGCCGTGCGTAGCCGACGACCAGTCCGCCCGGGGTGCCGAAGGTCCCCAGCCCGTGCAGGGCCAGCCCGGCCCGCGCCCCTCGCTCGATGACCGCGTCCTCGTCGTCGACCGGCACCAGCGCGTGCAACCCGGCCGAGATGCCGGTGACCGAGGCGCGGCCGTCGAGGGCGGCCACCAGCGCGTCCCGCCGCCGCCGATAACGCAGACGGGACCGGCGGATGTGCCGGTCGTACCCGCCGCCACGCATGAACGCGGCCAGCGTGAGCTGGTCGAGCACGCCCGCGCCGCCGCCGCTGAGCGCCTTGGCCCGCACCACCCCGCGCAGCAGGCCGGGTGGCGCGGCGATCCAGCCGAGACGGAGCCCCGGCGCGAGGGTCTTGCTGACCGTCCCGACGTAGGCGACCCGCTCCGGGTCGAGCCCCTGCAGGGCACCGACCGGCCGCCGGTCGTACCGGAACTCGCCGTCGTAGTCGTCCTCGATCACCACGCCGCCGGTGCGCCGGGCCCAGGCGAGCGCCTCGGCGCGCCGGGCCGGGGACAACGCACCACCGAGCGGGAACTGGTGGGCGGCGGTCAGCACGACGCCCTTCTGGAGGCCGAGCGCCGACACGTCCGCGCCGTCCTCGTCGACCGCCAGCGGCACGAGCTTGCCCCCGCCTTCCTCCAGCACCCGCCGCTGATAGCGCAGGCCGTGCGACTCGACCGCCATCTCGCCTCCGCCGAGCGCCTTGGCGAGCAGAAAGAACGCCTGGGTGGTGCCGGTGCAGACCACGATGTGGCCGGGCGCGGCGCGCACGCCGCGCACGCGTCCGAGGTACGCCGAGAGCTCCGTCCGCAGAGCCGGCGAGCCGAGCGGGTCCGGGTAGTCGAGGGTGTCGTTCGGCGCGGTGGCCAGCGCCTGCCGGGCGGCCCGCAGCCAGGCCGTGCGCGGGAAGGCGCTCACGTCGGGGACGCCCGAGGTGAGGTCGTACGCGGGCTTGGCCGGCACCGACCCGGCCGACGACACCGAAGGCGCGCGTCCGTGCGCGGCGACCCGCGTGGCCGATCCGTGCCGGGCCACCAGCCACCCCTCGGCGACCAACTGCGCGTAGGCGTCGGCGACCGTGTTGCGCGACAACCCGAGCTGGGCCGCCAGCGACCGCGACGACGGCAGCCGGCTCCCCTCGGCCAGCCGCCCGCCGCTGACCGCGGCCCGTAACGCGTCTTCCAGGCCGGCCCGCCGGGGACCGCGGGCGGGCAGGTCGAGGAGCAGGTCGAGCGAAGTGGCCCCGGATTCCCGCATCGAAGTGGATCCTAACGCCGGTACGCCTGAGCCGTACCGTCGAAACATGAGGCGGGACGGGGGATCCGGACGGCGGGCCTGCCGTCCGGATACCCGCCTCACGCGGCGGCGTCGGTCATCGAAGGTTCGTCGGCGGCAGGCGCCGCGGCATTGCGGCGGGGCAGGAAGGCCACCGCGGCCAGCGCCGGGAGGGTGAGGGCGAGCGCCCACCAGAAGGCGTGGTCGAAGGCGGTCGCCGGGTCGGCCGGGTGGGTGGACAGGCCCCGCTGCAGGGCCACCGCGAGCAGGGCCGTGCCGAACGAGCCGCCCAGTTGCTGCAGGATCCGGGTCGCGGTGCTGGCGTGCGGGATCAACTCCCGGGGCAGCCCGTCGTACGCCCCGAACAGCACCGCCATCAGGATCGCCCCGAGGCCGGCCCCGCGCAGGACCAGCGCCAGCGCGAGCATCCACTGGCTGGTGTGCAGCCCGGCGAACGCGAACGGCAGCGTGCCCACGATCAGCAGCAGCGTCGAGACCAGCACGACCACGCGGATGCCCCAGCGGTCGAGCAGGCCGCCGGCCAGCCGCGACAGCCCGATGCCGATGCCCTGCGGCGCCATCAGCAGACCGGCGGTCAGCACGCTCTCGCCCCGCAGCTGCTGGTAGTAGAGCGGCAGCAGGAGCAGCGCGCCGAACGAGGCGAGCCCGGACAGGAACATCAGGCTGCCGACGGCCGAGAACGAGCCGATCCGGAACAGGCGCAGGTCGACCAGCGGGTTCGCCGCCCGCAGCGCGTACGCCACGAACGCCACCACCAGCAGCGCCCCGCCGGCCAGCGGCACCAGCACGATCGGGTGGCCGAAGCCGCCGCGGTCGCCGAGTTCGCTCAGTCCGTAGATCAGGGCGGCCAGACCGGGCGAGAGCAGCAGCAGGCCGGTGATGTCGAGCCGGGCGCCGGGGCGGCCGGTGTCGCGGGGCAGGTAACGGATGGCCAGCACGATGGCGAGCAGGCAGATCGGCGGGTTCACGTAGAAGATCCAGCGCCAGTCGAGGTGGTTGACGATCAGGCCGCCGATCACCGGGCCGAGCACCGGCCCGAGCAGCGCGGGCAGGCTGACCAGCGCCATCGTGTTGCCGGTGGGCCGGCCGGAGGCCGTGCCGAACAGCAGCGTCTGCATGATCGGGATGAGCAGCCCGGCGCCGGCGCCCTGCAGCGCCCGGAACGCGATCAGCGACTCGATGTTCCAGGCGAGGCCGGACAGGACCGAGCCGGCCAGGAAGAGGGCGAGAGCGATCAGCCAGATGCGGCGGGGCCCGTAGCGCTGGGAGGCCCACCCGGTTACCGGAATGGCCAGCGCCACCGCGAGCAGGTAGGCCGTGCTGACCCACTGGATGGTGGCGACCGAGGCGCCGAGGTCGTGCCGCAGCGTGGGGATGGCGACGTTGACGATCGTGCTGTCGAGTAGTGGCGCCACCAGCCCGAGCACCAGGACGAGGGCGAGTACCAGCAGGCTTGGTTCGCGGCGTTCGGTCATGACTCTTCCCTTCGTAAGAGACGATCCGTCTCTAAGTCCGAATGCTAGGCTCGGACGTTAAGAGACGCAACGTCTCCTGGAAGGTTGTGACGTGGCAGGCACCCGACGCCGGGGCGAGGAGCTGGAGGCGACGATCCTCGATGCCGCCTGGGCCGAGATCATGGAGAACGGCTACCCCCGGCTGACCATGGAGGGCGTCGCCGCGCGCGCCCGGACCGGCAAGCAGGTCATCTATCGCCGCTGGCCGGACCGGGCGCACCTGGCGATCGCGGCGATCCGGCACACCCTCGGCCCACTGGTCTCCGAGGTGCCGCAGACCGGCTCGCTGCGCGGGGACCTGCTGAGCGTGCTGCGCCGGATGGCCGACCGAGGCCGGCAATACCGCCCCGACCTGTTCTACGGCCTGCTCGCCGAGGCGCCCGACTCCGACACCGGCTTCGGCACCGTGCTGCCCGGAGTGATCCGCGCGATCCTGCAGAACGCGGTCGCGCGCGGCGAACTGGCCCACGCCGACCTTCCGCCGCGCGTCGTCAGCCTGCCGGCCGACCTGCTGCGCTACGAGGGACTGCGCAACGCCCATCGCTGGGGACAGGACGCCGCCGAGGCCGAGATCGAGCAGCTTCTGGCCGACATCCTGGACGACGTCTTCCTGCCCCTGGTGCTCGCCCTGGCCGGCCCGCCGGATGCTCCGATGGATGTCAGTCCTTGACCGCTCCGCCCAGTCCGGCCACCAGGCGTCGGCGGACCAGCAGGAAGAAGATCAGCACGGGGATCGTCATCAGCGTCGAGGCGGCCATGATGCCGCCCCAGTCGTTCTCGTCCGGCTTGAAGAAGACCAGCAGGGCCATGGGCAGGGTCTGATTGCCGGTCGCGCTGATGATGAACGTACGGGCGAACAGGAAGTCGTTCCAGGCCGCGATGAAGCTGAACACGCTGGTCGCCGCCAGGCCCGGAGCGACCAGCGGGAACAGGATGCGCCAGAGGACGGTGAAGCGGCTCGCCCCGTCCAGCTGGGCCGCCTCGTCCAGTTCCTCGGGCACCGCCGCGACGAAGCCGCGCAGCATCCAGATCGCGAACGGCAGCGTGAAGCCGGTGTGTACGACCATGAGCGAGCCGAGCGTGTTGAGCCCCAGCCCCGGCACCGCCCCGCCGAGATCACGCACCAGGAAGAAGAGCGGGATCGTCAGCGCCTCGACCGGCATCATCTGGGCGACCAGGAACAGGATCAGCATCGTGGTGCGGAAGCGGAACCGGAAGCGGGTCACCGCGACCGCGGCCAGGAAGGCGAGCAGCCCCGAGAGCACGACGACGACCAGGGCGACCAGAACACTGTTGAGGAAGTACCGGCCGAAGTCGTCGACCGTCAGCACTCGCCGGAACGCGGCCAGGGACGGGCGTACGGTCCAGGGGCGCTGGTGAAGCGACTGGATCTCGCCCGCGGGTTTGACCGCGACCAGTACCATCCAGAAGATCGGGAAGATCACCACGAGGGCGATCAGAACCGCGACGGCGTTCCTGGCCACCTTCACAGCGGCTCCCCCGATCTACGCAGAGCGCGCAGGTAGAACAGCGTGACCACGAGCAGGATCACGGTCATGACGACGCCGATCGCGGCACCGAGACCGTACTCGCTGCTGGCGAAGGCCTGCTGATAGGCCCAGACGTTGAGGGTGAGGTTCTGCCCGGCCAGGCCACCGCCGCGGGTCATCACGTAGACCTGGGTGAAGACCTTGAAGTCCCAGATGATCGACTGGATGACCACGATCATCAGGACCGGGCGCAACGCCGGCACCATGATCCGCCAGAACGCGCGCCAGGTGCCGGCGCCGTCGATCGAGGCGGCCTCGAGAATCGACTTCGGGATGGCCTCGATGCCCGCGTAGAGCGTGACCATGACGAACGGGAACGAGTGCCAGACCACGACCGCCCCGACCAGCGCGAAGGCCGGCCAGCGGTGGTAGAACCAGTTGTGGCCGTCGAGGCCGAGGATCTGGTTGACCAGGCCGAGATCGGTGTCGAACAGGAACGCCCACACGGTCGAGCCGGAGATTGCGGGCACCGCCCAGGCGGCCATGGCGGCCAGCGAGAGCAGCAGCCGCGGCAGCCGGCTCACCCGGGTGAGCAGTACCGCGAGGCCGGCCCCGACGGCCATCGTGGCCACCACGCAGGCGGCGGCGAAGAGCACGGTGGCCAGCAGCACCGACCAGAACTGGCTGTCCCCGAGCAGCGCCGAGTAGTTGGCGAAGCCGACGAAGTGGGTGGGCTGCCCGCCGCTGACCTGGGCCTGCCGGAAGTCCAGTACGGACAGCAGTCCCAGCTGGTACATCGGATAAGCGAACAGCGCTCCCAGCACGACCAGTGCCGGGAGCAACAGCCAGAAGGGCGTCCGTCTAGCCAAGATCTGCCTTGATCTGCTTCGCGGCCTCGGAGGTCGCCTGATCGACCGTCGCCCGGCCGGTCGCCACCTTCTCGATCATGTCGGGCAGCACGGCACCCGCGTCCACCTTGCCCCACCCCGGGTTGAGCGGCACGAACCGGGTGCCCGCGGCGATGGTGTCGAGGAACGGCTTGAGGAACGGGTCCCTGGCCGCGACCGCGTCCCCGGCGGTCTTCAGCGTCGGCAGGTTGCCCATCGCGTCGTACATCGCGGCCTGATATTTCCGACCGGCCAGCAGGGTCAGGAAGTCGGCGGCCAGGGCCGGGCGCTGACTGTTCTTCATGATGCCGAGGTTGTTGCCACCGGCGAAGGCGGGCGCGATCGAGCCCGGCTTGCGGCCCGGGAGCGGCACGACGGCGTACCTGCCCCTGGCCGCGCCGGCGTCGACCGCGGCCCGGTTGAAGTTGCCGAGGATGCCCATCGCCGCCTTGCCACTGGCGAACAGGTCGACGGTCTTGCCGCCGGTCAGGTCGGCGCAGTTCTGCGGCGGGCAGTTGTCCGGCGCGATCAGGTCGGTGTACGCCTTCAGACCGGCCCGCGACTGCGCCGAGTCGATCGACGTGATGTCGCCGCCGGCGTCCCAGACGAACGGCATCGCTGCGTATGTGTACTGCCCGCCGACCGCGATGCCGAAGAGATCCGGCTTCCGGCTGTGGATCGTGCGCGCGTCGCTGGTCAGCTCGGCGATGCTGGTCGGCGGCTTCAAGTTCAAGGAGCCGAAGACGTCGGTGCGGTAGTAGAGCGCCCGCACGCCGAGGTACCACGGGACGCCGAGCAGCGTGCCCTGATAGGTCACGGTCGCCTTGGCGTCGGCGGTCAGGCCCGCGCCCTCGGACCACGTCGAGACCACCGGGCCGACGTCGGCCAGGCCGCCCGCGGCGGCGTACTCGGGCAGGTCGGTGTTGCCGTACTCGACGACGTCGGGGGCGCTGGCCGGGTCGTTGAAGGCGCCCTTGAACCGTTCGGCCCGGGTCTCCACCGCGAGGTACTGCAGGTCGACCTTGGCGCCGGGGTGTGCGGCGGTGAACTCGGCGATCGCCTCTTTGACGACCTTCTCCTTGGGGGCCCGGTTGGGCTCGTCGAACAGCCAGACCTTGAGGGTGCCGGTCTTCGCGCCGCCGCCGGACGGCGCCGACTGCGGGGACGAGGTGGACGGAGCGCAGGCGGCCATGGTCAGGGCCAGGCCGGCGGCGGCCGCGAGACAAAGCTTCATAAGCGCACCTGGTTCGTAAGTAGTTCGCTGAAGTGGGGTTCGTCCAGAGTGGGCACTGCATTGATCCGCGTCAAGCCCCTAGGCTCCGGAGAATGCACATCGGTCTCGTTCTGCACGCCGACCACCGGGAACGCTTCGCCGAGGCGGCGCGCACGCTCACCGGCGTCGATTTCACTTGGGCGATTTACGAACACGAGGACGAGATCAGCTCCCGGGTCGCCGGGCTGCTCGACGACCGACTCGACGGGCTGCTGCTCGGGCTCGTGCCGTACGCCCGCTCCCGCGACCTGATCCCGGCCGACCTGCCGGTCGCGGTCACCCGGTCGGCCGCTCTGGACCTGGCCCTGGCCTGGGCGAAGGCGCTCCGCAACGGCTGGCCGGCGACGCCGGTCAGCATCGACACCTTCGACCAGGCGACCGTGGACGAGGTCGCCCGGGCGCTCGGCCTCGACCCCACCGGGATCGCCACCCTGCCGTTCGACCCGGACCAGACGGTCGACGACGTGGTGGCATTCCACCGGCAGCACAGCGGCTCGCCGTACGTCATCAGCGTGCGAACCTCGGTCGCCGCCGCCCTCTCCGGGCAGACCGCCGTGCTGCACGCCCTGGCCACCCCCGGCACGATCCGCGCCGACCTGCACGAACTTGCCCTGCGAGCCCAGCACCGGCGGGCCAACGCCCAGCGCTTCGCGGCCGGCATCTTCGCGCTCGACGGCACCGACGTCGACCGCGCGCTGGTCGGCCTGCAGCACCTGCTGGTCAACACGCCCGAGTTCGCGGACGCCTGGATCGACCCCCGCGGTCGTCAGGAACTGCTGGTCTTCGCCCCGGCGGCCCTCTTCGAGGCCGCCACCCACCAGTGGGTCACCCTGCCGGTGCTCGCCGAGGCCCGCACCGGCCTGGGCGTACGCGTCGTGGCCGGCTTCGGCATCGGGGGCACCGCCCGGCAGAGCGTCACCCTGGCCGAACGCGCCGCGACCCGCGCCGGGCAGGACGCGCAGCCGGGCGCCTACCTGTTCACCGACAGCGGCATGACCATCGGGCCGATGGGCGCCTCCGGGACACCGCTGACCTACACCTATCGCGAGCACGGCGGCCTGGAGGCGCTGGCCGGCCGGGTCGGCCTGAGCCCGGCCACCCTGTCCCGCCTCGCCGCGGTCGAGCGCACCCTGGCCGGCAAGCCCCTCTCCCCCAGCGACCTGGCCCGCACGCTCGGCATCACCGACCCGAGCGGCCGCCGGCTGATCCGCAAACTCGACGAGGCCCGGCTGATCGTCCGCGAAGGCAGCACCCAGGTGAGCCGCAAAGGCCGTCCCACCCGCCTCTACCGCCTCGCCATCACCCCGGCCCTGGAATCCGTCACATCCGACCCGCCTGCCCGGTCTTAGCTGACGAACCCATCGATCAGGGAGGTCAGCTCATGTCGTGGCAAACGGCGGTCACCGTGGTTCAGGAGGCCGAGCCTCCGTTCATTCCGGCCGGGGCGCACGCGATGACGATCGTCGTGGAGTTCCCGCCCGGCGACCCGGGCAGCCCGCCGCACCGGCACCCCGGGCCCGCCTTCGGCTACGTGCTGGAGGGCGAGATGCTCTTCGAACTCGAACTCGAGGGCGAGGCGCCGCGCGTGGTCAAGGCCGGCGAGGCGTTCTGGGAACCGGGCGGCGACGTCATCCACTACTCCGACGGCAACGCGCGCGACGACACCACGTTGCGCTTCACCGTGACCATGCTCTGCCGGCCCGGCCAGCCGATGCTCGTGCTGGTCGACGAGGATGAACTGGCCGCGCGCCAGGATCGGCGGGTCAAATGAGCGGGACCTACCAGCTGGCCGTGCTGCTCGACGACCCGGAGATCCGGGAAGTGATCGTTGCCCTCGGCCACAGCTACCCCGGTGGCCTGCACGGGCTGGCGACCACCGGCGGCCAGGTCATGCTGAGCGACGACGTCGTGGGCGGCGTGGCGGCCGACGTCGAATCCGAGCCGGCCGAGGTAGCCCGGCAACTCCGCCAGCTGCTGCCGGACCTGCTGGACGCCCTGGCACCCGGCGGCGAGGTTCTCTCGGCCACCGAACTGGCCGTCCTCATCCGCACCGACATCGTCGTCGACGACGGGGAAGCCGGAGCGTTCGGGGAGTAAGCCCCGCACTGGCAACCGCAACCCACCCCCGATGTACTCGAGCCTGAACTACGAGCACATCGGGGGATTCGGCAAATGCCGATCACTCACGGCCACCCCCGTACTGTTTCTGGCCGGCGGCCCAAGGCGTTCCCGCAACCGGGCGACGGCGCGGACGTCGACTCGGCCGACGTCCCGCTGCGCCGGGCCGAGCCGGCGATGTACGACCAGAAGCGCGGCGGTGGCAGGCAGGCCTGAAGCGGACGCGCTCGCTACCGACCTCGAGGAGGCCGAGCTCACCGTCTCCTTCCGCCCGATCGTCGCGCTCCGCCAGGTCTGTCGGAGGAGGAATTACGCCTCCACCGCTCGGCCTCACCGTCGTTGCGGCTGGGTCAGGGCAGGATCGCGTCGACGTAGCCGCCGTCGACGCGGACGGCGCCGCCGGTGGTTGCCGAGGCGAGCGGGGAGGCCAGGTAGACCACCATGTTGGCGATCTCTTCCGGCTCGATCAGACGCTGCAGCAAGGATTGCGGGCGGTGCTTGACCATGAACTCGCGCTGCGCCTCGTTCCACGGCAGGTCGTCACCGACCAGCGAGCGTACGAAATCTTCCACGCCGCCGGTGTGCGTCGGCCCGGCGATCACGCTGTTGACCGTGACTCCCGACCCGGCCGCCTCCTTGGCGAAGCCGCGCGAGACGGCGAGCAGCGCCGTCTTCGTCATCCCGTAATGGATCATCTCGGCCGGGGTGACCACGGCCGAGTCGCTGGCGATGTACTGGATGCGGCCCCAGCCGCGGTCGCGCATGCCGGGCAGGTAGGCCCGCGTCAGTCGCACCGCCGCCAGCACGTTCACCTCGAAGTAGCGCCGCCAGTCGTCGTCGGTGATCTCCAGTGCGGGCTGAGCGCCGAAGATGCCGAGGTTGTTGACGAGGATGTCGACGGCGGGCAGCCGTTCGAGCACCGCCTCGGCGCCCTCCGCGGTCGCCACGTCGGCCGGCACCGCTACGAAGTCGCCGTCGCCCATCTCCTTCAGCGCTTCCGAGACCGAGGCCGCGGACCGGCCGTTGACCCCGACCCGCGCCCCGGCGGAGGCGAGACCGCGGGCGATCGCCCGGCCGATGCCCTGCGTCGACCCGGTGACGAGCGCGGTCTTGGAGGTGAGGTCCAGTCGCATGACCCCATCCTCCTCCTCACCAGAGGCCGGGGATCAGCCGCTTGGTGCGGCGGCGGTAGGGTCGGTACGGCTCGCCGAGCACACGGCTCAGGGCCGCCTCCTCGACGCGGATGCGCAGCAGCATCGCGACGGGCGGCAGCACGAGACAGACCGCCAGGCCGGGCCCGGTGCCGCCGGCCAGGCCAAGCCCGGCCGCGATCGGCAGGATGCCGGTGTACGAGGGGTGCCGCACCAATCGGTAGGGTCCGCCGGTCACCACCTGTTGCCCGGCGTCGACCTCGACGGTCGTCCGGAACGAGCGGCCGAGCACGGCGATCGCCCAGATACGCAGGGCCAGGCCGAGCCAGGCGACGGCGATGCCGGTAGCGGCCGGCCGGCCGGGTCACCCGCGCGGCGGACGGAACGGTCGCCTGGAATCCGGTGCCGAGCACGGTCATCTCGGGCCCGCCGCGCCTGCTGGGCGGGCGAGGCGGCGCCGGGTCGGGGGAAGCCGTCAGCTGGGTCGCTGAATACCGTTCTTGTAGGGGGTGTGGCGGCTGCCGACGGCGCTCCGGGTCGCCTCCAGAGCGGCCACCGTCTGGCCGTACGTCCGCTGGGCCACCCCGACGAAGAGGCAGTCGACGACCGTCAGCTGGGCCAGGCGGCTCGCGGTGGCGCCGGACCGGAAGGTGGTCTCGCGGGCGGCCGTGGTCAGCACGTGCTCGGCCGCCTGGGCGATCGGCGAGCGCGGGAAGTTGGTCAGGGCGACCGTGAGCGCGCCGTGGGCCCGCGCCTCGGTCAGCGCGTCGATGGTGTCGATGGTCGTGCCGGTGTGCGAGATGCCGATCGCCACGTCGCCCGGGCGCAGCAGGGCGGCGCTGGTCAGCGCCACGTGGGTGTCCGGCCAGGCGAAGGCGACGCGGCCGATGCGGTGGAGTTTCTGCTGGAAGTCGAGGGCCACGAAGGCGCTCGCGCCGACGCCGTACAGGTCGACGCGCTGGGCGCGGGTCAGGGCCTCGACGACGCGTTCGAGGACGACGACGTCGAGCTGGGCGCCGGTCTCCTCGACCGCGCGGGCATCGGCGAAGGCGATCTTCTCGACGACGCGGGCGAGGTCGTCGCCGGGCTGGATGTCGGTGTCGATGACGCGTCCGCTGCGGTCGGCGCCCTGGGCGCGCCCGGCCTCGGCGGCCAGCGCGAGCCGCAGCTGGGGGTAGCCGGCGAAGCCGATCGCCTTGCAGAACCGGATGACCGTCGCCTCGGAGACGCCGGAGGCGGCCGCCAGCTCGGTGACCGTGAGGGTCGCGGTGGCGCTGGTGTCGGCCAGGACGTGATCGGCCACCCGCCGCATCGACGGCTGCAGGCTCGGCAGCAGCGCGCGGATGTGCACCGCCGTCGACTCGGACGAATGTCCCGTCGGCGAGGAAGAAGCGGCCGTCGACGAAGAGGCGGGCGAGGGAACAGCGCGGGTGCGTGCCATGGCAGTCAACGTAGCCGAGCCGTCAGACCCGGCTGACCTGCCATCCGCTGAGCTGGACGCGGGCGGCGTCGGCCGGCCGGCGATCGTCGAAGAAGGTGCCCCGCGGCCCGGTCACCCGGATGCCGTCCACGTAGACGCCGCGCCCCTCGTAGACCGCGTCGGTGGTGTAACGCCAGCGCAGGTCGGTCGTGCCGCCGGGAATGACCGCCGACTCGCGCAGCCACCGGCGGCCCTCGAAGCCGGCGAACGACGCCAGCGGCTGCCAGGTGCCGCCACCGTCCGGGGACGCCTCCAGGTAGGCGACGTCCGAAGCCTCGGTGTCGTACCAGAGATGGAAGGAGAGCCGGGCCCCCGAGGCGGGCACGCTGACCGGTACGCCGAGGGTCGCGCTGCTGGCATCCGCGGTGCCGGAGAAGTATGCGGTCGGGCCGGATGCCGGGCGTACGGGAATCGCCAGCGCGAGATCGCGTGCCACCGCTCGCCGGGCGGGGTTGTTGCTTCCCCAGTTGCGGCTCGGATGAACCCGGTTGGCCAGCAGGATGACGAACGAGTGCGACAGCGGGTCGATGACGATGTCGGTGCCGGTGTAGCCGGTGTGGCCCGCGGTGACCGGGGAGCTGAGCGCGTCCATGTAGAACCGCTGATCGAGTTCGAAGCCGAGGCCGTGCGCGTTGCCGGGGAAAGCCTGGTTGTAGTCGGTGAACAGCAGCCGCGTGCTCGACGGCGACAGGATCCGGGCCCGGCCGTACGATCCGCCGTCGAGCAGGGTCTGTGCGAGGACCGCGAGGTCGTGCGCGGTCGAGAAGATGCCGGCGTGGCCGGAGACGCCGCCGACGCAGTACGCGTTCTCGTCGTGCACCGTGCCCCAGACGATCCCGCGACCGGTCCACGGCTGGTATTCCTCGGCCGCGATGCGGGGCCGCAGCGAGGCGGGCGGGTTGAACATGGTGTCGCGCAGGCCGAGCGGGCCGGTGATGCGCTGCCGGATGACCTGGTCGAGCGACCGGCCGGTGATCGCCTCGATGACTTTGCCGAGCGTCATCATGTTCATGTCGCTGTAGAGGTAGGTCGTGTCGGGGGCGGCGACCGGCTTCACGGTGTAGACGGCGGCCCAGCGCTCGTCGTCGGTGGCGTAGTCGCAGAGCGACGGCACCGGGTCGGCCGGGAGCCCGGAGGTGTGGGTGAGCAGGTTCCGGATCGTGATGCGGCCCTTGCCGTTGGCCGCGAACGACGGAAGGTACCCGGCGACCGGCGCGTCGAGGCCGAGGCGTCCCTGCTCGATGAGCTGCACCGCGGCGAGCGAGGTGAACAGCTTGGTCATCGAGGCGATGTCGAAGATGGTGTCCCGCCGCATCGGGATCCATTGGTCCGGCGGCAGCTCGGTCGGCTTGTCGTCGGCGTATCTCAGGGCGTAGCCGGTGACGTCGTGGGCAACGATTACGCCGTTGTGGGCGGCGAGCGCGACGGCGCCGGGGTATTCGGGATAGGTGGGCGACGGCTGCGTGTAACGGGCGATGTCGTCGGCGATCCGGTCGATGTCCTCCGGCACGAGGCCGGCCTCGGCGGCGCTTCCATAGTGGAGCGTCCGGCCGGGGGTGAAGTGGATCGGAACGGGCGTGAGCGTGAGCGCCGCGACGGCCGCCACCACGATCGGCATCATCGGCTGCCCCTGTAGATGAGGAATTTCGCGCGTAGCCGCCGGAAGGCCACCAGCTCGCCCTGCCAGCTCGCGACGATCTCGTCGGCGCTCCGGCCGGCGTCGACGGCCTCCCGCACCGCCGAGGACCCGGTCAGGTCATCGATCCAGTGGTCCGGCCGCCACGCGAAGTCCTTCGGATACAGGGTCTTCAGCGAAACGATCATCGAAAGGGCGGTCCGGATCGGGTCGCACGCGCGGCGGTCGGTCACGATGACCTGCACGCCACCGACGGTCTGCCCGGCGAACTTGGCGAACGTCGGCGTGAAGTAGTTCTCCCGGAAGACCACGCCCGGCAGACGCTGGGCGGTCAGGGCTTCGGCCCAGAGCCAGTTCCCGTACGGCGCACCGATCATCTCGAACGGCCGCGTGCTGCCTCGCCCCTCGGATGCCTGCGTCCCCTCGAACAGGCAGGTGCCCGGGTAGAGGACCGCGGTGTCGACCGTCGGCATGTTGGGCGAGGGCGGCACCCAGGGCAGGCCGGTGTCCTCGAAGTACATGGTCCGCGACCAGCCGGTCAGCTCCACCACGGTGAGTGGAACCGACCGGCCGGCCTCCCCCGGAACCCAGACCGCGTTGAACATCCGAGCCAGCTCGCCGACCGTCATACCGTGTGACTGTGCGATCGGTCTACGGCCGACGAAGGTCGCGTAGGCGGGGTGCAGGACCGGGCCGGACGCCGGTCGGCCGGAGATCGCGTTCGGCCGGTCGAGCACGACGAACCGCTTGCCGGCCACGGCCGCCGCGACCATCGAGTCGTAGAGCGTCCAGATGTACGTGTAGAACCGCGCGCCCACGTCCTGGATGTCGAAGAGGATCGTGTCGACGCCGGAGGCGGTGAAGATGTCGGCGAGTGCCCGGCCGCTCTTCTGATAGGTGTCGTAGACCGGCAGACCGGTGCGCGGGTCCTCGGAAAGGCCCTCCGAGCCGCCCGCCTGGGCGGTGCCGCGGAAGCCGTGCTCGGGCCCGAACACGGCGACCAGATCGACCGCCGGGTCGCCGTGCATGACGTCGACCTCGTGCTCGAGTGACGGCAGAATGCCGGTCGGGTTAGTGATCACGCCGACGCGCTGTCCGCGGAGGATCGCGTAGCGGGTGGCGATGAGCCGCTCGATGCCGGTGCGGACCCGGCGCTCGCTCCGAGGCGCGGCGACCGCGACGGACGGGCGCGGCCCGAGGGCCACCGCACCGACCGCTCCGGCGAGGAGCCCGCGACGGTGGACCGGCATGGCTGCCCCCTCACGGGATGCCTGATCTTCCAGCGGGGCGCGGCTGGGCGCGGACAGCGCCCATCCGCGGGCCCCCGTTGCTGGCCGGTGCATGCGGAAGGCCGATGTAGACACCCGGCCTGACACTTGTTGACCGGCTTTTAGCTGAGTCCGAAGGTTACCTACCGCCCTCTCGGAACGTCAATGACTTTCGATATAAGGATCTAGGACACTTGTAATTTCTTGACTGGATTCGAGCCGTGGTGGAAAGTTCCTGTCGTGCCGCGTGAAACGAACCGAACTGCCGACACCCCGCTCTGGGTCATCGCTCCGACCGAGGAACGCAACCCGGACACGCTCGACATCGACCTGGTCGGCACGCTCGACATGCTCCGGATGATCAGCGACGAGGACGCCAAGGTGCCGGCCGCCGTGCACGCGGTCCTCCCCGCCCTGGCCGTGGCGGTCGATCTCGCCACCCAGTCGCTCAAGGACGGCCACCGGGTCCACTACTTCGGCGCCGGCACGTCCGGCCGGGTCGCGGTCATGGACGCGGCCGAACTGATCCCGACCTACAACATCGACCCGCTCTGGGTCACCGCCCACCAGGCCGGCGGGGCCGAGGCGGTGCAACGCTCGGTCGAGAACGTCGAGGACCATGCGGCGAACGGCGCCGCCGAGGGCGGCGCACTCGAGGCGGGAGACGTCGCGGTCGGCCTCACGGCCAGCGGGCGCACGCCGTACGTCACGGGTGCTCTCGCCGCGGCAAGGGCGACCGGCGCGCGTACCGTATTGATATCTGCCAATCCCAGCGCGACGTTCGGCAGCGAGGTCGACGTGCACGTCGCCGTGGCGACCGGCCCGGAGGCCGTCGCCGGATCGACCCGGATGAAGGCCGGCACCGCACAGAAGATGCTGCTCAACGCCTTCTCCACCGCGCTCATGGTGCGGATGGGCCGCACCTACTCCAATCTGATGGTGGCGCTCGACCCGCGCAACGCGAAGCTCCGCGGCCGCGTGGTGCGGATCCTGGCCGAGGCGACCGGCCTCGACCCGCAGGTCTGCGCCGACGCCGCGGAACGGGCCGGCGGCGACTGCCGGATCGCCATGGTTTCCCTGCTCGCCGACGTTCCCGTCGACACGGCGAAGCAGGCGTTGGAGCAGGCGGCGGGCGGAGTCCGGGAGGCACTGGCGATAGCCGGGCTCGACAGAGACTGACGCGAAGGGGACGCCATATGAGAGCGCGCAACGGTTTCGCGGCCCTCGCGGTCGCGGCCTTGATGGCCGGCACCGCCGCCTGCACCGCGACGGGTTCCTCGAACGGCAGCGGCGGTGACGTCAGCCTGTCGGTCTGGTCGTGGCGGCCCGAGGATGCCGCCCTCTACAAGCAGATCTTCACCGAGTTCCACCAGTCGCACCCGCACATCACGGTCGACTTCAAGCCCTACAAGCCCACCGAGTACAACACGATTCTCTCCACCGGCCTGACGCAGGCCGGCGGACCCGACGTGATGCAGCTCCGAACGTACGGCCTGCTGCAGCCCCTGGTCCAAGCCGGCGACCTGACACCGCTCGACGGCCACGTGGCCGGACTGTCCAACTTCGACGTCACGGCGCTGAACGGCGCGCGCGGCAAGAAGGACGGGAAGGTCTACGGCGTACCGCTCGAGGTGTCGACCTTCCAGGTCTACTACAACAAGGCCATCTTCGCGAAGTACCAGCTGCAGCCGCCGACCACGTGGGATCAGATGATCGCGGCGGCCCGGGTTCTGCAGAATGCGAAGGTGACGCCGTTCGCCGCGGCCGGCAAGGACTCCTGGCTGCTGCCACTCTACAAGGACGCCTTCGCCGCAACCCGTTACGGCGGACCGGATTTCGAGAAGAAGGTGCTGGCCGGGCAGGCGAAGTTCACCGATTCGTCCTATGTGGCCGCACTGGACGTGCTGCGTCAGCTCAAGCCGTACTTCCCCAAGGATCAGATGGGCCTGGGCGAGACCGACGTGCAGACGCTGTTCGCGACCGGCAAGGCGGCGATGATTCCCGAGGGTTCGTTCGCGCTCGCCCCGATCAAGTCGATCAACCCCGACCTCGACCTGGGCGTCTTCAACGTTCCCCCGGCACCCGGCGCGGTGGTGAACAAGCCGCTGCAGGTCGGCTGGGTCGACGCCTCGTACGGCCTCAACGCCAAGTCGGCCCATCAGAAGGAAGCCCTGGAACTGCTGCAGTGGATGACCACCCCCGACTTCGGGAAACTGGTCGCCGACAAGCTCAAGCAGGTCTCGCTGGTCAAGGGCGTGCAGTCGAGCGACCCGCTGCTCGGGCAGATGGTCTCCGCCTACCGCACCGATCCGACGCCCTACCTGATGCTTGTCGACTTCCGCTACGGCACCCCGCTCGGCAGCGACCTCGAGGCGGCCGGCCTGCAGAAGCTGCTGCTCGGCCAGCAGAGCGCGACCCAGGTCGCGACCGACATCCAGACCGGCATCTCCCAGTGGTTCAAGCCGTAATGCGGTGGCGCAAGATCATCTGGTTCCTGCTCCCCGCGTTTCTGCTCTACACGATTTTCATGGTCTATCCGCTGGTGTCGGCGCTGGCCGACAGCCTCTGGCGATGGGAGGGCACCGCCCGCCGCGACTTCGCCGGCACCGGCAACTTCTCGAGCCTGTTCGACACGTTCCCGCTCAACCACCAGCTGTGGCCGGCGTTCTGGCACACCATGGTGTTCTTCGCCGGCACGATGGTCGTGCAGAACACCTTCGGGCTGCTCGTCGCCGTGCTGCTGTTCGAACTTCCGGTGGCCCGCCGGTTCCTGCGCACCGTCTACACCGTGCCCTACCTGATCGGCGGGCTGGTCGTCGGCTATCTGTGGAGCCTGCTGCTCAGCCCGGTCTTCGGGCCGGTGAACGCCCTCCTCCACGGCGTCGGGCTCGACTCGCTGGCCCGGCCCTGGCTCGGTGACCCGGCGACCGCGCTGCCGGTGGTCGTGCTGGTCAACGCCTGGCAGTACGTCGGGTTCCCGGTGCTGCTGTTCGGCGCCGCGCTGGCCGGGCTCCCGCCCGAATATTCGGAGGCGGCCCGGGTCGACGGCGCGGGCGCGTGGCACCGGTTCCGGAAGGTGACGCTGCCGCTGCTGCTGCCGTCGATCGGCGTGGTCTCGATCCTCACGTTCATCGGCTCGATGAACACGTTCGAGCTCGTCTATTCGCTCGAAGGGGCCCAGGGCAACCAGCCGACCGGCCCCGGCGGCGCCACCGACGTGCTCGGGCTCATCTTCTATCGGGTCGCCTTCCAGGAGGGCGGCGTCAACGCGATCGGCCAGTCGTCGGCCCTGGCCGTGCTGCTGTTCCTCGTCACCTTCGGCATCGCGGTCATCGCCAACCGGATCGTCCGCCGGCGCGAGGCGGTCCTGTCATGAAGACCCAGGTGGTGCGGCTGGGCGGTTACCTCCTGCTGTGGGGGTACGCGGCGGCGGCGCTGATCCCCCTGATCATCATGCTGCTGGACTCGCTCCGCCCGAATCGTGAGGTGCTGTCGCACCCGCTGGCGCTGCCGTCGTCGCTCGACTTCTCCAGCTATTCGACCGCGTGGACGCAGGCGTCGTTCGGCACCTACGCCCAGAACTCGGCCATGGTGACGATCGGGGCGGTGGCGCTCGATGTGGTTGTCTCGCTGCCCGCGGCGTACGTGCTCGGCCGTTATCAGTTCCGCGGCAGCGGAACCCTCATCGCCTTCTTCCTGGCCGGCCTGATGCTGCCGGTCCGCCTCGGCATCGTGCCGATCTTCTATCTGATGGGAAGCCTGGGCCTGACCGACTCCCGGCTCGGGCTGGTGCTGATCTACGCGGCGAGCGGCATCCCGTTCTCGATCTTCATCCTGTCGGCCTTCTTCCGCACGCTGCCCCGCGAGCTGGAGGAGGCCGCCCGCATCGACGGCGCGGGCGACTTCCGGATCTTCGCGCGCGTCATGGTCCCGCTGGTCAAACCGGCGATCGCGACCGTGGTGGTGTTCCGCTTCGTGCCCCTGTGGAACGACTTCTTCTTCCCGCTCGTGCTCCTGCGCACGACCGACCGCTACACCCTGCCGGTCGGCCTGACCCAGTTCTTCGGCGAGTTCCAGACCAACTGGTCGGCCCTGTTCGCCGGCCTGGTCATCGCCACCGTCCCCCTCATCGTCCTGTTCCTGGTCGCCACCAAGCAGATCGTCCAGGGCCTGACCGCCGGCATGGGCCGCTAGGACTATTCGGGTATGGCGAGCAGCACCCGTTCGCGCGTGCCCGCATCGACGCGATCGTGCGCCTCGGCCGCCCGCTCCAAGGGCAGCGGAGCACCGATGCGGACGGACAACGCGCCGTCGCGGGCCGCGGTTGTCAGGTCGGTCGCCGCCTGCTGCCGGGCCTCGGCCGGGAAGTCGTCGCTGCCGATCAGCCGGATCGTGACATTGCTGAACAGCATCGGCCAGAACGGAAAGTCCGGCCGGTCGGCGCGGGTGGCGTACGCGGTGATGACGGCCCCGTTCCCGGCCACCGCGGCGTCGAGGTCGACGTTGTCGGAGAACGAGACCTCGACGATGCGATCCACACCCTCCGGCGCGTGAGCGCGGATCGCCGCCGCCGGATCGGCATCGTCCAACGCGACCACCGGCGCGCCGGGAACCGTCACCTGACTCAGGTCGCCTTGCCGGCGCACGGTGGCTATAACGTGCGCCCCACCCCAGACCGCCAGCTGTGCTGCCAGGGCACCGACTCCGCCGAGAGCCCCGTGCACCAGCACCGTCCGGCCAGTGACCGGCCCGTCCGCGAACACCGCGCGGTGCGCGGTGATGCCCGGAATGCCGAGCGACGCCCCGAGGTCGTCGCTCACCTCGTCCGGCAGATCCACGGCCTGCCCGCTGGGCACCACCGTCATCTGCGCGGCGGTCCCGAACGGCCGGTACGACTGGGCGCCGAACACCCAGACCCGCCGCCCGGCCCGGCCCGGGTCGACGCCCGCGCCGACCGCATCGATCACCCCGGCGCCGTCGCTGTGCGGGATGACCCGCGGGTACGGCATCCCGTAACCGGCCCAGTCCGCGCGCTTCTTCGTGTCGCCCGGATTGATCCCGGACCGGGACAACCGCACCCGGACCTCACCGGCGCCCGGCGTCGGATCGGGCATCTCGCCGACCTGAAGGACATCGGCCGCACGACCCGGACGTTCGTACCACACCGCACGCATCGATCCCCCGATCCCGAGCCTGCGCCCACTCTAGGCAACGCGGCGTACGGGTGGCAGGGTCGGGCTATCCGATGCGACCGGGGGTAGCTGTGCTGGACGCCGACGACCCGTACCTCTGGCTGGAAGACCTCGACTCCCCCGACGCCCGGCGGTGGGTCGCCGACCGCAACGACGAGGCGCTGGCCGCGGTCGCCGGCGACGGATTCGCCGCCCTGAAGGGCGCGATCCGCGAGGTTCTCGACAGCAAGGACCGCATTCCCTATCCCGGCTGGCGCGGCGACGGCTTCTACTACGACTTCTGGACCGACGCCGACCATCCGCGCGGGCTGTGGCGGCGCACCACCCGGGAGCAGTACCGCCGCGACGACCCCGAGTGGGACGTGCTGCTCGACGTCGACGCGCTCAACAAGACCGAATCGGAGAGCTGGACCTGGGGCGGCGTGACCGTTCTGCGGCCGGTCTACGACCGCTGCCTGATCAGCCTCTCCCGGGGCGGGGCCGACGCGGTGGAGGTCCGCGAGTTCGACCTCACCACCCGTGCGTTCGTGCCGGACGGCTTCGCCCTGCCCGAGGCGAAAAGCCGGGTCGGCTGGATCGACTCCGATCACATCTTCGTCGGCACCGACTTCGGGCCCGGCTCGCTGACCTCCTCCGGCTACCCGCGCGTGGTCAAGCGGTGGCGGCGCGGCACCCCGTTGTCCGAGGCGGAGTTCGTCTTCGAAGGCGACGCCGACGACGTCTCGGTCGGTGCCGACCACGACGCGACGGTCGGATACGAGCGCGACTTCGTCGTGCGGTTCCTCGACATCTTCCGCTCGGAGCAATACCTGCTGGCGCCGGGCGGCGGGCGCACACCGATCGACGTCCCGGCGGACGCCGACTGGAACGTGCACCGCGACTGGCTGCTGATCCGCACCCGGTCGCCGTGGACGGTCGGCGACCTGACCTACCCGGCCGGGGCCCTGCTGGTCGCCGACGTCGGCTCCTACCTGGCCGGCGGCCGGGATCTCACCGTGCTGTTCCAGCCGGACGACCACACCTCGCTCACGTCCTGGTCGTGGACGCGCCATCACCTGCTGCTGGCCACGATGACCGACGTCCGGACCTCTGTGCAGATCCTCACGCCGGGGGCGGCGGGCTGGGGCACGCGGCCGATGCCCCGCCAGGCCGCGTTCACCGACACCGAAATCGTCGACACCGACCCCGACAACGGTGACGCGTACCTGATCTCGTCGCAGGGCTTCCTCGAGCCGGCCGCACTGAGCCTGGGCGACGTCGGCGGCGACCTCACCGTCCTCAAGCGGGAACCGGCGTTCTTCGGCGCCGACGACATGGAGGTACGCCAGTTCTTCGCCGTGTCCGACGACGGCACGCGGGTGCCCTACTTCGTCGTCGGCGGCGACGGTCCCGGGCCGGCACTGCTCACCGGCTACGGCGGCTTCGAGGTCGCGCTGACCCCGTTCTACAGCGGCGTCATCGGCCGCGGCTGGCTGGCCCGCGGCGGCACCTACGTCGTGGCGAACATCCGCGGCGGCGGCGAGTACGGCCCGGCGTGGCACCGGGCCGCGCGACGGGAGAACCGGCCCCGGGCGTTCGAGGACTTCGCGGCGGTCGCCGCCGACCTGGTGGCGCGGGGCATCACCACCCCGCCGCAACTGGGCATCAGCGGCGCCAGCAACGGCGGCCTGTTGATGGGCGTGATGCTTACCCGCTTTCCGGCCCTGTTCGGCGCCGTCGTCGCCTCGGTGCCGCTGCTGGACATGCGCCGCTACACCCGGTTGCTGGCCGGCCGCTCATGGATCGCCGAGTACGGCGACCCCGACGATCCCGGCGACTGGGCCTTCCTGAGCGAGTTCTCGCCGTACCAGAACGTCGTTCCCGGCCGGCCCTACCCGCCCGTCCTCCTCATCAGCTCGACCCGCGACGACCGCGTGCACCCGGGCCACGCCCGCAAGATGACGGCCCGGCTACGCGAGTCCGGCTACGACGTCACCTACTACGAGAACGTCGAGGGCGGGCACGGCGGCGCGGCCGACAACGACCAGGCCGCCACCGTCTCCGCTCTCACCCTCGACTTCCTCCGGCGGCGGCTCGCTCACTCGTCGGGGTTCTCCAGCTGAAAGAAGTTGCTCCGCTCGCCGCCGATGCGCCGTTCCTGGTAGATGAAGTTGAGGCGCCGCTGGTCGAACGCCTCGAACCATTCCGCCCAGCTCACCTCGACGAGCCGGTCGTCGGTGGAGTAACCCGGGAAGTCGAGTCGCAGGACGCCGAGGTGGCCGTCGTGCTGGGTGCCGGCGATGGTGGAAGGCACTGCCCGGCGGCTCTTGGCCCACTTCCGGATGACCTCGTGATCGGTGGTGACGAGGCTGCGGCCGTCCCGCTCCGGCCGCTCGGCGGTCGACCTGATCTCCTGCGAGTAGTCGACGGACTTCGAGGTGTGCTTACCGGTCCGTTTGCCGCCGGACGTTTTCGCGGCCTTGGTGGTCTTCGCAGCCTTGGTGGTCTTAGCAGCCTTGGTGGTCTTCGCAGCCTTGGTGGTCTTCGCGGCCTCGGTGGTCTTCGCAGCCTCGGTGGTCTTCGCGGCCTTCGTCGTCTTCGCGGCCTTGGTCGCCTTCAGCTCGGCCTTGATGAACCGCTCGACGAGTTCCGCCTTCTTCATGTCGGCGGTGCCCTTGACCCCGCGCCGGACAAGCCGGGTGCGCAGCTCGTCCGCCTTCATCCGGGCGATCTTGCTCTCGCTGACCTCGGGGGTGTCCGGGGTGTCGTTGTGGCCGGTCGGATTCTTCCGACCGTTCCTGGCCGACCGCACCTCCGCCTTGATCAGTTTCTTGACCAGCTCCGGCTTCTTGACGTCCTCGGTGCCCTTGACGCCCCGCTTGCTCAGCTCGCGGCGCAGCTCACCGACCTTCATCCGGGCGATCTTGCTCTCGCTGACCTCGGGCGTGTTCGGAGTGTCGTTATGGCTGGTTCTGGTGGCAGCCACGCCACTTCACCTCGCATTCATCGGGGTTTCGTCCCTCGCACCTCTGCTACCCGCCTGGCCCCGGCCGACACAATTGTGACCGGGGTCACTCTCGATCGTGATCCGGCGAGGGGTCCCGTGCCGTCTGACGGGGTGTGATGGACGACGAGCAGCTGCTACGGCACGTGGCGCGGGCCGACCGGGCCGCGTTCGACGAGCTGTACCGGCGGACCTCGCCCTGGCTCGCGGTGCGGCTGCGCCGCCGCTGTTCCGACGACGGGCTGGTCGCGGAGGTTCTGCAGGACACCTACCTCGCGGTCTGGCGGGCCGCCGGCTCCTTCGCCGGCGTCGACGGGACGGCCGCGGGCTGGCTCTGGACCATCGCGGCACGCCGGCTCGTCGATGCCTTGCGCCATCGGGCGCGACGGCCGGAGGTGCCGGCCGAAGTCCTTCCCGTACGCAGCGTCGCCGCGGCCGAGGACGAGGCGCTCGCCGGAACCGTGGGCGACGAGGTCGGGGCGGCGCTGTCACAGCTGGCACCGGAACTGCGCGAGGTGCTGCGCGCGATGGTCCTCGACGGGCTCACCGTCCGCGAGACGTCCGTCCTGCTCGGGTTGCCGGAAGGCACCGTGAAAAGCCGGGCGCGTCGCGCCCGCAGTGCGCTCCGGGAGGCGCTGTCGTGACCAGTCATGCTTCGGCCGCCTCGCTCGCGGCCTACGCGGCCGGCGATCCGGCCCTCGACGACGCCGGCGCGTGGGCGGTGGAGGCCCACCTCGAAGGGTGCGCCGAGTGCCGCTCCCGGCTGGTCGGGCTGCCCGGTCCCGGGTTGCCTGAGTTGCTGGAGGACGTGCAGGTTCGCATCGACCGCGGCGTACGCAACGGGCCGCAACCAACCCGGAAGCGTGCCTGGCGTCGCCGGGCGCACCGATGGTCGGCGTGGGCCTTCCTTCCCTGGGCCGCGCTGACCGTCGTGGCCGTGTTCACCGCCTTCCTGCTCGATCGGAACTTCCCGGAACGGCCGTCGCTGGTGCTGCTGCTCGCCCCGGTGGCACCGCTGGGTGGCCTGGCCGCGGCGTGGTCGCGGCGCAGCGACCCGGCCTGGGAAATCATTGCCGGCACCGCCCGGGCCGGCATCGAACTGCTGTTGCGCCGCACGCTGGTCGTGCTCGCGACGGTGATCCCCCCACTGGCCCTGACCGGTTGGTACCTCGGGAAGTCGCCCGCCCTGTGGCTGCTCCCCTGCCTGACCTTCACCGCGACGACTCTGCTGCTCGGCGGCTGGATCGGGGTCGCCCGTGCGGCCGCGATCCTGAGCGGCGCCTGGCTGGTCGTGGTGGCCGCACCGGCGGTTGTCACCGAAAGCCTGCCGGTGCTGATCCGCCCGGCCGGCGTACCGGGCTGGCTCGCCGCCGCGGCGATCCTCACCGTGCTCACGGTGCTGCGCGCCGTCTTCCTACAATCCGCAAAGGAGAACCGATGATCCGCGCGGTCAGCGCCGAAGAGGTTTCCCCCACGCTGCACGCCTGGGACGTCGAAGCGGCCGGCCTGCGGGTCAAGGCCGGTCGGCACCTGGCCGTGGACGGTCTCGACCTGCGGCTCGGCACCGGCGTGCACGGCTTGCTCGGCCCGAACGGCGCCGGCAAGACCACCCTGATGCGGGCCCTGTCGACGGTGGTCCGGCCGAACGGCGGACGGCTGGCGCTGCTCGGCCTCGACGCCGCCGACCGCCGGGGCCTTCGGGGGCTGCGCCGGCGGCTCGGCTATCTGCCCCAGCACTTCGGGTTCTACCCCCGGTTCACGGTCCGCGAGTACGTCGAATACCTGGCCTGGCTGCGGGAGATGCCGGCGTCGTCGATCCCGGGCGCGGTGCAACGGGCCATCGAGCGGGTCGGCCTGACCGACCGGGCCGACTCGCGGCTCAAGTCGCTGTCCGGCGGCATGCTGCGCCGGGCCGGGATCGCCCAGGCGATCGTCAACGACCCGGCCCTCCTGCTGCTCGACGAGCCGACGGTCGGGCTCGACCCGGAGCAGCGGGTCGAGTTCCGTTCCCTGCTGCGCGGACTCGGCACCGACAGCTGCGTCGTCGTCTCGACCCACCTGGTCGAGGACGTGGTGGCGGCCTGCACCGACGTCGTGCTGATCGACAAGGGGAGACTGGTCTTCCAGGGCGTGCCGGACGACCTGACCCGGCTCGGCGAGCCGGGCGGGGTGGGCGACAGCCCGGCCGAACGCGGCTACACCTCGCTGCTCAGCCGGCACCGGAGCACGTCATGATGCGGATCGCGTGGATCGAGCTGCGCCGCTCCAACGCCCGCTTGGTCGGCCTCCTGATCGTGGTCCTCACCGGGGTCGCGCTGCTCACCGACGTCCACTACTGGGACACCCAGTGGACGCGGCTGGCCAACTATCACGCCAGCGCGGTGTTCGTGCTGCTGCCGATCGCGCTGGCGGGCGGGGCGATGCTCGGGCGGCGGGAACGGCGTACGCGGGCCGACGAACTGCTCGGCAGCACCGGCCGGCCGCGCTGGCAGCGGATCACCCCGGCGATGGCCGCGATGGCCGTCGCGGTGGTCCTCGCCCACCTGTTCGTCTTCGCGGCCGGCGGCGTCCTGGTCGCCCGCATGACCGATTACACCAGCGTGCGGTCGATGATCGTGCCGGTGGCCGACAGCGTGATCCTGGTCGGCGGAGCGTGGCTCGGCTTCGCGGCCGGGCGCTCGTGGACGTCCCCGCTCCTGCCGCCGGCGCTGGCCGCGACCGGCCTGCTCGGACAGCTGGGCCTCTCGCTGGCCGAGGCGCCCGGCCAGATGTCCCGGCTCGACAACCTGATCCTGGTGCCCCAGCCGCCGATCTACGACTGGGAGACCGTCACGGGCCGGGCGATCCTGGGCCACCTCGCGCTGGGCGCCGGCCTGGCCACCGCGGGCTTCCTGCTCGCCGCCGCCCGCCGCTGGCCCGCCCGCATCGTGGCCGTCCCGGTGGTGGTCGGCGCGATCCTGGCCGCCGCCCTCATCCCCGGCGTCGGCCAGGCCGGCCGCTACCGGGTCGACCACGCAGCCCAGCGGCTCGTGTGCAGCGGCCGGGTGTGCGTGACCGCGGTCCATCAGACCTCACTCACCACGATCGTCCCGCAGGCCGGCCGCGCCCTGACGCTGCTCGCCAAGCTCCCCGGTGCGCCGACGAAGGCCGTCGAGTGGCGAGCCGCGACCGTCTACATCCCCGGTGAGGCCGACCCGTCGGCGGTGCCGGTCGGGCCGGGGACGATCGCGTTCACTCTCGACCAGGAAACCGGGCAGCCCGGCCGGCACCTGGTCGAAGACCTCGTCTGGGGAGCCGGCGCCCCGCAGGAGCGGTGCGAGCACGCCGACGAGGTCGGTCTCGCGGCGGCCGGCGCATGGCTGCTCGGCACCGACACCATCACCACCGACGACCTGGTGCCGGAAGCCACCTTCGACACCCAGGTCCGCGACACCGTCCAGGCGCTGCGCCGTGCCCCCGCAGCCGAGCAGACCCGGCGGGTGACCGCCCTGCGCGACGCGGCCACCGCCTGCAAGCCCGGCCTGACGTCGATCCTGACCGGGAAGGACCACGGGTGACCGGCTGGCTTCCGCTCTACCTGCGCTCGCGGCGGCTGCCCGCCGCGCTCGGCACCTCCCTCGCCGCGGTGGTCGTCACCTGGGCCGCATGGTCGGCGACGACCGACCGGCGGGAGGTCAACCAGTCGCTCATGGTGCTGACCGTCGTGCTGGCCCTGGCGCCGCTGATCCCCACCCTCTCGAGCGACGACGACGCCCTGGAGTCGACGGCGGCCCTGCGGTGGCCGCCGCGCCGGGCCCTGCACCTGATCGCGTGCTTCGCGGCCGTCGCGGTGGCACTCGTAGTCACCCGCGCGACCGGCGCCCGGTTCGGGCCGGCCTGGGAGATCGTCCGCGACAGCGCCGGGCTGACCGGGCTGATCGGCCTGTCGGCGGCACTGCTCGGCACCCGCATCGCCTGGGCGCCGCCGATCGGATGGGCGGCGATCCAGGTCCTCTTCGGCGTTCCGGCGGGCGATGCCGTGCTGTTCTGGCTGCTCCAACCGGCCACCAGCCGCCCGGCGGCCCTGACCGCCGCCGTGCTGTTCGCCGGCGGGGTCGTGGCGTACGCCCGGCGGCCGGGGCCCTCGAAGAACCCGGCCGAGGCGACAATGAGCCAATGACCGACAGCGACGCCCGCACCCGGGCTGCCATCGAGGAACACTGGCAGGCCTCCGAGAGCGGCGACATCGAGACCGAGCACGCCATCTACGCCGACGACGCGATCCTCGACTACCCGCAGTCGGGCGAACGTTTCCTGGGCCGCGAGCGCATCGCGGCCCAGCGCGGCGGCCACCCGGCCGACCGGCACTTCACGGTCAAACGGATCACCGGCCGCGACGACCTGTGGGTGAGCGAATGCATCATCACCTACGACGGCGCGCCCACCCACTCGGTGAGCATCATGGAGTTCACCCACGAGCGGGTGGTGCACGAGACGCAGTACTTCGCCGACCCGTTCGAGCCGGCCCCGTCGAGGGCCGCGCTCGCGTCGCCGATCCCCTAGGACTTACCCCACCCGTGGAACTTCGAGAAGTCGCCGGACTCCCAGGCCTCACGCAGGCCCGGCGTGCTCAGATCCCAGTCGGTGCGGGCCTCGGCGCTCGCCTCCCGCAGGTCACGCCACAGGTCATAGACCGACGGCCGCCCCCAGAACCAATAGCCGTTGTAAATGCTGTGCACGACCAGCCCCGGCTTGAGCACCAGCGTGTGCGGCACCATGGGGTTGTTGTCCGGGTCGGTGTACTCCTGGATGTCGAGGTCCTGCTGCACGACGCGGCCGGGGTCGGACAGGAACGGCCACTGGGCGCCCACCGACAGCCGGAACTCCTGGGTCGTGTGGTGGTCGTCGGTCGAGATGGTGACGATCGACGTGTAGGCCACGGCGACCTTCGGCTGCAGCACCGTGGCCATCTCCAGGTGCTGCATGTGCTCCTTGGGGCAGTAGTGCCCGCGCGCCAGGGTCACAATCATCGGGTCATCGCCCTGCAGCTCACTGAGCCGGCGGACGGTGTCGGTGTGGTCGGGCAGGGCATAGTCGGGAAAGACCGCCCCCGGAACGATGTCGGAACGCATGGTCCCACTCTGACCCGGCTCGGCGGGCGCTCGCGCCCGTGGAACTCCCGGGCACAGCGCGATCCGGCTCCCGGCGACCGCCACCGCGACGAGGAACGGCCGAGCCAGGCGGCGAGCGACGGGATGCTGCGTTCAAGGCCAGGGCGAACAGAAAGATCGGCATAGTGCTGACGATCGGGCCGGTGGCCTCGACGCCCAGCAGCCCGTCGGAGCCGAGGCGCGTCCCTCCGGGAGACGGCCGAGCGGGGTCGGCTCCTCCACCTCGGCCGGATCCCCGAGTCGCTAGGCCCGGACGTGCTGCCTCAGGAACAGGGCCGCCCGGTCGAGCGCCGCGTCGGCCTCGTCGAGCACCCCGGCGTATGACTGGAAGACGTGCGGCACGTCGGCCGTGATGTCGAGGATGACGTCGACGCCGGCTTCCCGGGCTCACCTGGCGAATCGAGTTGAGTCGTCGAGCAGGACCTCGTTGGTGCCGCCCTGCAGGAGGATGGGTGGGAATCCGGTCAGGTCGGCGCGGCTTGCCGGGCTCAGCATCGGCCGCAGGTGGTGACGGTGAGGCCGCCGCCGGCCGAGTCGCCGGCGAACGGCACCGACCGGGGGTCGACCTCGTCGGCCAGCAATGCCCGGTAGGCAGCGACCGTGTCCTCGATCGCCGCCGGGAACGGATGCTCGGGCGCGAGCCGGTAGTCGACCGAGATCGCCCGCATTCCGGTGCGGATGACCAGGTTGGCGGTGAGCGACAGCGCGGTTTCGGGCGAGCCGATCACGTTCCGCCGCGTTCGCCATCGGCATCGGGGCGGCCGGCAAGGGCGTCGACCGCGTCGAGCAGCGCGGCTGGGTCGCCCGGCAGGCCAACCCGGCCGACCGCCGCTCGTCGCTGCTCGTGCTCACCGCCGACGGGGAAAGGCTGACCGGCGCGGCCGAGAAAACCCTCGACGACCTGCTCGGACAGCTCGTCGGCGAGGAGGTCGGCGAGGCCGTGCCGCGATTCCTCGCGACCCTGCGCGCGGCCCTGGAAGCCGATCAGGTCGGCATGCCGACGGGTTGAGCCGCCCGATTGGTTGACCGAAGTGAAGAACTCCACGCTCCGCAACTTTTGGCCCTCCTCGACGCATCAGGACGAGTGAAGATCAATCGAGGTTGAGGACGGGCGCGTGAAGAGAATCCGGGTGGCCGCGGCGGCCGCGGCGCTGATGATCCTCGCCGGCTGCTCCGGCGGGACGAGCTCACCGCGTACGGAAAGCCAGGCCGCAGCCGGCAACTGGGCCCAGCCCTCGGCCTCGGGCCCGCCGGCGTCGCCGCAGGCAACCGCCCAGGCGGCCGCCTTGGCGGCCCTGCCGGAAGCGCTGCGCAACCGGGTCCCCAAGTTCGGCCCGCCGCCCGCCCCGACCAAGGTGACGCTGCCCGGCGGCGGCGGTGCCGGGTGGTTCAGCGCCATCCCGACCAACGAGAAGATCGCGTTCATCACGATCGACGACGGCTGGTCGAAGGACCCGATGGCGCTCAAGCTGTTCCAGGCCGCGAACGTGCCGATCACGCTGTTCCTCGAGGTCAACGCCATCAAGGACGACCCCAACTACTTCAAGCCGTTGCGCGACCTGCCGGGTGTGACGATCGAGGACCACACCATCAGCCACCCCAACCTCAAGGGCCGCTCCTACGACTTCCAGAAGCACGAGATCTGCGGGGGCGCCGACAAGCTGGAGCAGTACTACGGGAAGCGGCCGACGCTGTTCCGGCCGCCGGGCGGCACGCACGACGCGACCACGCTCAAGGTGGTGCACGACTGCGGGATGAAGGCGGCGTTCTACTGGCATGAAACGACCGACCACGGCGTCGTCTTCTACCAGAGCGTGCACAAGGTTCAGCCGGGCGACATCATCCTCATGCACTTCCGGCCGCGCTTCGTCGACGACTTCCTGGCCGTGCTCAAGGCGATCCACAAGGCGGGTCTGACGCCGGCGCGCCTGGAGGACTACATTCCTTAGTCCGGGCGGTGGCCGGCGCCGACCATCTCGAAACCGGACCGGTTCGTGGTTCCCCGGACCGCTTCGCGGCCGCGCCCGGCACCGAGCGCGCCGGCCACCTGCCACAACGCGAGGATCTGCCGGTAGCCGAAGTTCTCCAGCGCGGCCGCCCCGACCCCGCGCAGGATGTCCGTCCATCGCGGACCGCGATGGACGAAGAGGGCGGTCAGACTGACCAGCAGGCCATAGCCGTACGCGACGAGCACGAACCGCCACCCGAAGGCCGCGTCGACCGCCGACGCCCACAGGCCGAGCGGGAGCAGGATCAGGGCGGCCAGCTCGACGAACGGCGCCAGCAGCTCGAAGATCAGGTAGTAGGGCAGGGCCACCATCCCGACCCGCCCGTAGCGAGGGCGGAATATCATGCCCCGGTGCCTGCCGAGGATCTCGGCGATGCCCCGGTGCCGGCGGCGGCGCTGCCGGCCGAGCGCCCTCATCGACGACGGGGCCTCGCTCCAGCCGACCGGCTCGGCGACGAACACGGTGCGGTAGTCCTCGCCCCGCTCGCGCAGGTGGCGGTGCAGCCGGACCATCAGTTCGGCGTCCTCGCCCACGGTCTGCGGGTCCATCCCACCGACCCGCACCACCAAATCGCGCCGGAACACCCGCAACGCCCCGCTGATCACGACCGGGCCGCCGGCCCGCGACCAGCCGGTGCGGCTCATCAGGAAGGCCCGGAGGTACTCGACGACCTGGATGCGGGCCGGCCAGCCGCGCGGCATCCGTACGTCCACCACCCGGCCACCCACCACCCGGCAGCCGTTCGCAATGCGCATCATGCCGCCGCAGGCGGCCACCCGCAGCGGGTCGTCGCCGATCGGCTTGGTCACCGACAGCAGGGCGTCCGGGTCGAGCAGCGCGTCCGCGTCGACCATGCAGATCAGCGGGTGCCGGGCCAGGTTGATGCCGACGTTGACGGCGTCCGCCCTGCCGCCGGCGGTCTTGCGGACCACGGTCAGCGTCTCCGGGTCGGCCCGCGCGACGAACACCGCGATCACCTCGGAGCGGTAGGGCACCTCCCCCGGCATCACCCGCGGCACCTCGACCAGGTCGAACTGCTCGCGCAGCCTCTCGAACGTGTCGTCGGTCGAGCCGTCGTCGACGACCACGACCTCGTACCGCGGATAGCGCAGCGCGGTCATCGCCAGCACCGCCGGCACGATCGCGGCGCCCTCGTCGCGGGCCGGGACGATGACCGACACCGGCGGCGTGAGCGGGCTGCGGAACATGTCGTCCGTCCCGGCGAACGCGGCCCGGCGCAGTTGCCTGGCAAAGCCGGCCGCCGCCGGCCCGATCAGCACCAGACAGCTGCTGTTCAGCGCCACGAAGTAGGCGAAGATCGCGATGTCGGAGCCGCGGAGCAGTTGCCGGACGAAGTCATGCACTGGCTATCGCCAATCCGATGTCGTGGACGGCCGCGGCGGCAAGCGCCTCCTCGCAGTGGCCGGCGGCCGTGCCGCCGGAGGGGCGGGTGTCCCGCAGAGCGTCCAGTCCGGGTCCTCCGAGCCGCCTCAGAGCGTGGGCCGCCTGGTGAGCGACCTGGAATTCCGGGTCGCCGAGCAGGGCGGTCAGGTAGGGCACCGCGTTCGGCGATCCGAGATCGCCGAGGGCCTGGGCGGCAGCGGCGCGCAGGGTCGCCGGCCGGGCCGGCTCCAGCGCATCGGTCAAGGGCTTCATTGCCGTACGCGTCCCCAACCGACCCAAATTCGCGGCGGCCGCCCGCCGCACTTCGAGCACCTCGTCGTCGCGCAGCACCCTCGCCATCCGGTGCACGGCCCCGGTCGCCCCGAGCAGGCCGAGCGCGTCCAGGCAGACCGCCCGCACCCGGGCCTGCGGGTGGTCGAGCGCGGCCGAGAGCACCACTTCCGCCTCGCGTCCGAGCTGCACCAGCGTTTGGGTGGCGAGCAGGGCCGGCACCGGGTCGGGCCGGTCGAGGCCGGCGATGATCCGCCAGGCGGCGGACGGCTCCCCGATCTTGCCGAGCGCGCGGACGGCGACCGCCCGCACCTCGTGGTCGCGGTCAGTGAGCAGCCGGCACAGCTCGGGCACCGCCTCGGTCAGCTCGAGGTCGCCGAGCAGCTGGGCCGCCCGGGCCCGTCGGACGGCGCTGCGGGCATGCAGGTCGGCCAGCGCCGCCCGGCCGGCACCGCGGTGCAGGAACACCGAAACCAGTGCGGCGTGCGCCTCCCCGCGCAGCTGGGCCAGCAGGTTGAGCGCGACCGGGAGCACCGCCCGCCAGGCGTCCGACGGGATGGCGATGAGGTCCTCGCTGCCTACCTCGCCGTTGTCGGCGAGGAAGGCGAGCAACGCCCGGCGGGGTCCGGCGCCGAGGGCGGCCAGCCTCCTCCTCCGTATGGTCCGCAGCCCGCGCACGACCACGATGGCGGCCGCGGCGAGAAGCTCCAGGGCGAGGACGTACAGCACGATCATGGACTGCCCGCCCGGGTCAGCACGTCCTCGACCCGGCGCACCAGCTCGCGCGGGCTGAACGGCTTGACGATGTAGTCGGTGGCACCGGCCGCGTAGCCCAGCTGGGCGTCGAGCCCCCGGGTGCGGGCGGTCAGCACGATGACCGGCAGGCGGGCGGTGCCCGGGTCGGCGCGCAGTTCGCGGAGTACCTCGAGGCCTTCGAGCCGGGGCATGCGCAGGTCGATCAGCACCAGGTCGGGACGCCGGCGGCGGATCGCGGCGAGCGCCTCGGCCCCGTCCGCGGTCTCGATCACGTCGAAGCCACTGCGGAGCAGCTTGGCCGAGACCAGGTGCCGGATGTCAGGATCGTCCTCGGCCAGGAGGACCGTGCTCATCCACTCCACCGCCTCGCGCCCTTGACGATACGAGAAATATATCCGTTTCGTGGCGTCCCGGTGGCAAAGCCCGGCTTACGCCCGGGCGCGACTCAGCAGCGCCTGGATGCGGGAGACGAGTTCCCGCGGGCTGAACGGCTTGGTCACGTAGTCGTCGGCGCCGGCGCTGAACCCGCCCTCGACGTCCTGCTCCTGCACCCGCGCGGTGAGCATGATGATCAGGATGCCGGCCGTGGCCGGCTCGGAGCGCAGCATCCGGCAGACGTCGATGCCGGAGAGCCCGGGCATCGACACGTCCAGCACTGCCAGCGTGGGCTTGCGGCTCTGGGCCTGTTCGAGTGCGGTGTGGCCGTCATCGACGGCGATGACCTCGAACCCCGCCTGTTCCAGCTTGAACGCCACCAGGTCGCGGATGTCGGCGTCGTCGTCGGCGACCAGGACCACCGTCACGGCATTTCCCCCCAGCTGGTCGGCCCGTCTTCACCGTACTGATTCGCACCATATCCGGTTGATCCGGGTCGGGACGCCCGCTCGCGAAAGCCGACCGCAACCCAGGCGCAACCCGGCTGCAGCGCGCTTGCAGCCCCGCTCCGGTCTTCTGATTGCAGCCGACCAGAATGACCGCCGAGGCCGGAGGAAGCCGATGATCGCGTTCGACCAGCACGTGCGCAGCGAGGCGCTGTTCGTTTCAAACCTGCAGCGTTCCCAGCAGCCCACCCCCGAGTCGATCCGCAAGGCCGTCCTCGACACGGTCGGGCGCCTCGGCGAGACCGGCTGCGCGGAACTCGTCGCCCAGGAGTTCGGCGAGCACCCCGACTGCGCGCTCGGGCGCATGCAGTGGGCGCGTACGGCCGTACAGTCGGCCTTCGCGGCCTGAAATGCTGGCGTGCCGCAAGGCGCGCCCGTATGCTCCTCGCCATGCGCGCGCATAAAAACATGATGTGGTGGCCCGCCTGACCGGCGGCCACTTCTCCCGCGCGTAACCACCACGCGGCCGCCTCACCGAGGCGGCCGTTTTTCGTGGCCTCACCTCGGCGGCGCCCCAGCCGAGGAAGAGGACCACATGCAACCGTTCGCCCTGCTCCACCGCGACGGCGCCGACCACGTCGAGGTGCTCACCGGAGACGTCGTCACCGTCGGCACGCTGGCCGAGATCCCGCTCGAACCCGGCCGGCCCACGCTCGCGGTCATCCCCTACCGGCAGATCGCCGAACGCGGCTTCGAATGCGTCGACGACGGCGCGCCACTCGAATGCCTGCCGGTCACGTCCCGCCGGGAAGAGCCGCTCGACGCCTTCCCGGCCGGGCCGCTTAACATCACCGGCCGCGGTTTCGACCTGACCGACGACGAGTACGGCCGGATCGTCGAACAGGTTCTGCGCGACGAGATCGGTCACGGCGAGGGCGCCAACTTCGTGATCCACCGGGTCTTCCAGGGCCGGGTGTCCGGCGACCCGCTGTCCGCGGCCCGGGCGGCATTCGGACGCCTGCTGGCCGCCGAGTCCGGCACGTACTGGACGTTCCTGGTGAGCACCGGCACCCGGATCCTGGTCGGCGCCACCCCGGAACGGCATGTCAGCGTCGCCGACGGCCTGGTCATGATGAACCCGATCAGCGGCACCTTCCGGAACGGCTCCGGGTCGCTGCTCGACTTCCTCCGCGACCCGAAGGAGGTCGAGGAGCTCTACATGGTGCTCGACGAGGAACTCAAGATGATGGCCAAGGTCGCCGAGCAGGGCGGCCAGGTGGCCGGGCCCTACCTCAAGCAGATGGCCCACCTCACCCACACCGAATACCTGCTGGCCGGCAAGGGCTCACTCGACGTGCGCGACGTCCTGCGGGAAACGATGTTCGCACCGACCGTCACCGGCAGCCCGATCGAGAACGCCTGCCGGGTCATCGCCCGCCACGAACGCCGCGGCCGCGGCTACTACGCCGGCGTCCTCGCGCTCCTCGACCACGACGCAGCCGGACGCCAGACCCTCGACGCGCCGATCCTGATCCGCACCGCCGAGATCTCGCCGTCCGGCGCGCTGCGGGTTCCGGTGGGCGCCACCCTGGTGCGGCATTCGACCGCGGCGGGCGAGATCGCCGAGACCCACACCAAGGCAGCCGGCATTCTGGGGGCGCTGGGTGCGACGGCGACGGCGCCGATTTCCGTACGCCCGGAAGCCGAGTCCCCGGAGGTCCGCGCGGCACTGGCCGCCCGCAACGACGGCCTGGCGCGCTTCTGGCTCGACTCGCGGGAGCCGGACGCCCTCGTCGTGCCGGCTCTGCTGCAGCGGACCGCCCTGATCGTCGACGGCGAGGACACGTTCACCGCGATGCTCGCCCACGTCCTGAAGGCGCTGGGCCTGGTCGTGACCGTCGCGCCGTGGTCGTCACCGGGCACGCCGGCCGACTTCGACCTGGTCGTGGTCGGCCCCGGCCCGGGCGACCCGTCCGACCCCTCGGACCCGAAGATGGCGGCGATGCGATCTTTGACGTCGGACCTGCTCGCGGCGGGACGACCGGTGCTCGGTGTGTGCCTGGGCCACGAAATCCTCGCCGTACTCCTGGGGCTGTCCCTCGCCCGGCGCGAGTCGCCCTATCAAGGTCTCGCCCGCGATGTCGATCTGTTCGGCGCATCGCGCCGGGTCGGCTTCTACTCGAGCTTCGCCGCGGCCGCCCCGTCCGCCGCATTGACCAGCCCCTATGGCCCGGTCGCCGTCGCCCGGGATGCCCTCGACGGCACGGTCCACGCTCTCCGGGGCCGCTTCTTCGCCGGCGTGCAGTTCCACCCCGAGTCGGTTTTGAGCCGCGACGGCGTCGCCGTCCTCGCCGACCTGCTGCCACCCCTGCTGTCCGAATCATCGCGCCCGGATGTGATTAGCCCCGCCACGAACGGGTAGCGAAAGAAGCGTCGGTGGTCCAAGGGGATCGAGAGCCTCCGCTTGGGCCACCGGCCCCTACTTCCGCCGCTCGATGTCCATCCGGTGATGGCGCACCTCATGCAGGGTGTGCGCGGCGACCCAGCTCAGTGGCCGCTCGGCCGGCTCGGGATAGGTGTAGATCAGGGTCAGCTGCCACGCCTCGCCCGGCAGCCTCCGCAGAACGTTGGCCAGGAGCCGCGCGGCGTCCGCGAGCTGCCGGGCGACATCGGCCGGCTCCTGCTCGTTGTAGCCCTCGTGCTCGACCCGCTCATCGCGCCCCATAGGCACCGCGACCGGCTGTTCTTCCCGGCGCGCGAGCAACACCCGCTCCCGCTGCACGAGCAGCATGTCCCGCAGGTGGCAGGCATACTCCAGAGCCGACCAGACTTCCGGCCGCGGCCGGAGTCGAACGCCTGGCCCCCTCAGCAATGCCGCCACGTCGTCGGCCCCCGCGACGATCGCCGCCCCCACCTCTTCCGGCGGCGTCTCCTCATATCGAAACCCACACTCCGCACACGCAGTCACCCACGCAATGTCTCACCCGACCGTGCTTAATACACGGCTAAGAAGGGGCACAGAGTGGGATAACGGATTCTCGGGAGCCGGTGCAGATCTTGGAAAAACGGTCGGTTCGAGTTGTCGATCATGGTTGGGGGGCGGCTAGGTTTGCCGCCGCCACGTCCCCCGGCGCTGATCGATCTGAGGAGCGACATGTCGGATTCCTACGGCCCGCCGGACCGTCGCCAGCCGTCCGGGCCTTGGGATCACCACGCCGAGGCCCGCGACCAGTGGGTAGACGAGCCGCCGGGCCACCGGCTGCCGGAGCCACACGGGCCCGTCGCCGAGCCCTCCTGGATCGACGAACTGACCGGCTACCAGACCCCCAACCGGCATGACCCTCAACCCACCGAACCGTACGACCCGCGGGGCAACGACGGCCTTCCGATCCGCCGGGCCGCCGAGCACCCGGCCGGCGGCCCGGACGCCGGAGACTTCCGGACCGCCGCCTACGACCCGCTGCGGAGCGAGCCCGGTCCGACGTGGACCGGCACGGGCCGACAGGACCAGCGGCCGCCGCGGGCCGGCCGCGAGCGCGAAGACCAACGACCGGCCTGGAGAGACAACGGCACAGAGCCGGAAGGGGCCGAGCCGGAACGGGGCGGGCGGCACGCTGGGCGGTCGTCGCGACTGGTGATGGGTGGGGCTGCGGCCGCTGTCGTGTTCGTGCTCGTGGCGGGCGCCGCGGTGCTTGCGATGCACCGGGCGTCGCCGGACGCCTCGGACGCCGCGCTCAACCGCGGGGCGACCAGTCCGGCGACCGTCGGGGCGGTGCCGGACGCCGCGTACCCGTCAAGCGCGCGGCCCACCGCCAAGCCGTCGCCGTCCGGGTCGAAGTCGGCGGCCGGCCAGGCCGCCGCGAAGAAGACCGCGCCGCCCAAGGCCGGCAACGGCGGCGGCGTTGTGCCGGCGCCGCCGGACGGATTCACGCTTACCTTCGCCGACTCGTTCGGCGGGGCGGCGGGCACCGGCCTCGGCGGCGGCAAGTACCGGTATGACACCGGGCCGGGCAGCAAGTTCGGCACCGGCGAGATCGAGACGATGACCGACAGCACTCGCAACGTCTTCCACGACGGCGACGGGCATCTGGTGCTCAAGGCGATCCACGACGGAAACGGTTGGACCTCCGGACGGTTCGAGACGCAGTCCGATGCGTTCGGGGCAGCCAAGGGCGGCAAGGTCCGCATGCAGGCGTCGATCGAGCAGCCGGCCGTGACCAAGTCGAACGGTGCCGGGTACTGGCCCGCGTTCTGGATGCTCGGCAACGGCCTGCGCAACGGCGGCACCTGGCCGAAAATCGGCGAGGTCGACATTCTCGAGGATGTCAACGGGCGCAGTTCGGTCTTCGGCACCCTGCATTGCGGGACCAGCCCCGGCGGCCCCTGCGGCGAGTCGAGTGGGATCGGCTCCGGGGAGAAGGCTTGCGCCGGGTGCCAGACCGGCTTTCACACGTACGCGGTGGAGATCGACCGGTCGTCCTCGCCCGAGAGGATCCGGTGGTTCCTGGACGGCCGGAACTATTTCACGCTCAGCCAGGACCGGGTGGACGGCTCGACCTGGTCGAACGCCGTCGACCACCCGTTCTTCATCATCTTCGACCTGGCCATGGGCGGCGGCTTCCCGGACGCGTTCGGCGGCGGCCCGACCGCGTCGACCGTCTCCGGCGGCCAGATGAAGATCGACTATCTGGCGGTCTACAACTCGCGTTAGCCCCGGGGGTCGGTGACCGCCCCGAGGAACAGGATCGTGCCGGTCTGCTGGTCGGAAATGCTGAACGCGAACGGGTGGTCGGCGCGGAAGACCAGCGCATTCGACCTGGCCGAGGTCGCCATGACACCGCCGGAGACCGCGGCGGCCTCGGTGCCGTGCTCGTCGACCTTCACGTACGTCTTCTGCACCACCCCGGACAGCGGCGCGTTGACCGTGGACATCGGGCGGAAGTCCGCGTTCGGTCCGAACGCCGTGGGCATCCCGAGCCGGGCCAGCACGTCGTTGAGGCCTCCTTTCCAGCGAAGCTCGAACTTCGGCAGCGCCAGCTCGTCGATCTGCGTGGGCTGCAGCGCGGACACCGTGGAACGCCATTCGGTGGCGTCGAGATGGCCGAGCATGTCGGTCAGGGTGTGCCGGTCGTCGGGGAGCATGACCTCCATCGCGTACCGCCCGTGCTTGCCGTAAGGCAGGCGCAGCATCCGATAGCCGTCGCGCTGGGTGTAACCGAAGCTCTCGTCGTTCAGGTGCATCATCGGCACGTTGCCGACCTGCTGAAAGGGCTCCGGCCGGGTGAGTGAGGGGTCGAACGGTGTCTTCCACCGGCCGAGGAAGTAGACGGCGTTGAGCAGCACCAGCACGGCCGACGAGTCGGGCAGCCCGAGGTCCTGGGCGATACCGTCGATGAGCTTGTTTGTGTTCTTGCGCGCCCACTTGTCGATGTCCGCGGCGGTGGCCGGCGAGCCGAGGTCACCGTTCTGCACGGTCGCACCGAAGGTCTTCTTCAGGAACTCTTCGTAGTCCGTCTGGAGCGGCACGTTCGGGCCGGCCCAGAGCGCATCGGCCACCGAGAGTGTCACCTGGTCGGTGTCGGAGAGTTGCCGCAGCAGCGCGCCGACCCGCACGTCGCGGCGGTCGTTCAGGTGCAGGACCTTGGCGATCTCGGTCGCGGTGCCACCGTCCGCCCCGGCCAGCAGCATGGCCAGGAGTGCGGTCATCGACAGCGGCGACACGATCGTGTTGGCCTTGCCGTCGGCGAGCTTGCCGAACAGGTCGAACCCGAAGGCGTCGACGGCCTGGCCGACGGTTTGGGCGTCGCCGGGCTTGAGGTCGGCGACCAGCTTCTTGTCGATGCGCGCGGCGTCACCGCGCGGCGCGGGTGATCCGCAGGCGGCCAGCAGCAGCGCGGCGCAGGCCAGAGCCGCGGTGAGTGTCTTTTTCAAAGGGTCGCCCTCCTGTGTGCCGGGTAAGACGGTGGGACGGCGCCGGGCGTTCCGTGCGAGGTTCGGCGGCATGGAAAAGCTCTACCGGTTCCTCCCCGACGAGCCGTGGGTGCGCCGAACACCCGGAGCGCCGGCCGTTCGTGGCGCACGAAAGCTGGGTCGAGATCGGGTGGGCGGTACGCGGAGCGTTCTGGGGCCGGGGCTACCCGTCGGAGCTGGGGCGGGCGGCGCTGGCGTTCGCCTTCGACACGCTGGGGGTCCGGGCGGTGGTGTCGTGCACGATCCGGCACAACGTGCGATCGCGGGCGGTCATGGAGCGGATCGGGATGCGGTACGCCGGCGAGATCCGCAGCCGCGGCCTGGTCGAAGGCCTCGAGGGCGAACGGGACGACGCCCCCTACGCGGTGTGCGTCAAAGACGGGCCTCGACGGCGGTGAAGGCCTGCTCGATCGCGGCCCGGGACTCGTCGGTGTCATCGAGCATGTCGAAGCTGTGGTGGCCGTTCGGCACGTCGACGACGGTCAGCGGGGTGGCACCGGCGCGGGCCGCTTCGACGAACGCCTCGACCGTCGCGGCGATCACCGGGTTTTCGAGGCCCACCCGGGTCAGCACCACCGGGACCGTGGTGGCCGCGGCCTCCACCGGCCGGAAGCGGGCGTCGAGGCCGAAGCCCGGCAGTTCGGCCAGGAGCGGGTAGGTGAGGGCCACGCAGCGCAGCCACGGCTTCGGGGCGCGAAGCCAGTCGGCGGAGAGCGGGCCACCGCCGGAGAAGAACCAGAGGGCCACCCGGTCGGCGTCGACGCGGGGATCGGCGCGGGCCAGTTCGACGGCGGCGGCCACGTCATCGGCGGCGTCCGGGTAGGCACCCGGGTGGTGGAGCCGGTGGTCGACCGTGACGCCGGCGTAGCCGCGAGCGGCGGCCAGCGAGGCGTACCCCCGGAAGACCGGCCACTCGCGCGGCGTCGGGGTCAGCCCGGCCGGGACCGGGCCGCCGTGCACGAACACGATCGCCGGGCGGGGCTGCGACGAGGAAGGCAGGTAAAGGTCGACTCGATCGTGGCGTTCCGGCTCGGCTGGTGGGACCGGCAGCACGAACGGCTTCAGGAAATCGGGAGCGGCCATGGCCGGCAGCCTACGACCCCCGGCCCACCCGCCCCCTTCTCACCAGGTGCGGTAGACCGCCCGGTCGAAGTCGGCGAAACCGCCCTCGGCGCCCAGGTCCTGCACCCAGAGGCCCAGGAAAGCCCCGGTGAAGCCCCACGCCTCGGGTTCACCGGCGACGACGTTGGCCGCGTACTCATCGGAGAGCGTGGTGGCGTCGAGCACCGGGCCGACGTCCTGCCACGGTCCTTCGCCGGGGCGTCCGGCCCAGGCGAACGTCAGCGAGGGGCCGTCGAACGTGGCTCGGAGGCCGACGCCGAGGCCGCCGGTGAGCGGGCGCCGCACCCCGGGCACGACGCTGACCCGGCCGTTGTCACAGGCCAGCAGGTCGAGGACCGGGCGGCCGTCGTCGTCGGCGGTGACGTGCAGGTAGTACCAGTTGCGGGAGTTGTAGTAGGCGGTCAGGCCGGCCAGCTGCCGATAGTTGCGGGGCTCGAACTCGACCACGGTCTCCAGCGAGCAGCGGAAGGCGGTGACCCGCCGGGCGACCAGGCTGGGCCGTTGACGGCCCGCCGCCGACTGGCCGCCGAAGATGCGCAGGAAGCCGGGCCGCGCGGCGAGGGTGACCCAGTCCGGACCGGCCGGGCGGCGCAGCGTCGACCAGTCGAGCCCGAGCGTGGCCGAGTCGAATTCGTCGGCTTCGTCCGACGGCAGAGACGCGGAAGGCGAGGCTGAGACAGCACCGGGGCCCGGCACGTCGTCGACCGGTATGCCGCCGTCGACCCGCGGCCACCCGTCGGGACTCCAGGTGACCCGCTGGATCGCGGTCTCCCGCCCGAGCACACACCGGCCGAGCGGTGTGTAGGGACGCCCGACCAGATGGGCCAGGAACCATTCACCGTCCGGTGTGGAGACGAGGCTGCCGTGTCCCGCCTTCTGCAGCGCCAGGTCGGGACGGCCCAGCGACGTGATCATCGGGCCGGCCGGGTCCGCCTCGTACGGCCCCAGGAGCTCGCGCGAGCGAGCGACGGTGACCTGGTGCTCCCAGCTCGTGCCGCCCTCGGCCGTGACCAGGTAGTACCAGCCGTCGATGCGATAAAGGTTGGGGCCCTCGGTGAGCGCCGCCGCCGTGCCGGTGAAGATCATGTGCTCGGGGCCGGTCAACCGGCGCGCCGACCGGTCGTACTGCTGGATCGAGATGCCGGCGAACCGGTTCCGCCCCGGACGCCAGTCGGCGACCATCGACAGCATCCAGGTCGTGCCGTCGTCGTCGTGGAAGAACGACGCGTCGAAGCCGCGCCCGTGCAGCACCACCGGGTCGGACCACGGTCCGGACGGGTCGGTTGCGGTGACCACATAGTTCTGCGGGTCCCAATAGCCGGACAGGAACGTCGCGACGTCGGTGTAGACCAGGTAGAAGAGGCCGTCGGCCCAGGTCAGGTTGGGCGCCCACACCCCGCAGGAGTCGCCCGCGCCGGTCAGGTCGAGCAGCCGCTTCTCGGTCAGCGCCCCGCGCATCGGGCGCCAGCTGACCAGGTCGGTGGAGTGGTGCAGCCGGACCGCCGGGAACCACTCGAAGGTCGAGGTGGCGATGTAGTAGTCGGTGCCGACCCGCAGGATCGACGGGTCGGGGTGGAAGCCGGGCAGCACCGGGTTGTGGATGGTGCGCTGCTCAGTTTCGACTTCAGCTGGCGTCGTATGGCTGGTCATGCCCATCCTAAGCGTCGTAAGTTTCGCGACTATACCGTAAATTGCGGCCATTGAACCATCCGTCGAAGAGGTCGGTACACAGGTTTGTGGCGAAACGGGTGGTCGTCGTGGTCGCCGGCGTGCCGCTCTCTTTGGCCGTCGCCCGGCTGTTCGAGTTGCCGCTGTAGCGCTACAGCTCGTGGCGAGCCGTCGAGAGTGGCTCTGACGCCACGGGCAGCCGGGGCCGGCGGCGGCTGCTCTCCGGTCGCGGTCCACAGGCGAAGCAAGCCGGGCGGGAGCTCGCCGTCGAGGCGTCGCTCGGTTCTGCTGCGGGCGCAGGCGCTGAAGGCGGCGAGGGCCTATGCGCAGCTGGCCGCCAGGCGGTCCGGGTCCGGGTGGGACCGGCCTGCGGACGGCCTGGATCTGTCCGACCTGCTGAGCGGGGTCGGGGCCGAGTTCACCACGCAGGCCGTGACGATGGTCGCGAGTTCGACGTGCTCGCATGGCTCGGCGCCGGCCCACTACCGGCGAGGGTGGCGGCCGAGCGCTGACGAGGGCTCGAACATCCGCTCGCGGCGGGGCCGTGCCTGCCGCGCAAGTGGACCTTGCCGAATTGACCGGCGCGGACCTCGGCCGGTCAGGTCGTCGGCTCCGCGGCTAGCGACCCGCGGCGATTGCCTCGGCCACCTGGCGCAGCTGGGCGTGGTCGGGCTGGAAGCCGGCCGCGATGTCCGGGTGCAGGTGCTCCTTCGTGCGGTCCAGGAGCTGCTGGCAGACCGTTTCGACAGGCTCACCGGCGTACGTCTGGCGGGTTTGCTCGGTTGCGGCCTGTAGGGCCGAAGTCAGCTGTTCCTCGAGTGGCCGGCGCAGCTTCTCCTCGACCTGGTTGAGGCTGTGCGGATCCAAGGTGACCTGCGGCTCGGTCATGAAGAAAACCCCCTGTGGCTCGATGGCGCGACGCGGATACCCATACCCCTCTCCTGGATAAACGCTCCGGCGCGAAGATCGTTGTTTCGGGGTTTGTCCAATCACTCACCGGGGCAGTGGGATCACGTACCGCTAAAGTGACAGGTGTCACTTCAGCGGTAGAACCTGCCGGATGGAGGGGTCCATGGCACAACCCTACCGACATCCGCAACGGCGTACCCGACGCGCCCGGGCCTTCGCGGCCGGGGCTGCGCTCGCCTTGGCCGCCCCACTGGCGGCCTGCGGATCCAGCGACGAGGGCGGCGTACCCGTCCTGAACTACTACCAGTTCCCGGTCGAGCACATGCAGAACGTGGTCGACACGTGCAACCAGCAGGCCGCGGGTAAGTACAAGATCGACTATCAGGTGCTTCCGCGCACCGCCGACGACCAGCGCATCCAGATGGTGCGCCGGCTCGCGGCCAAGGACAGCAGCATGGACATTCTGGGCATGGACGTCACCTGGACCCAGGAGTTCGCCAGCGCGAACTGGATCCGGGAGTTCGCCGGGGCCGACAGGACCCAGGTGACGGACGGGACGCTGCCCGGTCCGCTCGCGTCCGGCACCTACAACGACAAGCTGTACGCGGCGCCGAACAACACCAACGTCCAGTTGCTCTGGTACCGCAAGGACCTCGTGCCCACCCCACCGAAGACGTGGGACGAGATGATCGGCATGTCCCGGCAACTCAAACAGCAGGGCAAGCCGTACCAGATCCTGACCATGGGTGCGCAGTACGAGGGCCTGGTCGTGTTGTTCAACAGCCTGGTCGCCAGCGCGGGCGGACACGTGGTCAGCGACGACGGCAAGAAGGCGATCATGGATGCCGGGGCGGTCAAGGGGCTGCAGGAACTCAAGGCGTTCGCGACGGCCGGCGTGACCAACGCGTCGTTCTCCAACATGATCGAGGACGACGTCCGGCACGCGTTCCAGAACAACGAGGGCGCGTTCGAGCTGAACTGGCCCTACGTCTACGCCTCGATGCAGACCGAAAACCCCCAGCTGGCCAAGGACTTCGCCTGGACGCGCTATCCGGCGATCGACGCGGGCACGCCGAGCGTCACCACGATCGGTGGGTCCAACCTGGCCGTCAGCTCGTACAGCAAACACCCGGATCTCGCCTTTGACGCCGTCAAATGCCTGCGCGGTCCGGAATCCCAGAAGTACCTCGCGGTCAATGCCGGCCAGCCGCCGTCGATCGAGTCGGTCTACAACGACCCGGACATGGCCAAGGCGTACCCGATGAGGAACGAACTGCTCGACGAGTTGAAGAATGCGGCGCCCCGCCCGCGGACCCCGGCCTACCAGAACCTCTCGACCGTGGTCGCCGCCCAGCTGTCGCCGCCGTCGAAGATCGACCCGCAGAAGACCGCCGACTCGCTCAGGAAGGCGATCCAGGACGCGATCGACTCGAAGGGGGTGCTGCCGTGACCGCAGTCGCCACGCGGGAGCAGACCAAGCAGAAACCAAAGGCCGTACTCAGCGAGGGCAAACGGCAGGAAAGGAAGCTGGGCTGGCTGCTCTGCGCGCCGGCCGCGATCGTGATGGTCGCGGTGACCGCCTATCCGATCCTCTATTCGCTGTGGCTCTCGTTCCAGCGCTACGACCTGAAGTTCCCCGATCAGCGCAAGTTCGTCGGCCTTTCCAACTACGCCACCGTATTGAGCAACAACTACTGGTGGACGGCGTTCGGCGTGACCGTGCTGATCACGGTCGTCTCGGTCGTCGTCGAACTGGTTCTCGGCATGGCGTTGGCCCTGCTGATGCATAGAACCGTGATCGGTCGCGGTCTGGTGCGGACCTCCGCTTTGATTCCGTACGGGATCGTCACCGTGGTCGCCGCATTCAGCTGGCGTTACGCCTGGACGCCCGGCACGGGCTATCTGGCCAATCTGGTCACCCCGAACGGGGCGCCGCTGACCGAACGCGCCGACGCCCTGGGCATCATCATTCTCGCCGAGATCTGGAAGACCACGCCGTTCATGGCCCTGCTGCTGATGGCCGGGCTTGCGCTGGTGCCCGACGACCTGCTCAAGGCCGCCGCAATGGACGGCGCCAGCTGGTGGCAGCGCTTCACCAAGGTGATGCTGCCGGTGATGAAGCCGGCCATCCTGGTCGCACTACTGTTCCGCACGCTGGACGCGTTCCGGGTCTTCGACAACATCTACGTGCTGACCAACGGCGCCAACGAGACGTCATCGGTGTCGATGATTGCCTACAACAACCTGATCAAGGGGTTGAACCTCGGTATCGGCTCGACCATGTCGGTGCTGATCTTCATCGCGGTGGCGATCATCGCGTTCGTCTTCGTGAAGCTGTTCGGCACCGCGGCGCCCGGCAGCAGCGACGACGGGGGGCGCTGATGGCTACCGTGACCGCCGGAACCAAGGCGAAGTACGGCGCACTCGACGCGATCGTGGTCATCTTCGCGCTCTTCCCGGTGCTCTGGATCGTCTCGCTGTCGTTCAAGACGACCTCGACCCTGACCGACGGCAATCTCATCCCCCGTCAGTGGACATGGGCCAACTACAAAACCATTTTCGAGACCGATCAATTCGTACGCGCGTTGATCAACTCGATCGGCATCGCACTCATATCGACCTTGATCGCTGTGGTTCTGGGCACCATGGCCGCGTACGCGATCAGCCGCCTCGATTTCCCGGGGAAATCGCTCCTCGTCGGGGTTTCCCTTCTCATCGCGATGTTCCCGCAGGTGTCGCTGGTGTCGCCGCTGTTCAACATCGAGCGGAACACCGGCCTGTTCGACACGTGGCCGGGCCTGATCCTGCCGTACATCACGTTCGCGCTGCCGCTGGCGATCTACACGCTGTCGGCGTTCTTCAAACAGATCCCGTGGGACCTCGAAAAAGCCGCCAAGATGGACGGTGCCACCCAGGCCGAGGCGTTCCGCAAGGTGATCGCCCCGCTGGCCGCGCCGGGCGTATTCACCACCGCGATCCTCGTCTTCATCTTCTGCTGGAACGACTTCCTGTTCGCGATCTCGCTGACCTCGACCGAGCGTTCCCGTACGGTGCCGGCCGCGCTGTCGTTCTTCACCGGCGCCTCCCAGTTCGAGGACCCGACCGGCGCCATCTCGGCCGCGGCGGTAGTCATCACGATTCCGATCATCCTGTTCGTGCTCTTCTTCCAGAAGCGCATCGTCGCGGGCCTGACGTCCGGCGCGGTGAAGGGTTAGGTGTGCTCAATTGGCTGAGATCGTTCTCGACAAGGTGACCAAGAAATACCCGGACGGCACGACCGCGGTGCACGAGATCGACCTCTCGATCGCCGACGGCGAGTTCATCATCCTGGTGGGCCCGTCGGGGTGCGGGAAGTCGACGACACTCAACATGATTGCCGGGCTGGAAGACATCACGTCCGGCGAGTTGCGCATCGCCGGGGAACGCGTCAACGACAAGGCCCCGAAGGACCGCGACATCGCGATGGTCTTCCAGTCGTACGCGCTTTACCCCAACATGACCGTGCGGGAGAACATGGCGTTCCCGTTGCGGTTGGCCAAGATGGACAAGGCGGTCATCAATTCCAAGGTCGACGAGGCGGCGCGGGTGCTGGAACTGACCGACTACCTCGACCGCAAGCCGGCCAACCTGTCCGGCGGCCAGCGCCAGCGGGTGGCGATGGGCCGCGCGATCGTACGCAGCCCGAAAGCGTTCCTGATGGACGAGCCGCTGTCCAATCTGGATGCCAAACTGCGGGTGCAGATGCGCACCCAGGTGTCGCGCCTGCAGAAACAACTGGCGACGACCACCGTCTACGTGACACACGACCAGACCGAGGCGATGACACTCGGCGACCGGGTCGTGGTCATGCGGGGCGGCTACATCCAGCAGGTGGGCGACCCGCAGACCCTGTACGACAACCCGCTCAACCTGTTCGTGGCCGGGTTCATCGGCTCGCCGTCGATGAACTTCCTGGCGGTCACGATCGAGGACAGCAAGCTGCGTACGCCCCTGGGTGACCTGCCGCTCGGCGACCGCCTGCGGCAGAAACTGACGGCCGGCAACGCCCCGAAGCAGTTGATCCTGGGCATCCGGCCGGAGCACTTCGAGGACGCGGCCCTGATCGAGGAACACCAGCGGGCCCGCGGCTTCGAGTTCAACGCGCCGGTCGACCTGGTCGAATCGATGGGCTCCGACAAGTACGTCTACCTGACCGTGGAGGGCGACCAGGCGGCCTCCGCCGACCTCGAAGAATTGGCGGCCGACGCCGGCGGCGCCGACCTGCCGCCACAGGACAGCCTGGTGACCCGCCTGTCCGCCGAGTCCCGGGTGCGCGACGGCCGCGAGGCCCAAATCTGGATGAACCTCGACAAAATCCACCTCTTCGACCCGTCCGACGGCCGCAACATCACCCTCGACGAGGGCATGGCCGCCGACGTCCCGGCATCTTGACCCGCTGATCAATCCGCGGAGACCGGCGGCCCGCGCCATGGGCCGCCGGTTTTCCATGCGCACTTCTCCAGGCATGGAGTATGCGAAGAGCGTTGCTCGGGAATGAACATCCGCTCAGCGGGTCGGCGCCGGCCCGGGGCGAGCAGGTTGCGGATGCGGTGGCTAGCGGTAGTTTGCCGCCTTCGTAACCTTCTTCCGGTCTGGGGCGTTGCGTTCGACACGTGTTGTGTCGAGCGGTGGGGTGCTGAGTGGTTCGTTCGTGCAGTGTGTCCGCCGGCTGCGGGTCCGTTGGAGGACTACGCAGCCGAGTTTGACGAGTTGTTCTCCCGGCTGGCGCAGCGGCGCGGGTTCCGTGATTATCTGACCGGTCTGCTGGCGCCTCGAGACCGCAACAAGACGCTGACCGGGCTGGCCGGTTCCGAGCCGGTCATCGGGGCGCAGCACGCTGCGGCGCAACGGCTGCAGTACTTCCTATCGCAGTCCACATGGGATCCCGATCAGGTCAACCGACGGCGGCTTGAGATATTGGTGAACGACCCGGCGACCGCGCCGCACGCTCGTGGTGTGATCGCGATCGACGATTCCGGCGATCGTAAAGACGGGACCGCCACGGCACATGTCGGGCGGCAGTGGCTGGGCCGTTACGGCAAGACCGACAACGGCATCGTCACGGTGACCACGGTGTGGGCCGACGAACGCGTCTACTACCCGTTGCACGCTGAGGCCTATACCCCGGCCTCGCATTTCGAGAAGAAACAGGCTGATCCCGAGTTCCGGACCAAGCTGCAGATCGCTAAAGACTCGATCGGCAAGGCGCTCACGGCCGGCGTCATCTGCCGGGCGGTGGTAGCGGACAGCTACTACGGTGACCACGACCCGCTGCGCGCAGAACTGAGCCGCAGCGGGCTGGGTTTCGTCATGGCCCTCAAACCATCCCGCGGCACGTGGCAGTACGGCGCCGATGCATACACCCCGAAAGACGCCGCCCGAGTCGTGCCGTGGGGCGGCCCGGACGATCCCGGCGGCTGGCAGCCGGTCGTGCGCCGGTTCCGTGACGGGCACACCGAGACCTGGTGGGCCACCGACGCCCAGCTCGGCTGGTGGGGACCCGACGGACACACCCGCCTGGTCATCGCGACCACCGACCCGCAGATCCTGCCAGACAAAGGCACCTGGTATCTGGCCACCAACCTGCACCGCCCCGGCGGCCCCCACGACGTCCAGAGCGCGGCCCACGAGCCGGCCGATCTGACCGAGGTCGTGCGGCTCTACGGCATCCGGCACCGGATCGAGCAAAGCTACAAACAGGTCAAAGACGAACTCGGCTGGGCCGACTTCCAAGTCCGCTCCGCCATCGCGATCCGCCGCCACCAAGCCCTGGTGAACTGTGCGTTCTCGTTCTGCTGGGACACCTGGTTCGACCCACCATCCACAAAAGACCTCAGCCCGACCCCGCCGGACCCGTCAGACGACGACTCCGCAGAGAGGGGGCCCAACCGCCGGCCCGCCAGCCAGATACCCGAGCTGGCCTAAAGCGCTACGCGCCGTCCGCGCCTGGCTCACCCCATGGCCCCTGCTACATCGTTGCTGGCAGGCATGGACTGACAAGCCACCACCCCGCGAACTCCAGCAACTCCTCAACGCCGTCGCCAACGGCCACGCCCTCAACCTCTATCTACCACCATAAAGACGACAAACTACCGCTAGCGGGCTGTGAGCGGTGACCGCCGCGATCGTCCGCGGGCCGGTCTCGGTCAAGCCCGGATCGGCCTGCTTCTGGATCACCGCGCCGCCGTACGCTCCGACCTCAGTCGACACGTACGGCACCACCGATGACGACAGGTCGTATGGCAGCAGTCCACCCCCGACGGGTAGGAGCCGTCGGCTCCTACCCGGCTAGCCGGTGGGTTCGCTGCCCTGGCAGTGGCGCCAGAGCCAGCGGTTGTTCACCAGCTCGACCAGGCCGGCCAGGCGGTAGGCGAAGAACTCCTCCGTCTCGTCGTCCCGGCGGGCGCGGCCGTCCGCCTCGGCGAAGACGTAGGCCGTTGGGCCGTACTGGTGGATGACCACCGTGGTGGGGTGCCACGAGTAGGCCTCCTCGCGAGCGAAGAGCTTGCCGAGCAGGGCGGCCACGCCACCGCGGTCGTTCGCGGTCTCGTCGCGTTCCGAACCGGCGTAACCGATCTCGTCGTCGGGCACGAAACACGCCAGAGCCGCGTCCAGACTACGGGCCGAGAAGGCCTCGCTGAGGTCGTGCACCGCTTGGATCGGTCCGCTCATACGGCCACCTCTTTCTCCACCTCGGAGCCGTCCGGACCGGCGTACACCGGACCGGAAACCGTGCGCACAATAGCGATCGACTCGTCTGCCGCCGACCCGGGACCGGCCGGCGGCAGACGACCGGGCGGGAGCGCGTCCGGCCGCTCCAGGTAAACCCGGTCGTCGGGCCCGTCGCCCGACAGGGAGTGCGACGTCATCCGTTCCGGGGCCCGCATTCCGGGCAGGTACAGGAACGCGAACGTGACCACGGCGCCGAGCAGTCCGGCGCCGAGCAGGGTGTGCCGCACGCCGATCGCGTGCGCCACCGGGGCGGCGAGCGCGTACGAGAGCGGCAGCAGCGCGGTCGAGACGAACCAGTCCACGCTCGACACCCGGCCGAGCATGCCCTGTGGTACGAGTCGTTGCTTGGTCGTCGCCCAAGCCACCGTTCCCGCCGCCTCCAGGCCGTTGACCAGGACACAGGCGAGAGCAAGCGCCCACGTGTGCGTGGCCAGGCCGTAGCCGGCCACGGCCAGGGTAGCGACCGCCCAGGTGACGTACATGAACGTGATGAACCGGCGCGGAATGCCGGCCCAGCCTACGAGCAGAGCCGCCGCGACGGCACCGATGCCGCCGGACGTGAGGATCACGCCGAGCTGGCCGGCGGTCCCGTGCATCTCGTGCTTGACCAGGTAGGGCAGCAGCACTTCGGTGGGACCGACGAACAGCAGATAGGTGAAGGTGGCCGATAGGAACGTACCCCACAACCAGATGTGCTTGCGGACGAACGAGACACCCTCCCGAATTTCGGTCCACACCGACGGGACCTCTTCCGAGGATTCCGCAGGCGTAGCCGGCATGGGTGCGGCGGGTACGCGGGAAATCGTACGTCTCATGATGAGTAGGCAGGTCGCCGAGATGAGGAAAGTCCCGGCGTCGCCGGCGAGGGCCCAGCCCGAGCCGACGGCGGCGATGACCGCGCCGCCGAGCGCGGGTCCGAAGATCTGAAGGCCGGCCGGGCGGACGAACTGGTCGAGGGCGTTCGCCGCGACCAGGTCCTCCTCCGGCACGATCTGCGGGACGAGGGCGTCGAACGCCGGTCCGAAGAAGCCGGCGGCGGCGCCGTAGATCGCGATGAGACCGAGCACCATCCACAGGGACGTCAGCGTCCCGGTGATGCTGAGCACGGCCAGTACGGCCAGCACGGCGCCGCGGACGATGTCGCTCACCAGCATCACGCGCCGCGGGTCGAAGCGGTCGCTGACCACTCCCCCGAACAGCAGCGTGACCACCTGCGGCAGGGACAGCGCGACGCCGACCGCGGACATCGCCCGCGGCACCCCGAACAGCGTGTAGACCTGCCAGGCGAGGGCGACGAGAAGCATCCCGTCGCCCACCAGCGAGGCGCTCATACCGGTCCACAGCAGCCGGAACTGCCGGTGCCGCAGAGGCGCGAGCGGGCCGGCGGAACTCACTCGGTGGTACGCAGCTTGCCGGCCTGCGCGAGCTCGGTGATGACCGCGTTCAGCTCGTCGATCTCCTGGTCGGTGTTGGCCGCCGTCAGCTGGGCCCGGAAGCCGATCTGGTCGCGCGGGACCAGCGGGTACGCGGCCAGCGTGACGTAGATGCCCCGGTCCCAGAGGAGCCGGCCGACCGCGTCGATGTCCTCGCCGGCGGCCAGCGGCAGCTCGACGACCGGCGTGTTGCCGGTGTTCGGCGTGTAGACGCCGAGGGCGCGGACGTGGTCGAGCACCTTCATGCTCTTGCGGTAGAGGTCGGCGCGGATCGCGTCGCCGCGCTTCGCATTGACCTCGAAACCGGCCAGGACGGTGGCCAGCGAGGCGGTCGGGGCCGGGCCCGAATAGAGGTACGGCGGAGCCGACACCTTCAGGTGGTTCTTCAGCCAGGTCGGCAGCGCCAGGAAGGCGAGCAGCGACGAGTACGCCTTGGAGAAGCCGCCCACCAGCACGATGTTGTCGTAGGTCTCGCCGCTGTACTTGACGATCGCGTTGCCCTTGATGCCGTACGGGGAGATCTCGTTGGCCGCCCGCTCGCCGATCACGCCGAAGCCGTGCGCGTCGTCGACGTAGAGCAGCGCGCCGTACTGCCGGGCGACCGCGGCGAACGCCTTGAGGTCGGGCGCGTTGCCGGTCATCGAGTTGACGCCGTCCATCGCCACGATCTTGGCCTCGCCGGTGGGGGCTGCTTTGAGCAGCTCGGCCAGGTGCTCCGGGTCGTTGGCCCGGAACCGCTGGACGGTCGCGCCGAGCCCCTTCGCGTACATCGAGCCGTCGTAGATCGTCTTGTGGGCCTGCGAGTCGAGGAAGATGTGGCCCTTGCCGGCCAGGATCGGCAGCACCGACATGTGTATGTGGGTGATGGTCGGCATCACCAGGGTGTCCGGCGCGTCCAGCAGCTCGGTCAGCTGCTCCTCGATCTGCGGGTAGAGCGCCGGGTTGCCGAGCAGGCGGGACCAGCTCGGGTGGGTGCCCCAGCGCTTCACCTGCACGTCGATCGAGTCCATGATCTCGGGCTCGAGGTCGAAGCCGAGGTAGTTGCAGGACGCGAAGTCGGCGAGCCAGTGGTCACCGACGCGGATCCGGCGGCCCTTGATCTCCTCGATCGTCGCGTCGTACATCGGGTTGCCGCTGCGCAGCCGCTCGAGATCAGCCCAGCGCTGGTCGCGCTTCACGAAATCCAGACCGGATCCTGTGACGGGAGCGAGGGTCATTTGTTTCCTTTCACCAAAGGGTTTTCTTCCGGGGTGAGCCAGGCGACCGCTTCCTGCGCGGTGACCGGCTTCGAGAACAGGTAGCCCTGTCCGTAGGGGCAGCCCATGCGGACCAGCGCGTCGCGGTGCTCGGCGAGCTCGATGCCCTCGGCGACCACGGCCAGATCCAGCGTGCGGGCCAGCGCGACAATCGTCTCGACCAGCGCCATCTGCTGCGGGTTGAGCAGGATGTCGTCGATGAACGACTTGTCGATCTTCAGTACGTCGACAGGCATCTGGCTCAGGTAGCTCAGCGACGAGTAGCCGGTGCCGAAGTCGTCGATCGCGATGCGTACGCCCATCGCCCGCAGCTCGCGCAGGTCGCGCCAGACCTGGTCGGCGTCGTGCAGCACCAGGCTCTCGGTGATCTCCAGCAGCAGCCACTCGGGCCGGGTGCCGGTCTCGGCGAGCACCTCGCGCACCCGGTCGACGAACCCGGGGTGGCGGAACTGCCGGGCCGACACGTTGACGCTGACGTAGCGCAGCAGGCTGTCCGGCGCCTCGGCCCGCCAGGCGGCGAACGTCTGCAGGGCCTCCCGCAGCACCCAGCCGCCGATCGTGACCACCGAGCCGTTCTCCTCGGACAGCTCGATGAACTCGTTCGGGCCGAGCAGGCCGCGGACCGGGTGCTGCCAGCGGACCAGCGCCTCCAGCCCGATCATCTCGCCGGTCGGCAGGTCGACGATCGGCTGGAACCGCAGGCGCATCTGGTCGCCGGGCACCGCCTCGTTGAGCGCCGACCGCATCTCCAGCCGGCGGATCATCGCGTGGTGGACCTCGTCCTGGTAGCGCTGCCAGGTGTTCTTGCCCTCGGTCTTCGCGCCGTACATCGCCACGTCGGCCCGCCGCAGCAGCTCCGAGATGCCGTCGGCCTCGCAGCTGGTGGCCACACCGACGCTGGCCGCGCCGTGAACCTGGTGCTGGGCGCCGGTCGCGTCGGTGACGTCGATCGGCTCGGCCAGCGCGGCCACGATCCGGGCCGCGATCCGCTCCGCCTCGGCCGGGTCGTCGATCTGCTCGACCAGCACCGCGAACTCGTCGCCGCCGGTACGGGCGGCCGTGTTCATCGGGCCCACCACGTCGGTGATCCGGGTGCCGACCTCGACCAGCAACTGGTCGCCGGCCGCGTGCCCGAGGCTGTCGTTGATCTCCTTGAAGTCGTCCAGGTCGATGAAGAGCACGCCGACCAGCCGGTCGCCGTTCTGCGCGATCAGGGCCGCCTGCTGAAGCCGGCTCTGGAACAGCGCCCGGTTGGCGAGGCCGGTGAGCGAGTCGTGGTAGGCCTGGTGGGCCAGGTCGGTCTCCAACCGGCGCCGCTCGGTGACGTCGCGGATGGTCACGACGAGTCCGGCCACCGCCGGGTCGTCGCGCAGGTCGCGGCAGCTCACCTCGACCTGCAGCAGCAGGTCCTCGCCGGAGATCGCGGTCAGGTCGACGCCGTCGCGCGGGCCGCGGCCCTCGCGCACCTGGTCGATCAGGTGCCGCAGCTCGACGTGGTCGGTGCCGGCGATCAAGCCCTTCAGCGGCGTGCCGACCAGGCCGGTACGCCCGAACACGGGCAGCGCGGACGGGCTGGCGTACCGGATCAGCTCGTCGTCGCCGACAATCATGATGACGTCGGACGCGCTCTGGATCAGCGCCCGGAAGTAGTCCTCGCTGTTGCGGCGGGTGACCTCGTCGGTGAGCACGATCCGCTCGACCGCCATCGTCCCCTGCGTCATCAGCGACTCGAACGCCGGGCGCAGCGCGGCCAGGACGTCCCCGTCGGCGGCCAGGAAGGCCTGCTTGCGCAGATTCGGGCTGCCCTTGGCGCGGCCGGCGGTGACCGTCTCCGCGCTCAGCGCCCACTCGTGGTCTTCGAGCTGGTCGCGGACGTCGTCCGGCAGGCCCGCCACGGCGACCAGCTGCGAGCCGTAGCCCCCGATGGACATGTCCGGGCCGGCGTCCACGAGCCGGAAGTAGAAGACGTACTTCTCGGACGCCATCATGTCGTCGATCGCCTTGCGAATCGCGACACCGGCCTCCTCATCGGTTCCCGCGGCGACCAGGTCGGCGCCGCTCAGACGCAGGGTCCGCTCCCGGGCGGCAGCATCCCGCTGCGCCTTCAGCAGGCCGGCCACCCGGGCCATGACCAGCAGGAACATGGCGGCCGAGGCAGTCGCGATCATCGGGGCGTCGCGGACCTCGCCCTCGAGGTCCTCGATCAGCAGCACGGCGGGCGCGATCAGTGCGGCCAGCGACATCGAGGCGATGCGGCGGCCGGCCTTCTGCCGGCGCTCCTCGCCGGGTGCCGAAGTCAGGCGGCGCATCGAAGGGTGCAGCGCGGACAGGGCGGTGGCGGTGTAGAACAGCACCCAGCCGGAGTCGGTCGGGCCGCCCACGTGCCAGCTACCGGCGAGCTGGCACAGGCCGTAGAGCACATCGGTGATAAGCAGGCTGGTGACACCGCCGGCCAGAATGCTCAGCGCCAGCGGCTTCCGGCCACCGGAGGTGAGCAGGCGCAACAGCATGGCCAGGGCGAGCACGTCACCCAGCGGGTAGCCGACCGAGGTCAGCTTCTCGGGCAGCGTGAGGTCACCGTCGTGCACGTACGGCGCGATCAGGAACACCCACGACAGCAGGCCCAGCCCGGCCGTCGGCACCAGAGCGTCGAGCAGCGCGGCCCGCTTGTCGGTGCCCGAACCCACCCGGATGAAGATCAGCAGAGCGATCGCCAGCATCGGGTAGACGAGCAGATAAAAGCCGTCGGCCGCCGACGGAAACGGATTCGCCCGGCCCAGGTAGTCGGTCAGGATGTTGTAGGTCGTGTCCCCGGCGGTGAAACTGACCAGAACGGCCGAGAGCAGGTACCAGGGCAGCTTCCGCGACGGCTGATGCAGGCGCACACCGAGCAGGACGCCCGCAGCCGCCGACAGCCCGATCGCCGCCCAGGTGAACATGCTGATCGCGGGGAAGCAGTAGAAGGCCGCCAACAGTGCGACCATCCAGCCCGCGAAGCAGGCCTGCAGGCGCGCCGTGGCACTCATCGGTGCTCCGATCTCGAGAGGGGAACTCAGGCCCCACAGATCGGCAGCCCGGCCGCCGGCTCAACCAACCGCCGGGCCCCGCAACCGAACAGCAACCGTCACGTCACGTCATGCGCGTGAGAACCGCCCGCATCCGGTCGAAGTCGCGGCGCCGCCGCTCCAACGTCGCCGCCAGCACAACCAGCAGCAGTCCGGCCGCGGCGAGCGGAATCCAGCGCGGCACCAGATCCCAGACCTGCGCCAGCTCGTGCAGCGCGACCAGAGCCAGGGCGCTGCCGCCGGCGACCACCGGGGCCTGGAGGCGGGCCCGGGCGCCGGCCAGGAAAATCGCCAGGGCGGCCAGCCCGAGCAGCAGGCGGCGCAGATATTGGCCGTCGCCCCCGGCGATCCCGGCCAGGCTCGGCAGCAGCCCGGCGGCCAGTGCCGGACCGTAGGCGACCCAGCTGGTCAGCTCCCGCCGACGGCGGCGGGCGGTCAGGCCGGCCAGCAGGGCGACGGCGGCGGCCGGAATCGAGTACGCCTCGACCAGCCCGACGTGGTGCACCGCCAGGAGCCGGCACCACCCGGCCAGCTCGGCCACGGCGGCGGCAACCAGGTAGGCGTCCCGGCGATCGGGCCGCAACGCCCGTACGGCCAGCGCGGCACCCCAGACGAAACAGACAACGGCCGGCCGCGTCCCGGCGAGCGAGAGCAGCAAGGCGAGAAGCGCGGTGGCGTGGGCGGCGGCTTCAACCGCCCGGGACTCGAGGATGCGGCCGTAGCGGTGCAGCAGCCACGAAAGCGCAAGCGTCAAGGCGGCGACGCCGAGCAGCGGGAACGCTTCGCTTCGACCGGCCAGCCCGAGTACGTCGTGCACGATGCCGATGCTGGCGGCGACCGCGGTGAGCCAGCCGATCAGGCGGGACGGGAGGGTGCGGCCGGAGGCGCCGGCCATCGATGCGGCAACGAGGACGGCGCCCAGGGCGGCGATGGCGGTGGGGCGGCTCGGCAGGGTGGCGGCGAGGCCGGCCCAGGTCAGGAGGGTGGAGACCAGGGTGAGGAAGGTGCGGCTTGAGATGGGGTACGCCGGGGGTGCGGTCGCGGTTGTGCTTGGTGTGGCCGGGGCTCGGAGGGCAACGGTGAGGAAGCCGACGAGGCCGAGGAGCAGTTCGGCGGCGGGGAGACAGGGCCAGGGAACGTGTGCGGCTGCGAGGGCGAGCGCCACCGTCAGTGCGAGGAACGAGGCGGCGACGTCAAGGATTTTCGAAGCCGTTCGTCCTTGATCGGATCTTGGTTGCGGCCGGGCCCCGGACCACCCCCACCCCGTTCTGGGTGGGGCCGAATTAACCAGCCGGGTGTGACGTTTTTCGGCGCTTGTCCACAGGGTGGCTGCGGCGGTCACGAGCAGGAAGGCGATCGGGGCCGAAGGCGGGACGTCCGGGGTCTGCTTCCAATCGGTGGCGAAGGGGTCCTCGAAGAGGAGGCGGGCTGCGGGTTCGGCGGTGGCGATGATGAAGGCCGCGGCGGGGAGCAACGCCGCGAGCCAGGCGGCGCGGTCGGCGGCGAGGGTGGCGAGGGCCAGGAGGGCTACGCCGGCGTAGATCGCGGTGGAGTCGCCGGCCGCGGGTGCCCAGGTGGGGGCTATGGCGATCGGGATCAGGGCGGCGGCGAGGGCGAACGGGCGGAGGTTGCCCAGAGGGTGGCCCTGGAAGAGGTAGGCCAGAAGGGGTAGGAGGGTGGCGGTCAGGGCGATCCGGGACTGCCATATCGGGGACGGGGTCAGGGCCGCCGTGGTGGACCAGGCGATTGCCGGTAGGAGCAGGAGGCCGGCGAAAACGCCCGGGCCGGCCAGGTCGAGGCGGCGCGGGCCGCGGCGGGTCAGGACGGCCAGGGCGGCGGCGAGGGCGGAGAGGGCGGTGAGGGTTGCGGCGAGTACGGCAGGGGTGCCGAACGCGGCGGCTGTGCCATGAGCGGCCAGGAGAAGGGCGGCGGTGAGCTCGCTGCCATAGGTGACGGTACGGGCCGAGGCTCCGGGAGCGGACGGGGACGAAGCGGCGGTGGCCGGGTAAACAGCCGCGGCCGACGGGCGGGCGTATGCAGACGTCGCCGAGGGAACCGCTGAGGTCGGCGCGTCCGTGGAAGACGCGGAGACGGCCGGGTCAAGAGAAGCCCAAGGACCCGCCGCGCCCGACGTGGCGGAAGAGGCGGTCGAGTGCGAGGCCGCGGAGCTTGGTGCGGCCTGAGAGGCGGCCGAGCTTGGCGCACCCCAAGAGCTTGTAGTGCGTCGCGTGACGGACGACGGGGCTGCGGGGGTCGCGTAGCGGCTGGCCAGGAACAGGGCGGCCGCCAAGCCGGCCAGGTCGACGATCGGGGCGGTCCACCAGTGGAGGTGCAGGGCGGCGGGCACGGCCAGGATGGCCAGGGTGCCCGCGGACAGCATGGTCAGGCGCCGCCATGCGGGTGGGACCGTGACGGCGACTGCGGCGGCCAGGCTTGCCAGGGCCAGCAGCAGGCGGGGGTCGGCGGCGGGGACGACGCCGGTCAGGGTGGCTTCGAGCGGCGGGCGGGCGGTTTCCAGGGTGCGGGCGGCGTTCCCGATGGCGGCTGCGGCGGCGGCCACGGCGAACGGGGCCAGGGCGACGCCGGCGCCGATCCGCACGCCTCGGCCCGCGGTTCGGTCCAGCCAGACCGATCGGACCGTTGCGGCCAGGATCGCCACGCCGAGGAGGGCGAGCGAGTCGGCCAGGAACACGTGTGCCGGGGCGACCAGCACCGCCATTCGGACGGCTACCGCGGCTACCTCGACGACCATCAGGGCCGCGAAGATGGCCTGGACGACGGCCGGCACCGAAGCGGGGCCGGAGGAGGCACCCACCCGGCGGCGGAGTACGGGCAGGGCGGCCAGCGGGAGGACGGCGGTCAGGAGCAGGGCGGCGCCGGCCGCGGCGGCCCGGCCCAGGTTGCCGGCCGACAGCAGACCCGCGATGGCGAACGCGCCCGTCGGCAGCAGGGTCACCCCGGCCAGGGAGCCGGCGACGATGCGGAGCGGGCCGCGGGTCACCACCAGGACGGTCAGGTCGAGGGCGAGCACCCCGGCGAGGACGAACGCGTGGCCGGTCGCCGGCAGGTGCGCCGGGACGGTCAGCAGCGGCAGGACCGGCTGGGCGAGGAGCACGGCCGCGAAGCGGGGGCCGGTCAAGCGGGGGAAGGCGAGTGCCACCGATGCGGCGACCGCGCAGACCAGCGCCGCGTAGGACCAGGGTGACCACAGGATCACGCCGGACAGGTTCACGTACCAGGCGGCGTAACCGTCCAACAGGATCAACAGCAGGCCGATCGCGGCGAAGGTTTCGGCGGTCGCGGCCAGGCCGCGACGCACGGCCGGCACGGGTACGGCGAGAGCCGCCCCGGTGAACGCGGCCAGCAGGGCGGCCCGCCCGCCGACGCCGAACTGGGCCCAGGCGACCGCGGTGAACACGATCGCGGCCACGGCCAGGAGCAGGCCGCCGAGCAGGAACAGCGAGTTCTGGATCCACTTCGGGGACGCATCGGCGCGGGGCGGGACCGGCCGGGGCGCCGGGCCGGGCACGGGGACGGCTCGGGCCTGGGCGACCGCGTCGCGTACCTCTGCCGCAGCCGCCGCCCGGCGCACCCAGGCCTGCTTCAGCTCGCCGTCCAGGCGCTGCGCCGCCAGGCGCGTGGCGTTGAGCCGTGCCGTCAGATCGGCGATGACGCCGTCGAGGCGGACGACCTCGAGGGCGAGCCGGTCGGGGCCGCGACCGCACGACGGGCATCCGGTCGCGTCGGTGGCGGCCGCGCCGCAGAAGGGGCAAGGGTAGGTCACATGCCGATCCTTGTCGGCCTTTCCGTTCGAGGATTGAGCACGAGTACCTAATTGCCGCGCTCTAGGAACGCAGACCCCGGTCGGCGAAGTCGATCAGCCACTCGAAGCTCCGGTCCACATCGGCCGACCACTGGAAGCCGTTCGCGGCCTGCAGCGTGGCGAACCCATGGAGCAGGCTGCGCACCGTCCGCAGCGCGTGGTCGACGTTTTCCGGCCGGATCGGATAGGCGCGCAGCACGGCCCGCAACGCGTCCAGTGCCCGGTCGCCCGACGCCCGCAGGGCATCGTCGGCCGTCATCCCGACGGTCGCCGCGTACCGCCCCGGATGAGCCAGCACATAGTCGCGGAAGGCGCGCGCCGCCGCGGCCAGCGCATCGCGGCCCGCATAGCCCTGGATCGCGGTCCCGATCGCGGCGGCCGCCTCGTCCAGGGCCCGGGCCGCGATCCGCCGGTTCAGGTCTTCCTGGCCGGCGATGTGTTTGTAGAGCGACGGCGTGCGTACGCCGAGCCGCTCGGCCAGCAGCCCCATCGTCAGCCCGGCGAACCCGACCTCGTCGGCCAGCGCCGCCCCGGCCGCCACGACCGTGGCCGCGTCCAGTCCCGCTCTAGGCACGGGCCCCCTCCAGGATCAACTCGACCACCCACTCCGGGTACTGCACGTGCGGGTAGTGTCCCGCCCCTTCGATCATCTCAAGGCGGCCCAGGCCGGGCTTCAGGGCGGCCACGATCGCCTTGCCCTCGGCCTCGGGGTCGACCCAGTCGGGGTCGAGGGTGCCCTCGACGACCAGCACCGGGCACTGCACGTTGGGCAGTTGCTCCCCCGCGTCGGTCGGGGCGGCCCGTCCCATCTTCTGCATCGCCTTCATGCGGCCCGGCTCGCGCATCATGGCGTCGATCTCGGCGAGGCGGGTGTCCCAGTCGGCCGGCCGCCGCCCCGGGTAGGCGACGTCGAGGTAGCTGCGCCACATTCGCACGCTGCCCAAGACGGCGGTGCCGACCAGCCGCAACGCACCCTTGCGGTAGCGGGCGTTCAGGAAGTCACCGAGCCGGATCTGCTGCTTGCGCGTGAACGGCGCCAGCTCGACGACGGCGCTGACCAGTGCCGGTTCCATCGCTGCCGCGATGGTCACCGCGCCGCCGGAGATCGAATGACCGACGAGCACGGCCGGACCCCCGAGGTGGTTGATCAGGGCGATCAGGTCACGCGCGATTTCCGTACGCGAGTAGCCCGGCCACATCGCACTCGATTCGCCGCACCCGCGCAGGTCGACGGCGGCGACCCGGTAGCCGGCCGCGACCAGCGCCGGGGTCACGAACCGGTACGCCTCCCGGCTGTCCCCCATGCCGTGCGCGAGCACGATCAGCGGCCCGTCACCGGCCACCTCGTACGCCAGCGTCCCGCTCTCGACGTCCAGTTTCATGACAACCTCCCGGTCTTGGCTAACCTTGTTAGCTAAAAGCTAATCTAGTTAGCCGGAAGTGTCAACGTGGCAGGATGCGACCGTGATCACGGTTGCCGATTGCCAGCGCGTGCAGACCGCATGGTTCCGCTACCGGGCCACCGGCCTCGGCGGCGCGATCTGGGAGGACGGCCCACTGACCTGGACCGACGGCCCCGACGGCCTGAACCTGATGTTCCCGCCGGCCCTGACCGACGCAACCCTCCTCCGGGGCCTGATCCGCGCCGGCGACCGCCCGATCGGCGCCTGGCTGAACCTCGACGTCGACCCGGCCCCGCTGCTCCGGGCCGGCTTCGAGCGGGGCTGGTCGCCGTGGTGGATGGCCGCCGACCTGACCGGGTTCTCGACCGACGACCCGCGCGTGCGACTGCAGACGTCGTCCACCGACTACGAGGGCGAGCACGCGGCGTACGCCGATCAACTGGCCATCACCCGGCTGCGGCCCCAGCGGGCCTGGTACGCCGCCGCGTACGACCGGGGCCACTTCGCCGGGCGGGCCTGGTCCTTCGTCGGCAACGACGGCCTGGCCGGCATCTTCGACATGGCGGTCTGGCCCCCGTTCCGCCGCCGCGGCCTGGGAACCGCCCTGCTGAAGGCGGTCAGTGTCGCCTCCGGTGCGCACCGGGCGGTCCTCAACGCCACCCCCGAGGGCAAGCTGCTCTACGAGACGTGCGGCTTCCGCCCGGTCGGCGAAGGCATCACCTATTGGCGCCACCGGTGAGCCTCAGGCCTCCGCGAGCCGGGCCGCGAGGGCGCGCAACTCGTTCCGCAGTGCCTCCGGCTCCTCGACCCGGAACGCCAGGCCGAGGCCGGCGAGCAGCCGGGCGGCACCGTCGAGGCGCTCGGCCCGGGCCTCCAGGCGTACGCCGCCGGGCACCTCGGTCAGCGTGCCGACGCCGGCCGGCACCAGCCGCCGGGCGCCGGCCAGGTCGGTCCGCAGCAGCACGCTGATCCGGTGCGTGTACGGCACCGCGGCCAGGCCCGCCAGCACCTGCGCGGTCGGGTCGAAGCCGGCCGGCACCTCGAACCTGCCCTCCTGCGGCGCGACCGAGTCGACCCGGTCCAGCCGGAACGTGCGTACCGCGCCACGCGCGTAGTCGAAGCCGGTCGCATACCAACGACCCGAGTGGAACACCAGGCCGTACGGATCGAACCGGCGCGACTCGTCAGCCCCGCGCCAACTGGTGTATCGCATGTGGACCGGCCGCCCGTGCCGCGCCGCCTCGGCCAGCACGAGCAGTACGCCCGCCTCCGGCGGCGCGGAGTTCCGCACCGGTGCGGTGACGTCGAGCTTGTCGAGCAGCGCGTCGATCCTCCGGCCGAGCGCGGCCGGCAGCACCCGCCGGACCTTCGCGGTGGCGCTGTCCGCGGCCGCCTGCTCGGCCGTGACCAGCCCGCTGCGCCGCCCGGCGACCAGGCCGAGCAGCACCGCCACCGCCTCGTCGTCGGTGAGCATCAGCGGCGGCAGCTTGAAGCCGGGCGCGAGCCGGTAACCGCCGTAGCGACCCCGCCGGGCCTCCACCGGAATGCCCAGGTCGGACAGGTGCGTCGCATATCGCCGGACGGTCCGCTCGTCCACGCCGAGCCGCTCCGCCAGCACGCCGACCGTGGTCGTGCCGCCGCCCTGCAGGATCTCCAGCAGGGTGAGCACGCGAGCGGTCGGCCGGGTCATGATTTCTCTCCGTTAATCCGGGCGGATACTGCCCGGTATCGATCGTAGCGTCGACCGCATGACGACCTATGTCCTCGTTCCCGGATTCTTCCTCGGCGGCTGGGCCTGGCGGCCGGTGACCGAAACGCTGCGCGCCCACGGCCACGACGTACACCCGCTGACCCTGACCGGCCTCGCCGAGCGCTCCCACCTCGCCTCGCCGTCGATCGACCTCGCCGTACACACCGACGACGTCGTCAACCTGCTGCACTGGGAGGATCTGCACGACGTCGTACTGGTCGGCCACAGCTACGGCGGGCTGGTCACCACCAACGCCGCCGACCGGGCGCCCGAACGGATCGCCGAGCTGGTCTACGTCGACACCGGCCCGCTGCCCGACGGCGCCACCCAGGCCGACTTCGCCGGCCCCGAGCAGGCCGCACGCGACAAGGCGGTCGTCGACGAACAGGGCGACGGCTGGCTGCTGCCCCCGCCCCGGTGGGCCGACCTGGCGGCCGGCGTCGAGGGCGTCGACGAGCCGACACTGCGCCGGCTGGCCGCGCTGAGCACACCCCAGCCGTACGCCACCAGCACGGCCCCGATGCGGCTGACCGGCGCCTGGGAAAAGCTCCCGCGGCACGCGATCACGAGCAGCTTCACCGCGGCCCAGATCGAGGCACTGGCGGCAAGCGCGCCCCTGTTCCGCCACATGGCCGGCCCCGGCTGGACCCACGCCGAACTGCCCACCTGGCACTGGCCCATGTTCAGCCGCCCGGCCGACCTGGCCGCCCTCCTGCTGGACCGCTGAACCTCACACCCGGAACCGCTACCGGCGGCGGTTGCGGGGGTGATCGCTGGCCGTCCGCTCGTTGCCGTGCTTGTAGTTGGCGGTGAGGCGCGCCATCAACTCCTGCGGATCGTCACTCTCCACATCGGCCAGAAACCGCGCCGCGGCGACACCGCGCAGCAGGGCCGCCGGGCGGCCATGGTGCAGCACCTCCACGTCCCCGTTCTTGCGGACGCGATAGCTGAACCCCTCAGGCACACCGGGCACCACCGCATCCTCTCCGCCGCCGGCTCCGCCTGCCACCGACTTTCGACCGACCCGGCAGCCGGCACCGCTCAGTGGATCGACTGGATCGCGGTCGACAGCGGATGTCGCCCTTCGAGTTGTTCCACCCCGGCCCTGTCCGGCGACGACGGGAATCGATACGGTTGGTTCGTCACCTGGAACCGCCGCGCGAGCCGACGGTGACACACGCTCAATTGGAGCCGGAAACATCAGGGGCATGGCCGCCCAGCAACCACCGCCGAGTGAAGCCGGTCCGAGGTGACCCCATGCCCAGTGCCCCGCAAACCGTGCCACTGTCCGGCCACCCAAGTCTCTTCCGAGGGGTATTTCTGACGGTCGGCCCCGCAGTAGTCACGTTCCTTGTCGTCCGGGCGCTCAACCAGCCGTTGGCGACCGCCATCATGCTTTCGATCCTGATCGGCAGCCTCGCCCTGCTCGTGCGCCTCCTGATTAACTTCGAGATGCGCCTGCACGCCGTGGAAACGCTGCAGCAGACCGGATCGGAGGAGATGCGGCACCTGGTCGGCACCGCGTTCTCGGAGATCAGCGAGGCGACCGAGCTGTTCGGCCTGATCGAAGCGTCGGCGGTGCAGACCGACCTGGTCACCCAGCTCGTCCGCAATTCCACCCGGATCACGCCGAGCTCGCCGCCGATCGTGTACCAGTTCGTCCAGTCCAAAATCAAAGAGATGTCGGACTTCCTCAAGGAGCTCGCCGAGGGAGGCGCCGTCACCTACTACGGCGAGGACCGGGAGTGGCTGCTCGGCCTGACCAGAAACGCTGCCGAAAGCATCGACGCGATCAGTCTCGCCGCGGTCGACCATGACCTGTGGCAGAGCGAGATCGGCCGGCGGTACCTGGACGCCCAGCGGCAGGTCGCCAGGACCGGCCGGAGGGTTCGGCGCATCTTCGTGCTGGACCGGCCGGAGGCGGAGCACGACCCGGCGCTCCGCCGCGTGTACGACGAACAACGCCGAATGCTGATCGATGTGCGCCTGCTTGATCGGTCCGCCGTGCCCGGGCCGCTCCAGATCCAGGTGCGCGACCTCATCGTCTTCGACGACGCTGTGGCGTACGAGACGACACCGACCACGTCCGACCCGGAGCAGGCGCAGGTGGCTGAGACCCGGCTGGTGCTCACCACCTCCCGGGTAAAGGAGTGTGCCCAGCTGTTCCGTGAGCTGTGGGACATCTCCCGGGACCTCGGTGATTCGCCGTTCGCGCCCGACAGCATCTAGCGACCGATTTGGCCGGCGTCCGTCCGGTCGCCGGCCGAGAGGGTGAGGGCCACGCCATGGCGACCCCCACGGCCGGGTCACCGGTGTCGGTCGGCTTCGCGGAGCATCGTGTCCTGTTCGGGGTCGGGCAGGAGCTCGCGGACCTCCTGGGCACAGCGGCAGGCGAGGGCGATCTTGCCGGCCCAGGTCAGCGCCTCCTCGCGTGAGGGCACCTCGACGATCACGAACCCGCCGATGACCTCCTTGGTCTCGGGGTAGGGGCCGTCGGTGACCGTGCCGTCCGTGGACACGACGCTCGCCCTCTGGCGTTCCAGTCCGGCGCCGTACACCCACACGCCGGCGCTCACGGCGTCCTGTATCACCGCGTGCGCGGCCTTGCCGACGTCGGGGATCTCCTCGTCGGGGATGTGGTCCATCGCGCCGTCGTTGAACGAGATCAGGTACCGCGGCATCGCATGACTCCTTCGTCCCGGCGGCCTCGGCGGCCGCCTCTCACCCGTTCTACGAACGGCTTACCCCGGATCCGACACTCCCCCGGAAGAAGTTTCGCCGGCCGGTCGATTGTCCGGCCCGGCGAGGAGAGTATTGATCACATGAAGGTGTATGTATCGACGGACATGGAGGGGACCGCGGGCATCGTCGACTGGGCGCAGTGCGTCGGCGACGGCCCCGAGGCGGCGGCGGGCCGGGAGTTGCTGCTGGCCGAGGTCAACGCGGCGATCGACGGGGCGCTGGCCGGCGGGGCGACCGAGATCGTCGTCAACGACTCGCACTCGGTGATGCGCAACCTGGCGCCGGAGCGGCTGCACGGGCGGGCGGCCTACATTTCCGGCAGCCACAAGCCGCTTTACATGATGGAGGGGCTGGATCCCTCGTTCGACGCCATTTTCTTCGTCTCCTACCACGGGTCGATGGGCGGCGACCCGGCCGTGCTGTCGCACACCTACAACCCGCGGGCGGTCGCCGAGGTGCGGCTCAACGGTCAGGTCGTCGGGGAGTCCGGGGTCAACGCGCTCGTCGCGGCCCACCACGGGGTGCCGATCGTGCTGGTGACCGGCGATCAGACCGCGTGCGAGGAGACCGTCGCGGTGGTCCCGCGGGTCGAGACGGCGGTCGTCAAGAAGTCGATCACGCGGTTCGCGGCCGAGAGCCTGCACCCGGAGGTGGCCCGTGACCTGATCCGGGCGGCGGCGACGCGGGCCGTCGAACTGGCGGATCGACCGGCGCCGGATATTGCGGTCCCGTCGACGCTGGAGGTCACTTGGCGTACGGCTGACATGGCCGAGATGGCGACCTGGATCCGGGGGGTCGAGCGTGTCGCGCCGCGGGTGACCCGGGCCGGCGACACCGACCGGTTGCGCCTGTTCCGCACGTTCATCACGAGTGTTCTGCTCACCCGCGGGATCGCCCTGGAGCGTTAGCACCGTGCCTGCCCTCGGCTCGCAGCTCATGCCGGGGCCGCCGCTGCCGATGATGGTCCCTGAGCGAGATCGAGGAGGCCACACGTGCGTTCCACCATTGCCCGCCGGCGTACGCCACGCTGGATGATGTGGGCTCTCGCCGGCCTGCTCGCGTTGCTGTCCGGTTACGCCGTGCTCGGCAGCCTGCGTCAGAGCGAGCTGCTCCAGCGGATCTCGGTCGACGCCTCGAACACCGACCTGGCCCAGGACGCCAGCTATCAGGCGATCCGGGAGCTGTCGCTGATCCAGGCGTCGCTGGTCGAGCCGGGCGGCGAGGAACAGCAGCAGCTGCCGCTCGCCGAGGTCCAGGTCACCGCCGCGATCAGGCGGCTGCTCGCCGCCGACACCGACCACCGCCCACGGGTGGAGATCATCGCCGATCGGCAGGCGCGCCTGCAGGTCGCCACCGGCACCTACCTCGACCAGCTCGACCGCTCCGACAAGGCCGCGGCCGGTGTGACCCTCGAGGGCCAGATCGAGCCGCTCACGTCGGTGATCACCAACGACCTGATGGCGGAGCAGAACGAGCACCTCGCGGTGTACACCCGCAATCAGGCCTCGGCCCGCTCCGACTCGCACCGGCTGGTCGGCGGCAGCCTCGTGATCTTCGCGCTCGGGCTGTGCCTGCTGGCGCTGTTCGCCCGGTCGAACCGTACGCACCGGCGCCTGGTCGAGCGGATGTCGACCACCGACGCCCTCACCGGCCTGCCGAACCGCAACGCCTTCGGCACCGCCGTCGAGGTCGCCCTGGCCCACGGCCGCCCCACCGTCCTGATCGCCAACCTCGACGGCTTCCGCGACGTCAACGACCGCCTCGGCCACCGCATCGGCGACCTGCTGCTGGTCGAGGTCGGCCGGCGGCTCTCCGCCTCGGTGCGCGACCTGGACGCCGTTTCCCGGCTCGGCGGCGACGAGTTCGGCGTACTGCTGCCGGAGGGCGACCCGCAGGCCGGCGCGGCCATCGCGGCCCGGCTGATCGAGGCGTTCAACGAGCCGTTCATGATCGGCGAGGTGATCATCGACCTCGAGGTCAGCATCGGCGCGTCGATCGCCGCGCCCGGCACCGACGTGACGACGCTGCTCCAGCAGGCCGACATCGCGCTGCACACGGCCAAGGAGCAGCGGTTCGGCTTCCACCTGTACGACGCCGACCACGCGCAGGACACCGCGGCCCGGCTCACCCTGCTCGGCGACCTGCGGCGCGCCCTCGAGGTCGACGACCAGATCGCGCTGCACTACCAGCCCAAGATCGACGTCGCCACCGAGGCGGTGGTCGGCGTCGAGGCGCTGGCCCGCTGGCAGCACCCGGAGCGCGGCCCGATCCCGCCCGGCGAGTTCATCGGAGTGCTCGAGACCACCAGCCTGATCCACCGTTTCACCGACCGGGTTCTGGCGATCGCTCTCGACCAGGCCCGGGCCTGGCTCGACGCCGGGCACCGGGTGCCGGTCGCGGTCAACGTCTCCACCCGTTCGCTGCTCGACACCTCGTTCCCGGACCGGGTCGCTGAGCTGCTGTCGGACACCCGTGTGCCCGGCGAGCTGCTGTGCATCGAGATCACCGAGCACACGGTGATGAGCGACCCGGCGACCACGATCGAGGCGCTGCGCCGCATCCGGGCGCTCGGCGTGAAGACGTCGATCGACGACTACGGCACCGGCTACTCGTCGATGACCTACCTGAAGCTGCTGCCCCTCGACGAGCTGAAGATCGACCGCTCGTTCGTGAGCGACATGGCGATCGATCACGCCAACCGCGCGCTCGTGCGCTCGACCGTCGAACTGGGCCGCAACCTCGGCCTGACCGTGGTCGCCGAGGGCGTCGAGGACGCGGAGACCCACGTGGCGCTGCACTCGGTCGGCTGCGACCTGGCCCAGGGCTACCACTTCGCGCGGCCGCTGCCGGCCGATGCGCTGACCGCCCGGCTGAGCCGGACGTCGGAGACCCTGCTCGTCGCGCCATAGGATGGCCCGCATGGACTTCGGCGTCGGTTATTTCCCCACGCACGACGGCATGCGGCCCGGCGACATCGCCCGGCGGGTCGAGGAGCGCGGCCAGACCGCCCTCCATTTCGCCGAGCACACCCACATCCCGGCGAGCCGGGAGTCGGCCTGGGGCGGCGGCGCGGTGCTGCCGCAGAAATACTTCCATACGTACGACCTGTTCGTGGCGCTGACCGCGGCCGCCGAGGCGACCCGTTCCCTGCGCGTCGGCAGCGGCGTCTGCCTGGTGATCGAGCGCGACCCGATCGTGCTCGCCAAGGAGGTCGCCAGCGTCGACCACCTCAGCGGGGGCCGGTTCGAGTTCGGCATCGGCTCCGGGTGGAACCGGGAGGAGATGCGCAATCACGGCACCGACCCGCGCACCCGCCTGGCGCTGCTCGACGAGCGGGTGCGGGCCATGAAGGAGATCTGGACCGCCGACGAGGCGACGTTCCACGGTGAGTTCGTCAACTTCGACCGCATCTGGTCGTGGCCGAAGCCGGCCCAGAAGCCGCACCCGCCGATCTACGTCGGCGGCGGCGGGCCGACGGTCATCGACCGGGTGCTGGCGTACGCGGACGGCTGGTTCCCGCAGTGGCACGACAACGACCTCGTGGCGCGGATCGGTGAGCTGCGCGCCAAGGCCGACCGGTACGTGCCGGTGCAGGTGCTGAGCGTGCCCCCGGAGGCGTCGGCGCTCGAGCAACTGGCGGCGGCCGGGGCCGACCGGGTGTCCTGCTGGCTGCCGTCCGGGCCGTGGAGCAAGGTCGAGCCGGCGCTGGAGAAATGGGAAGCGGCGATCGGGGAACTGACCGGGCGGTGAACCCTCGCGACCGCTTCTCCGCCGAGCCGGTGGCCCGGCTCGCGACCGTGTCCGGCGACGGCGAGCCGCACCTCGTGCCGATCGTGTTCGCGGTCGACGGCGACACGATCTACTCGGCGGTCGACGGGAAGCCGAAGCGGCTGCGCTCGTTGAAGCGGCTGGCCAACATCGCCGCGAATCCGCGGGTGAGCCTGCTGGCCGACGCGTACTCGCCGGACTGGTCGCAGCTGTGGTGGGTGCGGGCGGACGGGATCTGCACCGTCGTGGACTCGTCCGCGCCCGCCGTGGGCGCGCTGACCGCGAAATATCCGCAGTACCGGGAGGTCTCGCTCGACGGGCCGTTTCTGCACATCGCCGTCACGCATTGGTCGTCCTGGGAAGCTTCGGCCCCCGGCGAACCCTAACCCGAAGTCCGATTTCCGCCAGAGTTCCGCGGCCGGTGACGCCAGGCTCGGTGTATGACCGATCCACTTGACCGCTATCGGCGGGCCGCCGCGGGATTCGCCGCGGCGCTCGCCGAGATGCGGCCCGCGCAGCTGCGGGCACCGACGCCGTGCACCGAGTGGGACGTGCGGCGCCTGGTCAACCACATGACCCGGGGCAACCTCAACTACGCGCTGCTCGCCCGCGGCGGCAGCAGCTCCGAATTCCTTGCGCTCCGCGATCGGGACGCGGTGGGCGGGGAGCCGCTTTCGGCGTACGGGAAATCGGTGCGCGAGTGCGCCGGGAGCTTTCGCCTTCCCGGCGTGCTCGACCGGGTCCTGGATTATCCGCTCGGCAAGGTGACCGGGCGGCAGGCGCTCGCCGTGCGCACCGCCGACTCCGTGATCCACACCTGGGACCTGGCTCGGGCGCTGGGCGGGTCCGGCACCCTGGATCCGGGCCTGGTGTCGTGGATTCTCGAGGAGTCCCCGGCGATCTACGCCGGGCTGGACGTCTCCTCGTTCTTCGAGGCGCCGCTGCCGGACGCTTCCGAAAACGATCAGGATCGGCTGGTGCGGCGCTTCGGCCGTACCCCCGGCTGGCGTACTCCTGTGGGAGGGTGACCGGCATGGGGTTCTTCGATGACCGCCCGCTGCCGCCGCCCCCGCCGGAACCACCGCGCCGCCGGCGTCCGGTCTGGGACCGGCCCGAGGCGGCGGTCGGCGGCGTGGCGCCCGGCGAGTTTCTGGTCGCGAGGTCGGACGAGGCCGCGGTCGCGGTGAGCGGATTCCGGGCCTTTCCGAACGGCTTCGAGATGACCCTGACCGTGCTGCTGCGGCGCGATGACCAGTGGCGACACGGGAGGGTGTTCCAGCAGCTCCACGAGGGGCCGGAGCCCGGTGCCCCGCTGCCGGACGAGTTTCTGCGGTTCGGCGTTCTGTTCGCGGACGGCACCTCGGCCACCAATCTGGGTGGGCGGCACATCGCACCCGATGCGTCGGTGGCGCCGCCCATGCTGATGCAACGGGGCGGCGGGGGCGGCGGGCGCCGCTTCGATCTCGGCTACTGGGTGTGGCCGTTGCCGCCGCCCGGACCGATGACGCTGGTGGTCGAGTGGCCGGCGAGGGGCATCACCGAGTCGCGGGCCGAGGTCGACACGCAACCCATCCTCGAGGCGGCGTCGCGGGCGATCCAGGTCTTCGACGAGGACGAGGACGAGGACGCGAACTAGGCGGCCGCGCACTCCTGGAGCACCGCGAGGGCACGCCGGGCGGGCGGCGCCGACTCGGATGCCGTCTGGACCAGGGCGAAGATCGAGCGCAGCGGGGTCGGACCGGTGACCGGCACCGCCGTCACCGCCGGCGGCAGGCGGATCGCGCCGAGCCGCGGGAGCACGGTGATGCCGATTCCGGCCTCGACGAAGGCGATCGCGCTCGGATAGTCGTGCGCCTCGACCCGGAACGACGGGCGGAAACCCGCCGCCTGGCACGCCTCGAGCAGATTGCGCCGGCACCAGCCCCGGGCGACGTCGTTGTCGATCCAGCGTTCCTTCTGCAGCCGCGACAACTCGACGCCGCCTTCGGTGGCCAGCGGATGGTCCCGGTGCACGACCGCGAGATAGGGATCGTCGATCAGGTGGTGGGCCCGCGCCTCGCGGGTGCCGGTGAAGTCCCGCGGCCCGACCACGATCTGCACGTCGGGACGCTTGCCCGGCCCGGTACTCAGATCGTCGCGCAGGGCCAGGTCGAGCCGCAGGGCCGGGAACTCGTGCAGCAGCGTGCGGGCGACGGTCGGCATCCAGGCCGAGCCGACCGACGCGAAGTACGCGATCGAGAGCGACCCGGTGCGCCCGTCGCGCAGGTCGCCGACGAACGCCTCGACGTCGCCGAGCCGGGCCAGCACGTCGTCGATCTCGGCGGCCAGCGCGAGGCCGACCGCGGTGGGCTCGACGCCGCGGCCGCTGCGGGCGAGCAGGGTGAGGCCGGTTTCGCGCTGCAGCGCGGCGACCTGCTGGCTGACCGCGGAGGCGGTGTAGCCGAGGTTGCTCGCGGCGGCGTTCACCGAGCCGCCGGCGACCACGGCCCGGAACACCCGTAGGCGGTGAACGTCGATCATAAAGCGCAACTTAACAGAAGTGCAGAAATCATTGCTTGTCCTTCATTGAGCGCTAGAGGAGCGTGATCGTCATGAGCCGTTACGGAGCCGTGGCCGCCGCCGGCATCACGATGCTGCTGTGGGCGTCCGCGTTCATCGTGATCCGCGCGGTCGGCCCCCACTACAGCCCGGGTGCGCTGGCGCTCGGCCGGATGCTCGTCGGAGCGGTGGCCCTCTCGGCGGTCGCACTGGTGGTCCGGCCCCGCCTGCCGCGTGGCCGTCCGCTCCTGCTGGTCATCGCGTACGGCGCGCTCTGGTTCGGCCTCTACACCGTGCTGGTCAACGCGTCCGAGCAGCACGTCGACGCCGGCACCGCCGCACTCATCGTCAACGTCGGCCCGATCCTCATCGCCGTCCTGGCCGGCCTCTACCTGGGCGAGGGCTTCCCCCGCAGCCTCCTGGCCGGTCTGGCCGTCGCGTTCGTCGGGGTGGCCGTCATCGCCGTCGCCACCTCGACCGGCCGGCACGACTTCGTCGGCGTGCTGTTCGCCCTCGGCGCGGCCGTCCTCTACGCCGTCGGTGTCCTCCTGCAGAAGCAGGCCCTCGGCACGGTCGGCGCCTTCGCCGCGACGTGGATCGGCTGCCTGTTCGGCGCCGTCGTCTGCCTGCCCTTCGCGCCCGGCCTGGTCCGCGAGGTCGCGTCGGCTCCCGCCGCCGCGAGCCTCGGCGTCATCTATCTGGGGGTCTTTCCGACGGCGATTGCCTTCGGCACCTGGGCGTACGCGTTGAAGCGCACCACCGCCGGCAAGCTCTCCTCGTCGTCGTACCTGGTGCCCGGAATCGCCGTCCTGCTGTCGTGGCTGGCCCTCGGCGAGGCCCCGACCTGGCTTGCCCTGGCCGGCGGCGCCCTGTGCCTGGCCGGCGTGGCGGTCACTCGGCTGCGCGGTCGTACGCCCCGCGATGCGCCAGCACCTCGTCCATATGCGTCTGAGCCCACGACTTGAGGGCGCGCATCAGCCGATGCAGCGAGAGGCCGAGCTCGGTCAGCTCGTAGGTGACGGTCACCGGCACGGTCGGGGTCACCGTACGGGTGACCAGGCCGTCCCGCTCCAGCGAACGCAGCGTCTGGGTCAGCATCTTCTGACTCACCCCGGCGAGCAGCCGGGCCAGCTCGGAGTAGCGCATCGCCCGCGGCTCGCCGGCACAGTCGGGGCCGCTGCCCAGCGCCGCCAGGATCAGCGTGACCCATTTGTCGGAGATCCGGTCGAGCAGCCGGCGGCTCGGGCACCCCGCCAGGAACGCGTCGTACTCCACCTTGGCCTGCGCCCTCTTCTGGGCCGCGGTCGTCGTCGGCATGTTACGAACCTCCAGGTGCCTACTTCCCGTAAGGAAGTTACCCCCTCAGAGTAGAGCGCATGATCTCCACTCCTTCCCTCCCCGGCGGCACCTGGACCCTGGGCGACCTGACCGTCACCCGCTTCGGCTACGGCGCGATGCAGCTCGCGGGCCCCGGCGTCATGGGACCGCCGGCCGACCGGCCGGGCGCGCTGGCCGTCCTCCGGGAAGCCGTCGACCTCGGCATCACCCACATCGACACCGCCGACGCGTACGGGCCGCACATCACCAACGGCCTGATCCGCGAGGCGCTGCACCCGTACCCGGCGTCGCTGCAGATCGTCACCAAGGTCGGCGCCACCCGCGACGGGCGGGGCGGCTGGCCCCCGGCGCGTACGCCGGGCGACCTGCGCCGGGCCGTACACGAAAACCTGACCCACCTCGGCCGGGACGTGCTCGACGTGGTCAACCTGCGCCTCGGCAACGCACAGGGCCCCCGGCCCGGCTCGGTGGCGGAGGCGTTCGGGACGCTGGCCGACCTGCAGCGGCAGGGCCTGATCCGCCACCTCGGCGTGAGCAACGCGCAACCCGAACAGGTCACCGAGGCCCAGTCGATCGCGCCCATCGTGTGCGTACAGAACATGTACAACCTGGCCCACCGCGACGACGACCAGCTGATCGACGCGCTGGCCGCCCAGGGCGTGGCGTACGTCCCGTTCTTCCCGCTGGGCGGCTTCAGCCCGCTGCAGTCGTCGGCGCTGTCGGCGGTGGCGGCCCGGCGGGAGGCGACCCCGATGGGGGCCGCCCTGGCCTGGCTGCTGCAACGGTCACCCAACATCCTGCTGATCCCGGGCACGTCGTCGGTGGCCCACCTGCGCGAGAACGTCGAGGGCGCAGGTCTCGCCCTCTCCGACGAGGACCTCACCGACCTGGACAAGATCGGTCGTTAGCCGGGCGCCGAGCCCTCCCCGGCGATGCGTGCCCAGGCGCGTCGCGCACCCGGAAGTTCCGCGACCGGGTCCGGCTGGTCGACGCCACCGCCGGCTCCCTGAGCCTGCCGGCGGCCGGTGCCGACGCGGTCTGCGCGATCAACAGCGTGCAACTGTGGCAGCCGCTGCCCCAGTCCCTCGACGTCGTCCACAACCTGTTGCGTCCCGGCGGCACGCTGGCCCTCGGCCGCACGGAGCACGCTGTGCTTCCGGGTGGCGGCTCAGTGGGAAGGGATTATGAAGTTTTCCTCCGGCCCCACCTGCTCGAGGCGGGCTTCGAGGTGACGACCGCGGAGTGGGAGCCGGGCGGGAACGGCCACGAACTGCTGCTGACAGCGCGCCGACAGGTCAGCGGCTGAGTGCGCGGCCGGCCGGGCCCGCATTGCGGCTCAGGTGGTCGACGATGACGGCGTGCGGGTCGGGCAGATGGCGCCCCCGCAGGGCGTGCAGGCCCAGCCCGGCGATCACCAGGACCAGGCCGACCAGGGTTTCCCACCAGGCGATGAAGAACAGCTGCGCGCCTGCGGCGATCAGCCCCAGCGCCGGGAGTAGCGGTCCGCCCGGCAGCCGGATCCCGGCGGTGGCCCGGTCGCCCGGAGCCGAGCCGGCGCCAACGGCCGGGCCCCGAAGCCAGGCGGTGCCGGCGTCGGCCCGAGCCGAGCCGACGCCGGCGGCCGGGCCCCGAAGGTCGGCCGTGCGGGCGTCGGCCGGAGCCACCGGCCGCCGGCGCTGGGCTCGGATCGCGGCCGCGTTGACCAGGATCATCGCGGCGATGGCGGCCACGTTGCCGAGGGCGACGATCGTCTGGATGTCGCCGGTCAGCAGCAGGATCACCGAGATGACCGCGCCCCCGAGGACGCTTGCCGCCGGGTGGCCGTGCCACAGCCGGCCGGCCGCCGTCGGCACCTGGCGGTCGGCGGCCAGCCGCACCATGATCTCGGAGGAGCCGAGCGTGTTGGCGTTGGCCGCCGACAGGGTCGAGATCAGGGCGCCGACCGGGACGCCCGGCGCGACGCTTGTTCGACCGGATCCGCGACCGGCGCGGCCGCCAGCAACCGCTGCGTGTAGGGGTCGGACGGGGCGAGCAGCACCGACGAGGGCGGCCCTTCCTCGACGATCCGGCCCTGATGCATCACCGCGACCCGGTCGGCGAGCCGCCCGACCACGGCCAGGTCGTGGCTGATGAACAGGCAGCCGAAGCCGAACTGCTCCTGCAACGACTCGATCAGGTCGAGGATCCGCGCCTGCACCGACACGTCGAGCCCGCTCGTGGGTTCGTCGGCGATCAGCAGCGCCGGATTCAGAGCGAGAGCCCGCGCGATCGCGACCCGCTGCCGTTGGCCGCCGGACATCTCGTACGGGAACCGGGCCCGGAATTCCGGGCCCAGCTGGACCGCCGAAAGAAGTTCGTTCACCCGTTCCTGCTGTTGCGCCGGGGTAAGCGAGCGGTGCACCACCAGCGGCTCGGCGATGCTGTCGGCGACGGTCCGGCGCGGGTTGAGCGACGACGCCGGGTCCTGGAAGACGATGCCGATGTCGGCCCGCAGGTCGCGCATGCCGCGCCGCGACACCGTGCCGAGGTCCGTGCCGTTGACCAGCACGGTTCCGGCGGCGACCGGCACCAGCCCGGCCAGCGCGCGCCCGGCGGTCGACTTGCCCGACCCGGACTCCCCGACCAGCCCGAGCACCTGACCTCGGGTGATCTCGAGCGAGACGCCGTCGAGGGCCCGCACGTGGCGCCGCCCCCTATATTCGACGACGACGTCCCGCAGGGACGCGACCGGAGCCGCGGGCGGGGACGACGACCCCGGCCGGATCGTCGGCACGGCACTCAACAGCTCGCGGGTGTATTCCTGCGCCGGGGCGGCGAACAGCGACGGCACCGACGCCGACTCGACGATCGAGCCGCGGCGCAGTACCACCGCCGCGTCGGCCAGGTCGGCGACCACCCCCATGTCGTGGGTGATCAGCAGGATCGCCATGCCGAGCCGATCCCGCAGGTCGCGCAGCAGATCGAGGATGCCGGCCTGCACGGTCACATCGAGCGCGGTCGTCGGCTCGTCGGCGATCAGCAGCATCGGGTCGCAGCTGATCGCCATCGCGATCATTGCCCGCTGCAGCTGGCCGCCCGAGAGCTCGTGCGGATAGGAGCGGACGACCCGGTCCACGTCGGTCAGCCCGACCGTCGCGAGCAACTCGCGCACGCGGGCGCGTACGGCCGAGCGGGAGAGCGCCCGATGGGCGCGGATCGCCTCTTCGATCTGGTTGCCGATGGTGAAAACCGGGTTCCAGGCCGTCATCGGCTCTTGGAAGATCGTGCCGATCTGCCCGCCGCGCAGCTCGCGGAGGCGGTCCGGGGGCGCCCCGAGCAGCTCTTCGCCGTCGAGTTCGACGCTGCCGGTGACGGTCGCGGTGCCGGGCAGCAGGCCGAGCACGGCCATCGCGGTGACGCTCTTGCCCGAGCCGGATTCGCCGACCAGCGCCAGCACCTGCCCGCGGCGCAACTCGAAGGTCACGCCGCGGGTGGCCGCGACATCGCCGAAGGCGATGTCCAGGTTCGAGACGGCAAACAGGCTCACTGCTTCAGCGACACCTTCAGGTAGTTGGGGTACGCGGGGAAGGCCGCCACGAAGAAGTTCTGGACGTTCGATCCGTGCAGGAACGAGTTCTTGGTGTAGATCAGCGGCACCACCGGCGCGTCCTGCATGATCCGCTTGTCGGCCTGTGCCCAGAGCGCCTGCGCCTTGGTCTGGTCGACCTCGGCGGTCGCCTGGTCGATCAGCTTGTCCACCTCGGGCGAGGAGTAGCGCGAGATGTTGTAGCCGCCGCCCCCGATCTCCTTGGTGGCGAACAGCGGCTCGATGTTGCCGTTCGCGCTCGGGAAGTCGGGCTGCCAGCTGCTGACCGTCAGGTCGTAGTCGGACCGGTCGCTGGTCACGTCGGCGACGTAGCTGTCCTGGTCGGTCGGCTTGATCGTCGTCGCGATCCCGGCCCGCTGGAGGCCCTGCTGGATCGCCTGGGCCTGGGCCAGGTTGACCTGGTCGTTCTGCGACAGCAGCACCAGCTTGGGCACGGTCGTACCGGCCAGCAGTGTCTTGGCCTTGGCCGGGTCGCCCGCCGGGTCGGTCGGGTAGAGGTTGTAGTCGGCGCGCCCGGCGATGCCCGGGGTGATCAGCGTGGTGGCCAGGTCCCCGCCGGTCGGGCCGCCGGCCGCGATCTGGAAGGCGTGCTTGTCCACCGCGTACTCGATCGCCTGCCGGACCTTCGGGTTCTTGAGGACCGGCCGCTGGGTGTTGATCGCGAGGTACTGCAGCGCGCCGGCGTCGGAGGTGACGAGCCGCGACTTGGCGGCCGGGTTCTGCTGGATCTGTGCGAGCTGGGCGGGCGGGACGAAGCCGGCCCCGAACGCGTTCTTGTCGGCGCCCGAGTCGGCGATCAGGCGCTGGGCGGCGACCGTGGTGTCCTGGCCCAGCTGGAAGACGATTTTGTCAGGGCCGCCGGTGCGCGCCTGGTCGGTGCTCGCGACCCACTTCGGGTTGCGGGTCAGCGTGACCGCGGTGCCCTGCTGGTAGCTTTCGATCTGGTAGGGCCCGGACGCGACCGGCTTCTGGTCGTACGTCTTGAGGTCGTCCTTCGCCTTGGGAACCGGCGAGAAGGCCGGCATCGAGGCGATCCAGGGCCAGTCGCCGTACGCGGCCTTCAGCTTGAACGTGATCGTCTTGGTGTCCGGGGTCTCGATCGAGGCGAGTTCACCACCGGTGTACGGCCCCTTGTACGTGTCCCCGCCGATCAGCAGGCTCTTGTGATAGCCCAGGCCACCCGAGAGTTCGGGGGCGAACGAGCGTTCCACGCCGTACTTGATGTCGGCCGCGGTGATCGGCGTGCCGTCGGCGAAGGTCAGGCCGTCCTTGAGCGTGTACGTCCAGGTCTTGCCACCGTCGGTGGTCTTGCCGGTGTCGGTGGCCAGGTCGGGCACCACCTGGGCGGTCTTGCCCGGCTCGACGTCCCACGCGGTGAGCCGGCGCAGCACCAGCCCGAGCGACGTGATGGCCAGGCTCTGGCTCTTCGCCGGGTCGAAGTGCATGACCGTCTGCGCGTTGAGGATGGTCAGCGTGCCGCCCTTGGCGGTGCCGGTCGTCGTGCCCTTGTCCGACGTGGTGCTCGGGTTGGCGTCGCACGCCGCCAGGCTCAATACGGCGGCAAGCGCGATAAGGGTCCGTCTCATAGGTGCCTCTTTCCTTTACCGCGCGACTCGTGGGTCGAGCAGGCTGTAGACCATGTCCACGACAAAATTCGCGAAGATCACCAGAACGGCCGCGAACAGCGTCACGCCGACGATCAGCGGCAGGTCGGTGCTGCTCACCGCGTCCAGCAGCAGCGCGCCGAGGCCCTGCATGCTGAACACCCGTTCGCTGATCACCGCGCCGCCGAGCAGCGTGCCGAGGTCGAGCCCGAACACGGTGATCACCGGGATGAGCACGTTGCGTAGGCCGTGCCGGCCGATCACCCGGCGCTCGCGCAGGCCCTTGGCCCGGGCCGTACGGATGTAGTCCTCGCCGAGCACCTCGAGCATCTGCCCGCGGGTCAGCCGGGCATAGACCGCGGCCGAGAGCAGCGCGAGCACGCACCACGGCAGGATCAGGTGCCAGGCCCAGTACAGCGGGTTCTCGGTCAGCGGCACATATCCGCCGACCGGCACCATGTTGAGCGTGAAGCCGAAGAGCAGAATGCCGAGCAGGCCGGCCAGGTAGGCGGGCGTCGATACGCCGATCGTGGAGAACACCATCGCCGCCCGGTCGACCACGGTGCCGCGCCGGACCGCCGCGATCACCCCGGCGCCGACGCCGAGGAGCAGCCAGAGCACGGCCGCGCCGATCGCGATCGAGAAGGTGATCGGCGCCCGCTCGACGATCAGCTGGGTGACGCTCGCGTTGAGCCGGAACGAGTAGCCGAAGCAGGGCGCGGAGCAGTCGACCGCGGCGGCACCCGACCCGAAGTGCCGGCCGGCGACGATACCGCCGAGGAAGTCCAGGTACTGCTGTGCCCACGGCTTGTCGTAGCCCATGAACGCGCTGGCCTCGGCCAGCCGCTGCGGGGTGCAGGGCCGGCCGCACGACAGCAGCGCCGGGTTCGACGGCAGCAGATAGAAGATCGCGTACGTGATGACGCTGATCACCAGCAGGGTGGCCACCATGCCGAGCAGGCGCAGGACGATGTAGCGGAAGGTTCTCATCGGCGCGTCCGGGGGTCCAGGGCGTCGCGCAGGCCGTCGCCGAACAGGTTGAAGGCGAAGGTCACCAGGAAGAGCGCGGCGCCGGGGAAGACGAGGAACATCGGGTCGGTCTGCACCCACGAGACGGCCTCGCCGATCGAGCGTCCCCAGGCCGGGGTCGGCGGGGGTACCCCCACGCCGAGGAACGAGAGCGCGGCCTCGGCACCGATCATGCCGGGGACGGTGATGGTGGCGTAGACGATGATCGTCGACCAGAGGTTGGGCAGGTACTGCCGGCGGAGCTGGTGGGCCGGGCCGGCACCGAGCGCGGCCGAGGCGACCACGAACGTGCGGCGTTTCAGGGCCAGCGTCTGGCTGCGCACCACCCGGGCGATCGACGGCCAGCCGAACAGGCCGATGACCAGGATGACCAGGAGCTGTTTGGGGAACCCGGCCGGGGCGATCGCCCCGATCGCGATCACGAAGACCAGCCAGGGGAAGCCGAACAGTACGTCGATGATCCGGCTCATCACCTGGTCGTACCAGCCGCCGAAGTAGCCGGCGGTGAGCCCGGCGAGCACCCCGATCAGCACCGCCATGACCGTCGCGGCGAAGCCGACCAGCAGCGACGTGCGGGCGCCGTGCACGACGACGGCGAACAGGTCGCGGCCGGTCACCGGCTCGACGCCGAACCAGTGCGAGCCGCCGATGCCGCCGCCGAAACCGAGCGGCTGACCCGAGTCGTTGAGGGCCTTGGTGTCGTAGGTGTAGGGGTCGTGACCCTCGATCGAGGAGAGCAGCGGAGCCGCGACGGCGAGGACGATGAAGAACAGGACGATGGCGCCGCCGGTCATCGCCCAGCGGTCGCCGAGCAGCCCGCGCAGCGGGTGCCGGGCGGGCCGGAACTCCGGCGGCTCGGACGAGACTCGGGCAACATCGACTACCATCGTTCCTTCTCTACCACAATTCCGGCACGGTGGAGCGGCCGTGATCAATGGCGACGACGGTAGGTCGTCTCCGAGGTAATGGGAAGAGACCCGCAACACATATAGGGCCAATAGGCTTTGCGACGTTGATCACCCGGGGTTTTCGGCCCGGACTATTCGCGTCGGGCCGGCACCACCGAGGTCACCGAGGTCGCCGGCGGGAACGCGTCGGTGATCTGCGCGTCGAGCGTCGCGTCGTCGAACGAGGTCACCAACCGGCCCTGGTGAGCACCTCGCGGGCGGTGTCGGCGATCGGGCGGTCGTGGGTGCTGACCCGGAAGTCACGGATGCGGTCGAGGTCGGTGCGGGAGTCGAACAGGTCGACGAAGGCCAGCAGGCGGTCGCGCCAGAACTCGTTGGGTTCGCGCGCCGTCACCCGCGCCTCCAGCACCGGGCGGGGCGCGGTCAGCTCGCAGACCTGGAAGCGGTCGCACGGGACGGCGGCCCGCAACGACGCCAGCTCGGCCTCGTCGGCGATCACGCTCGGCAGGATCAGCCGGAGCCCGGGAACGGCGGCGTAATGCGGCCAGATCGCCGCGAGGTTGCGCAGCGCGAAGTCGCGGCCCGGCGACGGGAAGATGATGCTGATCTCATCGAGGTCGATCGCGGCGTGCGCCTTGCCGTCGACCCGCAGCAACTCGGCGATCGGCCCGGCGAGCGTCGACTTGCCCGACCCGGGCGAGCCGTGCAGCACCAGCACCTCGCTCATGTTTCGAACCTAACAAGACCCTCAACCGATTTCGTAGCGGGTCCAGACCGAGCCGTGCGAACCGACCTGCACGTCGACCGTTCGCAGCTTCACCGGCGCCTCGGACAGGCCCAGCGGCGGGCCGTCGAACATGGACGGGGTGCCGAGTCCACCGACCAGCGCCGGCACGGTAATGACGTGCAGCTCGTCGACCAGGCCGGCGCGGAGCAGGGCGCCGTTGAGGCCGCCGCCCGCCTCCGAGACGACGCAGGTCGCGCCCAGTTCGGACCGGAACTTCTCGAGCATCACCGGGAGGCCGGAGGCGCACAGATAGGGAATGCCGGAGGACCGAAGGAAGCCGAGGTAGCCCGACGGCGTCGACTCGTTGACCACGACCAGCAGGCGGGTGGTGTCGTCGCCCTTGAACGACCACTCCATCCGCCCCCGCCCGTCGACCACGGCGAACCACCGCGGGCTGCCCACCGCCGGCAGGAAGTCACCGGGCGGCACGTTGACCGGCGCCAGCGGCAGCGACGGGGCGGAATCGGGTACGAACGTGCCGCTCCCCTCCAGCACCACGGTCGGCGCCGACTCCTCGAGCACGGCCGACCCCCGCGCCAGCAACTCGGGCACATCCGGCGGCCAGGCCGACTCCCACAACTGCCGGGCCGACGCATCGAGCAGCCGCGACCACCGGTTGAGAGCCACCCGGCCGTCGACGGTGGCGATGACGGAGACGATCACACGAGCACGAATCACCGGTGCAGTGTAAGGATCAGATCGACGACCAACGCGGTCCAGCCCGTCTGATGCCATGCTCCCAGCCCGGCCCCGTTGTCGCCGTGGAAATACTCCGGGAAGACGATCAGATCCTTCCAGTCCGGATGCGTCTGCAGCGTCTCGTTGGCGCCGTAGATCGGCCGATGACCCCACGAGTCCGGGATGAACAGCGAGATCAGCCGCCGGGACAGGTCGTCGGCCACCTCGCTGAGCCGCACCTTGTGCTGCGATCCGGTCGGGTATTCGACCAGCAGGTCCTCGCCGAAGAACGCCGCGAACTCGCGCAGTGCCTCGACCAGCAGATAGTTGACCGGCATCCAGACCGGCCCGCGCCAGTTCGAATTGCCGCCGAACAGCCCGCTCGTGCTCTCCGCCGGCTCGTAGCCGACGGTGAAATCGGAACCGCCGAGCGACACCGTGAACGGCTTCTCCAGATGCGCCCGGGAAAGAGTCCGCAGACCGTGCGGGGAAAGGAACTCCTCCGGGTCGAGCATGCGGGCGAGGATGCGCAGAAGCTGATCCTGGCCGACCATCGACAAAAGGCGTTGCTGCTGGCCCTCGGGCGAGAGGCGCCGGGCGCTGATGACATCGGCGTACTCGCCCTGCGCGGTGCGCAGCCAGCGCAAGCGGGCGCTCAGGTCGGGAAGTCGATGGAGGGTCGCGGCGGTCAGCCGTGTCGTTGCCGCAAGCGGCAACAGGCCCACGATGGAACGGGTTTTCAGCGGCAGCCGATGGCCGTCCGGCAGCCGGAGTACGTCGTAGAAAAAGCAATCCTCGTCGTCCCAGAGACCCTGCCGATAGGCGGCCTCCGCGATGTACGCGAAATGCTCGAAGAACTTCGTGGCCATGTCCTCGTAGGTGCGGTCGTGCAGCGCGAGCCGGATGGCCATGTCGAGCAGGTTGAGCGCGTACATCGCCATCCAGCCGGTGCCGTCCGACTGCTCGAGCACCCCGGCGACCGGCAGCGCCGCCGACCGGTCGAACGGGCCGACGTTGTCGAGTCCGAGGAAGCCGCCCTCGAAGACGTTGTTACCGCCGACATCCTTACGGTTGACCCACCACGTGAAGTTGAGAAGCATTTTGTGCATGACCCGGGCGAGGAAGTCGTGATCGCGGCCGCCGTCGATCTCGAACACCTGCAGCGCGGCCCACGCGTGCACCGGCGGATTGACGTCGCCGAATGCCCATTCGTAGGCCGGGATCTGCCCGTTGGGATGCATGTACCACTCGCGGAGCAGCAACAGCAGCTGCGACTTGGCGAAGCCGGGGTCGACGCGGGCGATCGAGACACAGTGGAATGCCAGGTCCCACGCGGCGTACCACGGGTATTCCCAGGGATCGGGCATGCTGATGACATCGAAGCTGTTCATGTGCCACCAGGCGTTGTTGCGCCCGTAGCGCCGGCCCGGCGGAGGTGGCGCCGAGCCCGGGTCGCCGGTCAGCCACTGCTTCACGTCGAAGTGGTAGAACTGCTTGCCCCACATGAGACCGGCGACGCCGGCCCGGACGACCGCCGCCTCCTCGGCCGAGGCGCCGTCGGGGATCAGGTCGTCGAAGAACTCGTCGGCCTCGGCGAGCCGCTCCCGCATCACGCCGGCCCAGCCCGCGCCGAGGTCGAGCGGGCCGGGCCCGTCGTCGGCCTGCACCAGGCGCAGCCGCAGCGTGCGGGTCTCCCCCGGCCCGAGCGTCAGCTCGTAGTGCAGCGCACCCTTGGTGCCGGTGCCGTCCGGGTTGACCGTCGGGGCGCCGTTGACCAGGTGGTCGTTGATGCCGTCCTTCGGGTACAGGCTGGTGCCGGGCAGGCCCCACAGCCGCTGCGAGTTGGTCTCGTTGTCGCACATCAGCGCCGGCACCGGACGGTCCGCCTCGAGCACGAGGTGGCCGAGCGAGCGGTGCTGCGCCTCGAGCCGCCCCGGGGTGCCGGCCATGGTCGGCACCGGACGGTTGGTCAGGCCCCACGACCAGGTGTTGCGGAACCAGAGTGTCGGCAGCACGTGCAGGGTCGCCGCTTCCGGCCCCCGGTTGGAGACGGTGACGGCGATGCACATGTCGCGCGGCGTCGCCTTGGCGTAATCGACGGTCACCGCCCAGAACCGGTCCTCGGCGAAGACGCCGGTGTCGAGCAGCTCGTACTCCGCCTCCTCGCGCGACCGCTGCCCGTTGACCCGCACCAGGTCGTCGTAGGGGTAGGCGGCCTGCGGGTAGTGGTAGCGCCAGCGCATCCACGAGTGGGTGGGCGTCGAGTCCTGGTACCACCAGTACTCCTTGGCGTCCTCGCCGTGATTGCCGCCGTCGCCGCCGAGACCGAACATGCGCTCCTTGACGATCGGATCCTGACCGTTCCAGAGGCCGAGCGCGAAGCAGAACGTCTGCCGATCGTCACAGAGGCCGGCCATGCCGTCCTCGTTCCAGCGGTACGCGCGGGAGCGCGCATGATCGTGCGGGAAGTAGTCCCAGGCCGTCCCGTGCTCGCTGTAATCCTCACGGACGGTGCCCCATGCGCGTTCCGAGAGATAGGGACCCCACGCCCGCCACGGCTGCTCTCCGGAGTCGGCTTGCGCCAGGCGTTTCCGCTCCGCCACGCCGTGCTTCACCCCCATAACTCTTTTCATCGGCTCCCGTACGGCGACACTGAGATTGTCCCCTCCCGGTGTTACAGACGTTGACACCGAATGATTGTGCCCGACAACCGGAGGTCATCTGATGGCTACCGTGCGCCGCCTGGCGTTCGGCCCGCAGGTGTGCGGGCGCCTCGACGAGGGCTCGGCCCGCGAGTGGCTGGTGCCGGACGGCTGCGGCGGCTACGCCATGGGCACCGCCGGCGGTCTGCGTACCCGCCGCTACCACGGACTACTCGTGGTCGCCGGGGAGCAGAGCCGTCGTCTCGCGCTGGCCTCGCTCGACCCGGTCGTGACCCTGCCGTCGGGCACTTCGGTGCGGCTCGGCACCCACGAATGGGCGGACGGGACGATCGCCCCGCGAGGGCACGAACTTCTCGCCGGGTTCGAATTGGTCGACGGCCTGCCGCGCTGGCGGTGGCGGATCGGCGACGTCGTCATCGAGCGGGAACTCGCCATGGCGCCCGGCCGCCCGGCGGTCGCGGTGGTCCATCGGTTGCTGACCGGCGGCCCGATCACGCTCGCCTTGGACACGCTCTGCACATGGAGAGACGTACACGGAGAGCGAACCGCCGACGGTCCGCCACTTTCCGTGGTCGACGCTTCGGACGGCTTCGTGGTCGACGACGCGTACCGTCTCCGCGGCCCCGGCTTCCGCCGGGCCGGAACCTGGTGGCGGGGTGTTCATCATCGCGCCGAGGCGGCCCGCGGCCTGACCCCGTCGGAAGACCTCTGGCATGCGGGCCGTTTCCACGCCGAGCTGCGCCAGCCCGGGGCGACGGCCTCGGTGACCGCGTGGGCCACCGACCTGCCGTCCGCGCCGGCGCCCGCCATCGACGTCGTCGCGGCCGCCCGCGCCCGCAATCGCGCGATCGTGGCGGCGGCCCGGCCGGCCGACGACGCGCAGGCCACGCTGGCGCTGGCCGCCGACGCCTTCATCGTGCAGACCGCCGCCGGACCCGACGTCGTCGCCGGCTACCCCTGGTTCGGCGCCTGGTCGCGCGACACGATGCTCAGCTACGAGGGCCTCTTCCTGGCGACGGGTCGCGCGGCCGAGGGCCGCTCACTCCTGCAGGCGTACGCGGGACGGCTGTCCCGCGGCATGCTCGCCAACACCGCCGACACCGGCCGGGTGGAATACAACACGGCCGACGCGACCCTGTGGTTCCTGCACGCGGTGGGCCGGCACGTCGCCGTCACCGGCGACACCGACCTCGCCGCCTCCCTGCTGCCGGCGCTCCGCGACGTCGTCGACCACCACTTGGCGGGCACCCGCTACGGCATCGGCGCCGACCCGTCCGACGGGCTGCTCCGCCAGGGCGCCCCCGGCGAGGCCCTGACGTGGATGGACGCCCGCGTCGACGGCGTACCGGTGACCGCCCGCGCCGGCAAACCGGTCGAGATCAACGCCCTCTGGGTCAACGGCCTCGCCATGGTCATCAAGCTGGCGTGGCAGGTCCGGGTCAGCGCCGGCGCCGCCGCCCGGGCCCACCCGGCCGCGCTGGCCTCGTTCGCCCGCCGCTTCCCCGCGCCGACCGGCTGGCTCCACGACGTGGTCGACGGCCCGTCCGGCGACGACGCCTCCCTGCGACCCAACCAGCTGCTGGCGTGGTCACTCCCCTACGCCCCGCTGCGCCCCGACCCGGCCGCCCTGCAGACCATCGGCTCGGCGCTGATGACCCCGCTCGGCCTGCGCAGCCTGGCCCCCGGCTCCCCCACCTACCACGGCGTACACCGCGGCGACCCGGCCGAGCGCGACACCGCCTACCACACCGGCACCGTCTGGCCCTGGCTGATCGGCCCGTTCGTAGCCGCCTGGCACCGCCTGGGCGTCTCCGCCGACCAGACCCTCTCCGACGCCGACGACCACCTCGGCGAGTACGGCCTGGGCTCGGTGTCGGAGACTGCCGACGGCGACGCCCCGCACGAGGCGACCGGCTGCCCCTTCCAGGCCTGGTCGGTCGCCGAGACGCTGCGCGCCCGCCGCCTCTAATGGGTGTTCAGGGCAGTGCCGGCACCGCGGCCGGGGCCGCGTCGCCGAGGCGGGCAGCGTCGCCGAGGCGGGCAGCGTCGCCGAGGCGGGCAGCGTCGCCGAGGCGGGCCGCGTCGCCGAGGCGGGCCGCGTCGCCGAGGCGGGCAGCGTCGCCGAGGCGGGCCGCGTCGCCGAGGCGGGCCGCGTCGCCGAGGCGGGCCGCGTCGCCGAGGCGGGCCGCGTCGCCGAGGCGGGCCGCGTCGCCGAGGCGAGCGGCGTCGCGGAGGCGGGCGGCGTCCTGGCCCGGTGGGGCGCCGAACTGGCGGCGGTACTCCCGGCTGAACTGCGACGGGCTGTCGTAGCCGACCCGGTGGCCGACCCCGGCCACGTCGGCCGGGCCGGACGCCAGCAGCAGGCGGGCCTCCTGCAGGCGGATCTGCTTCTGGAAGCGGATCGGGCTCATCGTCGTGACCGCCTGGAAGTTGCGGTGGAAGGCGGAGACGCTCATGCCGGAGGCGCTGGCCAGGTCCTGCACGCGGAACGGCTCCCCGTAGTTCTCCCGGATCCAGCGGACCGCCCGGGCGATCTGGGTCAGGCCACTGTCGGCCAGGCCCAGCTGGCGCACCGTGCCACCCTGGTCACCGGTGATGACCCGCCAGAGGATCTCCCGGATGACCAGCGGGGCCAGCACGTCGCGGTCGCGCGGCGAGTCGAGCAGGCGCAGCAGCCGCACCACGGCGTCGACCAGTTCGTCGCCGGCGTCGCTGACCGCGATCGCCGGGGCCGCCGGACCGGTGCGGAGCTGGTCGCTGTCCTGCAGGAGCAGCTCGGCGACCGCGGCCGGCTTGAGCACCAGTCCGAAGCCCAGCGCGGGCGCCTCGGTGAACTGCCCGATGATCGGCATGTCGACCGAGGCCACCACGTACTGCCCGGCACCGTAGTCGTAAACCCGGTCACCCAGCGCCAGCCGCTTCGCGCCCTGGGCGACCAGCGCCACCACGGTGCCGGTCATCGAGACGGCCGGCTTGCTCGGCCGGTCGACCCGGGAAAGCAGCACACCGTCGATCGGGGTGCTCAGATCGGGGCGGGCGTGGCGGGCGATCAGGGCGCGGAGCTCGTTCAGGCGCACTACCCGATTCTGCTCCGGCGAGCAGAATCGGGCAATCAGCCGGGGTCCGCGCCTTCGGAGGGCGGGTCCGACTTCGGCGGGTCCGAGTCGGGCGGCTCGGAGGACGGCGGGTCAGAGGACGGTTCGCTCGACGGGGACTCCGACAGCGACGGGTCGGCGCGGTGATGGGCGGGCGGGTCGTCGCCGCCGACCGGCGGCCGGTCGGTCGGCTGCGGGGTCGCGGTCGGCGACGAGCCCAGCCCGGCCGCGATGCCGGGCGGCCGCAACGCATAGAGGGTGCCCGACCCGCCGAGCAGGAACAGACCGCCGTCGTCGCCCGACGGGTCCGCGGACGGCGCCTCCGGGATCGTGTACTGCCAGCGCGGGGCGCCGGTGCGAACGTCCAGCCCGGCGAGGCGGCCGTCCGGGTAGGCGACGTCGATCTCGCCGGTCCGGACCAGCAGCCGACCCGCGTCGGCGGAACCGGCCGGCGGCCGGTAGACCCAGCGCTGCTGCCCCGACATCGGCTCCCACGCGCTGACCGAACCGTCGGAACCGGCCGCGAAGACGAGCCCGCCACCGCCGGCAATCGACGTCACGGCGGCGCCGTCGGCCCGGATCAGCGGCAGCAACGAACCGTTGCCGGCGTCCACGCAGCGCACCGAACCGTCCCTCAGCGGCAGGCAGGCGGCCCCGGCGGCGGCGACCGGGCCGGCACCGGCCGGGCCGACCGACGGCTTCCACATCGGGGTTCCATCACGGTCGGTGCCGTAGAGGCGGCCGTCGGCCGCGAAGGCCACCGCGACCGTACCGACCAGGGCCGGGCTCATGCTGAAACGGTCGTCGGCCCACACCCGCCAGCGGGTGTGGCTTCCGCTCAGGAGGTACGCGTAGAGCACCCCGTCCCGGCCACCCGCGTAAACCCGGCCCGCCCCGACGACCGGCCGGGAGTCGAACGTCGTGCCCGTCGTACGCCGCCACACCGTCGCACCGGTTCCGGTGTCGACGGCGAGCACGGCACCGCCGGTCGTCACCGCGTACGCCCGGCGGCCGGGAATCCCGGCCGCGACCCGCGCCCCGGCCCCGACCGGCACCGACCAGGCGAGGCTGCCGTTGTCGCGGCGATAGCCGAGCAGCTTGCCGTCCGCCGACGAGAGCACAATGCGGTCGGCGCTGACCGCGGGCGGCTCGGTCCCCCCGGAACCGGTCGGAACCTTCCACAGCAACGCCACCGGCGGCGTGGCCGGCTCGGCAGCCGGCCCGGCGGGCGGGGCCCCGTCACCCGGCCGCAGCGCGACAACGGTGACGGCGGCCGCAACCGCAAGACCGGCCAGCCCGACGGCGATCGGCCAGCGGTAGGTCCAGACCCGGCCGCGCCGCCTCCGCACGACGGCCTGGGTGTCGGGGTCGCTGTCAACCGCCGGCCGCACCGCAACGGTCTCGTCGAACGAGCCGGCCAGGAACGGCCCGGCCGCCAGGAAGGACGGCGCAACCGGGGCGGCCGGCGTCGGCGAGGAGCCCGCAGGACCAACCGCGAACAGGGACACGGCGGAGTGCGAGACGCCGCCCGACGAGAAGGCCCCCGGAGAAGCGGCAGCGCCCAGGGAGGCCGGGGCACCCACGGAAGCCACGGCACCCGACGAACCAGCAGCACCCGACGAACCAGCAGCGGCCGACAGAGGAGCGGTACCCGACTCCGAGGAGTTCCCCGACGTCAACGACGCGCCTGACGATGACGACGCCGTCGAGGGCGCCGCCGCCTGGGTAGCCGACACGGCCGATGACAACGGTTCCCCTGTGGAGACTGCCGGGGGCGAGGACGCAGCCGGGGGCGAGGACGCAGCCGAAGACGCGGCCGGGGACGACGCAACCGGCGCAGACAGCTCGGCTGGGGACGACGCAACCGGCGCAGACAGCTCGGCCGGGGACGACACAACAGTCGATGACGACAGCTCGGCCGTGGAGGAAGGGGCGCCGGTAGACGACGACGCAATCGCCGTGGAGAGCTCGGCCGGGGACAAAGGCGCGGCCGGGAACAGCGACGCAGTCGGCCCTGACGGCTCGGCCCGGGACGAAAGTGCGGCTCGGGACAGCGGCGCGGCCGGCGTGGAGGGGTCGGCCGGGAAGGGCTCGGCCGGCGAGGAAGGCGCGGCCACGGGCGGCGGTGTCTGCGGCGCCCCGGGGGGCGGGGGCGTGGGTGGGGTGCCGAGGAGGATGGCCGGGAAGGCGACCGAGACCGCCAGGTCGGCGCCGGGCAGGCTCAGGCGGGCGGCGCCCATCGCGACGGCCATCTCGGGCTGTTCGCCTGGGGGGACCGAGCGGCCGATCGCCGCCGAGACCAGGGCGCCGACCAGGGGGATGCGGGCGGAGCCGCCGGCCAGGACTACGGCGTCGGCGTCGTCGGCGCGTACGGAAGCTGCCGCGAAAGCGCGCCGCAAGGCGGCGACCGTTTCGGTCAAGGCCGGGGAGATGAGTTTTTCGAGGTCGGACCGGCGGTAGGTGATGCGGGTGTGTACGCCCGGCAGGTCGACCGCGATCTCGGCTTCGGTGTCGAACGAGAGGCTCTCGACCGCCTCGGCGCACTCGCGCCGCAGGCGGGCCAGGTCGGCCGGCGCATCGGCCGCGGTGATGTCGAAGCGGGCCCGGATCTGTTCGTAGACCATTCGGTCGAAGTCGACGCCGCCGGCCCGCTCGGTGGCGAGGATCTCGGTGCCCTCGTCGGTGCGCCGCAGAACCGTTGCCCGGAAGGTCGCGCCCAGGTCGTAGACGGCGACCAGGTCGCCGGGCCGGTAGCGTGCGGCGGCCGCCGACGCCTCGTCGTGCAGGGCGATCTCGGGGAGACCGGCCAGTTGGGCCGCCCGGCGCAGGGCGTCGACCGAGTCGGAGCCGACCGGGTGGGTGAGCACGACCCGGCCGAGCCGGCCGGACCGGCCGCGGGAGGCGGTCGCGATGACCTGGTCGAGGAATTGGGCCATCAGGGCCGGGCCGCTGAGTTCGGTGTCGCCGAGCATGATCGGCGCCGGGTCGTCGAGCCGGGTCAGCAGGTCGACGGCCAGCCGCGACGGATCCGACTCGCCCCTGCGCCGGGCGCCCTCGCCGATCAGGACGGTGCCGTCGGGGCGGAGGTAGACCGCCGTGGGAATCTCGGTCCGCCGCCCACCCAGACGCACCGCTTCCACGGCGCCACCGGCCGTGATCGCGGCAGCCGTGAACCTGCTCCCGAGATCGATCCCGAGGCCGTACTCCCCCATCCGATTGATGCTAGGCGATCGCCGCGAGTGCCTTCGGGCGGTCAGCCCAGCCAGCCGGGGCGGATGAGACCGGCCTCGTAGGCGTAGACCACCAGCTGGGCACGGTCGCGGGCGCCGATCTTGATCATGGTGCGGCTGACGTGGGTCTTCGCGGTGGCCGGGCTGATCACCAGGCGGCCCGCGATCTCGTCGTTGGAGAGGCCCTCGGCGACCAGCACCAGCACTTCGCGTTCGCGGTCGGTGAGCTGGTCGACGTGGGCCGGCGGCGCGGCCTGTCGCCCCGGGCCGCCCGCCCCGGCGAACTCGGCGATCACCCGGCGGGTGACGCTCGGTGAGAGCAGGGCGTCGCCGGCGGCGACGGCCCGGATGCCCCGCAGCAGTTCGACCGGTTCGGTGTCCTTGACCAGGAACCCGGACGCGCCGGTGCGGAGTGCCTCGAATACGTACTCGTCGAGTTCGAACGTGGTCAGGATGATCACCCGGGTCTCGGAGAGCGCCGGGTCGGCGGCGATGCGCCGGGTCGCCTCGAGGCCGTCGACGCCGGGCATGCGGATGTCCATCAGCACGACGTCGGGCCTGGTCAGCTGGGCCTGCCGCACCGCCTCGACGCCGTCCGACGCCTCGGCCACCACGCGAATGTCGGCCTCGGCGTTGAGCAGCGCCCGGAATCCGGCCCGGACCAGCGCCTGGTCGTCGGCGAGCAGCACCGAGATCACTGTTTGTCCTCCGTTGGTAGAAGCACCGACACCAGATAGCCGCCGTCGACCGGGCCGGCTTCGAGGCTTCCCCCGAGGGTCTGGGCGCGTTCCCGCATGCCGGCGATGCCGGTGCCCTCGGACGGCTCCAACCCCTCGGGAGCCAGGCCACCCTCGTTGCGGATCGCCAGGTGCAGGGCGGTCGGTAGGTAGTCGACCGCGATCGTCGCCGACGCCTCCGGACCGGCGTGCTTGCGCACGTTGGTCAGCGCCTCCTGCACGATGCGGTATGCCGCGCGGTCGACCTCGGCCGGCAACTCGCGCCCCTCACCGCTGACCGTGGTGGTGACCGGCAATCCGGCGTCGGCGGTCAGGTCGCCGAGCCGGCTGATGCCGAGCGCCGGCTGCCGGGGCGCGGCCTCGTCCTCCGTGCGCAGGACGCCCAGCACCGCCCGCACCTCGCGCAGCGCCTCCGAACTGGCCGTCTTGATCGCGCTCAACGCCTCGCGGGCCTGCTCGGGCTGGTTGTCCATCAGGTGCAGCCCGACCCCGGCCTGCACGTTGATCAGCGACAGGTGGTGGCCGAGCACGTCGTGCAACTCGCGCGCGATCCGCAGCCGCTCCTCGGAGGCCTGCCGTTTCTCCTGCTCTTCGCGGGCGCGGGCCTTCTCGGCCCGCACCTTCATGACCTCGGCCATCTGCTCGGAGCGGATCTTGGCAGCGCCGCCGAGCAGCATGAGCACGAACAGCCAGATCGCCAGCACGATCGAGTCGCCGAGATCGGGCCGGGTGCGCGGATCGAGGCCGAGGCGACTCGCGAAGACCACGGTGACCAGAAGGTAGGCGAGGTAGGCGACGGCCGCGCCGATGACCGGGAACCAGCGGCGGCCGCGGCGGGTGAGATTGAACAGGGCCATCGCCGGGGCCACCGCGTAGGACCACTTGGGCTCGGCGAACGTCACGAAGCCGATCGACGCGGCGGCGGCCAGCACGAACACGACCTCGGGCGCCTTGCGCCGCCAGAGCAGCACGAACGGACCGGCCAGCAGTAGCGCGTAGGAGAGGTTGTCCATCGGGCGGAACACCAGGCCGTGCCTGGCTGCCTCACGCGCCGACCAGATCTGGATGACCGCGGCCAGGACCGCCGCGCCGGGCGGGAAACGATGCGGTGGGCCGCCACGCCGCTGAAAGCCCTCGCGGGGCATTCGGCGGTGCGGTTTCTCGGTCACAGGGGAAAACTACGGCACCTTGCGGTGCCACGGCATCGGCTCGCGGCAGGGGCATCTCCTACGCCCACGGGCGTACGCGGTGAGCCCGCACTGCTCCCACGGGAGTACCCGGACGGTGGCCGCCGGGCCAATTGACGCCCGGAAGATGCTCCCGGGAGCCGACGTCCGGCGCGGCCGATCGGGCGACTCTGGGTTCACAACGCCACCAAGGAGGACACGGTGAACCCCGAGAACAACTGGAGCGTCCCGAACGGCCGGATCCGCACCTCCGACCAGGAGCGCGAGAAGATCGCCGAGATCCTGCGTGCGGCCATGGCCGAGGGCCGGCTCAACCTCGAGGAGGGCGAGGAGCGGCTGGCCGCGGCGTACGCGGCAAAATATCGCGACGACCTGAGGCCGCTGACGGCCGATCTCCCCGACGGTGGCCGGCGTGCCCTGGCCGACACGCCGGAGGCACGTCAGGCGACACGCCGCCACCTCAGCCGCCACGCCGGATTCGTGGTCTTCGTGGGCCTGGTGCTGACCGGCATCTGGGCACTCTCCCACGCGGTCTTCTTCTGGCCCGCGATCCCGCTCTTCTTCCTGGTCATGGGTCTGGCCCGGCACGCCGGCATGCGCCGGCGCGGCTTCGGACACCCGTACGCCGAGCGGCTCGCACCCTGGAACGCGCCCGGCCACCGGTGATCTACGACATTCCTTAATGGACGTGTCGGTCGTTGATCGACTCCCCCCGCTCTGTCACAGTGACCGGGTTTGCCCCCGGTCACGTCGGAACGGGGCGCGGGGAGGGTCAACTACACATGATGGGTCCGTCGCACGCCCTGTCCGGAGCGGCCGCATGGCTCGCCGGAAGCTGGGCGCTCGATCAGTACGCCGGATACCACCAGTCGCCGCTGGCGATCTCGGTCGGTGCCCTGGTTTGCGCCGGGGGCGCCCTCTTACCCGACCTCGACCTGTCCGGCCGGGTGACCACCAACCAGGGCGGCGCCACCGTGGCCCACACGTTCGGCGTGTTCTCGCTGTTCGTGGCCGAGGTGATCGAGAAGTTCAGCCTCGGCGTCTACACGGCGACCCGGCTCTCGAAGGACCCGCGGCGCAACAACGGTCACCGTACGTTCACCCACACCCTTCCGTTCGCCGCGCTGGTCGGCTGGGGAACCACGGCGCTGGCCGCGCACTTCGGCAAGTGGGCGGTCGTCGCGATCGTCTTCCTGATGGCCGGCATGGCGCTGCGCGGCCTGTTCGAGGAGTGGGCCGAACGGGCCGGATGGGTCATCGTCGCCCTCGCCTCGGGCGGCATCGCCTGGTTCACGGCGGCCAACCTGCCCGGTGACCGCGGCTATCCGATGCTCGGATTCGCGGCCGGAGTGGGCTGTTTCGTTCATCTGATGGGCGACATCGTCACCAGTGCCGGCGTACCCATCGCGTGGCCGATTCCGACCGGACGCCGGATGTGGCGCATGATCGGCATCCCGAACGCCATAGCGGTCAAGGTCGGCGGCAAGGTCGAGGTGTTGGTGCTGCGTACGGCGTTCACCATCATCTCCCTGCTCGCCATCGCGGGACTGATCGCACCGTGGGCCCTGCATCGGTTCGCGCCGTCGACGTTCGCCGGGAGTGACCACTAGGGACCACTGTGTGGTAGATCCTGCGACATTTTGCCGACAGGGCGATGGTGTCCGGGTCGCTCATCGTCGAGGCTGGCCCGATGACCACCTCGCTCAACCACGGCGAACCCACCCCGTTCGACCGGGAGCTCGCCCGCACCAGCGCCGAAACCCTGCGCGAAAAGCGGAATCGGCTCACCGGCCCGGCTGCGCCCCTGGTGCGCGGCTGGGCCCCGCTGCAGGCGGCGATGCACGACGCCCTGGTCAATCCGCCCAAGGGCATCGCGGACGTGCTCGCCATCCAGGTCGTCGTGCAGGCGATCCTCGACCAGCTGCCGCCGAGCCCCGCCAACAACCGCGTCGCCGCTTTCAACAAGCTCTATCTGACGATCACCCGGCGGGTCGACACGGCGCTGCAGACGACGGCCCAATGGCCGGAATTCCTGGAACGCCTCGACGTCGAATTCGCCAAGCGTTACTTCCTCGCCCTCGACCTGTGGAACCGCGACCAGGCGGAGACGCCGGACGTCTGGGAGGTGCTGTTCCGGCGGGCCGGCGACACCCAGATGAGCGAACTGATAGCCGCTGTGCTCGGCGTCAACGCGCACATCAACCATGACCTGTCGCTGGCGCTGATCTCGACGTGGGAGCAGCTCGGACCGCCGCCGGACGACAAGATCTACCCGGACTACGAGCTGGTCAACAAGATCTTCTACGAGGAGATCCAGCCGTTGCGCCGAGGGTTCTCGGACGACTGGCAGATGGATATCGACAGGCTTGTCGGGCCGTTGGACGACTGGAGTCAGCGGATTCTGGTCAAGGTCACCCGGGCGCAGGCGTGGGAGCAGGCTCGGCGGTTGTGGCCTCTCCGGGATGATCTCGAGGATTTCCGGGCGGCGTGCCATTTGATGGATCGGGCCGCTTCTCTGGTCGGGGAGTGGCTCCTTTTCGGCGATCGGTTCGTCACCGATGCGGGGCACGTTGTGGTCGGTGGCCGGCGTTTCCTTCAGAAGATCCTGGACTGAGCGGAACGGTGCCGGCGATTCCACGGGCGGTTGCGGTTGTCATTTCCGGGTCCCGGGTGTTGGTGATCAGGCGATACCTGCGGCAACGGTCGGCCGCTGAGTGCGTCATGTGCGAGGACGCCGGGGTGGCGGGCCCATCCTGTGCGGGGCATCGGTACGCGGTGTTGCCGGGCGGGCACGTCGAGAACGGCGAGAGTGCCGCGGGAGCGGCCGAGCGGGAGCTTGCCGAGGAGACGGGGCTTCGGGGTACGGCTGGGCGGCTGGTGTGGACCGGGCGGCACAACGGGCGACCGGCGTTCTACTTCCTGATGGACGACGTTTCCGGCGTGCCGGTGATGTCGGGGCCGGAGGCGGCCGAGAACGGGCCGGACAACAGCTATGAGCTGCTGTGGGCTGAGGCTGATCAGCTCGAGGGGCTTCACCCGCCCGATATCGGGCCGGTTGTGGGCCGGATGTTAGCCGCGTAGGAGCGGCTCGGCCGTTCAGCGCCCGGCAGGCCATCGGTCAGGCCGCCTCGGTGACGAGCACCGTGCGCACACCGGGTTCGTCGGGAGCGGTCCAGACCGATTCGACGTCGGCCAGCGGTACGGCCCGGGCGGTCACCTCGAGACCGCCACGGTTGATCTCGTCGACCAGCGACGGGAGCTCCTCGAGGTAGGCGCGGGTGGAGACGGCTCCCTGGCCGTTGCCCTGGAGGCGGAAGTTGGCCGAGCGGAGGCCGACCGACGGCAGCTCGATCGTCGGGCCGGCCATCGAGCCGATCTGGATCCAGTTGAGCTCGCGGCTGCGGTCGGACCGGGCGGTCAGCAGCGCCATGATCGCGGACGCGGCGGGTTTGCCCCACAGATAGTCGATGACCAGGTCGACCTCGGCCGCCTCGGTGGCGAGAGACGAATCGTCGAGGCCGACGGCGGTGGCGCCCAGACCGGGCAGCAGCGCGAGGCGGCGTTCATCGCGGCCGGCGCCGACGACCCGTCCGGCGCCGAGCCGCTTGGCGACCTGGATCGCCATCCGGCCGGCGTTGCCGGTCGCGCCGAGGACGAGTACGGACTGGCCGGGCTTGATCGGCACGCGGCGGCGCAGCGCGACCCAGGACGACATCGCCGGGTTCATCGCGGCGGCGACCTTGACCACATCGACGCCGTCGGGCAGCGGGAGGCAGCGGCGGGCGTCGATCACGGTCCGGGTGGCCATCGGGCCGGTCAGCTCGTCGTCGGCGACGAAGTAGACCAGCTTGCCGTCGGGCAGCCGGCCGACGCCGTCGACGCCCGGGACCATCGGGAGCTTGCCGGTGCTCGTGTAGTGCTTGCCGGACGCACCGGTGCGGACCCGCGGGTGCAACCCGACCGCGAGCACGTCGAGTAAGACCTCGTCGTCGCCGCACGGCGATGGCAGGTCGAAGGCTTCGTAGCGCGGCGGGTGGTCGAACGAGCGGACGACTGCGGCGAGAGTTTCCATCTTCGCTCCAAGGTAAAGGTACGTGACACGAACTAAATTAGTTCGCGCCACGTACTTTTACAAGGCGTCGCCGCTCAGATCTCGTACGCCAGGTTGGGCCGCAGCCAGCGCTCGACCTCTTCGACCGACATGTTGCGCCGGGCCGCGTAGTCGATGATCTGGTCCTTGGCCAGGCGGCCGACGGTGAAGTAGCGCGACGACGGGTGCTGGAAGATCAGGCCGCTGACCGCGGCGGCCGGCGTCATCGCGTACGACTCGGTGAGCCCCACCCCGATCGTGTCGCTCCCGAGCAGCTTGAAAAGCTCCTTCTTCTCGCTGTGATCGGGGCTCGCCGGGTAGCCCAGGGCGGGCCGGATGCCCCGGAACCGCTCGGCGTGCAGGTCTTCCAGCTTGGGCTTGGAGCCGGGCTCGAACCACTCGCGGCGGGCCTGCAGGTGCAGGTATTCGGCGAACGCCTCGGCCAGCCGGTCGGCCAGCGCCTTCACCATGATCGCGCGGTAGTCGTCGTGCTCGGCCTCGTATTTGCGAGCCAGCTCGTCGGCGCCGTGGATGGCCACCGCGAAACCGCCCAGATGATCACCGCTCGGCGCCACGTAGTCGGCCAGGCACCGGTTGGCCCGGCCGGAAGGCTTCTCGGTCTGCTGGCGCAGCATCGGGAACTTGACGCCGTTGTCGAGCACGATGTCGTCGCCCTCGCTGTGTGCGCCCCAGAAGCCGTACAGGCCGCGGGCCTTGAACGAACCATCCGCGATGATCTTGTCGAGCAGCACGTTGGCGTCGTCGTAGAGCTCGCGGGCGACCGGCTGGTCGAGGATTGCCGGGAACTTGCCCTTCAGCTCCCAGGCCAGGAACAGGAACTGCCAGTCGATCATGTCGCGGAGCCCGGCGATCGAGGGCTGCACCTCGCGTACGCCCGTGAAAGCCGGAGTGGGCAGGTCGCTGAAGTCGACCGCCTCGCGGTTGGCCCGCGCCGCCTGAAGGGTGAGCATCGGCTGAGCCCGCCGGTTGGCGTGCTGCTCGCGAAGCCGCTCCTGCTCGGCGCGATTTTCCTCGTCGAGCACCGCGGCCCGCTTCGGGTCGAGCAGGCTGCTCACCACGCCGACCACGCGCGACGCGTCCAGGACGTGCACGGTCGAGCCCGCGTACGCCGGGGCGATGCGCACCGCGGTGTGCTGCCGCGACGTGGTCGCCCCACCGATCAGCAGGGGCAGGTCGAGGCCGCGCCGCTGCATCTCGGCACCGACCGCGACCATCTCGTCGAGCGACGGCGTGATCAGCCCGGAGAGCCCGATGAAGTCGGCCTGCTCGTCGATCGCGGTCTGCAGGATCTTGGCGGCGGGCACCATCACGCCGAGGTCGATCACCTCGTAGTTGTTGCAGCCGAGCACCACGCCGACGATGTTCTTGCCGATGTCGTGCACGTCGCCCTTGACCGTGGCCAGCACGACCCTGCCCTGCCCGCGGCCGCCCGCCTTCTCCTTCTCCATGTAGGGCTCGAGGTAGGCGACCGAGCGCTTCATGACCCGGGCGCTCTTGACCACCTGGGGCAGGAACATCTTGCCGGAGCCGAACAGATCGCCGACGATCTTCATGCCGTCCATCAGCGGGCCCTCGATCACGTCGAGCGGCCGGGGCAGCAGCTGCCGCGCCTCCTCGGTGTCGTCCTCGATGAAGTCCACGATCCCGTGGATCAGAGCATGCGACAACCTTTCGGCCACCGGCGCCTCGCGCCAGGACAGATCGACCGTACGCTGCTTGCCCTCCCCCTTGACCGTGGCGGCGAACTCGACGAGCCGGTCGGTCGCGTCCGGGCGCCGGTCGAACAGCACGTCCTCGACCAGCTCGAGCAGGTCGGCCGGGATGTCCTGGTAGACCGTGAGCTGACCGGCGTTGACGATGCCCATGTCGAGGCCGGCCTGGACCGCGTGGAACAGGAACGCCGAGTGCATCGCCTCGCGCACCACGTCGTTGCCGCGGAACGAGAACGACAGGTTGGAGATGCCGCCGCTGGTGCGCGCGCCCGGGCAACGCTCCTTGATCAGCGGCAGCGCCTCGATGAACGCCTTCGCGTAGCCGTTGTGCTCGCTGATGCCGGTCGCGACGGCCAGCACGTTCGGGTCGAAGATGATGTCGTCGGGGGCGAAGCCGGCCTCGTTGACCAGCAGGTCGTAGGCGCGACCGCAGATCGCGACCTTGCGGTCGCGGGTGTCGGCCTGGCCCTTCTCGTCGAAGGCCATCACGACCACGCCGGCGCCGAAGTTGCGGATCTGCTGCGCCTGCTTGAGGAAGGACTCCTCGCCCTCCTTGAGGCTGATCGAGTTGACCACGCCCTTGCCCTGCACGCACTTGAGGCCGGCCTCGAGGACCGTCCACTTCGAGCTGTCGATCATCACCGGGATGCGGGCGACCTCGGGCTCGGTGGCGATGAGGTTGAGGAAGGTGGTCATCGCCTGCTCGCTGTCGAGCAGGTCGGCGTCCATGTTCACGTCGAGCAGGTTGGCGCCTCCGCGCACCTGTTCGAGGGCCACGTCGACGGCACCCTGGTAGTTGTCGGCCTCGATCAACCGGCGGAACCGGGCCGAGCCGGTGACGTTGGTGCGCTCGCCGATCATGACGAAGCCGGTGTCGGGGCCGATCGCGAAGGGCTCCAGGCCGCTGAACCGAGTGGTTTCCGCCTTGTTCTCCATCACGCGCGGCTGAACGCCCTGCACCGCCTCGGCGATTTTCCCGATATGCGCCGGGGTGGTGCCGCAGCACCCACCGACGATGTTGACCAGGCCGGCCCCGGCGAACTCGCCGATCAACTCGGCGGTCTGCACCGGGGTCTCGTCATAGCCGCCGAACGCGTTGGGCAGGCCCGCGTTGGGGTGGGCCGCGACGAAGGTGTTCGAGATGCGGGCCAGCTCGGCCACGTGGGGCCGGGCCTCGGTCGCGCCGAGCGCGCAGTTGACCCCGACGATCAGGGGCTGGGCCCGCTCGATCGAACGCCAGAACGCCTCGACGGTCTGGCCGGAGAGGGTGCGCCCGGAGAGGTCGACGATCGTGACCGAGATCCAGAGCGGCAGGTCGGGCGCCACCTCACGGGCCGCCGCGATGGCCGCCTTCGCGTTGAGCGTGTCGAAGATCGTCTCGATCAGCAGCAGGTCGACGCCGCCCTCGGCCAGCGCCCCGATCTGCTCGGCATAAGAGGCCTTGACCTGGTCGAAGGTGACGGCGCGGAAAGCCGGGTCGTCGACCTTGGGCGACAGCGAGAGGGTCACGTTGAGCGGGCCGACCGAACCGGCGACGAACCGGCGGCCGGGGGCCTCGTCGGCCGCCTGCCGGGCCAGCCGGGCGCCCTGCAGGTTCATCTCGCGCACCAGCGACTCGAGGCCGTAGTCGGCCTGGCCGATGCTGGTCGCGGTGAACGTGTTGGTCGTCGTGATGTCGGCGCCGGCGGCCAGGTACTGCCGGTGGACGTCGAGGATCAGATCGGGCCGGGTCAGGTTGAGCAGATCCGGGTCGCCGGTGACATCCTTCGGATGATCGGCCGGGACCACACCGCCGGCCTGGTAATCGTCGGGCTTCAGCTTCGCCGCCTGGAGCATCGTGCCCCAGGCGCCGTCGAGCACCAGGATCCGCTCGCTCAGCAGATGCCGCAGCTCAGTAGTTGTCAGACTTCTTTTCACACCGACCACCTCCGGGTAACAACGGAGGCGCCCTTGGTCGGGTATTGCATCTCTTGCCACAACCAGAAGCGCGGAAAGAGGGGACGAGCGTGGCGGGGGCGGGCCCCCGTTGCAGCGCCTCTCGTCCGGGCTGCTAAAGATACCCGATTTTCATTTCGCATCGGAGTAAGCCCCAACCACTGAGACCTCCAGCGGGAATCGCACCTCAGTGTCGCCGAACACCAGCCGTTTGGCCTGCTCGGCACTCGCCTGAACTGCGGATACCACGTCGTCGGCGATCTCGGCCGGGCAGTGCACGACCACCTCGTCATGGACGAAAAGCACCATTTCGGCGGCCGTGCCGGCGAGCGCGGTGCGGAGTGTGGCGAGCAACACGAGCGCCCACTCGGCGGCGGTCGCCTGCACGACGAAGTTGCGGGTGAACCGGCCGCGGGCGCGCCCGCTGGCCCCGTCGAGAGCCGGCTCGGCGTCGGGCGGGTCGAGCCCGGCCTCCTGACCGCCCCGGCCGGCCGGCGGGCAGGTGCGCCCCAGCCAGGACCGGACCAGTCCCCCGGCCTCGCCGGTGCGGGCGGCCGCCTCGACGTAGTCGAACGCGATCGGGTAGCGCTGCCGCAACACCGCCAGGGCCGGGATGGCGTTGCCGCCGGTCTGGCCGTACATCGCGCCGATCAGCGCCACCTTGGCCTTGGCCCGGTCACCGTCGAACGAGTCGGCAGCCAGCGCGGCATAGAGATCACCGGCCGCCCCCGCGGCCGCGAACCGGGCGTCACCGGAGACCGCAGCCAGCACGCGCGGCTCGAGTTGCCCGGCGTCGGCGACCACGAACCGCCACCCCGGGTCGGCGATCACCGCCCGGCGCACCACCTTGGGCACCTGCAGGGCGCCGCCGCCACGGGTCGCCCAGCGGCCGGAGACCACGCCACCCGGCACGTATTCGGCCCGGAACCGCCCGTCGCTCACCCAGGCGTCGAGCCAGGTCCAGCCGTGCGCGGTCCAGATGCGGTAGAGCTCCTTGTATTCGAGCAGGGGCCGCACCGCCGGATGGTCGACCTTACGCAGCACCCAGGCCCGCGTGTTGGGCACGTCGACCCCGGCCCGCGCGAACGCCCGCACCACCTCGTGCGGCGAGTCGGGATGCAGCCCGCGCACCCCGAACGCCTCGTTGATCTCGGCGGTCAGCTCGGCCAGCCGCCGCGGCGGCCCGACCGGCTGCGGCGCCCCGAGCAGCTCACGCAGCAACTCGTCGTGGATGTCGGCCCGCCACGGCAACCCGGCGTGCCCCATCTCGGCCCCGAGCAGCCCACCCGCCGACTCGGCCGCAACGAGCAGCCGGAACCGCCCCGGATGCTCGGTCCCACCGATGCGCCGCTGCTGATCGCCATAGACCTCGCACACCGCGGCAAGCACGTCGAACCCCCCGGCCGCGGCCGGCGGCGGCCCGGTCGTCTCGAACAGCGCACCCTGAGCGAACCCGGGCGGCTCGGCGACCCGCGGAGGCGGATCGGGCGGCACCGGCAGCCCGTGCAGCCGGGCCCGCGCGGCAGCCAGCGCCCGCGGCTCACCCCAGCGTCCGGCGTGGCCGAGCAGCAGCGACTCGGTCAGCTCGAGGTCATGGCAGCGGGCCACCCGCACGCCGGCCCGCAGCAGCGCCGGATAAAGATCGGCGGTCGACGCCCAGACCCACCGGGGCTGATCTTCCCGCTCGCGCACGGCGATCGCCGCCGCAAGGTCCCCGGCCACGACGGGCGGGCCCAGCGGCGTGCCGTCGGCCCGCAGATCCTGCAGCCGACCATCGGAAACCACCGCCACCAGCACCCGGCCATTCTCCCGCCCGGGTACGACACTTTCCGCCGGTCGCCGCGCCCTCGCCTGCACCGGGGCCACGGCGAGAGCCTCGCGCATGCTCCAGAGGTACGGCGCGGCGCCGCCGGCCGGCATGCCGCCAGCCCGCCATGCCGCCGACCTGCCATGTCGCCGGGTCGCCGGGTCGCCCGGTCGCCCGGTCGCCGGGTCGCCGGGTCGCCGGACAGCCGGTCGCCCGGTGGGTCGGAGAGGCATCCGGTTCGGGCTCGCGTCGGCCTGCGGGTCGGTGCCGGCGAGACGGTGTGCGTGGTCGGCCCGAACGGCGCCGGCAAGTCGAACCTGGTCAACGCCATCGCCGGGATCCACCCGGCGGCCCGCGGCCGCATCGTCGTCAACGGCGTCGACACGACCGGGCTGGCCGGGCACGGGGCCGGCCACCACGGCGTCGCGGTCGTCCCGAGGGCCGCCGCGTCATACCGCGGATGACAGTGGCTGACAACCTGCTGCTGGGGCCGTACCGGAAGGAAGCCCGCCGCGAGCACAAGGCCACGCTGGCGTCGGTGCACGAGATGTTCCCGCGGCTCGCCGAACGATCCGGCCAACCGGCCGGCAACCTCAGCGGCGGCGAACAGCAGATGCCGGCGATCGGCCGCGCCCCGATGGCCCGGCCGGCGCTGCTGCTGCTCGACGAGCCTTCGCCGGCGGTTGTCCCGGTCCGCGTCGACGAGGTCTTACGACGATCGAGCGGATCGCGGCACCGGCGTCAGCGTCCTCGTGGTCGAGCAGGACGTCGAGCGGGCTTGACGGCCATCCGATCTGCTGGTGGGTGCGGCACGGCTGCGGTCCAGGCGGGCCGGATCGGTGGCGGCATCTGCGGGCCGGTGAAAGCTATCCGTTCGGATCGCGGTGGCTTCGGGGTCACGCTTTCCGCGGTGCCGGAGTTGAGGTTGTTCACCGCATTCGAGGCGCGATACCCCGATGTCGTCCGGCCGCCCTCCGGGCGCCGCCGACCGAGGAACTTTGGTCTTGCGGTCGGGAGCGCTTCTTCGCGTACGGGAAAGCTGATTGCCGACCCGGCCGGAACCCGCCCCTGGAGCTGGTGTCGCTCCTGGCCGGGTCGACCGTTGCGCATGCGCGACCGGTGCGCGCCCTGCGCCCGTTATGTCCCCACAGGCTCGCCGGAGCGCTGCCCTCGCTGCATGGCTGCCGCGCCGCCCGCCCTCACCCCGGCAGGACGGCCACCGGCGGGTCGAATAGCCGGCCGACGTGCTCGCTTCGCTGCCCGAGGCGTTGCAGGCGGCCCTTCGGGGGCGGTTCTCCCCCGGAAGCCAGAACGCCCCTGGCCACCCGAAACGGTGGCGAGGGGCAGTCCGGCCGGAAACCTAGGAGTGGATCGGGTGCCGAGCAGAACGCGCACACCCTTGGACCCGTTAGGCAGGTTGCGCCCGATGGTCACCCGGCCCATGTCGGTCATTAATTGTCGCTGGACTGCTTCCAGAGATTGATGCCCGACTCGGTGGCGTACTTGTCGATCTCGGCGAGCTCGTCGTCCGAGAATGACGTATTTCCGAGCGCGGCCACATTGTTTTCCAGCTGCGTGACGCTGCTCGCGCCGAGCACGGTCGAGGTCATCCGCGGGTCGCGCAGCACCCAGGCGATCGCCATCTGGGCCAGGGTCTGGCCGCGGCGCTGGGCGATCGCGTTCAGCGCCCGCACCTTCTCCAGGCTGTCCTCGCTGAGCAGGTCGGACGAGAGCGACTTGCCCTCGGTCGCCCGGGAGCCCTCCGGCACCCCGCCGAGGTAGCGGTCGGTCAGCATGCCCTGGGCGAGCGGCGAGAACGCGATGCAGCCGGCGCCGACCTCTTCCAGCTGGTCGAGCAGGCCGTTCGTCTCGGTCCAGCGGTTGAGCATCGAGTACGACGGCTGGTGGATCAGCAGCGGGGTGCCCAGGTCACGCAGGATCGCGGCCGCCTGCGCGGTCTTCTCGGCCGAGTACGACGAGATGCCGGCGTAGAGCGCCTTGCCCGCGCGGACGGCCGCGTCGAGCGCGCCCATCGTCTCCTCGAGCGGAGTCTCCGGGTCGACCCGGTGCGAGTAGAAGATGTCGACGTAGTCGAGGCCCATCCGCCGCAGCGACTGGTCGAGCGAGGCGGTCAGGTATTTCCGGGAACCGTAGTTGCCGTACGGGCCGGGCCACATGTCGTACCCGGCCTTGGTCGAGATGATCATCTCGTCCCGGTAGGGCGCGAAGTCGGTGGCCAGGATCCGCCCGAAGTTCGACTCGGCCGAACCGTACGGCGGGCCGTAGTTGTTGGCCAGGTCGAAGTGGGTGATCCCGAGGTCGAACGCACGACGGAGGATGGCGCGCTGGGTCTCCAGCGGCTTGTCGTCGCCGAAGTTGTGCCACAGGCCGAGCGAGACGGCGGGCAGCTGGATGCCGCTGCGCCCGGTGCGGCGGTATTCCATGGTGTCGTAGCGGGCGTCGTCGGCGACGTAGGTGGTTGGCATAGTTCCACCCTGGTACCAGACGATCCCGGCGTCCAACAGAAGAAACCGCTCGAATTCAGCACGTAGACACGGTCCGCCGCCTCTGTGTCGAGGTCAACGACGTGCACACGCTGCTCGATTTCGTGCACCAGGGGCTCGGCGTGGCGCTGGTGCCGGCCCCGGTGACCCGCAAGCCGCATGCGGCGGGGCTGCACGTGGCCGTGCTGGAAGCGGCCGACGCGGCGTCCTGGCCGGTCTCGATCGCCGTGCCGGCGGCCGCCCCGCTCGGGCCGGCCGCCGAAGCTCTACTTGATTCGCTGACGCTTCCAGAGGGCTTTACTTCACTGCGCCCGAGGTGAGACCGGACTGGATCTGCCGCTGGAAGATCGCGTAGACCACGATCATCGGGAGGATCGACAGGGTCAGCGCCGCGAACAGCGTGCTCCAGTCGGCGTGATAACCGGCGCTCGTGCTGATGTTCGCGATGCCCTGGGTGAGCACCCACTTGGAGTCCGCACCCGCGCCGGAGAGCACCACGGTCGGCAGCAGGTACTGGTTCCACTGGCCGACGATGTTGAAGATCGCGATGCTGACCAGGCCGGACCGGGCCATCGGCATCATGATCTGCCCGAACCGCCGGATGTGGCCGGCCCCGTCCATGACGGCCGCCTCCTCGATCTCCTTGGGCAGCGTCTGGAAGAACGAGACCAGGAAGAAGACCGTGAACGACAGCGAGTAGGCGATGTAGACCAGGATCAGCCCGGTGAAGGTGCCGAGCAGGTTACCGCTTTCGCTCGGGAAGGGAATGCTCTGCAGGATGCCGAACAGCGGGGCCAGCGCCATGAACGTCGGGAAGGCCAGGCCGGAGATGAACACGTAGTAGAGGATCCGGTTGCCGGCGAACTTGTAGCGGGCCAGCACGTAGGCGGCCATCGCGCCGAGCACCATCGTGCCGGTCGTGCTGATCGCGACCACGAAGACGCTGTTCAGGAAGTACGTGCCGACGTGGGCGGTCTCCCAGGCGTGCGCGTAGGTCGAGAACGAGAAGTGCTTCGGCAGCGCGAACGGCTTGCCCAGGAACAGCTCGGTGTTGTTCTTGAACGACGCCAGGATCACCCAGATCAGCGGCCCGGCCGTGGCCAGGGCCCAGAGGATCAGCGCGATGTGCGCGACCGCCCCGAGCGGGTTGATCCCGCCGCCGCGCTCGCTCTTTCGCCCGGCCGCGCGGGGCTTGCTGGCCGGCACCGCGGGGACGGCCTCGGTGAGGTTGGACATGTCTCTCGCCTCCTACCGGCTCAGGCTTCGACGTCGCGCCGGGTGACCCGAAGGGTCAGCGCCGCGAAGGTCAGGGTCAGGAAGAACAGCACGACGCCGATCGCCGACGAGTAGCCGGCCGCCCCGTTGAACGCGTTCTTGTAGATGTCCATGCTCAGCAGCATGGTGGCGTTGTTCGGGCCGCCCTGGTTGACCGTCATGAGGTTGACCAGCGCGAACCCGTCGAAGGCGGCGATGCCCAGGTAGACCCAGGCGACCTGCAGAGTGTTCCAGAGCAGCGGGATGGTGATCCGGAAGAACAGCACCGGCCGGGTGGCGCCGTCCAGCGCGGCGGCCTCGTAGATCTCCGGAGCGATCGATCCCATGGCGGCCGAGAAGAGCACGACGTAGAAGCCGATCTGCTGCCAGACCAGCACGAGCAGCAGGCAGGTCAGCGCCCACCGCTCGTCGGCCACGAACAACCACGGATGCCACGACGAGGGGAACAGACCGTTGATCATGCCGCTGCGGTCCGAGCCGAACACCCGCCCGAAGATCACCGCGACGATGACCAGCGCCAGCAACTGCGGGAAGAAGAAGATGATCCGGTAGCCCTTGGAGCCCCACACGCCGCGCGTGACCCCGCCCTTGGAGTTGCCGCCGACGTTGAGCAGGAACGCGAAGAACAGCGAAATCGAGATCGCGATGATCGGCAGCAGGATCAGGAGGAACAGGTTGTGCCGCAGCGCGGCCCAGAACACGGTGTCGTGCCACAGCCGCTGGTAGTTCGCGAAGCCGTTGCCGTGCGCGGCCCCGAAGCCGGTCCAGCTGGTGAACGACAGCGTGAACATCTGCACGTAGGCCCAGATGACGAACAGGCCGTAGAGCGCCACCGGCACGACAAGGAAACCGATGATGAAGGGGTACTTGCCGTGCCGCATGGCGCCCTGCCTATCTGACTAACGGTCTTTCAGGAACGGGGGAACTTGGTGACCGAGGAGTCCTTGGCGACCTTCTGGGAGGCGGTCTCCATGGTGTCGCAGAACTTCTTGGCGTCGCCGCCCTTGAACATCAGCTCGTTGGCCGCGTCGCGGGACGCGTCGTCGAGCGGCTTGTACCAGGTGTCGAACAGGTAACCGACGAAGACATCCTTGCCCGCCTTGGTCAGCATGTCATTGGCGCTGGTCAGGCCCGGCGAAAGGGTGAGGCCCTCGGTCGCGCCCTGCACCACGGTCAGCGACTTGGTGAGGTCGGTGAAGCCCTTCGCGGCTTCCTTGGAGAGCATGGTCCGCAGGTACTCCTTGCCGCCCTGCGGGTTCTTCGCCTTCGACGGGGCGAAGTAGATCTCGCCCGCGGCGGCGTTGATCGCGGTGGCCGGCAGCTGGTCCGAGGTGGTCACGCTCGGGATCGGCATCACCGCGTACTCGTAGCCGGTCTTCGGCGTGTCGGCGGCCATCTCGTTCTCCAGCCACGAGCCGCACGGGTACATCGCCAGCTTGTTCTGGTCCTGTTGGAGCTGCACCTGGGTGTGCTTCAGGCCGAGGAAGCTCTTGTCGATGTACTTCGCGCCGATCTGGCCCCAGGCCTGCGCGGCCTGCATGACGGCCGGGTTCTGCCAGGCGCCGGCCTTCAGGTTGTCGATGTCCTTGGTGACCTGCTCGGTGCCGATCTTCACGGCGCTGGTCAGGATCGCGCGGACCATGTAGTACGAGGCGTTGGCGCCAGCGAAGCCGAACGGCGTGATGCCGGCCGCCTTGATCTTGTCGCACAGGGCGGTGAAGTCGGCCCACGTGGTCGGCGGGGTCCAGCCCTTGCTGGCCCAGAGGACCTTGTTGTACCAGAGGCCGTAGATGGTGAAGGAGTAGTTCACCGCGTACGGCTTGCCGCTGTACGAGCCGATCTCGATCGCACCCGGGACCAGGGTCTCGGAGACCTTCTTGCCGGGAATGTCGAGCGACGGCGCGGCAAACAGGTCGGTCAGCTCGGACGCCTGGCCGGCGTTCACGATCGCGCCGAAGTCCATCAGGTCGGAGCCCGAGTTGTTGACCATGTCCGGCGGGGTGCCGGCGTTCAGCCGCGGCTTGACGACCGTCGAGACCGTCTGGGTCGACTGGAAGGTGACCTTCGAGTCCGGCCACTTCTTGGTGTAGAGCGGGGTGTCGACGTCGGTCGAGTACTTGGTGCCGAGACCGCCGTCGAAGATCAGGATCTCGATGCCGGTCTTGGGGTCGATACCCAGCGGGTTATCGGCCGAGACCGTGCCCTTCGACTGCTTCTGGGTGGTGTCGTCGCTGCCGCCGGCGCAGGCGGCCAGCATGCCCACGGCGGGCGTCGCGAGCAGACCGACGGCGCCGGCCCGGCGCAGCAGGGTACGACGGTCGAGCTCGGGCTTGGCGAATATGTCAGTCACAGCATCTCCTCGGTACTTGACGTTCCTTACTGGCCCTGATTCAGCCCTTCACCGCGCCGGCGGTCAGGCCGGTCGCGATGTTGCGCTGGATGATCAGGAAGAAGACCACCACCGGAATCGAGGTGATGATCGCACCGGCCATGAGAGGACCCCAGGCGGTACCGCGCATCGTCTGGTTCTGCAGGAGCCAGGCCATCAGGTTCTGCTTCTGCGGGCTGTTCAGGGTGTTGATGATGATGTATTCATTCCACGCCTGAATAAAGCCGTAGACGCTTGTCGCGACCAAACCGGGACCTGTGAGCGGCAGGATGATGCGCCAGAAGGTCTGGAACCGGTTGCAACCGTCGATGAGCGCGGCCTCGTCGAGCTCGCGCGGGATGGCGGAGATGAAGCCACGCAGCGTCCATACGGTATACGGAAGAATCAGGACCAGGTACACGAGACTGGCACCAACCAAACTGTTGGTCAAGTGCCATCCCTGCAGCTCCAGGAAGAGCGGGATGATCAAGGCGATCAGGGGCACCAGCTGCACACCCAGGATCACCATGATCAGCGACTTACGGCCGAAGAACCGGAAGCGCGCGATGGCCAGGGCGGCCAGGAAGCCGACGACCAGCGCGGCGAAGACCGCGACGACCGTGATGATCAGGCCGTTCGCCATGTCCTTGAGGAAGAGCGGCGCCTTGAGAGCCGACGTGAAGTTGGCCAGCGTCGGGTGCCGGGGGAAGAACGTCGGGTCGAAGACCAGGATCTCGTTCGACGGCTTGAACGCCGTGTTGAGCACCCAGTACACAGGGAAGATCATGACCAGCGCGAAGACGATCCCGAAGGCGTTCGCCAGGATCGTCCCCGTACGGCTACGACCGACCGTGACCACCGAGTCCGAGGAGGCGGCCCGGCGCCGGCGCTTGGCCCGCAGCGGCGTGGGCGTGGGGGTGGTGGCGACCATCAGTCCACCTCTCCGATCTTGAACATCTGCCGGATGTACAGCACCATCACGCCGAGCAGCAACAGCACCGTGAGGACCGAGATGGCCGAGCCGGGGCTGTACTTGGCCTGGCCGAAGGCCTGCGAGTACGAGTAGGTGGCCAGCGTCTGGAAGGACTGCTCGGGCTTGGAGTCACGCAGCACCCAGACCTGCGTGAACAGGCCGAAGTTCCAGATCACCGACAGCGTGGTGACGATCGTCAGCAGCGGCTTGAGGATCGGCAGCGTGATGCTGCGCAGGGCCTGCCAGCCGCTGGCGCCGTCCATGGTGGCCGCCTCGAGCAGCTCCTTGGGCACCTGGGTCAGGCCCGCGTTGAGCGTGATCGCCAGGAACGGAATGCCGGCCCAGACCACCAGCGTGGTGATCACGATCCAGCCCTGCGCCGTGCTGATGAACCAGGCGTGGTTCTGGAACGAGACGCCCGGCAGCTTGTCGATCAGGTAGTTGACGACGCCGAAGTCGGAGTCGGTCATCCACCGGAAGCTCTGGGCGGCGACCAGCTGCGGCATGGCCCAGACGAACATCAGGGCGACGACCATGGCGATGCGGACCCACGGGTGTACGCGGCGCATCACCAGCGCCACACCGAGGCCGATCAGGACCGTCGACAACACCGAGACCACGGTGAACAGAGCGGTGTGCCAGACCACGGTCCAGAACACCGAGTCGGTGAGGACCTTCTGGTACTGGTCGAACCCGACCCACGGCGGCGCCTCGCCGGTGAACAGCTGGCGCAGGCTCAGGTTCTGGAACGAGAGCATGATCATCTTGAGCATCGGCCAGCCGAGGAGGCCGATCAGCAGGATCAGGGCCGGCACCGACAGCAGCCAGGCGGTCCGGTTCTCACCATGACGGCGCAACCGGCGTACGGCCGGCCGGCCCGGCCGCGCGCCGCCCGTCCGGGCCGATCGCGCAGTCGTCGGGGAGTCGACGGCGGTCATCTTTGCTTCCCTCCCTAGAAAAGGCGACGGCGCCGCCCGCCCGGAGGCCCGGGCGGGCGGCGCCCGCTCGTCACTCGGCGAGCGTGCTGTCGATCTGCTGGTCGGCCCACTTGGTGGCGTCCGCCACCGACTTCTTGTTGGTCAGGATGTCGGTCAGCATCTGCGGGAGGATGTTGGCCTTCTCCACGTCGGCCCACTTGCCGGAGTTCGGCGGGAACCAGCTGGTCTTCGCAGCCTGGGCGGCCGCGGACAGCGACGGGTTCTCGGTGGCCGTCTTGTCCAGCAGCGCGGTCGAGTTCGGCAGCGCGTTGGCCTTGATCAGGCCGTCCATCGAGGTGCTGTCGGTGAAGTACTTGATCCACTGAGCGGCCAGGGCCGCGTTCTGGCTCTTGCTGGTGACGCCCAGGTTGGAACCGCCCAGGAAGGACGGGATGCCCGGCATGGCCGCGGCGGCCAGCTTGCCCTTGACCTTGGTGTCGATCTTCGGCGAGTTCGGGTCGTTGGGGTCCTTGGCGACCTGCTCGGCCGAACCCTGCTCCCAGGTGTTGCCGTAGAACATGCCGGCCTCGCCACCCTGGCCGAACACGCCGGCCTGGTCGCTCTCGTCCTTGGTCACGTCGGCCTTCGAGTACTTGTGGACCAGGTCGACCCACTTCTGCAGGCCCTGCTGCGCGGCCGGCTGCTCGAGCTGGCCGACCCACTTGCCGCCGTCCTGCTTGGCGATCTGACCCTGGTTCGCGTAGACCCAGGACATCGCGGCGTACCAGTACTTGCCCGGCATGTAGACGGGGCCGAACTTGCTGTCGTTCTTGTTGGTGTCCTGCAGCTTCTGCGCGTCCGCGAGGAACTCGTCGTAGCTGGTCGGAGCGGCCGCGATGCCGGCCTTCTTGAACAGGTCGGTGCGGTAGAGCAGCACCCGGGCGCCCGCGTAGTAGGGCACGCAGTAGGTCTTGCCGTCCAGCTCGCAGGCACCGTCGAGACCGGTCAGCCAGGTGCCCGAGTTCTCGAAGTCGCCCTTGTTCAGGCCGGCGAACGCGCCGGTGGTGACGTACTTGGCGAACTCGGTGTTGCCGAGCTCGACCACGTCCGGCACGTCGCTGCCGGCCAGCGTCGCGTCCAGCTTGGTCAGGTGGTCCGCCCACTGCTGGTACTGGACGTCGACCTGCGCGCCGGTGGCCGCGGTGAACCGCTTGCTGGCGTCGTCGACGACAGCCTTCCAGCCGGTCTGGGCGTCGACCATGAGCCAGACCTTGACGGTCTTGCCCTTGCCGTCGACCGCGCCGTTGGCCGAGGTCGTGTCGTCGCTCTTCTTATTGCCGCAAGCAGCGGCGCCGAGCAGCGTCGCGGCGAGGGCCGCGGCAACCGCGATCTTGCGCTTCACGCTTCCTCCATTTTGTGTTCGGTTTTATCCGTTTTGTTCGTAGATCCATCTTTGGCCGCTTTGTGGCCGTGTACGGCCTGCGCGGTTCGCTGGAACGCAGCGTGCGAACGTTCGTGGGTCCGCTGCGCGACCGCGACGTAGAGGAGGTCGAGAACGACCAGCTGGGGATGCCGGGCGCTGAGCGCGTCCGGTCGGAACGTCGTGGCCTGGGTGGCGGTGAGCAGGACGATGTCCGCGAGCTCGGCCAGCGGCGAGCGCGGAAAACTGGTGAGCGCGATGGTGGTCGCCCCGCGGCTGCTGGCCTCCGCGAGGAGCTCGATGGTTTCCCCGGTCTCCCCGCTGTGCGAGATGCCGAGCGCGACGTCGCCGGCCCGGGACAGCGCAGCGCTGGCCAGGCCGTTGTGCACGTCCGTCCAGGCCCACACCGGAACGCCGATGCGGTGCAGGCTGAACTGCATCTCCTCGCCGACCAGCGCACTGCCGCTGGCGCCGAAGATGTTGACCCGCGGCGCACTGGCGATCGCGACCGCGGCCCGCTCGACCTCCCGCAGATCCAGGAGAGCGGCGGTGTCGTGCATGGCCTGCGTGTCCGAGGCCATGATCTGCCCGAGCACCCGCTCCAGCGGGTCGCCCGGCTGGATCTCGCGCCCGATGTCGACGGTCCAGCCGGCGCTGCGCGCCCGCCCGGTCTCGGCGGCGATGCCGAGGCGAAGGTCGGCGTACCCGTCGAACCCGAGCGCGCGGCAGAACCGGGTGACGGTCGCCGGCGAGGTGCCGCTGCGCTCGGCGAGCTCGACGATGGTGGCCCGGGAGGCGGCGGCGGGGTCGGCGAGCACCTGCTCGGCCACCCGGCGCAGCGCCCCGGTGAACTCCGGAAGAAGCGACCGCACCCGGACCAGCGTCCCGTCCGAGTTCATCTTGCTCTCAGACCCGGAACCCCCCGAGACACCCGGGTTCCCGTCCCCTCCCAGCCCGGTGACCTGCCGGTCGGCCCGCTGGCTTCCCCGCCGGCTTCCCTGCTGGCTGCCCTGCTGGCTTCCCCAGTCGCGAACCAGGGATCGGACAACCGCGGTCGCCGCGGCGCCGTCCACTTCTGGCTCGCTCATTGGCCACCCTTTCAGGAAGGACTGTTTACTGTCGCGGTAAAAGTTCTTACTAAAGACACCTTCCTGTCAAGGCCGTGGGCGAAGTTTTCAAACCGTTACCTGACCTGCGGTGATGAAGACCGGTCAGCCCTCCCCCACTTGACGCCCATCGATCCCCAAATCCCCGTTAAGACGTGACCGCCATCACTAGTGCCCTTTGCTCCGCTTTTGTCATAGGCATTTCGTAGCCAGGCACCACCCGTCCGGCCCCGCCCGACTCCGCCGTTCAGCCCATCCGCCGGGCATTTGAAACGATTCGGAAACCTTACAAATCAAGGTCCACCCGCCCCGTACGCCGCCCCGCCGACGTCTCTTCGCACTGCTCACCACCCCCTGCGGCAGCCACGTCCCACTCGCCGTCGACCGACCCGCCGCCCGCCGCCCGCCGCCCGATCACGCAGAGCAACCGCCCAGGCCGGCCGCCGCGCACATGCGCACTTCCGTCGCCGCTTGACCCGGCGCCGCTTTCTGCGCTCCACGGCCCGCTTGCTCTCCGCGGCCCTGACCACCGACCAGTCGTCATCGGCAACTCCGGCCGGCTATCACGGCGCAGGCATCCCGCAGCCCGCGAGCCGAAGACCGCCGGCGACAGCCGCCGCCCACCGCCGCCCCGGACCGCGGCGATCGCAAGCCCCCGAGCCGGGATGAGGTTTGGCCCCCGCTCAGCGGTCAGCGGTCAGCGGGGTCATGGTCACGATTGGGTTTTCACTACACCAAAGCCGTGAGGTGAACCGGATGCTGCTTTCCCTACCAACAAAGGAGGGGGCAGCATTGATCAGCGAGCACCGACGCTGCCTAGATTAGAGTTTTGGCATGATCGAGTGCTGACACGAGAGCTTGATTCTGCGGGACAATTCTCTGGTGGGGCAGCTACAGTTTTTCAACTCGAAACAATTGGCACAGATGCGCGACCGGACCGCGGCGAGAAACTATTCCCCTGAGGCAGATGAATTCCGCCGCGCACACGAGTTTCACCGCGCGTGGGGCCTGAAACGTCGATATGCCGAGAAGCAGCGACGCCTGGATTCCGAGGCAACATCGCCCCGCGCCGCGCCCGAGGCCGTCTCGCAGCACGACCAGGAGCCCCGTCGGGACGACCGACAATGGCAGCTCCGACCGGAGCGGTCAGCTCCCAGCGAGCCGTCCGCGATGCCACGGCCCGGCGGCCGCTCCGAGACTTCCGCCCAGCCGAGGCCGATCACCGAGCGACCCGAGGAAGGCTGCCGCACATCGACGCCTGCCCGACTGTCACCCAAACAAATCATCAGCGCCAAGACAGCCCCGAACGGGCCAGCTCTCAGCCCACCGCCCGCCGCAGCATCGCAACCGAGTTCGGAAGTCTCCACCCTTCCCGCTGCCGAGCCGGGCGCCTCGGCCAGGCCGACTACTCCATCGGCGAAAGCGCACCCACGAAGCCCAGCATCCTGGCGAAACCCAGCGAGCCGCGCCCCACAGCCGACCGGAGCAAGCCGAGCACTCCTGCTAGACCTGGCGCCCCAGGAATGCCAGACGCCCTCAGAAAACCGGCCGCTCTCGCGCGGCCAACGCTGCGCGTCCCGATTGGTCCGGCCGGCTCAAGGAGACAGAGCACCCCAGCCGAGCTCACCAGCCCAAGAGCGCCTGGCATCGCGGCCGAGCCCATCACTTCAGGAGTCGCTTCCCCGCCCAGGACGAGACCTTCCTTCCGCGTGCCGGCCGTGCGGGCAAGCCCCACGCCAGGCGAGCTGGACGCCCCGGCAGAGCGGACCAGCCCAGGACCGCCGAACGCCTCAACCCCGCCGACCAGCCCAGGAGCGCCGAGGGTCCCAACCGAGCCGACCAGCCCAGGAGCGCCGAGGGTCCCAACCGAGCCGACCAGCCCAGGAGCGCCGAGGGTCCCAACCGAGCCGACGATCCCGGGAGCCGAAGGCCCCAAGCCAGTCCACGATCCCGGGAGCACTGGCGTCCCAGCCCGGCGGACCGACCCAGGAGCGTCGAAGGCCCCAACCGAGCCGACGATCCCGGGAGCCGAAGGCCCTACCCGGCCTACGATCCCAGGAGCGCCGGTGTCCCACCCCGGCCGACCGACCCGGCCGACCGACCCGGAGTGCCGTAGGCACCCGCCGAGCCGACCTCTTCAGGAGAGTGGGTCGCCAACCGACGCGCGCACACCAGCCGAGTCAATCGCGCAAGGCATTGAAGGCGGCCCAGATGATCGCGCAGCCGTCGCATGGCCAGATCCGGTTCCCGCTTCGCGAAGTTCGGGTCGGCCGCCTGGGAAAAGCTTTCCGCCGGATTGCGGCCTACGAAACGGCTGGAGCGATGGGCCCACCCACCGTTCCGAGCGGGCCGCTTGGTTCGGTCCACCTACGCAGCGCAGCCGGGCTGATCCCGCAAGGCAAGCCCGCACGCCAGCCAAGTCGATTGCCGACCTGAACCGAGCCGAGCGAGCGGTCCGTCGGTCGGTCGGTCGAGACCACTCGCGTCGGCCGGCACGAGCCGATGGCGCAGCCGCACGGTCAGAACAAGCCGAACATTGTCGCCGAGCCTTGCACCTCCGCTGGGCCGAACGCCAAAGAAAGGCGACTATCCGCGGCTGGGCAGAGCGTCCCGACCGAGTCGAGCGTCGCGGCCGGGCCCAGCGTCGCGGCGAAAATCAGCGTCACGGCTGGGCCAAGCGCCCCGGCCAGATCCAACGTCACAGCTGGGCCGAGCGTCGCAGCTAGGTCCAGCTTCGCCACGCGGTCCAGCATCGCCACCCGGTCCAGCACCGCGGCTGGGTCGGGAACCCCCCTGAAATCGCGGCCCCCGCCTCAATCGAGCATTCGGGTGGTCGAGCACCCCGCGTGAATCGAGCGCCGACCCGAGTGGGCACCCCGCGTGAGGCCGAGCACCCCGCGTGAGGCCGAGCACCCCGCGTGAGGCCGAGCACCCCGCGTGAGGCCGAGCACCCCGCGTGAGGCCGAGCACCCCGCGTGAGGTCGAGCACCCCGCGTGAGTCGAGATCCGAATGGGGTCAAATGTTGCCGCCGGGGCGGGTCCTCCCGGCCGCGGCCAGGCTGACTGGGCGGAATTACGATTCCCGGCCGACTTCAGGCGCCGGCCACAATCGCCGTCCCCGGCTTATCCGGGCGCCCGACCAAACCGGCCGAGCGAAACAGCTCCGCGGGACACCCGAGGAAAGTTGAGTGCGAAAGCCCCACGAAGGCGCGCCGGAACGGGGCCTTTGATAAGAATGGCCGGGTGGCGCAATTGCCGTCGGTGCAATCGGAACGGGGTGCAGGAAAGAAAGAGTTTCGGGAATGGCTGCCGCGGGGTCAGGCGGGCAGCGGCGTCGGCGGGATGAAGGCTGACACTGCGGCTGCCAGGTCCGACTTTGCGCCGACCACGTCTATGCCAAGGCCGTCCAAGACGGCCAGGGCCACGCACAAATCGCGGGCCGCGTCGTCGCCCTCGGCCTGCAAGGTGGTGCGTGGGAACAGGGCCTCGTCGCTGCAGAAGGCTGCGTCGGCTTCAATGCGGAAGCGGGAGTCGGCGGCGCCCGCCGGGATGGGCGGGAAGCGGTTCAAGTCGACTATGCCGCGGATGGCGTCGCGGAGGGACAGGTTGGCGCCGTCGACCACGATCATCTCCGGGCCGTGGCGGAGCAGCGGGAGCTGATCGTCCCAGGAGGCGGGAGTCGGCCCGGTCAGCACGGCCACCCGCGGTGACACCGTCAGGTCGGCGCAGTCGGCCGCCGACAGCGCCACCACATATTCCGCACCGGCCGGCAACGCCAGCAGTGGGCCGCCGGTCACCACCGGGCGATCGAAAGCCGCCATCAGATGCGCGATCAGAGCGGCCGCCATCGAACTATCAGTCACCCCGACCGTGCGCGCAGCGTGATCGGCCATCCAGAGGGCGCTACCAGAGGTGACCGGTATTCCCCGGGTCTTCAGCTCGTCGAGCCAGGGGTGCCCGGGAACCGAACCGACCACCACGTCGGCCGTCACCAGGGCGGGAAAAGCGTGGTCGCCCCCGGCCAGCGGGGCCAGGGAGGAATCCCAGGCAAGAGTGGCGTAGTCCGCCCGGTCGGAGACCGCCAGCAGGCGGGACGGCTGCACCTCGGCCAGGGCGCGGAGCGCGGCCCGCGCCGACGCGTCGGTCCCCCACACCGCCACCGACCGGCCCTTCAGGTCTGTCAGGCGCACGCGCAAGCCTCCTCGATGAGTCGCACTAGTATTGCGCTTCGGTCTTCCGACGGGAGTTTGCGGGTGCAGTTCCACGCGATGCGTTTTCCGAAGTACGCCTTCGACCCGGCCACCGGGACGGCGACGTTCGACTACCTGCTCGACGGCCCCGAGCCGCTCGAGTTCACGGAAACGATCACGTTCCCGACCACCGGCGACGAGCCGCCCGCGGCGTTCTACAAGGTGCTCGACCTGCTGCACGTGGTGGCCGGCGTCAGCTATTACAAGGTCGGGGCCCCGGCAAAAATCTACGCCCCGAAACCGGTCCCCCAGGCGGCCAACGACCTGTTCACCGCCGTCTACACCTACGGGCTCGCGGAATACGCCTACCGCAACCAACTCCCGTACGTCCTGGAACTGGCCGTGGAAACGCCCGGAGTGAGCGGAAACGCCGCGCCGATCGACAACAGCGACCGCAGGCCCCTTTCGCCGGTCGGCGGTGGCAAGGACTCCATCGTCACCCTCGAGATGCTCCGCGACGCCGGCCTCGACCCGGTCCCGTTCTCGGTCAACCCCAACTGGGTGATCAAGGCGGTCAACGAAGCCTCCGGCCTCGAGGCGCTGAGCGCGAAACGCCGGCTCGACCCGCGCCTGTTCGAGCTCAACAAGGCCGGCGCCCTCAACGGCCACATCCCGGTGACCGCCATCAACTCACTGATCGCGATCGCCACCGCCACTCTGCACGGGCTCGGACCGGTGGTGATGTCGAACGAGCGTTCCGCCTCCGACCCCAACCTGATCTGGAACGGTCACGAGATCAACCACCAGTGGTCCAAGGGGATCGACGCCGAGGGTCTCCTCCGGGCCGCGGTCACGGCCCACGCCGGCCTCACCGAGCCTTACTTCTCCCTGCTGCGCACGCTCTCCGAGCTGCACATCGCCCAGCTGTACGCGCGGCACGACCGTTACGACAGCGTCGTCACCAGCTGTAACAAGGCCTTCCTGCTCCATGACCCGACGGCGCGCTGGTGCGGTGACTGCCCGAAGTGCCGGTTCGTCTTCCTGGCCATGGCGCCGGCCATGAGGCACGACCGGCTGGTCGACATCTTCGGCCGCGACCTGTTCGCCGACGAGAAGCAGGTGCCCGGGTTCCTCGAGCTGCTCGGCATCGACGCGCACAAGCCGTTCGAGTGCGTCGGCGAGGTCGAGGAGTCGCTGGTCGCCCTGTCGATGCTCGACTACGACGCGCCGGTGCTGCGGGCGCTGCGGGCGGCCGTACCGGAGACGGCGTGGGCGCAGGCCGACCGGGACACGGTGCTCACGCCGGGTGGGCCTGGTTACGTCCCACCCGCGTACGCGAAGGTGCTCAATGACGCGGTCGCGTAAGCAAAGCGAGATCTACGTCGGCAACGCCGACGTTGATGCCCCCGGCGACCGCGGCTGGCTTCTCGGCTATTTCAAGTCGCCCGACGATCCGCGGCACAGCACCGACGTGGAGATCAAGTGGGGCCGGCATCCGAAGGGTGACCGGCGCGAGCAGTGGGTGCACGGCGAGGAACGCACCGCCCTGTTGATGCTGATCAGCGGCCGTTTCCACGTCGAGCTGCCGGACCGCACCGTGGTGCTGACGACGCCCGGTGACTATGTGTTGTGGGGCCCGGGCGTCGACCACTCCTGGGTGGCCGAGGAGCCGTCGGTCGTGGTCACCGTCCGCTGGCCGTCACTGCCGGGTTACGCGTTGACTCACTCCGGAGCGTCGTGATGGATGTGGTCGGGCGCCACTCCCAGTAAACGCAGGGCGGCCGAGGTTGCCGCCAGCATCAGCGGCGGCCCGGCCAGATAGACCTCGTGCCCCGACCACTCCCCGTAGGCCGCCACCGCGTCGGTGACCAGCCCCGACGCGTAAGGGCCGGGGTCGCCCTCGGACACCACCGGCACCACGGTCGCCCGCCGGGCCGCCCGGGCGATATCCGCGATCTCCTCGATGTCGTAGAGCTCGTCCAGGTTGCGTACGCCCCAGAACAGCACCGCCGACCGCGGATCTCCGGTGTCGGCCAGTTCGGCGAGCAGCGCCTTCAACGGCGCCACCCCGGTGTCCCCCGCGATCATCAGCAGGTTGCGGTCGGGCTCGGACGGGATGCCCATGTTGCCCTCGGCCCGGCTCAGCCGCACGTGGTCACCGACCTCGGTGCTGTAGACCAGCGTCCCGCTGACCCCGCTGCGTGTCTTGGCCCGCACGTGCAGCTCGATCAGGTCGTCCCGGCGAGGCTTTCCGGCCAGCGAGTACGGCCGCCAGACGCCCGGCAGCTCGGGCACCTCGACCCGCACATATTGCCCCGGCCGGAACGGCATCGGCAGGTAGGGCCGCAGCCGGATCACCGCCAGGTCGTGCCGCCGCAGCTCGTGCTCGACGACGACCGCGGTCCAGACCGTCGGCTGGTACTGCGTCAGCGTCTCCCCGTGCACAATCCACTCGTACGCGTGCTGCCACGTCGACCGCCACGCCACGTCGAAGTCTTCGCGCCAGGCCCCGGGCGGCATGCCCGACCGGATCGCCTGCGCCAGCGCCGCCCCGACGAGCTGCAGCTGATAGGGCCGCACACCGCATTCGGCGAGCGCCGCCCCGAGCAGCCCACACCCGGTGACCAGGCTCGGCGGCTGGTCGAGGTTGTGCACGAGCCAGGTCAGCCCCCGAGCCAGCTGATCGGTCTGGGTCTGCGCGTTCCCGGGCAGCGCTTGGAGCAGAGTCGGCTGCGCCTGGCGCAGGGCCGCCCGGAACCGCTCCGCGACCTCCCCCGGCCCACCGGCGAACGTCAAACTGGTGCTGAGCAGCCGCTGCGTCTCCCGCAACAGGGCATCGTCGGCCGGATCCATCCCGTCGATCGCCGCCCCGACCCGCCCGATCCCGGCCACGTGCGGATGCTCGGCATGCCCCCAAGGCGAGGCGGCCGCTTGCGGCCCGTCGGAGGCTCGGCCGACGACCGTACGTTCAAAACCCCCGCGGCCTTCCGCCGCCTGCACAGCTCCCGCAGCGTCCCCGATTTCCGTACGCGCGGAGCCCGCGCCAGCCGAACCAGCCCCGTCCCCGGCGTCTCTCTCCCCAGCGCGCGCACCCCCCGCCGGCTCACCACCGTCCCCAGCCCCAACCACACGCCCGCCCGCCTCACCCAGCCGGAACTGTGCCGCCGCGCCCTCGACCGCCCGCACCGGGCCGGCCCCGCGAGGCGCAGGCTCGACATCGCTGCCGATCTCTCCGCTACGGTCACCGCGCCCCAACCGCATCCCGGCCGCACCCGGCTGACCGTCGACCTCGCCGCTACCGTGACTGCGCTCCACCCGGCGCTCGGCCGCACCCAGCTCACCGCCGACCGCGCCGTCGCGGTCACCGCGCCCCGACCGACTCCCGGCCGCACCCGGCTCACCGCCGACCGCGCCGATGCCGTCGCCGCGGCCCGACCGGCTCCCGGCCGGACCGGCGGCGTCGTCCGGGTGCCGGCTGTCGAGTGACGGAAGCCCCGCCGGCCGCAGCTGGGGCCCATGCTCGAAGGGCGACACCGCCCCCACCTTCCGCGCCGGCCCGTCATCGAGCGCCTCGCCGGTGGTCGCCCCCGGCGTGGACCGCCCGAAGAAGTCAGCGGTCGCCTCCGGCGGGAACTCCTGCGGCGTCGCCGGCTCGCTGCCTGCTTGATCGTCCTCGGAGGAGTGCGGCATGGCCCATCCCGGCCGCGGCGGCTGGTCGGCGGCGGCCGGGAGCGCAGACTGCTGCCCTTGACCGAGGTCGGTCAGCGCCGCGGCGGTGTCGGCGACTCCGGCCGCCACCGCGTCGGGCGCCGCCTGACGCAACCGGATGGCCCGCAGAAGCGCCAGCAGGTGCTGATCAGCGCCGGAACCCGACCCCGAACCGGACGACACAGACACACCCCCGAGACGGCGGGACAGGAACAGTACAACCGTACTGCCGCGCGGCCTCACCTGTGAGGCCGACCTGGCGACGTCACAGACCGGGCACTGCCGCCATGCGCGAAACGGCCTCGTCGAGGATCTCGGGGCTGGTGGCGAAGTTGAGCCGTACGAAGCCGGCTCCCGCAGCTCCGAACCGGGTGCCCGGTTCGACCGCCACCCGGCCTTCCTGAAGGAACCGGGCCGCCGGCACCTCGTCCGGGCCCCACGCCGAGCAGTCGAGCCACGCGAGGTACGTCGCCTCGGGCGGATTCCACCGGACGTGGGGCATCCGCGTGGCCAGCAGGTCGGCCAGCTGGGCACGTCTCGCCGCCAGCGTGCCGAGCAGGGCGTCCAGCCAGGAGTCGCCCGCCGTGAACGCCGCGATCGACGCCAGGACGCCGAGGTGTCCGGTCCGCTCGTGTACCTCGGCCGGCATCCGGGCGACCAGCGACGCCATCCGCGGGGAGCCGGTCACGATCGCCGCGCACTTCAGGCCGGCCAGGTTGAACGCCTTGCTCGCCGACACCACCGCCACCGCCACCGAGGCCGCGCCCGGCACGCTGAGCAACGGGGTGAAGACGGCGCCCGGCAGCACCAGCGGCGCATGGATCTCGTCGCTGATCAGCAGTACGCCGTAGAGCCGCGCCAGCCGCACCAGCGCCGCCAGTTCGTCGAACGTGTGCACCCGCCCGACCGGGTTATGGGGGTTGCTGAGAATGTAGGCCGCCGGATGGGTCGCAAACGCGCGTTCCAGCGCGGCCAGGTCGAGGCAACCGCCGGTCAGCGGCACCGAGAGCAGCCGTGCCGACGCCTCGGGCGCCCAGTCGAAGAACGGCGGATAGACCGGCGGGCTGATCGCTATCACGTCACCGGGGCGTAGGCGCTGGCGCAGCACCTCGATCACTCCGACTCCCACGTCGGTGACGCTCGTCACCCCGAGCGGGTCGACCTCCCAGCCCCAGCGGCGGGACGCGAAACCCGCGTACGCCCGGCCCAGTTCGGCCGACGCCGGCGCGTACCCGGTGTCGGACCGGGAGATTGCGGCGTGCAGCGCCGCGGCGACCGGCGGGGCCAGGTCGTAGTCCATCTCGGCGACGAACAGCGGCAGGACGTCTTCGGGGTAATTGCGCCATTTCACGCTGGTGCGCAGACGCAGTTCGGCGAGGGGGGAGACGGTCAGTTCCGCAGTCATTCGGCCATCGTTGCAGGCGTACCCCGTCAAGGCGCGGCGAAGAATAGACCACGTATGCCGATTCTTCACCGGCTCTTAATGGTTCCCGGTCGCGGAAGCAGATTTGATGAGTTCATGCGCCTGGAGCCCGGGATCAGCCGTTGGATCGAGGCTGTCGCACTGCCGAACCGGCGAATCATCGCCACCCACCCATTGACCGGCGGATACAGTAACGAGAATATCCAAATAATCGTCGACGGCGGCGAGTCGTTCGTCCTGCGCCGCTACCGCCACTTCAACGCGTGCGCCGTCGAAACCGCGCTGGCCTGGCGCGTCGGCCAGTTGGTGCCGGTGCCGACGATCGTCGCGGCCGATCCCGACGGCCGCAGCGCGGGCGAGTCGGTGCTGCTCATGACGTTCATGCCGGGCCGGCCGATGAGTGAGGTGCTGCCCAGGCTGAGCGCCGGCGAGGCGGCCGAACTGGGACGTTCGACCGGTGCGGCGCTGGCGACGATCGGCACGGTCTCCTTCGATTCGCCGGGCTTTTTCTCCGGCAGTGATCTCGAGCCCGGGCCGCCGGGCGTCGACCCGACCGAGGGACTGCCGGAGTTCGTCGAGCGATGCCTCAAAGAAGGCAATGCCGAGGGGCATCTCACGCAGGCGGAGCAGAACGCTCTTTTGCGGCACGCGGAAAGAGTCGCGCCTCCGCTGACGTCTCTGCGCGGCTCCCGGCAGTTGGTCCACGCCGATTTCAATCCCAAGAACATCCTGGCCGAGCAGCACGACGGCCGCTGGTGGGTGACCGCCGTGCTCGACTGGGAGTTCGCGTTCAGCAGTTCGCCGCTGTTCGACGTCGGCAATCTGCTGCGCCACGAACGCGCGCCCGGCTTCGCCGACGCCTTCCTGCAGGGTTTCACCGAGTACGGCGGGTCGCTGCCCCCGGGGTGGCGCCAGCTCAGCCAGGCCCTCGACCTGTACTCGCTGGCCGACTTTCTCACCCGCCCGCCCGGCCACCGCTACTTCGCGCGCTCGATCGAAACCATCCGGGAGCTGCTCAGTCGCTGACCGCACCCCAGTCCAGCACCTGACCGTCGCGCACCAGCTCGCCGTAGAGCTCCGGCCGCGCCGGTCCGAGCAGCAGGTCGGCCAGGGGCGCGGCGGCCTCGGCCGGTGTCGGCGCGCCGCTGACGTCCCACCACAACCCCGACGTGGGGGTGTTGATCATGCCGGGGCACACCGCGAGCAGCATGATTCCCCGGCGTACGTCGTCGGCCCGCCGCGTGGCGGCGAGAGTTCGCACCGCAGCCACCTGGCCGATCTTCGACGGGATGTTGATGAAGCTCGGCCAGGCGCTCGCCCGCGCCCGGCCGCTGGCGACATCGTCCCGCCACCCCCGGATCGCCTCGTCGGGGTCGCCGTCGAACCGGGGGTGCAGCACCGGCGCCAGGTAGCGCAGCGTCCCCAGGCTGCTGGCCACGATCGCCAGCCGGCCGCCGTCGCGCAGCAGCGGCGCGAACGCCCGCAGCAGCCGCGTCGTCCCGAAGTTGTTGACCTCGGCGTACTCGTGGATGATCTTCCGCTCGTCGTCCTCCGGCCCGATCCGCATGACCGCGTTCCCGACGACGATGTCGATCCCGCCGTGCCGTTCCTCGATCGTGGTCGCCAGGCGCTGGGCCGCCTCGGGCTCGGCAACGTCGAAGACTTCGCCCCGCACCCCGAGTTCCTCCGCCACCGCCCGCACCGCGCCGGCACTGCGCCCCGTGACATAGACGGTGCCGACCTTCCGTGCGAGCGCTTCGCAGAGGGCCCTGCCCAGCCCCTGCGTAGCCCCGGTCACCAGTGCAACCCGCTCGTTCTGCGTCATGCCCCCCACGACAGCACGGTCGGTGCGGCGTTCCCTGGTGCCGTTGGTACCAGCCTCTAATCGCGTCCTAGGATCCTGGGCTGATCGTCTCCGGGCGATAATGCTTCTGTGCCGGACTTCATCACCGACCCCGACGACGCGCGCATCGGCGACTACCGGGCCCTCACCGACGTCGAGCTGAGGACCAGGTGGGAACCGCCGAACGGGCTGTTCATCGCCGAGGGCGAGCTGGTCATCCACCGGGCGTTGCGCGCCGGTTACGAGATGCGGTCGGCGCTCGTCGACGAGAAACGGGTGGATCAGCTGACCGGCCTGCCGCCGGCCTCCCCCCTGTACGCGGCGTCACCGGCGGTCCTCGAATCGATCACCGGCTTCCATGTGCACCGCGGCATCCTGGCGTCGTTCCACCGCAAGCCTCCACGGCCGGTCGGCAAGGTGCTGGCCGACGCCCGCCGGATAGTCGTGCTCGAAGGCTTGAACACCCACACCAACCTGGGCGCCCTGTTCCGCAGCGCGGCCGCCCTCGGCATGGACGCCGTGATCCTCTCCCCGGACTGCGCCGACCCGCTCTACCGCCGCGCGGTCCGGGTCAGCATGGGCGAGGTCTTCGCCATCCCGTACGCGAAGTCGGACGACTGGGCCGGCACCCTGACCGAGATCAGCGCGGCCGGCTTCACCCTGCTGGCGATGACTCCCGCGCCCGACGCCGTACCCCTGGCCGGCCTGACCCCCGCCCAGCGTGACCGGCCCGCCCTGATGCTGGGCGCCGAAGGCCCCGGCCTGACCCGGCGGGCGCTGGCCGCGTCCGACGTCCGCGTCGTCATACCCATGCACCACGACGTCGACTCCCTGAACGTGGCGACGGCGGCCGCGATCGCCTTCTACGAACTGACCCGATGACGGCACGGCCGGTGCCGCCCGCGCGCCGGGGTTGTGACCCATCCCACAGGCTTCGGATGCGTTCCATCCGGCGGCTGTCTCCGTCTTGGCCAGGTGAATACCGACAATGGCGATTGGCAGTCCGCGCGCGCCCGGGCCCGGGTGCCCGGCTCACCGGGAGGCAGTGCACCGGTGGGCTCGACGCGGCCGGTCGGCAAAGCCTCAGTGGGCAGCGCCTCAGTGGGCAGCGCCTCAGTCGGCGGCCGGGCCGCGGTGGTCCGTCCCGGCGGCGGCCGTCCGGCTGGCTCCGGCGGCGAGGGCAGCGAGGGCAGCGAGGGCAGCGAGGGCAGCGAGGGCAGCGAGGGCGGACCGAAGCCCAAGTCGAAGGTGGCCAAGCGTCGCCGGCGTACCAACATTCTGACCGCGGCCGCGGCGGTGGTGGTGATTCTGCTGGGTGCCGGGGTGGTGGGTGGTACCTACTTCTTCGACAGTGTGGAGTTGCCGCCGCCGGTCAGTGAGGATCAGTCGAACACGATCCTCGACGGGGCGGGCAATGTGCTGGCCAAGGTGGGTGAGCAGAACCGCACGGTGGTGCCCGAGGCGAAGATCAACAAGGTTGTCGAGCATGCGGTCGCGGCGGCCGAGGACAGAAACTTTTACACCCATCACGGCATCGACATGAAGGGCATCGTGCGTGCCGCGTGGAACAACTTCACCGGCGGTGCGACGCAGGGTGCCTCGACGATCACTCAGCAGTACGCGCGGCACGTCGCGAACCTGAAAGCGATCAGCATCAACCGCAAGCTGCGCGAGGCGGTGATCGCCCGCAAGCTGGAGTCGCAGTACGACAAGAACCAGATCATGGGTATGTACCTGAACTACATCGATCTGGGTGAGGGCCGGCAGGGTATCGAGGCCGCGGCGCAGGGCTATTTCGGTAAGTCGGTGACGACGCCGGCGGGGCAGAAGAACGCGATCACCCCGGATGAGGCGGCGGTGCTGGCGTCGATCATCAAGCAGCCGTATCCGGTCAAGGGTGGTGCTCCGGGTTTCGACCCGAACTACAACCTGGCCGGGGCGAAGGATCGCTGGGAATACACCATGAAGAACATGGTGGACATGCACTGGATCACTCAGCAGGAGTATGACCAGCGCAAATATCCGGCGGTGAAGAAGCCGAGTTCGGACACGTGTAAGACGTGCGCGGCGGACAAGCCGGTCGGCATGATCATCCGGCATGTGAAGGCGGAACTGAACGCGGCCGGCATCCCCGAATCGGCGTTCGAACAGGGCGGCCTGACCGTCACCACCACCATCGACCCCAAGGTGCAGAAGGCGGCCGAGGACGCCGGTTCCCGCACGAACGCCGACTCGCCCATGCACAAGCTGAGCTCGAAATACCAGTCGGCGGTCATCGGCATCGACCCCAACACCGGGCGGGTGCTCGGCTATTACGGCGGTGACGACCCCAATGGGCTCGACTACGCCGGCTACCTGTCCGGCGACGGCACCTCGATCAATGGCGGCCAGTCCCCCGGTTCCAGCTTCAAGATCTACACGCTGGCCGCCGGCCTGCAGCAGGGCGTGTCCTTCGACTCCACATGGGACGTCGACAAACGCCGGAACAACGGCGGCGTCATCAACAACTCGGGCGCCGATCCCGGCGAGCTGTGCCACGGCAACGGGCGTCACTGCGACCTGGAAACGGCGACGATCAAGTCGTACAACTTCCCGTTCTATTGGATCGCGGACGCGATCGGCCGCGACAAGGTGATCGAGGCGGCCAAGCAGGCCGGCCTCAAACACCTTTTCCAGGACGGCAAGCGGGCGCCGGTCGACCTGACCCGGACCGACGCGAAAACCTGGACCCGGTCCGGCTACTTCGACAACGAGGTCGCCTTCGGTCAATATCGCGTCGTCCCGCTCGAACACGCCGAGGGCGTGGCGACCATTGTCGGCCAAGGCGTGCATCACACCGCCCACTTCCTCAAGTCGGTGACCCAGGTCAATGCCGACACCGGCCGGAAAGACACGCTGCTAACCGAGAACACCGCCGGCAACCGGGTCTTCGCGGCCGACACGATGTCCAACGAGTCGGCCGTCATGGGCAAGATCGTCACCACCGACCACCGCGACCTCAAGGGCGGCCGCGCGTCGATCGCCAAGAGCGGCACCTGGGAGTACGACGACGGCAGGGACAAGCACATCGGTTCCGGCGACTGCTGGTTCGTCGGCGGCATCCCGCAACTGGCGGCCACGGTCTGGGTCGGCGCCAAGCGCTCGAAATTCGAAATGCACGAACCGGCGGAGTACGGCGGCCGCGACATGGCCGGCGCCGGCACCCCGGCCCGGGTCTGGGACGCATTCCTCAACGCCGCGGCCAAATCCAAGAATTGGAACAATGAGGCGTTCCCGCCCCGGCAGAAGACCGGCGACCCGAGCCGATTCGGCAACGGCGTGACACCGCCGCCGGACCCGTCGTCGAACAGCGGCTGCCCCCTCGAAACGGTCGGCATTACCTGCGACGACAAACCGCGGTAATGATGGTGGTGTGGTGCAACGGGCGGAGCTGGGGGCATTCCTGCGGGCGCGTCGAGAGGCCGGCGATCCGGTCGCGGCCGGATTCGGGGCCGGGCCCCGCAGGCGTACGCCCGGACTCCGCCGCGAAGAACTCGCACAGCTCGCCGGGCTGAGCGTCACCTGGTACACCTGGCTCGAACAGGCGCGCGACATCAGCGTCAGCCGGCCGGTCGTGAACAGCCTGGCCCGGGCGCTCGGGCTGACCCCGGCCGAGCGGGCCCACCTGTTCACGCTGGCCGGGCTGGCGCTGCCGCCCGCGATGCGCACCCAGCCGGTGGCCGAACCGATGCTCGCGCGGCTGGCCAACGCGCTGAACCCGCATCCGGCCTACGTCGCCACGCCGTGGTGGGACGTCCTGGCCTGCAACGACGCGTACGCGAACCTGATCGGTGGCATCGAAGCGGGACCGAACGTCCTCTGGATGATGTTCACCGAGCCGGGGCACGTCGTCGACTGGGAAACCGAGGCGCGGTCGATGGCCGGACAGTTCCGGGCCGCGCTCGGACGCCACCCGGACGATCCGCGCGGCCCCGAACTGCTCGAGGCCCTGCTCGACGTGCCCGCCTTTCGTGAGCTGTGGGCCGAGCACACCGTCACCGAGTTCGAGCCACGACGCAAACGGCTCCGGCACCCCACGCTCGGCCGGCTGGACTTCGACTACACCAAGCTGGCCGCCGCCGCCGACGACCGCCAGTTCCTGGTCGCTTTCCTGCCCGCCCTGGATCCTCTGTCCTAGAGCTTGTCCTAGCCGAGGCGGTAGGTCAGGTGGGTGGCGTGGGAGGACACCCGGACGTGGATCTGCCGCAGGGAGCGGGGCGCGGCGCCGGTGAAGAGCGGCGTGCCGCCTCCGAGCAGGACCGGCGCGAGGTGCAGCCGTAGCTCGTCGACCACTCCGGCCTCGATCGCCGTACGGATCGTGCGGCCACCGCCCATGATGACCACGTCGCGGTCGTCGGCCATCGAGACGCCCTTCGACACCGCCGAGCCGATGCCGTCGACGACGAACGTGGTGCGGTCGGCCAGCCGGACCTCGGCCGGCGGCGTGCGGGTGACGACCAGCAGCGGGGGCTGGGCGGCGCGGGCGGCGCCGTAGCCCATCTCGTCGTTCCAGCCGTCGGGTGCGTCGATGATGTCGAACAGGCGGCGGCCCATGACGACCACACCGGTGGCGTCCACCGCGTCGTCGAGAACCTCGGTGTCGACCGGGTCGGGCTCGAGCGCCCACGTGTGCAGGCCCTCGCCGCCCCGGCCCAGGCCGAGGCCGGGGGCGACATCGGGGCCGGTGACGAAACCGTCCAGCGACATCGAGATGTCGGCGACGACCTTGGGCATGGTGCTCCTTCCGGTGGCGTGCTCCCTGAGCATGCCACCGGACTCACACCCGCGGTATCAGCCGGCTGCTGGTCCAGGCCAGGCCGGTGCCGGCGGCCAGCAAAAGCAGAGCCCCTACCGTGGGTAGGGGCTCCTTGGTGAACGGGGTGGCTCCGATCGCCGCCGCGGCCAGCATCAGCAGCACCCCGTCGGCCGGGTTGACCAGCTTGGAGCGGAAGACCGCCCACCCCAGCAGCAGCCAGCCCCCGGCGCTGCAGGCCGCGCCGACCAGGGTCATCGCGCGCATCCCTTCGGCGGTGAGCGGCGAGCCTTCGGCCGCTACCCCGGGCGGCAACGCCGCCACCGGCAGGGCGATCACGAAACCGGCGAGGCCGAGGAGAAGGCCGGCGAGGGCTGGACGATGCGTACGGGCCCCGGCGAGCAACCCGGCCAGCGCGATCATGGCGACCAGGCTGAGCCAGGCGGCGGCCAGTTCGACGACGAGCGAGCCGGGCACCGGCTTGACGCCGAGCGAACTCCAGCCCTGGAACAGGGCGGCCGCGGGCAGAGCCCAGAGGGCCAGGCGGGCGTAACGGCGGACCGACCAGATCCAGACCGCCTCGCGTACCGGAAGGTGTGGATGGGCCGCCGCGCCGGCGGCCGGCCTCGCGGCCCCGACCCAGGCCGGAGAGACCCGGAGCGGCCGGCCGCTCGCCGTGTGGTGATGGCTGATGCTCATGGCGCCGCCTCGTGTGGGCTCAGCCGAGCGGCCCGGGGGCACCGTCGGGAATCCTGCGCCAGCAGCATGACAAACCCGTGAACGGCATGCGGCGAAATCCACGAAATACCCCCGGCGTCGGCGAAGCGCACCCCGCCGCTGCGGCGCCGGACCCGCCGATCAGGAAATCGACCGGCCGTGGGCCATCGATGATTGCCGCGGTCGAGGGAAACGGGCGTGCTCGCCTGGAAGCGCGTCGCGATGCTCCGAGCCCGCTGCCGGCCATCCGCTCGAGCGCGCGGTGCTGCTCGTGGGTGGCGGTGTCACCGCGGTTGTTCACCGCGGCGCAAGATCCGACGACGCCGTCGGCCACCCGCTCATCGCGGCGCAAAAATCCCACGGCGCCGTCGGCCGGATCGCGGCTCGATGAGCACGCACGGAGGGTGACGACGGCCGGGCGGACATGCTGACCAAGGTGATTGATCATGGTCACTCGCGGGTGTTTTTCGAGAATTTTCCAGACAGCGTGCGCGGGTCGCCTGGCCTGGGGAAACACCGGCGCTCGCGAGGGGTCGGCGAGGGGTCATCGACGGAATGCGTTGAACCGTCCGGGCGGAGAGGCCCGTACTGGCACGCATCCGGCACATCAAGTCTCGACGAGGAGTGACGATGAGATCGCGGGCGTACCGAAGGAACCGGGACAACGGGAACCGGCGCAAGGTGATCGGGGCGGTCGTCGTAGCGGGTGTGCTGACCGCGGGCGGGCTGGCGGGAGTCCAGATCGCGTCGGCGAGCACGACGCCGGCCGCGGCGAAGGTCGTCACCGTGAACGGGCAGCAGTTCGACGTGTCGAAGTGCGCGAAGCTGGAGATCAACGGCGCGGACGTGCTCTGCGACGGCGCGAAGCTGGCACCCCAGCAGGAGCAGGGCGCGAACGACGCCGCCCTCGCGTCGGCGGCGGCCCTCGAGACGGCGTGCGACACGTTCGCGGCGGACGCGGCGGCAGCCGACCAGAACGCGGCCGACCAGAACGCCGGTGACCAGCAGGGCGCGGCGGGAGACGATGCAGCCGGAGACAAGGCCGGTGACAACGCGGGTGACAATGCCGGCGACAAGGCGGCCGGCAAGTCCGGTGATAAGGCGGCCGGGAAGGCCACCGCTGACAAAGCCGCCGGCGGGAAGGCCGCGGCCGCAAAGGCGGCCGCCAAGAACAAGAAGCTGGCGAAGAAGTGGGCCAAGGCGGTAGCCGCGGCGAAGAAGAAGGCCGCCGCCAAGGGTGGCGACAAGGCGGCCGAGCCGTCCGCCTCCGCGAGCGACGCCGCCGGCCAGGCCGGTGACCAGGCAGGCAACGCGGGTGACCAAGGCGCCAACGCCGGTGACCAGGCCGGTAACGCCGCCTCGCAGGCCGCGGTGACCTCGGCCCAGGCCAGCCTGCTGCAGGCCTGCCTGGCGCTGGCCGACGCCAAGACCGCGGCCGGCATCGCCGGTGCCGGTGCCGGTGCGGACGACAACGGCGGCGCCGACCAGAGCGCACCCCCGAGCGTCGAGCCGTCGGACAGCGCCGGCGCCGACCCCTCCCAGTCGGCCTCCTCGACCGACTGACGACCAGAAATCAGATGGCCGGTCCCGCTTCGCAGCGGGACCGGCCATTTTTCGTACAGGTGTGAATCAGGCCCTTTCGGGTTCCTGCTGCTGCTGCCCGTTGTAGTCGGCACTGCCCAGCGCGGCCGACGGCGGGATCGGGTCGGGGGCCGGGAGGGCCGCCGTACGGTCCGGGTCGACGGCTGGGGCGTTGCCGCTGACCTGGGCTTCCGCCGTGCGTACGGCCTCGTCGACCTTGGCCGCCTCGGCGGCCGCCGCCTGGGCGGCTTCGGCTGCCTCGCGCTCGACCGCGCCCGCGTCGACCTCCGACGTCGGCTTGTCGCCGACCATGTTGGCCAGGCCGCCGAGCGCGCCGCCGAGGCCGTCCAGGGCCCTGCTGAGTTCCGTCGGCACGATCCACACCTTGTTGGCGGTGCCGTTCGCGATCTGCGGCAGGGCTTGCAGGTATTGGTAGGCCAGCACCTTCTGGGACGGGTTGGCCTGGTGGATCGCGTCGAAGACGGTGCGGATCGCCTTGGCCTGGCCCTCGGCCTGGAGGATGCGGGACTGCCGGTCGCCGTCGGCACGCAGCACCGACGCCTGCTTCTCGCCCTCGGCGGTGAGGATCGCCGCCTGCTTGTGGCCCTCGGCGTTGAGGATGGTGGCGCGCCGCTCGCGCTCGGCGCGCATCTGCTTCTCCATCGAGTCGCGGATGCTCGGCGGCGGCTCGATCGCCTTGATCTCGACGCGGGTGACCTTGATGCCCCAACGGCCGGTGGTCTCGTCGAGCACCATGGACAGATGGCGGTTGATCTCCTCGCGGCTGGTCAGGGCGCGCTCCAGATCGAGGGAGCCGATGACGTTACGCAGGGTGGTGACCGTCAGCTGTTCGATGGCCTGCAGGAAGTTGGCGATCTCGTAGGTGGCCCGCACCGGGTCGACGACCTTGTAGTAGAGGACCGTGTCGATCGACACGACCAGGTTGTCCGAGGTGATCACGGGCTGGGGCGGGAAGGACACGACCGCCTCACGCATGTCCAGCTTGTTGCGTACGGAGTCGACGAACGGGATCAGCAGGTTGAGCCCGGGGCTCAGCGTCCGCTTGTACTTGCCCAGCCGTTCCACGATGTCCATCCGCTGCTGCGGGACGACACGGACCGATCGAACGAGAGTAGTGACGGCGAAGATCAAAATCACCAGGATGAGAACACCGATTACAGCTTCCATGGCGCCTCTCTTTTATGTGTTCGGGCTCTAAAGGTTCGGAAGATCTTCACGCCAGACGATCACGGTGGCGCCGAGGACCTTGATGACCCGCACGCGTTCACCGGGGAGATATTTCTCCTGATGGTCGAACGAGCGGGCCTGCCATATCTCGCCGTCAATCTTGATCATTCCGCGATCGCCGTCCACTTCTTCCAGGACGGTGCCGTGACCGCCCTCGATCGCCTCCAGCCCGAACTGCGTGTCGTCGGTCTCGGCGGCCGACTTGGCATGACGCATGATGATCGGCCGCAGCGCGGCCACCGACAGCCCCGAGACCACAGCGAAAGTGATCACCTGAAGGAGCAGCGACGCGCCGAGCGCCGCCACACCGGCCGCGGCCAGTGCACCGACCGCGAAGAAAATGATGAACAGGGTCGCCGTGAAAGCCTCGGCGATCGCGAGTACGACGCCGAGCACGATCCAGAGAATCGCTTCCACCCTTCGATCGTGACACGCGTACGCACATACTGCGATCCTGCGTTTCCCGAAACCTTGGCAGGCAGTTAAACCCGTGAGTCAACCATCGAAGGGGTCCACCGTGTCGTTACTGCCGGACACCGCCCGCCGGGTCGACGAGATCGCCGCTCGCGCCCAGGCCCGGGGGCGTACGCCGTCCCTGGTGCTCGCCGTGGTCCGTGACCGCGCGGTACTGCATTTCGCCGGCGTCGGCGAGCAGCCCCGGCCGGACGCGAAGACGCAGTACCGCCTGGGCTCGATCACCAAGACGCTGACCGCGACGATGGTCATGCAGCTGCGCGACGAGGGGTTCTTCGCCCTCGACGACCTGCTCTACCGCCATCTGCCGGGCACCCCGGTCGGCGGGGTGACGCTGCGCCAGCTGCTCGGGCATGTGTCGGGCCTGCAGCGGGAGCCGGACGGCGCGTGGTGGGAACGGCGCGACGGCGGCGACGTCGACCAGCTGCTGGCCGAGCTGGGCTACGACAAGCTGTACGGCGCTCCGTTCCGGCGCTACCGCTACTCCAACCTGGCGTACGGGCTGCTCGGCGCGGTCCTGGAGCGGGTGACCGGGGAAACGTGGCAGTCGCTGGCCGCCAAGCGGGTCCTCGACCCGCTGGGCATGAAACGGACGACCTATCTGCCGGTGGAGCCGTTCGCCCGCGGTTACGTGGTGCACCAGCTGGACGGCACGCTGCACGAGGAGCCGCGCTGCGACGCGGGGGCGATGGCGCCGGCCGGGCAGCTCTGGTCGACGGCGACCGACATGGCGAAGTGGGCGGCGTTCCTGACCGATCCGGCCCCGGCGGTGCTGGCCCGGGAGACGGTCGACGAGATGTGCACGCCGGTCGTGATCAACGACCTGGAGTCGTGGACCGGCGGCCACGGGCTGGGCCCCGAGCTGTTCCGGGTCGGCGAGCGGGTCTACGTCGGGCACAGCGGTTCGATGCCGGGCTATCAGGCCTTTCTGACGGTGCATCGGCGGAGCCGGCTCGGCGTGGTGGTGTTCGCCAACTCGTACAGCCTGACCGGGACCAGCATCAAGGACGTCGGCCTGGCCGCGCTGGACGCGGCGGTCGACGCCGAGCCGGCCACGCCGGCGACCTGGCTGCCGGCGACGCCACCGGACGGCGAGGCGGCCGAGATCTGCGGGCGCTGGTGGTGGATGGGCCGGGAGTACGAGGTGGCGGCCGACGGCGACGCGGTGGAGATGACTTACAACGGCCGGGGCTCGCGCTTCGTGCGGGAGGCGCCGGACCGCTGGCGCGGGGTCGACGGCAAGGACGAGGGCGAGATCCTGACCCTTCTCCGCGACCCGGAGACCGGCCGGGTCGACAAGATCGACGTAGCCACCTTCGTCTTCAGCCGCGACCCCCACCATTTGGCCTAGCCCACGCGGCTTGGCCTAGCCCACGCGGCCCCACCCCGGCACTGGGTGGGGCCTGACTCAAGCAGACGGGTACGACAGTTTTTCGGGCTCATCCACAGATCCGCCCGGCCTGAGGCCGAGACCGAGGCCACATGCCACGGTCACGATCCCGGCCCAGACCAGCGGCCGGGGCATCGGGCCGCCCATCAGAACCCCGGTCGCCGCCGCCGCGACCGGGGCGATCCCGGTCAGCAGGCCGGCCCGGGCGGCACCCAGGCGGGAGACGCACGTGTACCAGAGGACGAACGCCACCGCCGTCACCGCGACTGCGAGATAGGCGCCGGCCAGCAGGTCCTCGGCGGTGAGCCGCAGGACCGCCGACGGGCCCTCGACGACCAGGCCGGAGGCCGCGAACAGCAGCGCCGCCATCCACGTCGAGTGCACCGAAACCCCGAGCGGCCCGTGCCGTCCCAGCACCGGCATCGCGAGCAGCGTGAACCCGGCCTCGCAGGCGAAGGTCACCAACGCCCACACCAGTCCGATCCGGTCGGCCCGCCCCAGGCCCTGCACCAGCGCCGCTCCCCCGGTCACGACCGACGCGGCCAGCACCAGCCGCGGCATCGGGCGATGCCCCTGCAGCACCGGCCCGGCCACCACGAGCAGGATCGGCACACATGCCACGGCCACGCCGAGCACGGCCGGTTCGGCGTGCCGCGAACCCTGGACCAGGGCCACGTTGAACAGGAACATCCCAGTCACCACCACCCCGCCGAGCCACGCACACTCCGCGCCCCGCGGCGCGACGATCCGCACCCCCGCTCGGCGGGCGAAGAGGAGCAGGAGCAGGCAGGCCACCGCGTACCGGAGGGCCTGGACGGTGAGGACCGGGGCGCCGGCGAGCGCGCCGGAGACGGCGACGCTGCCGCCGACGCAGACCATGCCGACGGCGCCGGCCAGGCCGGCGGCAAGGGAGGATTCCGTACGCGGGGAAGCGGTCACGACAGCAGTCACGTCACTCATGCTCGACCCGGGTATGGTCCAGTTGAAGGACCAATCAGAGTGCCAAGGAGTGGACCAATTCCGGGAAGCGACTTCCTCCAGCTGATCAAGGACGACGCGCCGAAGCACGGTCTGACCACCTGGCTGACCGAGGGTCTGCGCGACGCGATCAGCCAGGGCCGCCTGCCCACCGGCTCCGCGCTTCCGGCGACCCGGCGGCTCGCCGGGGAGCTCGGGATCTCCCGCGGTGTCGTGGTCGAGGCCTACCAGCGATTGATCGACGAGGGACTCGCCGGGGCGCGGACCGGCGCCGGCACGGTGGTCATCGCCCGGGGCACCCCGGCCGGCGAGCCGCGCGACCGCCGCCGGCTGCTCGACCGCCTGCGGCTGCCGCTGCCGCCCGACGACAGCATCGACCTCGACCTGTCGCCGGGGGTGCCCGATCTCGCGGCCTTCCCGCGTGCCGGATGGTTGCGGGCCGAGCGCGCCGTTCTCGGCGAGGTCTCCGCCGCCGAGCTGGGCTACGGGGATCCCTCCGGCACGCCGCGGTTGCGCGCCGAGCTGGCGGCCTGGCTGGCCCGCACCCGGGGTGTGCGCGCCGAACCGGACGACGTGATCGTGGTCAGCGGCGTGGCTCAGGCGCTCGGCCTGCTGGCGCAGACCTTGCGCGCGTCGGGGACGACCGCGGTCGCGGTCGAGGACCCCGGTTCCCGCGGGGCGCGGGATCAACTCGAGCATTGGGGCGTACGCGGTGTGCCCGCGCCGGTCGACGACGAGGGTGTCCGCGTCGACACCCTGACCGAGCCGGTGGCCGTGCTGACCCCGGCCCACCAGTTCCCGACCGGGGTCGTGCTCGGGCCGGCCCGGCGTCGTGCGCTCCTGACCTGGGCGTCCCGGGGCGGTCTGATCGTCGAGGACGACTACGACGCGGAACACCGCTACGACCGTTCTCCGGTAGCGGCTCTGCAAGGCTCGTTGCCCGACCACGTCGCGTACGCGGGAAGCGTCAGCAAATCGCTGGCGCCGGGGATGCGCCTGGGGTGGCTCGTCGCGCCCCGCCGCCTGCAGGACACCTTGCTCGCCGCGAAACACGCCACCGACCTGGGCAATCCGGCGCTGCCGCAACTGGTGCTGGCCCGGCTGCTGGCTTCCGGCGACTACGAGCGGCACCTGCGGCACGTGCGTACGCGTCAACGCCGCCGCCGCGACGCCCTGCTCGCCGGTCTCCGCACCCATCTGCCGGAAGCCCGCGTAGCGGGCGTCGCGGCCGGCCTGCACCTACTGGTGATGATGGACGGTGACACGCCCGACACCGTGCTGGCCGCGCGGGCCGCCGCGGCGGGTGTGCTGGTCCATCCGCTGTCCTGGCACCGGATCGCGCCGGGACCGCCCGGCCTGGTCATCGGGTACGCCGCGCAGCCGCCGGACCGGCTCTCTTCGGTGGGCCGGCGGCTGTCCGAGGCGTTCAGGCGGGGACGGTGACGAAGTCGATCAGCCGCTCCATCGAGTTGATCAGCGGCGTCTCGACGTCCTTGTAGGTGCTCACCGACTTGAGGATGCGGCGCCACATGTCGGCCGGCTCGCGCACACCGACCGCCTGGCAGATGCCCTCCTTCCAGGGGCGGCCGGGCGGGATCACCGGCCACTTCGAGAGGCCGACCCGCTGCGGCTTCACCGCCTGCCAGATGTCGATGTAGGGGTGGCCGGTGACCAGCACGTCCGGGTCCTTGACCGCGGCGACGATGCGGCTCTCCTTGGAGCCGGGGACCAAGTGGTCGACCAGAACGCCGACCCGCCTCTGCGGCCCGGGGCGGAACGCGGCGACCGCGGCGGCCAGGTCGTCGATGCCGTCCAGGGGTTCCACCACGATGCCTTCGATGCGCAGGTCGTCGCCCCAGATGCGTTCGATCAGGGCGGCGTCGTGGATGCCCTCCACCCAGATCCGGCTGGCCTTCGCGGTTTTCGCGCGGACATTGTCCACAGCGATCGAGCCGGAGGCGGTGATTCTCGTTTTCTGCGGTACGACCGCGACCGGCTTGCGCAACGTGACCGCCTTGCCGTCGAGCAGGAAGGCGGCCGGCGACAACGGGAAGTTGCGCCGCTTGCCGAAACGGTCCTCGAGTACGACCGCGCCGAGTTCGAAACCGACCACCGCACCGCAGAATCCGGAGTCCGCGTCCTCCACGACCAGGTCCGGTTCGGCGTCCACCTCGGGCACCTTCCGGCGCTTGCGCCAATCGGCCTTGAGTACATCCTCCCCATACATGTCCGCACGGTAACCCGTGCGTTGAGACACGTGGTTTATGACGCTCCGGCCGAGACAACCTTCCTGATCGGCACGTACCCTTGCTCGCATGTCCCCCGCTGCTGATGCGGCCGTCCGCACCGCGCGGCGCTCGACCCGGTTCGTGACCTGGGTGCGCGCCTGGCGCGCCGGGCTGGTCCCGTTCGACGAGTTGGCCGACGAGATCGCGGCCGACGAGGAGCACCTCGTCGCCGACGCACCCGGCACCTGGACGGACGTGCCCCTGCCGCAGGCCCTGCCGGTCTTCGCCAAGCTGCACCCCGACGAGATCCGCCTGGTCCTGCCCGCACCGGGCGACCCGCGCGGCCTGCCCGGCCCGGGTGAGCTGACCGGTGCCGCGCTGCTGGCCGGCGAGGCGGTGATGACCCCGTCGTTCGGCGTGGTCCCACAGGTGCAGCGGCACGTGTCCGGCTCCGGGGTCGAGTTCGAGACGGTGCTGTGGCGGTTCTTCCCGGTCGAAGACTTCCGTCCGGTCTTCCAGATGGGCGCCGCCGAGGCCGAGAGCGAGCTGACCGTCGCGCTCGGCGAGGCCACCGCCCAGCTGACCAAGCTCGACATCGCCCAGTGGAAACCCGAGCTGGCCGGTGCCCTGCAGGCCTTGCGCCGCCCCGAGAGCACGGCCACCCTGCCGCCCGGCTTCGACCCGCGGGCCCGCCGCCTGTTCGCCCGCGCCGGCGTGCTCGACCAGGTGCTCGCCCTGGCCGACCTCAACGCTCCCGGCGCCGCGGTCAACGGCTACGAGGCCCAGCAGCGCGACGCCGCGCTCCGCCCCCTGACCAACGCGTGCCGCCAGGCCCTGGTCGCCGCCTGCAACTCGCCGCTGCACGTCTGAGGCGTTCATGCCTGACCGGTTCGCCCACTGCACGTTCTGCGGCGCCCGGTTCCCCCGGCAACAGCCGTGGCCCCGGCGCTGTGCGGCCTGCGGCGAAACCAGCTACCTCAACCCCAAGCCGGTCGCGGTCGCGGTGCAGCCGGTCGGCTCCGGCCTGCTCGCCGTGCGCCGGGCCATCCCGCCGGCCCGTGAACGCCTGGCCCTTCCGGGCGGCTACATCGAGATCGACGAGACGTGGCAGACCGCGGCGACCCGCGAACTCGGGGAGGAGACCGGTCTGGCGGCCGACCCGGCCACGGTCAGGCTCTTCGACACGGTGAGCGCCCCCGACGGCACGCTGCTGGTCTTCGGCCTGCTGCCGCCGCTCGCGTCCGCCGCGGAGCTGGAACCGCCGTCGCCCAACGACGAATCCCTCGGCTGGGAGATCCTCTACGGCCCGACCGAGCTCGGCTTCAGCATCCACACGGCCGTCGCCAACCGCTTCTTCGCCGGCGCCTGATCCCCGGTCTCAGCCGGACGCATCCGAACAGACGTGCTACCGTCTGCGCCAACCACTTTCAATCTGCAATCAGTTTGGGGTCGTGGCGCATGAAGCTTCTTCTCACCTCCGGCGGCATCAGCAACGAGAGCATCCAGGCGGCCCTCGTCGACATGCTGGGCAAACCGATCGCCGAGTCGACTGCCCTGTGCATCCCGACCGCGGTCTACGCGATCCCCGGCGGCGCCTTCAACGCGTGGAAATTCATCTCCGGGCAGCAGTCCGGGGCGCCGATGTCAGCGCTGGGGTGGAAGTCCCTCGGGGTCCTGGAGCTGACCGCGCTGCCCAGCATCGACCGGGAGAAGTGGGTCCCGATGGTCCAGGAGACCGACGTGCTTCTGGTCGAGGGCGGCGACGCGCTCTACCTGTGCCGCTGGATGCGGGAGTCCGGCCTGGCCGACCTGCTGCCGTCACTCGGCGACACGGTGTGGGCCGGCCTGAGCGCGGGCAGCATGGTGATGACACCCCGCATCGGCGAGGAATTCGTCTGGGGCAAGATGCCGGCCGACGGCGACGGGACGCTCGGCCTGGTCGACTTCTCGATCTACCCGCACCTCGACAACCCGCACCTGCCGGAAAACACGATGGCCAACGCCGAGAAGTGGGCGGCCGCCATCGGCGGCCCGGCCTACGCGATCGACGACAACACCGCGATCAAGGTCGTCGACGGCAACGTCGAGGTCGTCTCCGAAGGAGCATGGAGACGCTTCTAGTCGATGCGGCCCTCGCTGAGCAGCTGGGCCAGCACCAGGCGGATCGCGGGGGCGGTGCGCTGGGCGTCCGACTGGGCAAACCAGGCCAGCTCCGCGATCTCGTTCTCCGGCTTCGGATCGCCGCCCGGATCGCCGCCCTCGAAGCACACCAGCCGCACCCGGGTGCCGGGCGGGCGGTTGTGGGCCGGGGCGACGAAATCGGCGAACGAGGTGAGCGCGGCCGGGTCCACGACCATGCCGACCTCTTCGAGCACCTCGCGGGCGGCGGCCTGGGCGTACGACTCGCCCGGCTCCGGCTTGCCGCCGGGCAGATAGAACGCATCCGAACCGTGCGCCCGCACGACCAGCACGCGCCGGTCGCGCACGACCACCCACGCGGCCGCGATCACCGTGTCAGGCACGCTTCTCCTCAGGCGACGATGCTGACGCCGGTGCCGGACGGGATCTCGTCGAGCAACTCTTTCTGGCCCGTCTTCGGCACGCGGATGCAGCCGTTCGAGATGTCGTGGCCGAAGACCGACGGGTGGTACCAGCTGTGGATCGCCGTGTGCCCGTTCTTGAGGCCGGGCGCCAGCGCCTCCTTCTGCTCCGGCACCGCACCGAGCACGAGAGCGTCCAGCCCCGCGTACTCGTCGCCGTCGGTCACCGTGCGCCCGAGCACGAAGGTGCGGCCGAGCGGCGTCGGCGTCCGGGTCGCGCCGGTGGCGACGGTCCAGCTTTCTTTCCGTACGCCGTCGCGCAGCCACGTCAGCTCGTGGTCACCCCGTTTGAGGATCAGCTGGTCGTGCAGCTCACTGGTGGTGTAACCGCCGGACGGGGCGAGCCAGCCGATGGTCCGGTCGACCGACGGCAGCAGCACCGCCGTCCACCCCCGGTCGCGTCCCACCACCGGCACGGTCACGTCGACGCCGCTGATGTCGGCCGGCAGATAGGCCCGGGGGTGCCCGCCCGGCGCGTCGTAGACGGCGACCCGGTCGTTGGGCTGCACACCCTCGGTCAGCGGCGTGGTCGAGGCCGGCGCCTGGTCGGCCGGGAACCCGCCCGGCACCTTGGTGTAGGTGATGACCGGCAGGTCCTTGGGCGGCTTCCGCACGGTCAGCCTGACCGGCGGCGCAAAGCTCGCCGACGCCTTGGCCACCGGCTGCACCCAGTGCGTCGTGGTCGTCGCGGCCGGCGACCGCAGCCCCCACACGGCGAAGGCCACGGCGACGATCAGAACCAGCGCGGCCGGCACGACCCGGGACGGACGAAGCAGACGCGACACGCCGCCCACGTTAGCCCGCGGCTGATCGAGGCGGCACCCGGGTCTCTCCACCGGTCGGCATGATGGCCGGATGGACGTGTCGATCCGCCCCCGCACCCCGGCCGACCTGGACGCCTGCGTGGCCGCCCTCCGCGAGGTCCACGAGGCCGACGGCTACCCGATGGCCTGGCCCGCCGACCCGGCCGGCTGGCTCACCCCGCCCGGCGTGGCCGCCGCATGGGTGGCGTCCCTGGCCGACGTCCCACTGGCCGGCCACGCCCTGCTGGTCGACCGCCCGTCCGGCGACCTGGAGCTGGCCCGCCTGTTCGTCCGGCCGGCCGCCCGCCGCCGCGCGGTGGCCGCGGCCCTGCTGACCGCGGCCGCCTCGCGGGGCCGCCCGCTGGTGCTCGAGGTGGTCGACGACGGCCGCTCGCCGGCGATAGCCCTGTACGAGGCCGCGGGCTGGCACCACACTCATTCGACGACGGCGTCGTGGACCGCCCCCGACGGCTCCCCGGTCCGCCTGCGCCACTACCGCCGGCCCGCCGGCCGCGAGGGATACTCGTCGGCGTGACGATCCAGGCGCTGATCTTCGACTTCGACGGCCTGCTGATGGACACGGAGACCACGCTGCTCGACAGCTGGAAGTGGGAGTGGCGCCGGCACGGGCTGCAACTCGACCCGGCCGGGTTCTTCGCCGACCACGGCGGCGACGCGAACGAGGAACGCTATGCGGTGCTGGCGGCGGCGGTCGGTCCGGCGTACGACCGGGAGTCGAGCCATGCGCTGCGGATGGCGTACCGGAAAACGCTGAACGCGGCGCTCTCGCCGCAACCGGGAATTTCCGCCTGGCTGGACCGGGCCGCCGAGCTGGGGTTGCGCCTGGCCGTGGCCAGCAGTTCCCGGATCGGCCATGTCGGCCCGATGCTCGACCGGGCCAGCCTGCGCGCGCGGTTCGAGGTGCTGGCGACCGGCGAGGAGGTGGCCGCCCACAAGCCGGACCCGGCCGTCTACCGGCTGGCCCTCGACCGGCTCGGGCTCCCCGCCGGGCAGGCGGTCGCCTTCGAGGACACCGCACACGGCGTGACCGCGGCCCAGGCGGCCGGGCTGCGCTGCGTGGCGGTGCCCAACCCGCACGCCGACCCGGCCCGTTTCGCCGGCGCCGACCTGCTGCTGACGAGCGCCCTCGATCTGCCCCTCGACACCGTCCTGGACCGGCTGTCGTGACCACCCCACCGTTCGAAGCCTTCGGAGCGACGGCCGAGCCGGTCCGCCTCGCCGGCGGCAAAGGGGGTACGTGGCGAGCCGGTGACCTGGTGCTGAAGCCGGTCGAATACCTGCCGGAGACGCTGTGGCGCGCCGAAGTCCTCGACCGCCTGCCCGAAAACCCGGCGTTCCGCGTCGCCCGCCCGGTCCGGGCAACCGACGGCGCGTGGGTGGCGGACGGCTGGGAGGCGACCCGCTTCCTGCCCGGGTCGCCGGACGTGGCCCGCCCCGACGACGTGCTCCGGGCCGGGATCGCCTTCCACGCCGCGGTCGCGGGGCTCGACCGGCCCGCGTTCCTGGATGTCCGCGACGACCCCTGGTCCAACGGCGACCGCGTCGCCTGGGAGGAGTCCCCGCTGCACGGGTCCGCGCCGCACACGTCCCCGCCGCACACGTCTCCGCCGCACACGTCCCCGCTCGCCACGGGCCTGCTGCAGCCGCTGCTCGAGGCCCGGCGCCCGGTCACCCTGGCGGCGCAGGCTGTCCACGGCGACCTGGCCGGCAACGTCCTGTTCGCCGCCGGCCTGCCACCGGCCGTCATCGACTGGCCCCTCTACTGGCGACCGCCCTCGTGGGCGTCGGCGGTCGCGGTCGCCGACGCCCTCTGCTGGTACGGCGCCGGCCCCGACCTGGCCGAACGCTGGTCGCACCAGCCGGAGTGGCCCCAGATGCTGATCCGCGCCCTGATCTACCGCATCGTCACCCACGACCACACATCAGGCCTGGTCGGCCAGGCGGACAGCTACCGCCCGGCCATCACGCTCACGGTGAGCTTGTCCACCGAGCGGTAGCGAGCAGCCGGGTCTTCTCAATCGGCGGCAGTCCGTCGTCCAGGCCGCGGAGACGCTGATAGATCTCACGCATCTCGCCGCGCCCCGAGATGTGCTGCGTACCGGCCGCCAGTTCCAGCACTGTCAGCGTGCTGGCCAACTTGATCGAACCCACCGCACCGCCACTGGATCGCAGCCGCTCCAATCGACGGGTCTCCCGAGTGGCGGTCTGCGCGCCAAGTCCGTCGTCGATCAGAACGACGACCTCGGCGCCTTGTTCGGCGGCCACGACCGCATGCGCGATCACCATCGTCTCGCCGAGGTCCTTCGAGTGTTTGAGCCGCTCGGACATGGGCTGCCGGGCAATCCGGTTGACGACCCGCGCCAGCTCGGGCGTGACCTCGTCCGGGAGGACCTGGATCCACTGCGGCGTCAGCTTTCTCCACGCAGCCGCTGCCGGACGGAAGCGCAGATCCTGCGCCGCCTTGCGGAGTACCTCGTCCTCTACCGCGGCCGGCGTGCTGAGGCGCCCCAATGTGCCGATGAGAAGACGTTCCCGGTTGATCGAGAGAAAGTTCAGGCTGGGTCCAGCATCAATGATGGCCGCTGAGTCGTCATCTGCGCTACGGCTCCTCAGGCACGCTCAGGGCCTCGTCCAAAGCACCCATATCGACGCGGGCCTCGGGCAACTCACCGGGATCCGCCCACACGGCCGCGTCGGGCGCGGGATAGATGCCGGCTTCCCGCAGCTCCGCCTCGGCCGTGTGGGATGTGATGCCGCGCAGGGTGGCGATGGTCTGCACCGAGACCACCCCTTCGGCGTACCCCTGGATCGCGCGGGCGAGCAGACGTTGGGGCGCTCGCCGCTGATCCGAGTCGGTTTGGAGCGCACGGTATTGATCGCTCCAGCCGAAACGGACGGCCAGTTGCGGAGCGGAAACCGACATCCACTCGGTCTTGACCGAAGCGTCGATGTATCGGCCCTGCTCCAGCGCGATGGCTGCGATCGCCGGCGAGACCAGGAACCGCTGAACGACGGCGGACAGGGTGGCGGGGGAGGTGGCTGGAAGGTCGCCGAGGAAGGTGCGCAGCCCTCCGAGCGGGAGCAGCAGATGCCGGGCGAAGGCGGTGGCGCGGCTTTCGGCAGCCGACGGCGCGCTCCAGTCACAGTTGGTGTTGTCCGACCAGTCGCCGAACACGACATGGCCAAGCTCGTGGGTGAGGGTGCTTCGCTGACGCATCGGGTGGCGGGTTCGCGCGACACCGATGAACACGGCATCACGCTGCGGGTCCCGCATCGTCAGCCCGTGTTCGTCGGGGCCGGCGTCAAGAACCGCCACGTCGACGCCGGCCGTCTGCTCGATCAGAGCGACGATGTCGCCGAGGGGCTGGTGTCCCAGATCGTGTTCGCGTCGGAACCGCTCGGCTGCGGCACGCCCCTCGGCTTCGGGGTTCACGTAGGTCACCGGGTCAGATCGTGGCCGGGATGGCTTGCTCGTCGAGGTAGTCGTCGAGCTCGAGGAAGTGCAGCAGCGCGTCACGCATCTCCGCCATGCCCGAACCGTTGGTGGCCCGGGCCGCGCATTGGGCCCGATCGGCCACTGCGCCTACGCCGGTAAGCTGGGCAACGGTGTGCCCGGTGGCCCAGGCGATGGCGACGACCTCCGGCAGCTTTGCCACCCGGTCGCCGGAGATGATGCGGGACAGCGTGGGCTGCGAGATGCCCGTGACATCGGCGAGCGCGCGCTGGCTGAGGCCGGCCGCCTCCCGGGCTTTGTCTATCAGTGCACCTACGTTGATGCTGGTCATGACCGCCCCCGACCGTTGAATCATAAACTCCGACGCTGATTCAGCCTACGCCATCCCCAGAACCGGCGCCATTTCCGGACGCTGTCGTCTGGAAAGCGGCCGGAAACTGACCGCTATGGCTTCTAGCGTGGCCGTTATGGATTTCGCATCGGTTCGCATCATCACCGACCAGGTCGGCGCCCTCACCGACTTCTACGAGACGGTTACCGGCCACCCGGCCCGCCGTCACACGCCCGACTTCGCGGAGCTCGCCCTGCCGGGAGCCACGCTCGCCATCGGCAGCCGCCGCACCACCGCGGCCGCCGAGCCGGCCGCCAACCGCAGCGCCATCGTCGAGTTCCGGGTGGACGACGTCGACGCCGAGTTCGCCCGGCTGCGGAGCACCCTGGAGCAGGTCGTTCAGGAACCCACCACGATGCCGTGGGGCAACCGGTCGCTGTTGTTCCGCGACCCGGACGGCACGCTGGTCAACCTGTTCACCCCGGCGTCGTAGACGGTCCCACTCCCGGACCGCGGCCGGCGGTCAGCCAATAGCTGATGCCCGGCGGGACGGACGGAGCACCCGAGGCCGCGGCCGCTCGGCGAGGCGCGTGTCGCCGGTGGCCACGATGTCGAGCAGGACGACCGTCCAACGGCCGGGCCGGGGTCGGCGGTGGCGGCACGGTTTCGGTCGCTCTGGGCGCCCCGCGGGAAGCCGGGCCGGAATCCGGCCGCCATCGGGCCTTCCCGGACGTGCGGCACCTCGTCGGTCAGAACGAGTGGCACTACTGGTGCGATCACCCGGCCGGCGTCGGGCCGGATGCAGCCCGCGCGCTTCGGCCGGCCCGGTTCGGCATCGCGGCCGGGGCGTTCGAGGATCTGGTCGGCAGCAACGCGCGGCCACCAACCAGAGCGTCGCCGCCGCGCTCGGCGAGGCTGAGCGATCGCCCGCACGACGTGAACGCATCAGTCTCTACGACGGTCGGCGATGGCTCAACAGGCCGTCGATGATGACGCTGAGTTTCCAGTTGGCGTAGGCGTGGCTGTTGCGGCCGGCGGTGGTCATGGCCGGGCGCAGGGCATGGATGGTCGGATAGGTATCGGCTGGCAGGTCGCCGTAGACGGCGTCGAGTTCGGATCCGGCGGCTTCGGACATGGCTTCCTCGGTGGCCTTGGCCGCACCCTCGGCTGCGGTCAAAGCTCGTTGGTCGCGCAGCCGGGCGGCGAGTTCCAGGGCGGATGAGGTCACGTACTGGTCGAGCAGGTCGGCTGCCCACAGGCAGAGCTTGTCGTCGATGCCGCCGGCGCGCAGCAGGGTCATCGTCGCTTCGAGGATGCGCAGGGCGTGCGGCCCGGTCGGCACTCGGATGATCCCGACCAGGGCGATGTCGTCATGGCTGCCGAGGGTGGTGATGGCCCGGCTGACAAGCAGTTCCAGTTGGGCGCGCCAGTCGCCGTCGGCCGGTCCGGGCAGGCGGATTCCGGCCAGCGCAAGGTCGTAGACCTCGGCCATCAGTTCGTCACGGTCGGCCACGTAGACGTAGAGCGATGCCGGGCCGGTGTCCAGAGCCTGCGCGACGCGACGCATGGTCACCCCGGCGTAGCCGACCTCGTCGATCAGCTGCATCCCTGATCCAGAGCACCCTGTCCCCGTCGCCACCCCCGGCGAAGTGGGCAGCGTCCTCGCCCTGCCCACCACCGAAAGGACCGCAGCAGCATGAGCATCAACGTCGTAGTTCTCGGAGCCGCCGGCCGCACCGGCCGCCTGATCGTCGCGGAGGCCCAGCGCAGCGGACACCACGTCACCGCCGCCGTCCGCAATCCCGCAAGCATCCCCGCGGTCCCGGGCCTGCGCGTGGAACGTGCCGACGTCCGCGACGCGGAAAGCCTGCGCGCCGTGATCGAAGGTCACGACGCTGTCGTCTCCGCCGTCAAGCGGGCAACCTCTACTCCGACGGCGCCCGCGCCATCGTGTCGGCGATGCAGGCCACCGAGGTGAAGCGGTTACTGGCTATCACGTCGGTCGGTGTCCGGCACGATGACCCTCACCACGCCTGGTGGTATCGCGGCCTCATCCGCCCCGTCGGCGCCGACCTGTACGCCGACATGGCCCGCATGGAGCAGATCGTGGGGGGAAGTGACCTCGATTGGACCTTCGTACGACCCACCTACCTCCAGGACCGCGAACCTACCGGCCGCTACCGCGCCACCCACAACAGCACACCCAAGGGCGGCTGGCGCATCACCCGCACCGACGTCGCACGCTTCATCGTCGAAGAGCTCGACGCACATCGATGGTCTCGCCGGGCCCCCAGCCTCGCCGAATGACGACGCACTAGATCTCGTCGATCAGGTCGGCGACCGAGTTGACGATGCGGGACGGGCGGTACGGGTAGCGCTCGCTCTCGGCCCGCGTGCTGATGCCGGTCAGCACCAGGATGGTCTCGAGGCCGGCCTCGAGGCCGCACAGGACGTCGGTGTCCATGCGGTCGCCGATCATCGCCGTACTCTCGCTGTGTGCCTCGATGGTGTTGAGGGCCGACCGCATCATCATCGGGTTGGGTTTGCCGACGAAGTACGGCTCGACGCCCGTCGCCTTCGAGATCATCGCCGCAACCGAGCCGGCCGCCGGGAGGGCGCCCTCGTTGGACGGTCCGGTGGCGTCGGGGTTGGTGCAGATGAACCGGGCGCCGCTGTCGATGAGCCGGATGGCCTTGGTGATGGCCTCGAAGCTGTAGGTGCGGGTCTCGCCCAGCACCACGTAGTCGGGGTCGAACTCGGTCAGCACGTAGCCCGCCGCGTGCATCGCGGTGGTCAGGCCGGCCTCGCCGATGACGTACGCCGTGCCGCCCGGCCGCTGGTCGGCGAGGAACTGCGCGGTGGCCAGGGCGGCCGTCCAGATCGAGTGCTCGGCCACGTCGAAGCCCATGCGGCTGAGGCGGGCCTGCAGGTCGCGGGGTGTGTAGATCGAGTTGTTGGTCAGGATCAGGAAGGGCTTGCCTGACGACTTCATCCGGTTGACGAACTCCGGGGCGCCCGGCACCGGCACACCCTCGTGGACGAGCACGCCGTCCATGTCGGTGAGCCAGCTCTCGACGGCCTTGCGCTCGGTCATCAGTCTCCTAAAGGTGGTCGCCGCGAAGGTATGGGACAGCAACCACCGGGGCAGTCGTCCCAGACCGGGAGAGTACCGAGCCGTGCCCGGGGTCGTCCGGCGGTGCGTTCCTCGACCAGCTCGCGGACCATCGTGACGAACCGCGGGTCGGTGCCCGGGGTGGCCGCCCGGGCATAGCCCAGGCGGAGCGACTTCGCGGTCTCGGCCGCCTCGTTGTCGAGGTCCCAGAGCACTTCGAGGTGGTCGGAGACGAACCCGATCGGGCTGACCACCACGTCGGTGATGCCCTTGTCGGCGAGCGCACGCAGGTGGTCGTTGACGTCGGGTTCGAGCCACGGCACCTGCGGCGGCCCGGAGCGGCTCTGCCAGACCAGGTCCCAGGACACCTCGGGGGCGGCGGCCGCGTGCACGAGCGCCGCCGTCTCGTTGAGCTGGGCGGTGTAGCGGTTGCCGTGCGGGCCGGCCTTCTCGGCCATGCTCACCGGGATCGAATGGGCGGTGAACACGAGCCGCGTCGTTTCACGACGCGCGGCGGGCAGGTTCAACAGAGCTTTCTGTACGGCCGTGACGTGCGGCCCGACGAACCCGGGGTGATCGTGGAACTGTCGCAGCTTGGTGATCCGCGGCGCCCGGGGCCCGACGGCCTCGCGAGCCCGGGCGATGTCCTCCCAGTACTGCTTGCACGACGAGTAACCGCCGTAGGCACTGGTCGCGAAGCCGAGCGCGTGCGTCACCCCGTCGTCGCGCATCTGCGCCACGGTGTCCTCGAGCATCGGTTGCCAGTTGCGGTTGCCCCAGTAGGTGGGCATCTCGAGGCCCGCGGAAGCAAATTCCGACGACACCGCCGCCAGCAGTTGCCGGCACTGCTCGTTGATCGGGGACACGCCTCCGAAGTGCATGTAGTGCTCGGCCACCGAGAGAAGCCGCGACTCGGGAACACCGCGCCCCCGCACCACATTGCGCAGGAACGGCATCACGTCGTCAGGCTTCTCCGGCCCGCCGAAGGACAGCAGGACGAACGCATCGAACTCCACCCCGCCATCCTCCCACCCGGATCACGCCCCTAGCGCGTGGTAACCCCCGTCGACGTGAACGACCTCACCCGTGGTGGCCGGGAACCAGTCCGAGAGCAGGGCGCACACCGCCTTGCCGGCCGCCGACGTGTCCTGCAGGTCCCATCCGAGGGGCGCCCGCTCGGACCACGCGTCCTCGAACTGCTCGAACCCGGGGATCGACTTGGCGGCCATCGTGCGCAGCGGCCCGGCCGACACCAGGTTGCTGCGGATGCCCTGCTTGCCGAGGTGCAGCGCCAGGTAACGCGACGCCGACTCGAGTCCGGCCTTGGCCACGCCCATCCAGTCGTAGACCGGCCACGCCTTGGTCGCGTCGAAGGTCAGCCCGACGATGCTTCCGCCGGACTGCATCAGCGGCAGGCAGGCGGCGGCCAGGGACTTGTACGAGTACGTCGAGACCTGCAGTGCCGTGGCCACGTCCTCCCACGGCGCGTCGAGGAAGCCGCCGCCCAGGCAGCTCTGGGGCGCGAAGCCGATCGAGTGGACCACCCCGTCGAGCCCGTCGACGTGCTCGCGGACCTTGTCTTGCAGGGACGCCAGCTGGGAAGCGTCGGTCACGTCGAGCTCGATGACCGGTGCCGGCGACGGGAGCCGCTTGGCGATCCGCTCGACCAGGGACAGCCGGCCGAACCCGGTCAGCACAACGGTGGCGCCCTGCTCCTGGGCGATCTTCGCCACCGAGAAGGCGATCGAGGCGTCGGTGATCACGCCGGTGACGAGCAGCCGCTTACCGGCCAGAAGTCCAGACAACGGAGAAATCCCCCTATAACGGAAAGTTAGGTCAGTGTCCCATGCCGAGGCCGCCGTCGACCGGGATGACGGCGCCGTTGATGTATGCGGCCGGGTCGGAGGCGAGGAAGACCACCGCTGCCGCCACCTCGTCGGGGTGGGCCAGCCGGGCGGCCGGCACCGCCTTGATGATCTCGGCGTGCCGGGCCTCGGACAGCACCGCGGTCATCTCGGTGTCGATGAAGCCGGGCGCCACCACGTTGGCCGTGATGTTCCGGCTGCCCAGCTCGCGGGTGATGCTGCGGGCCAGCCCGACCAGGCCGGCCTTGCTCGCCGCGTAGTTGGCCTGGCCCGGGCCGCCGTAGAGGCCGACCACCGACGAGATGAAGATCATGCGGCCCCACTTGGCCCGCAGCATCTTGCTGCTGGCGCGCTTCGCGACCCGGAACGCGCCGGCCAGGTTGGTGTCGATCACCCGGTCGAATTGCTCCTCGCTCATGCGCAGCAGCAGTGTGTCGTCGGTGATGCCGGCGTTGGCCACCAGCACCTCGACCGGGCCCAGCTCCTTCTCCACCGTGGTGAAGGCGGTGTCGACCTGCGCCGAGTCGGTGATGTCGCACTGCACGCCGAACAGGCCCTCGGGAGCGCCGGTGCCGCGGTGCGTGACGGCGACCCGGTCACCCTGCTTCGCGAACGCCTGCGCGATGGACAGGCCGATCCCCCGGTTGCCCCCGGTCACCAACACCGTGCGAGCCACGACCACGCTCCTCATACCCAGGTAGGGGTGCCGGATGGCACCTCGGTAGCACGACGGCATCCGCCGGCCGCCGTAACCTGCCGGGATGGAGACTAGCGGTCCTTCCGCCGCACGTGCCGTGATGGGGCCGTTGCGCCGGCTCTTCGTCGGCAAGGAACTGCCGCGACCCGCGGCACGCGGCCGCTTCATTTCGTACGCGCTTCCGCTCGGGTTGCTGGCTCTCATCGGACTGGGCGCGGCCGCCGGGCAATATCTGCTGGGCAACCGGCACTCGCTGGTGCCGGTCGCGGTCTGGGCGCTCGCGGTCGGCACGGTGCTGCCGGCCGCCGCCGCGTACCGCCGGCCCGTGCTGGCCTGGCGGCTGGCCTTCGTGATGATGTTCCTCGGCACGGTCAACTGGGTCCCGAAGGAGCCCTGGCCGTGGAACCCCGTGCAGATCTTCGTCTTCCTGTTCGTGCTGGCCCGGCTGGCCGTGGTGAGCCGGGAGTCGTGGCAGACGTTCTGGGCGGCCGCGCTGAGCGTCGGCACGGTCTTCCTCTACGCCCCGCCGAGCAGCGCCTGGGGCGCCGCGGTCCTGCTGGTCGCCATCGCGTCGATCGGCGACATCTTCGCCCGGCGCCGCCGCACCGGCGAACTGGTCGCCGAGCAGAACGAGCTCACCGAGCTCGAACGGGCCCGGCGGGCCGTCCTCGAGGAGCGCACCCGGATCGCCCGCGAGATGCACGACGTGGTCGCCCACCACATGTCGATGATCGCCGTACGCGCCGAGACCGCACCGTTCCGGGTGCCCGGCATGACCGAGGAGACGCACGCCGAGATGGCGACGATCGCGTCGGCGGCCCGCGAGGCGCTGACCGACATGCGGCGGCTGCTCGGCGTGCTGCGGTCCGAGAAGGAGGAGAACCTGACCGCCCCGCAGCCCGGACTGGCCGACGTCGGCATCCTGGTCGGGACGGCGCGCGCGGCCGGCCTCGACGTGGCGGTGGAGCTGGGAGGGCTGACGGGCGTGCCGCCGACGGTGGGGCTCGCCGCGTACCGGATCGTTCAGGAAGCCCTGGCCAACGTGGCCCGTCACGCGCCGGACGGCCCGGTCACCGTCCGGGCTCGCGGCAGTTCCGACCGCGTGGTGCTTCTCGTCAGCAACCCGCTGCCCCTTCAGCCGCGGGGCGGTGGCTCCGGCGGTCACGGCCTGGCGGGCATGCACGAACGCGCCGCGCTCCTGGGTGGCACGCTGTCGGCCGGGCCGGTGGGCGGCGAGTTCGTGGTGTCCGCCATCCTGCCGATCGGTGACGGAAGGGCCGGCGACGAGAGGGACGGCGAATGATCAAGGTGCTGATCGCGGACGACCAGGCGATGGTCCGCGAGGGGTTCGGCGCGCTGCTGAACGCGCAGCCGGACATCGCGGTGCTGGGCGACGCACCGGACGGCGAGGCGGCCGTACGGCAGTGCCGTGACCTGCGGCCGGACGTGGTGCTGATGGACATCCGCATGCCGGTGATGGACGGCCTCGAGGCGACCCGCCGCCTCGGCGAGGACGGCCCGAAGGTCCTGATCCTCACCACGTTCGACCTCGACGACTACGTCTACGAGGCACTGCGGGCCGGGGCGAGCGGCTTCCTGCTCAAGGACGCTCCCGCGGCTGATCTGATCAACGCCGTACGCGTGGTGGCCTCGGGAGAGGCCCTGCTCGCGCCGTCGGTGACCCGGCGCCTGATCGCCGAGTTCGCCGCCCGCCCGGCCGCCAACCGGCCCCGGCCGACCGCCCTCAACGCCCTGACCCCGCGCGAGACCGACGTGCTGCGGCTGATCGCCCGCGGCCGCTCCAACACCGAGATCGCCGAGGACCTGGTGGTGGCCGAGCAGACCGTGAAGACCCACGTCGGCCGGGTGCTGGCCAAGCTCGGCCTCCGGGACCGGGCCCAGGCGGTCGTTTTCGCCTACGAGACGGGCCTCGTGATACCGGGGTAGCACCCCGAAGTGAGCTCTGCGGTGTGACGATCGGGGTCTATATCCGGCCGGAATCTACGGCCCATGCGAATCCTCCCGGTCGTCACCGTGCTGCTCGCCACCACGCTCAACCCGGTTCCCCGCCCGGCGTCCGCGGCCGCTCCCGCGCCGGCAGTCCAGCATCTGCCCGCCTTCACCGAGGCCTACCGCGAGTCGGCCGTGCGGATGCTTGCCACCGGCTGCCCGTACGCGACGTGGGCCGGCGACGGACGCCACTTCCTCTTCTTCGACCCGGCCGGCGACGGGCGCGCGGCCGAGGTGTTCGGCGACCTGTCGACCGCGAAGCACATCGCGGTCCTGGTGCCCGGCGTGGCCACGAGCCTCGTCGACTTCGAACGCGGGCTGGGCGGGGTCGCCCGCCGCGCGCCCGGCGTGCAGGGCAAGACCCTGTACGAGCAGTTGAGCAAGCGCAGCCGGGACACCGCGGTCATCTCCTGGCTGGGCTACGACACCCCGGACGGCGTCGACCTGGCCGCCGCGACCGAGGGCCGGGCCCGCACTGGGGCGAAGGCGCTCATCACCTTCGTGCGCGATGTACTCGCCCAGCGCCCGGACGCCTCGGTGTCACTTATCGGACACAGCTACGGCTCGATGGTCGTCGGGCTGGCAGCCCAGCACCTGCCCGAGGTGCACGACGTGATCACTCTCGGCTCGCCCGGGCTCGGCGTCAGCCACGCGTCGGACCTCGGCGGCGCGACCGTCTGGGCCGCTCAGGCACCGGCGGATTGGATCCGCCGGATCCCCCAGGTCCGCATTCTGGGGCTGGGCCTGGGCAAGCGCCCGACCTCGTCCGGCTTCGGCGCGCACCTGCTGCCCACCGACGGGGTCGCCGGCCACGATTACTACCTGGTTCCCGGCAGCGCCACCCTCCGAGCAGTCACCGACGTCGTCCTGTCGGGTGGTCCTGGACACGACCTGCCGGGCCGCGTTTCTTAGCTGCGCCTTAAGGGGTACAGTTCCCGACGGCCTGTGAGTTTGCTGCGACTTGAAGGAGGTGATCGCTGTGCGAGATAGCGATCCTCCTAGTCGTGGCCGGGCCTGATTTTTCTACCGCCCCCGCATCCCCTGGCTGATTTCCGCCGCCCTCGCGCGGCCGGGCCGGGCTGTCGTGCGCGCCGCGACTCAAGGATGCCCGGACGCCGGCCGCGACTGTGACAAGCGCGCGTGAACCCTTCGCCACGTCACTGCAGCGGAAGAAGTCGAACCATGAAAAACCTCGTTGCGCCCCTCAGCTTCACCCTCGCCGCCGCCTGGGTGGTAGTCCTGTTCGTCCTCGTCCACCCGTGACCATCAGGGCAGCCGAGAGGTCCACAGAAGACTCAGCGCCGCCGCGCACAGCCCGAACAGCAGCGCGGCACCGGCGTACCACTGGGTCACCTCGCGGGACTCCACCCGGTGGCCGATCGAACTGCCCATGTCCTCGTAGACCTTCTTGAGCTCGCTGACCGAAGCCGCCTCGTAGAAGTGGCCCTTCGTCTTGTCGGCCAGCTGCTGCAGGGAAACCCGATCGACCGGGACCTTCTGCAGCGCACCCCGGATGTCGACGACGCCGTTGTCGGTGCCGAACGCGATCGTCGACACCGGCACGTTCGCCTGCGACGCCGCGCCCTCCGCGTCCTCGATCGACCGGCCCGACGTGCGGTAGCCGTCGGAAAGCAGCACGATGCGGGCCGGCGGCGCGCCCGAAGCCCCGTCGGACGGCACCGACTTGATGGCGTCCAGCGAGGTGAACACGGCCTCGCCGGTCGCCGTCGCCTCGGCCAGCGACAGCCCGTCGATACCGGCGATCACCGCGTTGCGGTCCTTGGTCGGCGACACCAGCACGTTGGCCGACTTCGCGAACGACACCAGACCCAGGTTGTAGCTCGGCGGCAGCTCCTTGACGAACGCCCGCGCCGCCTCCTGGGCCGCCTCGATGCGCGTCGGCTGCACGTCGTCGGCCTCCATCGACAGCGACACGTCGATCGCCAGGATCACCGTGGCCCGCTCCAGCGGCTCCTTCTGGTCGACCGACGGCCGGGCCATCGCCAGCCCCAGTCCGAGCAGGCTCAGCAGGAACGCCAGCGCCGACACGTGCCGCCGCCAGCCCAGGCCGCGGGGCGCCAGCGTGCGCAACAGGTCGACGTTGGTGAACCGCATCGCGTACTGCCGGCGGCGGAACTGCCGGAGCACGTAGGCGGCGGCGGTGAGCACCACGGGCAGCAGCGTCAGCAGCCACCAGGGCGACAGGAAACGGATCATCGCGTGGTCCCTCGCGTGCGGGCGTGTCGCTGGGCGGCCACGAATCGGACCATGTCCAGCAGCCAGTCGGTGTCGGTGCGCAGGCGCAGATGGGAAGCGCCGGCCGCCCGCAGAGCGCGGGCAATCGCGGCGCGTTGCTCACCGGCCGCCTCGGCGTAACGGCGGCGCAGCTCCGGGTCGGCGGTCTGCACCTCGTGCAGCAGCCCGGTCTCCGGGTCGGCCAGAGTCATCACGCCGACGTCCGGAAGTTCCAGCTCGCGCGGGTCGACGACCTCGACCGCGAGCACGTCGTGCCGCACACCCAGCTTGCGGACCGGCCGGGCCCAGCCCTCGACCGGCGCCATGAAGTCGGAGATCACCACGGCCACGCCACGACGCCGCGGCGGCCGGTTGAGCATCTCGATCAGGGCGCCCAGATCGGCCCGCCCGGGCTGGATGCGGGTGCGGGCGATCGCGCGCAGCAGCCCCTGCGCCTCCTTACGGCCCGGCCGGGCGGGCATCCGGACAAACGGCGCCTGCGGGCTTTCCGCGCCGGTCGTGGACGCCGTCGCCGCCTTCCGGCGCCATCGGGAGGCGCGCTCCGGCGGGCGTACGCCCGTGCCGGTGCCGACCACCGCGCCGATCCGGTTGCCGCCCCGGACCGTCAGGTGGGCCATCGCGGTCGCGGCGGCCAGCACGAGATCGCTCTTGAGCGAGAGCGCGGTGCCGAACTCGAGGCTCGCCGACAGGTCGACCGCGAGCCAGGTCTCCAGCTCACGGTCGGCGACCGTACGGCGTACGTGCGGCAGCGTGGTGCGGGCGGTGACCGGCCAGTCCATCCGGCGCACGTCGTCGCCCGGACGGTATTCGCGGGACTCACCCGCCTCGCTGCCCGGGCCCGGAAGCAGGCCCACGTAGTCGCCCTGCAGCAACCCGTCGAGCTTGCGCGTCACCAGCAGCTGAAGCCGCCCGAGCACCGCCTCGGCGCGAGCCGTCGAGCCGCCCGCGTTTTCCACGCCGAGGGCACCGCCAGCCGGTTGAGCGATTCTCGGGTGGCCGGCGCCGTTCGGGGCCTGAGTCACTGCTGGGTCGGCCACACCGCCGCCTGCGGGTAGGGGTGACCGCCGGCCGGGACGCCGCTCACCGGCAGATGACCGTTCGGAGGCTGCATCACCGGCGGCTGACCGTTCGGGGGCAGCATCACCGGCGGCTGGCCGTTGGGCTGGCCCGGCGAGGTGCCCTGGCGGGCGGCGACCGACGGCATCGGCACAGTCTGCATGATGCGGGCCACGATGTGGTCGGCCGGGATGTCGTCGGCCAGCGCGTCGTAGCTCAGCACCAGGCGGTGCCGCAGAATGTCCGGCGCGATGTCCTGCAGGTCCTGCGGCAGCGCGTAGTCACGGCCGCGGAGCAGAGCCAGCGCGCGGGTGGCCCGCACGATGCCGAGCGAGGCGCGCGGGCTCGCGCCGTACTGAATGAGCTGGGCGACGTCGGGCATGCCGTGCTGTGCCGGCGCGCGGGTCGCCAGCACCAGCCGCACCGTGTAGTCGACCAGCGCGTTGTGCACGAAGACCTGGTCGGCCCGGCGCTGCAGGCCGAGCAGATCTTCCGGCGTGAAAACCTGCTTGGCCTCGGGCGCGCTCACACCCATGCGGTAGACGATCTCGCGCTCCTCGGCGTCGGTCGGATAGCCGACCAGGATCTTCATGAGGAAGCGGTCGCGCTGCGCCTCGGGCAGCGGGTAGACACCCTCCTGCTCGATCGGGTTCTGCGTGGCCATCACCAGGAACGGGTCGGGCACCTCGTGGGTCTGCCCGCCGATCGACACCTGGTGCTCGGCCATCACCTCGAGCAGCGCCGACTGCACCTTGGCCGGCGCCCGGTTGATCTCGTCGGCGAGCAGGAAGTTGACGAACACCGGCCCCAGCTCGACGTCGAACTTCTCACTCGACTGCCGATAGATGCGCGTGCCCACAATGTCGGCCGGCACCAGGTCAGGGGTGAACTGGACCCGGGAGAAGGTGCCCCCGACCACCCGGGCCAGGGTCTCGACCGCAAGGGTCTTGGCGACACCGGGCACGCCCTCGAGCAGGCAGTGACCCCGGGCGAGCAGGGCGACGAACATCCGCTCCACCATCCGGTCCTGCCCCACGATCACCCGCTTGACCTCGAACATGGCGCGTTCGAGCTGGGTCGCGTCCTGCGCCGGGGGCACGGGGGCCTCGGTGCGGTCGGTCTCGGGCGTGGTCGGCTGGGCCACCGGTCCTCCACAGCGGGTCGCGAACGGCTATCGACGCTCAAGACTTACACGACCGAGCTGGGAAGGTGCTGCCGGTAGGGGCGTTTCGTCGTCGTAACCCTGCAGCAGGCCGTCTGAGCAGGCGCAGCTGGTCGAGCAGGCGCAGCTGGTCGAGCAGGCGCAGCTGGTCGAGCAGGCGGAGCTGGCCGAGCAGGCGGAGCTGGCCGAGCAGCCTCAGCGCCGGAGCAGCCTCAGCCTCCCCCACCCCGGCACTGGGTGGGGTGCAGTCAACCAGCCGGGTCCGACATTTTTCGGTGTTGTCCACAGAACGGGCGGCAGCCGTTACGCGCCACCGCCGACAGACGCCATGGTCCGGTCGTGTCGATCTTTCTGCGCGATACGCGGGAAAGGGCACCCACACTGGGAGGATGCACGTTCAGCCAAACCGTGTAACATTCGTCTCGTCGCTGGGCGGCTTCCCCCGTGGTCGCCCAGCGACTTAAGAAGCCTTGCAGCCCTCTATCCGCGGAAAAGCGCGGATCGGAGGGCTTCTTCATTTCTCCTGGGAGCCGAGCCCCCAGACCCCGCGGTGCGGTGGTTGCGCCGCTGCGGTCGATCGGTGCGGGCGGCTAGTGCAGTCGGTACGGGCGGTCAGTGCAGCCGGTGCGCTCGATCGCGGCGCTGGTGCGGTCGATCGGTGGGCTGGTGCGGTCGATCGGTGGGCTGGACGCGGTCGGCTCGGTCAGTGCGCTGGGTGCGATGGATGCAGACCGTCAGTGCCTGGACGCGATCGGTGCGGTGAGTCGGTGTGCGCGGCACGGCCGGCTCGGGGTGAGTGCCGGTGGGGCGGAGCTATCGTTGGGCGGTGACTGACGGGCCTGCGGTGCAGTGTTCGGCCAAGAGGTGCCGGGCCGACGCGGTGTGGCAGCTGCGGTGGAACAATCCCAAGCTGCACGCTCCGGCATATCGGAAGACCTGGCTGGCCTGCGACGATCACCGTGAATCGCTGGGTGGGTTCCTCGACCTGCGGGGTTTCCTGCGTGAGGTGACGCCCTTCGGTGCGGCAGCGGACGCACCGATCTCCTAGGCTGGCGCTGTGACCGAGCAGCCCGTCGCCGTCGACGCCCTCGAGCCGTGGCCCGACACCGTCGCCTGGCAGCGGGTGTCGCCCAAGCTGATCACTGTGGAGCTCATCGCGCGCACTACGTTCGCGGTCGTGCTGCTCGCGGGGCTGGGCATCGGGTGGGCGATGGCGTCCTACTGGGCGTGGCCGGCCGCCATGGTCGTGGTCGTCGTCTATGCGGTCTGGCGGGCCTGGGTCACCGTGCGGGCGGTGCGCGCCTGGGGTTACGCCGAGCGCGACCAGGACCTGCTTGTCCGCCACGGTCTGCTGGTGCGCCGGCTGTCGATCGTGCCGTACGCGCGGATGCAGTTCGTCGACGTTACCGCGGGGCCGCTGGAGCGGGCGTTCGGGCTGGCCACCGTGCAACTGCACACGGCCGCCGCGGCCACCGACGCCCGGGTGCCGGGGTTGCCGCCGGCTGAGGCGGCCCGCCTGCGTGACCGTCTCACCGCGCTCGGCGAGGACCGGGCCGAGGGCCTGTGACGACCTCCGACGCGGCCGAGCCACGCCGGCGGCTTCATCCGCTGAGCCCGTTCCTGCACGGTTTCAAGTCGATCGTAGTGATCGCCGGTGCGCTGAGCTGGAACACGCTGCGCGAGGTCGGCCTGGAGAAGTTTACCCTGGTCGTGGCCGGTCTGGCCGTGCTCGTGGTGCTGTTCTCGCTGGTCAACTGGCTCAACACCGGCTACCACGTGATCGGCCGCGAGCTGCGGATCCAGGACGGCCTGTTGTGGCGCCGCAACCGGGCGATCCCGCTCGAGCGCCTGCAGTCGGTGGAGCTGCGCCGGCCGCTGCTGGCGCAGCTGACCGGTCTCGCCGAGCTGCGGCTCGAGGTGGTCGGCGGCCACAAGACCGAGGCCCCTCTGGCCTACCTGACCGTGCGGGACGCGGCGGCACTCCGCGAGCGGTTGCTCGCGCTCGCCGGGCGTACGGCCGGGGAAACGCAAGCGCAAGCGGCGGCACCCGGCCTGCCCGCCCTGGAAAGGCCGCTGCTCCGCGTCGCCAACCGTGACCTGGTGATCAGTCAGCTGCTGACGCCGCAGGCGATCCTGCTGCCGGTGGGCGTGGCGTTCGTGATCACGCAGTTCGCGCTGGCGCCGACCTGGACCTTCATCGGCATCGCGAGCACGGTCACCGCGATGGCGGGTGTGCTGCTCCAGCCGCTGCGCCGGGTGCTTCAGGACTGGGATTTCCGGCTGGCCAGCGATCCGGGCGGGCGGCTGCTGGTGCGCTACGGGCTGCTCGAGACGCGCAGCCAGGTGGTGCCGCTCAACCGGGTGCAGTCGGTGTCGCTGACCTGGCCGCTGCTCTGGCGCGCGCAGAAGTGGCTGCACGCCCGGCTCGACATCGCCGGGTTCGCCGGGCGGGAGGGGCGCGACGAGAAGCGCTCCGACCGGCTGCTGCCGGTGGGTGACTTCGGCACCGCACGCTACCTGGTCGCCGAGGTGCTGCCGGGGGTCGACCTGGCCGTGCTGGCCACCTCCCCGCCGCCGCCGCGGGCCCGCTGGCGGCATCCGTTCGCGCTGCGCTACATGGGTGTGGGGCTGACCCCCGAGGTGTTCGTGTCGCGGTTCGGGCTGCTGACCCGCGAGATGACGCTGGTGCCCTACGCGCGCCTGCAGAGCGTGCGCGTCGTGCAGGGGCCGGTCCAGCGGTTGTTCGGGCTGGCCACCGTCGTCGCCGACACCGCGGGCGGCCGTTCCGGGCAGGCCCACGACCGCGACGTGCACGAGGCGTGGGCGCTCGCCGAGCAGCTGGCCACCCGGGCGCGGCTGGCCCGCGGACCGGTGCCGCTGATGACCGACCGGTTGCCGGCGTACGAGGCGGCCGACGACTCGTTCTGGAGACGGCCCGTCGAGTCTTAAGCTCACTGGCATGGAGCTTCCGGAGTTCGCACCGGGGATGGCGGCCCGGGTGGAGTTGACCGTCACCGACGCCGACACGGCCCAGGCGCTCGGCTCGGGCGACGTGCCGGTGCTGGCCACCCCGCGGGTGTTGGCGCTCGCCGAGGCGGCCACGGTGGCCGCGACCGCCCGGCAGATCCCGGGCGGTGTCACCACGGTCGGCACCCGGGCCGAGGTCGACCACCGCGCGGCCACGACGGTCGGCCGCACGGTGGTCGCGACCGCCACCCTGGCCAAGGTGGACGGCCGCAAGCTCACCTTCGACGTGGTGGTGCGGGAGGGCGAGCGGACGATCGCCGAGGTGCGGGTCGAGCGGACGCTGCTCGACCGCCAGCGCTTCATCGAGAAGGCACAGGGTCGGTAGAGGCGGCGCCCGGTGCGGTTCACTGATCGATGAGCGCGCCCCAGCGGGCGGTCAGCTCGTCCGGCGTGGGCATGGCGGTGGCGCCGCCCGGGCGCTCGCAGACCAGGCCGGCGACCGCGAGGGCGAAGCGGACGTTGCGCTGCCAGCCGTCGAGGCCGGCCGGGAAGCCGCCGGTCAGCAGGCGGCTGATCAGGGCGGCCATCACCGAGTCACCGGCGCCGGTGGCGTCGATCGCGGCGACGCTCGGGGCGTCGAGCATTGTCGCGCCGTCCGCGGTCGCCACGTGGGCGCCCTGGGCGCCGCAGGTCACGACCACCGCGCGGGCACCCAGGCCGAGGATGCGGTTCGCCGCGCCGGCCGGGGTTACGCGGTCGTAGAGCACCTCCGCGTCGGCCGAGCTGAGCTTGACCAGGTCGGCGGTGGCGAAGAACTCCTCGACCAGGGTGCGCAGGGCGGTCACCGCGGCGGCGTCGGGCAGCAGGGTCGGGCGCACGTTGGGGTCGAAGACGCGCAGCGGGCCCTCGGTCGACCAGGCCGCGCGGGCGGCCGACCGGAAGGGCTCGCGCAGCAGCGCGATCGAGCCGGCGTAGAGCACGCTCGCGCCGGCGACCAGGCCCGGCTCGAGGTCGTCCGGGCCGAGCAGGGAGTATGACGGCGGCTCGCCGTAGAACGTGAAGGTCGGGTCGGCGCCGTCGAAGGTGGTCACGGCCAGCGTGGTCGGCACGGTGAACCGCTTGGCCGCGCCGAGGCCGACGCCGGCGTCGCTGAGGAACGCCGCCAGCCGGTCGCCGAGCACGTCGGTGCTCAGCGAGCCGGTGAAGCGCGCGTCGCCGCCGAGCCGGGTGACGCCGACCGAGACGTTGAGCGGTCCGCCGCCGATCGCCTGGCGATAGATCAGGTCGCCGCCGGACCCGGCCTCCAGCAGGTCGACCAGCGCCTCACCCATGACCACCGCGTAACCCATTTCGCTCCCTTGGTAGATCCCGCGAACAGCCTTGCGTCCGGGAACGCGCAGCGCCAGTGCTCGCCCGACACAGACGTGTTTGACATGATTCGGCCATGCCTCTGCGCCATTTTGTCCCGTTTATAGCGTTTTCCCTGCTCGCCGCCTGCAGCGGCAGCACCCCGATCGGGTCGCCCCCGCCCAGCCGGGCCGGCACGGCGTCGGCGTGGGTGCGCTACGAGGGCGGCCCGAGCGGCGGCGCGACCAGCACCGGTCAGCTCCTGCCGGAAGAGGCCGGCGGGCCCAGCCTGGTCGCGGTGGGCACCTTCCAGCCCTATCGGCCCGGCTCGACGGCGATCACCTACGACCCCCGGGTGGTGCCGCCCGGCGCGCGGGCCCGGGTCGCGGTCACCCGAATGCCCACCGGGCTGGTCGTGCGGCTCACGGTCGCGGGAATGGTCCCGCGGCGGCCGTACGGCGCACATCTGCACACCCAGCCCTGTGCCGCGACGGCCGGCGCGGCCGGACCGCACTACCAGCACATGCACGACCCGAAGACGCCCTCGGTCGACCCGTCGTACGCCAACCCGGGCAACGAGGTGTGGCTCGACTTCCTCGCCGACGGGGCCGGGGCCGGCACCGCGGTCACCGAGGAGAACTGGGCCTTCGACCCCAAGGCGCCGCCTCGCTCGCTGGTCATTCACGCTGGGACGACGCGTACGGGATCGGGCGTCGCCGGCACCGCCGGCGCCCGGGCCGCCTGCCTGAGTCTCTGATCTTGGCCGCTCTCTGTTTTGTCGGGCCCAAGCGGTAACGTCGGGGACGGTCGAAGCATCGGAGGGAAACACATCATGGCCGAGCAGCCGAAGACGGGGCAGCCGAAGACGGGATCACACGACCCCGACTTCCCCGAGGCGTTCCTGCAGTTCATGCGCAGCGGCTGGCGCGAGGATCCGCTGGCCGTCACCCCGGTGCCCGAGGTGCCCAACTACGCGAAGCGGCGGGCCGCGCTCTCCGACGCGTTCCCCGGCGAGACGCTGATCATCCCGAGCGGCGGCGAGAAGATCCGGGCCAACGACACCGACTACCCGTTCCGCCCGGGCAGTGACTTCGTCTATCTGACCGGCGACCGCGACCCCGACTCGGTGCTGGTCATGCGCCCGAGCGGCTCCAGCCACGACGCGGTCCTCCACACCCGTCAGCGCAACTCCAAGGAGACCGACGGGTTCTTCCGCAACCGCGACGGCGAGCTCTGGATCGGCCGCACCCACACCCTGGCCGAGAAGTCGACCGAGCTGGGCATCGACACCGCTCCGCTGGGCGCGCTCGGACCGGCCCTGGCCGACAGCGCGCCCGGCCGCACCCGGGTGCTGCGCGGCTTCGACCCCAACGTCGACCGGACCGTGCTGGCCTACGAGCCCGACCGTGAGCACCCGCGCGACCGCGAGCTGGCCTGGGTCATCTCCGAACTCAAGCTGATCAAGGACGAGTGGGAGATCGCCCAGCTGCAGGAGGCGATCGACGCGACCGTCCACGGTTTCGAGGACGTCGCGCGCGTGCTCCCGGCCGACCGGGCGGTCAAGGAGCGGCTGCTCGAGGGCGTCTTCGGCCTGCGGGCGCGGCACGACGGCAACGACGTCGGCTACGGCTCGATCGTTGGCGCGGGCGCGCACGCGACGATCCTGCACTGGGTGCGCAACACCGGCATGACCAGGCCGGGCGAGCTGCTCCTGATGGACATGGGCGTCGAGGGCAACCACTTCTACACCGCCGACGTCACCCGCACGGTGCCGGTGTCCGGGCAGTTCACGCCCCTGCAGCGGCAGGTCTACGACATCGTCCACGCGTCGCAGCAGGCCGGCATCGACTTCATCCGGCCGGGCGTCCTCTACAAGGACATCCACAAGACCTGCATGCGCGTGCTCACCGAGGGCCTGCACGACCTGGGCCTGCTCCCGGTCTCGGTCGACGAGGCGATGAGCGAGGAGAGCACGATCTACCGCCGGTGGACGCTGCACAGCTTCGGCCACATGCTCGGCATCGACGTGCACGACTGCTCGAAGGCCCGCAACGACAACTACCGCGACGGCACGATCGCCGAGGGCTACGTGCTGACCGTCGAGCCGGGCCTCTACTTCCAGCCCGAGGACGACCTGGTCCCCGAGGAACTGCGCGGCGTCGGCGTCCGCATCGAGGACGACGTGCTGGTGACCGCCGACGGCTGCCGCAACCTGTCCGACGGGCTGCCGCGCTCGTCGGCCGAGGTCGAGGAGTGGATGGCCGCTCAGCGCGCGGCCGGCCCGCGCCTCCCGGCATAGTTCCCCGCCGCTGCCTCACCGGGCCGGCTCGCCGGCAGATCCAGGGCGCGCCGGGCCGGTGAGGGTTGATAGAAATCCGACGGCGGCGTTGGTCGCACCCCGTGTTCGGCCCGTGTCATGGTGTGGGGCGTGCCGGAAGCAGCGCCCCTCCCGATCCGCATCGCCGTCGTGCAGGACGACACTCTCTACCGCGGTGCGCTGGCCGCGGTCCTGCGCACCGAGCCCGATCTGGACGTCGTCGCGGAACTTACCGCCTGGCGCGACACCACCACCCTGCCGGTGCCGCCGGACCTGACGCTGCTCGACCTCGACGGTGACGAGGATCCACTACGGGCGGCCACGGCGATCTGTGCAGCCGTACCGCGGGCGCGGGTCCTGATCCTGATCGACGCGGACCGGCACGACCTGCTCACCCGGCTGGCACCGGAGCGGATGGACCGGGTGGGGTTCGTGACCCGGCGCGCGTCGGTCGAGCACCTCCTCTCCGCGCTGCGCAGCCTCGCCGCCGGCAACGCGGTGATCGATCCGGAGTTGGTCGTTTCGCTGCTGGTGCAGCCGGAGAACCCGTTGACCGACCGGGAACGCGAGGTGCTCGCGCTGGCCGCGCAGGGCGTCGGCACCGAGGAGATCGCCCGCCGGCTGGCGCTGTCACCGGCCACGGTCCGCAACCGCCTCAGCCGGATCACCGCCAAGGTGGGCGCGCGGAGCCGGGCCGACGCCGTCGAGCGAGCACGCCGGGCCGGTTGGCTCTGAGCTCAGCGAAGCCCAGTAACCGGTCATCTCCCGGTACCGCGGACTGGCCGCCCGCAGGCTCTCGTGATCGCCGAGCAGCGGGCCGTCCGGATCGAGCAGCAGCACCCGGGACGCCCGCTCGGCGGAGCTGATCCGGTGCGCGATCACCACGAGCGGACCGCGGGCGGCGAACACGCGTTCCACCACCTCCTCGGCGGCCGGGTCGAGGTGGCAGGTGGCCTCGTCGAGCACGGCCACCGGCGCCGGCGCCAGGTAGGCGCGGACCAGGGTGAGGAGCTGACGCTCCCCGGCCGACAGCTCGCCGGGACGGACGTACGCCGGTGGCCCGCCGAGCCGTTTCAGCAGCGGCCCGGCACCGAGTCGCTCGGCCGCGGAGAGCAGGTCGGTGTCGGCCGCGCCGGGGTTCAGGTAGCGCAGGTTTTCCCGCACCGTGCCGGGAAAGACGTACGCCTCCTGCGGGATGAGCACCCGGCACCGGGCCCGCGCGGCGGGGTCCAGATCGGCTACCGGTACGCCGCCGTAGCGGACGGTGCCCTCGTCCGGTTGCAGCGTCCCGCACAGGAGACCGGCCAGCGTGGACTTGCCGGCGCCGCTCGGCCCGACCACCGCGAGGTGGTCGCCGGGCCCGACGGTCAGATCGGTGTCCCGCAGCACCGGACGCGCACCGGCGCCGTAGCGGAAGGTCACGCCGTGGAGTTCCAGGCGCGCTGCCGGGCCGGGGGCCGCGGTGTCCGGACGCGGCGCGCCGGGCTCCGGGGCGGCGGCTCGGTGCAGCAGCCGCCCGAGGGTGACCACGAACCGCAGGCCGGCGTTGCCGACCGTGGCGACGAACAGATCCAGGGCCGGCACGAGCACCTGAGCCAGGTAGGTCAGCACGCCGATCAGTGCGCCGGTGCTGATGCCGTGGCCGGTGAGCCGGCCGGCCGCGGCCAGGACGGCGACCAGCGGCAGCCAACCGGCGACCACCACGGTCAACGACCGCAACGCCGACAACCGGGCCAGCGCCGCCTCCGCCCGGGCCTGCGCGGCAACGGCCTCGTCCACGTATCCGGCGGCGCGCTCGCCCGCCCGGCAGGCCGCGACGTCCCGGGCCGCGGCGGCCGCCGCGGCCGCGCGGTCGGCGAGCCGCTCGCCGGCGGCCAGGTATTCACGCTGCCAGCGGACGCCCAGCCGCAGCGCCACGGCGAACAGACCCAGGCCGACGAGCAGTGGCGGCGCGAGAACAACCAGCAGCGGGGCGGCCAGTGACGCGGTGCCGACGAGTGCGGCCAGGACCGTCACCACGAAGCCACGAGACACCAGCACCAGGCCGGCGAACGCGTCCCGTACCGTCTCCACCTGCTGCGTCAGGCCGGCCACCGCGCCCGGGGGTACGCCGCCCGATCCGGTCCGGGTCGCCGCGCCCAGGGACGCGGTGACCACCCGGGTGACCAGGTCGTCCCGGAACGGCTCGACCACCCCGGCCACCGCCCGGTTGGCCTGCCGGGCGCCCCAGGCCCCGAGCACGGCCGCGATCAGCAGCAGGCCGAGCCACGCGAAGCCGGTCGCCGGGCGGCCACGAAGGAAACCCTCGTCCACCGCGCGGGCCACGACCAGGCCGGAGAACATCGCGGGGGCCGACTCCGGCACCGACCAGGCCAGCAACCTGATCACGTCGCCGCGCCGGCGGCGCAGCGCCGCGACCGACTCGCGTCCGGCGGCCCGCAAGCCGCGGCTCACGACGGAGCCCCGAAGACGGCGCGATAGTCCGGGTCACTCCAGAGGCGGCGGTGCGGCGCGACCGCCCGGACCCGGCCACGGTCGAGCCACACCACGCTCGCGCACTGCGCGGCGGTGCCGGCCCGGTGGGCCACGATGAGATGGGTACGCCGGACATCGTCGGTGAGCAGCCGGAGGATCTCCGCCTCGGTCGCGGTGTCCAGGCTCGACGTGGCGTCGTCGAGCACCAGCAGGCGCCGGGCGTGCCAGGCGCGGGCCAGGCCCAGCCGCTGGATCTCGCCGCCGGACATCGGGGCCTCGGCCAGTGCGGTGGCCGGGCCGCGCGGCAAGCGGGACACGAACGTGTCGGCGCACGCGGCGCGGAGCACATCCGCCACCGCGGACCGCCCGGGCCGGTCGTGGGCCAGCCCGACCGCGTCGGCCACCGTCGCCCCGACCAGCACCGGCCGCTCGAACGCCACGCCGACCTCCCGGCGCAGGGTGTCCGCGGAGAGCTCGCGCAGCGGCACCCCGTCCAGACTGACCGTGCCGTCGTCCGGGTCGGTGAGCCGGGCGGCGAGCGCGGCGAACGTCGACTTGCCCGACCCGGACCGGCCCACCACGGCGATCGGCCGGCCGCCGGGAAGCGTCACGCCGACCCGCTCGAGCACCGGCACGCCGCCGGCCCGGACGGTGACGTCGCGGAACGTCAGTGCGCCGGGGCCGGGCGGGAGGTCGCGCGGCCCGTACCGGGGTGCGGGCCGATCCAGTACCTCGGCGATGCGTCCGGCGCCGGCGCGGGCGCGGGCCACCCGGCCGAAGGCGGCGACCAGACCGCCGATGCCGGCGCCGAGCACGCCGTACTGGACGGCCGCGAGCAGCTCGCCCGGGGTGAGCCGGCCCCGGGCCAGCAGCCAGCCGCCGACGGCGACCACGGACAACTGGAGCAGCGGTCCGACCAGCGCGCTCTGCCCGGCCGACCGGGCCAGGATCCGCCAGGTGGCGTGACCCGCGTCGGACAGGTCCCGCAGGGGGTCCAGGCAGCGACGGATCTCGGCCGGCCCGGTGGCCGCCGCGGCGATGGTCCGGCGGCCGGCGAGCGCGTCGGAGAGCCGGGCCGCGATGTCGGCCTGTGCACGCTGGTAGCGGGTTACCGCGTCGGAGGTGTCCCGGACGTGCCGCCGCAGCAGCGCGGTGATCGTCGTGGCGCCGGCCAGGTAGCCCGCCACCAGCCACGGGTCCAGGTAGGCCAGCGCGACGATCGCACCCACCACGGGAACCGTGGCGACCGCGGCGAGAACCACCGCCACGCCACCTTGGCCGGCCTCCGCCGCGCTGGTCAGCACCCGGCTCACCACGTCGCCGGCGGCCTCGGGACGGCGTGCGCCGAGCGCGAGCGTGTGCCGCACGAGCAGCCGCCGCAGCTGCGCGGTCCGCTGCGCGGGTGCGAGCCCGGCGAGCAGGTCGCGGACCGGATCGGCGACGACCAGCACGCCGACCAGTACGAACGTCCAGCTCAGCCAGAAGACGGTGGCGCGCCCGGCGACGATCGTGTCCACCGTGCGGCCGATCACCAGCGGCAGGGCCAGCTCCGCGGCGGCGGACAACCCGCCGGCCACGGCGAGCGGTAGCAGCGTACGGGCGGCGGTCACGGCGTTCCTCTCGGCTCGGGCGGCGCGAGGCCCCGGGGCCGGCTCGTGGCCGGCACCGGGGCCGCGAGACGTCGATGACGGTTCGACGACGTCAGGCGCAGGTGGTGACGCTCAGCGAGCTGTTACCGCAGAGAAGCAGGGAGGCCCGGCTTCCGCTGCCGCCGCCGTTGCGCTGCTCGGGGGTCAGTTCCATGCCCTGCAGGTCCAGGAGTGCCATGAGAGTTTCCTTTCGTTCGATACGACTTGACGGGGGGTTGTGGTCAGTTACAGGTCGTCACGCTGAGCGAGCTGTTGCCGCACAGCAGCAGCGACGCGCGGCTTCCGCTGCCGCCACCGTTGCGCTGCTCGGCGGACAGCTCCATGCCCTGCAGGTCCAGAAGCGCCATGGTCGTTCACCTCCTTCCGTCGGAGTAGTGATCGGGGCCCACCACGGTCGGGTGGGAGTCGAGGAGCGGCAACGACACCGGGCGCTCGCGCCGGGCCATGGCCATCGCCAGCAGCACACCCGCGGTTCCGGTGCCCAGGTCCATCGAGAGCCGCAGCAGTTGCTCGCCGGGGAACGCCAGCCCGCCGCCGTACGACAGGGCGTGCCAGGCCAGGCGGCGTACCTGGGCGGACAGTTCGGGGTCGCGGCGCGCGGCCAGATAGGCGACGATGCCGGCGCGTCCGGCGAACAGGCCCGGCTGCACGTACATCGGCGAGCGGGCGGCCCGGGCGATCGCCGCCGACGCGTCCTGGAATTCCTGGTCCGGGCGGTGCCGCAGGTAGTGGTCGAGCACCAGGCCGATACCGACACTGCCCTCCGCGAGGTACGGCATGGTCCGCCAGCCCTCGTTGACCTCCATCGCCCCGTCCGGCCGGGTCACGCAGCGGCGCAGGTCCTGCCGCAGCGCGGTGGCGGCCAGGTCGAGATGCGTGGCGTCGCCGGTGGCCTCGTACAGCCGTAGGAAGAACAATGCCGGTCCGCTGGAGCCGCGGCAGAGCCCGGCGTGCGGGTGCTGCCCGCCGCTGATCTCCGGGACCGAGTCGACGTCCCCGAGCCGGTCCGCGGCCAGGGCCGCGGCTCGGAACGCCGCCTCGCGCAGCCCGGTCTCGCCGGTGCGACCGGCCAGGTGCAGCAGGTTGAGGCCGATGCCGGCGATGCCGCCGGCGAAGTCCGGGCCGAGGGCCTCCCAGCCACCGGTCAGGCAGCGTTCGACCAGGTCCAGCGCCGGTTGGCGCTCACCGAGGCGGTCCAGGACGTACGCGACGCCGTGCAGCCCGTCGAGGAAGCCGTACCGTGGGTCGAATCCCGGGTCGGCGGCCCGTTTGAGGAACCACTCGCGGTGCTCGGCCGGGATGTCCACTCCGGACTCGGCGAGCGCGTAGAGCACACCGGCCGCGCCGTACGCCAGACCGAGCCCGCCGACCCGGAACTGTTCGATGTCGCCCGGGTACAGCCGATCTGTACGCTCCGGTGTGGCGCTGCCCAGGATGGCGCGCGCGAGTGCGTCGCGGGCGGCGGGCCACGCCTCGGGTTCGGCGTCGAAGACGGTCCAGTCCGGGGTGCCGGCGCTCCGCAGCCGAGGAGCGGACGGGCCCTCGAGCACGGCCACCGCGTGGTCCAGCAGATCGCGGGGCACCGGGAAGTGTTCCGCGATGATGTCGGCGAAGTGCCCCGCCTTGGCCGGGTCCAGCCGCAGCAGCGGGGTGAGCGGCAGGAACAGCGCCATCGCGAGGCAGGCCAGGGCGTACTCGTCCACGGCCGCGCCGACCCGGTCCCGCGGCGCGGCGAACCCCTGGTTGCGCAGGCCCGGCCGGCGCTGCTCGGTGATCGGCGCGGCGACCTCGAAGTCGAGCAGCGCGATACGCCCGTCCGGCCGCACCATGATGTTGAACATGTGCAGGTCGCCGTAGACGACCCCGCGTTCGTGCAGAGCGCGTACGGCCTGCTCGACCTGCCGGTGGACGGCCAGCGCCCACCCGGTGTACTCGCGCCGCGCGGCCTCGTCGGCGTCCGGATCGGTCAGCGGGTACTTCTGCACGATGAGCCGGTTCAACGGTTCGCCCTCGACGTACTCCATGGCCAGGAACTCGTGCTCGCCCAGCGGGAACCGCTCGTACACCCGCGGCGTGAAGCCGGCGTCGACGACCCGGCCGAGCATCTCGTGCTCCCGGCGCAGGCGGGTGATCGCGTCGTCGCCGCGGCCGTCCAGCCCGGCGTACGGCCGCGCCTCCTTCAGCACCACCCGCTCGCCGGTGCGCTGATCCTCGGCCATGTAGAGACCGCCCGCGTTGGAGTAGTGCAGGACCTGGGTCACCCGGTACGGCACGTCGTTCGTGGTCACCGCATTGCGGGCGGCGAGGTGCGGCCGCAGGAACTCGGGCAGCTCGAGCCAGGGCGGCAGGCTGAAGACCGCCTGACGACGGTCCGGCTCCAGCCTGCCGTCCGGCCCGGCCAGCGCCGGCACCAGGTCGCCGTCGTCAGCGACGCAGTACAGGTGGGCGAAGGCGCCGTAGCGTACGTACAGCGGCCCCTCGCCCCAGCGCAGGTCGCTGAGAATGTACGGGCCGGGCTCGCCGGCCAGCAGCGCGCCGAGTTCGGTCAGGACGGTCTGCGCGGCGGCGTCGTCCACCGGATAGATGGTGGCCAGTTTGCCGCTGGAGGCCCGAGGTGAATATTTCGAATTACGCATGAAGAGCACCTGCGGAGAACGCAGGAATTTGAACGAGATCCCCCGGGGCACGCAGTAGTCCCAGATGGTGTCGACGATCCGCTGCCCGTTGTCCGGGCAACCCGAAGAATGGATCTTCCAACCCTGCCGGGGCAACCGCGCGCCGTCCGGGCCGGCGATCAACCAGTCCTCGTGGGCCTGGAGGCGCCACCCCTCCGGCAGCGGCCGGCGGGCCGCCGGGAAATCCCCGGCCGAGCGCTGCACGGTCGCCAGCGAGTCGTAGAACAGATGGTCGGCGGCACAGTAGGCGTCATAGCGGCGGTCCACTCCGGCCTCCTTCATCGGTCTACATCGATCGTGCCGAGAACGCGTCCGGCCGGACAGTCGCCGATGTCAGAGGGTGGCCCATACGTTTCACCGCACATTGCTGACAAACGCAGTGTTTGACGAAGTGCGGCCGGGGAAATCGCGCGCACGCACGTCGGCCACGCCGTATTCGCCGGGCGCCGAATGGCGATCTTCGCCCGGGCGGCGTTACGGTCCTTGATAGACCCGATCGGCGAGAGACCGGACATGGAGCGATCCGCGTGGTGACGGCAGAGCTGCCCGATCGAACGACTGGACAACGCTGGTCCACCGTCCTCCGCCTGGCCATCCTGGCGGGCGTGGCGGTGGTGGGTTACCTGCTGCTCAGCGCGGGTGCTGCCCGCGCCGACGACAAGCCGGCGGTCCCGGGCCTCGAGGACGTCACCGGGGCGGTGTCGTCGGCCCTCGACGGTGCGGTGCCGGGCGGCAGCGCTGACCGGGCTGCGGCGACGCCGACGGATCGTCCGGCCCGGGGCAAAAAGCCCGAGGCGGCTGGCTCCACGACCGAAAAGGCCACGCGAGTTGCCGGCTCCACGACCGAAAAGACCGTGCGGGCAGCGAAGTCCACGGCCGGAAAGGTCGTGCCGGCCGGGAAAGCCGCAGCCCGGAAAGCCGCGCACACCGCGAAGTCCGCGCGGACCCGCACCAGGGTCGCCACACCTGAGGTGGTGGCCCGCACCGCCAAGGTGGTGCCGACACTGCCGGTAGAGGCCGCACCTCGCTTGCCCACCGTCAACGACCGCGTCCACCTGCGCGCGACCAAGGCAGTCAGGACAACCACCCGCAACCTGATCGCGCCGGTCACCAAGACCCGGCAAGCCGTCCGCGGACCCCTGACGACGACGCTGCAGGTCGTCCCCAAGCCTGTCACCGACCTCGTCGCCACGACCTCGCAACGTGTGAGCGCGCCGCTCACCACGATGCTCGGACCGATCCGCGCACGGCTCACCACGACGCTCCACACGGCCACCACGGCTCTTCCCCGCGGCACTGGGCCACTGACCACGACGCTCCATACCGTCACCAGGCCGCTGACCCAAACCGCCAGGGCGGTCGACTCCGGCACCGCGCCGCTCCGTACGCCTTTCGATCGAGTTGCGGCGGCGCGGCCCGAGCCGGCCGCGCACGTCGTCCAGCCGGACGGCGGCGGAACGGCACGGCCGCCGGTCGCCGTCGCCGCCGCCGTCGCCATGGGGCCGCGCCGGGACATGACCGGCGACCTGTCCCCTCTGGTCGTCCCCGCGGGCCCGGTCGACCGGGCGGCAGCGAGAACCGCCGCGGAGCCCACCACGACGACAGCCGCAGGCAACCACGACCGCACCGCGCGCCCTTCCTGCGCCCACCGGACGAAGGCCTCCGGGCACAGCGACGCGACACCCGGTAGGCCGTCGAGTGCGCCCCGGCCCGCGCCGCCCCCCGGCCCGGACGACCTCGCCCTGCTCAACTCATCGGCCACCGCCGGCGCCGGTTCCGCACCGGGCCTATGGGCCATCACCTCGGCGGCGTGCCTTCCCGGCCCCGCCGCGGCCGGCACCGCCGCCCTCGACTCGGTGTACCACCAGGGGCGCCACCTCGGCTGCACGCCGCTGCCCGGCTGATCCTTCCCGTCGCGCCGGTACCCGACTGTGCCGGCGGGACTCCCCGCCTTTGCCCACTGCCGGTTCGACGCCGTCACCACCCCGGCCGAACCAGGCACAGTGCACGAGCCTGGGAAGGAAACCACCATGATCCGCATCATGCTGGTCGTCGATATTCGATTACTGAGAACCGCGCTCGCGAAGGCGCTGTCGTGCGATGACGACTTCGATGTCGTCGCCGAGAACACCAGCGCGGACGTGAACACGGAATTGACCCGGAAGATCGACGCGGACGTCTACGTCGTCGACCTGGACACCCTCAAGGGCTCGGTGACCGGCGCCATCGACACCCTCACCGAGCAGCGCCCGGACCGCGGGGTCCTGGTGCTGACCAAGGTCTGCGTCTCGAACGCCCTCCGGCACGCGCTGGGCCGCCGGGTCCGGGCGTACCTGCGAAAGGAGTGCCACATCGAAGATCTGGCCGACGCCTTGCGACGGGTGGCGGCCGGAGAACGGTTCATCGAGCCGGCCATCGCCGCCTCGATGGTCAACGGGCTGCCGAACCCGCTGACCCCGAGGGAACGGGACGTGCTGCGGCTCGCCGCCCAGGGGATGTCCGGACGGGAGATCGCGGCGGCGCTGTTCCTCACGGCCGGCACGGTCCGCACGTACCTCTCGAACATCACCCAGAAGCTGGACGCGCACAGCCGGCTGGACGCCATCCGCATCGCCACCGAGGCGAACTGGCTGTAAGCGCCCGAGACGCCGAAGCCGAACGCCGCCGCATCGAGAGCGGGTGCGGCGGCCGCTTCACCGTGGCTCTGGCAGGCGACGGGCCCGGCTGATAACGTCGGCAGCGGCGGGGCCCACGCCCAACCTCCAGTGACCGTCCCCGACGCACGGTCCCCGACGGAGGCAAAGGGAATTCTTTCTCGGGTCGCTGTCCTGGTCGTTCGTTCCGGACGTCTTGATCGCGCGGGGGATCGACGTCGCGGAACAAGCGGAGGGCCACATGACAGCAAACAGGAGCTTCAAGCACCGGGTGCGCGCCCGGGCCGCCAAGACCGGCGAGTCCTACACCGCTGCGCTGCGGCACTTCCGCACGACTCCGCGAGGAGAATCGATGCCGAAGAACCTGCGACTTTCCGTCGCCCAACTCCAGATCCAGCCCGATCCGGGCGACACCGCGGCCGTACGCGAGTGCGGCGAGCAGATCCGCCACCTCATGCGCGAGGCCCGCGCGGCCGGGGCCCGGCTGCTGCACCTGCCCGAGGGCGCCCTGGCCTGCCCCAGCAAGCGGGTCATGTCGGCCACCGGCCCCGACGAGGTCGGCCCGGCCGACTGGGGCCGGGCCGACTGGGTGACGCTCGCCGGCGAGCTGCGGTCGATCGCGGCTCTCGCCGGGGAGCTGCGGCTCTTCACGGTGCTCGGGTCGGTGCACCGGCTGACCCCGCCCCGGCGGCCGCACCTCAGCCTCTACGTGATCTCGGACGAGGGCCGGATCGCGACCCGGTACGACGAGCGGCTGCTGTCCAACACCAAGGTCAGCCACATGTACACGCCCGGCTCGGCGCCGGTCACGTTCACGGTGGACGGCGTCCGGTTCGGCTGCGCGCTGGGCATGGAGGCCGCCTTCCCCGAGGTGTTCGGGGAGTACGAGCGCCTCGACGTCGACTGCGTGCTGTTCTCCACCCACGGTCCGGGCACGCCGCTCAACAACGGTCCGTTCGCCCTGCAGGCCCGGGGGCTGGCCGCCGCCAACAGTTTCTGGGTCAGCTATTCGGGCACCGCCCAGGATGCCCCGAACGCGCCGTCCGGGGTGATCTCCCCCGACGGTGACTGGCTGACCCGTTGCCCGGCTGACCCGGTCACCGCGCTGGCGACCACCGACCTCGATCTCGGGGCCGAGAACCACGGCCGCCCGTGGCGCCGGGTGGCCCGCAGCGGCCTCTACACGCAATATCAGGCCCCGAACGATCCGCGAAGCCTGGACCGAGCCGGCTTCTGACGAGTTCGGCGGCGCTTGTCGTCCTCATCCGACCGGTACGGCCTGGCGTGTGTGTTCCCGGTCGGAGTGGCCGGCGATCAGCGGCCCTACGTCGAGGATGAGGGCGACCTCCCCGCTGCCGAGGATCGTCGATCCGCTGATGCACTTCACCCGGCTGAAGAGCACCCCCAACGGCTTGATCACCGTCTGCAGCTCGCCGAGCAGGCTGTCGACGACCAGGCCGGTCCGCACGCCGGACTGTTCGACGATCACCACGTTCTGGCGCCGGGCCGGTTCGCCGGGGATGCCGAAGAGCTGCCGCAGCCGGATGAACGGGAGCACTTCGCCGCGCAGGTTCATGCAGTCGCGGCCGAGGGGTCCGGGCGGCAGTTCGACGCATTCGATGACCCGGTCGAGCGGCACGATGAACGAGGAGTCGCCGACGCCGACCAGGAATCCGTCGATGATGGCCAGGGTCAGCGGCAGGCGGATGCGGATCGTGGTGCCGACCCCACGGGCGGTCTCCACCTCGATCGAGCCGCGCAGCGCAGTCACGTTCCGCTTCACCACGTCCATGCCGACGCCGCGGCCGGACAGATTGGAGATCTTGTCGGCGGTCGAGAAGCCCGCCTCGAAGATCAGGTTGTAGACCTCGGGGTCGGTCAGCATCGCGTCGGGCGCTATCAGCGACCGCTCCATGGCTTTGGCCAGGATCCGGTCGCGGTCGAGACCGCGACCGTCGTCGGCCACCTCGATCACGATGTTCCCGGCGTCGTGGTACGCGTTGAGCCGCAGCGTCCCCTGCTCGTTCTTGCCGTGTTTGCGCCGTTCCCCGCCCGGCTCGATGCCGTGGTCGAGCGAGTTGCGCACCAGGTGGAGCAGCGGGTCGCTGATCCGCTCGACCAGCGCCTTGTCCATCTCGGCGTCCCCGCCGGTGATCACCAGCGAGACGTCCTTGCCGAGGTCCATGCAGACGTCGCGGACCACCCGCTCGAACCGGCGCAGGGTCGTGCCGATCGGGACCATGCGCAGGGACAGCGCGCTGTGCCGGACCTCGTCGACCAGGCGCATGACCTCGGCCCGGGCCTCGGCCGCCCGGTCCGCGCCGGCGGCACCCGGGAAACCCGGCACGCCGGTGCTCGACTGGGCGATGACGAGCTCGCCGACCAGGTCGATCAGCTTGTCGAGGCGGGCCGCGTCGATCCGGATGGTCTGGGTGTCGTGGGAGCGGGTCTCGGTGGTCCGCCGCTGGCGGGTCAGCGCGGCGTCCACGATGGCCTTGGGCACGATGCCCTGCTCGATGAGGATCTCGCCGATCGGCACCGGCTGCTTGCCCTCGCGGACCGCCCGTTCCTGCTGGCGGCGCAGTGCCTCGGCCATCTCGAGCTCGGTGACCGCGCCGCTGGTGACCAGCACGTCGCCGATGCGGTCGTTCTCCGGCATCGCTTTGATCGCGCGCACGTAGGAGTCGAGCTGGTTCGGGGCGGGGACGATCCGGATGTCGCTGTCCTCGCGGACGAAGTCGAAGACCGATTCGATTTCCGGTTTGGGCACCACGGACGAAAGTTCGACCTCGAAGCCCAGGTAGCAGGACTCCGGATCCATCTCGTCGGCCACCGGCAGAGCGGACGTGTCGACGGTGACCGAGGTCAGCGAGCCGAGGCTGCCGAGGTAGCGCAGGAAGGACAGCGGGTCCATGCCGTTGCGCAGGCAGTCCTCGCCGAAGCGGAGCGACAGCAGCCAGGACCGTTCGGCCGGAGCCACCGCCTCGGCCGAGGCGTCGGGCGAGCCCGTCGCATCGGGCAACTCGGCGGACAGATAGGGCTCCAGGCCGGACAGGAGGCGTGCACTGTCGGCGACCATCGAAGGGGGCGGCTCCAGCACACCGTCCGACAGCGACGCGATCATCGCCGAGATGTGGTCCGCGCACGGCAGCAAGGCACTGACCAGCGGCGGGGTAACCGACAGGACACCGTCCCGCACCGACCCGAGCACCGTCTCCACCACGTGCGTGAACTCGACCAGATGCCGCAGGCCGAACAGCCCCGACGACCCTTTCAAGGTGTGCGCCGCCCGGAACACCGCGTTGACCGTCTCGGAACCGGCCGGCTGCCCCTCCAGCTCGAGCAGACCCTCCTCGAGTTCCTGCACGAGGTCGCGCGCCTCGGTCACGAACATGTCGAGCGCCTCGCGCATGTCGTCGTCGAGCGCCATCACAGCTCCAAGCCGGTGAGGGCGAGCACCTCGGCCACCGCGGGGCTCGGCGCGGCGAACTCCACCGGCACGTGCAGCCGCGCAGCTTCGTCCCGCAGCAAAAGCAGAACCTGCAACCCCGCGGTGTCCAGGTCCGAGATTCCGGACAGCTCCACGCGTACGGCGGAACCGTCCCGCAGAGCGGCCAGCAACGTCTCGCGGTGCGCGGCCGCCGTCACGATCGTGAGTTCGTCGTCGACCGCCACCCTCACGGCTGCACCAGTTTCGCCACCGCGCTCAGCATCTGCTCGGGCTGGAACGGCTTGGTCACCCAGGCCTTCGCGCCGGCCGCCTGGGCCTGCCGCTTCTTGTCCTCCTGCGACTCGGTCGTCAGCATGATGATCGGCGTGAACTTGTACGCGGGCAGCTTCTTCGCCTCGGACACGAACGTGATGCCGTCCATGTTGGGCATGTTCACGTCGGAGATGATCAGGTGCACCCGCTGCCCGTTCAGCTTGGTCAGCGCGTCCTTGCCGTCCACGCCCGTGATCACTTCGTAGCCGGCGCCCTTGAGGGCGATGCTCACGACCTGTCGGACCGACGCGGAGTCGTCCACGATCAGGATGGTCTTGCCCATGGTCGTCTCCTAGAAGAACGTGATTTCGGATTCGGACACCTGGGTGGCCGAGCCGGAACTGTGCGTCTGGTGCTCCTCGGCCATCGTGTACTGCGCCGACAGCTCGTCGAGCAGCCCGCGGGCGTCGAGCGCCGTGCGGGCCGCCGCGGCGGACGCCGCGACCTCGGGGAACCGGTCGATGTTGTCCCGCAGGTGCTCGAGCATCTGGCTGACCCGGTCCTGGAACTGCAGGTTGACAATGGACTCGCTGATCTCGCCGCGAATACCGAGCGCGGCCGACTCGAGCTGCTGGGAGCTGTCCCGCATCCGGGACAGCAGCGCCATCAGGTCGTCCAGCACCGCCTGCACCTCGCCGTTGGCGTGCGCGACCGCGTTGTCCTCGCGTTCGGCGCTCTCCTCGGCGTTGCTGAGCACCGCGGTGATGGCCTGGGCGACCCGGTCGACCTTCTGGACCATGCGTTCGCTGGTGTTCTGCGACCGGTCGGCGAGCTGCCGGACCTCCAGCGCGACCACGCCGAACGCGGCACCGACCGTGCCCACCCGCTGAGCTTCGATGGCCGCGTTGAGCGCGAGCAGGTTGGTCTGGGCGGCGATCCGGGTGACCTCGCCCGACATCTGGCGCAGTTCCTCGTTGAGGCTGAGCAGCGAATGCAGTTCCTCGAGGGCCTGCCGCTTGACGGTCAGCGCCTGGTCGAGCGTGCCGACGACGTCGCCGAGGCGTTCCCGGCTGCGGTCGAACGCGCCGCCCGCCCCCGGGTCGAGCGCGTCGGAGGACGAGGTGAGCACCGAGTCGAGGTTCTCGACGATGCCGGCGAACGTCTCGGTGAGGCGCTCGACCGCGTTGCCCATCTGGTTGCGCGACGAGTCGATCTGCGACGACCAGACCGGCGCGACCGCGTCGGCGAACTCGGTGACGCTCTCGGCGTACCGATCGGGCCTTCGTTCCGCCGTAGCCGCTTCGGGAGCCGGAGCCCGGCGTCCCCACAGGAGATAGCCGCCGCCGACCCCCACGGCCAGCGCGACCACCCCGACAATCAGTTCAGCCATGCTGGTTGATCACCTCCGCGATCTGTAAGAGCGGGGTTTCGCGGTCGACCGCGCCGAGCGCGACCGCCTCCCGGGGCATCCCGTGCACCACGCACGTCGCCTCGTCCTGGGCGACCGTGTAAGCACCGGCCTTGTGCATCTCGAGCAGGCCGCGGGCGCCGTCGTCACCCATCCCGGTCATGATCACGCCGAGCGCGGCCGGGCCGGCCACCTTGGCGACCGACCGGAACAGCACGTCGACCGAGGGCCGGTGGCGGTTGACCGGCGGGCCGTCGAAGACGCGTACCCGGTAACGGTTGTCCCGCATGACCACTTCCAGGTGCCGGCCGCCCGGCGCGATGAGCACGTGGCCGGGCACGACCGGGTCGCCGTCGCGCGCCTCCAGCACCCGGACCCGGCACATGCTGTCGAGGCGGGCGGCGAACGCGGCGGTGAACTTCTCCGGCATGTGCTGCACCACGACCACGCCGGTCCCGCCCGGCGGCAGCGCGGGCAGCACCTTCTCGAGTGCCTGGGTTCCGCCGGTCGACGTGCCGATCGCGACCAGACGCTCCTGGTTGGTGGCGGCCCGGACCGGGGCCGCCGGCACCGTCGTGGCCCGGCTGGGCAGGGCGGCTCCGGCCATTGCGGGGACTGCTTTCGCCGTACGCCGTCGGCCCGCCGCCGCAGCGGCCCGCACCGCCGCGGTGATGTCAGCGCTGTCGTCCTCGATGAATCTCTTGAGGCCGGTCTCGGGTTTGGCGATGACCGCGACCGCGCCGGCGGCCAGCGCCTCCAGCGAGATGTCGGCGTTGCGCTGGGTCAGCGTCGAGCAGATGACGACGGGTGTCGGACGGACCGCCATGATCTTCTTGAGGAAGGTGAGCCCGTCCATCCGGGGCATCTCGAGGTCGAGCACCACCACGTCGGGCCAGTTCTTGTTCATGTGGTCCATGGCGAAGATCGGATCCTGGACGGCCCCCACGACTTCGATGCCCGGGCTCTGGAGGAGACGGGCCGAGAGCACCTGCCGGACGACCGCCGAGTCGTCCACGATCAGCACCCCGATGCGCTCGCTCATGACGCCGCTCCCATCGGCATGCCGGTCCGGCCCTCGCCCGCGAGTCCGGCTGGTTGCCGCTGGGTGCCGGCGGTCATGCCGAGGCCTGCCGCAGCGAACGCACCCAGACCGCGCCGGTGGCGATGTCGAAGATCAGGCGGCGCGGGCCGACGCCACCGAGATTGCGGGAGCTGAGGATGAAACCGTGATGCTCCAGCAGTTCGCGCCCGGACGCGATGTTGCGGCCGGCCACGTCGAGCGCCGACGGCCGGGCCAGATGCGGGAACTGCTCGCTGCCGCCGAACATCTTCACCTCGTACTCCGAAGGAACCGTGCCGGACCGGCGCATGTCCCGCAGGAAAAGCGCGACGGCGTCGTCCGCGTAGCGGGCGTCCGGCGCCACCTCGAGATGGGCGTTGCGCGCCGGCAGCATGTAGTGGCACATGCCGCCGATCAGCCGGACCGGATGCCAGGCGGTGATCGAGACGCAGGAGCCCAGCACGGTGTGGACCCGGGTTCCGCCGTCGCCGAACCAGTAGTCACCGGGGTGCAGGAAGATGTCGGTCACGGCTCGTCCAACCGGTAGATCGACGGCTCGATCATGCGCAGCCGGGACGGGATCGCGTTGAGCGACTCCGAGCTGCCGATGATCAGATGGCCACCCGGCACCAGCCGCTCGACCATGCGCGGCACCAGGTCGCGTTTCGTGTCGAGGTCGAAGTAGATCATCACGTTGCGCAGCATGATCACGTCGAACCGGCCCAGCTGGCGGAAGTCCCCGATCAGGTTGAGGCAGTGGAACTGCACGCGCGACCGCAACTCACGGGTCACGGTCATCAGTCCCTGGTATTCCTCGCGGCCCCGCAGGCAGAACTGGCGCAGCAGCGGCTTGGGGATCCGCTCGGCCGCCGCGATCGGGTAGAGGCCGGCCCGCGCGCGCTCGACCACCCGGGTCGAGATGTCAGTGCCGACGATCTCCCACGAGCCGCTCGGCAGCGAGTCGGCGAGCACCATGGCCGCCGTGTACGCCTCCTCCCCGGTCGAACTGGCCGCACTCCACAGCCGGAACATTTTTTGCGACTTGGGCAGCACCTCGCGCCGCAGATAGTCGAAGTGCTGCGCCTCGCGGAAGAAGAACGTCTCGTTCGTCGTCAGCAGGTTGATCATCTGGTGGAGCTCGACCTCGTTGCCACGCTCCCCCAGCAGGCGCACGTAGTCGGGGTAGCCGCCGAGGCCAAGCGCCCGGATCCGCTTGTCGAGACGGCTCGAGACCAGGGCCTCCTTGCCCGGGGCGAGCCGGATGCCGGTGTGGTCGTGCAGCACCCCGGTGATGTACTCGAAGTCGGCCCGCGAAATGGTCCGCGGAGCCAGGTCCGGGGTGGTCACGCCGGCCCCGGTCCGACCTCCGCCACCGGGGTCTGCGCCAGGTCGCTCAGCCGAACCATGTCGCTGATCGACAGCACATGGCTGATGTCGAGCAGGATCAGGAAGTCCTCGTCCCGGCGGGCCATGCCGCTGATGTAGTCGGCCCGGATCCCGGCCCCGAACGCCGGCGCCGGCTCGATGTCGTCCGGCGACAGCGTGACGACCTTGCTCGCCGAGTCGACCAGGATGCCGATGTCCTGACCGTCGCCGGCACCCTTGCCGTCGCCGTCCGGGTCGGCCATCTCGGCCAGTCCCGCATCCTGGATGTGCACGATGATGATGCTGGTGCGCCGGTCGATCACCGTGCTGCCCCGGGCGAACCGGATCGCGATGTCGATGACCGGAACCGCCCGGCCCCGCAGGTTGATCACGCCACGGATGAAGTCGGGCATCATCGGGACCACCGTCAGCGGGCGGTACTCGATGATCTCCGTGACATGGAAGATGTCGAGGGCGTACGCCTCGGTGTTGAGCGAGAACGTGAGGTACCGACCGGCCTCGGTAACCGTGCTCATCTCCTGGCCCCTCTCGCTGCGCCGTTTCATTCGATCAGATTGTTCGCGGGGCGCTGCGGGAATCGGGAAAGTTCTGGCATATCGCGATCGGCACGTCGTTAAGCTGGCCTGGTCGCGGCGGGGGCCCGGCAGATTCCATTCCGCTTCTGATCGGAAAAGGAAGTGCCTTCCATGGCAGACATGTCGGAAGCACGCCATCACGGTCGATCGGGGTTCCGCGACCTGCCGATCGCCTGGAAACTGCGCGGACTGGCGAGTGTCGTCTGCGTCCTTCTGATCGCCGTGGGGCTGGTGGGCATCATCCAGCTCGGCAGCACGCAGGACCGCCTGGCGCACCTCTACGACAGCAATCTGCACGACGTCCGCCTGCTCGGCGAGGTCGCCACCGACTACAAGGACGTCCGGCTGCAGATGCGCGGGCTCGCACTGGCGAGCGGTGCCACCGAGACACAGGCCGCCCTGGGCGTCCTGGACGCGACGATCACGAAACTCGACCAGGCGTGGGCATCGTTTTCCGCCGGCGCCTCGAAGGACAGCAATGAACAGGCTTTCACCACCGCCTGGGCCACCTACAAGAAATTGGCGACCGACAAGCTCCGGCCACTCGCCGCAGCCAGTGACATCAAGCAATTCAATCAGGTTGTCAGCACTCAGGTAAATCCGGTGGCGACCGCCATCGACACCTCCTTGAACAACCTCATCGATAAGGACGACGAGGCCGCCAAGTCCTCCCTGGACTCATCGGCAAGCGCCTATTCGAAGGCGCGGACGATCCTCATCGTCCTGATCGTCGTGGCGTTGATACTCACCTTCACGGTCGTGCAGATCATCACCCGCTCGATCGCCGGCCCGCTGCGCGACACCGTCACCGTTCTCACGGCGCTCGCCCAGGGCCGGCTCGACCAGCGGGTGCACGTCAGCGCCCGCGACGAGGTGGGCCGGATGGGCACGGCCCTCAACAGCGCGCTCTCCCGCCTCGGCGAGACGGTCAGCACGGTCGTGGAGTCGGCGTCCCAGCTCAACAGCGCGTCGCTGCAGATCAGCGGCGCCTCGCAGAGCCTGTCCCAGGCCGCGACCGAGCAGGCCGCGAGCGTCGAGGAGACGACCGCGAGCATCGAGCAGATGACCGCCGGCATCAGCCAGAACAGCGACAACGCCCGCGCCACCGAAGGCATCGCCGCGACAACGGCGGCCGAGGCCCAGGAGGGCGGCGACGCGGTGACCCGCACGGTGACCGCGATGAAGGAGATCACCAGCAAGATCGGGATCATCGACGACATCGCGTTCCAGACCAACATGCTCGCCCTCAACGCGACCATCGAAGCGGCCCGCGCCGGCGAACACGGCAAAGGCTTCGCGGTCGTCGCGTCCGAGGTCGGCAAGCTGGCCGAACGCAGCCAGATCGCGGCCCAGGAGATCAGCGAACTGGCGGCCGGCAGCGTGCAGACCGCGGAACGGGCCGGCGACCTGCTGTCCACGATGATCCCCAGCATCATCCGCACATCCGACCTGGTGCAGGAGATCGCGGCGGCGAGCGGCGAGCAGTCGACAGGCGTACGCCAGATCAACATCGCGATGACCCAGATCGGCAAGGTCACCGAGCAGACGGCGTCCTCCTCGGAGGAGCTGGCGGCCACGGCACAGGAGATGTCGGCGCAGACCGCCCAGCTCACGTCCCTGATGGACTTCTTCCAGACCGGGGCGACCAACCGGCCGTCGGCGGCCCGCACGCCGGAGCCGGCCAACTCGCGCGGGGGCTGGAGCAACGACGCCTACCGCACCGGATGGGACCGCGGTAACTCGTTCAACGAGAACTCGACGCCGGCGCTGAGCGCGGCCGGTCCGCAGAACGCCGACCTGGAAGCAAAATTCGACCGCTTCTAGCATCGTCGAGCAGAATGACCGGATGGTTTGGCGACCCGCGGCTCGAGTGGTCTGCGTCGACGACCGCTCCCGCGTCCTGCTGATGTGCTGGCGCGACCCGGTCGACGGTCACCTGGTCTGGGAGCCGCCGGGCGGCGGCATCGAAGAGGGCGAGAGCCCGATCGAGACGGCCCGCCGCGAGCTCACCGAGGAGACCGGGCTGCCCGGGTCGGCGGTGCGTGAACCGGGGGTCCGGGTCCACCGCCACCTGCGGTGGAACGGCAACCTCTACGACGGCGACGAGGAGTTCTTCCTGGCCGTCTTCGACAAGCCGCCGGCCATCGGCCGCGAGGGCCTCATGGCGTACGAGTCGGACTGGCTCGTCGAACACGCCTGGGTCGCGTGGGACGCCCTCCCCGAGGGCGTCGAGCCACCCGAACTGCTCGACGTGCTCTGCCGGCTGTCCCCGACCGGCCCGTGGGCCGCCTGACCACCCCCACATGGCGCGGCGTCCGACGCGCGGCTCATGCTCCGACTTCCACGGTGACCATCCGTAGCTTGCACGGCCCGCGCCCGCCGGGCCCACCAGGCGCAGGTGCACGACGCCGCGCCGCGCACGTGGTAGGTCCGGTCGCCGCTGCGCACCACGGCGACCGTGCCGTCGACGGTGACCGCCCCCGCGCCGGTTGATCTTGGCGACAGGGCGCCTATGACATTTTGGAGCCGAGTGCCGCGCGCACCTGTTCCTGATCGAAGTTGGCGCCGAAGAGCTCCGTGCCCGGCTGCATGCGTGCGCCCGCGGCCAGCGGCCCGGCGATGACCGGGTCGAAGCCGAGCGCGTCGACCAGGTCGGCGACGGTCTCCACGTCCGGGGAGGGGCCGGCGATCGCGATCGCCTTGCGTCCGGGGGTGCCCGCCGGCCGGGCCCCGGCTTCCAGGTCGTGGTAACCCATGTGGTTGAAGCCCTTCACGACACGCGACGACGGCAGGAACGCCTGCACGATCTCGCTCGAGGTCGTACGCGGGTCGGTGAGGTCGTCGCGGATGCCGTCGATCTCCCACCAGTAGTTCATGGCGTCGACGACGAGCTTTCCTTGCAACGACGAGACCGGCACGGTGTCGTATTTGCCGAGGGGCAGGGCCAGCACGACGATGTCCGCCTCGGCCGCCGCCTCGGCCGCGGTCGTCGCGGTCGCGCCGGGCGCCAGCACGGACACGATCAGCGCGATCTTCTGCGGGTCGCCGGAGCCGGCGACCAGCACCCGGTAGCCGGCCGCGACCGCGAGCCGCGCCAGCACGGTGCCGACCTTGCCGGCTCCCAGAATCCCGATCGTGGTCATGAAGCGATCTCCCGAACCATGGGCATGACCTTCTCACCGAAGAGCTCGACGTTGCGCATCCGGGCGCCGATCGACTGCGCCCCGGCGGTGTAGATCATGTCGAACCGGCCCACGCCGAGCGTCTTGACCGCCGCGCCGATGCGGCGGCCGACGGTGTCCGGCGAGCCGACGTAGAGCGAGCCGTGCTCGATCTCGGCGTCGAACTCGGACCGGCGCAGGGGTGGCCAGCCGCGGAGCGCGCCGATCCGGTCGCGCTGGGCCTTGTACGCCGGGTAGAACAGCTCTTTGGCCTCCTCGTCGGTGTCGGCGACGAAGCCGGGCGAGTGCATGCCGACCGGGTGCGCGACCGTGCCCAACTGCTCGGCGGCACGCTTGTACAGGTCGATGTAGGGGGCGAACCGGTCAGCGGGACCACCGATGATCGCGAGCATGAGCGGCAGACCGTAGCGGGCGGTGCGGACCACCGACTGCGGGGAGCCACCGACGCCGACCCAGGTGTTGAGGCGCCCGGACTCGGTGCGCGGAAAGACCGAAGCGTCGGAGAGCGCGGGACGGGTGGTCCCGCTCCAGGTCACCGGCTTCTCGTCGAGCAGCTTCACGAACAGGTCGAGCTTCTCCTCGAACAGCACGTCATAGTCCGACAGGTCGTATCCGAACAGCGGGAACGACTCGGTGAACGAGCCCCGCCCGAGGATCACCTCGGCCCGGCCGCCGGAGAGCGCGTCGACGGTGGCGAAGCGCTGGAAGACGCGCACGGGGTCGTCCGAGCTGAGCACGGTGACGCCGGACGCGAGCTTGATCTCAGACGTACGGGTCGCGATGCCGGCGAGGACGGTCTCCGGCGTCGAGATGGAGTATTCGGGCCGGTGGTGCTCGCCCAGCGCGATCACGTCGACGCCGAGCTGGTCGGCCAGCACCGCCTCCTCGACGACCTGCCGGATCGCGACGGCGTGCGAGACGGGCGCACCGGTGCTGTCGACCGGCACGTCGCCGAAGGTGTCGAGCCCGATCACGAGGTCGGCCATGGCTATCTCCCACTTAGTGATTGACGTGTCAATTACAACTGCCCGCATCAACCACGAGGGAGGGGGTGAAATTCCGCTACGGGAGATCGGCCACGAAAACCGGCACCGAGCGCGGCGGCACGGTCAGCACGCCGCCGGCCGCCGCGGCGGTACGCAGCAGCGGGTCGGCCGAGCCGGTCAGCTCCGGGTGGAGCCGAAGGTGGAGCCCGGCCAGGGCGGGCACGGTCTCGACGGCCAGGGAGTCGGTCGCGTTGAAGACGACGACCAGGGTGCCCCACCGGGTGTCGATGCCGGTGCCGTCGAGACACATCACGATCACCCCCGGGGTCTCCCCCGGCCCGCCCAGCGGGAAGCTCAGCCGCCGCTGCACCTCGTCGCCGGTCGGCAGCCCGAAGACCGGCGACGAGCGGCGGATGCGCAGCATCTCGCGGTAGCGCTCGGCGGTCATCGCCACCAGTTCGGGCGACGGGACCAGGCCTGCGTCGGCGAGCAGCGGCCGGGCCCACGGCCAGCGGCCCTCGTTGTCGGAGGCCGGGGGCAGGCCGAGGCCGAACCCGTTGCCGGCCGCCGGGTCCCAGCGGATCGCGTTGAACCAGTCGCCGGAGTTGAACGAGTTGCGGTCGAGCGACTTCGAGCGCAGTCGCTCACTGCCCAGGGCCATGAACCCGACGCCCTGGCCGAGCACGATCAGCGACAGCGCGAGGACCTGCATGCGGGCCCGCTCGACGGGCGGGGTGCCGGGCGGCAGCTTGAACGCTAGGGCGTCGTAGAGGATCTCGTTGTCGTGGGCGTCGACGTAGTTGACCGCCTCGGCCGGGGCGAGCGCGTAGCCGCTCGGCGAGCCGTTGAAGTCGATCTGGGCGCCGCCCTGCTCGTGGCCGGTGTGGGTGACGAACCGGTAGGTCGCCAGCGCACCGGACAGCCCGATCTTGATGCGGTCATGAACCACCAGCGGAGTGCGCGAACCGAGCCCGGTCGCGAAGCCCTGGTCGGTCGGGTCGTCGCCGAACGAGCCGCCGCCGCGGGCCGCGTCGCGCAGCCGGTCGTTGAACGTGCCGATGCCGGTGCCGGCCATGTTGACCTGGGTCGCCTGGGCGAACCGGGCGTCGTAGGCCACCTCACCGAAGTTCCAGCCCTCGCCGTAGACGTAGACCTCCTTGCCGTCCACGCCGTGCTCGAACTTGCTGAGCCGGTCGAGCCCGACCCGCACCTCGAGGATGTTGGACCGCGGGTGGTGCCCCATCAGGTCGAACCGGAAGCCGTCGATCTTGTAGTCGCGGGCCCAGGTCAGCACCGAGTCGATGACCAGGCGGCTCATCATCATGTGCTCGGTGGCGGTGCCCGGGCAGCAGGTCGACTCGGCGGTGGTGCCGTCGGCCAGCAGCCGGTGGTAATAGCCGGGGACGATGCGGTCGAGCACGCTGAACCGGTCGAGCCCGTCGCCCATGGTGTGGTTGTAGACGACGTCCATGACCACGCGCAGGCCGGCCGCGTTGAGCGCGGCCACCATGGCCCGGAACTCGCGAATGCGGGAGGCGCCGGCCGGATCGACCGCGAAGCTGCCCTCGGGCGCGGTGTAGTGCCACGGGTCGTAACCCCAGTTGAAGCCGTCCCGGTCAGCGACCTCGGCCACCGCGCGCTGCTGATCTTCCGAGGAAGGTGGCAGCGCGAGCAGGTCGCATTGCGGCTGAGCCTGGTCCGAACGCCGGTCGGGCACGGTCGCGAAGTCGAACGCGGGCAGCAGGTGCAGGTGGGTGAGCCCGGCGTCGGCCAGCGAGCGCAGGTGCCGCATGCTGTCGGCCTCGGGCCGGGTGAACGCCGCGTAGGTGCCGCGCTCCTCGGCCGGCAGCGAGGAGTCGAAGATCGAGAACTCGCGCACCGACACCTCGGCGATCTGCATGCGGGCCGGCGCGACCGGCGGCGGCTTGGCCAGCGACTCCCAGCCCGGCGGCATGAGCGCCGGGTCGCTGAGGTCGATCAGCAGGCTGTGCGTCGAGTCGACGGCCAGGCCGAGCGAATAGGGGTCGGTCACGCTGGTCGTGACCACCCGCTGGGCGGCCGGGTGCCACACCTCGACCCGGAACCGGTAGTAACGCCCGAGCCATTTGCGCTTGCCGACCGCGGACCAGATCCCGGTGACCGCGTCGCGGTCCATCGGAACCAGTTTGGGTTCCTCGCCGGGGGAACGCGAGAGCTCCAATTCGACCGTACGCGCGGTGGGCGCCCACACCGCAACCACCGGGCGCTCCTCGTCGTCGATGGTGACGCCCAGGTCGGCTTCGGCCGCCTCGGCGTAGAGGTCGTCGAGCACGCCCGGCAGCTGGACCCCGGTGAGCGCGGTGAGGCGGCCGTCGGCGTCGCGGCCGGCCACCAGCAACTGACCGCGCAGCAGGTAGCCCAGCGCGGCGTCGCCCAGTTCGCGCACCGAGAACGCGCGGTAGGCCCGCAGGTGCGGGAACTTGCGGCTCTGGCCCTGGAAGAGGCCGCCCGGGCGTGGGGTCAGCGGCAGCGTGGTGTGCTCGCCGACCAGTTCGTCGCCCACCCGGCGCACCCCGTCGGACGAGCTGACCAGGGCCAGCCCGTCGGCCCGGCCGGCCAGCTCGGGCGGGAGCGCGATCGTCGTACGGTCGAGGAACACGGCGAGCGAGCGGGCCGGGTCGAGCTCGGGACCGAGCGTGCGCAGATCGGGCAGCACCGGCTCGGCCGTGCCGGCGACCAGCCACACCTCGCGGGTCACCGTCAGGTCGAGCCGCTGGTCGTCCGGCAGGTCTTTGGTGTCGCCGCGGTGCATGACGAACCGCAGCCCCACGGCGTCCGGCCGCAGCGGCACCCGGAACACCGCTCCGAACGGGTCGTAGCTGGACGGGCTCAACGGCGTACGCCAAGGGGTCCTGGACCGTGCGCCCTCCCAGACGTGCAGGCCCCACCCGCTGTAGTCGCCGTCGGGCCGCCGGAAGTGCACGGTGGCGAAGCCGTCCGGTGAGGTTTCTGCCCGGGAGGTCGGACACTCCGAATAGATGGTGGAATCGCCGGGTTTGAGCCAGATCTCCGGAGTGACCGCCGGATCGACGTGCCGGTCGTCGGCGACGTCCTTGACCCCGGCGCGGTCGGCCACGACAAAACCGACCTCCCGGGCATCGTCGGCCAGCCGCACCCAGGCGAACCGGCCGTCGGCGTCCTCGCCCGCGAACGGATGCCCGCCCGGGAAACCGGTGGCCTGGTCAGGCGCGATGTCGCCCCAGGCGTGCAGCGACCAGTGCTCGTAGTCGCCGTCGGGCCGCAGGTAGTGCACGACCAGCCATCGAGGCCGGCTCGGGGCAGTCGGTGGCGCGCTGGCCGAGATCTCGATCGTGGTCACCCGGTCATCCTCGCACCGGGGTCCGACGGTTTCAGGAAACCGCGATCACCGCCGTGATCTGGGGTCCTTCGGCCCCGATCCGGATCAGATAGCGATACGACTCGCCGGGCACCGCGTTCCCGGCGCTGTCCAGGTACTCCCACTCGACCAGCACCATCCGGAGCGCCTCGGACAGCCGCTGGACGTCGCGCAACTGGGCGTGCGCGGCGACGACCTGCTGGTCGTGATAGCCGGGCGCGGCTCCGAGGAAGGAGAGCGCGACCGCGGCCGGGGTGGCGAAAGTGAAGCTGTACGAGTCGGACATCACCATGCCCGGCAGGGCGTAGCAGGAGGCGACCGCGGCGACGTCACCGCAGGTGAGAGCCGAACCGTAGCGGTCGAAGAAGTCGGTGAGCCCGGCCCGATCGGTGGGTGTCTTCACGTGCCGCGGGATGCCCGGCGGAACACACAGGTAAACGCCGTTGGATGGCGGGCGCTAGTGTGGCGGCCCTGTCCGAGCCACGGAGGAGCGGCGCGCCGTGAAGGTCCTATTCCTGATCAACGATGCCTTCGGCATCGGGGGAACGGTCAAGACGACGTTCAACCTGGGCGGGGCGCTGGCCGGGCGCGGCCACGAGATCGAGGTGCTGAGCACCGAACGCCGGCGCGACGTGCCTCATCTCACGGTGCCGCCCGCGATCCGGCTGATGTCGCTGACCGAGGTCCGCACGGACCACCCCGACCATGTCGCGGACGCGCCCGGCCGCGACCGCCCGGGCCGCCACTACCCGAAAGCCGACTTCAAGGCCTCGACCTACAACGCGTGGGTCGAGGACCGCTACCGGCAGTACCTGGCCGGCACCGACGCCGACGTGGTGATCGCCACCCGGCCCGGCCTGATCGCCTACCTCGCGCGCCTCGCCCCGCGGCACCTCGTCCGCATCGGCCAGGAGCACCTGGTCCGCGGCCAGCACCGGGCCGCACTGCGTAAGGAGATGCCTGGCCACCTGCGCCGCATCGACGCGTTCGTGACGGTCTCCCGGCGCGACGCCGAGGACTACCGGGCCAACGTGCGCCTCGGCAGCACCCGCCTGCTGCACATCCCGAACAGCATCCCGGCGCCGTCGGTCCCGCCCTCGCACGGCCGGGCCAAGCTGATCGTCGCGGCCGGCCGGCTGGTCAAGAGCAAGCGGTACGACGTACTGATCCGGGCGTTCGCGAAGGTCGTCGCCGAGCGGCCGGACTGGCAGCTGCGCATCTACGGCGACGGCGACCAGAAACCGGCGCTCCGCGCGCTCGTGCTCGAACTGGGCCTGCACAACCACGTCCGCATGATGGGCGGTTACATGCCGATCGAGCCGGAGTGGGCCAAGGCCTCGATTGCCGCGGTCTCGGCCGACAAGGAGCCGTTCGGCATGACGCTGGTCGAGGCGATGCGCTGCGGCGTGCCGGTGGTCAGCACCGACGCGCCGCACGGGCCGGGCGAGATCCTCGAACACGGGGTGGACGGCCTGCTCACCCCGGTCGGCGACCCGGACGCGCTGGGCGACGCCCTGCTCCGGATGATCAACGACGAGCCGCTCCGGCAGTCGATGGCGACGGCCGCGCTGGCCAGTTCCACGCGGTACGACCCGGCACCGATCGCCGGGCAGTACGAGCAGCTGTTCGAGGAGCTGGCGGCGAGCAAGAAGCGGCGCTGGTGGAGCCGGCCGGGCGAGCCGTTGAAGGTGCTGGGACCGGTCGCGTCGGCCGGCCGGCCGACCCTCGACTGGGACGGGTTGTCGCCGCTTCCGGCCGGCGTACGCCTGGACGGCGAAGGCGACGACTACCGGGCCGTACGGGAGGACGGCACCGAGCTGCAGGCCGGGCTGCGCGACACCCGGTGGCTGCTCGAGGACGTCCCGGACATGCGGCTCCAGCTGCCCTACCGGCGCCCGGACGGGACCATGGGCGTACGCGTCACCGACCGGAGCGCCTATGCCGAGGTGGGACCCGTGCAGGCCGATGCGGACGGCGTACGTGTCGCCGGCCGATTGATCGGCCCGGCCTTCTCCTCCGACGCCGCCCTGGTGGCGGTTTCCGCCGGTGAGACCCGCGAGTTTCCGCTCGAACACGAATCCGCGACCTTCCGGGCCGTGATCCCGGCCCTGCCGGTCGGCACCTGGTCGCTGCACCTGCGCCTCGGGCCCGACCTGGTGCCACTGGCCGGCCTGCGCGACGACATCGTCGACAAAAGCCGCGCCTTCGTGCTCCCGGCCGCGACGATCGGCGGCGTCACGCTCCAGCCGGCCTATCTCGCCGACAACACCTTCGCGGTGCATGCCACGGCCTGACCCCGCCTTGCCCCGGCTTACAAGACGGACGTACGGTTTATGGAAAGTCGTGAACCCACAGTTAGGTCCGCCTAACCAGAGGACAGCGCCGACCAATGCGAAAGACTGCTGAGTACTACTCACGGTCGCTGGGTGTGAAGGAGTTGACGTGGCCAGCCTCGACACCTTTGGTGCGAAGAGCGAGCTGCGCGTCGGTGACGCGAGCTACGAGATTTTCACGATCGACAGGGTCGAGGGGCACGACCGCCTGCCCTACTCCTTGAAGATCCTGCTGGAGAACCTGCTGCGGACGGAGGACGGCGCCAACATCACCGCCGACCACATCCGCGCACTGGGCGGCTGGGACGAGACCGCCGACCCCAGCGTCGAGATCCAGTTCACGCCCGCCCGGGTGCTGATGCAGGACTTCACCGGCGTCCCCTGCGTGGTCGACCTGGCCACCATGCGCGAGGCCGTCAAGGAGCTCGGCGGTGACCCCACCAAGGTCAACCCGCTCGCCCCGGCCGAGCTGGTCATCGACCACTCGGTGATCGCCGACCTGTTCGGCCGCGAGGACGCCTTCGCCCGCAACGTCGAGCTCGAATACCAGCGCAACCGCGAGCGCTACCAGTTCCTGCGCTGGGGCCAGACCGCGTTCAACGAGTTCAAGGTCGTCCCGCCCGGCACCGGCATCGTGCACCAGGTCAACATCGAATACCTGGCCCGCACCGTGATGGAACGCGACGGCCAGGCCTACCCCGACACGCTGGTCGGCACCGACTCGCACACCACGATGGTCAACGGCCTCGGCGTGCTGGGCTGGGGCGTCGGCGGCATCGAGGCCGAGGCCGCGATGCTCGGCCAGCCGGTCAGCATGCTGATCCCGCGGGTCGTCGGCTTCAAACTCTCGGGTGAGATGCCGGCCGGCACCACCGCGACCGACCTGGTCCTCACGATCACCGAGATGCTCCGCGAGCACGGCGTGGTCAGCAAGTTCGTCGAGTTCTACGGCCCCGGCGTGAGCGCCGTGCCGCTGGCCAACCGGGCCACGATCGGCAACATGTCGCCGGAGTACGGCTCGACCGCCGCGATCTTCCCGATCGACGACGAGACGATCAAATACCTCCGTCTGACCGGGCGCAGCGACCAGCAGGTCGCCCTGGTCGAGGCGTACGCGAAGCGGCAGGGCCTGTGGCACGACGCGAGTAACGAGCCGAGCTACTCGGAGCGGCTCGAGCTCGACCTGTCGACGATCGTGCCGTCGCTGGCCGGCCCGAAGCGCCCACAGGACCGCGTCCCGCTGAACGCCGCCAAGCCGATGTTCCGCGAGGCCCTGGTCAACTACGTGCAGCCGTCCGGGCACGCGGACGAGGCCAGCGAAGAGTCCTTCCCCGCTTCCGACCCGCCCGCGAATGACGTTTCCGATAATTCGGACAAGCCGCACAAGTTCGAGTCGGCGGCCAACGGCTCCGAGGGCCGGGCCTCCAACCCGGTGCGGGTCACCGGTGACGACGGCGTCGAGTTCGAGCTCGACCACGGCTTCGTCGGCATCGCCGCGATCACCTCGTGCACCAACACGTCCAACCCGCAGGTCATGATCGGTGCGGCGCTGCTGGCCCGCAACGCGGTCGACCGCGGCCTGACCCGCAAGCCGTGGGTCAAGACGACGCTGGCGCCCGGCTCCAAGGTCGTCATGGATTACTACGACCGGGCCGGCCTCACGCCCTACCTCGACAAGCTCGGCTTCAACCTGGTCGGCTACGGCTGCACCACCTGCATCGGCAACTCCGGGCCGCTGCCCGAGGCGATCTCGGCCGCGGTCAACGAGGCCGACCTCACGGCGGTCAGCGTGCTCTCCGGCAACCGCAACTTCGAGGGCCGGATCAACCCCGACATCAAGATGAACTACCTGGCCTCGCCGCCTCTGGTGGTGGCATACGCGCTGGCCGGCACGATGGACCTCGACATCACCACCGAGCCGCTGGGCACCGGATCGGACGGCAAGCCGGTCTACCTCCACGACATCTGGCCCAGCGCCAAGGAGATCGACGACGTCATCGCGTCGGCGATCGGCGCCACCGGGTTCAGCGCGGCCTACTCGGACGTCTTCGCCGGCGACGAGCAGTGGCAGTCTCTGCCGACCCCGGAGGGCGACACCTTCGAGTGGGCCTCCGACTCGACCTACGTGCGCAAGCCTCCCTACTTCGAGGGCATGTCTCCCACGCCTTCGCCGGTGCGGGACATCTCCGGCGCCCGGGTGCTGGCCAAGCTGGGCGACTCGGTGACCACCGACCACATCTCGCCGGCCAGCTCGATCAAGGCCGACTCCCCGGCCGGCAAATACCTGGCCGAGCACGGCGTCCCGCGGCACGAGTTCAACTCGTACGGCTCCCGCCGCGGCAACCACGAGGTCATGATCCGGGGCACGTTCGCCAACATCCGGCTGCGCAACCAGCTGGTGCCCGGCGTCGAGGGTGGCTTCACGGTCAACCACCTGACCGGTGAGCAGACCACGATCTACGACGCCTCGGTCGCCTACCAGTCGGCCGGCGTCCCGCTGGTCATCCTGGCCGGCAAGGAGTACGGCTCGGGCTCGTCCCGCGACTGGGCGGCCAAGGGCACCATGCTGCTGGGCGTCCGCGCGGTCATCGCCGAGAGCTACGAGCGCATCCACCGCTCCAACCTGATCGGCATGGGCGTGCTGCCGCTGCAGTTCCCGCCCAAGACCAACGCCGAGTCGCTCGGCCTGACCGGCACCGAGACCTTCACCATCACCGGCATCGAGGCGCTCAACGGCGGCGACGTCCCGGCGACGGTCAAGGTGCGCACCGACACCGGCATCGAGTTCGACGCCGACGTCCGCATCGACACGCCCGGCGAGGCCGACTACTACCGGCACGGCGGCATCCTGCAGTACGTGCTCCGCAAGATGCTCAACAGCTGAATATGGTTCCGCCGATCGGGCCCGGTGCTGTCAGCGCCGGGCCCGATCGCGTACGAGATCCATGCGCGAGGTGTAGCCGAGCTTGCGCAGAATGCGCGAGACGTGGGTCTGTACGGTCCGCGGCGACAGGAACAACTCGCTGGCGACCTCGGGGTTGGACTTGCCGGTGGCGACCAGTTCGGCGACCCGGCGCTCGGCGTCGGTCAGCGCCGCCCACCCCGACTCGGGCCGCTGGTCGAGGGTCCGGCTGCCGCGCCGGATGCCCAGCGGGCGCAGTCGCGCGTCCACCCGGCGTACGTCCCAGGTCGCGCCCAGACCGGCATAGCCACGCACCGCGTCGTTGAACGCGGCCCGGGCCTGCTCGATCTGCCCGGCCGCGGCGAGCCGGACCGCGGTCTCCTCGGTCGCGAACGCCCGCATGATCGCCCAGCCGTGGTTCTCGTAGACCCGCGCGACCGCCTGCAACGTTTCAGCGTCGTCCTCGAACTGGGCCCGGCACAGCCGCGCGGCGGCCTGCTGCATCGCCAGCGCGTCCGGCCGCCGCGCATCCTGCTCGGTGGCCGCGACGATCTGTTCCTCGAGGTCACGGTCGTGCAGCTCGCGGGCGACCCGCATGAGCGGCGGCAGCCACATGTAGCGTTCCCGGTTCTCGAACTCGGCGTCCGAGTCGAGCCACGTGGTGAGCAGGTCGGCGGCCCGGCGCAGGTCGCGGTCGGTGACCGCACGCATGGCGTCGGCCGCGATCAGATAGCCCGACCAGATGCGGACGTCGCCCGAGCGGTTCGGGATGCGCAGGCCCTCGGCCAGGTGCCGTTCGGCCGGCGTCCACTCCTCGCGGTGGGCGTGCAGCATCGCGGCCAGCCCGTGCCGGCCGATCCGCAACGCGGCCGGCAGCTCCTCGGGCATCCGGGCCAGGTAGTCGAGCGAGGTGTCCCAGCGTCCGAAGTCGTAGCAGCCCATCGCCGCGGCGAGCAGCAGGGACGCACCCCGGACCACGCCGACCCGGGCGACATGGTCGGGTACCTGCCGGGCGGCCGCCTCGAACTCGTCGGCCCGGCCCAGGTTGTTGAGCGCGGCCAGCCGGTTGTTGAGCAGCCGCAGCCGCAGGTCGGGCGCCTCGTCGGCGGCCAGGCCGGCCAGTGCCGCGTCGAGGTGGGCGAGCGCCCGCGCCGGCTCCCGGTCGAGGTGGGCGAGCACGTGCCGGGCATAGCCGGCCGCCTCCGCGTCCTCGACCGCCTCGGCCTCCTCCAAAGCCCGGTTGGCCTGCTCGCGACTGCGCTCCGGGTCGCCCTGGCGCAGCAGCAGCTGGGCCTCCCGGGCCCGCAGATGGGCTCGGAATCCACGCCCGGGCGTCGGGTCGGCCAGTCCCTCGACGATCAGGTCGCCGGCCCGGTCGAGCTCGTTGTTGCGGGCCGCGATCGCGATCCGCGCGATCCAGGCCGTGCCGCGATGCCCCGGGTCGGTGCTGTCCCGCAGCAGCGACTGGGCCAGGTCGTCCGCGCGTTCCTCCCGGCCGAGCGCGGTCAGCACCCGGATCAGCCGGGCGGACAGCGTCTCGCGGACCTCGGGCGGCAGCACCGTCGAGTCGAGAGCCGGGCCGAGCACCTCGGCCGCGACCTCGGGCGCCGCCCGCAGCACCCCCTCGGGCAGCCGGGCCAGCCACCGGCCGACCCAGGGCGCGCCGGGTCCGCCGGCCGCGCGCAGGTGCCCGGCGATCGTGTCGAACGCCGCACCCCGCTCGGCCAGCGCCTCGGCGAACTGCCGGTGCAGCGCCGACCGCAGCGATGTGGACAGTTCGGCGGCGAGGGCCCGGCGGATCAGCCCGTGCCGGAACATCAGCCGCCCCGGCTCGTCGGGCCGGCCGACCCGGTAGGCCCCGGTCTCGGTCTTGCCGCGCAGACCTGATCGATAGGCCCCGGTCTCGTCGAGCAGCCCGGCCCGGTGCGCCTCGTCGAGGCTGTCGGCCAGGGCGGCCGGGCGCCGGCCGAGCACGGCCGCCAGTTCATCGGCGTCGAACCGCTCGCCGAGCACCGCGGCCAGCCGCAGCAGGCTGCGGGTCTCCGGGCTGAGCGCGGCCAGCCGCCTGTCGATCGAGCGGTCGCCGGCGAGGTAGCGCGGGTTGCCGCCGGCGTCGATCAGCTGGGCCTTGGTCGCGTCGCCCCTGGTGCGTACCAGCAGCTCGATGGCGGACGCCTCGTCGAGCGGCCCGAGGTCGATCACGAGCGACGCGTCGGCCCGCAGAGCGTCGATGTGGAGCGCGCGTGGAACCGGTCCGGCCGATCCGATCAGGAGTAGAGGTAAGGTCCCGGCCGCCGAGGCAAGGCGATGCCAGATAACCGACAGTGTCGGATCGGCGTACTGAAAATCTTCGATCGCGACCGCCACCGGGCCCTTCTCCGCGACCTTCAGAACCTGGTCGGCGCCCCCCAGCGCCGTGAACGGATCCGAAATGTGCGGTCCGGCGGACGCGCGCAGCACCTCGACGCCGTTCCCCCCGGCATCGGTGAGCACCTCGTCAAGCAGGGCAGACTTGCCGATGCCCGGCTCACCGCCGACCCAGCAGACCTGCCCGTGCCCCAGGCGCAGCCGGGAAACGGCGTCGTTGAGCATGGTTATCTCGGCCGTGCGGCCGAGCAGTCCCCCCATGGGGCGCGAGTCTAGGCATGCGCGCAAGCCTTCGACCAGCGCGGACCGCCCGGACGTCAGCGGTCGTCCGGGCGGAGATCCGAGAGAAGGGCGCTTGAGGTGCCACCGGGGGGTGGCCCCACGCCCCCGGTGACACCTCGTGACGCCGCCGACGAGCGCCCACTCGCCGGCGGTCCACCGGAACGTCGCCCCCCGGCGTCCCGGTCGTTCATGCGATTAGCTTGCCATTTCAACTACCTCGTAGACATCAGCGGACATGCGTACTTCTAACCGCCGATGTGCGCAAACCGGAGATCACTCTGCGTGATTCGGCTTTCGACCGCACCCGCTGACCCCATACGACCTGCCTGGTGAATAGGCTCAAGCCATGGATGACAACACCGTGCTCGGCCGGATCCACAGTCTGGTCGACGAGGAGCACAAGCTGCGTGAGCAGTTGGGCCGCGGGGAGATCTCCTCGACCGAGGAGCACGCCCGGCTCAAGGAGATCGAGGAAGGCCTCGACCAGTGCTGGGACCTGCTGCGCCGGCGCCGGGCCGCCCGCGAGGTGGGCAACGACCCGAACGTCGAGCAGGCTCACAGCGTGGGCGAGGTCGAGGGATATCTGCAGTGACGCGGCCCCGGCCGCGGCCACCTCGGACGAGGCGGCCGCGGACCGGGTTGTGTTCGTCGAGCCGGCCGGCTTCGCATCACCGCAGGCCCGCCTCGCATCACCGCAGCGCCGCCTCGCATCACCGCAGGCCCGCCTCGTACAGGAGGCGTTCGAGCAATGCCTCCGGCTCCACCTCGAGACCGCGGGCGGCAAACCAGGACGCCACATTGTTGACGTCCCGGGCGATGAAGTCGGCGCCCTGCGGGTTGGCGATCACGTCGACGATCTGCGGCAGGTCGATCAGCACCAGCCGGCCCTCCTGCACCAGCGTGTTGTAGGGCGACAGGTCGCCGTGCGCCACCTGGGCCCGGGCCATCACCGATAGTGCGTCGGTCATCTGCTCCCAGAGGTGGCGCAGTTCGTCCGGCTCCGCCCGCACCTGGGCCAGCCGGGGTGCCGCCTCGCCGGTGTCCCAGTCGCCGATGAACTCGAGCATCACCTCGGTGCCGTCGAGCTGCACCGGGTAGGGCACCCGGACCAGGCCGCTCTCCTGCCCGATCAGCCAGAGCCGGGACAACGCGCCGAACTCGGCCGTCGCCCACTGTCCGGCGATCACTTCCTTGCCGAACGCCGTACGGTTGGTCATCGCGCGGTTCTCGCGCGACCGCCGCACCCGCCGGCCTTCCAGATAGCCCGCGTCGCGGTGGAAGAGCCGGTGCTGGCCGTCGCGATATCGCTTGGCCGCCATCACGCTGATCTTGTCGGTGTCCGGTATGGCGCGACGCACGAGGTACACGTCCGCTTCCTTGCCGGTCTTGAGAATCCCGAGTTCGGTGTCGACCGCGCCATCCTCGGTGCGGACCCAGTCGGGCCGCGGCTCCGGGCCGTGCAGCGCGCCGTCCCAGCTTGACCATCGGTCGCCGGACGGGGGCAGGTCGGGATCTTCGCTCAGGCGCGGCTCGAGCCGGCCGCGCTTCAGGAAAGTGGAATCGTCGTCGTCGAACTTGCGGCGCCCACGGCGCACGGTCTCGTGCTCACGCACTGGAGGAACTCCTCGGAGAGAATTTCGGGGAAGCGGAAACGGGCAGCCAGCAGCACAAAGACAGCCATGTCTCACACCTCCTTCTCTCGTCGGTCGCGCCTACTTTGCCGGGCCCACGACGGAGCCCGCAAGCTATTTATCGGGCGCCTTTATCGGGGCGCGGCCATGATCGCGGACAAGCCCTGGATCACGTTGCCGACCACCCGGGTCGGCGCGAACCGGTTGTCCATCCACTCCCGGCCCCGGTGCAGCCACACGCTGGGCAGGCCCATCGCGGCCGCGCCGCCGATGTCGGCCTCCGGGCTGTCGCCGACCACCCAGGCCCCGCCGAGCCGCATGCGCACCCGCTGGGCGGCCATCGCGAAGATGCGCGGGTTGGGCTTGCTTACCCCGGCCCGTTCGGAGATCACCCAGTCGGCGACGAACTGGTCGAGTCCGGTACGCCGGATGCGGTCCTCCTGGATCTCGGCCGGCCCGTTGGTGACCACCACCGGCACGAAGCCCGCATCTCCGGCGATCTTGAGGGCGCAGCCGACCAGCGGGTCGAGCCGCTCGTAGCTGAGCGGGCCGCCGCGCAACTCTTCCAGGATGTCGATCGAGGGGATGTTCAGGTGGTAGCGGTCGCGGATCAGATCGGCCAGGTCCCACCGGGGAGTGAGGCCATCGGCATCGACCGAGAGTAACCATTGGAGATCTTCCGGTGGCGCCCCTATCTCGTCCAGAAAATCCTTCGCCCACAGCATGAAGGCACCGCTGCGGTCGAGCAGGGTGTCGTCGAGGGCCATCAGGACGAGGGGCACTCGGGCACTTTACGTGAGCTTGCCCGGAGCCGATAGTCCAGCCCTATTAACAAATCTTGACTTGAATGACGGATTTCGCGCCATCCGGCCGGGTTGTCCCCGAGGTTTGACAAGACGTACGTACGGATTGCAACTGAAAGGCCCCGCGTGACACCATCCAAGGCGTGCCCAGGGTAAGCCAGGACCAGCTGGACGCGCGTCGCCACGAGATCCTCGCCGCGGCGCGCGACTGTTTCGCGCGGTTCGGCTACGAGGGTGCCACCGTCCGCCGTCTGGAGGACGCCACCGGCCTCTCCCGAGGGGCGATTTTCCACCATTTTCGCGACAAGGAATCCCTCTTCCTCGCCGTGGCCGAGGACGACGCCGCCGCCATGGTCGAGACGGTCGCCCGCAACGGCCTCGTCCAGGTGATGCGCGACCTCCTCGACCGGGCCGGCGGCAGCGACGGCGACACCGCCGGCTGGCTCGGCACACAGCTCGAGGTCTCCCGCCGGCTGCGCACCGACCCGGCCTTCGCCAAGCGCTGGTCCGAGCGCGCCGCCGCCATCGCCGACGCCACCCGCGACCGCCTCCGCCGCCAGCGCGACGCCGGCGTCCTCCGCGACGACGTGCCGGTCGAGGTGCTCACCCAGTTCCTCGAGCTGGCCTACGACGGCCTGGTGCTGCACCTCGCCACCGGCCGCCCGCCCGGCGACCTCAGCCGCGTCCTCGACCTGGTCGAAGACGCCGTCCGCCGCCGCTGACCCCTGTCCCAGGCCACCACTTTTCGGCCGCCGTCCACAGTCACCCCGGGACCTTGTCGAGGAAGCCGAGCACCTCCCGGATCCGGCCGTCACCGTCGATCGAAGCCACGTCGAAGCCGATCACCACCGGTTCCCCGCCGGCCGGGCCCAGATGCCAGGTGAAGCGGCCCTGGTCGTGGTGGGCGTCGGCCGGGCCGGCCGCGCTGAACACCAGCCCCGGGAACTGCTGGTGGACCACGCCGATCAACGCGCTCAGCGCGTCCCGGCCCTCGACCGCGGCCAGCGGGTCGACGTACCGCACGTCCTCCGCGAACACCTCGGCGATCGCTCTGCGGCGCGCCGCCTCGTCGGTGGTGTTCCAGACCGCCAGGTACTGCCCCACCACACCGTCGAAGTCGCTCATCGTTTCGTCCTTTCGTCGTCGGTGGACCACGATCACCCACTCGAGGTAATGCCGTCGATTACCTCACAGGTAATGGCACCGATGATCGGCCGGACTACGCTGCGGGCATGAGCGACGTCGGGCAGCTGCTGCGCCGCTGGCGGACCACCCGGCGCATGAGCCAGCTCGAGCTGTCCACCGAGACCGGCGTCTCAGCCCGGCATTTGTCGTTCCTGGAGACCGGCCGGGCCCGTCCGACCCGGGACATGATCCTGCGGCTGGCGGAGCGGCTCGCCGTACCCCTGCGGGCGCAGAACGAGTTGCTCCTGGCCGGCGGCTACGCACCGGCCTTCGCCGAATCGGACCTGAAAGGTCCGCCGCTCGCGGCGGTATTGGCGTCGCTGCGCGACGTCCTCGCCGGGCACGAGCCTTTCCCGGCCCTGCTGATCGACCGGCATTGGACACTGATCGACGCCAATGCGGCGGTGGCCCCGCTTCTCGAGGGTTGCGCGCCGTGGCTCCTGGAGCCGCCGGTCAATGTGCTACGCCTGTCGCTGCATCCGGCGGGAATGGCGCCGCGCATCGGCAATCTCGCCGAATGGCGCACGCACGTGCTGCACCGCCTCGATCACCAGGCATCGGCAACCGCCGATCCGATTCTGCGTGAACTCCACGGCGAGCTGAGTGCCTATCCGGGCGGCCTTTCGGCCGCCGAACCCGGCAGCCTGGTCGTTCCCTTGCGCCTCGGGGCTCTCTCTTTCTTCAGCCTGACCTCGGTTTTCGGTACGCCGTTGGACGTGACCCTCTCCGAGCTGGCGATCGAATCGTTCCTCCCCGCCGACGCCGCCACCGCTGCGGCCCTGCACGCCGGATCCTAGGATTCGGGGATGGACCTCGGGCTGGCGGATCGCGTCTACATCCTCACCGGAGCCTCCCGCGGGCTCGGTTTCGCCACCGCGGAGGCGCTGGTCGCCGACGGCGCCAAGGTGGTCATCTCGGCCCGCGACAGCGACCGCCTCTCCGCGGCGGCCGAAAGTCTCGGCAACTCCGCGGTCGGTGTCGTCGCCGACCTCGCCGACCCGTCGGTCCCCCAGCAGCTGATCGACACGGCGATGTCGCGTTTCGGCCGGTTGGACGGCGCCCTGATCTCGGTCGGCGGCCCGTCCGTCGGCTCGGTCGCCTCACTCTCCGACGAGCAGTGGCGCAACGCCTTCGAGACCGTGTTCCTGGGCTCGATCCGCCTGGCCCGCACGGTCGCCGCCAACCTTTCCGGCGGCGGCGCGATCGCCCTCGTCCTGTCGACCTCGGTGAAGAGCCCGCTTACCGGCCTCGGCCTCTCCAACGGGCTCCGCCCCGGCTTGGCGATGGCGGCGAAGGAGATGGCCAACGAGTTCGCCCCGCGCGGCATCCGCGTGCTCAGCCTCATGCCGGGCCGCGTGATGACCGACCGCAACCGCGAACTGTTCGCCGCCTCCGGCGATGCCGCAGCCGCCCAGAAAAAGGTCGAGGACACCGTCCCGATGGGCCGCATGGGCGAACCGCACGAGTTCGGCAAGGTCGCGGCGTTCACCCTCTCCCCGGCGGCGAGCTACCTGACCGGCCTGTCAATCCCGGTCGACGGGGGCCTGCTGGCCGCCCTCTGACGTTCCAACCGGGACGTCACCCCATGCCCGCAGGTCGGCCCCCCGCCGGTGACGGTGCCGCGGCGACACACCGTCCGCAGCGGCGAGCCCATCCACCGGCGCGACGGTAACGCCGGTCGGCCCGACAGCGCCGAACCCACCCACCAGCCCGACAGTCACGCCGGTCGACCCGACAGCGCGACCGGCGCGATGGTCTCGCCAGTCGGCTGGACAGCGGCGAGTTCGTCAACCGGCGCCATAGACACGCCGATTGCGCCGCCCGGGCCGCCGCCACACGACTCATGGCGGACGGGCTCGGCTCCCGAAAAGCCGCCGGCGGCAGAGCAGAAGGCGTGACCGCTCGTCCCAGCGAGCCCGCCCACTTCAGGGCACGGTCGTCCTCCGAGGCCCTCGGCAGCCGGCCGAAGATCTGGCGGAGCGGGCGTCGGAGCGGTGTTCAGGGCCGCCAACAGCTTGACGGGCCGTTTGTCGCCCAGGCCCCCTTGTTACTGCGCAAAAGCACCAAGGTGCAGCCCTCGTCGAGAACGGCCGCTCGAAGCCGGCATCCGCCGCTCCGGGAGCCAGCCGACCCGGCACGCCGGCGACGCGGTCGGCGGCCGGGTCAGCGAGCCGGGTCAGCGAGCCGGGTCAGCGGCGGCGGCCCGGCGGAGTTCGGCATACGCGGTGGCCAGCGTGTCGACCGTGTAGTGGGCGTTGAGGCCGCTCGGGTTGGGCAGCACCCAGACCGGTACGCCGCCGAGCGGCTCGGGCTGCAGGCCCAGCACGGCCTTCGGACGGGCGAACGCCGTGCGGTAGGCCGTCACCCCGAGGATCGCCAGGTAGCGCGGGCGCCACTTGGCAGCCAGGGCGGCCAGGACTGCACCGCCCGCGGTCAGCTCGGCCGGTGAGAGCTCGTCGGCGCGGGTGGTCGCCCGGGCGACCACGTTGGTGATGCCCAGACCCGCCGCGGGCAGCTCGAACTGCTCGGACGGGTGCAGCTGCCGCCCGGTGAACCCGGCCCGGTGCAGCGCCGGCCAGAACCGGTTGCCCGGCCGGGCGAAGTGGTGACCGGTCGCGGCCGAGTAGAGGCTCGGGTTGATGCCCGAGAACAGCACCCGCAGTCCCGGACCACCCAGGTCGGGGATCGTCCGATCGGCCGCGGCCGCCACGTCGGCCGCCGTCGGCTTCCATCGGCCCCCGGGCCGCCCGGTACCGACCGACGACTCCGGCGGAACGCCGTTCCCCGCGGACCCGGCATCGACCGACAGCTGCAGTGCAACGCCGCTCCCGCCGGCACCGGCCGACCGCGCACCGGCCGACCGCGCACCGGTCGACAGCTGCAACGGAACGCCGCTCTCCGCGGACCCGGCATCGACCGACGGCTCCCGCGGAACGCCGCGAGGGCCGGCGGGCGAGGTGGGGCCGGTCACGGTTCGACCGTTCCGGCGGGGACGGTGACGATCTCGACTTCGTCGGTGAGTGCGGCCGGGATGGTCGGGGATGCCGCGGCGAACTGGGTGCGGTAGAGCTCCGAATAGAGGCCGCCCGCGGCGACCAGCTCGTCGTGGCGGCCGCGTTCGACGATGCGGCCGTGGTCGAGCACCAGGATCTGGTCGGCGTCGCGGACGGTGGAGAGGCGGTGGGCGATGACCAACGCCGTACGCCCTCGGAGCGCGACCGAAAGGGCGCGCTGGACCGCGGCCTCGGATTCGCTGTCGAGGTGGGCCGTCGCCTCGTCGAGGATGACGATCGAGGGGTGCTTGAGCAGCAGCCGGGCGATCGCTATGCGCTGTTTCTCACCGCCGGAGAACCGGTAGCCGCGCTCCCCCACGACGGTATCGAGGCCGTCGGGCAGGGTGCGCACCAGGTCGGCGACCTGGGCGCCGCGCAGGGCCTCCCACATCTCGTCCTCGGTGGCGGACGACTTCGCGTAGCGCAGGTTTTCCGCGATCGTCTCGTGGAACAGGTGCGAGTCCTGGGTGACCACGCCGACCGTGTCGCGCAGCGAGTCGAGTGTGGTGTCGCGGACGTCGACGCCGCCGACCAGCACCGCCCCGGAGGTGACGTCGTAGACCCGCGGCACCAGCATCGAGGTGGTCGACTTGCCGGCGCCGGACGGGCCGACCAGGGCGACCATCTGGCCCGGCTCGACCGTGAAGCTGACGCCCTTGAGCACCGGCGCCTGCTCGGTGCGGTCGAGGGTCACCACGTCTTCCAGCGTGGCCAGTGAGACCTCGTCGGCGCTCGGGTAGCGGAAGTGCACGTCGCGGAACTCGATGCGGCCGGAGCCGGGCGGCACCGGCGTCGCGTCGGCCTTCTCGTCGATGCCCGGCTTGAGGTCGAGGACCTCGAAGACCCGGTCGAACGAGACGAGCGCGCTCATCACGTCGACCCGCACGTTGCTGAGCGCGGTCAGCGGACCGTACAGACGGGTCAGCAGCAGGGCCAGCGTAACCACGGTGCCGGCCGTGACGCTCCCGCTCACGGCGAGCCAGCCGCCCAGCCCGTACGTCAAGGCCTGCGCCAGCGAGGCGACCAGCAGCATCGCGACGAAGAACGTGCGGGAGAACATCGCCTGCTGGACGCCGATGTCGCGGACCCGCTCGGCCCGCTCGCCGAACTTGGCCGCCTCGGCGTCGGGCCGGCCGAACAGCTTGACCAGCAGCGCGCCGGAGACGTTGAACCGCTCGGTCATCGTCGCGTTCATCTTGGCGTCGAGGTTGTACGACTCGCGGGTGATGTCGGCGAGCCGCTTGCCGACCCGGCGGGCCGGGATGATGAACAGCGGCAGCAGGGCCAGCGAGAGCACCGTGATCGGCCAGGACAGGCTGAACATCACCGCGGCGGTGAGCACCAGCTGAATGACGTTGCTGACCACGCCGGAGAGCGTCGAGGTGAAGGCGCGCTGGGCACCCACGACGTCGTTGTTGAGCCGGCTGACCAGGGCCCCGGTCTGGGTGCGGGTGAAGAACTGCAGCGGCATGCGCTGAACGTGGTCGTACACCCGGGTGCGCAGGTTGAGGATGATGCCCTCGCCGATGCGAGCCGAGTACCACCTCTGGGCGAGCGACAGGAACGCGTCGACGACCGCCAGCAGGGCGATCGCGACCGCGAGCTTGACGACGAGCGCCCCCGCGCCCTGACTCCGGCCGGTGATGGCGTTGACCACGTGGCCGGCCAGCAGCGGGGTGGCGACCCCGATGCCCGCGTCGAGCACCACCGTGACCAGGAACACCGCGATGTCGCGCCGGTAAGGCGCGGCGAAACGCAGGATGCGGCGGGTGGTCCCGCGGGACAACTGGTGCTGCTTCACCCGGTCCGAGGTCTGGATCGAGCGCAGCATGCTCCAACCTTGCATGCTCATCCGTGACCTCCCGATTCGTCGTCGGGCAAGAGTCTGCCCGGTGGGTACGACAACTTCGGGAGGTGACGAAGCTATTCCGTCAGGTCGCGCAGGCGCCGGGTCTGCGCCTCACGCTCGGCGCGGTCCTGCTCGGCGTACGTCCGCGTGCCGATGCCGGTCATCAGGCCCTTGATCTCGGAGACCGCGCCCCGGTCGCCGGCGAGAATCGCCGCGGTGAGGTCGGCGACCGCGGCGTCCAGCTGATCACCTGGGACCACCGTGGTGGCCAGGCCGAGCCGGTCGGCCTCGTCGGCCGCGATGCGCCGGCCGGTCACGCAGATCTCCAGGGCCCGGCTGGGCCCGACGAGTTCGGCGAGGCGTTTGGTCCCGCCAAGATCGGGTACGAGACCGAGAGTCACCTCGGCCATCGAGAACCGGGCGTCGTCGGCCAGGATTCGCATGTCGCAGTTGAGGGCGAGCTGGAATCCGGCTCCGATTGCATGCCCTCGTACGGCCGCGATGGTGACGACGGACGGGTTGCGCAACCAGGTGAACGCGGACTGGAAGCCGGCAATCCGATCCGCGCACTCCTCGGGTGACAACTGCGCGAGTCGGGTCAGAGAAGAATCGCCTTCACCACGAGCGGCTGACAGATCCAGGCCCGCGGAAAAGGAACGCCCTTCACCGCGCACAATGACGACTCGGACCGACCCTGGCAATTTCCGGGAAATGTTGCCGAGCTCGGCCCACATCTCAGGAGTCTGCGCATTGAGAACCTCGGGCCGGCACAACGTCACCGTTGCGACCGGCCCGTCCAGGTCGTAGCGCACGCCCACCTCGTCAGTGGGCTTCGAGGCTCCGGGGTCGGGGTTGACGGAAGTCACGCCTTCTTGCGCCGGCGAGCACCGCCACGCTGGCGAAGCTGCACGCCAGACTCGGTGAGCACCCGGTGCACGAATCCGTAGGACCGTCCGGTGGACGCCGCCAGCGCGCGAATGCTCTCGCCGGAGGTGTACCGCTTGACCAAGTCCTTTGCTAGCGACTGTCGCTCGCTGCCGACGATTCGGCGACCCTTCTCTGTGCTGGTAGCTGTGCCGGTGGCTGCCATGTTGAATCCTCACGTCCCAGACTGTGCGGTTCGATACGGTCCCACCTATTAGACCGCCTCCAACGATCATGCGCTAGGTATCTTGGCTTAGCCAACGTGCCCATTTATCACTGTCAGGAACTTGACGCTGACCACGCGCATCAATGTCAGACAGTTAACTGATGTTAGGGATAGGCGCTATCCGGCGTGACGGGACGATGCCGCCACCGAAGCCCAAGACCATCGATCACCTGCGGAAACACTCGATCGAGGGCGACTCCACCGAAGACATGACAGACCGTCGATGCCGCGCGCACCGTCCGCTGTCGGCCGAGCGGGCGTGACCGAAGCCGCGGACGCCGTGGCCGCAAATTCCCGAACGTCGCACTGTCTGTGTGGGCACCAGTTGACAACTGACGATCCCCATGATTATCGATCACCGCGACCGTGCGTGACGGATCACGCGAGTTCGACAAGCTCCAGGAGGTCGTCGCTCCACGCGTCCTCATCACCGTCCGGCAGCAGGATCGCGCGGTCCGGCTTGAGCGCCTGCACCGCGCCCGCATCGTGCGTGACCAGCACGATCGCGCCCGGGTAGTTGGCGATCGCGTCGAGCACCTGCTCCCGGCTCACCGGGTCGAGGTTGTTGGTCGGCTCGTCGAGCAGCAGCACGTTGGCCCCCGAGCAGACCAGGGTGGCCAGCGCCAGCCGGGTCTTCTCACCGCCGGAGAGCACCCCGGCCGGCTTGTCGACGTCGTCACCGGAGAAGAGGAAGGCGCCGAGGATCTTGCGCAGCTCGGTGTCGGTCTGGTCGGCCCCGGCACTGCGCATGTGCTCGAGGATCGTCCGGTCGACGTCGAGCGTCTCGTGCTCCTGGGCGTAGTAGCCGAGCCGCAGGCCGTGCCCCGGTCGCACCTCGCCGGTGTCGGGGGCGAGCAGGCCGCCGAGCATACGCAGCAGAGTCGTCTTGCCGGCGCCGTTCAGGCCGAGGATCGCGACCCGGGAGCCGCGGTCGACCGCCACATTGACGTCGGTGAAGATCTCGAGGGACCCGTACGACTTCGACAGCCCGGTCGCGGTCAGCGGAGTCTTGCCGCAGGGCACCGGGTTGGGGAACCGCACCTTCGCGACGCGGTCCGAGACGCGGGTCTCCTCCAGGCCGCCGAGCAGCTTCTCGGCCCGGCGCGCCATGTTCTGCGCGGCCACCGTCTTGGTCGCCTTGGCCCGCATCTTGTCGGCCTGCGCCATCAGGGCGCCGGCCTTCTTCTCGGCGTTGGCCCGCTCGCGGCGGCGCCGGCGTTCGTCGGTCTCCCGCGACTCCAGGTATTTCTTCCAGCCGACGTTGTAGATGTCGACCACCGAGCGGTTGGCGTCGAGGTACCACACCTTGTTGACCGCGGCCTCGAGCAGTTCGACGTCGTGGCTGATCACGACCAGGCCGCCCTTGTGCTGTGCCATGTAGCCACGCAGCCAGGCGATCGAGTCCTGGTCGAGGTGGTTGGTCGGCTCGTCGAGCAGCAGGATGCCCTTGCCGTTCTGCCCCGAGTCGGCGAACAGGATGCGGGCCAGTTCGATGCGGCGGCGCTGCCCGCCGGACAGCGTGCCGATGGTCTGGGCCAGAGCCCGGTCGGGCAGCCCGAGGTTGGAGCAGATGCGGGCGGCCTCGGCCTCGGCCGCATAGCCACCGAGCGCGGCGAACCGGTCTTCGAGATTGCCGTAGCGCCGGATCAGCTTCTCGTCGGCGCTCTCCTCGAGGCTGATCTCCAGCTTCTGCATCTCGGCGATGATCGAGTCGAGGCCGCGGGCCGAGAGCACGCGATCGCGGCCGGTGACGTTGAGGTCGCCGGTGCGCGGGTCCTGTGGGAGGTAACCGACCTCGGAGGTGCGGGTCACCTCACCCGTATAGGGCTGGCCCTCGCCGGCCAGCACCTTCAGGGTGGTCGTCTTGCCGGCGCCGTTGCGCCCGACCAGGCCGATCCGGTCGCCCGGCTGCACCCGGAGGGTGACCGGGGACAGCAGGATGCGGGCGCCGGCACGCAGTTCGAGTCCGGTGGCGGTGATCATCTGAAACGCTCGCTCTCGGGAAGAAAGGGCTGACTCCGGGCACACGAAGAGCGCCGGCCAGGAGAAAGGGGTCGGCGCTGGGGCAGGTCAGCCTTCGCAGAGCAGCACCCGGCCATAATACTCGGGGCCCGCTGCGGCTTCCCACCCGATTACTTTTCAAGATCATCGGGTACCTGCCGGGATACGTGCCGAATCGGTCAGTGAGGACGACATGGAGCTCAACGAGAACGCTGACATCGACACCAGTCAGATCGAGGACCAACGTGGTTCGGGAGGGGGCGGTGGAGGCGGCTTCGGCGGCCTGCCGATCCCGATCGGTGGCGGCGGCATCGTCGGCATCGTCATCTTTCTGCTGGTAGCGGTAGTTGGCGGATATTTCGGGATCAACAAGGCGACCAGTGGCACCAGCGGGACCGGCGACAACACGAGCCTCAAACAGAAGTGCTCGCAGAGCGACAGGCTCAAGCAGCTGGACTGCCGCAACGCGCTCTACGTCAACTCGATCCAGAGCTTCTGGGCCCAGGCCGAGCCGAAATACTTCAACAAGAGCTATCAGAAGGCGCCCACCGACTTCTTCTCCGACCGGGTGACCACCGGCTGCGGCGCGGCGGACTCGGGCACCGGCCCGTTCTACTGCCCGGCCGACAAGAAGGTGTACATCGACCTCACCTTCTACAAGCTGCTCGCCGACCAGCTGGGCGCGCCGGGCGAATTCGCCCAGCCGTACGTGCTGGCCCACGAATACGGCCACCACATTCAGGACCTGGTCGGCACCGAGGCCAAGATGCGCCAGCTCCAGCAGGGCGCGTCGAACGGGCAGAAGAACCTGCTCTCGGTCAAGCTCGAACTGCAGGCCGACTGCTATGCCGGCGTGTGGGCGAAGGGCGCGACCGGCACCACGTCGTCCAACGGGCAGAAGATTTTCAAGAGCCTCACCACCGACGACGTCCAGCAGGGCATCCAAACGGCCGGGCAGATCGGCGACGACACGCTGCAGAAGCAGGCCGGCCAGCAGGTCAACCCGCAGGAATTCACCCACGGCACGTCGGCCGACCGGCAGAAATGGTTCTCCCGCGGCTACGCCTCGGGCACCCCGGAGAACTGCGACACGTTCGCCGACGGCGCGGTCGTCGAGGGCGACTGACTAAGGCTCTTTCACCAGGATCGTCACCGCCCGGGCCCCGGCGACCGCGGAAACCAGAACCGCGTGCCGGGGCTCGGGCACATCCAGGACCCGCCCGTCGCGCAGCGCGGCCACCGGCGCCAAGGAAGGCGCGGCCAGAATCATGTCGATGGCGGAACGGTCGCCGCCGGTGACGAGCGCGGCCAATCGGCGTACCTCCGGAAGCAGAATGCGCCCGACGATGCCGGCGCCGTCGGCCGCCGCCGCCTTCGCCTGATTGTCGCGGCGGCGCGCGAAACGCTGCTGCGACCAGCCGCCCGCGGCCGTCCGCCCCTGCACATAATGGGTGTCGACCTTGGACGAGACCAATTCCTCGCCTTCGGCAATGCCGACGGCAACGGCGCCCTTCCGGGCCAGAAGCAGACCGAGGCGCCGCGGTTCCTGTGCCCGGCGGACAAGCTCGGCCACGCTTTCCGCCGCACGCACGCCGGGCGGCGGGCTGAGCTCCGCCGAGGCGCCGTCGGCGGCGACGAGGGTCAATCCGCTTTCCCGGTACGCCCCGTGCCGGGCCCCGAAGTTCTCCATCCATCGCGCCAACCGCTCCGGCGCGACATCAACCCACTTCCCGCCGCCCGCGGCCGCCCGCTCGCCCATTCTTGTCACCCTACGGTGACCGCCGCGTGGCCGATCCGGTGCCGTCGGATCCCTAGCCTTCGGCCATGGGGCAAGCATGAAGGTATTGCAACGGGTACTGATCGCCGTCGTTGTGCTGGTGGTGAGCGTTCCGGTGGTGGCGGTTCTCGGATTCTCGCTCTGGTGGCATCACGTGACGACCGGCCCGGACGTGCGGAAAGAGTCCCAGTCGGCCAAGGCGCGGCAGCAGCGCGCCGCGACGGCCGCCATTCTCGACGAGGCCGTGACGGCGTTCGTCAGCACGGCGCCGAACGGGACCCGGCTGGCTACCTCGGTGAATGATTCGTGCGGCGGCGACACGGGCTTCCTCGGGGAGCGTCCGCAGATGTCCTGCCGCCGGGACGTCGTCGTATACCTGGCATTCGACGGGGATCAGGCCGGCATTCAGCGCACCTGGACCAGCGGTTTGGCGGCCCGCCACTGGAAGCGGTCGGAGCGGCCGACAACGGGCGGCCAGCAGTACTTCTATGAATTTGCGGACTCGCCGCGTGTACAGCTGCAGTGGGGCACGCGCCCGAAGGAGCCGGAGCATCCGCGGACCGCATTCAGCGACGAGATCACGGTGGAACAGCAGCCGGTCGACGTGGCCGAGGTCTATCGGAACGGATATGCCCGTCATCGCTATGTCGTCGAGTTGGCCGTGGGGTCGCAGTATTACCCGGAAGCGCCGAAGGCACCGCGGAGCCCGGCTCCGGCATCCGGGTCGCCGGGCCACGGCTGTTTCAACGGGCACGATTGCCCGGGCGGCTGACCTGACATGATGCCAGGCGTGGGTGACCTGGCTTCGACCCTGCTCGAACGGCTCGACGACCGCTTCGCGGCGTCTCGCGACCCCGAGCGGGCGGCGGCCATGCGGGCTTACATGCGCGACCAATTCCCGTACGCCGGCCTGCCCGCACCCGCCCTGCGCAAGCTGCAACGGGAGGTTTTCGCCGGGCTGTCCACGCCATCGGATGCCGACCTCCGAGAAATCGCGCTCGCATGCTGGTCGCGCGACGAGCGTGAATACCAGTACGTGGCGTGCGACTACCTGCGTAAGCATGTACGGGCCGCCGACGCGTCTTTTCTCGACGTGACACGCACGCTGATCACGACGAAGCCGTGGTGGGACACGGTCGACGCGCTGGCCACCCGGTTCGTGGGCGATCTGGTGCGATGCCATCCGTCGTTGGTGGCCACGATGGACGCCTGGTCGGCCGAATCCGACATGTGGCTGATCCGCTCGGCGATCCTGCACCAGTTGCACTACGGCACCGCGACCGACACCGCCCGGCTGTTCGAATACTGCGCGCGCCACGCCTCCCATCGCGACTTCTTCGTGCGTAAAGCCATCGGGTGGGCGTTGCGGCAATACGCCCGCACCGACCCGTCCGCGGTGCGCGAATTCGTCGCCGCCAATGCGTCCCGGTTGTCGCCGCTGTCGGTGCGCGAGGCCACGAAACATCTGTAGGGCTGCCGGCCCGGCCGCGGGGGGCGCGGCCGGGCCGACAGGTCAGAGGAGGCGTACAGCCAGGACGACGATCACCACCGAAGAGACGAGCGCGGTGATCTTACGACCGCGCGAGCCGGTCAGCAGGCGACCCACCAGAGAACCGCCGCCGGCGATCAGCAGTTGCCAGCTGGCCGACGCCAGGAACGCGCCGACCACGAACCAGGGCCCTCCCCCGGCCCCGCCCCGGCCGATCACCAGCGCCGCGAAGTAGATCACGGTGGCCGGGTTGAGCAGGGTCAGCGCCAGGACGGCGGCGTACGCCCGGGACGCGGTGGCCGGACGCTCCGGCGTGTCCTGGACGGCCCGCCGACGAAACGCGCCCCACACCGTCAACCCGGCCAGCCCGAGCAGCACCACCGCCGCGGTCCACCGCAGCGGCGTCGCCACCGGCGCGATCAGGTCGGCGACGGCCGCGCCCCCGAGCACGGCCACCGCCGCATAGATGCCGTCGGCGGTGGCAGCACCGAGACCGGCGGCGGCTCCGACGCGGAGCGAAGTGCGGGCGCTGAGCCCGGCGATCAGCACCCCGATCGCCCCGACCGGCACAGCGATGCCATAGCCGGCGGTGACGCCGGCCAGGAACGGGGCGCTCACGACAGCTGACGATGGACCGCCGGGACGCCCGGGCCGGTCTGCTGCCGGGCGGCCCGATCGGCCACAGCGACAGAGACGGCACGGAACGTTCTCGGCTTGATCACGCGGCCATCATTGCGGTGCCCGCAACGCCGCCGCCACCGATTTACCGCCCGGATCAGGTCAGGTGGAGGAGGCGCTGACCCGGGCCGGTTCCGTCCGACAGCCCGGCGGGCAGTTGTCGAGCGGTCGATAGCCCAGGTCCTCCCGCGTACGGTCGGTGCGCCGGAGCCGGGCCGAATTCGCCGACACGCCGTGGTAGACGCCGAATCGCACGTCAGCGGTCAGCGCCGCACCGACGAGCCGCACCACGTCCGGTCCGCTGAGCCAGGCCGGCAGCCAGCTGCGCGAACGGCCGGTCCTGCACGCCGCCGAGTCGCAGGCAGACGACCCGCAGACCGTACCGATCGGCGTACAGGACGTCCGGGACCGGCCACCGGTCGGTCAGGCGAAGCTTGTACGCCGGGCGCAGCCCCGGCACCACGTACCGGGCGACGCCGCCGGCCGCGCCTTCTTATCGGTGCCCGCTCGCAGACTGCCACCGAATTCGACCGGATCGGCGGAGCGACGGCCGGGGTAATAGAGTCCGATCATGAGTGTGGTGGCCGAACTGATCCTTGTCCGGCACGGGCAGAGCCTGGCTAACGTGGCGTTTCCCGCGGCCAACGCGGCCGGGTTGATGGAGGCCGAGGTCAGCGGGCGCGACGCCGAGGTGCCGCTGACGCCACTCGGCGAGGAACAGGCCGCGGCGGTCGGCCGATGGCTGGCCGCGGCGCCGGCCCCGCCCGAGGTCGTGATCACGTCGCCCTACCTGCGGGCCCGCGAGACATGGCGCATCGCGGCGGCGACCTCCGGACTGCGCCTGCCCGAGCCGACCACCGACGACCGGCTGGTCGACCGGCTGATGGGCGACCTGGAACTGATGACCGCGGCGGCGGTCGCGGCCCAGTTCCCGGAGGAGGCCGCCCGCCGCGAGGCGGCAGGCGAATACCGCTACGCGCCGCCGGGCGGCGAGGCGTTCGCCGATGTCGAGGTACGGCTGGGCTCGTTCCTGGCCGACCTCAACCACGATCAGGCGGGGAAACGGGTCGTCGTGGTCGCCCACGACGCCGTCGTGCTGATGATGCGGGCAGTCATCGAGTCGCTGACCTGGGACCAGGTGGTGAAAATGGAGCGGGCCGCCGGCACGGTCCGCAACGCGTCGATCAGCCGCTTCGTCGAGCAGGACGGGCGGTTGGTCCTGGACCACTACAACAGCGTCGACCATCTGTAGTTGAACGGTTGCAGCTGGTTCGTATCGTGGTCGCTCGATGGCACGGTCACGCGGGCATCACGGCTCGGAGGGCGAAGACCCTCCCGAGTCCCGCCGCCACGGTGCCGGACCGGCGGCCCGGAGCGTGGCGCACGGCCAGCAGATCACCTCCGAGTTCGCGGAGCGAGGTCGCGCCGGCGCCGGCTCGTCCGGGTCGAGCAGCACGCCGCGGCAGGTGCGCCCGGAGGACGTCGAGCTCAACCGCATGCTCGCCACCTACGACAAACTGGGCGACCAGCCACCGAACTTCAAGGTGCCGAAGAACGACGACCTTTACCAGGACCAGGGTGCGCACACTATGAAGCACCATGGCGGCGACGTTCCCCTGCGACACACGCCCGGCACCCGAACGATTGAGGGTCGCCTCTACGGGGATCATGGCTGGCGACGTCGGGAGAACAAGTCGTTCCGATGGACTGATCACCACACGATGAATCGGACCATCAACGACTACGTGAGCCGGAACTGGGAGACGATTCGCAGCGATCTCGCGATGACCGGCGTGCACCGACGTACATTCGACGCCGGCCATCGGATCGGGGAAGGCTTCGTCAACGACGGCATGTTCGGCGCCGGACCGGTCAAGCCGCGTTACATGACGACCAGCTTCGTGACGATCCGCATGAGGCTTGCCCCCGGAACAGATCCGCCGGAACCGTTCATCCTGACGCCTTTCCTGCCGGGCTATGGTGAGCCGATGGACATCTCGCGGCTTCCCGAGCCGATGCAGCGACGCATCGCGGAGCTCAACGCGGAGCCTCCGCTGGAGACCGTGCGTGATTTCCTCCGCGCCTACTTCGGAGATGCCGACAGCCTCGAAGAGGTCCACGCAGACCTCGAAAGCCTGGCACAAACCAACGTCAGGTCACACCAGCGGGATCTGGCGGCGTTCGAGGCCGTGATCGCCGACCCGCCGACCGAGCCGAACGCCCTTGCCCATCTGGTCGCCTGGGACGGCAACTGGGTCCTCGACGATCCGTCCGACACCGGCGCGCTGCAATTCCTGCGCGAGGTTGCCGAGATGCTCCGCACGGTCATCGTCGAGGCTCCGGAGACGGCCGAACGCTGGCGCTAGGCCTCCACCCGCACCACGGAGCCGCTCTCCATCGCGACCCAGACCTCGTCGCCCACCAGGGCCAGCCCGTGCGGCTCCTGGCCCGGCAGGTCGAACAGACTCACCGATCCGTCCGCGCTGACCCGCGCCAACTGCCCCGACCCCCACAACGTGACCCAGCACCCGCCGTCCGGCGCGGCCGCCACCGCGTGCGGACGGCATGCCGGGTCGTCGAACTCCACCCGTTCGACGATCGAGCCCGAGCCGGCGTCTGCGGCGGAGACCAGGCCGACGCTTCCGCCCGCGATGTCGGCGAACCACACCCGGTCGCCCGCGGCCGCCACCCCGACCGGCGCCGCCGGCGTGCGTCCCGGCGGAATGTCCACGATGTCGGCCGTGCCGCCCACTGACCAGCGGGCGAGTTGGCCGGCCCCGTTGAGGGTCACCCAGGCCGCCCCGTCGTCGGCGACCGTGACCATGGCCGGGTAGCCCGGTGCCGGAACCATTTGGATCTCGCCCGCGGCGGTGATGTGCCCGATGCGGTCGATGCCCGGCGCCGTGAAGTAGGCCCCGCCGTCCCGGTCGGCCGCTATCCCGTACGGCGCCGCGCCCTCCGGCAGCGGGAACCACGACTCGCCGGCACGCCCGATCCGGCCGTCCTCGCTGGTGTGCCACACCGTGCCGTCGGCGCCGACCGCGACCTGCATCGGCTTGGCCGGCAGCTCAAGCAGCGTCACGTCGGTGCCGTCGGGCGACAGGCGGGCCAGGCCCGCCGGGGAGAGCACGGTCAGCCACACCGGGCCGTCGGGGCCGGCGGCGATCGCGTACGGCGACCAGCCGGTCAACGGGATCTCACGCATGCGCCCAGCTTCTCAACTCGGCGAGCAGGGACGCGTCGCCCTCCAGCCGGAGGCTGTCGAGCGGGATCCGGTTGTAGAGGCCCAGCACCAGCTCACCGGCCGTTCCGTGCACGGTCAGCGCCGGCGACGAGGTCGTGGGCGGGTCGACGGAGACGCCCACGGACGACAGGTCGACCAGGTGGGTCCGCCCGTCGGAGGCGGCGAAGGCCATGCGCACCGGCGCGCCCGGCCACGGCCCGGCCGAGGCCAGCGGCACCGACAGGAACTCGGCCACGCCGTCGACCGCGACCGCGGCGGGCAGCGGAGCGGCCCGGCCGATCGTCTCTTCGGCGTCGCGCGCGTGCACGGCCGCCTCCTGCACCTGGTGGCGCGCCACCGCCCCGGCGTTCAGCGGAGCGCCCGAGGAACCCCACCACGCCCACGCCGGCGATGACGGCCCGGCGGCACGCAGCGCGTCGAGTAGCTGGCGGGTCGCCGACGCCGACCACGCGACCAGGTCGCCGGTCGGTGACTCGAAGTCGGTTTTGTCCCCCGGTGGCCGGCTGCTCGCGTCGGCCTCGGCGACCACCACGGCCCAGAACATCTGCACTCCGCCGACGTGTTCGACCAGGTCGGCGAGCGTCCAGTCGGGGCAGCCGGGCACCCGGGCCTGCAGAGACGGCGCGGCGGCGACTGCGGAGCGCAGCGCCGCCGAGCGGTCTTCGATGAGGGCGAGGTAGTCGTCGAAAGTCATGCCTGCGTTTCAGACGTTGAAGCCGAGTGCCCGCAGCTGCTCGCGCCCGTCATCGGTGATCTTGTCGGGGCCCCACGGCGGCAGCCACACCCAGTTGATGCGGAAGTCCTTGACCAGGCCGCCGCCGGGTCCGGTGGTGAGGGCGCTGCGGGTCTGGTCCTCGATCACGTCGGTCAGCGGGCACGCCGCCGACGTCAGTGTCATGTCGATCGTGACCACGTTGTCGTCGTCGACGAACGTGTCGTAGACCAGGCCGAGGTCGACGACGTTGATGCCCAGTTCGGGGTCGACGACGTCTTTCATCGCCTCTTCGATGTCGGCGATCGAGGCCTTGGAGACCACGCCGTCCGAGACCGCCGCGGCGGCCGGGGGCGCGATTACCGGTTCCCCGGACGAAGCCCGGTCTTCAGCAAGCCAGGTCGGCTCCTCCGAGGAGAAGCCGGTAGCGGATTCACTCATGCCTTTACCTCCACACCGGCCCGCGCCGCGGCGTCCTTGAACGCCATCCACGGCAGCAGAGCGCATTTGACCCGGGCCGGGAACTTCGCCACCCCGGCGAAGGCCACCGCGTCCCCCAGCACGTCCTCGTCGGGTTCGACCTGGCCGCGTCCCTGCATGAGCGCGACGAAAGCCTCGTGGATTCCCGCCGCCGACTCGACATTCTGCCCGGACAACAGCTCGTGCAGCACCGACGCCGAGGCCTGGCTGATCGAGCAGCCGAGCCCGTCATACGAAATATCCGAGATATCCGAGGAGGACATCGCGACCCGTACGGTGATCTCATCTCCGCACGTCGGGTTCACGTGATGAGCCTCCCCGGAGAAAGGATCACGCAGTCCACGACCGTGCGGATGCTTGTAGTGGTCGAGGATGATCTCCTGGTACAGCCCCTCGAGCATCATCAGCCGAACACCTTCCGCACCTCACCGAGGCCCCGCGCCAGCGCGTCGACCTCGTCGGTGGTGTTGTAGATATAGAACGACGCCCGGGTCATCGCCGGCACCCCGAAGCGCGCGCACGTGGGCTTCGCGCAGTGGTGCCCGACCCGCACCTCGACTCCCAGCGCGTCCAGGATCTGCCCCACGTCGTGCGGATGCACGCCTTCTACTCCGAAAGAGAGCGTGCCCCCTCGCCCTTCGGGCTCGGCCGGCCCGAAGAGACGCACGCCGGGGACGTCCGCCAACGCTTTCAGCGCGTACGCGGTGAGCTCCTGCTCGTGTTCATGGACTGCTCGCATCCCGATCGCCGAGAGGTAGTCGACGGCCGCGCCCAGTCCGATGGCCTCGGCGATCGGCGGTGTGCCGGCCTCGAAACGGGCCGGCGGCGGCGCGTAGGTCGTGCCGCCCATCGTCACCGTTTCGATCATCGAGCCGCCCCCGAGGAACGGCGGCATCTGCTCGAGCAGCGAGAAGCGGCCCCAGAGGACGCCGATGCCGGTCGGGCCGAGCATCTTGTGCCCGGTGAACGCGATGAAGTCGGCCCCGAGCGCCCGCACGTCGACCGGCAGGTGCGGCACCGACTGGGAGCAGTCGAGCATGACCAGCGCGCCGACCTCGCGGGACCGGGCGACGATCCGGCTCACGTCGTTGATCGTGCCCAGCGTGTTGGACATGTGCACGACCGAGACGAGCCTGGTGCGCTCGTTGACCAACGACTCCAACGAGGACTCGTCGAGCCGCCCGTCGTCGGTGATGCCGAACCAGCGCAGCGTCGCGCCCGTACGCTCGCACAGCAGCTGCCACGGGACGATGTTGGAGTGGTGCTCCATTTCCGAGATGACGATCTCGTCGCCCGGTCCCAGGCGAAGGTGCTGCCCGGCCGAGTGCGCGACCAGGTTGATCGCCTCACTGGAGTTCTTGGTGAAGACGATCTCCTCGGGCTGGGCGGCGCCGATGAAGGTCGCCACCTTCCCGCGCGCGTCCTCGTACGCCGACGTGGCCTCGGTGCCGAGCGTGTGCACCGAGCGGGACACGTTGCCGTTGTGCAGTTCGTAGTGCGAACGCAGTGCGTCCAGCACCTGCACCGGTTTCTGCGAGGTGTTGGCACTGTCCAGATAGACCAGCGGGTGCCCGTTGACCTGCCGGTCGAGAATCGGGAAGTCCTTGCGGATCCGGGCCACGTCGAACGTCATGGGAGTTTTCCTCAAACCGTCGCGTTCACGTAGCGCTCGTAGCCCTCGGCCTCGAGCTGCTCGGCGAGCTCCGAGCCGCCCTCCTGGACGATCTTGCCCGCGACGAAGACGTGCACGAAGTCGGGCTTGATGTAGCGCAGGATCCGCGTGTAGTGGGTGATCAGCAGCAGGCCGGTGTCGCCGGTCTCGCGCACCCGGTTGACGCCCTCGCTGACGATCCGCAGCGCGTCGATGTCGAGGCCCGAGTCGGTCTCGTCGAGGATTGCCATCTTCGGCTTGAGCAGCTCGAGCTGCATGATCTCGTGGCGCTTCTTCTCGCCACCGGAGAAGCCCTCGTTGACGTTGCGCTGGGCGAACGCCGGGTCCATCTGCAGCTTCTCCATGGCCCCGCGCAGCTCGCCGGCCCAGGTGCGCAGCTTGGGCGCCTCGCCGTCGATCGCGGTCTTGGCGGTGCGCAGGAAGTTGGCGACCGAGACGCCGGGCACCTCGACGGGGTACTGCATGGCCAGGAAGAGGCCGGCCCGCGCCCGCTCGTCGACGGTCATCGCCAGCACGTCGTCGCCGTCCAGGGTGACCGACCCGCCGGTGATCTGGTACTTCGGGTGGCCGGCGATGGAGTAGGCGAGCGTCGACTTGCCGGAGCCGTTGGGGCCCATGATGGCGTGCGTCTCGCCGGCTTTCACGGTGAGGTCGACCCCGGACAGAATCGGCTTCAGCTCGCCCTCGGGCAGCTTCACCGAAACCTTGAGGTCACGGATCTCCAGGGTGCTCACGGGTTGACTCCATTGCTCGGTGTGGTGGAAACGTAGAGGTCGCCGTCGCGCAGTTCGACGGCGAAGGCCGCCACCGGCTCGGTGGCGGGCAGGCCGGTCGGCGCGCCGGTGCGGAGGTCGAACCTCGACCCGTGCAGCCAGCACTCGAGGGTGCACCCGTCGACCTCGCCCTCGGACAGGGCGACCGCGGCGTGACTGCACTCATCGCGTACGGCATAGAAGTTGTCGTCGTCCGCATGGACGACGGCCACCTCGATGTCGCCGACCTCGACCTGGATCGCAGTGCCCTTGGGCACGTCGTCGGCCGGGCCGACCAGAACGAAGCTCATGAGTGGTATTCCGCCAGCCGCGCCTCGATGGCGTCGCCGAGGCGCTCGCGCAGCTCCTCGACCGGGATCTTGTTGACCAGCTCGGCGAAGAAGCCGCGGACGACCAGCTTGCGGGCCTCGAACTCGGGGATGCCCCGGGCCATGAGGTAGAACAGCTGCTCGTCGTCGAACCGGCCGGTCGCGCTGGCGTGCCCGGCGCCGGCCACCTCGCCGGTCTCGATCTCGAGGTTGGGGATCGAGTCGGCGCGGGCGCCGTCGGTCAGGATCAAGTTGCGGTTGATCTCGTACGTGTCGGTGCCGGTCGCGTCGGCCCGGATCAGCACGTCACCGACCCAGACCGTGTGGGCGGAGGAGCCCTGCAGCGCGCCGCGGTAGCCGACGTAGCTGCGGCAGTCGGGAACGCTGTGGTCGACCAGCTGGCGGTGCTCGAGGTGCTGGCCGGCATCGGCGAAGTAGAGGCCCCAGAGCTCGGCGTCGCCGCCACGGCCGGCGTATTCGACGCTGGTGAACTGCCGGACCAGGCTGCCGCCGAGCGCGACCTGCACGTGCTGCACCCGGGCGTCCTTGCCGACCCGGAACTTCACGTGCTGGGCCTGCACCGCGTCGGCGTCCCAGTCGGCCAGCGTGACGAAGGTCAGCTGGGCGCCGTCGCCGATGATCACCTCGACGTTGTCGGCCAGCATGACCGTGCCGACCTGCTCGAGCACGATCGTCGCCTTGGCGAAGCGCCCCACCTTCACGTAGATCCGCGCGGCCGCGGCCTCGGCGCCCTTGCCGACCACCTGGAGCAGCACCGGCTGCTCAGTCTCGGTTTCGGCATCGACCTCGATCAGCGTGACGCCGGGCGTCGAGCTGAAGGCGAGCGCGCTGATCCGGTCGAACGGCGTCAGCACCGGCTCGAGCGGCCCGGCCGGCGTCACGGTGACGCCGGCCGGCAGCTCGCCGTGCTCGACCGACGGCGCGTCCCCGCTCAGCGAGGTGGCGGTGACCAGCTCACCGAGCCGCTTGAGCGGGGTGAAGCGCCACTCCTCCTCAAGCCCGTTCAGGGCCGGGAAGTCGGTGACGTCGAACGACCGCAGCACCTGCGACTTGGTGCTGGGCGGCGGGGCAACGGTAGTCATTACGTCCTTCATGAATTCAGCGGAACCATTGGTGAACGAGGCGTGGGCGCTAGCCCACCGCCCCCTCCATCTGGAGCTCAATGAGACGGTTCAGTTCGAGGGCGTACTCCATCGGGAGCTCCTTGGCGATCGGCTCGATGAAGCCGCGCACGATCATCGCCATCGCCTCGTCCTCGGTGAGGCCGCGGCTCATCAGGTAGAAGAGCTGGTCCTCGCTGACCTTGGAGACGGTCGCCTCGTGGCCCATCGACACGTCGTCCTCGCGGATGTCGACGTACGGGTAGGTGTCGGAGCGGGAGATCGTGTCGACCAGGAGAGCGTCGCACTTGACCGTGCTCTTGCTGTGCTGCGCCCCGTCCATCACCTGCACGAGACCGCGGTACGACGTACGGCCGCCGCCCCGGGCGATCGACTTCGAGATGATGGTCGAGGAGGTGTGCGGCGCGAGGTGCACCATCTTGGCGCCCGCGTCCTGGTGCTGGCCCTCGCCGGCCATCGCGACCGAGAGCACCTCGCCCTTGGCGTGCGGGCCGGTCATGTAGACGGCCGGGTATTTCATCGTCACCTTGGAGCCGATGTTGCCGTCGATCCACTCCATGGTCGCGCCCTCTTCGCAGGTGGCGCGCTTGGTGACCAGGTTGTAGACGTTGTTCGACCAGTTCTGGATGGTCGTGTACCGCACCCGGGCGTTCTTCTTGACGACGATCTCGACGACCGCGGAGTGCAGCGAGTCGGACGAGTAGATCGGCGCGGTGCAGCCCTCGACGTAGTGCACGTAGCTGCCCTCGTCGGCGATGATCAGCGTCCGCTCGAACTGACCCATGTTTTCCGTGTTGATCCGGAAGTAGGCCTGGAGCGGGATGTCGACGTGCACGCCCTTAGGCACGTAGATGAACGAACCGCCGGACCACACCGAGGTGTTGAGCGACGCGAACTTGTTGTCGCCGACCGGGATGACCGTGCCGAAGTACTCCTTGAAGATGTCCTCGTACTGCTTCAGAGCGGTGTCGGTGTCGACGAAGACGACGCCCTGCTCCTCGAGGTCCTCACGGATCTTGTGGTAGACGACCTCGGACTCGTACTGCGCGGCGACGCCGGAGACCAGGCGCTGCTTCTCCGCCTCGGGGATGCCGAGCTTGTCGTACGTGCTCTTGATGTCGTCGGGCAGGTCGTCCCAGGACGCGGCCTGCTTCTCGGTCGAGCGTACGAAGTACTTGATGTTCTGGAAGTCGATGCCGGTGAGATCGGCGCCCCAGCTCGGCATGGGCTTGCGGTCGAACAGCCGCAGGCCTTTCAGCCGCAGGTCGAGCATCCACTGCGGCTCGCTCTTGAGAGCGGAGATGTTGCGCACCACGGCCTCGGACAGACCACGCTGCGCGGACGAGCCCGCCACGTCGGCGTCGGCCCACCCGTACTCGTACTTGCCCAGGGCGGCGAGGTGCTCTTCCTGGCTGACGATCTGGTCGGTCATGTACCTGTCCTAACCGTGGTTCGTGCCTGCTTATTTGGGCTGGGGATGTGCGTGGTGCACACCCCATCGCCGTGCGCGATGGTGGCGAGGCGCTGCACGTGGGTGCCGACGATCCGGGAGATGACCTCGGTCTCGGCGTCGCACAGCTGGGGAAACTCGGCAGCCACGTGGGCCACCGGACAGTGGTGCTGGCACAGCTGGCCGCCGGACGCGATCGTGGTCGCGTTGGCAGCGTAGCCCTCGGCGGTCAGCGCCCCGGCGAGCGCCTCCGCCCGGCCGATCGGGTCGTCGCCGGCCTGGCAGACCGCGGCACGCAGCCGGGCCTCCAGGGGGCCGACCTGTTCGGCTGCGAACCGGGCGACCGCCTCCGGGCCGGCGTGCTCGGCGATCCAGTGCAGCGCGGCGCTCGCGATGCCGTCGTAGAAATGCGGGAAGGTCTCGCGGGCCGCGGCGGTCAGCACGAACGCCTTGGCCGGGCGGCCCCGGCCCCGCGGGCCGGTGCTGCGAACCTCGCGGGTCTCGACGAGGTGCTCGGCGAGCATCGCGTCGAGATGCTTGCGGATGGCCGCCGGGCTGAGCCCCAGGGCGGTGCCGAGCTGGGCCGCGGTGGTGGCTCCGCGCTCGAGGAGGAGCTGTGCGACCCGGTCCCGGGTGCGGCCGTCCGCACCGGTGGCGTTCGCCACCAGGCCGTCGCGAGCCGACTCCGGGTATTTCACAACTGCAACGTTACGTATTTCGTCCAGCGCTCGCAAACCAACCTTGGGTGATCCATCACACCGGGCCCGGGCAGGCTCGAATTTCATGATCAAAGCCGTGCGTACGATGCGAGAAGTGAAGTCGTTGCTGCGCCCGCTCGCCCTCGCGTCCCTGATCGCCAACATCGGGCTGATCGTCACCGGTGGCGCGGTCCGGCTGACCGGGTCGGGCCTCGGCTGCCCGACCTGGCCGAAATGCACCGATGCGTCATACACGACCACCGAGGCGATGGGTGTGCACGGCGTCATCGAGTTCGGCAACCGGCTGCTCAACTTCGTGCTCATCGCCGTCGCGCTGGGCTGCGTGTTCGAGGCGTTCCGGCTGCGCCCGCGCCGCTGGCCGCTGATCGTGCTCAGCCTCGGCGTCCTCGCCTACATCCCGGTCCAGGCGGTGGTCGGCGGCATCACGGTGCTGACCAAGCTCAACCCCTGGGTCGTCGGCGTGCACTTCCTCGCGTCGATCGGACTGATCACCGTCGCGTACGCCCTCTGGCGGCGGACCGCCGAGGGTGACCGGGCCCCCCGCCTGCTGGTTCCGCCGCCCCTGCGTCAGCTGGGCGCCCTGACCGCGATCGCCGGAGGCGCCGTGATCGCGGTCGGCGTCGTGGTGACCGGCAGCGGGCCCCACGCCGGCGACGAGCACGCCAAACGGACCGGCCTCGACCCGGCCGCCGTCGCCCAGGCCCACGCCGACCTGGTGTTCCTGCTCATCGGCCTGACCGTGGCGCTGGTCCTGGCGCTGCGGGCCACCCACGCCCCGGCGGCCGCCGTGCGTGCCGCGGTGGTGCTGCTGGCGATCGAGTTCGGGCAGGGCCTGATCGGCTTCGTGCAGTACTTCACACACCTGCCGATCGTGCTGGTCGGCGTGCACCTGCTCGGCGCCGCTCTGGTCTGGGTCGGCATCCTCAACGTGCTCTGGTCGATGCGCTCGCGCGACACCGAGGTGACCCCGCAGCGCGTCGAGAGCCCTCAGAGCCGAGCCATGACCGCGTCCGCGAGCCGCTCGGCCGCCCCCGGCGCATAACGGAAGAACAGCGACGGCTCGGTGAGCTCCAGCTCGATCAGCGTGGGCGCGCCGTCCGGGCCCGGGATGAGGTCGATGCGGGCGTAGAGCAGCCGGTCGGCGCCGCCCGGGATCTCCTCGAGCACCTTGGCCGCGACCGCCAGTTCGGCCTCGCTCGGCGTGCGCGCGCTGATGTCCTCGCTCCCCGGGTCGACCCAGCCGCCGCCGGTGCCGGTCAGCATCGGGCCCTTGCGGACGGCGTGGCTGAAGCCGAGCCTTCCACCGGCGTCGGGCAGGCAGAGCACCGCCGTCTCGCCGGCCGAGTCGACCGCCGTCAGGTAGGGCTGGATCATCGCGGTGCGCCCGCCGGTGGTCAGCCGGGCCACGTGCGCCTCGGCCAGGCCTCGCTGCGACGGGAGCAGGTAGCGGCCGGTGTCCTGGCTGCCGGCGCTGACCGTGGGCTTGACGACCCACTCCCCGTCGGCCGGGGCGGTCCAGGACTCCCCCGGCGCGACGAAGGTCGTCGGAATCACCGGGATGCCGGCCGCGGCCAGTTCGCGCAGGTAGGTCTTGTCGGTGTTCCAGGCGACGACATCGGCCGGGTTGAACAGGCGAGGGACGCCCGCGGCCCAGGCGACGAAGCGGTCGCGGCGGGGCACGTAGTCCCAGGGCGAGCGGATCAGGGTCAGCGCGTATGCCGTCCAGTCGGCCGTGTCGTCGTCCCAGCGGACGGCGTCCACCTCGGCGCCGCGCGCCCGCAGGGCGTCGCGGAGCGGGAAGTCGTCCTCCCAGAGGTCCGGGAAGAGGTCACAGGTAACGAGAGCGACCCGGGAGTTCGGCTCCCGGGTCGCTGTGTCAGTGGTGGGGTCGGGCACGTGCGGGAAGACTACCGGGCCATGCTCCGGCGCGACATGGAGCGCCACAGGTCGTTGCTGGGCCGCATCTGATCGAGCAGTTCGCGCTCCCACTCGTTGTCGACCTCGACGCCCGCGATCTCGCAGGCCTCCCGGGCGACGCTGGTGCTGTCGGCGAACTGATCGGACCACTCGCCGTCCTGGCCGACGAGCACGATGCGGGCACCGCGCTTGCCGACGTACTCGATGACCGCTTTCGCACCGCCGTGGCCGGCAGCGAAGGACTTGATCCCCGCGGTCAGTGTCGTATCGGAACCTTGAGCCATGCCGGGCAGCGTAGGCAGACAACCGCGCGAAGCAAGCACCCTCTGCGGCATTTTGTGATGCCAATTACCTGCGGGTTTAACGAATTATGGCATTGGTATGCACCAATTGCGCCCGATTTGTCCCATCAACAAGTTTCCATCCAAGGAGTGACGACCAACCCCTCAAACGAGTGCGTCGACCGCCACAGCGATGAACAGGATCGTCAGGTACGTGATGGACGCGTGGAACAACCGCATCGGGTTGACCGCCTCGCCCCGCCGCGTGCGCTGGACCAGCCGGAACGCCTCGTACAGAAAGAAGCCGCCGGTCAAGAGGGCGGTCGCGCCGTAGATCGGGCCGAGCCCGAGCGGCCACGCGGCCAGCGACGCCGCCACGGTGAGCACAGTGAACACCGCAATCTCGACGTTCACCCTGGTCATCGACCGCACCACCGGCAACATCGGGATGCCGGCCCGGGCGTAGTCGTCCTTGTACTTCACGGCCAACGCGTAGAAGTGCGGCATCTGCCAAAAGAAGACAACCGCGAAAAGCGCCCATCCGAGTGGAGACACCCCACCGGTCACGGCGGCCCATCCGATGATCACCGGAGCCGCACCGCAGACCCCGCCCCAGAAGGTGTTGGCCGGGGTGCGCCGCTTCAGCCAGAGCGTGTAGACCACGTCGTAGTAGAAGATGGCGCCCGCGGTAAGCGCGGTGGCGAGCCAGTTGGTGTAGACCGCCATCAGCGCGACCGAGATCACGGCCAGGGCCAGGCCGAACACCAGAACCGACCGTGGGGTGACGCTGTGCGCCGGCAGCGGGCGCCGCTTGGTGCGCCGCATGAGCTGGTCGATGTCGCGGTCGATGTAGCAGTTGAGCGCGCTCGCGGCACCGCCGGCCAGCGCCCCGCCGATCAGGACGACGGCGAAGACGCGCAGGTCAGGCCAGCCGCCGGCGGCCAGCATCATCGACGGCACAGTGGTCACGAGCAGAAGCTCGACGATCTGCGGCTTGGTGAGCGCGAGATAGGCACGGAGGACCGCAGCCCAGTCACGACGGCCCGACCGCGCGGCACGGGCCAGTTCACCTGGCGAGGCCACGACCACGGGACGCTCGGTGATCATGCTCACGGACAGCCACCTTCCGGCATTCGACACCAGCCACTCACGGCCGTTGCCGGCCGGGGCCGGCGGGACGCCCGGTCAGCCTACGCGCAGTCATCTGTGCTGCTCTGGCGACCCGGGACCCGATGCGGGCGGGTCCCCGGCGTGTCCGCTCTCAGCGTATGGGCCTGAGCCGTTCCCGGGGCGCGGGTTTAAGGCAAGTGGATAGGGTCAGTCTCAAAAGGGTCCCTCAACCATGCCCGAGGAGCACAACCGACGTGGCTGCCACTGATCCTGCTCTCAACTGGTCCGACCTCGACCGCAAAGCGGTGGACACCGTGCGGGTCCTCGCCATGGACGCCGTCGAAAAGGCGGGTAACGGCCATCCCGGCACCGCCATGAGCCTCGCTCCCGCCGCCTACCTGCTGTTCAACCGGGTCATGCGGCATGACCCGACCGATCCGCAGTGGGCCGCCCGCGACCGCTTCGTGCTCTCCTGTGGGCACTCCAGCCTCACCCTCTACATTCAGCTCTACCTCTCCGGCTACGGCCTGGCGCTGGACGACCTGGCCTCGCTGCGCCAGTGGGGCTCGCTGACCCCAGGTCACCCCGAGTTCGGGCACACCCCCGGTGTCGAGATCACGACCGGCCCGCTCGGCCAGGGCATCGGCAACGCGGTCGGCATGGCGATGGCCGCCCGGCGTCAGCGTGGCCTCTTCGACCCGGAGACCGACGCGGGCCGGTCCCCGTTCGACCACAACATCTACGCGCTCTGCTCGGACGGCGACATCGAGGAAGGTGTCAGCCACGAGTCGAGCGCGCTCGCCGCGGTGCAGAAGCTGGGCAACCTCACGCTGATCTACGACGACAACGAGATCTCCATCGAGGACGACACCCGCATCGCCAAGAGCGAGGACGCCGGCAAGCGCTACGAGGCGTACGGCTGGCACGTCCAGACCGTCTCGTGGCGCAAGGGCGATCCGGCCAAGGGCGACTACCACGAGGACGTCGAGGCCCTGTGGAACGCGATCCAGGCCGCCCGGCAGGTCACCGACCGTCCGTCCTTCATCGTGCTCAAGACGATCATCGGCTGGCCGGCCCCCAACAAGCAGAACACCGGTAAGGTCCACGGCTCGGCCCTGGGCGCCGACGAGGTCAAGGCGACCAAGGAGATCCTCGGGTTCGACCCCAACGAGACCTTCGCCGTCGACCCGGCCGTCCTCGAGCACACCCGGGGTGCGGCCGAGCGGGGTCGCGCGGCGCGCGCCGAGTGGCAGAAGGCGTTCGACTCCTGGGCCGAGGCCAACGGGGAGCGCAAGGCGCTGTTCGACCGGCTGACCGCGAACAAGCTCCCGGACGGCTGGGAGAAGTCGCTGCCCGAGTTCCCGGCCGACGCCAAGGGCCTCGCGACGCGGGCCGCCTCGCAGCAGGTCCTCAACGCGCTCGCCCCGGTGCTGCCGGAGCTGTGGGGCGGCTCGGCCGACCTCGCGGAGAGCAACAACACCACGATGAAGGGCGAGCCGTCCTTCATCCCGGCCGAGTACGCCACCAAGGAGTTCCCCGGCAACGAGTACGGCCGGACGCTGCACTTCGGCATCCGCGAGCACGGCATGGGCTCGATCCTCAACGGCATCCAGGCCGACGGGCTCACCCGGCCGTACGGCGGCACGTTCCTGGTCTTCAGCGACTACATGCGGGGCGCCGTCCGGCTCGCCGCGCTGATGAAGCTGCCGGTCATCTACGTGTGGACGCACGACTCGATCGGCCTCGGCGAGGACGGCCCGACCCACCAGCCGATCGAGACGCTGTCCGCCCTGCGGGCGATCGTCGGGCTCAACGTGGTCCGTCCGGCCGACGCCAACGAGACCGCCTGGGCCTGGCGCGGCGCGATCGAGCACACCGACTCGCCGACCGCCCTCGCCCTCAGCCGCCAGCCGCTGCCGACGATCGACCGCTCGAAGCACGCGTCGGCCGAAGGCGTCCTCAAGGGCGGATACATCCTGTCCGAGGCGTCCGGCGGCGAGCCCCAGGTGATCCTCGTCGGCACCGGCTCCGAGGTGTCGATCTGCCTGCTCGCCCAGGAACGCCTCGAGGCCGCGGGCACACCGACCCGGGTCGTGTCGATGCCCTGCCAGGAGTGGTTCTACGCGCAGGACACCGCGTACCAGCAGCAGGTGCTGCCGCGCGGGGTCAAGGCCCGTGTGACGGTCGAGGCTGGCATTCGGATGAGCTGGGACCGCATCCTTGGAGATGCGGGCGAGCCGGTCAGCATCGAGCACTACGGCGCCAGCGCGCCGGCCAAGATCCTGTTCGAGCAGTTCGGGTTCACCGCGGACAACGTGGTGGCAAAGGCCAACGCCGCCCTGGCCAGGGTCGGCGAGATCACCGGTCACACGACCGGTAACTGAGGAGAATCACAATGACTGACCGTCTAGGTGAGCTCTCGGCCGCGGGTGTGGCGGTCTGGCTCGACGATCTCTCCCGAGTCCGCCTGACCAGTGGCTCGCTGGCGAAGATGCTCAAGGACCAGCACGTGGTCGGCGTGACCACCAACCCGAGCATCTTCCAGAAGGCGCTCTCCGACGCCGACGCGTACGACCAGCAGGTCGGCGACCTGGCGAAGATGGGCGTCTCGGTCGAGGAGGCCGTGCGCCTGATGACCGCTCGCGACGTCCGCGACGCCTGCGACGTCGAGCGTCCGGCGTACGACGCGTCCGACGGCGTCGACGGCCGGGTGTCCATCGAGGTCGACCCGCGCAGCGCGCACGACTCCGACAAGACCGTCGCCGAGGCCAAGTCGCTCTGGTGGCTGGTCGACCGGGAAAACCTCTACATCAAGATCCCGGCGACCATGGACGGTCTGCCCGCGATCACCAAGACGCTGGCCGAGGGCATCAGCGTGAACGTGACGCTGATCTTCTCGCTCGAGCGCTACCGCGCGGTCATGGACGCGTTCCTGGCCGGCATCGAGCAGGCCAAGGCCAACGGCCACGACATCACCAAGATCGGTTCGGTCGCGTCGTTCTTCGTGTCGCGCGTCGACTCCGAGGTCGACAAGCGCCTCGACAAGATCGGCACTGACGAGGCCAAGGCGCTGCGGGGCAAGGCGGCGATCGCCAACGCCCAGCTGGCCTACGAGGCATACTCCGAGGTCTTCGGCACCGACCGCTGGAAGGCCCTCGAGTCGGCCGGCGCTCACCCGCAGCGGCCGCTGTGGGCGTCCACCTCGACCAAGAACCCGGACTACCCGGACACCATCTATGTCGAGGAACTGGTCGCCAAGGGTGTCGTCAACACGATGCCCGAATCCGTGATCAAGGCGTGGGAGGACCACGGCGAGCTCAAGGGCGACCTGACCAGCAAGTACGGCGAGGCCAAGCAGGTCATGGCCGACCTCAAGGCGGTCGGCATCGACTTCGACGACGTCGTCAAGGTCCTCGAGGACGAGGGTGTCGACAAGTTCGAGGTCAGCTGGAAGGAACTGCTGGAGAGCGTCCAGAAGTCGCTCAAGGCCGGCACCGGCGTCTGATCCTCATAACAGGGGCTCGCTCTTTCATGGGCGGGCCCCTGCCTTCTTCACCTGCACGACACCGAGAACTGGCAGGATGGACCACGTGGGCAATCCGCTGCGTACCGCACAGGACCGCAGGCTCCCCCGCATCCCGGAGCCCTGCGCTCTGGTGATCTTCGGAGTCACCGGTGACCTGTCCCGAAAGAAGCTCATCCCGGCCGTCTACGACCTGGCCAACCGCGGTCTGCTGCCGCCCGGTTTCGTGGTGCTGGGCTTCGCCCGCCGCGACTGGGGCGACGGCGACTTCGAGTCGCTGGCCTACGAGGCGGCGAAGAAGGGCGCCCGGACCCCGTGGCGCGAGGACGTCTGGCAGCGCCTGGCCAGCCAGTTCCAGTTCGTACCCGGCTCGTTCGACGACGACGCCGCGTTCGACCACCTGGCGGCCACCCTGGACGATCTGCGCGAGCGCAACGGCATCCCCGGCAACGCCGCCTTCTACTTCTCCATCCCGCCGGCCGCGTTCCCGCTGGTGCTCAACCAGCTGGCGCGCACCGGCATGGCCGACAACGCGAAGTCCGGCGGGTGGCGCCGGGTGGTCGTCGAGAAGCCGTTCGGCAACGACCTGCAGACCGCGATCTCGCTCAACCAGCTGGTCGACGAGGTCTTCACCCCGCAGGACGTCTACCGCATCGACCACTATCTGGGCAAGGAGACGGTTCAGAACATTCTGGCGCTCCGCTTCGCCAACAGCCTGTTCGAGCCGGTCTGGAACTCCAAGTACGTCGACTCGGTCCAGATCACCATGGCCGAGGACGTCGGCATCGGCACCCGGGCCGCGTTCTACGACGCGTCCGGCGCCGCCCGCGACGTGCTGCAAAATCACCTTCTCCAGCTGCTGGCCCTGGTCGCCATGGAGGAGCCGACGAGCTTCGACCCGCAGGAGGTGCGGGCGGAAAAGCTCAAGGTCCTCAAGGCGATCAGCATCCCGGCCGACATCGCCAAGGGCACCGTCCGCGGGCAATACCTGCCGGGCTGGGTCGCCGGCGAGCGCGCGGTGGGCTACCTGGAGGAGAAGGACATCCCGTCCGACTCCACGACCGAGACCTATGTGGGTGTCCGGCTCGGCATCCAGAACCGCCGCTGGGCCGAGGTCCCGTTCTTCGTCCGGGTCGGCAAGCGCATGCCCCGCCGGGTGACCGAGATCGCGATCATGTTCAAGCGGGCCCCGCACCTGCCGTTCGACCCGGCCGACGTGGAGATGCTCGGCAACAACCAGCTGGTCATCCGGGTCCAGCCGGACGAGGGCGTGGTCCTCAAGTTCGGTTCCAAGGTGCCCGGCACGACCATGGAGGTCCGCGACATCGCGATGGACTTCCAGTACGGCGAGGCGTTCACCGAGTCCAGCCCCGAGGCGTACGAACGCCTGGTGCTCGACGTGCTGGTCGGCGACCGGACCCTGTTCCCGGACGCGGCCGAGGTGGAGCAGTCGTGGCGGGTCATCGACCCGCTGGAGGCCGCGTGGGCCGGCACCAAGCCGGAGCCCTACCGGGCCGGTGAGTGGGGCCCGCGCGCCGCGGACGAGATGTTGGCCCGCGAGGGTCGCGCATGGAGGCGAGCATGATCGGTCTTTGGGACACCACCGGCAACGAGGTCGTCAAGGCCCTCGCGGCCGAGCGGCGGAGCGCCGGCGGCGTGGCCTCCGGTCTCGCGCTGACACTGGTCGCGGTGGTCGAGGAGAAGAAGGTCCGGGAAGCCGAGGCCGCGGCCACCATCGCGGCCGCCGCGCACCCGTGCCGGCTGCTCATCGTCGTACGCTCCGACCTGGAGGGCCGCAGCCGGCTGGACGCCGAGATCGTGGTCGGCGGCCGCCTCGGTCCGGCCGAGGCGGTCGTGATGCGGATGTACGGCCGTCTCGCCCTGCACGCCGAGTCGGTGGTCATGCCGCTGCTCGCACCGGACGTCCCGGTGGTCACGTGGTGGCACGAGGAGCCGCCGCACCAGATCGCCAACGACTTCCTGGGCGTGGTGGCCGACCGGCGGATCACCGACTGCGCGCTCGCGCCCGACCCGGTCGCCGCCCTGCGCCAGCGGGCGGCCGACTACGCGCCCGGCGACACCGACCTCACCTGGACCCGCATCACGCTGTGGCGCACCCTGGTGGCGGGCGCGTTCGACACCACCGAGGAGCGGGTCACCGGGGCCACGATCGTGGCGCCGCCGAGCGACCCGACCGCGGCCCTGATGAAGGGCTGGCTGCAGTCCCGGCTCGGCATCGTCCCCGTGTGGGAGCCGACCGACCGGTCCCCGCGGATGCACTCGGTGCAGCTGCAGTGCGCCAACGGCGACTGTGTGACCGTGACCCGCGAGGAGAACACGGCGCTGTTCAGCCGCACCGGCCAGGAAGACCGCTACATGCCGCTCCCCAAGCGGCCGGTCGGCGACGAACTGGCCGAGGAGCTGCGCCGGCTCGACGCCGACCAGATCTACGCCGAGGCGCTCGGCGCGATGGCCGGCCAGACCGGCCTCGACAAGAGGGCGCCGATGCGGGTGCACGTCTGGAAGGACCCGGCGCTGGCCGCCCGCGCGGGCGCCGACGAGGGCGCTCTCGCCGGCCCCGGCGGCTCAGCCGCCTGACAGCCGTTCCAGGGCCGTCCACCGGTAACGGTGGGCGGCCCTTTCCGCCTTGGAGGCCCCATGAGTAAGACCCTGGTCGTCGTGTCCCCCGACGCCGACACCTTGGCCGCGACCGTCGCCGCCCGGCTCACCATCAAGATCATCGACGCTCAGGCCGAGCGCGGTTCGGCAAGCATCGTGCTGACCGGCGGCCGCATCGCCGCCAAGGTCCTGGCCGGCCTCAAGGACCTGCCGGCCGCGAAGGCCATCGACTGGGCCCACGTCGACCTGTGGTGGGGCGACGAGCGCTTCCTGCCCACCGGCGACCCGGACCGCAACGACACCCAGGCCCGCGCGGCCCTGCTCGACGCCCTGCCGCTCGACCCGGCCCGGGTGCACGCGATGCCGGCGTCCGACGGTCCCGACGGCGACGATGCTTCCGTCGCGGCCGAGCGTTACGCCCGCGAACTGGGCGACCACCCCGCCTTCGACGTCCTGATGCTCGGCGTCGGCGAGGACGGCCACGTGGCCAGCCTGTTCCCCGGCCACCCGGTCCTCAACGAGACCGGCGCGACGGCCGCCACCTTCAACAGCCCGAAGCCGCCCCCCACGCGCATCACCCTGACGATGCCGACGATCCAGTCGGCCGACGAGGTGTGGCTGGTCGCCGCTGGCCCCGACAAGACCAAGTCGGTGGGAGCAGCCCTCAACGGCGACAAATCCCTCCCGGCCGCGCACGCCACCGGCACCAGCCGAACCCTCTGGCTCCTCGACGGTGCGGCAGCTGCCGACGTCGCGGCCTCATAACGTACGGACGTCCGACACCCACCGTGCTTCAGGGAAACGGCCAACTGCAACACCGGGCCGTTTCCCGCCGCCGGCCGGGGCGATCAGCCGGCCCAGCCGCCCCCCGGGTTGGCCGCCCGCGGCCCAGCCGTCCCCGGCCGAGCCCGCCCCCGAATCAACCGCCCGCGGCCATCGTCCCGCAAGGCGGGCCGGCCAGGCGATCAGCCGGTCCAGCCCGCTTCAGGTCGGCCACCCGTGGGCCATCCTCCGGCTGGGCGGGCCGGCCGGGCCGTCAGCCGGTCCAGCCCCCTCCGGATCGGCCGGACGCGGCCGTCGTCCGGCTCAGGCGCGGGTCGAGATCTGCTGGATGCCCCAGCTGTTGCCGTCCGGGTCGTCGAAGAACAGGAAACCGACGTTGTCGAGCGGGTGGGCCACCGGATGCGGGTTTTCCCCGATCACCTGCACCTCGCCGACCGCCACGCCGTGCGCCAGGAGCTCTTCCCGGGCCGCCGCAATGTCCGGCACCACCAGCTGCAGCCCTTTGAGCGACCCCGGCTCCATGGCCGGCACCGCGCCCTTGCCGATCACCACCGAGCATCCGCTGCCGGGCGGCGTCAGCTGCACGATCCGCACCTCGTCGCCCATCACGATGTCGTGGTCGACGTGGAAGCCGAGCCCGTCCGCATAGAAGGCCTTGGCCCGGTCGATGTCGCCCACCGGCACCACTACCACTTCGAGTGTCCAGTTCACCGAGCCATCGTGTCAGACCGGCTGCGAGCGTGAACACACGTTAAGGCGTCAGGCGATCACTCCCCCTAGACTCGCGGGGTGCAGCCGATCATCCGCGGGTATCGCCCGAGCGACCTCGACGCCCTGTACGACATCTGCATCTCCACCGCCGACGCCGGCGCGGACCTGCGCGGCCGGTTCAGCGACGACCGGCTCATGGGCGACATCTACGCGGCGCCGTACGTCACGCTGGAGCCCGGCGTGGCCCGGATCCTCGACGACGGCGAGGGCAACGCGGTCGGCTACATCCTCGGGACGGTGAACACGCCCGAGTTCGTGCGCCGCTACGAAGCCGAGTGGCTGCCCGCGCTCGGCGGCCGCTACGACAACGACGACGACCCGCGGGACGAGAACCTGCTGAAGCAGCTTCGCCAACCGCAGCGCATGCTGCTGCCCGAGCTCGAGGCCTACCCCGCCCACCTGCACATCGACCTGCTGCCGGAGGCGCGCGGGCATGGCGAGGGGCGGGCGCTGATGACCAGCTTCCTGCAGGGCCTGCACGCGGCCGGCGTCGAACGGGTGCACCTGAGCATGGCACCGTCGAACACCGGCGCGCGCGCCTTCTACGACCGGCTGGGCTTCACCGAGATCCCGATGCCGCCGGACCGCGGCGGCCTCTATCTCGGGCGGGAGACGAAGGTTTAGCGCCCTCGCCGCTGGCGCAGCTTTTCCAGGGCCTCGGCCAGGATCTTGGCGCCGTCCTCGTCGGACCGGCGCTCCTTGACGTACGCCAGATGCGACTTGTACGGCTCGGCGCGTGACCGCCCCGGCGGGTTCTGCCCGTCGAGGCCGGCCGGCTGGCCGCAGCGCGGGCAATCCCACGTCTCGGGCGCGGCGGCGTCGAGCGCGAACCAGATCTGGCTCTCGTGGCCGGCCGCGCAGAAGTAGGTCACCTCCCGGCGCGGGGCGGGTTCACTGCGCTCGTCGGGGCGCATCGGGCTGGACCCGACGCGGCTTCCGCGGATCGCACTGCCACTGGACACGGACGTCACTCCTGTCTCGAGGGGCGAGATAGGGGCCGGAAGAAATCACGGCCTTACGGGATAAATAAACAACCGCGCGCCCGGCCGGCCGGGCGCGCGGAGGATTCTACGACTATTACTGTCGGTCAGGAAGAAGGCAGCGCGGTGCGCAGCCAGAGCGCGAGCCCGACAATGCACGCGAACCATACGACCCCGACCAGGATCGTGTAGCGGTCGAGGTTTTTCTCCGCCACCGACGAGCCGGACAGGCTGGAGGTCACGCCGCCGCCGAACATGCTCGACATACCGCCGCCCTTGCCCCGGTGGAGCAGGATCAGCAGCGTCAGCAGGATGCTGGTGATGATCAGCAACACGACCAGCGTGTATGCGAACGCGATCGGCATGGTCAATCCTCTCAAAGGGCACCGCAGCGGTCCAACAATAGCGAATGCCCGGGCGTTCTCCACGCCCGGGCATGCTGCTCGTTGTTACTTACCTACGTGCTCGCGGTAACGGACGATCGAGGTGAACTCGTCGGCGTCCAGACTGGCGCCACCGACCAGGGCACCGTCCACATCCGGCTGCGACATGATCGAGGCGATGTTGTTCGCCTTCACCGAGCCGCCGTACTGGATGCGAACCACGTCCGGGATTTCCTTGCCGTACGTCTCGGCAAGCCGCGAGCGCAGCTCGCCGCAGACTTCCTGGGCGTCCTGCGGCGTCGCGGTCTTTCCGGTGCCGATCGCCCAGACCGGCTCGTACGCGATCACGACCTGCTTGACCTGCTCCGGGGTGAGCCCCTCGAGACCCGCGTCGAGCTGGCCCCGGCAGTGCCCGACGTGGCCGCCCTCCTCGCGGACGGACAGGCCCTCGCCCACGCAGAGGATCGGCGTGAGGCCGGCCGCGAAGGCCGCGCGGACCTTGGCGTTGACCAGGACGTCGTCCTCGTGGTGGTATTCGCGGCGCTCGGAGTGCCCGGCCAGCACGTAGGTGCAGCCGAGCTTGCTCAGCATCGACGCGGCGATGTCCCCGGTGTACGCCCCGCCCTTGTGCGGCGAGACGTCCTGGGCGCCGTACGCGATCTGCACCTTGTCGCCGTCCACCGCGGTCTGCACGGTGCGCAGATCGGTGAACGGCGGCATCACGACCACCTCGACCTGGCTCAGCGTCTCGGCGGACAGACCCGCGGCCAGCTTCTGGATCAGCAGATTGGCCTCGAAATGATTGAGGTTCATCTTCCAGTTGCCGGCGATGATCGGCTTGCGCGCGTCAGTCATCACTTCTCCAGTGCTTCGACGCCGGGCAGCTTCTTGCCCTCGAGGTATTCGAGGGAGGCGCCGCCGCCGGTCGAGATGTGCCCGAAGCCGGACTCGTCGATGCCGAGCGTGCGCACGGCCGCGGCCGAGTCGCCGCCGCCGACGACCGAGAAGCCGTCGATCTTCGTGATGGCCTCGGCGACGCCCCGGGTGCCGGCCGCGAACGGCGCCAGCTCGAAGACGCCCATCGGGCCGTTCCAGAAGACGGTCTTCGCCGAGGCGATGGCCGACGCGAAGAGCTCAACCGACTTCGGACCGATGTCCAGACCGAGCCGGTCCGCCGGAATGGCCGACGCGTCAACCACGTCGTGCTCGGCGGCGGCGTCGAAGGCGGTCGCCGCGACGACATCCACCGGAAGGACAATGCGCCCGTCGGCCTGCGCCAGAAGATCGGCACACGTGTCGATCATCTCGGCCTCCAGCAGCGACTTCCCGACCTCGTGGCCCTGGGCCTTGAGGAACGTGAAGCACATGCCGCCGCCGACCAGAAGCTTGTCGACCTTGGGCAGCAGCGCCTTGATCACCGCGAGCTTGTCGGAAACCTTGGAACCGCCGAGCACCACCACGTACGGCTGCTCCGGGCTCTCGCTCACGCGCTTGAGGACCTCGACCTCTTTGAGGACGAGCCCGCCCGCGTAGTGCGGGAGCAGAGCCGGCACGTCGTAGACCGAGGCGTGCTTGCGGTGCACCGCGCCGAAAGCGTCGTCGACGTAGTAGTCGGCGAAGGCGGCCAGCTGCTCCGCGAAGGCGACGCGTACGGAATCGTCCTTGGCGGTTTCGCCCTGGTTGAACCGCAAGTTCTCCAGGAGCAGGACGCCCCCGTCGGCCAGCGCGGCCACCTTCGTCTGCGCGTCGTCACCGATGGTGTCGGTGGCGAACACGACCGGCGAGCCGAGCAGCTCGGCCAGGCGGGTCGCGACCGGCGCCAGCGTGTACTTCGGGTCCGGCGCACCCTTCGGCCGGCCGAGGTGCGACATCACGATGACGCGGGCACCGGCGTCACGCAGCGCGATCAGCGTCGGCAGCACCGCGCGGGCCCGGCCGTCGTCGGTGATGACACCGGCGTTGTTCTTGTCGAAGGGGACGTTCAGGTCGGCGCGCACGATGATGCGCCGACCCTGCACACCCTCGCCGAGCAGGTCGTCGAGCGTCTTCAACTCACGCACCGACCAGCTTGACCAGGTCGACGAGGCGGTTCGAGTAGCCCCACTCGTTGTCGTACCAGCCGACGACCTTGACCTGGTTGCCGATCACCTTGGTGAGGCCGGCGTCGAAAATGCACGAGGCCGGGTCGGTGACGATGTCCGACGAGACGATCGGGTCCTCGGTGTAGACCAGGATGCCCTTGAGCGGCCCGTCCGCGGCGGCCTTGATCGCGGCGTTGACCTCGTCGACCGAGGTCTCCTTGCCGGCCTGGAAGGTCAGGTCGGTGGCCGAGCCGGTCGGGATCGGCACGCGCATCGCGAAGCCGTCGAGCTTGCCCTTGAGCTCCGGCAGCACCAGGCTGACGGCCTTGGCGGCACCGGTCGAGGTCGGCACCACGTTGAGGGCGGCGGCGCGGGCGCGACGCAGGTCCTTGTGCGGGCCGTCCTGCAGGTTCTGGTCCTGGGTGTACGCGTGGATCGTGGTCATGAGGCCACGCTCGATGCCGATGGTGTCGTTGAGGACCTTCGCCATCGGGGCGAGACAGTTGGTGGTGCACGACGCGTTCGAGATGATGTTGTGCTTGGCGGCGTCGTACAGGTTGTCGTTGACGCCCATCACGATCGTGATGTCCTCGTTCTTGGCCGGCGCCGAGATGATGACCTTCTTGGCACCGTTGTCGGCGTGCACCTTGGCCTTGGTGGCGTCGGTGAAGAAGCCGGTCGACTCGATGACCACGTCGACGCCGACGTCGCCCCACTTGAGGTTGGCCGGGTCACGGTCGGCGAACACCTTGATCGCCTTGCCACCGACGTTGATCTCGTCGGCGGTGGCCTTCACCTCGTGCTGCAGGCGGCCCAGGATCGAGTCGTACTTGAGCAGCTGGGCCAGGGTCGCGGTGTCGGTCAGGTCGTTCACGGCGACGACCTCGATGTCCGCACCGGAGGCGAGAACCGCCCGGAAGAAGTTGCGGCCGATACGGCCGAAGCCGTTGATGCCAACCCGGATGGTCACAGGTGGATCTCCTCGTTTCGGTCCGCCGGAGTCTGCGACCGGCGGAGGATCTGCGTGCCGACCATGTGTCGAGGCCGGCAAGGGGGCGCCCGGCCGCCGATAAGGCGCCGCGCCAGCACTTCGGCGGCGTCACGGCACGGGTCGGCCAAGCTGCCGGCACCGTCGCCGTCACCCCGAACCCTATCCGAGCCCGCTGAGCACCCACCGTCGGGGTTGCAGCTGAACCGTTATCACCCCAGCTTCACTTTCCATTTGTCTCAAAACCCCCATACCGTACGGCGTAAATCACCCCCAACCACCCCACCGCAGCGCCCCGACCTGCTGCAACACGGGCCATCGCCCCTTCCGCCCGGTTAGATGCTCACCCCGCGCGGGTAACGCCCCCGACCGCCCGCAGACGATCACGTTCAGTGAGCGCAAGCCAAGATCGTGGATGACGGACCCGCCTGCTCGACTCCAGCAAACGAAGAACGCCGGGCCAGACGCCCGCCCCGCACCGGTCACGGCCGAGTCGCCGACGCGGCGGCCACGTCGCAGAAGGCCGGCTTGCCGCACCCCCCGACGCAGCGGCCCGGCGTCGGGAGAGGCCGGCTTGACCGCAGGGTCCGGCTTGACCGCAGGGTCCGGCTTGACCGCAGGGTCCGGCTTGACCGCAGGGTCCGGCTTGGTCGCAGAGGCCGGCTTGGTCGCAGAGGCCGACTTGCCCCCAGAGGCCGACTTGCCCCCAGAGGCCGACTTGCCCCCAGACGCCCGCTTGCCCCCAGACGCCCGCTTGCCCCCAGACGCCCGCTTGCCCCCAGACGCCCGCTTGCCCCCAGACGCCCGCTTGCCCCCACACGCCCGCTTGCCCCCACACGCCCGCTTGCCCCCACACGCCCGCTTGCCCCCACACGCCCGCTTGCCCCCACACGCCCGCTTGCCCCCAGACGCCCGCTTGCCCCCAGACGCCCGCTTTGACCCCAGAGGCCCGCTTGACCCCAGGGTCCGGGGGGCCGCCTTGGTCGCAGGAGTCCGGCTTGGTCGCACCGCCGACGCTGCAGCCCGACTTGCCGGGCCGTCGACGCGGGGACCCACCGTTGCGAGAGGCCGGCTTGATCGCAGGAGACGCGGTTGCCGGACCGCCCGACCCCTGGACCGCCTGGCTCGGGGCCGTGGTGGGTCCCGCTCAGCGGGAGGCGTTTGCCGTGCCGGCGCCGGTGCCGGGTTCCCTGAGCAGGCGCACGATGTGCTGCAGACGGGCCTCGACCCGGGCGAGACCCGTCGCGAGGTCTGTTTTGTGCTCTGCGTAGCGCTCGATCTGCGCCTGTCTCAGTGCCTCGAGGCCGCGCGTATGTGCACGCAGCTCGGCTCGATAATCCGCCACGTCCCGATTCACTCCGGCCGCCAGCGCACGTGCCGCCGCGGTCTCTCTTCGCACCTCGGCGACCTCGGCCTCGACCGCGGTCACCCGTCGTTCCAGATTGTCGTCGCTCACACCGGAATTTTCCCGCGCCGACGAGCCCGGAGAAACCACGCTTCCGCCGCCTGTGGATAACCCGGCGAGCGGCCGCCCTTCGAGGGACAGCGGCTACCAGATGCTTTGCTTCGTCTGTTTCAGCCGCTCGGAATCAGGCGGCGAACCTGGTGCCGTCACGGACCGGAAGCCGGTGCCGTCGATCTACATCTGGCGGTGGGCCGGGCGCAGCCGCGGTGGTACTCGAAGACAGGTCGGCCGAGTGCGCGGGCGCACCGGCGACGGCGGCTCTTCGACCGTGTCAAAGGCCCGTCGTCCGGAGCGCCGGACAGTCCGGGAACGGCCGGGCGGTGTAGCAAGGTCGGTCATGTCGGCGTCGTCGCCCTCCCCCCGCCGCCCGGCCGGCGGCGGCGCTACGGTCCGGTGTGGCGACCGGCCCGGCCGGTGGAGCCGAGAGCTGGTCGGACGACGCGTACGTCTGCGGCCTCCCGGCAAGAAGCCGTCAGCAAGCCATCATTTCCGGGGTGACCGCGGCCTCGGTGTCGGGGATGCCCAGGTCGCGGGCCCGCTTGTCAGCGAGCGCGAGCAGGCGGCGGATGCGTCCGGCGATGGCGTCCTTGGTCAGCGGCGGGTCGGCGAGGGCGCCCAGTTCCTCGAGCGAGGCCTGCCGGTGCTCCAGGCGCAGCCGGCCCGCCGAGGTGAGGTGGTTGGGGGCCTCGTCGGCGAGGATTTCGAGGGCACGGGTGACGCGGGCGGCCGCGGCGACCGCGGCGCGGGCCGAGCGGCGGAGGTTGGCGTCGTCGAAGTTGGCGAGGCGGTTGGCGGTTGCGCGGACCTCGCGGCGGACTCGGCGTTCCTCCCAGGCGAGGACGCTCGAGTGTGCTCCGATGCGGGTCAGCAGGGCCGAGATGGCGTCGCCGTCCTTGATGACTACGCGGTCGACGCCGCGGACCTCGCGTTCCTTGGCGGTGATGCCGATGCGGCGGGCGGCTCCGCGCAGGGCCAGCGCGGCCTCGGGGCCGGGGCAGGTGATCTCGAGGGCGCTGGAGCGGCCCGGCTCGGTGAGGGAGCCGTGGGCCATGAACGCGCCTCGCCAGGCGGCTACCGCGCAGCAGACGTTGGCCGAGACCACGTGCGGCGGGAGGCCGCGGACCGGGCGGCCGCGGACGTCGAGCAGGCCGGTCTGGCGGGCCAGGGCCTCGCCGTCCTTGACGATGCGGACTATGTAGTGGCTGCCCTTGCGCAGGCCGCCGGAGGCGAGCACGTGCACTTCGCTCTGGTAGCCGTACACGTCGCCGATCTCGCGCCGCAGGCGCCGGGCGACGGCGCCGGTGTCCAGTTCGGCCTCGACCACGACGCGGCCGGAGACGATGTGCAGGCCGCCCGCGAAGCGCAGCAGGGCCGCCATCTCCGCGCGGCGGCAGCACGGCTTGGGCACGTCGACCCGGCTCAGCTCGTCCTTGACCGCTGCCGTCATCGCCATCGTGTTGTCACCTCATGCGCCGGATCTTGAACAGTTGAGAATTATTCGCGACGGTCGAAACCGCTCACACAAGCCTCGGCCATCTGCGACTCAAGGCGAGTCGCGAACAACCCGTGGTACGCCGTCTGCTTAACGAGCGGCGCCCAATACTGGCACCAGTGCAACGCCCAACGACTCAGGATCATGCCTGGGGCTGCCGTCCGCAACGGCGAGTGGTGCCAATACGAGCTGCGCGCCGAGCGATTCGGCCGCCTGGTGCACCGGTTCGGGCTCGCCCACCCACTTGGCGTCGGCGAGGACGGTGTCGACCCGGAGACCGGGACGGTACCAGTGCAGCGCCGCCAGGTGGTCGGCGACCGAGAGGCCGTGGGTCTCGTTGTCGGCGGCCAGGTTAAGGGTGACCAGCCGGCGCGCCGGGCTGGCGCTGATCGCGGCGGCCAGGCCGGGCACCAGCAGGTGCGGGAGCACGCTGGTGTACCAGCTGCCCGGCCCGAAGATCAGCCAGTCCGCGTCCGCGATCGCGGCGATCGCCTCGTCGCAGGTCGGCGGGTCGGCCGGCTCGATGCGGAGCGCCGCTACGTGTCCGTGCGCGACCGCCACGTTGTGCTGACCGCGCACCGTCACCACGTCGTCGGGGCGCGCCGGGTCGCCGCCGAGCATGTCCGCCACGATGTCGATCTTGCGGCGGGCCATCGGCAGGATGCGGCCCTGGGCACCGACCATCTTCGCGGCGTGGTCGAGGGCGGCCACCGGGTCGCCCAGCATCTCCATCAGGCCGAGCAGCAGCAGGTTGCCGACCGGGTGGCCGGCCAGGCCGTCCGCGGTCTCGACGGCCTGCATCGCGGCGAAACGGTGCTGGAGCAGCTCGGCGGTGCGCTGCTCGTACGGTTCGTCGGCCGCCAGCGCGGCCAGGGCCTGACGCAGGTCGCCGGGCGGGATGAGCGCGTCGCGTTCGGCTCGTAATCTTCCGCTGGAGCCGCCGTCGTCGCCGACGGTGACTATCGCGGTGATCTCCAGGTCGAGTTCGCGGGCACATCGCCGCAGGCCCCGCAGGGAGGCGCTCAGCCCGTGGCCGCCACCGAACGCGACCACCCGCAAAGTCACTCGCGCCCCAGATCGCGGTGCGAGGCGTGGGCGGAGAGCCGGATGTCGCGCAGCTGGGCGGTCAGTTCCTCGGCGATCGCGACGCTGCGGTGCTTGCCGCCGGTGCAGCCGACCGCGACGGTCAGGTAGCGCTTGCCCTCGCGCTCGAAGCCGGGTGCGGTCGCGGAGATCAGGTTGGCGTACGACGTGACGAAGTTGTTGGCGCCCTCCTGGCCCAGCACGTAGTTGCTGACCGCCTCTTCCAGCCCGGTGTGGTCGCGCAGCTCGGGCACCCAGAACGGGTTGGGCAGGAAGCGCGCGTCGACCACGTAGTCGGCGTCGGGCGGCAGGCCGTACTTGAAGCCGAAGGACAGCACGGTGATGCGCAGCCGGCGCGCGTCCTCGCCGCCGAACAGCTCCTCGACCCGGCGCCGCAGCTGGTTGACGTTGAGGTGGCTGGTGTCGATGATCACGTCGGCCTGCTCGCGGGCCTCCTCGAGGAGCTTGCGCTCGGCCGCGATGCCGTCGGCCAGCCGGCCGTCGCCCTGCAGCGGGTGCGAGCGGCGCACCGACTCGAACCGCCTGATCAGCACCTCGTCGTCGGCGTCGACGAAGACGACCCGCGGCGAGAAGCCGCGGTCACGCAGGGCGTGGACCGCCCCGGCCAGGTCGGTCGAGAAGGCCCGGCTGCGGACATCGAGGACCATTGCCGTACGCCGCGCCGCGCCCCCGGCCTGGAACGCCAGCTGCGCCATGTCGAGCATCAGCGCCTGGGGCAGGTTGTCGACCACGTAGTAGCCGACGTTCTCCAGGGCCCGGGCGACCGTGCTGCGGCCACCGCCGGACACGCCGGTGACCACGACCAGGTCGGTGCCGGCCTCATCCGGTTCGACCACTTCGCCGTCGGGTTCCCGTTCGCGGTCCGACGAGTCGAACTCCGTCACGCACGCCTCCCGCGTCGTTTCGCCGCAACCCCATCGGGCGGACACAACATCCTAGGCCGACATCGCCCGGCTGGTTTGCCGGACGCCTGAATCTCACATCTCGCCCGACGTCCGCACCGGAGCCGGGGCGGGCAGACCGGCCGTACGCGATCGGGTCTTCGCCTTTCCCGCACCGCCGACCGGGACCGCGCCGGGCTCCGGCTCGGCCTTCGACCCGGAGGCCGGCGGGTTGAGTGCCGCCAGCACCGCCTCGGCGGTCACCCGCCCGATGCCCGGCACCTCGGTGATCTCTTCCGGCGTCGCCGCGGACACCCGTTTGAGCGACCCGAAGTGCCGCAGCAGCGCCTTGCGCCGGGCCTCCCCCAGCCCGGGCACACTGTCCAACGCGGACGCCGTCATCCGCTTCGACCGCCGCTGCCGGTGGAACGTGATCGCGAACCGGTGCGCCTCGTCGCGGACCCGCTGCAGAAGGTAGAGCGACTCGGACGTCCGCGGCAGGATCACCGGGAAGTCGTCGCCCGGCAGCCACACCTCTTCGAGGCGCTTGGCCAGCCCGCACAGCGCCACATCGGTGATGCCCATGTCGGCCATCACCGTGGCGACGGCGTTGACCTGCGGCTGCCCGCCGTCCACCACGATCAGTTGAGGAGGGTAGGCGAAGCGGCGCGGCCGGCCGGTCAGCGGGTCGATGCCGGGCAGGTCGCTGGTGGCGAGATCGTCGGTGGTGGGGTCGTCGGTGGTGGGGTCGTCGGTGGCGGGGTCGTCGGTGGTGGGGTCGTCGGCTGCGACGTCGTCTGCTTCGGACTCGGGCCGGTCCCGCAGCGCGTCCGCGCCGGCCTCGGCCTTGTAGCGGGCGAACCGCCGCCGCATGACCTCGCTCATCGCCGACAGGTCGTCCATGCCGCTGCCGTCCGGGTTGCCGCGGACCGTGAACCGGCGGTATTCGCTCTTGCGGGCCAGGCCGTCCTCGAAGACCACCATGGACGCCACCACGTCGGTGCCCTGGATCTGCGAGACGTCGAAGCACTCGATGCGCAGCGGTGCCGTGTCGAGCCCGAGCGCCTCGGCGATCTCGTCGAGTGCCTTCGACCGCGTGGTCAGGTCGCCGGCCCGGCGCAGCTTGTGCCGCTGCAGCGACTCGCCGGCGTTGCGGGCCACCGTCTCGAGCAGGGACCGCTTGTCGCCGCGCTGGGGCACCCGCAGGCTGACGTGGCTGCCCCGGTGCTCGGAGAGCCAGTCGGCCAGGGCCGGTGCGTCGTCGGGCAGGGCCGGCACCAGCAGCTCGCGGGGCACGTCGCCCTCGCCCTCGCCCTCGCCGTACATCTGGCTGCAGAAGTGGTGCACGAGGTCGCCGGTCGTCAGATCCTCCACCTTTTCGACCACCCAGCCGCGCTGGCCGCGGACCCGGCCGTCGCGGACGTGGAACACCTGCACGGCGGCCTCGAGCGGGTCTTCGGCGAACGCCACCACGTCGGCGTCGGTGCCGTCGCCGAGCACCACGGTCTGCTTCTCCATCGCCCGGCGCAGGGCCGCGATGTCGTCACGCAGCCGGGCCGCCTTCTCGAATTCGAGTTCCTCGCTGGCCTGCATCATGTCGCGCTCGAGCCGCTTGACGAACGTGTCGGTGCGGCCGGCCATGAAGTCGCAGAAGTCGTCGACGATCTGCCGGTGCTGGTCGGCACTCACCGAGCCGACGCAGGGCGCCGAACATTTGCCGATGTAGCCCAGCAGGCACGGGCGTCCGATCTGGCCGGACCGCTTGAAGACACCGCTCGAGCAGGTGCGGGCCGGGAACACACGCAGCAGCAGGTCGAGGGTTTCGCGGATGGCCCAGGCGTGCGAATAGGGTCCGAAGTAGCGCACGCCCTTGCGCTTGGCGCCCCGCATCACCTGCAGCCGGGGGAACTCCTCGTTGAGGGTGACGGCGAGAAACGGGTACGACTTGTCGTCGCGGTATTTCACGTTGAAGCGCGGATCGAATTCCTTGATCCATGAGAACTCCAGCTGGAGGGCCTCGACCTCAGTACCAACCGTCACCCAGTCGACGCTGCCCGCGGTGGTGACCATCTGCTGCGTCCGTGCGTGCAGCGACCACGTGTCGGCGAAGTAGGAGTTCAACCGGTTCCGCAGATTTTTCGCCTTGCCGACGTAGATGACGCGGCCGGTCGGATCACGGAAGCGGTAGACGCCGGGAGCCTCGGGGATCGAGCCCGGGGCCGGCCGGTAGCTGGAGGGGTCAGGCACAGTTCACAAGCCTAGTGCGGGGGACTGACATGATTACCCGACCGGAGGTCCGTCGCCACCGCCATGGCGCGGACCTCCGGCCGGGCCGGAGATCATGCGGCGACGACGTTGGCCCCGTCAACCTTGACGTTCTTCGCCGTCAGGCCCTGGGTCGCCGGTCCGGTGACGACCGAGCCGTCCTTGACCGAGAACTGGCTGCCGTGGCACGGGCACTTGATCACGCCGCCGTCGATCTTGTTGACGTTGCAGCCCTGGTGCGGGCAGACGGTGCTGAACGCCTTGAACGTGCCGGCGGTCGGCTGGGTCACCACGTAATCACCCTTGATGACGCCGCCGCCGACCTTCACATCGGCGACCTTGGCGATCGGGGTGCTGCCGCCGCCGTCACCCGCGTTGGGGCCTGCGGTGCCGCCGGGGCCGGCGGTGCCGACCGGGCCGGCGCCGGTCGCCTGGGCGCCCGCGCTGCCGGCCGGGGCCGGGTTGTTGCTGAAGTCGGTGCCGTTCGCGTGCGCGCCGCCGGTCGTGCCGCAGGCCGCCAGGACCGCGGTCGCACCGACCGCGCCGGCGCCGAGCAGGACGTTGCGCCGGTTCGAGTGAGCGCACGCGCACGACTGCGTCGGCTCGGTCTCGCCGACGTGGGGCTCGGTCGTCGTCTGCACGTCTGTCATCGGGGTTGTCCTCCAGTGCTGGTCCGCGTTAGTGGTCACGCGGCGTCGCAGTTAGATACGTCGTCGCGGCGGCGGTGGTTCATCCCGTCCGCGACTTTTGGTCACCGACTTACGCCCTTTGGGGCGCCTTTGCCCGGGCGCTTTGCACGCCGTTGACCGGCGCACAGCGAACCCGGTCGACGATAGATCGTCGACCGGGCATCGTAGCTAGAAGTCACCTGAGAACCTGCTGAGCGAAGCCTGCCTCAGACCGCTGCCTTCGCCCTCGACCGCGTCGACCGGGGCTTGGCGGCCGCCGCGACCGGGGGCGCCTTGGCCCCATTGGCCTTGGCCGCCCGGGCCAGCGCCGCCTTGCCGCCGGACGCCGGCGCCTTACCCTTCAGTCCGAGCATCGGGCGCAGGAACTGCCCGGTGTGGCTGCCCGGCACATCGGCCAGCTCCTCGGGAGTGCCGGTGGCGAGCACCAGGCCACCCTTGTTGCCACCCTCCGGGCCCATGTCGATCAGGTAGTCGGCGTTCTTGATCACGTCGAGGTTGTGCTCGATGGTGATCACCGTGTTGCCCTTGTCGACCAGGCCGTTGAGCACGATCAGCAGCTTGCGGATGTCTTCGAAGTGCAGACCGGTCGTCGGCTCGTCGAGCACGTAGACCGTCCGGCCGGTCGACCGCTTCTGCAGCTCGGAGGCGAGCTTGACCCGCTGCGCCTCACCGCCGGACAGGGTCGGCGCGGGCTGGCCCAGCCGGACGTAGCCCAGGCCGACGTCGACCAGGGTCTTGAGGTGCCGGTGGATCGACGTGATCGGCTCGAAGAAGGTCGCGGCCTCCTCGATCGGCATCTCCAGCACTTCGGAGATCGTCTTGCCCTTGTAGTGCACCTCGAGGGTCTCCCGGTTGTACCGGGCGCCCTTGCACACCTCGCACGGGACGTAGACGTCGGGCAGGAAGTTCATCTCGATCTTGATCGTGCCGTCGCCCGCGCAGTTTTCGCAGCGGCCGCCCTTGACGTTGAACGAGAACCGGCCCGGACCGTACCCCCGGACCTTGGCCTCGACGGTCTCGGCGAACAGCTTGCGGATGTTGTCGAACACGCCGGTGTAGGTCGCGGGGTTGGACCGCGGAGTGCGGCCGATCGGCGACTGGTCGACGCCCACCACCTTGTCGACGTTGTCGAGACCGGAGATCCGGGTGTGCCGGCCCGGCACCATGCGGGCGCCGTTGATCTGGTTGGCCAGCACCGTGTAGAGGATGTCGTTGACCAGCGTCGACTTGCCCGAGCCGCTCACCCCGGTCACCGCGATGAACTGGCCGAGCGGGAAGCCGACGGTCAGGTTGCGCAGGTTGTGCTCGCGCGCGCCCTGCACGACAAGCTCGCGCTCCGGCACCTGCGGGCGCCGGGTGGCCGGCGTCGGGATCGACTTGCGGCCCGACAGGTAGGCACCGGTCGGTGACTTCTCGTTGGCCAGCAGGCCCTCGACCGAACCGCTGTGCACGATGTGACCGCCGTGCTCGCCCGCGCCCGGGCCGATGTCGACGATCCAGTCGGCCGTCCGGATCGTGTCCTCGTCGTGCTCGACCACGATCAGGGTGTTGCCCAGGTTCTTCAGCCTCACGAGGGTCTCGATCAGCCGGTGGTTGTCGCGCTGGTGCAGGCCGATCGACGGCTCGTCGAGCACGTAGAGCACGCCGACCAGGCCGGAACCGATCTGGGTGGCGAGCCGGATGCGCTGCGCCTCACCCCCGGAGAGCGTGCCCGCGCCCCGGTCGAGCGAGAGGTAGTCGAGGCCGACGTCGACCAGGAACCGCAGCCGGGCGTTGATCTCCTTGAGCACCCGCTCGGCGATCATCTTCTGCCGGTCGTCGAGCTCGATCGTGGCCAGCAGGTCGGCGCACTCCCCCACCGACAGGTTGCAGACCTCGGCGATGCTCTTGCCGGCGATGGTCACCGCGAGCACCTCGGGCTTGAGTCGCGTGCCGCCGCAGACCGGGCACGGCACGTCGCGCATGTAGCCCTCGTATTTGTCACGCGACCAGTCGCTCTCGGTGTCGTTGTGCCGGCGCTCGATCCACTGGATCACGCCCTCGAAACCGGTGTAGTAGGAGCGCTCCCGGCCGTACTTGTTGCGGTAGCGGACGTGGACCTGGTCTTCCGAGCCGTAGAGCACCGCCTTCTGCGCGCGGGCGGGCAGTGAACGCCACGGCGTGTCGACGCTGAACTTCTCGGCCTCGGCCAGCGCCTCGAGCGGGCGCATGAAGTATTCCGCCGTCGAGCCGGTCGACCAGGGCTGGATCGCACCCTCGCGGATGCTGCGCTCCGGGTCGGGGATGATCAGCTCGGGGTCGACCTCTTTCTTGGTGCCCAGGCCGGTGCACTCCGGGCAGGCGCCGTACGGAGCGTTGAACGAGAAGACCCGGGGCTCGAGGTCCTCGATCGCCAGCGGGTGGTCGTTGGGGCAGGCCAGGTGCTCGGAGAAGCGACGCTCGCGGCCCGGGTCGTCCTCCGGCAGGTCGACGAAGTCGAGCAGCACGATGCCGGCGGCCAGGCCGAGTGCCGACTCGACCGAGTCGGTCAGGCGCTGCTTGCTCGCCGCCTTGACGCTGAGCCGGTCGACCACCACCTCGATGGTGTGCTTCTCCTGCTTCTTGAGCTTGGGCACCTCGGTCAGCGGGTAGACCACGCCGTCGACCCGGGCCCGCGCGTAACCCTTGCTCTGCAGCTCGGCGAAGAGGTCGACGTATTCGCCCTTGCGGCCGCGGATGACCGGGGCGAGCACCATGAAGCGGGTGCCGTCGGCCATCGCGAGCACCCGGTCGACGATCTGCTGCGGGGTCTGCTTGCTGATGCGCTCGCCGCAGACCGGGCAGTGCGGGATGCCGGTGCGGGCGAAGAGGAGCCGCAGGTAGTCGTAGACCTCGGTGATCGTGCCGACCGTCGAGCGCGGGTTGCGCGAGGTCGACTTCTGATCGATCGAGACGGCCGGCGACAGGCCCTCGATGAAGTCCACGTCGGGTTTGTCCATCTGCCCGAGGAACTGCCGGGCGTAGGACGAGAGGGACTCGACGTACCGCCGCTGCCCCTCGGCGAAGATCGTGTCGAACGCGAGGCTCGATTTGCCCGACCCGGACAGGCCGGTGAAGACGATCATCGCGTCCCGGGGCAGATCGAGGTTGACGTCACGCAGGTTGTGTTCGCGCGCGCCTCGAATGGTCAAACGGTCGGCCACGAGCCAGCCTCTCCGTACAGGTGTTTGATTTCGGTGGAGCCGCGGCCACTCTAGCCATGGGGTCTGACAAGTTTTGCCCGCGCGGCCCCGCCCTACTCCCAGCGCTTGCCGGATGCTGCACATTCCCGCACTTCAGGCGGGCAAAAGTCACTCAGGCGAGGGACCGCACGTCCCAGATCTGGACGCCACCGACCAGCCGCGGAGGCCCCAGGACCTCGGTCAGCGTCGCGAGCAGCACGTCGCCATGAACAGAAGAAGGCACCAGCACGACCACGGCCGCCCGCCAGTAGGCCAGGTCGGCGCGGAACGAAGCCCGCACGGCGTCGTCGACCACCGGCGGCCGCCCGGTGAAGACGATGGCGCGCAGCATGGTCGAGGTCCGGCGGGGTGGTGCCGTCCACGAACCGGTCAGATCGTCCGGCGGCTCGGCCGGCCCCATGAAATAGCCCCGCGGCATCGGGATGTCGAGGCCGGTCAGGGCCGCCCACCGCATGCCCTCCCGACCGGTTGTCACCTCCGGTAGCGGCACCGGCACCATCGTGTGATCGCCGGTCACGTACTGCTTCCAGGTGCCGTCGGCCAGGAACGCGGGCAGCGGCGGCGCGGTGAACGTGGCCAGCGGCTTCGGCGCGAGCGGCACCAGAGCGAGCACCAGACCGGCGACGAACAGGCGGCGACGTTTCCACGACAGGGCGGGCAGGCGGTCGGTCGCCAGCGCCAGCAGCACGCCGGCGATCACCGCGGCGACCATGCCGAGCCGCACCACGCTCACCAGGTCGATCAGCGGCAGGTGGTTGAGCAGCGCGAACGGCAGCGGGATCGGGGTCACGACACCGCCCGCCCGCAGCTTGGTGCCGAGCGAGCAGACCAGCACGGCGATGCCGGCGATCGCGGTGGCCCGGCCGGCCCGCGAGCGCCACAGCACGACCGTCGACACGATGATCATCACGAGGCCGAACGGCCCGAAGAACGTGTCGTCCTCGGTCGCGCTGACGCTGAGACCGCGGGCCAGCGTCACGTTGCCGGCCACCGACTGCCGGGCGAACGCCCCCAGAGCGGCCAGATCGGTCACGAACTCGTCCGGCGCGAACGGCTGCCCGTGATAACTGCCACCCCGCGTGAACTGCCACCACAGCGGATAGGCCAGCACGATCAGGGCGAGAAGACCCGCGACGCCCAGGCCGGCCAGGAAGTGCCGCGCCTCGCTCCTCGTCGGGCGGGGGCTTGCGAGGGCGTACGCCACCACGAACGCACCGAGCGCAAGCGCGGCGAAAAGCAGCACCTCCTCGTTGAGGAAGACCTGCGCCACCACGAGCAGCCCCAGCGTGATGCCGCCCCGCCACACCCGGCCCGGCTCGCGCAGCCGCACCACCTGCAGCACGATGAACGGCACCAGCCACGCGTTGACGAAGTTCACGTGGGCGTTGGAGTGCGAGATCATGGCCGGCGCGAACCCGCACCACAGCCCGCCGATCCACGCCGCGACCCGGCTGCGCACGAAGTGCCGGGACAACACCCAGTACCAGGCCGCGGCCGTGCCGGCCAGACCCAGCGTGAGCAGGAACACCACCGAGACACCGGGCCCGAAGAAATGAGTGACCGGTGCCATCGGCAGGCTCAGCCCGAGCACCGACGTGTTGGCCATCATGTTGACCACACCCGGCGCGTTGAGCCGGTCGTCGGAGAGCGGGTTGGCCCCGTGGAACAGCACCCGCTCGCCGTGCGCCATCACGAACAGGAAGAAGCCGTGGTCGTCCTTGTTGCCGGTGAGCACGCGCCCGTTCGGGTCGAGCCAGAGCCGGAACATCACGAAGACCGACAGCGCCGCGTAGCTGAGCAGCGGCCAGAGATCGCGCGCCGTCCGACCCGGCTCGACCGGTGCCGGAGGCGTCTCGGCCGGTTGCTCCTCGACCACCTGGTTCACCGCGCGCACCGGTGCATTCTGCCAGAGCGGTGTCAGGAGCGGCGACGTCGCTTCCCGGCCGCCTCGGCCAGCCGCACCGTCCGCCGGGCGCTCTCCACCTCGATCTCGCGCCGCAGCTTGCGCCAGCTCTCCAGGCGCCGCGGCGACAGCAGACCGTCGGCCAGCGCGGCGGTCACCGCGCACCCCGGCTCGCTCTCGTGCCGGCAGTCGTCGAACCGGCACTGCTCAGCCAGGGCGGTCACCTCGGCGAACGCCCGGTCCAGACCGGTGCCGGTCTCGAGCAGACCCACCCCACGGATGCCGGGAGTGTCCAGCACGGCGCCGCCTTGCGGCAGCAACACCAGATTCCGGTACGCGGTGGTGTGGCGCCCCTTGCCGTCGGCGTCCCGGATCTGCTGCACGGGCATCACCGCTGTCCCGGCCAGCGCGTTGACCAGCGTCGACTTCCCGGCGCCGGAACGGCCCAGCAGCGCCAGGGTGCGGCCTTCCCCGGCGTACGCCCGCACCTGCTCGACGCCCAGCCCGAGCCGCACGCTGACCGCGACCACCGGAATGCCCGGCGCGAGCCCGGCGATCTGCCGGGCGACCGCCTCGGGCTGAGCCGACATGTCGCACTTGGTGAGAACGACGACCGGGTCGGCCCCGGACTCCCAGGCCAGCGCCAGGAGGCGCTCGACCCGGGCGTCGACCGGCTCCGGATGCATCGGCTCGACCACCGCGACCGTGTCCATGTTGGCGGCCAGCAGCTGACCGGAGGCGTCCTTGTCGGCGGTGCGCCGGATCAGCGCGGTCCGCCGCGGCAGCACACACTCGACCGTGACGCGATGGCCCGGCCATCGGCGCAGCACCACCCAGTCACCGGCACACGGCAGATCGGCCGGGTCGCGGGCGCCGCTGATCAGCACGCCGCCGCCGAGCGAGGCGCGCTCAACCTGTTCCTCGGTCGCGACGGTGCAGACGCCCCGGTCGGCCCGGAGCACGCGGCCGGGGAAGGAATCGGACCGGTCGAGGGACCGGTAAGAGGATGCAAGTGTCTCGTCCCAGCCCAGCTGGGACAGCGTGTATGACATGGGAACCCTTTACGGGAAAGGAAGGCGCGCTCAGGCGCGAGCCTCCGGGTGAAGGGACGCAACGACGAAAAGCACGTTCCTCACCTCCCTCCGAGCCCGTCGGCGTGTCTGCACCGACGGTACGGTCCCCGCTACCCGCAGCGGAAGCGAATTCCGGTCCACTAGGGTTGCGGGGGTGACGATGGATCCGCTGGTGCTGCTCACTGACGTCGACCGCGCCACCGAAGAACTCCTGCGGACCGCGCAGGATCTCGACCCGGCGTCGCTCGGGTCGCCGTCGCGCCTGCCCGGCTGGACGCTCGGCCACGTACTGACCCACGTCGCCCGTAACGCCGACGCCCAGACCAACCTGCTCACCTGGGCCCGCACCGGCGTCGAAACCCCGATGTACGCGTCGCCCGAAGCCCGGGAGGCCGGCATCGAGGAGGGCGCGACCCGCCCGCTGCGCGAGCAGATCGAGGACATCAAGGCGTCTCACGAGCGTTTCGCCGACGCTGGGGCCGCGATGCCGGCCCAGGCCTGGACGGTGGTCCTTCCCGCCATCGGCCAGCCGGCGGCCGCGGTGCCGTGGGCCCGTCTGCGCGAGGTCGAGGTGCATCACGTCGACCTCGGCGACCGCTACACCCCCGGCGACTGGTCGGACGCGTTCGCCCTGCGGCTCCTGCGCGAGATCGCGGCCGTCGCGACCGGCGGTCCCTCGATGACCCTTCGCCCCTGGGGGTTCGACCACCCCCTGAAGATCGGCTCTCCTTCCGACGCCGACCCCGTCGTCGGCGGACCCACCAAGTCGCTCGCCGCCTGGCTGGCCGGCCGGGGCGACGGCACCGACCTCACCGTCTCGCCGGACGGCGAGCTTCCCGTACCCGCGAGGTGGAAGTGACCATGGCCTACACCGGAGACGTCGAGCGCGGCGGCCCCGCCGCCGAGCGCACCCTCGGCCCGATGACCATGCGCAAGGTCTCGGTCGGCCGGATGGACAACAACGCGTACCTGCTGACCTGCGGCGGCTCCCAGCTGCTGATCGACGCCGCGGAGGACGCGCCGACCCTGCTCAGCCTGGTCGGCCCGGCCGGCCTCGAGACGGTGGTGACCACCCACCGCCACCCCGACCACTGGCAGGCCCTGGCCGACGTGGTCGCCACCACCGGCGCCGAGTCGCTGGCCCACGAGGACGACGCGGTCGAGATCCCGGTGGTCACCCACCCCCTGGCCGACGGCGACCGGGTCACGGTCGGCGAGTGCGAGCTCGAGGTGATCCACCTGGTCGGCCATACGCCGGGCTCGATCGCGCTGCTCTATCAGGAGCCGGGCGGCATCGCCCACCTGTGGACCGGCGACTCCCTCTTCCCGGGCGGCGTCGGCAACACCCACAAGAACCGGGCCCACTTCGAGTCGCTGATCAACGACGTCTCGGCCAAGCTCTTCGACCGGCTGCCCGACGACACCTGGTTCTACCCGGGCCACGGCAAGGACTCGACCCTCGGCGCCGAGCGCCCCCACCTGGCCGAGTGGCGCGCCCGCGGCTGGTGACCGGCCACAGCAGCACCGGCGGTGAGTAGCCGGCCCGGCCATAGTTGCGCCGGCGGGCGGTCGCGGGGCAGGCCCCGGGCCCAGGTCTCAGGCGGCTCTCCAGCGAGCCTGCCTTTCGCCGGCCTTACGGGTGCAGCGCATCAACGTGCCCTTGCTCGTGCGGCCGGTCGCGCCCTCGGGCGAACAGAACGCGCCCGGGTGGACGGCGCCCGTGGCCGGCGGCTTGGTCGTCGGTTTCGGGGCCGGCTTCTTCGTAGTGACCTTGGGCTTCGGCGACGGCTTGTGGGTCGTCGACCTGGCGGCCGGCTTGGCCGCCGGCGGCTTGGCGGTCGACGGCTTCGTGGTCGGCGGCGTGAGCGTCGCGGCCGGCTCGGCGGTCGCGGGATCGCTCGCCGGCTCGGTGGGGTCGGCGGCGGCCGGGGCGGTGGTCGCCTCCGTTGCCGTTGCCGGAGAGGAATCGGCCGGCGACGACGGCTGGCAGCCTGCGACCAGGGCACCGACCACGGCCAGACCGGCGATAACACGGGAGACCTTCATCGGACCACGATGGACCCGGGCGTGTCCGGAATGGATTGGCCGACCGGGTCGGCTCCCACCCCGAACGGGCCCGGCGGGGCGACGCCCGGGACGGCTGGGCGCTCGGCCGTCCATAGCCTATATATTCAATGCAGTCAATTAGAAAAAGCCAATCTTAATGTTTCGCCGCCGCCTTCCTCCGGCGCTATTCCTTGCCAAGATCACATCGACCATGTACGATTCCTCCTGCACGGGGGTGCAAGGCTGGAGGCCCCCGCGTGCCCAATTGTTTCTGCAACGGGAGGCTCAGTGAAACTCACCATGAAGCGCAATGCGAAACGTGGCGCCCTGGCGGTAATCGCATCCGGAGCGGCCGCGGCCGCGACGCTCGCTGTGCTCCCGGCCTCACCGGCAATGGCAGCCGATGCGAAGTGCCATTCCCAGACGGTGGGTGGCGTTTCGTTCAGCCTGTGCACCGAGCGGGTCAGCTCCACCCGCGGCCGCGCTCGCATCATCGTGACCGCGGGCACTTATGCCAGCGGCACCCTTTACCTGGAGACTTCGAACGGGACCACCGACTCCGGTTGCACCTCGAGAATCAACGCCGGCAGTGAGTGTTCTTTCTCCGAGACCCGCGGCAGTGGCAATTACGTGACCATTTTCAACCCCAACGGCGGCGGCAGCTATTCCAGCGGCAACCTTTTCATCAGCTAGGTCACGCTGATTTAAAGTCCAAAACAGCACGGACCTCAATAATCTTGAGGTCCGTGCTGTTTGTGCGGATGCCCGGCCGGGGTCAGCCTTTGCCCAGCTGGGCGCCCGGCAGCACGTGGATGCCGGCCGCGAACTCGACGATCGCGGCGTTGCTCCAGCCGCGGGCGTCCCCGATCTGCACGATCAGGTAGACGCCGTTGGGCTGCTTCACGTACAGGGTGCGGCCCTCCGCCTGGCCCTCCGGTGTGATCAGGAAGCCACTCTTCCCGTCCACCGTGACCGCCGTACCCGACGGCGTGATCTGCTCGCCCTCCGACTGCAGCATGATCGCGATCTTGCCGACGAAGGTGTGCGGATCCTTGTCCTTGGCGTTCGTCGGGGCGATCGTCAGAACCGACGGGTCGACGCCCTGGATCTCCCAGCCCGACGGCACCTTGTCGATCGTGTAGCCCTTGGGCTGCTCGCCGTGGTAGGCGACGAGGGCGGCCGAGACCACGGCCGGCCAGGTCACCGCAGACCCGGGCGCGGCGGCCGGGTGGGCGGCAGGCTGCGACGCGGTGCCGTAGGCGAGGGCGGCGGTTGCCGCGGCGACGGCGAAGACGCCGGTCGCGGCCCCCTTGACCGTACGCCGGTGCCGCAGCGCCCGGCGGCCACGGGCCAGGTCGGCCGCGGCCTGGGCCTCGGAAACGTCGACGGCCGGGCCGGCCAGGCGGTCGAGCCGGTCGTGCAGTTCCATCATCGGGTAACTCCTGTCAGGGGAAGGCTGGGTGCGAGGACGGTGCGCAGCCGGTCGAGTGCCCGGGCGGTCTGGCTCTTCACCGTGCCCACGGAGCAACCGAGGGCGTCGGCGGTGTCGGCGACGTCGAGGTCGTAGAAGTAGCGGAACACCACCGCGGACCGCATCCGCGGCGGCAACTCCCGCAACGCCGTACGCAATCCGGCGTCGACCTCGTCGCCGGGTGGCGATCCCTCGACCCCGGGCCGGTCCGGCACCTCGGACATCGGCCGCTCGTGCCGCCGCCACCACCGCCGCTTCTCGTCGACCAGCGCGTTGACCAGCGTCCGCCGGAGGTAGCCGTCGGGATTGTCCGCACGGCGAAACGATGGCCAGGCCACGTAAAGCTTGGTCAATGTCGCCTGTACCAGATCTTCAGCCAGGTGCCCGTCACCGGCCGTCAGCAAGGTCGCCGTACGCACCAGCGACGCTCTTCGGTCGAGCACGAAGCTGTGGAACTGCTCGTCACGCTCTGTTGACACCAGCACTCCTCTCGCTCCCACGATCCCCTGACGATCGCGAGCCGCGCGAGGTTGCACGATCCCACACAGCACTCCTACCGACTTATCTTCAAACAGGACGAGACCGACAAAGCTTCATCAAATCGCGCCTGACAATCCGCGGCAGCGGGACCTGATCCCGTGGACCAGAATCGTTCGCAGTCGGCGGCGATGCCCGCCGATGGGCGTCTGTTCCGGCGGGGCCGTGTCCGAGCTTGCCCAGCGTGAACTGGGCGACCTGTTGATTGACTTGATCGTCCTCGGCCAGCAGCACCCGCAGCGGGGCATGCCAGGCATCATCCGGCAGCACCGGCTCGGTCGGGCTGACCGCCGCGGTGTCCAAACCACTGCCAGGTGCCTGGACCGTCACGTCACCTGCCGTGACTCGGTCGGCGGTGGCGGTGCGAACCGGCCGGCTCACCGATCGGGTGATCCACCACGCCGTCACGGCGAGGAGCACGGCAGCGATCGCCCCGCGCCGATCATCGTCCTGACCGCTGACGTCGCTTCGTCGGCTGCGCGCTGCTGTTCGGCGTGCAGGACGCCCAGCTGGTCGTGGCGCAGCGCATCGAGCTGTTGTCCAGCGTGCGCCAGCATCTCGCTGCCAGCCGTCGGTACGATGGCTGGCACCGCGGCGGCTACGGCCGGCACGCGGCCGATCACGGTTGCTGTCGAGGAGGCCGGAGCGGGCTATCGCGACGGCGTCATGCGCCTTCTCCTGAGCCGGCCGAATGCCGGAAACTGCCCACCTCGGAGCCGGTGTCAATCGCGTTCGTCGCGAGGTTCGCGGGCTGCTCCGCTCGGACGACACGGAAGGTTTTCAGGCTGGGGTCCGAGGCGTCCGGCAGCGTCATGCCGGACGCGAGCCCGGCCCGCAGATAGTCCACGACCGCGGCATTGAACCGCTCGCCGGGCAGGATCGCCGGGACGCCCGGCGGGTACGGGCTGATCATTTCCGCGCTGATCCGGCCGACCGGATCGGCGACCTGCTCGGTGCCGGCGAAGTACGCCTCCCGCGGGGTTATCGCCTGCTCCAGGTTCAGGTCCTCCAGGGCCGGAATCCGCGGCGCGGGCCGATCCGCCTGCGGCGGCTCGGCGGCCAACGTCTCCAGGGCCTCGGCGAGCCGCTCGATCGCTTCGTCGTCGTCGGAGTACGTGAGTGAGCAGACGACCCGGTGCGCGTCGCCGAGCTGCGCGGTGAGCCGCCGCTGTTCCTGCAGCCAGTCCTTGGCCTGGTAGCCGGTGATACCGAGGGCGGACACGTCGACGCTGAGCTTGAGCGGGTCCCATTCGGCGACGCCGTCCTGCCCGATGATCGACTCGTCCAGTACGGTCAGGCCGGCCGTCTTCGACAGCCGGGCCCGGAGGCCGTTGGCCCGCTGCAGCGCGTCGTCGAGCAACTGCCGCCCCTGGTGGACCATGCGGTGCCGGAAGCCGTCGATCGATCCGAACATCAGCGCCGACGGGCTGGTGGTGGTGATCAGGTCGAGTCGCAGTCGCAGGTCGACCGGGTCGACGAGGTCACCGCCGAGCAGGATCACCGACGCCTGGCAGAGGCCACCGTCGGCCTTGTGCAGGCTCTGCACCACCAGGTCGGCGCCGGCCCGGACGGCGGCGGTGGGCATGCCGGGATGAAACGGGAAGTGGGCGCCCCACGCCTCGTCGACCATCAGCGGAAGGCCGCGGGCGTGGCAGATGTCGGCGATCCCGCGTACGTCGGCGCCGGTGCCGTACTCGGTCGGCGTGATGATCAGTACGGCGCTGACATCCGGGTCGCGCCCCAGGGCCGCCTCGACGTCGCGGGCGGTCGCCGGGTGTGCGATCTGCCGTTCGTGGTCCCAGCGGGGGCGGAGCCAGACCGGCCGGGCGCCGGCCAGAACCAGGGAGGCGACCACGGACTTGTGTACGTTACGGTCGATGAGGATCTTCTTGCCGGGCCCGGTGACGGTGAGCATGGCGGTGTGGATCGAGATGCTCGAGCCGCAAGTCGTGAAGACGGCCTCGCGAGCGCCGACCGCGTCGGCGAGCAGCCGTTCGGCGTCCGGAACGGCCTGCTTCGCGGTGATCACATCGGCCTGGAACGCACCTCTTGACAGCACGGCGGCGGTGCGCTGTCGATGCCCTCGCCGAGCCGGTGACCCGGCAGCGCGAAAGTGTGGTTGCCCTGCCTGCGGTACTGCTCGATAGCATCGAGAACCGGCGTCGTGTCCTGATCCATAACTTCCGGGATACCACGTCGGCGACCTGCTGAAACCCGGTCCGGCGTCCGGCGGGCGGCGATCACCCGCCCGGCCGTGCCTTCGGCCCGTGACGGTGCCGCCCGGCTGTGCGAAGAATGTTCCTCGTGACTCTTGCCGACCAAGACCTCCGCGATGCGATCAGGCGGGAGCTGCCGCGGATACGCGCGGACCTGGAGCGCCTGATCCGGATCCCCGGTGTTGCGTTCGACGGATTCGACCATGCGCACGTCGAGCGGTCCGCCCGGACCGTGGCTGAGCTGCTGCGCGATTGCGGCCTCGACGTACAGGTCTCGCGCGCCGACGGGCAGCCGGCGGTCATCGGCCGCCGGCCCGCACCACCCGGCGCGCCGACCGTGCTTCTTTACGCCCATCACGATGTCCAACCGGCGGGCGACCCGATGCTGTGGGACGGCGATCCGTTCGAGCCGGTCGAACGTGACGGTCGGCTCTACGGCCGCGGCGCCGCCGACGACAAGGCCGGCGTGATGGCGCACATCGCCGCGCTGCGGGCCTTCGGCGACCGGCTTCCGGTTGGCGTGGTGGTGTTCGTCGAGGGTGAGGAGGAGTACGGCTCCGGGTCGCTGGACAGGCTCCTCGAACTGCACGCCGACCTCCTGCACGCCGACGTCATCGTCGTCGCTGACTCGGACAACTGGGACATCGGCCGACCGGCCCTGACCGTCTCTCTGCGCGGCGTGGTCAGCTGCTTCGTTGAGGTCGCAACGCTTGGCAACGCCGTGCACAGCGGCATGTTCGGCGGCCCGGTCCCGGACGCGTTGACCGCGCTCGTGCGCCTGCTCAGCACCCTGCACGACGAAAATGGTGAGGTCGCCGTCGGCGGGCTGACGCGCGGTGAGGGAAGCGCCGTGGAGTGGGCTGAGGATCGTTTCCGCCGGGAGGCCGGCGTCCTCGACGGCATCACCCTGCTCGGTGACGGCCGTCTCACCGACCGCGTCTGGAACCGACCCGCGATCGCTGTCCTCGGCATCGACGGGCCTCGCACCGGCGAGGCGCCCAACGCCCTCGTGCCGCGGGCACGGGCCAAGCTGAGCGTGCGCATCGCGCCCGGCGACGAGCCACAGACCGCGTACGCCGCCTTACGTGCCCACCTGGAGAAGCACGCTCCTTGGGGCGCCCACGTCCGCGTTATCGCCGAGAGCCTCGGTTCCCCCTGTCGCATCGACCCGACCGGTCCCGCCTACGACGCGGCCCGTTCCGCCATCGCCGTGGCCTGGGACGGCGTCGCTCCCGTCGAGATCGGGATCGGGGGGTCAATTCCCTGCGTCGCGACGTTTCAGCACCGGTTCCCGGCGGCCGCCATCCTCGTCACCGGCATCGAGGATCCCTACTGCGCCGCGCATGGTCCGAACGAGAGCCTGCACCTCGGGGAGTTCGCCCGCACGTGCCTCGCCGAGGCGCTTCTGCTGCGCAATCTGGCCGGTTGAGTCAGGCGGCGCAGGCAGTGGTGCAGGAGGACACGGCGAACAGGTGGCCCGTCCGTGGACCGTGGGCATGCGGCGGCCACGGCTCGCCCGGCCGCCACGGTCGCCGCCGTCCGTTTATGCGGCTTGCTCAGGGGAATGCGCGAGCCATGGAACGAGGCAGCAGCAAGCACAGTCCGCGCGTCGACGAGCAGATGAGTCAGGAAGTTCTCGGCGCCGTCCAAGGCGGCACCGAATCGCGGGCCGAGGAGTGGAAGATGGCCGAGCCGCCGGGCGAGGACCAGCCGGAGCCGACTCGGGTGACCCAGGCCGACGCGGGGAACCAGCTCAGCCGCTTCGGGCGTTACATCGGTCGGTCGGCGATGCCCGGTGATCGTGACGCCTTGATTCGCAGCGCCGAGATCCTCACCGCGCCGGACGACGTTCTTGACGATTTGAATCGGCTGCCCGACGGCGTCATTTACCACACGGTCACGGAGATCTGGTCGGCGCTCGGACGCGGGTCCACCGAGCGCGCGCCGGAAGCACGTTAGAGGCCGGGGCGAGGCCGGGTTCGCCGGTAATCATCGGGCGTCGCGCCGGTCCAGCGAGCCCCACTCGGCCGATCCCTGGGCCTCGACCATCTGCTCGGCCTCCATCAGCGCGGTGTCGGCAATCCAGGCGACCGGCCGGCGCACCTTGACCAAGGGCTCGTTGTCCGGTCCGCGACCGCGCTGATCGCCCACTAGAACCCAGGGCCGGACTTGCGGCCCGCGCAGGCTACGGAGGTGGCGGTAGTCGTACAGGCGCCGGGCGACCCAGAGCCGCGGGGACCGGTCACCCCACCATCGTTCGACGGCGAGCGGATTGGCCGACAGACCGGGCAGCGGCACCCCCGTCAGCGAATCCCGGCTGGTCTCGTCCCGGCGCAGGTCCACAGCCGGGCCGGCTGACCACCGTACATAAAGTTGATCTTTTTCCGTCGACGTGGTGACCAGTTCGGTGAGGTCGTCGAGCCCTGCGACGGTGGGTAGGCTTTCGTGCACGGGTCCCCGCGTGCCCTCGATTCGCGAGGTTTACACGCCAGCGTTCGCATGCCGAGCGGCCGGGCCGGCAGCGGCACGAGCCTGCAATGCGGCACGAGATGAACCATTAACCCGCGGGCGCGACGATCACTCACTCCCAGGGCGGGTCTCGCTGCCTGTCGAGCTGCTGTGCAGACGAGCGCGGCGCTCGTCGTTGTCCTGGAGCATCCGCTGGGCGCGGATCCGGGCCTGGCGGGCCGCCGATGCGAGGGCTATCGCATCCTCCCGGGACCTTCTGGCCGCTGCCCGGTCCGCCTCCAACCGGAGCGGTGAGACGGCCGCCTGCGGGTTCTGTGGGCCCCTGATAGTGGTATCCAGCGGGGCTGGAACCCTTCCGGTGGGCGGGCCGACATCGCGGCGCGGTGGCGTACCGGACGGTGGCCGCGGCGGCGTCATGCCGTGGGTGGAGGCCACGTCGGGGATCATCGAACGACCGGTGACATGGCGCGGCGATCCTGGGGTTCCGGGCGCTGCGCGCATGTCCGGGCGTACGGCTGCACGGGCGCGCGGCTGAGCGCCAAGAGCTGATCGTCACCGGTGATGGCGAGGATCCGGCGTGTCAGCGGGGACGGGTCACGAAGCGTGAGCCGGCCGCCCGCGGCGGTGATCATGTCGCGGGCGCGCAGGAGTGCGCCAACCCCGTGGGCGCAGACGAACGTCACGCCGGCCATGTCCAGGATCACCGGCCCGGCATGGTCACGGACGACATGGTCAACCAGTTCGATGAGCAGGTGGTCGGTGTCCCTCTCCAGGGCACCGCGAATGGTGATCACGACGTCCGGACCGCCGCCGGACAGCTCCAACGACAACGCGGATGCCGGGCCAGGACCGGACCGCAACTGGTCTTCCGAGAATTGGGTGGACACGGGACCTCCGCAGCTGAGCAGCGGCGATGCCGACCGGTAAACGTCGCGGTCGAGGATCGGCCGGCTCACGGCAAGATCGGTTGGGCTGTTACCCGGGCTCGTGTCCGAACCGAACCTCAGCGTACCTCGCAAGGGCAGATGTCGACACGATCGCCGACGCGTGAGAGAGCCGGGAGGGGCATACTGAGAGGTATCCGTGGTTCTTCCGCGCGTTGCCGTCCCGGTTGCGCCGACTTCGGTGACCAACTCCCGAGGCCTCGCTTCAGGAAGCCGGCATACCGTGCCCGAGACATCCCGGCCTGAGACATCCCAGCCTGAGACATCCCAGCCGTTCACGCCCAGCTCGACCGCCGGGCACCTGCTCGGCCTGCTCGTGCAGTCACCGGATCTGGACGCCCTGCTCACCAAACTGGCGCACCTCGCCGGCGAGGTCGTGACACCGGCCGCGGTCTGCGGCATCACGATCCGCCGTGACGGCCGTCCGTTCTCCCCGGCGGTCAGCGATTCCCTGGCCGCGCAGCTCGACGAAATCCAGTACGTCACGGACGAAGGACCGTGCCTGGACGCGCTGCGCGGCGGATCGGTCGTCGTGGTTGACGACCTCAGCCACGAGGATCGCTGGAATCAGTACCGGCCGGCCGCCATCGCCTACGGCGTCGTCAGCTCCCTGTCGCTGCCCTTGATCGTTGATGGCGAGCGCCTCGGTGCCCTGAACCTGTACTCGACCACCGCCACCGCGTTCACCGGACCACTCCGGGAGCAGGCCGAAGGGTTTGCCGTCCAGGCCATCGACGCGTTGACCCTCACCATGCGTCAGGTCCGCCAGGCGCAGATGCAAGACCAACTCGCCCAGGCCGTGGTCTCCAGCAGCGTCATCGATCAAGCGATCGGCATCCTGATGGCCGAGCAGCGCTGCACCGCGGCCGCCGCGTTCGATCTGCTGCGCCAGGCATCACAGAACCGCAACCGCAAACTCCGCGACATCGCGGGCGACCTCATTACCCGAGTCAGCGGCGCACCACCACAACCCCGGCCCGCCTTCAGAGCCGCCGCCGAAGGGCCGCCGCCGCCAAAGGAGCAGTAGCCGTCACCTCCGGCAAGTGCCAAGGCACCAATCGCCCTCTTCGGCATGAGATTTGCATATCGCCAGGGCAGCTCATCAAGAAACGCTGGCTGCCGAAGGGCCGGATAGGGCGGTGCCGCGGGAGTCGTGCGGCTACGCCCGTTTAGCCGAGTTTGCGCGAATCTGTGGGGTGTGGATGAGTTTGCGGTCAGCACTGATGCGAACGTTTGCGTTCACGCTCGTGTATGTGGGTGCGACCTATGCCGGGCGGCTGACGGTGATGGATGAGACCAGTCTGAGCCTGGTCTGGCCGGCGGCCGGTGTGTCCGCGATGTGGTTCCTGATGCAGTACGGCTCACGCTGGCGTGTCTGCGATGCCGTGGCGCTGTCCGCGGTCACGATGGGGGTCAACGTGGCGACCGGCGCGCCGCTCGGGCTCGCGCTGTGCTTCGTGGTCGCCAATCTTGTGCAGGCGTGGCTGTTCGCCTGGCTGTTCCGGCGCTGGTTGCCGCAGCTATGGGGCGGGGGCGGCGAAGAACCGTTGGCCAAACTCAGCCATCTGTGGCGACTGCTGGCAGCGGCCTTCTTGAGTACGGCTGCCGGCGCGGTCATCGGACCGACCGGGGTGTGGGCGGTCAACGGCGTGTACTCGTGGCCGGCCACGGCGGTCTGGCTGACGCGTAACACGGTCAGCATTCTGATGATCGGGGTCGCGGGTATCTGCGTCGGCCAGTCATGGCGCGAGCACCGGAAATCGTCTGACCATGCCGGAATGCGGGCTGCGTGGGCGGGCGTGCCGTTGCGCCGCCGGCTTGAGTACGTGAGCCTGGTAACGGCCTCCGCCCTCGGTTACACCGCCGTGTTCGGCGTGAATCACCGGCTCCCTCTGGCATTCACCGTGATCGCGTTGACCGTGTGGGCCGGATCGCGGCTGCACACCACGTTCGTAGTAATGCATGACCTGACGTTCGGTTGCGTGGCGGTCCTGTTCACCCTGCACGGCAGTGGGGTGTTTGCCCAGATTCCGTCACACCCGGCGCGGGCACTGGTCGCCCAGGCGTTCGTCGGCATGATCGCGGTGGTCGGCCTTGCCCTCGCGCTGGGCCGCGACGAGCGGGCGGCTCTGGTGGAGCAGCTGCGTACGGCCGAGCGCGCTGCCGCCCGCCAGGCCAAGATGATGACCGCCATCATCGATTCGATGACCGAGGGCCTCACCGTCGTCGACGCGCAAGGCCGCTTTCTGCTGCGTAATCCGGCCGTACGCAGCCTCATGGGCGGCGTGGTCAGCCAGTCCGACCGGATGGCCAACCCCCACTACTACGGCCTGTTCCACCCCGATGGCAGGCCGATGGCCGCCGAGGAGATGCCGTACCGGCGGGCGCTGGCCGGCACCGACGTGCGGAAAATTGATGTCATGGTCCGCAACCCGGGGCGCCCAGAAGGTCGGATCTTGAGTGTGAGCTCGACCGCCTTACCCGATGACAACGAGGGTGACCGCTACGCCGTCTCGATATTCCACGACGTCACCGCTGAACGCCGTCACCGCGACGAACTGGCGTCCTTCGCCGCCACCGTCGCACACGACCTGCTGAACCCGCTCGCCACGGTCGAAGGGTGGAGCGAAAACCTGGCCGACACTATCGACGACGCACCGCAACCCTCGGCCATACGCGACGCGGAGGACGCGGTACAGCGGATCCGCCGCGCCGCCGCACGCATGCGCAACATGATCAACGATTTGCTGGAATACACCACCGCCCGCGATGCCGCGCTTTCACCGAACCTGGTCGACCTCGGTGAGCTGATCAACGACATCGCGATCGCCCGTATCGACCAGGCACAGAGCAACGGCACCCCGACGCCCGCCTTCAGCATCGGTGAACTGCACCCCGTGTATGCAGACCCGGTCCTGGTGCGCCAACTGCTCGAAAACCTCGTCGCCAACGCCATCAAGTACACCGAACCCGGCGTCATGCCGCAGATCGCCATCACCACCGAGCACGCGGGCGGCCTGGTCACGGTGACGATCGACGACAACGGCATCGGCATCCCCGACGGGCAGCACGAGGCCGTCTTCGACAACTTCCACCGCGCCCACCGCGCCGGCGGCTACACCGGCACCGGACTCGGCCTGGGCATCTGCCAACGCATCGTCGAACGACACGGCGGCACCATCAAAGCGACCAACAAACCCGCCGGCCAGGGCACCCGCCTGGTCTTCACCGTGCCCGCCGATGCGACTACCGTGCCGGCGTCGCACCCTGAGCAGCCAACCACCGAACATCCGGATCTCTCATCATCGCCGACGGCATCCAAGGCTGATCCCGCCCAGACGCCGGAAGACCGGATTACGCCGGAAGACGCCTCGCAGCGCATCGAGTTGCCATCGGCCGCGGCGTTCGAACACGCCGCGCACCTGGTCCTGGACTACCTGCATGATCGGATGCCACTCGCCTTCTGGGCGGTCACTCGCGTCGAGAACGGACGACAGACCTACCTGTACCTCGACGCCGACAACGGCTACGGACTGCGACAGGGCCAAAGCCACCCCTGGCAGGACAGCTTCTGCGTGCACATGGCCGCCGGGCGGGCACCCACCGTCGCCCTCGACGCCCAGCAGATCCCGGAGTACGCGAACGCCGCGGTCAACGACCTCATCGACATCGGCACCTACGCCGGAGCGGTCATCACCGAACCCGACGGCACGGTGTTCGGCGCCATCTGCGGCCTCGACCCGCAGACACACGCCGGCGACCCTCGCATGGCCGACGCCGAACCCCTATTGGCCCTGCTCGGCGGTCTGCTCACCACCACGCTGGCCGCCGACCGGGCCCAGAGCCAGTCCACCAACGCGCTGCTGCGCGAACAGCTCACCGCCGAAACCGACGCCCTCACCGGCCTGCCGAACCGACGCGCCTGGCAACGCCTTCTCGACCAGGCCCAAGCCCGCTACGAACGCCTCGCCGACCCCACCGTCATCGCCATGCTCGACCTCGACCGGCTCAAAATCATCAACGACAGCCGGGGACACGCCGCCGGCGACGCCTACCTCGTCGCCGCCGCCGCCGCGATGCAACGCGCCCTGCGCGACACCGACATCGTCGCCCGGCTCGGCGGCGACGAATTCGCGTTCCTATTGCACAAATGTACCGAGAGCGACGCTCCCATGGTCGTCGCCCGGATCTGTTCCGAACTCGATGCCGCCGGCGTCGAAGCCTCGATCGGATGGGCCGCCGTCACCATCACCGACGGCTTCACCACCGCCATCGAAGAAGCCGACGCCGCGATGTACAGCACCAAACTCCAACGCCGCAAGAACAGAATGGTGGCCACCGCGCCACAGGAAACCGCCTGAACGGCCGAACTGGACCGGAACCGACGGAGCGCGTTGACGGTGTCAGAGCGCCCGAAAGCTGCCCTCGCAGGCATAGTCGTGGTGTTGTCCCACCCGGGTGTTGCGCCGCTATCCATCAGCGCTGACGCCCGCGTTCCGTCGGGCCGCCGCCGACTGCTCCGTCTCGAAAGTTGCATAATGCAAGGAGTGCAGGCGGCATGGTTGCGCGGCGGGTCGATCGCTGAAGCACCAGGTTCCCTGCGGAAGGCGGCTACGCGGGAACCGGCAGTACGGACGTGGATCAGGGAGGTTGATGTGGTGGACAGAATCGCCGACATCTGGGGCCCGGGAATGCCCCACCCGAAGGGCACCGTCTGGCCGGCCCGGGTCGACCTGCACCTGGACGCCGGGCTCACCGAGGAGCAGATCGACCGGTGGGTGCCCGGCGCCTGCCTGCTGTGCAGCAACGGCTGCGGCTGCGACATCGCGGTCAAGGACGGCCGCATGGTGGGCGTCCGCGGACGGGCCACCGACGTGGTCAACCATGGCCGGCTCGGACCCAAAGGCCTGTACGGCAGCACCGCCTGGGCGCAGGCACCGGACCGGCTGACCCGGCCGATGATCCGCGACGGCGGCATCCTGACCGACTGCACCTGGGAGACCGCGATGGGCCGGGTGGTGGAGACCTCCCGGCGCCTGCTGCGCGAGAAGGGACCGCTGTCGCACGGCTTCTACACCAGCGGCCAGCTGTTCCTCGAGGAGTACTACACCCTCGCCGTGCTCGGCAAAGCCGGCATCGGCACACCGCACATGGACGGCAACACCCGGCTGTGCACGGCGACCGCGGCGTCGGCGCTGAAGGAGTCCTTCGGCACCGACGGGCAGCCGGGCTCCTACACCGACATCGAGCACTGCGACGCCATCTTCCTGTACGGGCACAACATGGCGGAGACACAGACGGTGCTGTGGACGCGGATCCTCGACCGGACCCGCGCCGCCGACCCGCCGGTGCTGGTGTGTGTCGACCCGCGGCGCACCAGGGTGGCCGAGGAGGCGGAGCGAACCGGTGGCGTCCACCTGGCTCCCCGCGTGGGCACGAACCTCGCCCTGATGAACGGCCTGACCCGGGAGCTGTTCGAGAACGGCTGGGTGGACGAGGACTGGGTGCGGGAGCACACGCTCGGCGCCGACGACCTGCGGGACACTGTGGACTCCTACCCGCCGGAGCGGGTGGCCGAGATCTGCGGGGTGGCGCCGGACGATCTGCGCCGCGCCGCCCGCATCTTCGGGGAGAGCGGCAACGTGCTCTCCACGGTGCTGCAGGGCTTCTACCAGTCCCATCAGGCGACCGCGTCCGCGGTGGCGGTCAACAACCTGCATCTGCTGCGGGGGCTGATCGGCCGGCCCGGCTCGGGAATCCTGCAGATGAACGGCCAGCCGACCGCGCAGAACAACCGCGAGTGCGGCGCCGACGGTGACCTGCCCGGCTTCCGCAACTGGGACAACCCGCGGCACGTGGAGCAGCTGGCGGAACTGTGGAACGTCGACCCGCTGGTGATCCCGCACTGGGCCGCACCCACCCACGCCATGCAGATCGTCAGCTACGCCGAGGAGGGCTCGATCGGCTTCCTCTGGATCTCGGCGACGAACCCGGCGGTGTCGATGCCGGAGTCGGCCCGGATCCGCCGCGTCCTCGCCGGGGAACAGTGCTTCGTGGTGGTGCAGGACCTGTTCCTGACCGAGACCGCCCGGCTCGCCGACGTGGTGCTGCCGGCCGCCGGCTGGGGCGAGAAGACCGGGACGTTCACCAACGTCAACCGCACCGTGCACCTGTCCGAGAGAGCGGTCGAGCCACCCGGGGAGGCGCGCAGCGATCTCGACATCTTCCTGGCGTACGCCGAGGCGATGGATTTCCGCGACCGCGACGGGGCCCCGCTGATCACGTGGCGTACGGCCGAGGAGGCGTTCGACGCGTGGCGGGAGGCGACCCGGGGACGGCCGGTCGACTACACCGGCCTGTCGTACGACAAGCTGCGCGGCCCCACCGGAATCCCGTGGCCGGTCAACGAGGAGCACCCGGAGGGCACCGACCGGCTCTACGCCGACGCGGTGTTCCCGACCGGCACCGAGGTCTGCGAGACCTACGGTCACGACCTGCTCACCGGCGCCGCGGTGACCGAGCAGGAACACCGGGCGGTGCGCCCGGCCGGCCGAGCGTTTCTCAAGGGCGCCGAGTACGCGCCGGCGCATGAGCCGACCAGCGATGAATACCCGTTGCTCTACACCACCGGCCGCACCGTCTACCAGTTCCACACCCGCACCAAGACCGCCCGTTCCCGCTCGCTCCGTGAGGCGGCCCCCGAGATGTGGGTCGAGCTGTCCCCGGTCGACGCCGAGCGCCTGGGCATCGCCGAGGGCGACGTCGTACGGGTCGAGTCCCCTCGCGGCGCCTTGGAGGCGCAGGCGCGGGTCGGCCGCGTCATGCCGGGAGCGGTGTTCGCGCCGTTCCACTACGGCACGCCCGGCCTGCCCGGTGAGGTGCCCCGGCAGGCGAACGAGCTCACGATGACCGTGTGGGATCCGGTGTCGAAACAGCCGTACTTCAAGACCGCCGCGTGCCGCGTCCGCAAGGTTCGTGACGGCGGCGGACCGGCGAAGGCCCCGACCACGGGCGCGTCCGCACCGGTGACCCCGGGCACGGTGCCCGAAACGGCCGGGGGAGCGCCCACGATCAGCCGGGCGGTGCCGACACCGGCGTACCCGAACGACCCCGCCCGATCCGAGCCGCCGGGAGGCCGCTGATGAACCTGATCGTCTACCTGGGCCTCGTGCACCACGCCGAGCAGACCATGGCCGACTCGCTGCGCACGGTCGGACACGGCCACGCCCAGCATCCCGACGTCCTCTTCACCTGTCAGACGCTTGCGGCGATGAGCGACGACCACGTCCGGCGCCTGACCCCGATCGTCGAACGGTACGGCGAACAATGGCACGGCGACGACGTCGACGAACCCGACCGGCTGCACGCCGACGGCCTCGCGGAAGTACGCACCGGCCCGGTCGGCCTGCTACGCGACCTGCAGGATCTGCATGTGCTCGGCACCCTCGCGCAGACGACGTGGACGGTCGTGCGCCAGGCCGCACAGGCCCTTCGCGACACTGACCTCATCGAGCTCTGCGAGCTCGCCTCCAGCCAAACCTCCCGCCAGCTGTCCTGGCTCAACACCCGGATGAAGGCCGCCGCACCTCAGGCGCTGATCGTCGCTCGCTGACGCGGTGCGAAATGACATATTGCCGCGAGCACCTGGCGATGACGGCGGGCAAAGGCCCCATCCGCGGCGGTCGACGGCCGGCCGACCATCAGATCGGGAACGTTGACGCAGGACGCCGGATCAGTGCTCGCCGTTGTGCCGAGCACTGATCCAGCGTCGGGCGGTCGGCTGGGTGCCTCAGGACTTGGAGATGGCGTCCACGAGGTCACCGACGGGGCGGTCGGACAGGGCGCGGGCCACGTCGGCCAGCGCGACCATACCGACCAGGTTGTGACCGTCGATGACCGGCAACCGCCGCACCTGGTGTGAGCCCATGGTGCGCAGGATTTCCGCGGCGTCGTCGTCCGCGCCGATCGTGACGGGTTTGCCCTGGGCGAGCTCGCCGGCGGTGACCTCGGCCGGGTTCCGGCCCTGTGCGAGGGCCTTGACGACGATGTCGCGGTCGGTGAGCATGCCCTTGAGCCGGTTGTCCTGGCCGCAGATGGGCAGGGAGCCGACGTCGAGCTGGGCCATCTTCTGGGCGGCATCGGCCAGGGACTCATTCTCGCCGATGCACGTCACGTCCGGGGTCATGATCTCTCTTGCGCTGGGCATGGGCTCGCTCCTTGCTCCTCGCCGGGTTGATGCGATACACCGTCGGCATACCCGGGCATCCGCCGTTGATGCATCCGCGGTCCGGCACCGTCCGTACGATGACGCTTGCGACGGCGCAGCGAACGCACACCATCAACCATCATCTTCGTCCGCTGTCAGGCGCAGCTTCTGCCAGGGAACCTCTTGGGCGTTGCGGCGCAGGATGAGCCGGGCGAGGTGTTCGAGGATCCAGGGCCTGGTCATCTCGCGGCGTTCGTAGCCGAGCAGCCTGCCCCAGTGGTGTTGGACGACGATGGCGGCGGTGACGCGCTGCTGGGCGCCGTCCGGGCCGGGTTCGGTGATCAGGTCGGCGATGCGGCCGATCGGCTTGCCGGTGTCGTCGTGCACGCGTCGGCCGAGGATGTCGCTGGCGCGGCCGACGCGCGGGTCAGGACTCATGAGTGGCTCCCGGGATGCGTTGGATCAGGTGGTCCCTGAGCCAGGTCTCCAGCGGTGGGTCTTGCAGCAGCGCGCGGTTGACGGACAGGTTGACGGCGCTGTCTACGTGGGTGACCAGGTCGATGCTGATGCGCATGGGTGGGCGGTCCGGGGAGTCGGACAGGCGCCTTGCGGCGCCGGCGATCCACCGGCCGAGCCGGCCGCCGATGCGGTCGCCGAGGACTGCCTGGCCGAGCAGCAGGGCGGTGACGTGCGGGGTGCCGGTGTCGTCGTAGGTGAGTTCGACGTCGTCGACCTTGCCGACGGGTGCGCCGTCGCGGTCGATGATCTGCCGATCGAGCAGGTCGAAGCCGATGAGCATGACTAGCCGCCTCCCATCCGGGTGATGATCATGAGGGGTATCGCGGCGACGGCCGCGGCGAGCACGATGATCAGGTATGTGACGCCGAGGGTGTTGGCGAGCCGGCCGTTGACCCGGTTGCCGAGGTAGCCGCGGTCGTTGGCCACGACGAGGATCGGCAGATAGGTCAACGGCAGGGCCACGGCGCTGAACACCAGGGTGTACTCGGTGAGCTGGATCGGGTCGATGCTGGTCATCAGCACCGCAACGCCGGTGAGGATGGCAACCATGACCACGGTGTGGAAACGGGCCGCGTTGCGCGGCCGGCGTAGTTTTCCCCAGGTCCAGCCGAAGTACTGGGCGACGGTGTACCCGGTGGACAGACCGGTCTCCATGGCGGCACCGAAGGTGGCGGCGAAGAACCCGAGGATCGCCGCCGCCAGGCCGAGCTTGCCGAGGGCGATCGCTGCGGGCATGGCGACCTGCGACAGGGTGTCGACCGACATCGACAGCGGGTGGAAGACGGCCGCGGAGGTGAGCATCAGGGCGAAGGCCAGCAGACCGCCCAGCGGGAAGCCGACGAACACGTTGACCCGTGAGGTGATCAGGTCGCGGGTGGTCCAGCGTTCCTCGACCGCACCGGAGGAGAAGAAGAACACCTCGTACGGGGTGAGCGCCGAGGCGAACAGGGCCACAGCGAAGAACCAGTAGGTGCCCCAGTCCTCACCGTGCGACGGCCCGGGATGCGCCGCCTGCTGCCACAGGCTGCCGTAGTCGGCCGGCAACCGGAAGAACGCGATCACGAACACGATCAGGACGAGTCCGGTCACCCCGAACACGTTCTCGAGCACGCTGAATTTGACCCGCCACAGCGCTACCCACAGGACGAAGGCAACCACCGGGACCCACAGCAGGTAGTCGACGCTGGTCGCCAACTGCAGCGCCAGACCGACTCCGCCGAGCTCGGCGCCCAGGGTCAGCACGGTGACCAGCAGCGACCCGGCGAGGTTGGCCAGGGCGACGCGCGGGCCGAGGCGTTCGCGGACCAGGTCGAACACCGGCCGGCCGCTGACCGCGGTGACCCGGCCGGCCATCTCGGCGTACGCGCAGATGCCGATCACGCCGACCAGCAGGACCCAGGCGTGTGCGATGCCGAAGCGGGCGCCCGCTTCGGCGTTGGCGACAATGTCGCCGATGTCGACGAAACCGCCGATGGCGGTCAGAATGCCCAGGGCGATGGCGAGGAATTTCTTCATGGCCGGCTCACTGGTGTGCCGTGATGAAGTCGTCGAGGTGCTGCGCCAGCGTGTCCAGTTCGGCCGCGCCGCTGCGCAGGGTGCTGTTGTCGCTCGCTTGCGAGGTGTCGCCGAGGGCGGTCACGGCCGCGGACAGCAGCGGTGCCAGGCCGTCCCGTAGCGCCGCCGAACGGGCATCCGGCGGCCCCTGGTTCGCGAACTTCTTCTGCGCTCCCGCCAGAGCCTGGCCGGCGTCCTCGAACGCTGTCCGGGCGAACAAGCTGGTCACGCGACCCGCCAGTTGTTGTTCCGCGGTCAGCCGACCGGTCTGCGCCGCGTCGTGCGCGGACTCGGCCACCTGCAGCATGGTGCGGTGATACGCCCGGTAATCCGCGGGCCGGGACAGGTAATACGCGAACCCGGCCCAGAACAACGCCACCGCGGTCACCGCCACGGCGAACCTCGTCTTCGTCGACATGGATCCACGTATACCCATGCGGCACCATTTTGGATCACGCGTCTGAGGCTGGCGGGCTGCTATCCCTCCACGCCGGTGGCGGTGTGTGCGCTGCCGACGGGCTTGGACTGCGGTGACCCGCGCTGGCGCAGGTAGATCGCCAAGATCGCCATCGAGGCCACGGCCAGTAACTCGGACTGCCAGTTCTGCAGGGTGCGGTTCCAGAAGTCCGGCTCAGTCAGGTACTGCGGCCAGGACACGGGGTCTTCCAGGTTGCCCAGTTGCTCCTCGTTGAAGGCGGCGACGCCGGCGATGGACTGGCCCAGCCAGGACAGCAGGAAGATCAGGCCCATTATCAGGCCGAGCGAGTTGGAGAACAGCCACAGCTTGAACCCCCGCGTGCGGGCCCATTTCGGTGAGCTGGCGTCGGCGTACGTGCCGATCTTCTGGTCCTGATCTGACTCGCGGCCCGCCTTGCCGAGCTCCTTGGACTCCGGTGACCCTTTCTGCAGCAGCCAGACGGTCAGGAAGATGTAGAGGAAGAACTGCAGGTATTCCGACTGCCAGTTCTCCAGGACATCGGCGCCGAAGCTGGCCGAGGTGATGTACCGCCCAAACGACACCGGGTTCAGGCCCTCGGAGAGCTGCTGCTGGTTGAAATCGGCGTGCCCGGCGAAGGCCTGTGCGACCAGCACGATCAGGAAGAGCAGCCCGAACACCAGGCCCAGGGCGTTCTCCCGTAGGAACCGTTTCACCGGTGCAGCACCCCCAGCGTCGAGAAGTAGATCAGGCCGGCGGCGACGACCAGCAGAAGCAGCACGAACTGGAAACGCATCGCTCAACCTCCCTGCAGCGTGCAGTCGTACGGCCGGTCGCCCTGGGAACTGCAGCCGGCGGCCACCACTCGCCAGCCGTCGCCGAAGACGCCCAGGAAAACGGTGTCGTCGGAGAGCCGCACCTGCGCCCACTGCCCGTACACGGCAGTGTGCGCGACCGCACCGGGCTTGGGCAGGTCCTCCTCCAGGATCGCTTGAGCACACGGCTTGCCGGCCGACTCCTGAAGCTCCGACACCGTCTCGGGAGCCAGCACCGCGCACGCCTGCGCACCGTCCTGTCCGTCGACCGCCGTCAGCATCCGCACAGCAGCCCCGGACGCCGCAGCTTCGCGGTCACCGACCGAACCGCAGCCGGCCACAGCGAGCAGCCCCAGCGAAGCCGTCACCACCAAGGTCCACTTCATGGCGGCCAACATGCCCACATAGTGCCAATTTCAATCGTGAGGACACCGGAGATGCCGTCCTCTTCGTGGACTCCGCCGGGGTGTCCACCGGCGATTGCCGCTACGCACCGGCCATCGGCGCCAGCGAGCACAAGGACGACGCGGGGCATCAGCGCGGTGACGGTGATGCCGGTGTCCTTGAGCTCGTTGCGCAGCACCTCGGACAGGGAAAACGCGTCCGGTCCCGCGCCGCGCCGGTCCGGCAACACCGGACGGTAATGTACCGAAATACCGAAACGTGGGGACTTCGGCAGTACCCCGATGGCTGTCTCGTCCGGCCGGTCATAGGCTGTGGACCATGGGACAGGCGGACACGACGCAGTGGTTCGGCGTCCTCGACGAGATTCTGAGCGGCTCGCACCTGTGGCGACCCGACCAGCTGGCCCCCTCCGTCGACGCGGCGGTCGTCAGGCTGGGCATGCGTACGACGGTCTGGCTGGTCGACTACGAGCAGATCGCGTTGCGGGCGTTACCCGTGCCGGGACGCGAGACGCCGTCACCGGTCCTGGTCGACGGGTCGTTGCCGGGCCGGGCGTTCGCGCGGGTGGAGTCGATGCCGGCGGCGGCCGACGACGGCCGGCACCGATGGTGGGTTCCGATGGTGAACGGCACGGACCGTCTCGGCGTGGTGGAGTTCGTCGTCGCGGCCGGCGGTGATGCCCAGGACGCCGATTTCGTACGGCGGTGTGAGCTGCTGGCGGGACTCGTCGGGCACCTGATCACCACCTCGTCCGAGCGCGGGGACCACTTCGACGTCGTACGCCGGTCCCGCGGAATGTCGACGGCGTCGGAACTGCTGTGGCAGATGGTGCCGCCGTTGACGGCCAGTTGCGATCGCGCGGTCGTGAGCGCCGTCCTGCAGCCCTGTTACGAGGTGGGTGGCGACGGCTTCGACTACACACTCGACGGTGCGGTGGCGCATCTGGTGATCCTCGACGCGGTCGGCAAGGGATTGGGGGCCGCGCTGGCGTGCGCGGTGGCACTCGCCGCGATCCGAGCCGAGCGCCGGGCCGGCCGCGGACTCCGGGAACAGGCCGGCGCTGCCGACGTGGCGCTGCTCGAACAGTTTTCCGACGCGCGGTTCGCCACGGCCGTCCTCGGGGAACTCGATCTCGACACCGGCCGGCTGCGCTATCTCAACGCCGGTCACCCGGCGCCCCTGCTGCTGCGCGACGGCAAGCTGGTCCAGGAGCTTCCGGGCGCGCGGCGCATGCCGCTGGGTCTGGCCGACCCGGAGACGCACATCGCGGAGGCGCGGTTGGAGCCCGACGACCGGCTGCTGTTCTATACCGACGGCGTCACCGAGGCCCGCACCCCCGGCGGCGAACGGTTCGGCCTGTCGCGCCTGGTCGGCCTGGTGGAAGGGCATGCCCGCTCGAACCTGGCCGCCCCGGAGGTGCTGCGCCGGCTGGCACACGCCGTGATCGAGTACCAAGGCGGCCCGCCGGACGACGACGCCACCTTGCTGTTGGTGGAATGGTCCGAGGCGGCCGTACCGAGGACCGTACCCACGACCGGCCGGTCGGCCGCCAACGACGAGGACCGCTGATGTCCGATCAGATCCTCACGGTGATCACCGAACACGTGACCGAGTCGATCGTCGTCCTGACCGCCACTGGCGAGATCGACCGGGAAAGCCAGTCGGTACTCGGCGAAGCCGCGGCGTCGGCGCTCGAGGGTGACAATGACCGGCTCGTGATTGACCTCAGTGCGGTCTCGTTCTGCGATTCCAGTGGTTTGAGCCTGTTTGTCCGCCTGCACCGGCGGCTCGCCGAGCGCGGTGGCTCGCTGCGGCTGGCCGGTGCCCAGCCACTGGTGCGGACCGTGCTGGAGGCGACGAACCTCCATCGGCTGTTTCCCGCGTACCCCACCGTGGAGCAAGCGGTGCAGGCCGCCCTGGCGGCCGACTGAGCGACGTACCTGGCGCCGGCGGCTCAGATGCCCTGGGTGAGCAGCAGCCCCGCGGCCCGCGCGAGGTCCGTGTCGGTCTGGCCGGCCCGGATGCACAGCGCCAGGTAAGCGTCGTCGGCACCGCAGTGAAGTTCCTTCATGATGACGCTCACCGCGAGCCGGATCGTGGCGCGGATGCAGAGGGCTTCGGCGTAGCCGGTGACCAGTTCCCGGCCGCCCTCGTCCAGCAGGTGCAGGTCGTCGGATCCGGCGGTCGCCCCGCCGCTGTGCTCGTGCACCGCCCATATCGCGTCGATCAGCGGGGCCATGGCGGTGCTGTCGCGACCGTACAGGTTCAGGACGGCGATGGGTTCTCCGCCGCCGGCGCACAGCGGGACGGACACCGAGGCGTGCAGGCCGAGGCGCGGTGCTTCCTCGTGGAAGTGTGGCCACTGCACGGTGGCGGCGATGGCCGGTACGCCCACCGGTGTGCCGGTGTCCAGCGCCTCGATGCAGGGACCGGCGCTGTCGATGTACTGCGCTTCGTCGACCGCCCGGACGAGTTCGTCGCTCACCGCGACGGTGACGTGCACCCTGCCGGTCAGGGCGGTGACCGACGCGTAGGTCGTGGCGCCGATGCGGCCGGCGGCCAGCTTCGCGATGGCCACGAGTTGGGAGCTCACGTCTTGCGCATGGTCCGGCGTCGCCGCCAGCGTGACCAGAGCGGTGGCCAAGGGCCCCGGCCCTTGGAGATGCGGGTTCGTGGACGGATGAACGGCCATGGCTTCTCCCGAGTGGCACAGATCCCGAGCGGCACAGAGGGGCCGCCCGCGTACCCGCCGGCGCATCGTTTACTCCGGCGTCCTCAGCGGCCGGCACCGGCGGTAAGGTTTACGACCGTGCCTGATGCTCTGATCAAGGCGAGCGGGCCGGCGTCGTGATGTGGCGCGGACGGATTTCGCCTGTTATGACCGGGCCGGTTAGGGCTCGGTCCGATATGAGGACTCAATGATGAGCGGCCGTTTCCCCGTGATCATGCTGGTCTGCTCCGCCGGAGGGCTCGAGGCCCTCGGCGCGGTCCTCGGCCGCCTGCCGGAGAACCTGCCCGCGGCCGTCGTCGCTCTGCAGCACCTCGAACCCGACCGGGCCAGCCAACTGCCGATGCTTCTGGACCGGTACACCGCCCTGACCGTGGCGCCGGCAACCGACGGCGACGCGCTGACCCCCGGCCGGGTTCTGATCGCCCCGCCGGGACAGCACACCCTGATCGCCGTTGACGCGTCGATCGCGCTGATCCCCTCGGGAAGCCTGCCGCCCTACCGGCCCTCGGCCGACCTGCTGCTCACCACGGCGGCGATCGCGCTCACCACCCGCCTGATCGCCGTCGTGCTCACCGGGCGCGGCAACGACGGCGCGACCGGCGCGACGGCGGTGCACCGCTTCGGCGGCACCGTGATCGTCAGCAGCCTGGACAGCTCCACCCAGCAGGCGATGCCCGAGGCGACCATCGGCCGAGACCACGTCGCCGGCCACGTCGTACCGCTTTCCGACGTTCCGATCCTCCTGCAGGAACTCGTCACCGCCCCACTGATCACGCCGGCGCGGAAGCCCACCACCGACGACGATTAGAACGCCGATAGGGGAGGCCGGCGTTGTTCCGACGGGGAAACCGGACGGGCGGTCCGCTGACGTTTCATTCACCGCTCGATGGGCAGGACCGACGGCGGAGGTGGAGCATGACGAGGGGAATCCTGGCGGGAATGGCCGCGGGCGCGGCGGGAACGGCGGCGCTCAACGCTGCGACTTATCTGGACATGACTGTTCGGGGCAGGGGTAGCAGCAGCACTCCGCAGGAGACGGTCGAGGCGATCGAACAGCGGCTGCCGGTCTCCGTACCGGGGGCGGGGGACGTCCGGGAGAACCGGGTGAGTGGCCTGGCCAGCCTGTCGGGCATCGCCACGGGTGTCGGCGTGGGCGCGCTGTTCGGCGTGCTGCACCATGCCGGTCTGCGGCTGCCGAAGCCGCTGGGCGCGGTTCTCGTGGCGCTCAGCGCGATGGCATCGACCGACGTGTCCATGGCCCGGTTGCGGGTCAGTGACCCGCGCGCGTGGTCGACGACCGACTGGCTCAGCGACCTGGTGCCGCATTTGTTCTACGGTGCCGTCACGTACGCCACCCTGGAGGCGCTGGACCGGTCGTGACCGCCGGTTCTCCAGCGGCCGTCACGACGACTTGTTTCCGGGCTCCTTGGTACGGGTGTCGAAATCGCTGTGGCCGTTCGGGCACTTGGGGATCTTGTGGCCTTCTTGCACGTGCACTGTCGCGTTGCACGTCGCACAGTGGAAGTCACCGGTCTTCTGTGCTTTCTCGCCCGCATGTGCAGCCATGGTGGGCTCCTCTCAAGGGGATCCGGCGCCGATGTCCGAGGTTGTCGCGGCTTGTCGTTGCTGCTTCAGGAGCCCGGGGTGAGCTCTTTCGCCGGTGCCGTGTACCCGTGGGGAAGGCCCCTACGCCGAGCGGCCGGAAATTTTCCGGGCCGTCGGCCATGGTGGTGGCGCCTGCCCGGTTCCTGCACGGTCGGGACACGCCACCCCTCGGCAAACCCGGCTTCGCGGCGCCGCCCCCGGTAGCCGCCGTGTCGGCCCGGCTGCCCGAAGGAAGCCGGCAGTGGATCTACAGCATGTTGAGCGGTGCCCAGGGCCGGCCCGAGGCGGAGGTCCCGCGGTTCGACGCGGACGCGGTGGCCAGGGCCATCGCCGGCGTCTATCCGCGCCGTCGCTACCCGGCCGTGGTGACCGGTTCCTACAACGGCGCTCTCACTCACCTGTGCGCCGCGCTGGGAGTGCCTTGGCCGCCCCAGACGATACTGCTGCCCGTACGTCAGCGGGGAAATCTCGCCCGACGACCCGGCGCGCGCCGCACATGCGTTCGACCGCACCGCCCGCGCGCTGCTGGACCGTAACTCCGATCTGGTGCTGCGTCACATGCACGATCCGAACCAGGGCCGGCGCCCCGGTACTTGCAAGCACTCGTTCGAGAAGTCCGGAGACCACTGGGAGCCCAAGGCGAAGAAGGGCCCGAGCGACGCCAAGGCCGCCGGCGGACGGGATACGAAGGCTGAGACGGCCGGTGGCGTGGACGCGAACGCCAGCAAGCAGCATTTGATGGCTCCGCGCGATCGCCGCGGTCGCGTAGCCGCGGGCGTTCAGGCCAAGAAGCTCGAGATCGGCTAGACCATGGGGGGCCACCGGGGGAAGGACGGCGGTGTTACCGGCCATTCGGGCCGGCGCAGGGTCAAGCTCGAGGGGTCAGGACCGCCCGCGCGCGTGTCGGCGGCGGGCAGCCGTACCCCGGTGCGCGCGGCGGTGGCCCAGGTGTCTGTCTTGCCGGATGGGGTGGAAGGTTTTAGAGTCGCCTCAGGGCCAAGCCGCGTGCCCGTCGTATCCGCGTCGACGGAGGGCGTGTTTCGTTGGACCTTCAATCACATTTCCGGTCCCCGGAGCGCGTAACGATCGCTTCGATCGCCGACCCCGACGACACGGTGACCGCGATGATCTACCGTCACGCGCAGCCGCTGGTGCCCGAGGCGGCCCTGTCCTTGGTCGTGATCTCGGTAGACGGCGATGTGGAGTGCGACGCCGCCGCACACCTGGACCACATCCTGCAGCAAACGATGAAGGACGGAACGCCGGTCTGCTGCGACCTGAGCCGCACCGACTTTTTCGGTGCGGCGGGGGCGACCGTCGCACTGCGCGCCGCACACCGTGCCGCCGAATCCGGCTCCGTGTTCCTGCTCCGGGGCGTGCACGGCGTTTCAGCAATCGTTCTCAAGGTGGTCGGCTTCGACCAGTCTCTGATCATTCAGGCCGATTCCTGATGCCGGACGGCTGCCCACCTCCGGCGTCCACGGGGACACACCCCGAACCGATCTCGCCGAACAAGGGTTTCAAGTTCGTGGCCGGGTTAGCTGTACAGCGCCGAATCACCCGGCTTGCGAGGCTACGGGTCGGCGCATCTATACGGCGGTGCCCGACCGCCACCTCGTCATCGACGATGACGACGTGCTGGGGCTGAGCCACGGGGCCGCGTGAGAACCGTGTGCGCCCGGCTGTCGACGCGCTGTTCCGCCCGGCCGCTCGGTGATGCGGGGCCCGGGTGATCGCGGTGGTGCTGTGGGGCGCCCTCGAGGACGGGGCGGCCGGGCTCGCCGCGATTGCCGGGCGGGGCGGCCTCGGTCTGGTCCAGCAGCCGGGAAGAGGCCGCGTTCAACGGTGTGCTCGGGCGGCCCGGCCGCGGTGCCCGCCGCCGTCGCGTCTCGCGCGGTCCAGCTGGCGCGGAGGATCACCGAACTTGCCGGCCGGCCGGGGCCACGTCCTCCGCACCGTCCGAGGCTCTGATCTGGGAGACCACATCATCCGGGACGGCAATTCGAAGGCCGCTCACGTCGGCCGACCGGTGGAGCTCGGGTGCCCCGAGCGCAGCGGCGACCGGCAACGCCGTGCACTTCGGTGAGGTATTGCATCCGTTTTAGTCGGTTCACTACGGTGGCCAACTCGTAGGCGCGGGTGTGCCACCGGGCATTGTCGGCCGCGCAGGCGGCGCCGCAGGCCGCGACGGTGTCATCATTGCGCTGGAGACCGGTTGAAGTGCCCACGGCCGCCGATCGCGTTGCGCCCTCCCCACCAGGGAAACCGGCACGGAACGGGAGGTCTCGACAGTGACGATGGACTGCTCGGTAGAGAATCTGGACGATGTCCTGGTGGCGGTCCTTACGGGCCGGCTGGGGCTCGCCGACGTTGCCGGGTTGCGGCTGCGTCTTGTCAAGTGCCTGGCCGAGCAGCCCGAGGCGATGCTCGTGGACCTGTCCGGCTGCACAGTCGCGGAGCCGCTGGCGCTCACGGTCTTCACCGCGGTGTCCAGCCAGGCGGTGCGCTGGCCCGGCATCCCGGTGCTGCTCTGTGCGGCGGCCGGGCGGACGCAGGCGCTGCTGAGCCGGGCGGCGTTCCGCCACCTCCCGCAGTTTGCCAGCGTCGAAGCGGCCCGCGAGCACGCCGCGGCCTACCGGCAGACCCTGCCGCGGCTCACCGAGGAGTTCCTGCCGCTCTCCGGTGCGGCCCGGCACGCGAGGAACGTGGCCACCGACGCCTGCCTGCGCTGGGATCTTCCACACCTGATCGGGCCGGCCAGCCTGATCGTCAGCGAACTCGTCAGCAACGTGATCGATCACGCGAACACGATGGCGACGCTGCGGTTGTCGCTGCGCCCCCGCTATCTGACCATCGCCGTACGCGATGGATCGCTGGTCGAGCCGGTCTGGCCGGGCACGCAGCCGGGCACCGACGCCCTGCCCAGCTTCCGCGGCCATGGCCTGCACCTCGTGGAGACGATCGCGCACAGCTGTGGCTGCCTGCCGACGGAAGGTGGCAAGGTGGTCTGGGCGTCGCTGGCGGCCTGAACGCCGGTCCACGCTCAGCGGCAGTTGTTACCCGAAAAGCAGTTCGGCCAAGCCGGACACTTTGAGGACGTGGAAAACATAGGGCCGGGCGCCGGTCAGGCGCAGTCCGACGTCGGCCAGCCGGGCGGCCGAAGCGGCATCGAGTAGCGCGGCTACGCCCGCCGCGTCGACCAGAGGCACGTCGACCAGGTCCACGATCACCCTTTCCGGGCGGGCGGCGACCGCGTTGTGCAGGGCGGCCCGAAGCCGGCCCGAATTGTCCCGGTCGAGCTCGCCGCGGGTCCGGACGATCAGCACGCCGTCGTGGCGGCGGCTGGTCAGCTCCAGGCCGTAATGATCGGGCAGGTCGGTGCCCTCCCAGGGCGGCAGCACGTCGTTCAGCATGGCCTCGCGCAACCAGGTCAGCGCGCGGGTAAGGAGCCGAGACACATGCATCTGGGAGATGCCCAGTTCGGCGGCGATCTCCGTCTGGGTGCGGTTGCCGTAGAACCGCAAGGCAAGGATGTGACGATCACGAGCCGGCAACCGGAGAAGCAGCGCGGACAGGGTGAGCTTGTCGTCCACCGATTCGAGGGCGTGATCGGAGGTGGCCAGCACGTCGCCGAACTCGTACGAGCCGTCACCGGCGGTCACCGGCGTGTTCAGCGACATCGGTGCGTAGCCGCGGCTGGACTTCAGTGCCTCGGTCACCTCGTACTCGCGCACGCCGAGCCGGTCGGCGACTTCGGCTCGAGTCGGTGTGCGGGCCAGTCCGCCGGTCAATTCCGCGACCGCGCGCCGGGCCGCCAGGCTGAGGTCCTGGAGGTCGCGGGGAACGTGCACACCCCAGGCCTTATCCCGGAAATGGCGCTTGATCTCGCCGGTGATCGTCATGAAGGCATACGCGGTGAACGATCCCCGGCCCGGCTCGTATCGGTCGATGGCATTCACCAGGCCCATGCGGGCGACCTGTTCGAGGTCGTCGACCGCCTCGCCGCGGCCGCGGTAGCGGCGGGCCAGCCGACCGGCGAACGCCAGGCATTCCATGGTGAACTCGTCACGGAGGGTGGCTCGTTCACCGGCGGAGGGGGCAACGGCTGACCGGTCGAAGTACGCGAGTGCCCCGGCATCAAGATCCTCGAAGGTACCATCTCCGGAAGCCCGATCACCCCTCGCCATCGGTATACGCTCTCCTTCGTCCGCCGGGCGCCTTTCCGTCGAATTGCCCCTGGGCTTGCCGCCCCAAACCGTAAGCCGATCAGCCGGCCGCGACCACGAAAACACCTGCCCGAGCAATAGTCAGTGGATTGGCGTCCCTCGTTGCCTTGTCGGCCGTCATCGCCGTTGGGCGCGTCCCCGGAAGGAGACGCACCGCGCTCGGTCATCCTAGGATCCTGGGTCAGCGGTCGTCGTGCAGCAGGCCGGCTGGTGGGCGAGGACGGCCAGGTGGGTGCGGTCGTTGATGCCCAGCTTGGCGGACATGCGGCGCAGATAGGTGCGGACCGTCTGGAGGCTGAGCAGCAGTTCGTCGGCGATCTGCCGATTGGAGAGCCCGGCGGCGACCAGTCTGGCAGCGCCGCCAGAACGTCGAGAATCCGGCTTCGCATCCCCCGGAGGCTGGCCCACCAGGCCGCCCATCTCAGAAGGTCGGCAGCGGGGCCACCAGCGCAAGGCTGAAGACCCCGCCCGCACTGATGGCGAGCACGCCGCCGAGTCCGGTCGGGACTGCGCACTGCTCGTATGTGTCGTCACCCCAGGCGTGCAGGATGCCGTCACTGGTGAGGGCAAGGCAGTGCGACTCGCCGGCCGAGAGCTGCACACTGCTGCCGGCCAGGTGCTGCGGTGAGCCGCGTGGTGCCTGGCCCCACGAGATGAGCTTGCCGTCGTCGCGCAGCGCGATGCTGTACGTGGCGCCGGCCGCAACGGCGACCACTCCGAATGCGTCCAACGGAACCCTGGCCTGGCCGTAGTCGTCCCGCCCCCAGGCCACTACCGTCCCGTCGGCCCGCAGCGCCAGGTTGTGGGCCTCTCCTACGGCGACCTCGACGACATCGCGCAACCCGGCCGGCGTCCTGGTCTGGCCGTGAAAGTTCTCACCCCAGGCGACCACCGTGCCGTCGGGCCGCCGCGCCACGCTGTGCCAGCCGCCGGCCGCCACCGCGACCACCTCGCCGACCGACCGGGGCACCCGGCATTGTCCCCCGTTGTTGTTCCCCCAGGCTGCGACCGTGCCGTCGGTGCGGATCGCCAGGTTGTGCGCGGCGCCGGCCGAGACGGCGCGCGCCTGGCCCAGCCGGCGCGGAACCCCGGCCTGCCCGAACGCATTTTCACCCCAGGCAACGACATCACCCTGGATGGTGAGCGCGAGCCCGTGCCGAGCGCCGGCGGCGACCGCGGTCACGTCGCGGAGGCCACTGGGCACCGTGACCTTGCCGAACTCGACGCCCGTGGCCATCGCCCGCACGATGCTCGGGTTGCGGGCGCCCCAGCCGACCACTCGCCCGGCGACCGGAGAGGGCCGGCTGGCTGCCGGCGGCGGGATTTCCGGCACTGGATTCGGGGTGTAGGGCGTCGGCGCCGCGCGCCCGGTGAGCGTATGGGCGAGCCAGATGTCGCCGTGCACCCCGTAGGCCCATCGTCGCGGTGTTTGCTCGAACCCGTGCCGCACGACGAAGTCGGAGGCGTACGTGAAGGCGTCGTCGACCGAGATGAGCTCGCGCCCCTCCCGCACCGCGTGACCGGACCGGAGGCCGTCAATCAGACCAGCTGTGAAGGCGGAGCCGGCGATCGCGGCCCCCGGTAGCGCGTATCCCTCGAACGAGTATTCAGTCGCGCCGGAGGCGGTCAGCACGATCCGGCCCCGTCCGTGCCCGGCGAGCTGGGCGAGGCTGTCGGCGAGGTCGTCCTCGCCGCTTTTGGTACCGGCCGCGAACGCGCCGCTGAAGCAGCAGTCCAAGATCACGACCTGCTGACGGGCCCGGCATTCGTCGAGCCGGTCCACCAGCCACTGGGCCTCGATGGCGGTCGCGGCGAGCCTCGTCTGGATGGTGTCGCACAGCACGAAGTGAAGCCGGCCGCGAGCGTCCTTCTTGCCGTGCCCGGAGAGGTAGACGACCAGGGTGTCTATGCCTCGCCGGGACAGATGCTCCTCGATCGCGATCCGGCACCGTTGGCTCGTCGGATCGCTGATCGACTCGACCTCGAACCCGCCGACCCCCGGGTCGCCGAGTACCCCGGCGAGTTCCGCCGCGTCGCGTGCCGGCGCCCGCAAGCGTCGGAAACTCTCATCCCGGTAGGACGACGTCGCGACGATCAGCGCGGATCGTTTTCCCAGTCGCTGTTCAGGCATGACGGACCACGATCAGTGCTGCGGTCACGGAGTCACCTCCGGCCTCAGTTTCGCGGCGTGCCGGCCGGCCTCCTCGGCCAGCGGGTGGAACCGTGCCCGTAGCCCACGGACCACTACCAGAAGCACAACCAGCCCGGTGCAGACCAGGGTCACGAGGCCGACGGCATAGACGCCGTAGCCGAAGAATCCGAGGATGCCGAAAATCCAGCCACCGAAAAGAATCCCGATAAGGGTCACGGCCACCAGACGCACGGTGAACTCCATGACGGTATCGGCGACTTCCCTGATCGGCAGGGCGGACAGTGCGGTCCAGGCCAGAGTCAGGACGAAATACGCGACTGCGGCAAAGCCGAGGACCAGTCCGAGATTTGATCGCGACCCGGTGACGACGTATTTCACGTCAGCCTCGGCGGTGAGGCGAACAAGGACCGCGCCGAGAACGAGACCAGTCGCCGGCACCACGACCATACGGGTCGCGTTCCGAGCCGCGAGGAACCAGAGCCGTGCGGCCCGGATCGCGATATCGACAATGGCGGCGAACCATAGGAGCAGCCAGTTCGCTACGCCGACCAGAATGCGAAGCGTCCAGTAGTAGAGCACATAGACGAGCAGATCGATCACTGCGAGGACGAGCTGGGTCGCGTTGTGCGTCAGGCCGTCCAGCAACCGGTCCGGGACGGACCGCCGGCGAACGGAGCGGCTGGGCTGCCGCACGGAAGCCAGCTTGTCCGGGCGACGTGGCGTGGCAATCAGACGTGATTCGCCGGCCGTCCAGCGGGTGACGCTGTGGATGGCGGCGAACCCGCACAGGGCGAACGCGATGAAGATGACTGCCATCCAAGCAAGCCAGGTCATGGGCGTCACCAGAAGCTGGGCCACCCATGGGCCGCCGGAATTCGCCGGAGCGACCCCGGCGAATCGAAGCACTGATGCACCGGCCGCCACGCCGAGGCAGGCCGCGATCAGCGGCGCGCCCGGAATGCCGCCGATCGAGTCGGCGGCCTTGTTCGTGGTGATGGCCCGCTGGCTCAGGCGAGTCGCCCAGCCTGCCGCGACCACCAGCGCGACCACCGTGAGCACCGGCCGGAAGGCGCTGCCGTGCGAATGAGTCAGCACGAAGGAGAGTCCGCACGCGACCGCCCAGCCCGCCACCGCGGATCGACCGGCGACCGGGAAGTGCCGGAGCGGCAGACCCGTGACGGCGAGACCGGCGCCGGCGAGAACAAAGAAGATCGGCAGCGAATTGCCGGCGATCGGCGCGAAATAGAAGGCGAGCGCTGTCAGGACACAGACTGCCGCGCCCAGCGCATAACGAACGCGTAAGGAAAGTCTGCGCAGAACAAGCAGCGCGCCGTGGGTCCGGCAGAACACGGGAACCGTCCGGGACGTTTTCGCCTCCGCACGCGGAATGCCGGTTTCGGTCCGGTCAGCCGCGGCCGACCGGACTGCCGGATGAGGCCGACCGCCTGCCCTGATGTCACAATTGCCAGATATGTCAGTTCGGACGGAAGGAATCGCGTGGGTCTGACCCGACGGGGGCTGTTGAGTCTGGGTGCACTGACCGCGCTCGGCACGCTCGTGCCCGGTGAGGCGGAAGCGGCGGCGCCGCTCGGCGGCCCGGTCCGTTTCCAGCCCGGCCGGGCGATGCTCGGCTCCTACCTGGCGCTGCGCGGCCGCAGCCTGACCCAGAGCCTCGCCCTCCGGCAGCAGCAACTCGGGCGGGGCCAGCGGATCGTGCACAAGTATTATCCCTGGTCGGGCTACTACCCGGCGGCCGAGCCGGACGTGCCGTCGGGCAGCGTTTTGATGATCAGTTGGAACGGCACCAACTATCGCCCGATCGTCGACGGGTCGTCCGACCTGGCCATCACCACGATGGCGACGCATCTGCGGGACCTGAAGCGGCCGATCCTGCTGCGCTGGGGCTGGGAGATGAACGGCAACTGGTTCGCCTGGGACGGCACCCACAACGGCAAGAAGCCGAGTGGCTACATCGCGGCCTGGCAGCGGATGCACAAGATCTTCCGGGCGAAGGGCGCCACCAACGTCGCCTGGGTGTGGGGCCCGAACTGGAACTCCGGCCCGAATGTCAGCTGGAACCACTTCCAGCACTACTACCCGGGTGACTCGTTCGTCGACTGGGTCGGCGTGTCCGGGTACAACTTCTCCGGCGAGACCCCGCGCACGCTGTTCACGCCGATCGTTTCGGCGTACGGGAAACGCAAGCCGATCATGCTGGCCGAGACCGCGGCCGTCCGTTCGAAAGCTACGTGGATCAAACAGTTGTCGTCGTACGTTGCGGCCACCCCGTCGGTCGGGGCGGTGGTCTGGTTCGACACCGACATCCAGAAGGGCGCGAAGTACAACTTCCGTCCCGACACGGACGCCGCCACGCTGGCCGCCTACCGGGCCATGGCCCGGTCCAAGAGGTTCTCCGGCTGACTCCCGGCTTGCGCCCGGACGTCTCGTACGCCAAGGTGGGTACCCGCATCTGCCCCCGGCGGAAGGGACGCCTCGTGGATCGGCTCTGGAGCCGAGTCGGTGTACGCACCCTCGCGGTCGCCCTGCTGGCCGGCGGCATCGCCGGCGGTGTCCATCTCGGACAGCACCGCGACCAGCAACAGCAGGGTGCCCAGGAGCAGCTCGCCATGGACGCCGACGCCGCCGACCTGCAGTTCCTCAAGGCCCGGCAGAACGAGCACGCGGCGGCCCGGGCCCAGCAGCGCGAGGCCGAGAGCGACGCCGCGTCCAAGGCGGCAACCGAGGCGAAGGACGCGGCCGGCAAGGCGTCGTCGCTGCGGCAGGCCGTGGCCGACAAGAAGAAGGCCGAGAAGGCGGAGAAGGCCGCCAAGGCGAACGCCAACGCCGACAAGGGCACCGTTGCCTACAACGGCCCGATCCCCGGCTCGTGCAAGGAGTTCGTCGGCAACCGGGCGACCGGCTGCGCGCTGATGCTCGAAGCCGGCTTCGGCATCGACCAGTTCCCGTGCCTCGACCACATCTTCACCAAGGAAAGCGGCTGGAACGCCCATGCCGAAAACAAGAGCAGCGGGGCGTACGGCATCCCCCAGGCGCTTCCGGGCAGCAAGATGAGCTCGGTCGCCTCGGACTGGAAGACCAACCCGGCCACCCAGATCAAGTGGGGCATCGGGTACATGAAGGGCCGCTACGACTCCCCGTGCGGGGCGTGGTCGCACTGGCAGAACTCGGGCAACTACTGATCAGAGGGCGGCCCTGACCTCGGCCGACTCCATCGGCAGGGAAAACATCGGGAAGTCGTAGGCGATCGCGTTGTCGTGCTGCTCGGGTGACGTGGCCGCCATGCAGTCGGTCAGCGTGATCACCCGGTAGCCGTTCTCGTACGCGCTGCGCATCGTGGACTCCACGCAGCAGTTGGTCAGGAACCCGCCCAGGATCACGGTGTCGATGCCCTTGCTGCGCAGGATGAAGTCGAGGTTGGTGCTGGCGAACGTGTCGAGCCCCCGCTTGCCCTCGATCAGGATGTCGCCGTCGGCCGGGGTCAGGTCGTCGACGATCGCCGCGCCCCACGTGCCCTTGACGAACGCGTTGCCGTCGACGACGCCCTTGAGGATGCCGTACGGGTGCCGGGACAACTCGCCGAAGCCGGGCGCGAACATGATCGGCGCGTGCATGATCGTGCAGCCGGCGGCCCGGGCCGCCTCGACGAACGTCACCGTCTTCGGCAGCATGCCGGTCTTCTCCATCACCGGTGCGACCGCGTCGTGGAGGACGCCGCCGTCGGAGGTGAACTCGTTCTGGTATTCGATGAGGACGACGGCGGTCCGGGACGGGTCGAGCTGCATGGCTGCAACCTCCTGTGGCGAGCGTCACTGCTTCACTCCCCCACTCTGCCGTCAGCGGAAGAAAAGGTCGATACCTTCTCCTCGTCGATACGCTGGCGGGATGCATGCGCGTCACGACCCCTACCGGTGGGGCCAGCCTTCCCCTGGCGGCCCGTGGCAGCCGGCCAACCTGCCCGGCGCCGGCCCCGGTCTGCCCGGATGGCTCGAGGAACGCCTCTTCGACCAGCGGATCGTCATGATCCGCGGCGCTCTGACCGGCGAGACGTCGACCGGTGTGGCGGCCGCACTGCTCACGCTCGACGCGGCCGGCCCGTCCCCGATCCAGCTGCACGTGGCCAGTTCGGGCGGCGACCTGGCGGCCGCACTGGCGGTCATCGACGTGATCGACGCGATGGTGGCCCCGGTGCACGCGGTGGTGACGTCCGAGGCGGGCGGCGCGGTGATCGCGGTGCTGGCGGCGGCCGAGAAGCGGTCGGCCTACCGGCACGCCCGGTTCCGGCTCACCGAACCCCGCGCGGCCGGCGTCAACGGCACCGCCGACGAGGTCGCGGCGGCGGCCGGCCAGCACCTGCGCGAACTGGAAGAGGTCATCCTGCGGCTGGTCACGGTCACCGGACAGCCCCGCAGCAAGATCGAGGACGACCTCTCGGCCGGGCGCAACCTGAGCGCCCAGGAGGCACTCGCCTACGGCCTGATCAACGAGGTAGTCGGCAAGGAGGATTAGCCGCCGGCTGCGCCGACAATCGGCCGGCGCGGCCATCGGCCATAGCGGAAGCCGCCGGCCGCACGGCCGCGCGGCCCGATCGACGGCGGCGCGGTGGGGGGATCGGCAGAGCGGCGAAGGACGGGCCACGGCCCGGCGAGAACGAGAACGAAAACGGCCCCGGGTCTCCCCGGGGCCGTTGTTCGTACGCGGTGAGGTGCCTCAGCCGGCGATCGTCACGCCGTCGCCGAAGTCACCCGCGTTTGACGTCTGTGCGTCAGTCGGCGACCTTGACGCCCATGGAGCGGGCGGTGCCGGCGACGACCTGGATCGCAGAGTCGAGGTCGTTGGCGTTGAGGTCGGGCAGCTTGCGCTCCGCGATCTCCTTGATCTGAGTCCGGCTCAGCGTGCCAACGGTCTGGGTCAGCGGGTTGGAAGCGCCCGACTGGATGCCCAGCGACTTGCGGATCAGGAAGCTGGTCGGCGGCGTCTTGTAGGCCAGCGTGTGGCTGCGGTCCTCGTAGACGGAGACGATGACCGGGATGATCTCGCCCCGGTTCTTGGCGGTGGCCTCGTCGTACTCCACCTTCACGGCACGCATGTTGGCCCCGGTCGGACCAAGCATCTTGCCGAGGTCGACCATCGCGGCGTTACCCGCCTCAAGCGCGAGGGTTACCTCATGGGTCTTTTTCTTGGGCGGCATTGCGTAGGGCTCCTCTTAGGCGCGCTGCGGGCTGAATGCGCAGCTCGCCAGCATCATCAACACACGACAGTTACACACGAGAACCCCGAGACCTTACTACCGCGGTCCGGACAGGGTCAAAACGCCTGGCTTGATCAAACGGCAGTGGATTCTCGGGTACCGCCTACCAGCATAACTCGGCGCTCAGTACTGGTCGCACTTGCACCGGGTCATCAGTGCCCGGACGGTCGACACGTACTGCGGGTTGGGCACGCTCTTGGTCGCGCCGTCCTCCTCGATCGAGCCCTGCCCGGCGTTGTAACCGGAGATCACCACGTTGAGCAGGCACCACGACGTGGTCGTCTTGCACCTGCTGGGGCTCAGGTCGTACTTGCCGCCGAAGTAGAGGTCGCCGGCGTGACGCGTCAGGTAGGCCAGGTAGTTGGCGCCGGCCAGCGCGTTCTGCTTGTAGTCGGAGGCGTCGTAGTCGAGGCCGAAGCGCTGGTTGATGAAGGCCACCGTGTCGGGCATCACCTGCATGATGCCGGCGCCGCCGTCGCAGTTGTGGATGTTGCTCTGCCAGCCGCTCTCCATGTATGACACGCCCTTGACCAGCGTGTAGTTGAGCTTGAGCTGGGGCGCCTCATGAGTCCAGTAGATGCGGCCGGACGCGGCCTTGAGCGCCGCCTTGACCTTGCTCATCGAGACCGGCTTGGTCTTGTCCTTGTGGGCGCAGGACGGCAGTTGCTCCCAGAACGGCTGCTCGGTCGGGGTGGTGCTCGACGGCTTCTTGGTCGCTTTGGTCTTTTTCGGCGTCGGTTTGGTCGTCGGCTCGGGTGCCTGGGTCGTCGGGTCGGGCGCCGGCTCGTCGGTGGTCGGGTCGGCCGACGGCACCGAGGCCTGGTCGGCCATCGGGGCGGCGTCGTTGACCGGCTCGTGACGACCGCCGAACACACCGCAACCACCGAGGACCAGCAGCGCCGTGGTCGCCACAATCAGGTGCCGGATCTTCCCCATCGACGACCTTTCCTACCCCGAGCCGAACCGATGGCGAACGGTAACAGTCGGTCGTCGCGCCGCGCTGCCCGGCGAAACGGACAAAGAGCACGTGTGACGGAACCGGTCCCATCGATTCAACCCCGGAACGGCAATCGCAACCGTCGCCGGGGACAATAGAGGTATGCAGACCCGCACCGACCTACGCAACGTCGCCATCATCGCCCACGTGGACCATGGCAAGACAACCTTGGTCGACGCCATGCTGCGCCAGGGGAGCCAGTCCCACGCGCGCGGTGAGATGGCCGACCGCGCCATGGACTCCATGGACCTGGAGCGGGAAAAGGGCATCACCATTCTCGCCAAGAACACGGCGATCAGCTACCAGCCCGCCGGCGACTCGAAGCCCGTCACCATCAACATCATCGACACCCCGGGCCACGCCGACTTCGGTGGTGAGGTCGAGCGCGGCCTCACCATGGTCGACGGCGTCGCACTGCTGGTCGACGCCAGCGAGGGGCCGCTGCCACAGACCCGCTTCGTGCTCCGCAAGGCGCTCGCCGCGAAGCTGCCGATCATCCTGATCATCAACAAGGTGGACCGGCCCGACGCCCGCATCAAGGAGGTCGTCGACGAGACCTACGAGCTCTTCCTCGACCTCGACGCCGACGAGCACCAGATCGAGTTCCCGATCGTCTACGCGTGCGCCCGCGACGGCATCGCCTCGCTGACCATGCCCAAGGACGGCACCGTCCCGGAGGACGCGACCGACCTCGAGGTGCTGTTCAACACGATCCTCGAGACCATCCCGGCACCGACCTACCACGAGGGTGCGCCGCTGCAGGCCCACGTGGTCAACCTCGACGCGTCCAACTTCCTCGGCCGCCTCGCGCTGTGCCGGGTGCACGAGGGCACGATCCGCAAGGGTCAGACCGTGGCCTGGTGCAAGACCGACGGCACGATCACCAGCGTCCGCATCTCGGAGCTGCTGATCACCGAGGGCCTGGAACGTAAGCCGGCCGAGAGCGCCGGGCCGGGCGACATCATGGCCGTCGCCGGCATCGCCGACATCATGATCGGTGAAACCCTGGCCGACGCGGAGAACCCGATCCCGCTGCCGCTGATCAGCGTCGACGAGCCGGCCATCTCGATGGTCCTGGGCACCAACACGTCGCCGATGGTCGGCAAGGTCAAGGGCGGCAAGGTGACCGCCCGCATGGTCAAGGACCGGCTCGACCGGGAGATGGTCGGTAACGTCTCGCTCCGGGTCCTGCCGACCGAGCGCCCCGACGCCTGGGAGGTGCAGGGCCGCGGCGAGCTGGCGCTGGCCATCCTGGTCGAGCAGATGCGCCGCGAGTCGTACGAGCTGACCGTCGGTAAGCCCCAGGTGGTCACCAGGATCATCGACGGCAAGATCCACGAGCCGGTCGAGCGGCTGACCATCGACGCGCCCGACGAGTTCATGGGCGCCATCACCACGCTGCTGTCCACCCGCAAGGGCCGGATGGAGGAGCTGATCAACCACGGCACCGGCTGGCTGCGGATGGAGTGGCTGGTCCCGGCGCGCGCGCTGATCGGCTTCCGCACCGAGTTCCTGACCGAGACCCGCGGCACCGGCATCATGCACCACCTGTTCGAGACCTACGAGCCGTGGTTCGGCGAGCTACGCACCCGCAGCAACGGCTCGCTGGTCGCCGACCGGGCGGGCGTGGTGACCGCGTTCGCGATGACCAACCTGCAGGAGCGCGGCCAGCTGTTCGTCGAGCCGACCACCGAGGTGTACGAAGGCATGATCGTCGGCGAGAACTCCCGCCAGGACGACATGGATGTCAACATCACCAAGGAGAAGAAGCTGACGAACATGCGTCAGTCGACCTCCGACGAGACCGAGAAGCTGATCCCGCCGCGCAAGCTGTCGCTCGAGCAGGCCCTCGAGTTCTGCCGCGAGGACGAGTGCGTCGAGGTGACCCCGGCGGCCGTGCGCATCCGCAAGGTGATCCTCGACCAGCAGACCCGTGGACGGCAGGCGGCACGGCGCAAGCACGCGCAGTAGAGCTCCTGCTCAGCGCGTACGCCCGCAAACCGCAAGCCCCCGCCCACCGTGAGGTGAGCGGGGGTCTTGTCGTTCAGCTGTGGTGAGCGGCCAACTCGCGCCGGCGCTCGCGGGCCAGGCTGGCGACGGTGGCGACGCCGAGGCAGCCGACGATGACGACCAGCGAGAGCCAGATCGGGATCTCGGGCGCCCAGTGCACGCCGTGGCCGCCGTTGAGGAACGGCAGCGTGTTGGTGTGCAGCGCCTCGAGGAACAGCTTGACCCCGATGAACGCGAGCACGGCGGCCAGACCGAGGTTGAGGTAGACCAGGCGCTCGAGCAGGTTGCCGAGCAGGAAGAACAGCTGACGCAGCCCCATCAGCGCGAAGACGTTGGCCGTGAAGACCAGGTACGGCTCCTTGGTGATGCCGAAGATCGCCGGGATCGAGTCGAGCGCGAACAGCAGATCGGTCGTCCCGAGCGCGATCATGACGATGAGCATCGGGGTGACCATGCGCCGCCCCCGGCTGAGCACCGTCAGCCGCCCGTCGCCGAAGCTGCCGGACACCGGCAGGACCCGCTTCGCCCAGCGGATCAGGACGTTCTCCTGGAACTCCTCGTCGCCGCCGTTCTCCTTGACCAGCGTGACGGCGGTGTAGACCAGGAACGCGCCGAACAGGTAGAACACCCAGGAGAACTGCGAGATCAGGGCGGCACCGGCAGCGATGAACGCGCCCCGCATCAGCAGGGCCAGCACGATGCCGATCAGCAGCACCTTCTGCTGGAACTGCCGCGGCACGGCGAACCGGGCCATGATGATCACGAAGACGAACAGGTTGTCGACGCTAAGCGAGTATTCGGTCAGCCAGCCGGTGTAGAACTCGCCGGCCGCGCGGCCCCCGCTCACGAACCAGACGCCGAGCCCGAACAGCAGCGCCAGAGCGACATAGAAGGCCACCCAGAGGCTCGACTCGCGCATCGTCGGCTCGTGCGGACGCCGTCCGACGATCAGCAGATCGACCGCGAGCACGGCAACCAGGGCGACCAGGGTGGCGATCCACGCCCAGGCTGAGACGTTCACAATGAACCTCCGGCAGACACGATTCGGCGCTGTGTCCGCCGTTGGGCCTGTTCCCGGGCTTACTGGCGTGCACAGCGACGTGCGGCTGTCGGAGGTCTCTTCCGCCGCCCCCATCACGTGGGACGACCGCCGGGCCCGGGTCGGCCCTCGGGTGGGCCTTCCGTGTTGACGATCCCGGCGCGGGGGAATACTCCCCTCCTACGAGTAGCCATTCTGTCTCATGGTCGGCCGTTCTGTTAGGGCAACCCCGGGAAACGTGGGGGCGGTCTCCCTGGAGAATCGCCCATCTCGTTGATCGCGGTGGCTTCCCGGGCCGGCGAACGCGTTCGCTACGATCCTGTTCATGAGTCCGCGTCGGGTGCCGGTCAGCCGCCGGGACCGGCCGGCCAAAGCGCCGCTCAGCCGGGCGGCGGTCGTTGCCGCCGGCATGCGGGTCATGCGGGAGGAAGGGCTCGAGCGGCTCACCATGCGGCGGCTCGCCGCCGAGCTCGACACCGGGGCGGCATCGCTCTACGTGTACGTCGACAACATGGCCGAGCTGCACGGGGCGCTGCTGGACGAGCTGCTGCGGGACCTTCCGCTGCCGCCGATCGCCGCGGCCGGTTGGCAGGACGCGGTGATCGGGGTGCTCAGCGATTACACCCGCATGCTGTGGACCTATCCGAGCCTGGCCCGGTCGCTGCTCGCGCTGCTTCCGTCCGGGCCGCACTACCTGCGCCTGATCGACCGTGTGCTGGGCCTGCTGGTGGCCGGCGGGGTGCCGGCGCGCGCCGCGGCGTGGGGGGTGGACCCGCTTCTTCAGCTGGCTACGGCCACCGCGGCCGAGCAGGGGACACGCCGCGAATCGGCCGAGGCGGCCGGCGAGGAACAGCACCTGCAGGCCGCGGTTCGCGAGGCGCAGCCGGCCGACCACCCGAACATCGCCCGCGCGCGCGACGACCTCTTCTCCGGGACCGGGGAGCAGAGGCTCCGCTGGTACTTCGGCATCCTTCTCGCCGGCATGGCCACCACCCCCCTGCCCGTCACGCCGCCCGGTAGCGGGCTCGACGGCCCCGCAGGGTGAAGCCGACCTCCTGGTAGAGGCGGGCGGCGCCCGGGTTGTCGACGTTGACGTTGAGCCAGGCCTCGGGCTCGCCGGCCGCGGCCATGCGGCGCAGGGCCTCGGTGACCAGGGCCCGGGCCAGACCGCGGCGGCGGGCGGCCGGGACGACGCCCACCTGCACTATCCAGCCGGCCGCGGCGGTCACGAAGCCGGCGTCGCCGACGCCGGGCAGGTGGGCCAGCAGCGACCAGCCGGGACGGAAGTCGTCGTCGGTCTCGTTGTCGGCGATCCACTCGGCGGCGGTCGGGGCCGGATAGCCGGGACGGCTCCGGAACGCGGCCGCGTAGACGTCGAAGAATCGGCCGGCCCGGCCGGTCGTCCACGTGCTGACGGCGACGCCGGGCGGCCAGCACGGGAGGCCGTCGAACCAGGTCAGGTCGATGCAGAGCACGTACTCGGCGAAGATCGGCCGCAACCCGCGCGAGCCGAAGAGGGCCGCCGCCCGATCGGTCAGCGACTCCGTCTCGACGGTGGCGGCGCCCCCGCCGAGCGAACCGGCCATGGTCAGGCCGTGGTCGAGCAGCCGGCCGCCGACGCCGCGGCCGCGCGCCGCCGGATCGACCAGCCCGGTGATGATCGGACCGGGTCCGGCTCCCGGGCACACCACGCCGGCCGCCATCAGCTCGCCCGAGGAACCGCGCAGGCCGAAACGGACCGCCCCGGCCGCAGCCCACCGCCGCCGCAGGAACCCGGGTTCGGCGGCCAGCGGCAACCCGCCGTCGGCGACCAGGCACCGCCGAGCGAGCCGCACCAGCTCCTCCGGCACATCCCCGGCCACCTCGGCCCACGGCACCTCGCGGCCGGCCGCAGCCGGACCACGGCTCGCCTGCGGCTCGGGGGTCGACGCCTCGGTCGAGGTCATCGACCGAGGCTATCGAACCGGACCGATGGACCGGGACTGGCGAAGTGGCGCTATTTGACGCCGGTCATGTCCATGCCGCGCAGTTCCTTCTTCAGCTCGCTCATCTCGTCGCGGATGCGGGCGGCCAGCTCGAACTGAAGTTCGCGGGCGGCGGCCAGCATCTGCTCGTTGAGGTCCTGGATGAGCTGGGCCAGTTCGGCCCGCGCCATGCCGGCGGTCGCCGCGGGTGTCGTGGCGCCGCGGCCACGGGACCGGGTCTCGGGGACCGGGGCCTTACCACGGGACATCTGACGGCCGCCGCCGCCGACCATCGGACCACTGACCGTGGCGTCGGTGTCCTCGGCCTCGCGGTAGATGTCGTCGAGGATGTCGTGGATCTTTTTGCGGAGGGCCTGCGGCGTGATGCCGTTCGCCTCGTTGTGGGCGATCTGCTTGGCCCGGCGGCGGTCGGTCTCGTCGATCGCGTCGCGCATCGACGGGGTCATCTTGTCGGCGTACATATGGACCTCGCCGGACACGTTTCGCGCGGCGCGGCCGATCGTCTGGATCAGCGAGCGGCCGCTGCGGAGGAAGCCCTCCTTGTCGGCGTCGAGGATCGCGACCAGCGACACCTCAGGCAGGTCGAGGCCCTCGCGCAGCAGGTTGATGCCGACCAGGACGTCGTAGTCGCCCTTGCGGAGCTCCTTCAGCAGCTCGACCCGGCGCAGCGTGTCCACCTCGGAGTGCAGGTAGCGCACGCGGATGCCGTTCTCCAGAAGGTAGTCGGTCAGGTCCTCGGCCATCTTCTTGGTCAGCGTGGTGACCAGGACCCGCTCGTTGCGCTCGGTGCGCAGCCGGATCTCGTGCATCAGGTCGTCGATCTGGCCCTTGGTCGGCTTGACCACGACCTGGGGGTCGACCAGGCCGGTCGGCCGGATCACCTGCTCGACGTACTCCCCCTGGGCCTGCTGCATCTCCCACGGCCCCGGGGTCGCGGACAGATAGACCGACTGGCCGACCCGCTCGAGGAACTCGTCGAACCGCAGCGGGCGGTTGTCGGCCGCGCTGGGCAGCCGGAACCCGTGCTCGATCAGGATGCGCTTGCGGGAGGCATCCCCCTCATACATCCCGCCGATCTGCGGGATCGTCACGTGCGACTCGTCGATGACGGTGAGGTAGTCGTCGGGGAAGTAGTCGAGCAGCGTGAACGACGGATCGCCCGGCGACCGGCCGTCCATGTGCATCGAGTAGTTCTCGATGCCGTTGCAGAAGCCGACCTGCCGCATCATCTCGATGTCGTAGGTGGTGCGCATGCGCAGCCGCTGAGCCTCGAGCAGCTTGCCCTGCCGCTCGAACTCGGCCAGCCGCTCCTCGAGCTCGGCCTCGATGCCGCGGATCGCCCGTTCCATGCGCTCCGGACCGGCCACGTAGTGGGTCGCCGGGAAGATGATCAGCTCGTCGACCTCGCGGACCACGTCACCGGTCAGCGGGTGCAGATAGTAGAGCCTCTCGACCTCGTCACCGAAGAGCTCGATGCGGATCGCCAGCTCCTCGTAAGCCGGGATGATCTCGAGCGTGTCGCCCCGGACCCGGAACGTGCCCCGCTGGAACGCCATGTCGTTGCGCGAGTATTGGATGTCGACCAGCCGGCGCAGCAGCTTGTCGCGGTCGACCTCGGCGCCGACCTTGATCTTCGCGGCGCGGTCGACGTATTCCTGCGGGGTGCCCAGGCCGTAGATGGCGCTCACGGTGGCGACGACGATCACGTCGCGCCGGGTGAGCAGCGACATCGTCGCCGAGTGCCGCAGCCGCTCGACCTCCTCGTTGACCGACGAGTCCTTCTCGATGTAGGTGTCGGTCTGCGCGATGTAGGCCTCGGGCTGGTAATAGTCGTAGTAGCTGACGAAGTATTCGACCGCGTTGTTGGGCATCAGCTCGCGCAACTCCTTGGCGAGCTGCGCGCAGAGCGTCTTGTTGGGAGCCATCACGAGCGCCGGCCGCTGCAGCTTCTCGATCAGCCACGCGGTCGTGGCACTCTTGCCGGTGCCGGTCGCGCCGAGCAGAACCGTGTTGCGGTCGCCGCGCCGGACCCGTCGCTCCAGCTCAGCGATGGCCGCCGGCTGGTCACCGGCGGGCTGAAACTCACTGATGACCTCGAAACGGCCGTCGAGGACAGGGATGTCGAGCGCCATGGCAACCACCGTACGTCGGGGGTACGACAAGTTCCCGCAGTCGCCGGACGCCCTCGGCGAACAGCAAAGCCGGCACCGTGCTGAGGGTGCACATTCAGCCCCCGCGGCGGCCATGTACTGCGTCGTGCGACACACCTAGGCTGTGGCGGGTAGGCCGCTCGCGGCGGTCGCCCGGGATGCAGCGGATAACCACACGTCCGACATTCCGGCCCATGGTCGATGCGCCCCGGCACTAGCCCGCTGGGCGCACCCAGGGAGGTCGCGCGCATTGCGCCGACCGGCCGCCGCGAGCGCCACCTCTCTTTCAAAACCTTTTCCCGTACGCGGGTGAGCCGCGCGACAACCACACCCGCGCCGCCCCGGGCTGCTCACTCGTCCGGCGGCTGCCACCCGGTGGCTGCGGCCCATTCGTCGGCGGCCAGTGCCTCCGCCTCGAACCAGGGTTGTTTGGCTTCGCCGTACGGGAAGAAGTTCTGATTTTGCCGTGACCAGCCCGCCTTGGCCGTCGCATAGTCGTCGCGGGCCGCCGGGACCGCCCGCAGGTGATCGCGCATGAGCAGGGCGAACCGCCACCCCGGCGACCCGGCCACCCGAACGTGCAGCTTGGCCGGCCGGCCCGGGTCGGCGTTGCCGTGCAGCCGTTTCGGCCAGGTCTCGCCGGGCCGGCCGTGCGCGTTGTCGGACCACTCCCCGGCCCGGCGCGGGAACCCGGCGTCGGCCAGCCGCCCGGCCAGGTCATCGGCCTCGTCGAGGGTGCGCACGGCGAGCATCAGATCGATGACGTCCTTGGCCGGCAGCCCCGGAACCGCAGTCGATCCGATGTGCGTGACCTGGGCGTTCCCCACCGCCGGACCCAGCGCGTGCCGGATCCGCCCGATCAGCCGCGCTGCCTCCGCCGGCCACGCCGGGTCGGGGTCGCGCACAGTCACCTCCGAGCCGATCGGCGCCGTCGTGCGCAGCCGATGATGCTCCTCGAACGGCCGCAGCCGCTCCCGCACCAGCGCGTCGACCCGTCGGTGAAGCCCCACGAGGTCCCCGTTGTTGTCGATCAGCACGTCGGCCGCGGCCCGGCGCTGCCCGTCGGTGGCCTGCGCGGCGATCCGCGCCGCCGCCTGAGCCTCGCTCATCCCCCGCGTCTCGACAAGCCTGGCGATCCGCCGTTCCTGCTCGGCGTCAACCACCAGGACGAGATGGTACGAACTGGCCAGCCCGGTCTCGACCAGCAGCGGAACGTCGTTGACGACGATTGCGTCGGGTGGGGCGGCGCGGGTCAGTTCGGCTGTCCGGGCCCGGACCCGCGGGTGAATGATCCTCTCGAGGCGCCGGCGGGCATCGTCGTCACCGAAGACCTCAGCCCCCAGAGCCGGCCGGTCGAGCGCCCCGTCCGGGCCGAGAATCTTGTCACCGAAGGCGCCGACGATCTCGGCCAGGCCGTCGGTACCCTTCTCCACGACCTCGCGGGCCAGCCGGTCAGCGTCGATGATGATCGCGCCGTTGTGGGCCAGTCGTTTGGCTACTTCGCTTTTGCCGGCGCCTATGCCCCCGGTCAGCCCTACCTTTAGCACTCGGTCAGTATCTCCCGAGCCCCCGCCCCGAACCCTGGCCACCACTCGGAGATCTCCCCGCGACGTGGGCGGGGTGCGGGGCCGGGCGTTCGCCTCCCACCGGCCATGAGGCGACCACCCCAAACCCGAGTGTCGGCGACGCGCGAAAGTTGCCGCCGCTGCCCTTGCCGCCCGCCTCGGCCCAACCCAGACCCGACCCGACCCGACCCGGCACGGCCCGGCACGGCCCGGCACGGCACGGCCCGGCACGACCCAGCGCGGGGCGGCGCGGCGCGGCACGGCGAGGCGAGGCGAGGCGAGGCGAGGATCTGCCGGGCGAGCTCGCGCAATGCGACCTGTGGTTCGCGCCGGCCGAGGTGCCGTTCAAGGTTCGGTCGCCCGGGCGGCTCGCCGATGATGGTGATGGTGACGGTGATGGTCTGCGGCTACTGGCCTGGTTGTCCGCAACGATGATCCCGACCCGGCATCGCCGCCCTTTGACACCGGGCCAGGGCTGGCCTGCGGCCAGGAATCCCCGCGACCGCAACCGATGCGGCCGCGCGCAAAGCTTTAAAGAGGCAGTCCAAGCTCAGCTTGGCCTGCCCTCGGCGACTTCCCCCGAGCAGGCGCCGACCGTAAGCCCACCGCGAAGCGCTGCGGGACAGCCGAGCGTGAGTCACACCCGGCGGCATGGAACCTCGATGACGGCCGCATCCACTGACCGGGAGCAGGCAAGGAATTTGGGGCGGGGTGACCAAGAACGAACTAGATGCTTTACCTAGTTCTTGGTCACCCCGCCCAAATTCCGTCCGAGCGCAAGAAAAAGACCGCCCCGGACCAAGAAGGCCCGGAGCGGTCTTTCAAACAGAACTAGTTCTTCCCACCAGCAAGCTTCTCGCGAAGAGCAGCGAGAGCCTCATCGGTGGCAAGGGTGCCGGCCGGCTCCTCACCAGCACGCGCCGGAGCGGGCGAGCTGGAAGAGGAGGAGGAGGACGACGACGACGAGGTGGCACCGGCGGCCGCGGGCGGAGCCGGGTTGAGGGCGGCCTCGGCGTCGGCGTCGCGGGACGCCTGGACCTGCTTGGTGTGGGCCTCCCAGCGCTCGCGGGCGTCAGCGTACTGCTTCTCCCACGTCTCGCGCTGCTTCTCGTATCCCTCGAGCCACTCGCCCGTCTCGGGGTCGAAGCCTTCGGGGTAGATGTAGTTGCCCTCGGTGTCGTACGTCGCGGCCATGCCGTAGAGGGTCGGGTCGAAGTGCTCCTCGCCCTCGACGAAGCCCTCGTTGGCCTGCTTGAGCGACAGGCTGATGCGGCGGCGCTCCAGGTCGATGTCGATGACCTTGACCAGGACGTCGGAGCCGACCTGGACGACCTGCTCGGGCAGCTCGACGTGGCGCTCGGCCAGCTCGGAGATGTGGACCAGGCCTTCGATGCCGTCGTCGACGCGGACGAAGGCGCCGAACGGGACCAGCTTGGTGACCTTGCCCGGCACGATCTGGTTGATCGCGTGGGTGCGGGCGAACTGGCGCCACGGGTCTTCCTGGGTGGCCTTCAGCGACAGCGAGACGCGCTCACGGTCGAGGTCGACGTCGAGAACCTCGACCTCGACCTCCTGGCCGACCTCGACAACCTCGGACGGGTGGTCGATGTGCTTCCAGGAGAGCTCGGACACGTGCACCAGACCGTCGACGCCGCCGAGGTCGACGAACGCGCCGAAGTTGACGATCGAGGACACGACGCCCTTGCGGACCTGGCCCTTCTGCAGCTTGTTGAGGAACTCGGTGCGCACCTCGGACTGCGTCTGCTCGAGCCAGGCGCGGCGGGACAGGACCACGTTGTTGCGGTTCTTGTCCAGCTCGATGATCTTGGCTTCGAGCTCGCGGCCCACGTAGGGCTGCAGGTCGCGCACGCGGCGCATCTCGACCAGGGAGGCGGGCAGGAAGCCGCGCAGGCCGATGTCGAGGATGAGGCCACCCTTGACGACCTCGATGACCGAACCGCGGACGACGCCGTCGTCCTCCTTGATCTTCTCGATCGTGCCCCACGCCCGCTCGTACTGCGCGCGCTTCTTCGAGAGGATCAGACGGCCTTCTTTGTCCTCCTTGGTGAGGACGAGAGCTTCGATGTGGTCACCGACCGACACCACTTCCGCGGGGTCCACGTCATGCTTGATCGACAACTCACGCGAGGGGATCACGCCCTCGGTCTTGTAGCCGATGTCGAGCAGGACCTCGTCCCGATCGACCTTGACGACGGTGCCTTCGACAATGTCGCCGTCGTTGAAGTACTTGATGGTCTCGTCGATGGCGGCGAGGAAAGCTTCCTCAGAGCCGAGATCGTCGATGGTGACCCTGTTGGCGCTCGAGGTGGCCTCGATGCTGCTCGTCATGTGGACTGTTGCTCCGAACGGATGGTGTAGTGGTGGCTCTCGCGCGCCGCGGAACTGCCGACCGCCGCAGCACGAACATCCGTTGTGATCATGACGGTGAATGTCAGATCAGGCGAGTAGATCATGCCGAGACCGACGACCACGGAACCTGCTCCCTGCCGAGGCACACGATCCGCGAGCGCATCGACTAGCTTACCGTGCGCATTACCACAGGTTGCAAGCCCTCCGGAGGAGGCGGACACATTGTTCGGCCGAAACCCCTCATCGTGCCCGTAATATGCCGAATCTGGGCGGAGACACGCCCTGCCGTACCGTTGCCGCGTGATCGAAATCCCTTCCCACGCGGCCGAGGCGGAGACGCACGTGCTGCGCCGCGCCATCACCGACGACGAGAGCCGGTCCGCCAGCCGCGCCTGGTGGGACCTCGACGCCGACGACTACCAGGCCGAGCACGGCGGGTTCCTGGGTGACGTCGACTTCGTCTGGTGCCCCGAGGGGTTGCGCGAGGCCGACGCACGGTTGCTGGGCGACGTACGGAAAAAGCAGGTCCTGGAGCTCGGGGCCGGCGCCGCGGCCGGCGCCCGGTGGCTCTCCGGGCAGGGCGCCGACGTCGTCGCGATGGATCTCTCGGCGGGCATGCTGCGGCATGCCCGCGAGGCGGGCGAACGTTCGGGGGTACGCGTACCCCTCGTGCAGGCCGACGCCCTGGCCCTCCCGTTCCGGGCGGGCGCGTTCGACATCGTCTGCACCGCGTTCGGCGCGATCCCGTTCGTGGCCGACTCGGGCGCGGCGATGCGCGAGGTGGCCCGGGTCCTCCGGCCGGGTGGTTCCTGGGTGTTCTCGATCACTCACCCGATGAGGTGGATCTTCTGGGACGAGCCCGACGAGACCGGGCTGATCGCCCGCAACTCCTACTTCGACCGCACCCCCTACGTGGAGACCGACGAGCGGGGCGTGCCGACGTACGTCGAGCAGCACCGCACCCTGGGTGACCGGGTCCGCGAGCTGGTGGCGGCGGGTTTCGTGCTGCGTGATCTCGTGGAGCCGGAGTGGCCGCCGGGGCACGAGGAGATCTGGGGTCAGTGGAGCCCGCTGCGGGGGCGGCTGTTCCCGGGCACGGCGATCTTCGTGGCCGTCCGGGGATAGCTCGCTTGCGGATCGTTTTCGCTGATCGGGGGCGGGTACCCGGCCGCCATGAGCGAATTCAGGAACGGTGACGACGTCACCTGGCGCAGCCACGGCGAGGTCGTGCACGGGACCGTCGAGAAGGAGATCACCGAGCGGACCTCGGAGGCCGGCCGGACCGTGGACGCGTCACCGGACGAGCCGCAGTACAAGGTCAGGAGCGCCAAGACCGGACGGGACGCCGTGCACAAGCCGGGGGCGCTGCACCGTGACTGACGACGTCCGGACCGAGTTCCGCGACGCGGTCAACATGACCCCGGGCGAGCTCGAGAAGTGGCTGGCGACCGACGAGTCGAAGCAGGTCGGGCAGAAGTCGTCGGCCGGCGCCGAGTCGGTGGGCCACGACTCCGGTCACCGGATCATCGGCATCCTCGGCAAGAAGAAGGCGTCCCTGACCGAGGCCGACGAGGCGCACATGCGCAAGGTCGTCGGGTACGTACACCGGCATCTGGCGCAGCGGCCGGACGGCGACGTGGCGGAGACGCCGTGGCGGTACTCGCTGATGAACTGGGGTCACGACCCGCTGAAGAAGTGATGCGCTTCCGGCCCCCTCGCGGGAGGGGGCCGATCGAGGCGGAACGACGGGGCGGTCAGCCGCCGGTGACGTTGGAAATGACGGTGCTGACGTCGAGGACGGCGCCCATGACGGCCAGGGCGGCCGGGATGAGGCGGTAGTAGACCCAGGTGCCGCGGCGGTCACTGTCGACCAGACCGGCTTCGCGCAGGACCTTGAGGTGGTGCGAGATGGTCGGGCCGCTGAGCTCGAACTCCCCGGTCAGATCGTTGACACACACCTCGCCGGCGCGAGCCGACGCGATCATCGAAAGCAACCGGAGGCGAACAGGGTCGCCCACGGCCTTGAACATCCGTGCGAAGTTGTCGGCACGGCCGGCGTCGATCGGCGCCCGCACCACCGACGCGGCGCTGGTGGCCGCTGATGGATCACCCATCGGGGGGAGGCTCGGCATTCCTCTAGCTTGTCATGTCAACTGCTGAGTCCTGAAGCCCGGCTGGCTAAACGTAAGCTGGGAAAATCCCAAAATATCGCCTGGTGAACCGGGCGGTCACGCCCCGCCGCCGTGCCGACACGGACAAGTGGATCAAAGTTCGGCCTTTTCGCCCGTTCCGGGGAGCGGGTGACTCGGTCAGTGGTCGGCGCCGTTCCAGTCGCGGCCCGAACCCACCGAGACCTCCAGCGGGACCGACAGCGGATGGGCACCGCCCATCTCGGCCCGGACCAGAGCCTCGAGCGGCTCGCGCTCGCCCGGGGCCACGTCGAAGACGAGTTCGTCGTGAACCTGCAGCAGCATGCGCGACCGCAGGCCGGACTCCTTCAGCGCCTTGTCGACCCGCAGCATCGCGACCTTGATGATGTCGGCCGCCGAGCCCTGGATCGGGGCGTTGAGCGCCATCCGTTCGGCCATCTCGCGGCGCTGGCGGTTGTCGCTCGACAGGTCGGGCAGGTAGCGGCGGCGTCCGAGGATGGTCGCCGTGTAGCCGTCCTGCACCGCGCGCCGCACGACCGCCTGCAGGTAGTCGCGGACCCCGCCGAAACGCTCGAAGTATTCGTCCATCAGCCCGCGGGCCTCGTCGACACCGATCGTGAGCTGGTTGGACAGGCCGAACGCGCTCAGGCCGTAGGCCAGGCCGTAGTTCATCGCCTTGATCTTGCGGCGCTGGTCGGGCACGACCTCCTCCACCGGCACGTGGAAGACCGAGGACGCGGTCGCGGCGTGGAAGTCGAACGCCGAGTTGAACGCGGCGATCAGCGCCTCGTCGCCGGACAGATGCGCCATGATGCGCATCTCGATCTGGCTGTAGTCGGCGGTCATCAGCTGGTCGAAACCCGGCCCGACGACGAAGGCCCGGCGGATCCGCCGGCCTTCTTCGGTACGGATGGGGATGTTCTGCAGATTCGGGTCGGTGGAGGAAAGGCGCCCCGTGGCGGCCACGGTCTGGTTGAACGTGGTGTGGATGCGGCCGTCGTCGGAGACCGACTTGAGCAGCCCGTCGACCGTCGACTTGAGCTTGGCGACGTCGCGGTGGCGCAGCAGGTGGGCCAGTACCGGGTCCTCGGTCTGCAGGTAGAGGCTCTGCAGCGCGTCGGCGTCGGTGGTGTAACCCGACTTGATCTTCTTCGTCTTGGGCAGGCCCCGCTCGTTGAACAGGATCTCCTGCAGCTGCTTGGGCGAGCCGAGGTTGAACTCGCGGCCGACCACCTCGTGCGCGGCCTGCTGGGCGGCCTTGACCTCGGCCGCGAAGTGGGCCTCGAGCTCGGAGAGGTATTCGGTGTCGGCGGCGATGCCCAGATGCTCCATCTCGCCGAGCACCTCCGACAGCGGCTGCTCGACCTCCATGAGCAGCTTCTGCGAGTCGCCGTCGTCGCGGGAGAGCTCCTCGGTGAGCACGTCGGCCAGGTCGAGGGTGGCCCGGGCGCGCAGCATGACGCCCTGCTCGGCCGCACCCTCGTCGGTGCCGAGCCCGTCGAACGTGAGCTGGCCGGTCTCCGGTTCCTCGACCCGCAGCTCGCGCTTGAGGTAGCGCAGGGCGAGGTCGGTCAGGTCGTAGGCGCGCTGGTCGGGTTTGGCGAGGTAGGCCGCGAGGGCGGTGTCGACGCGTACGCCCGAGAGCTGCCAGCCATGCGCCCGCATGGCCAGCCGTGCCGGTTTGGCGTCGTGGACGACCTTGGGCCGCTGAGGGTCGGCGATCCAGGCGGCGACCGCCTGCTCGTCGGCCTCGTCGAGGGACTCCGGGTCGAACCAGGCGGCCGGCCCGTCGCCGGTGGCGACCGCGATGCCGGTGAGCCGGCCGGTGCCGCGCCCGAAGTGGCCGGTGACCGCGAGCCCGACCGGAGCCTCGGCGGCGTGCGCAGTGAGCCAGGCGGCAACCGTGCCCGGGGCGAGGATCTCGCCGGCCAGGTCGAAACCGGCCTCGGCCTCCGGCTCGACGGCATCGAGATAGGAGTAGAGCCGCTCGCGCAGCACCCGGAACTCGAGCGCGTCGAAGACCCGGTGGACGGCCTCGCGGTCCCAGCCGTGCCACTTCGCGTCCTCGGGGCGCAGCGACAGCTCCAGGTCGCAGACCAGCTTGTTCATCTCGTAGTTGCGCATGACCTCGGCCAGGTGGGCGCGCAGGCTCTCGCCGGCCTTGCCCTTGACCTTGTCGGCGTTGGCGATGATGCCGTCCAGGCCGCCGTACTCGTTGATCCACTTGGCGGCGGTCTTGTCGCCGACGCCGGGCACCCCGGACAGGTTGTCGCTGGCCTCGCCGACCAGGGCCGCCTTGTCGCGGTAGCGCGACGGGGGCACGAAGTATTTCGCCTCGATCGCCTCGGGGGTCATCCGCCAGACCTCGGAGACGCCGCGCACCGGGTAGAGGATCGTGACGTGCTCGTCGGACAGCTGGAACGCGTCGCGGTCACCGGACGAGATGATCACTTCCATGCCGGCCGCGCGGCCCTGCGTGGCCAGCGTGGCGATCACGTCGTCGGCTTCGTAGTTGTCCTTCTCCACGACCGGGATGCGGAGCGCCTCCAGCACCTCCTTGATCAGGCTGACCTGACCCTGGAACGGCTGCGGCGTCTCGGAACGGCCGGCCTTGTAGTCGGCGTAGATCGCGGTGCGGAACGAGACCCGGGACAGGTCGAACGAGACCACGATGTGGGTCGGCTTCTCGTCGCGCAGCATGTTGATCAGCATCGACGTGAAGCCGAACACCGCGTTCGTCGCCTGGCCGGTCGCGGTGCTGAAGTTCTCCACCGGCAGGGCGAAATAGGCTCGGTAGGCCAGCGAGTGGCCGTCGAGCAGCAGCAAACGGGGGGTCTGGGCGTCGTCGCTCACGTCGGTGAACTCTAGTCGCGGGGTCCGACATCTTTTTCATCGCAGTGCGGCGGCGCCGCCAAAGAATGAAACAGCTGTTGCGGGGCGATCTAGACGGTGACGGGTGCCGGCTCCGGGAGCTCATCGACCGCCGTGACGATTCGCCGGCGGCCCGCGGTCTTGGCCTGGTACAGCGCGGCGTCGGCGCGGACGATCAGCTCGTCGGAGCTCTCCGACCCGTCCCAGCGGGCAAGTCCGGCGGAGAAACTCTGACCGAGCGGGGTGACGTCGAGGGCCCGGCGGAGGATACGCAGGGCTTCGTCCGTCGTCGCGTCCGGCAGCAGCACGATGAATTCCTCGCCGCCGTACCGGGCGAGGATATCGCCCTGGCGCAGCACGCCATGCCAAGCCTGCGCGGCATCGGTCAGGAGGCGGTCGCCGGCGGGATGGCCGTAGCTGTCGTTGAACAATTTGAAGTGGTCGAGGTCGATCATGGCGACGCTGACCGGGATGTTGCCGCGGCGGGCGTTCTCGAGCGCCCGGGGTATCTCGTCGTTCCAGGCGCGGCGGTTCGGCAGTCCGGTGAGTTCGTCCTGGCGCGACAGTGTGCGAACCCGGTCGGCTTGCCGTTCGACTTCTCGGACCAGCTGTGACATGCGCACCACGACGAGCAGAAACAGCACCGTGGAGCCGAGCACGATGGCCGGGCCGTCGACGGGCGTGCCGGTGTACAGCTGAAAGCCGAGCAGGGCCGGCGCGATCAGCGAGGCGACGGTCAGTGAGGTGAGCATCGGGGTGCTGAGACGCGGCGCGGGCTGAACGGCTGTCCGGTCGAGGTCTCGGGCGCTCGGGTGCAGGGCGGCGATGCCGAACAGGGAGTACGCGACCAGGAAGATCATGTCGACTCCCCGGTTCGCGACCTGAACGTCGTTGATGTCGATCCCGAGGTTGTTGAGTACCACCCAGGTCGTGTCGCCACCGAAGAAGGCGATACCCGACCCGGTGATCCACCAGAACGCCGGGCCACGGGTGCCACCCGAGCGCATCAGCCGGACAAGCATGGCCAGCAACAGCAGGTCGCCGATCGGATAGGCGATCTGGACCAGCCGGCCGAGCAGCGGGGTCCCGGCGCTGAAGGTGGCCGGTTCGATCACGTAGACCCAGGCCAGCAGGCCGAGGCCGGTGGTGAACGTGCCCGCGTCCACCATCGCTGCCCAGTTGCTGCGAGGCTCACGAGCCCTGGTCAGCAGGGCGAAGCCCACGGCGCAGGCCGGGTAGAGCAGCAGGAACAGTGGATCAGCCAGGGTGGGTGACTCGTCGACGTGCAGCACCTCGGACGAGTAGATCGCCACCGCGATCCCGGAGGTGTTGGCGAACAGGCCGAACGCGAAGCACCACCACGGGATCCGCCGGCCGATCCGGAGCCGGCGCACCCCGAACAGGACCGCGGCGACGGCGCCGTAACCGATGCTGATCTGCCAGGTCGCCTTCCACCACGGAGACTCGGGGATGAGCTGGTAGCCCAGGATGCCCAGCGTGGCCAACAGGGCGTACAGCTTCCAGCCGCGGCCACCCATGACACCCTCGTTTCGTCGCGATTGACACCAACGACGAGCACACCGCAACCGGGGGTGATTCTCGGGAGCGTGACGGTGGCAGGATGGTTGCGGAACGAACCCGGGCCCGGGTCCAGCACTGATCGGGTGGTGCCGGGGCCGAGGTGGACAGGGCCGGGCCTTCGGCCGAGCTTGCGGCTGGTCACCTCTGCTCGCACCGATGGCCCTCCCAGGGCCTTACAGCACCTTGCTGAGGAATGCCTTTGTTCGTTCCTGCTGCGGATTGGCGATGACGTCGCGCGGCGGGCCCTTCTCGACCACCACGCCGCCGTCCATGAAGATCAGCGAATCGCCCACCTCGCGGGCGAACCCGATCTCATGGGTGACCACGACCATCGTCATGCCGTCGCGGGCCAGGTCCTTCATCACGTCGAGGACCTCACCGACCAGCTCCGGGTCGAGCGCGCTGGTCGGCTCGTCGAACAGCATCAGCTTGGGCCGCATCGCCAGCGCCCGGGCGATCGCGACCCGCTGCTGCTGGCCGCCGGAGAGCTGGCTCGGGTAGCTGCCGATCTTGTCGGCCAGGCCGACCCGGTCGAGCAGCGCCGCGGCCCGGTCGCGTACCTCCGCCTTGCTCTCCCCCTTGACCCGGCACGGCGCCTCCATGACGTTCTGCAGCACCGTCATGTGCGGGAACAGGTTGAACCGCTGGAACACCATGCCGATCGAGCGGCGCTGGCGGGCGACGTCCTTCTCGCCCATCTCGTGCAGCTTGCCCTTGCGCTCCTGGTAGCCCATCAGCTCGCCGTCGACGAAGATGCGCCCGGCGTTGATCTTCTCCAGGTGGTTGATGCAGCGCAGGAACGTCGACTTGCCGGAGCCCGACGGGCCGAGCACGCAGCACACCTCGCCCGGCTTGACGACCAGGTCGACACCCTTGAGCACCTCGAGCGACCCGTACGCCTTGTGGATGTTGTCGGCCCGGATCATTTCGTCGCTCATGTGGCCTCTCCCTCCGGCGTGACCCGCCCGGTCTGCTCGACCTGCAAGTCTCGCAGGCGCTGCCGGGCTCGCCCGGTCGAACCGTAGCCGCGGCCGAAGTGCCGCTCCACGAAGAACTGTCCGATCATCAGGATGCTGCACAGGATCAGGTACCACAGCAGGGCCGCGACCAGGACCGGCAGGACCACGAACGTCCGCGACTCGACCGCCTGGAGCTGGAAGAACAGTTCGCCGGTGACCGGCACGAAGGCGACCAGCGAGGTGTCCTTGACCATCGCGATGACCTCGTTGCCGGTCGGCGGCACGATCACCCGCATCGCCTGCGGCAGCACGATGCGCCGCAGCACCTGGCCGCGGGACATGCCCAGGGCCACCGCCGCCTCGGCCTGGCCGGGGTCGATCGACTGGATGCCGGCGCGGATGATCTCGGCCATGTACGCGGCCTCGGACAGCCCGAGCGCCAGCATGCCGGCGGTGAAGCCGGCCAGCAGGTCGACCGCCCGGACGCTGTAGAACTGGGCGTTCAGGTCGTGGATGCCGAACAGCTTGCCGATCTGCTGGTCGAACGGCAGGCCGAAGCCGATCCGGGTCCACAGGATGTTCAGGTTGCCGAAGAGCACGGCGAGCACGAGGCGCGGCGCGGCCCGGAAGAACCAGGTGTAGAGCCAGGCCACCGTCGACAGCACCTTGTTCGGCGAGAGCCGCATGATCGCGATGACCACGCCGAGCCCGATGCCGATGACCATCGCCGTGACGGTCAGCAGGATGGTGCCGCGCAGGCCCTGCAGGACCGGGTCGGTGAACATCACGCCGCGCTTGCCCGGCGCGTACGAGGAGAAGATGAAAGACCACTTGAAGGCCTTGTTCGTCACCAGCAGGTGCACGAACATCGCGGCCAGTACCGCCAGGACCGCCAGCATGAGCCAGCGGCCGGGGTGCCGCACGGGCACGGCCTTGATCGCTTCAGGCCGTGCCCGTCCGGTTTGTGTCTGCTCCGTCATGCCGGTGGCTCAGGACGCCGGCGGGTTGACCGCGGGGGCCGTGATCGCGCCGGCCGAGACGCCCCACTTGTCGAGGATCTGCTTGTACGTGCCGTCCGCGATGAGGGCCTGCACCGCTCCGCTGATCGCGCCGGCGAAGTCGGTCTGGGTCTTGCCGACCACGTAGCCGTACGGCGCCGAGTCGTAGATGTCGCCGACCAGGGCCAGCTGGCCGCTGGTCTGCTTCACCGCGTACGCCGCGACCGGCGAGTCGGCGAGCATTGCGTCGTCCTTGCCGGTGACGACCGCGTTGGTGGCGTCCGACTGCTTCTGGTACTGGTCGATCGTGATCTTGCCCGAGGTGCACTTCTTGTTGCGCTTCGTGATGTCGTCGACCTGAACCGTGCCGGTCTGCACCGCGATCTTCTTGCCGCAGGCCGTGTCGGGCGTGATCGACGCGCCCGCCTTGGCCGCCCACTGGGTGCCCGCCGAGAAGTAGGAGATCATCGTGACCTGCTTCTCACGGTCGGCGTTGACCGTGAACGAGGACACGCCGACCTGGTACTTCCCGCTGTTCACACCCGGGATGATGCTGGTGAAGTCGGCCGACTGCCACGAGGTCTTGAGCCCCAGCTTGGTCGCGACCGCGTTGAACAGGTCGACGTCGAACCCGATCACCGTCTTGCCGTCCTGGTCGAGGAACTCACTCGGTGCGTACGTCGAGTCGGTGCCGATCGTCAGAGTGCCGGCCGACTTGATGTCGGCCGGGACCTTCGCGGCCAGCGCGGCGTCGACCCCGCCGCTGCCGCCGCTCGCCGAGGCGGCCGGCGCGGCGCCGGTGCCGGAGTCACCGCCGCTGGTTTCCGACCCGCAGGCGGCCATCGAGGTGGCGAGCGCCGCCGCAACGGCCAGGCCGAGGATCGCCCGCCGGCCTGAAGAAGTGCGGAACATCGAATATCTCCTCAGAACAGGTGTATCGGTTAAGCGACGCCCAGATAGGCGTCCTTGACCGCGGGGTCGTCGAGCAGCTCCGCGCCGGTGCCCTCCTTGACGATCCGCCCGGTCTCCAGAACGTAGGCCCGGTGGGCCCGCGAGAGTGCCTGCTGTGCGTTCTGTTCCACCAGCAGCACGGTGGTGCCCTGCTGGTTGATCTCCACGACGATGTCGAAGATCTGCTGGATCAGGATCGGCGCCAGGCCCATCGACGGCTCGTCGAGCAGCAGCAGCTTGGGCCGGCTCATCAGCGCCCGGCCCACCGCCAGCATTTGCTGTTCACCGCCGGACATGGTGCCGCCGACCTGCTTCTCACGCTCCCTCAGCCGAGGGAACAGCGTGAAGACCCGCTCCAGATCCTCGTCGATCTCCGCCCGGACGCGCCGCGTGTAGGCGCCCATCTCCAGGTTTTCCCGCACCGTCATGCCGGGGAAGATGCCCCGGCCTTCCGGTGACTGCGACACGCCGCGGACGACCCGCAGGTCGGCGCGCAGCCGCGTGATGTCCTCGCCGTCGAACCGGATCGAGCCCTTCGCGACCGGCCGGAGCCCGGAGATCGCCCGCATCGTCGTCGTCTTGCCGGCGCCGTTGGCACCGATCAGCGCGACGATCTCGCCCTGCCCCACGGTCAGGCTGATGCCGTGCAGGGCCTCGATGTGCCCGTACAGCAAGGTGATGTTGTCCAGCTCAAGCAGCATCGGTCGGCACTCCCAGGTACGCGGCGATGACCGCCGGGTTGTCCCGCACCTCGGCGGGCGTCCCCTCGGCGATCTTCTTGCCGAACTCCAGCACGACGATCCGGTCGGTGACGCCCATGACCAGGCGCATGTCGTGCTCGATCAGCAGCACGGTCACCCCGGTGTCCCGGATCTTGCGGATGAGCTTGAGCAGCTCCTCCTTCTCCGCCGGGTTGAAGCCGGCGGCCGGCTCGTCCAGGCAGAGCAGGATCGGATTCGTCGCCAGCGCACGCGCGATCTCCAGCCGCCGCTGCTCGCCGTACGACAGGTTGCGGCTGACCTCGCCGGCCCGGTTGGCGATGCCGACGAAGCGCAGCAGCTCGAATGCCCGCTCCCGGCCCTGCTGCTCCTCGCGCCAGTGCCGGGGCAGCCGGAACAGCGCCGACAGGACGCTCGTCTTGTGGTGCGCGTCCGCGCCCACCATCACGTTCTCCAGGGCGGTCATCTCCGGGAAGAGCCGCACGTTCTGGAAGGTGCGGGCGATGCCGCCGCGCGTGATCTGGTGCTTCTTCCGGCCGACGATCGACGAGCCGTTGAACACGATCGACCCGCTGGTCGGCCGGTAGACGCCGGTCATCGCGTTGAAGCAGGTGGTCTTGCCCGCGCCGTTCGGCCCGATCAGGCCGAAGATCTCCCCGCGGCGCAGCGAGAACGACACGTCGTTGAGGGCCACCACGCCGCCGAACCGCAGCGTGACGTGGTCGAGCACGAGCAACTCGTCGCCCTCCGCGACCCTGGGGGCCGAGCCCGGGGCACCGGATATCGAACCGGTCGGAGCCGGCTCGTCGACCGGCCGCTCGTTCGCGCGGTCCAGCTCCTCGGGCGTCTCGATGTGCGGCTCACTCACTGCGGAGCCACCTCCTTCTCGCGGTCCTTCAGCTCCATCGCCCGGCGCCGGCTCGGAATCAGGCCCTGCGGCCACACCACCATGATCACCAGGATCACCAGGCCGAACAACGCGAACCGGTACTGGAAGAGGTCCGTGCTACCGAGCGAGATGCCCCGTAGCCGGTCCGGGATGTAGGAGATCAGCGTCCCACCGAGGATCGCACCCGCGATATTGCCCGAGCCGCCCATGGTCACCGCGGCCACGATCAGGATCGAGAACTGGATGACGAACGTGCTCGAGTTGACGAAGCCCTGCTCGCCGACCCACAACACGCCGCCCAGGCCGCCGACGCCGGCACCGATCGTGAACGCCCACAACTTGAACTTGACGGTCCGCACACCCATGATCTCGGCGACTTCCTCGTCCTCCCGGATGGCCAGCCAGGAACGGCCGACCCGGCTCCGGTCGAGATTACGGATACCGAGAATGACCACCACGATGACGGTGAGCCCGAGCCAGAAGTACGGCGTGGCGTCGGCCACACCGAAGATCGGCGTCCCGTCGGCATGCTTGCCCGGCGGATGAGGGATGCCGGACAGGCCCTGGTCACCGCGGGCGAACTTCGGCGTGCTCGTCGCGATGATCCGGATGATCTCGGCGAAGCCGAGCGTCACGATCGCCAGATAGTCACCGCGCAACCGCAGCGTCGGCCAGCCCAGGATCAGACCCGCCAGCAGTGAGACCACGATCGCCACCGGCACCGCCGCCAGCCACGCCCAATGCGTGTGCCACAGGCTGTCCGACGAGGTCAGCAGCGCCACCGTGTAAGCGCCGATCGCGAAGAAACCGACGTAGCCCAGGTCGAGCAGGCCGGCGTAACCGACCACCACGTTCAGGCCCAACGCGAGCAGGACGTAGTACGCGATGTTGAACAGCGCACTCGGCCAGTCGATGCCCTGGGTGACGATCTGCGGTCCGATCACCGGAACATTGCCGACGTAGGGCAGGAAGTAGGCCCCCACCAGCAGCGCCAGCAGGATGCCCCAGCGCGCCGGCGCCGGCTGCCGGCCGAACCAGCCCCGCACACCACCCGACGCGCGCCAGCCCCGGCGCTGCGGAGTCGATGTCGTCGTCATGCCCGTGCCCTCCCCAGCGACTCACCCAGCAGGCCCGTCGGACGGAACATCAGAATCAGCACCAGCAACACGAACGCGACCGCGTGCTGCCACGCCGTACCGAACAGGCTCGACGCGTAGCTCTCGAGCAGGCCGAGCAGCAGGCCGCCGAGCAGCGCGCCGCGCAGGTTGCCGATGCCGCCGAGCACCGCGGCCGTGAACGCCTCGATGCCGAGAATCGTGCCCGCGTCGTAGATCGTCGTGCCGATCTTGAGGTCGTACATCACCGCCGCGACGCCGGCCGTCAGACCGCCCAGAAGGAACACCAGGGAGATCACCCGGCCCTTGTTGACACCCATCAGCGCCGCACTGTCCGGGTTCTGCGCCACCGCGCGGACACCCCGGCCCAGCCGCGAGTTGTTGATGAACCGGTCCAGCGCGAACATCGCGCCCAGCGCCAGCACGATGATCAGGATCTGCAGGTTGGTGACGTGCATGTTCCCGATCGTGAACACGTTCTTCTGCGCGATGACGGGCTGGATGCCCCGCGACTGGTGCTGGGTGAAGACACCCGCCACCTCGGAGAGGAACAACGACGCGCCGATCGCGGTGATCAGGAAGGTCAGGGGCGGCGCATTACGCCGCCGCAACGGCCGGTACGCGGCGAACTCCAGCGTCAGCGCCGTGATGCCCGACGCGACCACCGCCGCCACCAGACCGGCCACCAGCAGGCCCACCATCGGCCAGAACGCCGGCGCCCGCGAGTTGACCGTCAACCCGAACAGGCCCCAGGTCGCCCACGCCGCGTACGTCCCCATCAGGAACACCTCGGAGTGCGCGAAGTTGATCAGGCGCAGGACGCCGTAGACCAACGTGTAACCCAGCGCGAACAGCGCGATGATCGCGCCCTGCGCCAGACCCAGAATCGTCAGCGGCCCGACATTGTGAGCCAGATTGGAAAAGTGCAAGGAGGGGCTCCCGAAACGACGAGGGCGGTGCGGCCGGAGATCATCCGGCCACACCGGCCCTGCAAACCTTGCGCTATTTGGTCAGGACGTCTTGATCTCTTGGTCCGGTGCGACCTTGCCGTCCGCGCCCATCTTGAACGCCCACACCTTCACCAGAGCCGGGTCAAGGTCGCCGTTCGCCTGGAACTTGTACTCGTTGGCGATGCCCTTGTAGTCCACCGTCGACAGGTACGTGTTCAGCTTCGCCGTGGTGGTGTTACCCGCGTCGATGCCACCCAGGAAGATGTTGGCCGCGTCGAACGCCACGTCCGAGTAGGTGCCGGCGTCGACGTTCCACTTCGCCTTGTAGTCGGTCAGGAACGAACCGGACGCCTTCGCCGACGGCTGGCACGGGCAGGTCAGGATCGTGCCGGCCGCGTTCGCGTTACCGGCCGCCTTGGCCAGGCCCGGGTCGTTCATGCCGTCGCCGCCGACCAGCGTGCCCTTCCAGCCACCCCCGCGCAACTGCTTGAGCAGCAGACCGCCGTTGGTGTAGTAGCCGCCGTAGAACAGCACCGTCGCGCCGCTGCCGATGACCTTCTGGACCGTGCTCGAGAAGTCGGTCTGCTTGCCGTCACCCTCGGTGTGGTCGGTCTGGACCACCGCGGAGCCGAGCGTCTGGGTCACGCCGGCCGCGAGGCCCTGCCCGAACGCCGACTGGTCGTCCGCGACGAAGACCTTCTTCGCCTTCAGCACGTTCTTGATGTACGCGCCGGCGGCCGGGCCCTGGTTGGCGTCGCTCGCCACCGCACGGTGGAACACCTTCCAGCTCTTCTGCGACAACGTGATGTTCGTCGCCGAGGGGGTGATCGTCGGGATGCCCGCCTGATCGAAGATCGGGTCGGCCGCCTGCGACTCACCGGAGAACGGCGGGCCGACGACACCGAGGATCTTCTTGTCGGCCACCAGGCTCCGGGCGACACCCGGCGCCACCGACTCCGAACCCTGGGAGTCGAACTTCTTCACGGTGATGCAGTTCGAGCCCTTCTTCTGGTTGTACTGAGCAACCGCCAGCTCGAAGCCCTGCTCGATGTTGACACCGAGGTTCGACGAGGAACCCGTCAGCGCCCCGAAGTACGCCAGCTCGTAACCACAGCCCGAACCACCACCGCTGGCCTTGTCGTCACTGGAGCTGCTGCTATTACAGGCGGCGGCACCGGCGATCATGCCGATCACGGCCACACCGCCGATAGCGCGTGCGAGAACCTGCCTCAAGGTCGGAACCCCTCCTCCATACCGAACTCACCGAGCCACCGGTGACCAATTGGCACTTGCCGTGCCACGGCCACCGCTGCCCGTCATGGGGCGGGACGCTATCCCACGTTCCGGGCTGGAGGTAAGACTTCGATCCGGCTTTCACCGAACCGTTACGTGGGGTGACGCCAGGACCGGAGAAGGTGTCACATCACCAGATCAGAAGCCGCGCAACCGGGGGGCTCAGCTGGAGGGCAGCTGCTCCGCCCCGCCGGCCTCCTGGCCCTCGGCCAGGATCCGGTCGGCAACCTCACGCATCGTCATCCGGTGATCCATCGCGGTGCGCTGGATCCACTTGAACGCCTGCGGCTCGGTCATCTGATATTTGGTCATCAGCTCGCCCTTGGCGCGCTCCACCGACTTACGGGTCTCCAGGCGGTCGGTCAGGCCGGCCACCTCCGACTCCAGGGCGGCGATCTCCGAGTACCGCGAAAGAGCGATCTCGACCGCGGGAACCAGATCCGACTTCTGGAACGGCTTCACCAGATACGCCATCGCGCCCGCGGCGCGCGCCCGCTCGACCAGGTCGCGCTGGCTGAAAGCGGTCAGGATCACCACCGGGGCGATCCGGCCGCCGGCGATGCGCTCGGCCGCCGCCAGGCCGTCCATGATCGGCATCTTGATGTCGAGAATGACCAGGTCCGGGCGGAGGTCCTCGGCCAGCCGTACGGCGGTCTCGCCGTCACCGGCCTCACCGACGACGTCGTAGCCCTCCTCGACGAGCATCTCGGCCAGGTCCAGCCGGATCAGGGCCTCGTCCTCGGCGATGAGCACCCGCTTGCGCTCGGCACCAGCCTGCGTGTCGGCCACGGAACCCCTACCCCCAACACTCCCGATGTCGCGACACCCCGGTATGTGGGTGTCGCCCCCCTAAGCCTAGTAGGTAGGCTGTCCCCTGCTCGGGCCAGCGTGACCTTGTCACGGGGGACCGTGCATGCCGGGGTGGAGGAATGGCAGACTCGGGTCACTCAAAATGATCTGCTCGAAAGGGCGTGCGGGTTCGAATCCCGCCCTCGGCACCAAAGAAGTTTGTCGTACCCCTGTTCGATAATAGGGCATGCATCCACCGGAACTCCGTGAAAAGGCAATAAGGCTCCGGGCCGAGGGCATGGCTTTCGGCGAGATCTGTCGCAATCTTGGATTGTCGCGAAATACCGTCGGGCACTGGTTCTATGGCGAGCGGGCGCACCACCGGGCCGAACTCGATGCCGAACGCTCGCGATGCCCGCGATGCGATCGGCCGCCGCGCCCACCTGATGATCAGGCGACCTATGCCTACCTACTCGGCCTGTACCTCGGAGACGGCCATCTCGTGACGCGGGCGCGGGTTCCGGTGCTCCGCGTGTTCTGCGCCGACGCCTGGCCGGGCCTGATCGGTGAGTGCGAGAGCGCGATGCTCTCGGTCATCGCGAAGAACGTCCAAAGAGTACAGAAAACCGGCTGCGTCGCAGTGCAGAGTTACTCCATGCACTGGCCCTGTCTTCTGCCTCAGCACGGGCCCGGGATGAAGCATCTGCGGCGCATCGCCTTGACCGACTGGCAGCGGCCGGTCGTCGATGCCCATCCCGGCGATCTGCTACGCGGGTTAATTCACTCCGACGGCTGCCGAACGACAAATCGAATAAGGCGCGGAAACAAGTTCTACACCTACCCCCGCTACAACTTCTCCAACGAATCCGGCGACATCATGGCGCTGTGCCAGGAATCGCTGGACCGCCTCGGCATTTCGTGGCGCATGTGCCGCCGCAACATGCTGTCGGTGGCTCGCCGGGAGGCGGTCGCGCGGCTGGATGCGTTCGTCGGCCCGAAGTGGTGACCGATCCTGCCCGTCCGGGCAAGATCGGTCACTTCGGTGTCTTGTTCGGGCGGGAGCCCTTGCCAGGTCCGCCCGGGGTGGGCTGGTGGTGGGACGGGGTCGGGTGGGCGGGTGCCGGGTGCGACGGCGTGGTGCGCGCCGTGGGGGGACTCGGCGGCGGTGACGGTGGCGGTGTGCTCTCGCTCGGAGGTGCCGAGCGCGGCGTGTTCGGGGCGGGTGGGCCGGCGCTCGGCGGCGGGGCCGAGCGGCGCAAGCGGTCGCAGTAGTCGGGGATGCGTTGTTCGCCGCCTGCCGCGGTGCGCAGCCGGCGATGGTTGTCGCCGCTCAGGGGTGTTCCGCCGGGTTGCCAGTCGGCGCACCAGCCGAGTTCGACGACGGCGGGGCCGGTCGGCCGGGACGGGGACGGGCCGGCCGACGCGACCGGGGTCGGGTGGCCGGTGGGGCCTGTTCTCGGCGCCGGTACGCCCAGCGCCGAGAACAGGTGGTGCGCGTGCTGCTGCGCGCCGTCCGGCAGGTTGCCCGTCCGGGCCGCCAGGGCGGTGCCGCCGAACATCAGGAGAGCCAGGGCGGCCAGGGTCGGAACCAGGACCGCTCTCGTCGACGTTCTCCGGCGTGCGGCGCGGGCTGCACGTTTGCGGTGCGTACGGAACGCGGCGACGGCGGCTTTCTCGGCGCTCAGCTCGCCCGGGGTTCCGGGGGCGCGCAGGGCTTCGAGCAGGGTGCCGAGCCCGGCCTGGGTGGGGCCGGGCGGGTCGCCGGTGACCAGCCGGTCGGCCTCGTCGAGGTCGATCCGCTGGGTTCGTCGCGTACGCATCGCATGGAGAAGAGCGCGCGGGGATCGCATCCTGTTACACCTCCTCCCGGGCGAGTAGGCGGGTTATCTGGGGGTTTGAAGCTAGGCGCCGGAGTCCGCGCATGGTGGCGATGCGGACGGCGCCGGGGCGTTTGCCGAGGATCCGGGCGGTGGTGGCGACGTCGAGGCCGGCGACGACGCGGAGCATGACCGCTTCGGCCTGGTCCGGCGGGAGGGTGCCGACGAGTGCGAGGGCCCAGGTGGTGCCGCCCTCCTCGATGGCCTGGGTGGCGGCGTCGGGTGCGGTGCCGCCGCCGGGGTCGGCGGTGGGGGTGGCGGCGCGGCGGCGGCGCTGGTCGATGCCGCGGTGGCGGGCGATGCGGAACAGCCAGCCGCGGAAGTCGGCCGGGCCGCCCTGGAAGCGGTGCAGGTCGCGGATGACGTGGAGCCAGGTCTCGCTGGCGGCGTCCTCGGCGTGGTCGCCGATGAGCACGCGCAGGTAGCGCAGGACGGCGGGTTGCAGCGTGCGCCACAGAATGGCGAAGCCGGCGGCGTCGCCGTCCTGGGCCGCGCGGAGGGCGTCGGCGAGGTCGTGGTCCGAGGACAACAGTGGCTCCCGGGAGGGGTGGGGTGATCCTCCCTTACCCTGCTGTGAATCTGAGCGAACGCCCCGTCGCGTACCTCGATGGGTGTTGTCATGTCTTCATGTTGTGGTCGGGTTCTGCGTCCCGGGCGGGCGCGCGCGACAGCATGTGGGGGCTGTTGTTGTTCGCGGGGGTGGCGTGGCTGGCGATCGGCTGGTGTGTGCTGCGCCTGGCGCCGTCGGACGTGGTGACGGTGGCTTCGGCTGTGCTGTTCTTCGGGGCGTTGTGCGAGCTGGTGCGGGCCCTGGTCGGCATGCGGACGTGGTGGCTGAACGCGGGTATGGCGGTGTTGTTCGCCGGGACCGCGGCGGTGCTGCCGGCCGACCGCGACCAGGTGTACACGACGCCGTTGTCGCTGGTGGCGTGGTTTCTGATGGTGCGCGGGGCGCTGGATGTCGCGGTGTCGGTGATGAACCGCGGGGTCGATCGCACGTGGGGCCTGGTGCTGACGCTGGGACTGGTGCAGGCGGGTCTGGGGTTTGCGGTGGCGACACCGGCGGTGGCGGCGGCCGATCCGGTGATCGTGACGCTGGGCGGCCTGGCGCTGCTGCGGGCGCTGGCCGATCTGACCACGTCGTTGCGTTTGCGGGAGGTCGCGCACGCCCACCACGACGTGCTGGAACTGCCGCCGGAGCGCCAGGCGGGGGTGGCCGGCTATGCCGCCGGGCGGGGGGATTATCCGGCGGCGGCGGAGCCGGGTAGCCGGGCCCGGCATCGGGCCGAGTCGTTCCACGACGAGGTGGTGCGGACGACCGCCGACCTCGACACGATGATCAAGAACGCGGGTGTGACCGGGACGGGTGCCTCGCCGCACCGGGTCCCCGAGGATCTGCCGCCGGTGCCGGACACTCCGGAGAGCGCGGCCGACACCACCGCAGCCGGCACCACGGCGGCCCATGGGGAAAATGCCTGATTCCGCGGACACCGCCGCCGCGGACGGTCATGATCAGGGGCAGTAGCTTCTCCCCGCCCCGCCGGGCAGGATCCGCAAGCGGTCAGTCGCCGGACCGGGATCCCGCCGGGCGGGGCCCCATCGTCAGCGCCGCTCGCCGACCCGGCGCAGCAGGCCTTCCTGTACGGCGCTGGCGATGTGCCGCCCGTCCTCGGTGAACATGCGCCCGCTGGCCAGGCCGCGGCCGCCGCTCGCGGACGGGCTGACGCAGTCGTAGAGGAACCACTCGTCGGCCCGGAACGGCCGGTGCAACCAGAGCGCGTGGTCGAGGCTGGCCCCGATGACACCGCCGGGCCCCCACACCTCGCCGTGCACCGAGAGCACCGCGTCGAGCAGGGACAGGTCCGACGCGTAGGTCAGGGCGCAGGCGTGCAGCAGCGGGTCGTCGGGCAGTTGCCCGTCGATGCGCATCCAGACCTGCTGGCGTTCGGCGGCGACCCGGTCGCCGGGCGGGACCCAGCCGGGCACACCGACGTAGCGCACGTCGATCGCCTGGGGCGCGGCGGCGAACGACGCCGCGCGGCTCGGGTATTGCCGCACCCAGTCGCGCATGGTGCGGACCTCGGCCGGGGGCGGCACGTCGAGCGGGGCCGGCGAGTGGTGGTCGAGGCCTTCCTCGGTCACCTGGAACGACGCCGACATGAAGAAGATCGTCTTGCCGTACTGCTGGGCGGTCGAGCGGCGGACCGAGAAGGAGCGGCCGTCGCGGATCGTCTCGACGCCGAACTCGATCGGCTCGGTCGGGTCGCCGGGGCGCACGAAGTAGCCGTGCAGGGAGTGCACGTGACGGTCGGGGTCGACGGTGCGGCCGGCGGCGACCAGCGCCTGCCCGGCGACCTGGCCGCCGAACACGCGCTGGGCCCCGGTCTGCGGGCTCTCCCCGACGAACCGGGCCGCGTCGAGCTGCTTGAGGTCGAGGACCTCGAGCAGTCTGTCGACGGCGGCCTGGCCGCTCAGTGGTTGCGTCACCGGAACGTCGTCAGCGGGTCGTCTCGGCCAGCGTGCCGATCTTGTGGACGCGCAGGGTGTTGGTGGAGCCGGGCGCGTTCGGCGGGGAGCCGGCCACGACGACCACGTAGTCGCCCGGCTTGGCCAGGCCGAGCTCGAGCATCAGGGTGTCGACCTGCTGGAACATGTCGTCGGTGTGCTGCACGAAGTCGGTCAGGAAGGTCTCGACGCCCCAGCTCATCGCCAGCTGGTCGCGCACCGCGGGGACTGGGGTGAACGCGTAGAGCGGGAGCTCGCAGTGCAGCCGGGAGAGGCGGCGGACGGTGTCGCCGGTCTGCGAGAACGCGACGAGCGCCTTGGCGCCGATGTTGCGGGCGATCTGCGAGGCCGCGACGGTGAGCGCGCCACCGTGCGTACGCGGGTCGTGCTGGAGCCTCGGCACCGAGAACGACCCGGCCTCGGTCGTCGAGACGATCTTGGCCATGGTGCTGACCGTGAGCACCGGGTATTTGCCGACCGAGGTCTCGCCGGAGAGCATGACCGCGTCGGTGCCGTCGAGCACCGCATTGGCGACGTCGGACGCCTCGGCGCGGGTCGGCCGCGAGTTTTCGATCATGGAGTCGAGCATCTGGGTCGCGACGATGACCGGCTTCGCGTTCTCCCGGCAGAGCTGCACGGCCGTCTTCTGCACCAGCGGGACCTGGTCGAGGGGCAGCTCGACGCCGAGGTCGCCGCGGGCCACCATGACGCCGTCGAAGGCCAGGACGATCGCCTCGAGGTGCTCGACCGCCTCCGGCTTCTCCACCTTGGCGATGACCGGGACCGTGCGGCCCTCCTCGGTCATGATCTCCTTGACCAGCTTGATGTCGTCGGGCGAGCGCACGAACGACAACGCGATCAGGTCGGCGCCGAGGGCGAGCGCGAACCGCAGGTCGGCCTCGTCCTTGTCGCTCATCGCGGGCACGCTGACCGCCACGTTGGGCAGCGAGACGCCCTTGTTGTTGCTGACCGGGCCGCCCTCGACGACCAGGCAGCGGATGTCGGTGCCACCCTCGACGGCCGAGACCTCGACGGCGACCTTGCCGTCGTCGATCAGCAGGCGGTCACCGACCCGGACCTCTTCCGGCAGCTTGGTGTAGGTGCAGGAGACCCGGTCGGGGGTGCCGAGGATGTCTTCACTGGTGATGGTGACCAGGTCACCGGTGCGCCACTCGTGCGGCCCGTTGGCGAACTTGCCGAGCCGGATCTTCGGGCCCTGCAGGTCGGCGAGGACGGCGACGGCGCGGCCGGCCTCCTTGGCGGCATTGCGCACAAGGTCGTACACCTTCTGGTGGTCCTCGTGGCTGCCGTGGCTGAAGTTGAGGCGGGCCACGTCCATGCCGGCCTCGACCAGGCCGAGCATCCGCTCGGCGGAGGCGGTGGCGGGCCCCATGGTGCAGACGATCTTTACGCGGCGTGTCACAGCCATCAGGCTAGTCTCTCTTCCGGATCGGCCCGGCGGCCGACCCCCGTCATGGGGATGAACTGCGCCGGTCGCGCCTCTCGCGAGGCTCGCGCGCAGCGCCAACTGGGCGGGCGTCGGCGACCGCGGCAACAGCTTATCGGCCCGCCTCCGGCGGCCGGCTCCGGATCCGGTACGTGGGAGCGCGCCCAGAGCGACTACGCGCAGTGACCGCCGCGGTACGCGATCTAGGGCACGGGCTCCGGCTCGGGTATCGCCGCCCGCCGGGTGCGCGAGCGGCGGGTGGCGAGCACCGAGCCGGCCAGGATCAGCCCGAAGCCGCCGACGATGCTCCAGGTCAGCGACTCGTCGAGGAACAGGACGCCGAGCACGACCGCGACCGCCGGGTTGACGTAGGTGATGACCGTCGACCGGACCGGTCCGACCTCGTCGATCAGGGCGTAGAAGAGCAGGAACGCGACCGCCGTGCAGAGCAGCGCGAGCACCGCGACCGAGGCCAGTACGGACGCCTTCGGCCAGGCGTGCGGGAACTGGGCCACGCCGACCGGCAGGTAGATCAGGGCGGTCACGGTCAGGGCGGCCGCGGTGACCCCGATGCGGGGCGCGCCGGCAAGGCCGTGGGCGAGGATGAACGGGCCCAGCGCGTAGCCGATCGCGACCACGGCCAGCTCGACCAGCGCGATCGCATTGCCCCGGCCCAGGTCGAGGCCGGCCAGGGCGGCCACGCCGAGCAGGCCGACGCCGAGGCCGGCCGCGCGGCGGGCGTCGAGCCGGTCGGTGCGGGTGACCCAGCCGAGGACGGCGCCGACCAGCGGGACCCCCGCGATCAGCAGGCCGGTCAGCGAGCTCGACAGGTGGGTCTCGGCCTTCGACAGCAGCAGCCAGGGCACGGCCAGCTCGGCGGCGGTGAACGCGAGCAGCGGCTTCCAGTGCTTCAGCAGCGGGCGGATCTCGCCGCGCGCGATCGCGATCGGCAGCAGGATCAGCGCGGCCAGGCCGGTGCGGCACAGCACCAGCGAGGCCGGCGACAGCACTTCGACCGCGACCTTGATGAACAGGTAGGGCACGCCCCAGATCACGCTCATCGCCGCGAACAGCAGCCAACCCCGCTTGGACACTCCGGCACCTCTCCCCTGTCAGGGGCGATTATGCCGACCGCTCCTTTCAACTGTCACGGCGATGAGATCAGGCCGACAGGGGCTGGGCGTCCGCGCGTACCGGCGCCGGCAGGTTGCCGTCGGCACCCAGGTAGTCGTGGATCGCGGCGGCGGCGGCCCGGCCCTCGGCGATCGCCCAGACGATCAGCGAGGCACCGCGGTGCATGTCGCCGGCGACGAAGACGCCGTCGGCCGCGGTCTGCCAGGTCTTGTCGGCGTCGAGCGCGCCCCGCCGGTTGCGGGTCAGCCCGAACTGGTCGAGGAACGGCTGCTGCTCGGTGCCCTCGAAGCCGATCGCGAGCAGCACCAGGTCGGCCCGCAGGTCGCGCTCCGAGCCCGGGGTGATCGTGACCGTGCGGACACCGTCGACCCGCTCGACGACCACGTCGGCGACCCGGACCGCGGTGACGTTGCCGGCGTCGTCGCCGACGAACTCCTGGACGGCCACGCCGAAGACGCGGTCGCCGCCCTCCTCGTGGGCCGGGTAGTTGCGCAGGATGACCGGCCAGGTCGGCCACGGGTGCAGCGCGTCGACCCGGACCTCGGACGGCAGCGGGTACTGGTCGAGCTGGATCACGTTGGCCGCGCCCTGCCGGTGGGCCACGCCCAGGCAGTCGGCACCGGTGTCGCCGCCGCCGATGATCACCACGTGCTTGCCCGCGGCGTCGATCGGCGTCGTGTCCGAAAGGCCCGCGACGACCCGGTTGGCCGGCACCAGGTGTTCCATCGCCAGGTGCACGCCGTTGAGATCGCGGCCCGGGGTCGACGTGGCGTCGCGGCCGGCGAGCGCGCCCGCCGCCAGCAGCACCGCATCGAACCGCTCGCGCAGGTCGTCGGCGGTCACGTCGGTGCCCACGTCGACGCCGGTCTCGAAGACGACGCCCTCGGCGATCATCTGCTCGAGCCGGGCATCCACCACGTGCTTCTCGATCTTGAAGTCGGGGATGCCGTAGCGGAGCAGGCCGCCGATCCGGTCGTCCCGCTCGAAGACGGTAACCGCGTGACCGGCCCGGGCCAGCTGCTGAGCGGCGGCCAGGCCGGCCGGGCCCGAGCCGACGACCGCGACCCGCTTGCCGGACTGCACTCCGGCGGGCTGCGGGCGTACGTAACCCAGCGCGAACGCGTGGTTGGCGATCTCGACCTCGACCTGCTTGATCGTGACCGGGTCATCGGCGATGCCGAGGACGCAGGCCGCCTCGCAGGGCGCCGGGCAGAGCCGCCCGGTGAACTCCGGGAAGTTGTTGGTCGCGTGCAGCGCCTCGGCCGCCGCGCCCCACGCGCCGGTGCGGACCAGATCGTTCCAGTCCGGGATGCGGTTGCCGAGCGGGCAGCCCTCGTGGCAGAACGGGATGCCGCAGTCCATGCACCGGGTGGCCTGGTCGCGGATCAGCTCCTCGCCCGCGGGCGGGTAGACCTCGCGCCAGTCCCGGATGCGTACCGGCACCGGCCGCCGCTTGGGCAGCTGCCGCTCGTAGCGCAGGAAACCGTTCGGATCAGGCACCGTGACCTCCCATGACCGCCTCGTCGACGTCGCGACCGGCGGCTTCGGCGGTCCTGATCAGTTCCATCACGCGCTTGTAGTCGCGCGGCACCACCGCGGTGAAGCGCTCGGCCGCGGCCGGCCAGTCCTTGACCAGCCGCTCGGCCACCGCCGAACCGGTCTCGGTCAGGTGCTTCTCGACCAGGGTGTGCAGCCGTTCCTGCTCGTCGGCGGTCAGCGGGGCCAGGTCGACCAGCTCCGGGTTGACCCGGGTCGGCGACAGGTCGAGCACGAACGCCGTGCCCCCGCTCATGCCGGCCGCGAAGTTGCGCCCGGTCGGGCCGAGCACCACGACCGTGCCGCCGGTCATGTATTCGCAGCCGTGGTCGCCGACGCCCTCGACGACCGCGGTGGCGCCCGAGTTGCGGACCGCGAACCGCTCGCCGGCCCGGCCGCGCAGGAACAGCTCGCCGCTGGTCGCGCCGTAGAGGATCGTGTTGCCGGCGATGATGTTGTCCTCGGCCACGAACGGCGCGTCCTCGTCGGGCCGCACTACGACCCGGCCGCCGGACAGGCCCTTGGCGACGTAGTCGTTGGCGTCGCCGATCAGCCGCAGCGTGACCCCGCGGGGCAGGAACGCGCCGAACGACTGGCCGCCGGTGCCCCGCAGGGTGAAGACGATGGTGTCCTCGGGCAGGCCGGTGCCGCCGTAGCGCCGGGTGACCTCGCCACCCAGCATCGCCCCGACACTTCGCTGGTCGTTGCGGGCACCGAGCTCCGCGCGTACCTCATGGGCGTCGGCCAAGGCCGGCGCCGCAAGCTCGATGAGCTTGTTGTCGAGCGCCTTCTCGAGGCCGTGGTCCTGGTCCTGGGCCTTGCGCAGCGAGGCCCCCGGTGCGAGCTCGGGCACGAACAGAATCGGCGACAGGTCGAGACCGTGGGCCTTCCAGCGGTCGACCGCGGGACGCACGTCGAGCACCTCGGCGTGGCCGATCGCCTCGTCGATCGTGCGGAAGCCCAGCTCGGCCAGGTATTCACGGACCTCCTCGGCGAGGAAGAGGAAGAAGTTCTCCACGAACTCGGGCTTGCCGGTGAAGCGCTCGCGCAGCACCGGGTTCTGGGTGGCGATGCCGACCGGGCAGGTGTCGAGGTGACAAACCCTCATCATCACGCAGCCGCTGACGATCAGAGGAGCAGTGGCGAAGCCGAACTCCTCGGCGCCGAGGAGCGCGGCGATCACCACGTCGCGGCCGGTCTTGAGCTGGCCGTCGACCTGCACGGTGACCCGGTCGCGGAGCTTGTTGAGCAGCAGGGTCTGCTGCGCCTCGGCCAGACCGAGTTCCCACGGGGAACCGGCGTGCTTGAGCGAGTTGAGCGGGGACGCGCCGGTTCCGCCGTCGTGCCCGGAGATCAGGATCACGTCGGCCTTGAGCTTGGCCACGCCCGCGGCGACGGTGCCGACTCCGATCTCGGAGACGAGCTTGACGTGTACGCGGGAGCGCGGGTTGACCATCTTGAGGTCGTGGACCAGCTGGGCCAGGTCCTCGATCGAGTAGATGTCGTGGTGCGGCGGCGGCGAGATGAGCCCGACGCCCGGGGTGGCGTGCCGGGTCTTGGCGATCCACGGCCACACCTTGTTGCCGGGCAGCTGGCCGCCCTCGCCGGGCTTCGCGCCCTGCGCCATCTTGATCTGCAGGTCGTCGGCGTTGACCAGGTATTCACTGGTGACGCCGAAGCGGCCGGACGCGATCTGCTTGACCGCGGAGCGGCGCTGCGGGTCGTAGAGGCGGTCGGTGTCCTCGCCGCCCTCGCCGGTGTTCGACTTGCCGCCGAGGCGGTTCATCGCGATGGCCAGGGTCTCGTGGGACTCGGCGCTGATCGAGCCGTAGCTCATCGCGCCGGTGGCGAAGCGCTTGACGATGCTCTCGACCGGCTCGACCTCGTCGAGCGGGACCGGTTCCCTTTTCCTGAACCGGAACAGCCCGCGCAAAGAGCCAGCCTCGGCGGCCAGGTCGTCCACTTTCTCGGTGTATCGGCGGAAGACGTCGTACTGCTTCGAGCGCGTCGCGTGCTGGAGCAGGAAGACCGTCTCCGGGTTGAAGAGGTGGACCTCACCCTCGCGGCGCCACTGGTATTCGCCGCCGACCTCGAGCCGCCGGTGGGTGCGCTCGGCCGGATTGGCCGGGTACGCCTTCTCGTGACGGGTCTTCACCTCGGCGTGGATCTCGGCCAGGCCCGATCCGCCGATCCGCCCGCTCGTGCCGGCGAAGTAGCGCTGCAGCAGCTTGTTGTCGAGGCCGACCGCCTCGAACACCTGCGCCCCGCAGTACGACGAGACCGTCGAGATGCCCATCTTGGACATGATCTTGAGGACGCCCTTGCCGAGCGCCTTCACGTAGTTGCGCACCGCGGCCCGCGAGTCCATGCCGGCCAGCGGGCCGGTCGCGATCAGGTCGTCGACCGACTCGAACGCCAGGTACGGGTTGACCGCCGCCGCGCCGTAGCCGATCAGCACCGCCGCGTGGTGCACCTCGCGGCAGTCGCCGGACTCGACGACCAGCGCGACCTGGGTGCGGGTCTGCTCGCGCACCAGGTGCTGGTGGACGGCCGCGGTGAGCAGCAGTGACGGGATCGGGGCCAGACCGGCGTTGGAGTCGCGGTCGGACAGGACCAGGATGCGTACGCCGTCCTCGATCGCCTCCGACACGTGCCGGCAGATCTGGGTCAGGCGGGCCTGGATGCCGTCCGCGCCGTCGCGCAGCGGGTAGAGGCCGGACACCCGCACCGCCTTGAAGCCGGGCAGGTCACCGTCCTCGTCGATCGAGAGCAGCTTGGCCAGCTCGTCGTTGTCGATGATCGGGTAGGGCAGCACGACCTGGCGGCAGGACGCCGGGCCCGGGTCGAGCAGGTTGCCCTCCGGCCCGATCGTCGTCGACAGGCTGGTGACCAGTTCCTCGCGGATCGCGTCCAGCGGCGGGTTGGTGACCTGCGCGAACAGCTGGTGGAAGTAGTCGAACAGCAGCCGCGGCCGGGTCGACAGCGGCGAGATCGGCGTGTCGGTGCCCATCGAGCCGAGCGGCTCGGCGCCGGTGCGGGCCATCGGCGCGACCAGGATCTTGAGCTCTTCCTCGCTGTAACCGAACACCTGCTGGCGCCGGGTCACCGAGTCGTGGGTGTAGATGACGTGCTCGCGCGGCGGCAGGTCGTCGAGGTGGATCAGGCCGGCGTGCAGCCACTCGTCGTAGGGCTGCTCGGCGGCCAGCCGGGCCTTGATCTCGTCGTCGTGCACGATGCGGCCGGCCTCGGTGTCGACCAGGAACATCTTGCCCGGCTGCAGGCGGCCCTTGGCGACCACGGTGGCCGGGTCGAGGTCGAGCACGCCCGCCTCGCTGCCCAGCACGACCAGGCCGTCGCGGGTGTGCCACCAGCGCCCGGGTCGCAGGCCGTTGCGGTCGAGCACCGCGCCGATCATCGACCCGTCGGTGAACGCCACACTGGCCGGGCCGTCCCACGGCTCCATCAGGCTGGCGTGGAAGCGGTAGAAGGCGCGCCGCGCCGGCTCCATGCCCGGGTCGTTCTCCCAGGCCTCGGGAATCATCATCAGCACGGCGTGCGGCAGGCTGCGCCCGGCCAGGTGCAGCAGCTCGAGCACCTCGTCGAAGCTGGCCGAGTCGGACGCCTCCGGCGTGTTGATCGGGAACAGCCGCTTGATGCCGCCGGGCAGCACCTTCGACTTCAGCAGCGCCTCGCGGGCGGCCATCCAGTTCTTGTTGCCCCGGATCGTGTTGATCTCGCCGTTGTGCGCGATGAACCGGTAGGGATGGGCCAGCGGCCACGACGGGAAGGTGTTGGTCGAGAACCGGGAGTGCACCAGCGCGATCGCGCTCTCGACCCGCGCGTCGGTCAGATCGGGGAAGAACGCCGGCAGCTGGTCGGGCGTGAGCATGCCCTTGAAGGTGATCGTGCGCGAGGAGAGCGACGGGAAGTAGACCCCGACGCCGCGCTGCGACGACTCCCGCTCGGCCTGCTTGCGGATGGTGAACGCGACCCGGTCGAGTTCGATGCCGTGCAGCGGCGCGTCCTTCGGGCCGGCCGCCGAGCCGGTGAGCCGGTGCGCGGCCAGGAACACCTGCCGGATCACCGGGCGGGCCTCCTCGGCGGTCACGCCGAGGCCCTCCGGGCGTACCGGCACGTCGCGCCAGCCGAGCACCTCGCCGCCCTCGACCAGCGCGTACTTCTCGAAGATCTTGACCGCGCGGGCCTGCTCGGCCGCGTCGTTGGGCAGGAAGGCCAGGCCGGTCGCGTAGTAGCCGGGCTCGGGCAGATCGATCCCGGCGGCCGCGCGGTAGTACGCGTCGGGGATCTGGATCATGATGCCGGCGCCGTCGCCGGTGTTGTGCTCGGCGCCGCGGGCGCCCCGGTGGTCGAGACGGATCAGCGCCGACAGGCCCTTGGCGACCACATCGTGGGAACGCCGCCCGTAGAGGTCGGCCACGAAGGCCACACCGCAGGCGTCGCGCTCCGTCGTCGGGTCGTAAAGCCCCTGGGGGTGCGGATATGCCACCGGGCCTCCTGTCGTCACTGGTGTTTCACATCAAGGTCGGGACGACGTCGGCCCTGCAAAGTTCCTAGAGTCTACGGTAAGGGCTACCGATCTCCGCCAGTTCGGGTTGATCACACCTCGGGGCGGGAATGCCGTGACGCCATCATCACCGTGATTGGGTAGTCTCGCGCGGTGGCGCAAGCGGATGTCGACGTCTTTGTCAGGCTCGAGCGTTTCTATGACGCCGTCCCCCGACCTTACGCAACGGTCGAGGATTTCGGTGGTCTCGTGCTCTTCATCCGCGATGGTGAGGGATGGCCCTATTACGCCCGCCCCCGGATCGGGGCGGAAACGCCGTCCGCCGCCGATATTACTGCGGTCCGCCGCCGCCAACGAGAGCTGGGCATTCCCGAGGCGTTCGAATGGGTCCACGAGACCACGCCCGATCTGCTCGCGGTCGCCCGCTCGGCCGGTCTCGACGTCCACCTCGCGCCGCTGCTGGTCCTCGACCCGGCCGCGTTGCTGCCCGAACTGCCGGTTCCGGGCGCCACCGTGCGGGTGCTCGACCCCCGGTCGCCGACCTTCGCCGACGACGTGGCCGCCTCCCGCGCGGTGTCCCGGCTCGCGTTCGGCGCACCGGCCAATGCGACGCCGCTCGAGGGCGCCACCTCGGGTTCCCTGGTCACGATGGACGCCGGCCCGGCCGAGCGCGACGCCGCCACGGTCGCCCTCCCGCCCGGCGAACTTCAACGGGTCCGGACCCACTCGGCCGGCACCGACTTCCTGACCGCGGTCGCCGACTCCCCGGCCGAGGGCATCCTGGCCACCGGCGGCATCCAGCGCGCGGGCGACATCTCCGAGGTGGTCGGGGTGGCCACCCTCCCCTCGGCCCGCAACCGCGGCTACGCCTCCCAACTCACCGCCACCCTGGCCCACCGCACCCTCGACACCGGGGCGACCACGGTCTTCCTCTCCGCGAGCGACGACGACGTGGCCCGCCTCTACACCCGGGTCGGTTTCCGGCGCATCGGCACGGCCTGCATCGCCGAACCGGCAGCCGCCGCCATCCAGGGCCTGGGTTAGGCCGGATTCCCGGCGACGGTCATCGAGGGGGCGGCCGCTTCGGCTTTCCCCGCCGACGGCCGGCGCACCTGCAGCACGACCGCCGACGAGAGCACGAGCAGGCCGCCCGCGAGCTGCACCGGCGTCAGCGTCTCGCCGAACGCCGCCGCGGCCAGCCCGGTCGTGACCACCGGCTCGAAGGTCGACAGGATCGCCGCGGCCGACGGGCTGGTCCGCCGCAGCCCGGCGAAGAACGCGAGCATCGCCACCACGGTCGAGACGACCGCGATGCAGGCGAGCCAGAACCATCCGGCCGCGCCGAAGCCCGGGCCGACCCCGCCGGTGAGCAGCGCCCGGCCGCCGAGCGACCCGGCCGCACCGGCCATCACCAGCGTCGACAGCACCAGCGGGGGCACCCGGTCGACGACGGTGTCGGCGACCAGGATGTACACGGTGTAGGTGACCGCGGCCCCGAACGCCATCAGCGCGCCGACCGGCCGGAACCCGGCCCCGCCCGCCCCGGCCAGCACCAGCAGCGTTCCGGCCGAGGCCGCCAGCAGCGCGAACAGACGCCGGCGGGTGAGCCGTTCCCGGCCCAGCAGCACCGCGCCCACGGTCACCAGGATCGGATAGGTGTAGAGGATCAGCGACAGCATCGACGCGTCCATCCGTTGCAGCGCCGAGAAGAAGAGGCTGGCCTGCGTCGCGTACCCGAAAGCACCGAGACCGATGGCAATCGCCATCGCCCGTCCGCCGATCTTCACCGGGACCCGCCGCGCGAGCAGCACCGCCCCGAGCAGCACGGCCGCCAGAGCGAAGCGGACCAGCACGAGGGCCGCCGACGAAACCCCGGCGTCGTAGGCGAGCTTGCCGAAGATCGCCATCGCACCGAAGCAGGCCGCCGAGACGAGACACAGAACCGCACCCATGAATCGAGCATCGGGCACGTGACCCGCCAGGTACAGCGATGATTCATGGAGCTGACTGGTTAGGATTCTCGAATGGATCTGCGGCGGCTGCGGTTCCTCCGCGAGTTCCAGGAGCGCGGCACCCTCGGCGCGGTCGCCGCCGCCCTGGCCTACAGCCCGTCGACCGTCTCCCAGCAGCTGGCCCTGCTCGAGAAGGAGGCCGGCACCAGACTCTTCGAGAAGGCGGGCCGCGGCGTACGCCTCAACGACGCCGGCCGGCTGCTCGCCGAACACGCCCGCGTCCTGCTGGCAGCCGCCGAGGCGGCCGAGGCCGACCTGGCCGCGCTGAGCGGCGACATCCGGGGCACCGTCCGCGCCGGCGGACTCCAGTCGGCCGCGCGGCGCCTGCTGATCCCGGCCCTCGCGGCGGTCACCGAGGCACACCCCCGGGTCCGAGTGGAAATCTCCGAACTCGAACTCGAACAGGCCCTGCCCGGCCTGCGGCTGGGCGCCGCCGACCTGGTCATCGGCGACGAATACGACGGGCACCCCCGCCCGCGCCCGGCCGGCCTCCGCTTCACCCGGCTGCTGGAGGAACCCCTCCGGCTGGTCCTGCCCGCGGCGCATCCGCTGGCCGGTTCGCCGGGCCCGGTCGCGATCAACGCACTGCGGGACGCCGTCTGGACCGCCTCGGCCGAAGGAACCGGCCACCACGCCATGGTCATCGGCACCTGCCGCGCCCTCGGCGGCTACGAACCCGACCTGCGCCACCGCTCCAACGACGCCGACGTCCAGCTCGAACTGGTCCGGGCCGGCGCCGCGGTCGCCCTCATGCCACCCCTGGCGATGCCGGCCCGCGACCCGGCACTGGCCATCCGCGACATCGCGGAGACGACCGTCCGCCGCCGCCTGGTCGCGGTCACCCGCGACACGCCCCCGGCGCCCGCGCTGACCGCCTTCCTCGCCGAGGTCTCGGCGCAGGCCGGGCGTTTCGGCCACGCTTCCTTCTGATACGGGAGCCCGGCCGCCCAGCCCGAGCCGTCGCCGTTACGTCTCCTCTACTTGGGGTGGTCCCTCTCCGAGAGTTTCCCACACGCCCACCGGCTGGTCCCTCTCCGAGCGTTTCCCGCACGCCCACCGGGTGGTCCCTCTTCGAGCGTTTCCCACACGCCCACCGGGTGGTCCCTCTTCGAACGTTTCCCGCACGCCCACCGGCTGGTCCCTCTTCGAGCGCTTCCCGCACGCCCACCGGCTGGTCGCCCTCTTCAGCGTTTTTCGAACGCCCGCCGGGTGGTCAGTCCGGGGGCAGCCAGTCCGCCGTGTCGTGGGTGTGGCCGAGGATGCGGGGACGCATGTGGTTGAGGGCGGCGTCGCGGGCCCGCAACGCAAGGCGGCCGCGGGCCTGCACCACCGCCGACATGCGGCGGGTCTGGCGGACGACGCTGGTCGTGCGGGGCCGACGCGTACGGCTGTACGCCTCGATCGCCGCGACGAGGCCGGGACCCGGCTCGGCGCCGGCCACGAGCGAGCGCAGGGTGGCCGCGTCCTCGAAGGCCAGGCACGCGCCCTGGCCCAGGTGGTGCGGCATGGCGTGGGCCGCGTCGCCGAGCAGCACCACGCCGCCGGTGCCGGAGGCGAAACCGTAGGCCCGCGGGAGCGGGCGCAGCTCGCGGACCTCCTGCGGGATCAGGTCGGACGGCTCGGTGGCGGCCAGCAGGTCGCCGATCGGGGCGTGCCACCCGGCGAACCAGCGCCGCAACAAGGCCAGCTGGGTCGCCGCCGACTCCGGCCGGGAGGCGCCCGCAGCAGTCGCGACCCAGTAGGCACCGCCCCGGCGGCCGCCGAGCGGGATCGAGATGAACCGGTAGCCGGCACCCAGGGTCTCGCCGCCGGCGTCGAGCCGAGGTGCGCGGTACGCCGGAATCACCGCCTGCCAGGCCGCGAAGCCGGAACCGACCGCGACCGCCTCGGGTGCCAGCGCACGGCGGAGCGGGCTGTCGATGCCGTCGGCGGCCACCACCAGGTCGGCCTCGATCATCGTGCGGCCGTCGCCGACCACCGGGCGCTGGCGCGGACCCGTGCGCAGCGTCGTGACCGCGAAACCGGTACGGATCTGCACCAGGTCGCCCAGACCGGCGACCAGCGTGTCGTACAGGTCCTCGAGATGGACCACCACCGGGGCCGGACCGGCACCGGCCCGGGCCCGCGGCGCGACCACCCACTGCCCGTCGGGGCGGCGGACCCCGCCGTCGGGCAGCGGCGAAGCAATCGCCGACCAGCCGCCGTCCGGGTCGAGGGACTCCAGGGCGCGGCGGCCGTTCGACCAGAGCACCAGCGCGGTCGGGGGCGCCGCCACCCGCTCACCGCGTTCGAGAACCGTCACCTGCCAGCCGGACCGGGCCAGCCCGCCGGCCGCCGCCAAGCCGGCCATGCCGGCGCCCACCACCACGGCCGTGCGCACGCCCGCCCGCCTCTCGCCGCGGCCCGGCCGTCAGTGGTCTTCGCCGGAATCGCCGTCGCCGCCCTCGGGGGCGGCCGCCGACTTGCCGGCGGCGGCCCCGGTGGACAACACGGCCGCGCCGATGCCGGCCGGGCCGGCCGGGTCTTCCGGGTCCTTCGGGTGACCGCCCGCGGCGATCTCGAGCTCCACGTCCTCCGGGGTGTCGGGCGGCAGGATGCCGGTGCGCCGGTAAGCCTCGAAACGGGCCTCGCTCACCACCTGGTAGGACTTGGGGGCCCGGGCCGGCTCGCTGCCCGCGTCGGCCACGTCGACCGGGGAGACGTCGCTCGCGGCGACCGGCTCCGGCTCGGTCTCCGGCGCGTCCTCCGGCACGACGTAGGCGCGCGGCCCCTTGACCACGAGGAAGTAGATCAGGCCGCCCAGGAACACGATCGCCGCCGTGAACACGTTGAGGCGGATGCCGAAGAACTTGTTGGCCTCGTCGTCGCGCAGCATCTCGATCCAGAAGCGGCCGGCCGTGTAGGCCATCACATAGATCGCGAACGCCCGCCCGCGGCCGAACTTGTATTTCCGGTCGAGCAGCCAGACCAGCAGGCCGACGCCGAGATCCCAGAGCAGCTCGTAGAGGAACGTCGGATGGTAGAGCCCGGGCTTCACCGACGCCTTGCCGTCGAACGTCAGCGCGTGGCCGGGATCCTTGTCGCTCATGTCGTGCACCCGCAGGCCCCAGGGCAGCGTGGTGAGCCGGCCGTACAGCTCGTTGTTGAACCAGTTGCCGAGCCGGCCGATCGCCTGGGCCACCGGCAGACCGGGGGCGAGCGAGTCGGCGAGCACCGACAGCGGCAGGCCGAGCTGCCGGGCCGCCAGCCAGGCGCCGAACGCGCCACCGGCCACCGCACCCCAGATGCCGAGGCCGCCCTCCCAGATATAGAGCGCCTTGATCGGGTCACCGCCGGAACCGAAGTAGTCCTGCGGCGAGGTGATCAGGTGGTAGATGCGCGCCCCGACGATGCCGAACGGCACCGCCCACACCGCGATGTCGAGCGAAGCCCACGGCGCGACACCCCGGGCCCGCAGGCGACGCTCCATGATCAGCACGGCGGCGACGATGCCCAGGACGATGCAGATCGCGTACGCCCGGACGGGCAGGCCGAACACATGCCACACGGACGTTGAGGGGCTCGGGATGGCGGCGACAATCACGGAGCACACGCTACCGTCGTCGACCCTTGTGGGAGTTAACAGGGGCAGCTGTATTTGCTGGCTCCGCTTCGCTCCGCGAACGGTCGCCCCTTTAGGTCGGCGTCATGACACGGCTTTTTCTGCCGCCCGCAAAAACCGACGGACGACAGAAAAAGCCGGGCCATGACGCCGACGGGCGACCGCTCAACCATGCCGTGGGTCGCGGCGGGCTCAGTCCACGCCGACGGGCGACCGCTCAACCATGCCGTGGGTCGCGGCGGGCTCAGTCCACGCCGACGGGCGACCGCTCGACCACGCCGACGGGCGCGATGAGCTCAGTCCGCGCTGGTGGGGCGCTAGAGGTTGCGGACTCCCTTGGCTAGTTCGGTGGTCAGGGTGCGTAGCCGGGACAAGCCTGTGGGGCGGTCGGGGGCCTCCAGGACGCAGCGGATCAGGGCGCTGCCGACGATGACGCCGTCGGCGAACGAGGCGACCTCGGCGGCCTGGGCGCCGTTGCCTACGCCCAGGCCGACGCCGACCGGCATCTGCGGGTCGGCGTGGCGTACCCGGTCGACCAGTTCGGGCGCCTGCGAGGAGACCGTCTTGCGGGCGCCGGTGACGCCCATCAGCGCGGTTGCGTAGACGAAGCCGCGGCAGTTGGCCACGGTCATCGCGATCCGCTCGTCGGTCGACGACGGCGAGACCAGGAACGTGCGGTCGATGCGGTGCTCGTCGGCGGCGGCGATCCACTCCGCCGCCTCGTCCGGGATCAGGTCCGGGGTGATCATGCCGGTGGCGCCGGCCGCGGCGAGGTCGCGGGCGAACGCGTTCACGCCGTACTTCTCGATCGGGTTCCAGTACGTCATCAGCACGACCGACGCCCCGGCCGACGCGACCGCGTCGATGATCCGCAGCGTGTCGCGGGTGCGCACGCCGCCGGCCAGCGCGATGTCGCTCGCCTTCTGGATCACCGGTCCGTCCATCACCGGGTCGGAGTACGGCAGTTCGACCTCGATGACGTCGCAGCCGGCCTCGTGCATCGCGATCATCGACGCGATGCTGTCGTCGACCGTCGGGAACCCGGCCGGCATGCAGCCGATCAGCACCGCCCGGTTTTCCGCCCGCGCCTTGCCGAAGACCGCTGAAATGCTCACTCTTGCTCTCCCGGCACCAGCGTCTCGACCGAGTCGAGGATCCCGAAGTAGGCGCCCGCGGTGTGCACGTCCTTGTCGCCGCGCCCGGACAGGTTGATCACGATCGTCGGCGTGCGCCCCAGCTCCTCGCGCAGCATCGGGACGATCTTTGCCGCGCCGGCCAGCGCGTGCGCGCTCTCGATCGCCGGGATGATGCCTTCGGTGCGGCAGAGCAGCTGGAACGCGGCCATCGCCTCGTCGTCGGTGACCGGCGAGTACGTCGCGCGGCCGGTGTCGTGCAGCCACGCGTGCTCGGGGCCGACGCCCGGGTAGTCGAGCCCGGCCGAGATCGAGTGCGACTCGATGGTCTGGCCGTCGTCGTCCTGCAGCACGTACGTCCGGGCTCCGTGCAGGACCCCCGCCGAGCCGCCGGTGATCGACGCGGCGTGCCGGCCGGTTTCGATGCCGTCACCGCCGGCTTCGAAGCCGAACAGCTGGACGTCTTCGTCGCCGACGAACGCGTGGAAGATGCCGATCGCGTTGGACCCGCCGCCCACGCAGGCGGCGACCGCGTCCGGGAGGCGCCCGAGCTGATCGAGACATTGCGCACGCGCCTCGACGCCGATGCCGCCCACGAAGTCGCGCACGATCTCCGGGAACGGGTGCGGGCCGGCCGCCGTGCCGAGCAGGTAGTGCGTGGTGTCGACGCTGGCCACCCAGTCGCGGAGCGCCTCGTTGAGGGCGTCCTTGAGCGTGCGGGAACCGTTGGTCACCGGCACCACGGTCGCGCCGAGCATGCGCATGCGGGCGACGTTGAGCGCCTGCCGCTCGGTGTCGGTCTCACCCATGTAGACCACGCACTCGAGGTCGAGCAGGGCGGCCGCGGTCGCGCTGGCCACGCCGTGCTGGCCGGCCCCGGTCTCGGCGATCACCCGGGGCTTGCCCATGCGCTTGGCGAGCAGGGCCTGACCGAGCACGTTGCGCACCTTGTGGGCGCCGGTGTGGTTGAGGTCTTCCCGCTTGAGCAGGATCTCGGCGCCCAGCCGAGCGGACAGCCGCCGGGCCGGGTAGAGGAGCGACGGCGTGCCCGCATAGTTGCGCAGCAGGTCGCGGAACTGGTCCTGGAACGCCGGGTCGACCTTGGCCGACCGGTAGGCCGCCTCGAGCTCGTCGAGCGCGCGAATCAGCGCTTCCGGGACGAAACGGCCACCGTAGCGCCCGAAATGTCCGGCTAGATCGGGAAGAACCGTCATCGCACCGGCCTCGGGGTCGCGGGATGGTTGCCGGCGTTGACCAGCTCGGCCACCGCGTCGCGCGGCGACTTCTGGGTCACCAGGCCCTCGCCGACCAGCACCGCGTCGGCACCGGCCGACGCGTACCGGATCAGGTCGTGCGGACCCCGCACGCCCGACTCGGCGATCTTGACGACGTTGTTGGGCAGGCCCGGCGCGATCCGGTCGAAGACGCCCCGGTCGACCTCGAGCGTCCGCAAGTCACGGGCGTTCACCCCGATGACCTTCGCGTTCGCCTCCAGTGCCCGGTCGGCCTCTTCCTCGTTGTGCACCTCGACCAGAGCCGTCATGCCCAGCGACTCGACCCGCTCAAGGAGGCCCATCAGAACGTTCTGCTCCAGCGCCGCCACGATCAGCAGCACCAGGTCGGCACCGTGCGCGCGCGCCTCGTGGATCTGATAGCTGGAAACGACGAAGTCCTTGCGGAGGACCGGGATCTGAACGGCGGCCCGCACCGCCTTGAGGTCGTCGAGGGAACCACCGAACCACCGTCCCTCGGTGAGCACGCTGATGCATCGGGCGCCGCCCGCAGCGTATTCGCCGGCCAGGTCGGCCGGGTCGGGGATCTCGGCCAGTGCGCCCTTCGAGGGCGACGACCGTTTCACCTCGGCGATGACCGCCACGCCCGGCTTGCGGAGGGCGGCGTACGCGTCGAGAGCCGGCGGCGCCGCCGCGGCCAGTTCGCGTACCTGATCCAGCGGCACCTCGGCCTGCCGGATCGCCACGTCCTCGCGCACTCCGGCGAGGATCTCCTCCAGCACGTTCTGCGGCCGGCCACTGCCCGCTGACGCTTGCTGATCGGATGTCACGTAATGACTCCCCTCTCCGGGTGTCTCCGGCCCGATGCTAGGAGGTCGCGGTCGTTGCCGCCCGCCCGGGGTATGGCGAGCCGCACGAGGTGGGCTCAGGCATAATGCGCCCTGCTCACTTGATGTTGTCACGTCCGTCACAAGATCTTCAGTGCCCGCCGGGCGTCTGTGCTGGGACACCTCATCTGATCGGTGGACCCCCACGGCACGTTGACCAGGGCGTCACAGTCCGGAAACGCGACTCCACGACACTGGCGGCAGGGCACAATCGTTCCCGGCGCCGCGCAAGCAGCGCCTGATAGCCGAGCATCGATCGTGGAGTTCACCGTGGCCTTTCCGACCGCACCGACCGCACCGGCCGAGCAGGCCGGCTTCGCCGCCGTCTCCCGCGCCGTCGTGTCCGCCGCCGCCGATCTAGTGACCGGCGTGCAGCGGGCCGTCGTCGGCCCGACCAACATCCGCACCGCCCGCGACAACGCGTGGGACGCCATCCTCGCCGACCGGGCGCGCAACGCGGCCCGCGACGAGCTCACCCGCGAAGTGACGGCAATGCTTTCCCGCTCCCGCTGAGCGGTTCCTCCGGTACGCGGAGGAGCCGCGCCCGGCCGCAGCCCGCGGCGCCCCGCGAAGATCGGTTACCCCGATCGGCGGTAAAAGATCATCCGGTCGGGTCGTCGCCGCGGTCCAGCGCATCCCAGGCCGTGCGGTGGTCGGCCGGAGCAAGGTCGGGGTCCGAGGCCTTCTCCGCCGGGCTGTACTGCGAGGGCGCGACCGGCTTGCGGTCGTAACGGGCCGACATCGTGGGCCAGCCGGCCCCGAAACGGGCCGCCGTCACGCCGCCCGCGGCGATGATCACCCCGCCGAGCACGCACAGAACGGGCCAGACCGTCGAGCCCGCGCCGGCCGCGCCCGGGTCGACGCCCACCCGGCCGATCACCGCGCCGACCGCCACTCCCGCGCCGGCCAGGGCCAGCAGCACGCCGAGCACCCGGCGCACGACACTCCGGGTCGCCAGCAAGGCCCCGGTGCCGGCCAGCGCGACCAGGGCCAGCCCGATCACCCACGGCGAGGCGTCGGTGCCGGTGCGGGCCGTACGCAGGTCGGACATGCCGGTTCGCGGAGTCAGCTGAAGCGACCAGGTGCGCGTCACCGCGTACGCCGCAAGCACCGAACCCACCAAGCAGGCGGCGAGCGTCCAAGCGTAGGTCCGGCGGGTCTTCATCGGGCCGCGCGCAACGTCTCGGCCGAGGCTATCGCCGCCAGCACCGCCGCCGCCTTGTTGCGGGTCTCCTGCTCCTCGGACGCCGGATCGGAGTCGGCGACGATGCCGGCGCCGGCACCGACGTACGCGACCCCGCCCTTGATCAATGCAGTGCGGATGGCGATCGCCATGTCCATGTCGCCGGCGAAGCCGAAATAGCCGACCGTGCCGCCGTAGAGGCCGCGCCGGGTCGGCTCGAGGCTCTCGATGATCTCCATCGCACGGACCTTGGGTGCCCCCGACAGCGTGCCCGCCGGGAACGTCGCGGCCAGCGCGTCGAACGCCGTCCGGTCGTCACTGAGCTGGCCGACCACCGTCGAGACGATGTGCATGACATGGCTGTACCGCTCGATGCGCGCGAACTCCGGCACCTCGACCGTGCCCGGCGCGCACACCCGGCCCAGGTCGTTGCGGCCCAGGTCGACCAGCATCACGTGCTCGGAACGCTCCTTCGGGTCGGCCAGCAGGTCGGCGGCCAGGGCGTTGTCCTCCTCGGGCGTCTTGCCGCGCCAGCGGGTGCCGGCGATCGGGTGGAGCAGCGCCCGCCCTGAGGAGCTGACCTTCAGGTGGGCCTCGGGCGACGAGCCGACGATGTCGAAGTCGTCGAAGCGCAGGAGGTACATGTACGGGCTCGGGTTGGTCGCCCTCAGCACCCGGTAGACGTCCAGCGGGTCGGCGTCGGTCGGCCGCTCGAAACGCTGCCCGACGACGATCTGGAAGCACTCCCCGGCCCGGATCGCCTCCTTGGCCTCCTCGACCGCCTTCTGATATTGGCCGGGGGCGGTGCGGCTGACCGGCTCACCGGCCGGCACCCGGTCGACGGTCGAGATCATCGGCGGGGTGGGCCGCGACAGGGCGGTGGTCATCGCGTCGAGCCGGCCGACCGCGTGGTGATAGGCGGCGCGCTTCGCCAGCTCGTCGGCGTGTTCCGGCAGGATCGCGTTGGCGACCAGGAACGCCGAGCCGTCGTAGTGGTCGAGCACCACCAGGTCGGTCGCCAGCATCATGCCCAGCTCGGGCAGGAGCAGGTCGTCGGTGGTCCGGCTGGGCAGGCGCTCGAACCGGCGTACGAGGTCATAGGCCAGGTAACCCACCATGCCGCCGGTCAACGGCGGCATGCCCGCCGCTTCCGGCCCCTCGGCCAGAGCGGCCACCGTTTCCCGCAGGGCCACGACGGGGTCACCGTTCAGCGGTACGCCGTCCGGGGGCGAACCCAGCCAGGCCGCCTCGCCGTCCCGCTCGACCAGCGTGGCCGCGCTGCGGACCCCGACGAACGAATAGCGCGACCAGGCCGCACCGGACGGGCCCGCGCCCTGCTCGGCCGACTCGAGCAGGAAGGTGCCCGGGCCGCCGGCCAGTTTCGTGTAGACGCCGACCGGGGTCTCGCCGTCGGCCAGCAGCCGCCGCACCACCGGCACCACGCGCCGGGTGGAAGCCAGGAACGCCGCCTCGTCGGGCGTCACCACGCCGCTGGTCACCGGCTGACCTCCAGCTCGGTGTGGAAACAGGTGTGCTCGCCGGTGTGGCAGGCCGCGCCGACCTGCTCGACGGTGACCAGCAGCGCGTCGCCGTCACAGTCGAGCGCCACCGCCCTGACGTATTGATGGTGACCCGAGGTCGCGCCCTTCACCCAGTATTCCCGGCGGCTGCGCGACCAGTACGTCGCCCGGCCGGTGGTCAGCGTGCGATGCAGGGCCTCGTCGTCCATCCAGGCGAGCATCAGCACGTCGCCGCTCCCGTGCTCGCGCACGATGGCGGCGACCAGGCCGTCGTCGGTGCGCTTGAGGCGGGCGGCGACGGCAGGGTCGAGAGTCGGTGATTCGGGCACCCACCGATTCTCCCCCACCCGCGCGGCGGCGCTCAGCAGGCCGGGCCCGGCCCACGATCCGGTCACAGGGGATGTGCCCGGACGCCGGGGAAGGTACCGTCGTCGGGTGCTGCGCCCTGGCCTGGGGCGCGGTCACCGCTCCCGCCGGGGTCAGCACGATTTCAGGCGGGTTGCGCCTGCCTCGCGACGGGAGTCGAAGACCGATGGATCCGACGTCCAGCCCCGACAACGCCCGATCGGCGCGTGGCCAGTCGCACCCCCGGCCCGACCTCGACGATGCCGCCGAGGGCACCCTTCCGGGTGAAGCCGAGATCGTCGCTCTCGAGTTCAGCCTCCCCCCGGCGTACGCGGAAGCCGTGACCGGTGTGACCCCGCCGGGCGTCCGGCCCGTCCCGCCGTACGCACCGTTCGCCTCGGCCCGCGGGCCGCAGCCGCCCTCCTCGTCCTCGCCCGACCCGTCCTCGCCCGACCCCTCCCCGGCCGGCCGGCCGGCCTCCGGCGGACCGCCTTCGGGCGGCCCCGCTCGCGGCGGTCGCAAGCAGCCGTTCGGGCCCCGCCCAGGCAGCGATGCCGGTCACGCCCGGCCCTCGGAGGCCGACGCCGCAGAGTCCCCGCAGGCCACCCCTTGGCAGCGGGACACCGGCTCGTTCGGAGGCCTCGGCCTCGGCGGGCGGTTCCTGTTCGGCGGGCGCAACCCGGCCGACACCCGACCCGCGGGGGTGAACGGCAACCACCCCAAACCGCCTAACGGCGTGTCACCGGGCAAGCCGGCCGCCGACCTCCAGACTTCCCAGGAGCCACCGGCCGGCCCCGATCCGAGCGGTCCGGCCACAGCTCAGGCGGAACGAAGCGACGAGAACGGGCGTGATGACATGAACGGACGATCCGGGGTTCCCGGTCAGCCGAAGACGGCCGACACCGAGGACGCCGCACCGTCCGGCGGCCGCCGCCGCGACCTGGGCGACGCCGAACCCGCCCGCGGCCAGGCCACCGGCTGGGCGTCCGTGCCCACCTCGACCCACCCGGTGGTCGCACCGACCTCGGGCGGCGCGGCCGGCCCGGTGTCCCCCGGCTACCCGGCCCCCACCTATACCCCCGGCCCGGTCTCCGGTGTGCCGGCACCCCGATCGGGCCGCCCGGCCCAGACCCCGCCGGCGGGGTTCAACCCGGGCCGCGACGCCGAACGGCCCGGCAGCGCCGCACCGGTGTCCGGGTCGGCTCCGGTCCGCGGCGCCACCGGCTCACCCGCCGGGCTGTCCTCGCCGGCCGGCCCGGGATCCGCCAATGGGCTCGGCGCCGGCCCGGCTGACGTATTCGGACCCGGCCGGACGCCCGGGAACGGGCCGGGTGACGGCCTCGGTTCCCCTTCCGGCCTCGGTGGCGGTAGCAGCGCCGACACTGTTCACCTCGGGCCCGAAGCACTCAACGGCGCCGGACCCGACGCCGACCGGCCGGGTGGTGACGTTCGCCGCGCGGGTGCCGACCCGCTGGGCACCGACGCTCCCACTTCCCGCCGCGCAGATGTACCCGGCGGCCGGCCCGGCACGGACGCTTTCGGTTCCGGTGACGCTTCTGTTCCAGGAGGCGGCCGGCCCGGCGCGGAGGCTTTCGGCCGTCGCCCGGGCGGCGCCGACCCGCTCGCTGCGGACGCTCCCAGCGGCGACCTGGCCAGCAAGGGTGCCCACGGCACCGACCAGGAAGCCGACGAGTCCCGTCGTCCCGGCCACGGACTGACCGCCTTCCGGCCGCGCGGCGGCAACCTTGGCACGCCGACCACCGGTTTCGGCATGCCCGGCGCACCTGCCGGCCCAGCCGCTGCCGACCGGCCCGGCCTGGACGCACTGAGCACCGACCAGTCCGAACCAGGTCAGCCTCGCTCGGGCCGGTTCGGCGCGGGCCTTTCGGGCCCGGATCCCCTCGGTACGGACCAGCCCGGTTCGCGCCGCTCCGGCGCCCCGAAGCGCGGCGCCGGCCTGTTCGGTCCCGCTGAGTCGGTTCCGGACCAGCGCAGCGCGGACCAGGCCACCGGAGGCCGACCCGGCCCCGGAAACACCGACCCGGAGCAGCTCGGCGCGGACCCGAACCACGCCGGCTCCAACCACACCGGCTCGGGCCACGCCGGCTCGGGCCAGCCCGACTCGAACCTGCCCGGGGCGGGCCGAGCCGACGCGGGCCGCCTCGGCTCCCGGCGGTCCGACTCGGGTCCGCTCGACGCGGGCCAGGCCGGCGCAAACCACGCGCGCCCGGGACGGTCCGACTTGGATCCGCTCGGCGCAAGCGCGAACCACTCCGGCTCGGGACCGTCCGACTCGGATCCGCTCGGCGCGGGAGCGAACCACGCGGGCTTCGGACGGTCCGACACGGATCAGCTCAGCGCGGGCCAGGTCGGCGCGGGCCAGGTCGGCGCGGGCCAGGTCGGCGCGGGCCAGGTCGGCGCGGGCCAGCTGGGGCCGGAACGGTCAGCCTCGGATGTGCTCGGCGGAGGCCACGCCAACACGAACCATCTCCGCCCCGGACGGTCCGACACGAATCCGCTCGGCGGAAGCCGGTCCGGCAGGAAGCAGCCGGGACGGTCCGAGTCCGATCTGCTCGGTACTGATCAACCCGGTGGAAAACAGACCGGGATGGAACGGCCCGACTCGGATCCGCTCGGTCCCGGTCGCCGTGGCACGAACCAGCCCGGTCCGGGTCCGGTCGGCGTAGGCCAGAGCGGCACCGATCTGCTCGGCGCAGGCCAGAGCGGCGCGCAACTGCTCGGCGCAGGCCAGAGCGGCGCGGAACTGCTTGGGACCGGCCAGAGCGGAGCGGAACTGCTTGGCCCAGGCCAGAGCGGCGCGGAATTGTCCGGCGCGGGCCAGACCGGCTCGGAGCGGCTCGACGCGCGCCAGGCCGGCGCCGCGGGCCAGGGCGCCGCAAGGCTGCTTGGCACGGGCCAGGCTGGCTCCGATCTGCGCGGCGCGGGCGAGGGCGGCACGGACCTGCCCGGCTCGGGACAGGGCGGCTCGGGACAGGGCGGCTTGGGACAGGGCGGCTCGGGACAGGGCGGCCTCGGTCAGGGCGATCTCGGCCAGGGCGCCTCGGGTGGGTCTGGTGCGGGGCTGTTCGGCGCCGGGCGGGTCGGGGCGGAGCCGGTTGGATCGGAGACGCTGGGTGCGGGGGCGTTCGGTCCCGGGCGGCCGGTTTCCGGGGTGCCTGGTGTGAGTGCCGCTGCCGCGCGGGCCACCGTCGCGCCGCCGCCGCCCGGTATGACCGCGGTGCCGATGGCCCGGCCGGACCGCAGCCGTGGGGCCGTTGCGCGGGAGGCGGAACCGCTGGGTTCCGATCCGCTCGGCTCGGTGTCCGCCGGCCCGACCGGTGCCGTGCTCGGGGCCGGGGTCACCGCTTCCGACGCCGCTCCGGCGGGTGGCCGTCGTGCCGCGCGGGAGGACGACGACGTTCCCGCGGCTCGGCGCTCGGCCAGCCTGGAAGATGCCGAGCCGGCCCGGCGTGGGCGCCGCGCCGCGCCGGACGACGACGACCTGCCGGACGATGGTGCTCTGCGGCCGGGAGACCTTCCCGAAGGCAAGATCGCGTTCTGGGACGAGGATGCCACCCGCCACTTCCGCGCGGCCTGGCACGAGGTGAAGGCCGAGTTCGTCGACGACCCGGTCTCCGCCCTGACCCGCGCCCACGACCTGCTCACCGACGCGGTGAACGAGCTGACCGAGTCGCTGCTCGCCGAGCGCGACGAGCTCGACCCGCTTCGCGGCAGCGCCACCCCGGACACCGAGAGTATGCGCATGGCGATGCGGGGCTACCGGGAGTTCCTGGAGCGCATTCTCGCCCTGTAACCGCACCCGAATCTCGCGCTGACAGCCACGCACCCGGCCGGGTGCGTGGCTGTCTGCGCGTACGGGAAGAAGGCCGCCCTCAGCTGAGGGCGACGTCGTAGACGAGCCAGCCCACCGCGGCGACGACCAGCGCGGCGACGACGACCCACGGCCAGCGGCCGGCTGCCGAGGAGACCGGGGCCGGCGCGGGGGCCGGCGCGAGGGAACGGTTCCAGGGGGCGGCGTGTCCGTAGGGACGGGGTGTGTACCGGCTCGGGTCCTTCTTCATCGGTGTCTCCCGATTGCGAGGGGATGAGGGCTGCTTGTGCCCGTTCAACGGGTTTCTGACGGACTTGGGCACGCATCGATGGACCGGAACGGGGTCGTCCGAACGGTTATATCGACGGGCGCGGAATTCATCTACTGTTGAGTTCATCAGGTGATGAATTCAGGAGGTGGCGATGGACAGCGCAGTCGAAGTGCGGGATCTCGTCGTGGAACGCGGGCGGCGCACGGTGCTCCACGGCATCGGGTGTGCGATTGCGGCCGGGAGCGTGACCGGGCTGCTGGGGCCCAGCGGGAGCGGCAAGACCACGCTGATCCGGGCGGTCGTCGGGGTGCAGCGGGTCAAGTCGGGTGTCGTCACGGTGCTCGGCCGACCGGCCGGCCACCCCGCGAACCGGCAGAAGGTCGGGTACGTGACGCAGGCGCCGAGCATCTACGCCGACCTGACCGTCGCCGAGAACGCGCGCTACTTCGCCCGCCTGCACGGGCTGGCGGCGAAGGCCGCCGACCAGGCGATCCAGGATGTCGGGCTGGCCGGCGCGAAGGCCCAACTGGTCGGCGACCTCTCCGGCGGCCAGCGCAGCCGGGCCTCCCTGGCCTGCGCGCTGATCGGCGAGCCCCGGCTTCTGGTGCTCGACGAACCGACGGTCGGCCAGGATCCGGTGCTCCGGGCCGACCTCTGGGCACGCTTCCACGAACTGGCGAAAGCCGGCACCACCCTGCTGATCTCCAGCCACGTCATGGACGAGGCCGGCCGCTGCGACCGGCTCCTGCTGATCCGCGAGGGCCGCCTGATCGCCGACGACTCGCCGGCGGCCATCCGCCAGGAGGCCGGCACCGACGATCTGGAGGAAGCGTTCCTCCGGCTGATCCGGGAACAGGAAGCGGTGAGCGCATCATGATCACTCTGGCGACGGCGGCGCGCATTCTGCGCCAGTTGCGGCACGATCGGCGTACGGTCGCCCTGCTGATCGTCGTTCCGACGCTGCTCCTGGCCGTTCTGTACTACATGTACCAGGGCCGGGCGTTCGACCGGGTCGCGCTGATCATGCTGGGCATCTTCCCGTTCGTGATCATGTTTCTGGTGACCAGCATCGCGATGCTGCGGGAACGCACGAGCGGCACCCTCGAACGCCTGCTGACCACGCCACTGCGCAAGGTGGACCTGCTGTTCGGCTACGGGCTGGCGTTCGGCCTGGCCGCGGCCGTGCAGGCGGCGGTCGCGACCGCCGCGGCGTACTGGCTGCTCGGCCTCGACACCACCGGCAACGCCGCCCTGGTCGTGCTGATCGCGGTGGTCAACGCCGTGCTCGGGGTGGCGCTCGGCCTGCTGTGCAGCGCCTTCGCCCGCACCGAGTTCCAGGCCGTACAGTTCCTACCCGTGGTCGTCGTGCCGCAGATCCTGCTGTGCGGTCTTTTCGTGCCGCGCGGGCAGATGGCCGGCTGGCTGCAGGGGGTCAGCGACGCGCTGCCGCTCACCTACGCGGTCGAGGCGCTGATCCGGGTCGGGAGCAGCGCCGAGGCGAGCGCCACCCTGTGGCGCGACGTGGTCATCGTGGCGGGCGCGGCCCTGGTCGCACTCGTTCTCGCTGCCGCGACGTTACGGCGGCGGACACCTTAGGAGCTTTTTTGGTACGCAGGAGCGGGCGCCGGCCCGGCAACCAGGACACCCGGTCGTCGATCCTCGAGGCGGCCCGCACCGCGTTCGCCGAGAAGGGTTTCGACCGCGTCTCCGTACGCGCGATCGCCGCCGACGCCGGTGTCGACGCCGCCCTGGTGCACCACTACTTCGGCACCAAGGACAAGCTGTTCCTGGCCGTGATGAACGCGCCGATCAACCCGGCCGAGCTGGTGCCGCAGGCGCTGCAGGGCCCCCGCGGGCAGGCCGGCGAGCGGCTGGTCCGACTGGTGCTGAGCATCTGGGACTCGCCGGCCGGCGCGGCCGCCCTGGCCGTCTTCCGCTCGGCGCTGAGCAACGAGTGGACGGCCCGGCTGCTGCGCGAGTTCGTGATCGTGCAGGTGTTGCGGCGGGCGGTCACCGAGCTGGCGATCGACCCGGCCGAGGCCCCGTTGCGCGCCGGCCTGGTCGCCACCCAGATGGCCGGCCTGATCGTGACCCGCTACGTCCTGAAGATCGAGCCGCTCCCGTCGACCGACCCGGAGCTGCTGGTGGCCGCGATCGGGCCGAACGTGCAGCGCTTCCTCCTCGACCCGCTCCCGGCGTCGGTGGATAACCGCGCGGAATTGTCGTAGGCGGGTGCTCTACTCGGCCCCGCCCGGAACCGGGGCGGGGCGCGACGGGCGCAGGCAGCTAGTCGGACGAGCAGGTGTGGCACAGCACCGGGTGGAGCAGGTGGGCCAGGTCGTGGCGGTCGGTGACCGGGCGGGGGAAGGCCATCCTCGCCAGGCGCTCGTCGAGGCGGACGACGAAGCCGTAGCGGTCGAGCCGGACTACCCGGGGCTCACCGGCCGGCTGGGCGGCCGGGCCGAGGCGCCGGCGCACGTAGGCCGCCATCTCGGCCACGTGGTGGTCGGAGAGGTCGGCAAGCAGGTCGAACTCGATTTTGCGGAGCGGGTCCGGGGTGGCTTCGGCGTACTCGTCCGGGTCGACGTCGATCAGGGTGCCGTGCCGTTCGTAGCGGACCTCGGCGACCTCCAGCCGGTGCAGCACCTGGCCGGTGCCGATGTCGAGCAGGTCGCCGGTGGCGTCGACGGCGGCGTATTGCAGAGCGGCCTCCCGCTCGGAGTCACCGGAGAGGCGGCGAGCCCAGCCGGAGACCCACACCCGGCCGAGGCTGGGCGCGCCGGCGGTCGGCGGCACGTCGGCGATGTCGAGCACCATCGCGGTGTCGTCGGTGCCGTCCTGGGGGCGCAGCGCGGTGGCCAGGGCGGCGCCGGCCGGCGAGAGCAGCAGCATCCGGCCGTGGTCGTCGGCGACGTGGCGGACCGGGAAGGGTCCCGGGCGGCACGCCACGTACGCGGTCGCGGGCAGGTGGCCGGCGGCGAGCGTTCGGGCGACCTCGGCGGGGCTGGGCTGCATGGTGGGTACCTCCGGGAGGCGTTAGGCTTGCCTTAGTAAGGTGAGGCTAACCATAACATCGCGGGGAGGTAAACCCGCGAGACCCACTCGGAGACTTGATGAACAACTCCCGACCGAAGGCCAAGCTCTCGCGTGCGCTCGGCATCCCGCTGACACCGAAGTCCGTGAAGTACTTCGAGCGGCGGCCGTTCCCGCCCGGCGTGCACGGCCGTGGGCGCCGCAAGGCGTCGGACTACCAGGTGCGGCTGCTCGAGAAGCAGCGCCTGCGGCACCAGTACAACGTCAGCGAGGCCCAGATGCGCCGGGCGTACGAGGACGCGCACCGTGGCGAGGGCAAGACCGGCGAGAACATGGTCAGCCTGCTCGAGCGCCGGCTGGACGCGGTCGTGCTGCGGGCCGGCTTCACCCGCACCATCTACCAGGCCCGCCAGCTGGTCGCGCACGGACATTTCCAGGTCGACGGCACGAAGGTGGACCGGCCGAGCTACCGCCTCAAGCCGGGCCAGGTCGTCACCGTCAAGGCGACCAGCCGGACCAAGCCGCCGTTCGAGCTCGCCGCGGCCGGCGCCCACCTCCTCGAGCGGTCGGCGCCGTACCTGTCGACCGCGATCGAGGAGCTGCGCACGACGCTCGTCAAGAACCCGGTGCGGGCCGAGGTTCCGGTGCTGTGCGACGAGCAGCTGGTGGTGGAGTTCTACGCGCGGTAGCTACCGCGTCTGCTCGAGCCACGACGCGTACAGCTTGGCGTAGATCGAGCCTTCGTCCTGGACCAGCCGGGAATGCGGGCCGCGTTGCACGACGCGGCCCGCGTCCACGACGATCACCTCGTCGGCGGCCTGGGCGGTGGAGAGCCGGTGCGCGATCGCGACCGTCGTACGGCCCCGGGTCACCAGGTCGAGCGCCCGCTGCAGCCGCACCTCGGTGGCCGGGTCGACCGCGCTGGTCGCCTCGTCGAGCACCAGCAGGTCGGGGTCGGCCACGTAGGCCCGCACCAGCGCGACCAGCTGCCTCTCCCCCACGCTGAGCGCCTCACCGCGCTCCCCGACCGGCGTCTGGATGCCGGCCGGCAGCCCGGCCGCCCAATCGGCCAGCCCGAGCTCGGTCAGCGCGTCCTCGATCTGCGCGTCGGAAAGCGACGGTGCGGCGAAGCGGACGTTCTCGGCGATCGTCGCGTCGAACAGGAAGCCGTCCTGCGGGACCATCACGACGCGGGCGCGCAGCGAGGCGAAGCGTACGGAAGTCAGCGGGGTGTCGCCGAGCAGGACCGACCCGGAGGCCGGGTCCATCAGCCGGGTCAGCAGTTTGGCGAACGTGGTCTTACCGCTGCCGGTCTCGCCGACGACCGCCACCTTGGTCTTGGCCGGAATGGTCAAGTCGACATCGGACAGTACGGTCGGGCCGCCCGGGTAGTTGAACGACACGTCCCGGAAGGTCACCGACAGCGGCCCGACCGGCAGCGGCACGCCCTTGTCGTCCGGGTCGGCCACGTCCGGCTCGATGTCGAGCACGTCGAGCACCCGGCGCCAGCCGGCGACCGCGTTCTGCGCGTCGTTGAGCACGTCGGTGGCGATCTGCACCGGCTGGATGAAGAGCGTGACCAGGAACAGGAACGCGGTCAGCTTGCCGACGGTCAGGCCGCCGTGCAGGCCGAGCAGCGTGCCGACCACGACCACCGCGGCCAGGGCCAGGCCGGCGCCCAGCTCGCCGCTGGAGAAGCTGGTCACGCTGGTGCGCAGCGCGGTCTGCTGGGACGAGCGGAGCCGGTCGATCGAGGTGTCGAGGCGCTCCTCGGTGCGGCGCGAGACCCCGTACGCCCGGATGACCATCGCACCCACGACGCTCTCGGCGACCGCGCCGAGCATGACCCCGGTCCGCTCGCGGACCGCGCCGTAGACCGAGGCGAGCCGCTTCTGGAACAGCCGGATCACGATCACGGCCGGGCTGAACGCGACCAGCACGACGAGGGCGAGCTGCCAGGAGTACACGAACATCACCACCGTCGACACCAGCAGCTGACCCGACGAGAGCAGCAGCTGCACGCCGCCGGTCTGCAGGAACTGCGAGATCTGGTCGATGTCGCTGGTCACCCGGGAGACCATCGAGCCGCGCCGCTCGGACTGCTGGTGCAGCATCGAGAGGTCGTGGATGTGCCGGAAGGTGCGCGACCGCAGGGCGCCGAGCGCGGTCTCGCTGACCGTGAACAGGCGCCGGGTCATCAGGTAGCCGGCCGCGGTCGAGAACAGCAGCGCGACCGCGGTCAGGGCCACCACCACGACGACGAAGCCCAGGTCGGGGCCGCCGGGTGCGCTGATCCCGTTGTCGATGCCCTGCTGCACGGCGATCGGGACCGCGATGCGGCCGGCCATCTGCACGATGGCGAGCGCGACGGTGCCGGCCAGCCCGGGCCGCAGCTCGGGTGAGAGCGACAGACCCCGGCGAACCGTCGCGAAGGTCCCCTCGGCAACGACGGTCGTCACGCGTCCACCCTTTCCTGCTCGGCCTTCTCGTACGCCGTCACCAGGTCGGCGTAGCCCGGCACGCTGTCCAGCAGCTGCGTGTGGGTGCCGGTCGCCACGACCTTGCCCTGTTCGAGGTAGACCACCTCGTCGGCGAGCGCGATCGTGGCCCGCCGGTAGGCCACGACCAGGATCGACGCCCCGGCGTCGCCGCTGCGCAGCGCGGCCAGGATGTCGGCCTCCACCCGCGGGTCGACCGCGCTTGTCGCGTCGTCGAGCACCAGCAGGCGCGGGTGCCCGGCCAGCGCCCGGGCCAGGGTGACCCGCTGGCGCTGGCCGCCGGAGAGCGACGTTCCGCGCTCGCCGACCGCCGTTTCCAGGCCGTCCGGGAGGTTTTCGACGAACCGGTCGGCCTGGGCGAGGCGGATCGCCGCCCAGGCGTCCTGTTCGCTCACGCCGTCGCGGTCGAGGGTCACGTTGCCGCGGACGGTGTCGTCGAAGACGAACGGGATCTGTGGCACCAGCGCCGACGTGGACGCCAGCGCCTGTTCGGAGAGGGACGGCAGTGCGAGCCCGTCGACGGCGATGCGGCCGGAAACCGGGTCGACCAGGCGTACGGCCAGCGAGGCGATCGTCGACTTGCCCGACCCCGTGGCGCCGACCAGCGCGACCGTCTTGCCCGGGGGCACGGTGAACGAGACGTCGTGGAGGACGAGCGGCCCATCGCCGTACCGGAAATCGACGCTGTCGAAAGCAAGCTCGGCCGGACCGGAACCGGCCGGGGTGGCCGAGCCGTAGGCGAGGTCGCCGCCGGCGTCGAGCACCGCCTGGACCCGCTCCCACCCGGCGACGCTGCGCGGCAGTTCGGCGACCACCCAGCCGATGGCGCGCACCGGGAAGGCCAGCACGGTGAACAGGAACGAGACGGTGACCAGCTCGGAGACGCTGAGCGCGCCGTTCTGCAGGCGCCAGGCACCGAGCAGCAGGACGGCGAGCGTGCCCAGGCTGGGCAGGGCGTCCATGGTCGGGTCGAAGAAGCCGCGGAGCCGGCCGACCGAGATCAGCGCGTCGCGCAGTTCGGAGACGAAGACGCCGAACCGGCGTGACTCGTCCTCCTCGCGGCCCATCGTCTTGACCACCAGCGCGCCGTCGAAGCTCTCGTGGGCGACCGCGCTGACCTTGGCCCGCATCTGCTGGGCCCGGATCTGCCGGGGGGACATCTTGCGCGAGTAGATGTAGTTGAGGCCGAACAGCAGCGGGAACAGCGTGATGCCGACCAGCGCCAGCACCCAGTCGGTGAAGAACAGCGCGACCACCGCGGCGAAGATCATCACGATCGTGCCGACGGCGAACGGCAGCGGGGCGATCGGCACGAACGCGGCCTCGACGTCGGAGTTGGCGTTGGACAGCAGCGTGCCGGTGGCGTGCTGCTGGTGCCAGGACGGCGGCAGCGAGAGGTAGCGCCGGGTGACCGCGCGGCGGTAGCGGGCCTGGAGGCGGAACTGCATGAACCCGGCGCCGAGCCGTCGGCCGAAGATGCTGCCCACGCGCAGGACGCTGATGCCGAGGAACGCGGCGGCGATCAGCGCCAGCTCGCCGGTGCCGACGTGACCCTTGGCGAACGAGGGCACGACGACGTGCCCGATCACCGCGCCGACGACGTACGAGTTGGCGATGACGAGCAGGCCGAAGACGCTGCTGCCGACGGCTCCGATCACGAACAGGCGCGGTTCGGTGCGGATCGCCCGGCCGAGTACCCGCAGTCCCCGTCCCAGCACATCGCGGCTGGTGTTCATTTCCTACCCGTCCGGTAAGTGTTCGCCGGACGATCCGGCCTTACACTCCCATCCTGCCGAACCGATGGCCGCCGTTTACACCCGTGACATTGTGTCTACGATCACGTATGTGACCGACTTCGCCCGTCGCGAGCGTCTGGCTCTGGCCGACCTGCTCGCCGACCTCGGGCCTGACCAGCCCACTCTCTGCGCCGGATGGACCACCGGCGATCTCGCCGCCCACCTCGTGATGCGCGACCGGCGGCCGGACGCGGCGGCCGGCGCGGTCATTCCGGCCCTTGCCGCGCACGGCGAGCGGGTCCGCCTGGCCCAGCGCGCCCAGCCCTACGCGACGACTCTGGCCCTGCTGCGCACGCCGCCCTGGTGGAGCCCGGCCAGCCATCCACCCCTCGAGGCCCTGACCAACAACGGCGAGTTCTTCATCCACCACGAGGACGTCCGGCGCGCGCAGCCGGACTGGGAGCCGCGCGAACTGGCGGCCGAGGACGCCGCCGCCCTGTGGACTCAGGCCCGTTTCCGGGCGCGGATGGCGCTCGGAAAGATCGGCGCGCCGATCACCGTGCGAGCCGACGGCTTCGGAGAGGTCTCGATAAAGGGCGACGAGACCATCCTGTCCGGGGCACCCGGCGAGCTGGCCCTCTTCCTTTCCGGCCGCCGGCAGGCCCGGGTGGACATCGCCGGTCCCGCCGCCGACAAGATCAGGAACGCGTACCTCAACCTCTGATTGGCCCATCCGGGCGACCATGGATTGGTCCATATCGCGAGCCAATCAAGACCTAGCGTCAAGAGCATGACCAAGCTGTCCGTAGCCCAGGGCACCGCACTCAGCATCGGCGCCGTCCTGGGCACCGGCGTGATCTCGATGCCCGCCCTGGCCGCCGCCGTGGCCGGCCCCGCCTCGCTGGTCGCCTGGCTCGCCCTGATCGCCCTCTCCGCCCCGCTGGCCTGGAGCTTCGCCGCCCTCGGCGCCCGGCACCCGGACGGCGGCGGCGTCTCCACCTACGTCCGGCTGGCCTTCGGCCCGCGGGCGTCGGCCGCGGTCGGCTGGTGCTTCTACTTCGCGATCCCGCTCGGCGCCCCACCCGCCTGCTCGTTCGCCGACGGCTACGTGGCCGACGTGCTCGGCGGCGGTGAGACCACCCGGATCGCCACCTTCCTGGCGATCGTCGGCTCGGTCTTCGTCATGAACTGGTTCGGCCTGCGCGTCTCGGGCCGCGTCCAGCTGTGGCTGACCGCGACGCTCGCGATCCTGCTGCTGGTCACCGTGGTCGCCGCGCTCCCGCACGCGCACCGGGCCAACCTGCACCCGTTCGCCCCGCACGGCTGGTCCGGGGTCGGCGCGGCGGCGGCCGTCCTGGTCTGGGGGTTCGCCGGCTGGGAGGCGCTCTCGTCGCTGTCGGCGGAATATCGCCACCCGCGCCGGGACGTGCCCCGGGCGACCGGCATCGCGGTGGTGGTGGTCGGCGTGCTCTACCTGGCGGTGGCCGTGACCAGCGTGCTCGTGCTCGGCCCGGCGCTCGCCGGCAGCCCGGCCCCGCTGGCCGACCTGCTGGCCACCGGCGTCGACGGCCCGGTCCGGGCGATCACCGCGGTGGTGGCGGTGCTGCTGACCGTCGGAGCGGTAAACGCGTACCTGGCCGGCGGCTCGCGGCTCGGACCGGCGCTGGCCCGCGACGGCGCGCTGCCGAAATTCGTCAGCACACCCCGGCGCTCGCTCGTCCTGATCGTCGCCGGCAGCGTGATCGGCGTCGCGCTGCCGCTCTCCACCAACGCGGCCCTGCTGCTGGTCACCGGCTGCTTCACGCTGGTCTACGTGCTGGGCACGGCGGCCGCGGTCCGTCTGCTGCCGCCCGGCTGGTCGCGGGCGACGGCCGGGGTCGCGTTCGTGGCCACCCTGGCGCTGCTCGCGCTCAACGGGAAGCCGGCCCTGTTCAGCCTGGTGGTCGGCCTCGGCGCGATTCTCTACCGGAGCAGGCGCGTGAAGATCGCGAGTCCCTCGCCGAGCAGCGCCGGGTCGATCGCCCCGAACCCGAACACGAAGCCGGCGTGCGTCGCCGAATAAGGGGTCAGATCTTCGACCGCCACCCCTTCGGCGAACGCCGCCGCCGAGATCCGCGCCGCGTCGGCCGGCGTGCCGTCCCGCAGCACAGCGGTGACGTGCAGGCCGGCCGCCGAGGGCAGCACCCGCAACGAGGGCTGGGCGGTCAGCTCACCCAGGATGCGGCTCCGCCGATTTCCGTACGCCCGGCCGGCGCGCCGCACGTGCCGGGCCAGCTGTCCCTCGTCGATGAAGCGGGCCAGCGCCGCCTGCACCGCCATCTGCCCGTACCCGTCGCTCAGCTGGCGCGCGGCCACCACCGCTTCCCGCAAGCCGGGCGGGAGCAGCGCGAATCCGGTCCGCAGCATGGGCAGCATGGTCTTGGAGAACGTGCCGACGTACAGCACCCGTCCGACCGTGTCGAGGCTGTAGAGCGGTTCGAGGGGCCGGGCCGCGAACCGGAACTCGCTGTCGTAGTCGTCCTCGACGATCGCGGCCGGCCGCCCCCGGGCCCAGTCGAGCAGTTCCCGCCGCCGGTCGAGGCTCATCGCCCCGCCGAGCGGGAACTGGTGCGACGGCGTGGTGTAGACCAGCCGCGCGTTGCCCGGCAGTGCGGAGACGACCAGGCCGTCCTCGTCGACCGGCACCCCGGTGACCCGGGCGCCGGCCGCCGCGAAAATCCGCCCGGCGGGCGGATATCCGGGTTCCTCGACGGCGACGACGTCGCCGGGCTTCAGCAGTACGCGGGCGATCAGGTCGAGCGCGTGCTGGGTCCCGTTGGTCACCACCACGTCGTCCGCGGTCGCGCGCACCGAACGGCCGTAACCCAGCGACCGGGCGATCGCCGCGCGCAGGGCCGGATGACCGGCGGGTGCCGCGTACGTCCCGGGGCCGTTGGCCCGCAACCGTAACTCGGCCGAGACGAGCCGCCGCCAGGTGTCGAACGGGAACAGCGTCGCATCCGGGATGCCGGACCGGAAGTCGTAGCGCGGCACCGGCTCCTCGCCGCTGGTCGGCACCGGCCCGAACGTCCAGCCGGCCCGCGGGCGCAGCGGATCGGCCGGGTGCCGGCGCGGCGGCCGGGTCGCCGGAAGCGGAGCCACGAACGTCCCCGAGCCGACCCGGGCGGTGAGGAACCCCTCGGCGGCGAGCCGCTCGTACGCCGTGGCCACGCTGCCCCGGGCCACCCCGAGGTCGGACGCCAGCGCGCGGCTGGGCGGCAGCCGATGCCCGGCCGGCAGCCGCCCGTCGACTATCGCAGCCCGCAGCGCGCGATAGACGAGAACCGTTTTCTCCCCCGGCCCTTTTCCGGGACCGGAGAGTTCGATCACCACATCCACCGGCCCATTCTCGCCGGTATGGCTCAATCGGTATGACACCGGCGGCGGCATTCGTCCTAGCCTCGTCACAAGGGGCAATCGGAGGAGGACGAGATGGTTTCTCTGCTGAGCGCATAGATGAGGCGATTGCTCGGATCGACGCGGATACATACTCTCCGCAAATGAGCAGCCTCTGGCGGAACCGCGAGTTCAATCTGCTGTGGACCAGCCAGTCGTTGTCCGACCTCGGCGACGCCGTCGCTCAACTGGCTATGCCGTTGCTGGTGCTGGCCGTGACCGGTTCGGCCGTCCGGGCCGGTCTGGTCGGCACCGTGGCCCAGGTCGCGCGCCTGCTGTCGCGGCTGCCGGGCGGCGTGCTGGCCGACCGGGTCAACCGCCGCCGGGCCATGCTGGCCTGCGACGCGATCCGCCTGGTCGCGTTCGCCGGGCTGGCCGCCCTGGTCGCGACCGGCCACACCGACCTGAGCGTCATCGTGGCGGTGGCGGTGGTCGACGCGATCTGCGGCACGATGTTCCAGACCACCGAGCACGCGGCGCTGCGCAGCATCGTCGACCAGTCCCGGCTGTCCGACGCGGTCGCCCGCAACGAGGCACGGACGTACGGGACCTCGCTGGCCGGCCCGCCGCTCGGCGGGCTTCTCTTCGGCCTTGCCCCGTCTTTGCCTTTTATCGGCAATGCCGTTTCTTACCTGGCCTCGCTGGCCGGGATCAGCCTGATCCGCAAGCCGCTGCAGGGCGACACGCCGCCGGAGCCGGGCGGCCACCGGGCAGCCCTGGTCGAGGGCGTGCGGTTCGTCTTCGGCAACAGCTTCCTGCGGGCCGTGCTGACCATCGCGGCGCCGCTCAACCTGGCCCTCAACGGCACCGTCTTCACGATCATCGTGACCCTGCAGCGGCACGGCGTCTCGCCGGTCGTGATCGGGCTGACCGAGACCATCATGGCGGTCGGCGGCCTGGCCGGGGCCCTGGCCGCACCGATGCTGCAGCGCTCGATGCCGTTCCCCCGGCTGATCCGCTTCATCTGCTGGGCGGCGACCGGGGTGCTGGCGATCGGGTCGCTCTTCACCTCTTCGCTGGTCGCCGCGGTCCCCCTCGCCCTGGCCGTCTTCCTCGGCCCGGCCTGCAACGCGGCGCTGTTCGGCTACCAGGCCGCGATCACGCCCGACCGCCTGCAGGGCCGGGTGCTCAGCGTGATCTTCATGGCCGCGATGTCGGCCTCGGCCGCCGCACCCGCGCTGGCCGGCCTGATCGTCGCCCACGTCAGCAGCGCGGCGGCGGCCCTGTTCTTCGCCGCGTCGGTCTCGGTGGCGGCGCTGACCGCCACCTTCGCCTCCGGCATTCGCACGATGCGCCCCCTGGAAGAGGTGGTTGCGACGTAGGGCACCGCATGCCCTAGACCAGCCAGACCCCGTCGCGCATCAGGAGGCGGCCCCGGAGCTCGTTCTCCTCGCGCCAGGCCTCGATGCGTTCGGGGCGCAGAACGGCGAAGACGTAGGGCGGCCCGGCCTCCCGCGGGTCCCAGTCGTTCTGGGTTGCGAAGGCCTCGCCGATCCCGGCCGCCTCAGCGACCGGGATCGTGCGCTCCAGCACGGCGTCGATGCGGACGACATCCCGGGTTCCGCCCAGGGCCATCCGGGCACGGCCGTGCGCTTGGAGATTCCGTACGGTGGGAGCGGCCCCCTCGGTCGCGAGGGCGATCCGCTCCCCGACCCAGGCCATGGTCAACGGCACCAGGAACGGGCGTACGCCGTCGGTCGTCGCCACCCACACGTCGGCCACCGCGGCACCCAGCCGGGCCAGAGTGTCGGCCTTGCGTTGCTCTTTCGTGCGGGGCTGCTCCGCCATCGGCCCAGACTATTCGGCCGGACCCTGGTAGAGGCCGAACAGATTGCCGTCGTTGTCACGCAAGGTGGCGATCACCGGGCCGCCGACGTCGTGCGGGGAACGCTCGATGCTCGCGCCCTTCTCGGCCAAGGCGGCGATGGTGGCCTCGATATCGTCCACGTGGTGGAAGGCGACCGGGCCGGCGGCCACGTCACCGTGCGGGTCGAGGCCGATCTCGGGCGTGCCCTCGGGGCGGAAACCTACGTAGTAGGGGCTGGTCACGTAGGGCTCGGAGCCGAGCAACGCGCTGTAGAGAGCGGTCGACGCCTCGAGGTCCTTGACCGGGACGGTGATGGTACGGATGGTCATGGGGTTGCTCCCTGAAGTCACAGCGGACCACCGCGGTCCGTCAAAGACTATGACGGGCACCGACGCGGGAGTGTGACGATGAGTGAACTTGACTTGTTGGCCGAGCGGTTCGAGCAGGACCGGGCGCATCTGCGGCTGGTCGCGCAGCGGATCCTGGGGTCGCCGCACGAGGCCGACGACGCGGTGCAGGAGGCGTGGGTCCGGCTGAGCCGGTCGGACACCTCGGAGGTCGGCAACCTGACCGGCTGGCTGACCACGGTGGTGAGCCGGGTCTGCCTGGACATGCTGCGGGCCCGGTCGGCGCGGCCGGAGGAGCCGGCCGAGGTGCCGGCCGAGATCACCGCCGACGCTCCGGATCCCGAGCATCGGGCGATGATGGCCGACGCGATCGGGCCGGCGCTGATGCTGGTGCTCGACACGCTGGGCCCGTCCGAGCGGCTGGCCTTCGTGCTGCACGACATGTTCGCGGTACCGTTCCCCGAAATTGCCACAATCGTGGGCTGCTCTCCGGCGGCCGCGCGTCAGCTGGCGAGTCGGGCCCGGCGCCGCATCCAAGGAACCGACATATCTGATAAATCGGATAAAGGCACAAGGCAAGCGATCGTACACGCGTTCCTGGCCGCCGCACACGGTGGCGACTTCACGACGTTGCTCGAGATGCTCGACCCCGACGTGGTCATGCGGGCCGACCAGCAGTCCGTACGGATGGGCGCGGACGCCGTGCTGATGGGCGCGCGGGCCGTGGCCGGCCGGTTCCAGGGTGCGGCCGGCGCCCAGGTGGCGATGCTGGACGGGCGGCCGGGGCTGGTCTGGGCCTTGAACGGCAAGGTGATGGTCGTCTTCGAGTTCCTCTTCGACGACGAGGGCCGCATCACCCGGGTCGAGCAGATGGCCGACCGGGCAGCCCTCGCCACGATGACGATCGAGATCGACGGATAGCGCAGCCTCAGACCCGCCCGCCCGTCGCGGATCCGAGCTCGCTCAGACCCGAGCTCGCCCAGACCCGAGCTCGCCCCTGGGACCAGCTCAGACCCCAGGGCGCGCTCAGATCTGGGCGAGCGAGCCCTCGTACATCTTCTCGATCTGGTCCTTGAAGTTGGTCTCGACGCTGCGCCGCTTGATCTTCATCGACGGGGTGATCTCGCCGGCCTCGATGCTCAGGTCGCGCGGGAGGATCGAGAACTTCTTGATCGTCTCCCAGCGGTTGAGCTTGCCGTTGAGTTCCTTGATGTAGCCCTCGATGAGTTCGTGGGTCTGCGGCGCGGCGCAGACCTCGGCGTAGCTCTTGCCGGCCAGCGGACCGCTCGCCCAGCCCATGATCGAGTCTTCGTCGAGCGTGATCAGCATGGTCACGAAGTTGCGGGCCTGGCCGACCACGATCGCCTGCGACGTGTAGGGGCAGACCGCCTTGAACTGGCCCTCGATCGCGCTCGGCGCGATGTATTTGCCGCCCGACGTCTTGACCAGGTCTTTCTTGCGGTCGGTGATGCGCAGGTAGCCCTCGGCGTCGAGCTCGCCGATGTCGCCGGTGCGCAGGAAGCCGTCCTCGGTGAACGCCTCGGCGGTCTCCTTGGGCATGTCGTGGTAGCCGCGCATCACCGGCTTGCCGCGCAGCAGCACCTCGCCGTCGGCGTCGATGCGGCACTCGAGGTCGCCGAGCGGCCGGCCGACGGTACCGATTTTGAGGTGGCCGACCCGGTTGACGAAGTTGGCCGCGCTCGACTCGGTCAGGCCGTAACCCTCGAGGATCGGCAGGTTGGCGGCGGCGAAGAACTCGGCGATGTCGGGGGCGAGCGGGGCCGAGCCGCTGACCAGCACGCGCAGCCGGCCGCCGAGGCGGCTCTGCAGTTTGCTGAAGACCAGCTTCTCGGCCAGCGCGTACTGCGCCTTGAGCAGGGCGCCGACCGGCTTGCCGGCCTGTTCGAGCGCGACCTTGCGCTTGCCGGTGGCGACCGCCCAGCCGAAGATCTTGGCCTTGGCGCTGCCGCCCTCGAGCGCGGTGGTGACGGTCTTGTTGTAGACCTTCTCGAAGATGCGGGGCGCCGCGCACATCAGCGTCGGGCGGACGACCGAGAGCATGTCGACCAGCTTGTCGACCCGGCCGTCGATGTAGGTCGGCACGCCGACGTGCACGATGCCGCAGAGCAGCGTCTTGCCGAACGCGTGGGACAGCGGCAGCCAGAGGTATTGCATGTCGGTCGCCTCGAAGATGCCGAGCGACTCCTGGGCCACGCCCTCCCACGCCCAGGCGCCGTGCAACAGCACGACGCCCTTGGGCCGGCCGGTGGTGCCCGAGGTGTAGATCAGGGTGGCCACGTGGTCGGGGCCGATGCTCTCGACGACGTCCTCGATCAGCTTCGGGTTCTGCCGGAGGGCGGCGGCACCGCGTTCCTCCAGCTCGGCCAGCGTGATCTGGGGCGGCGTCGCGCCGGCGTCGGCCGGGCCGTCCATGAGTACGACGTGGGTGACGCTGGTGTCGACTCCGGCGATCTTGAGGGCCTGCCTCGGGTTTTCGGCGACCAGCACCTTGGACCCGGAGTTGGCCACGATGTACGACGCGTCCTCCGGCTCGGTGGTCGGATAGACCGTGGTCGTCGCGCCGCCCGCGCAGTTGATCGCGAGGTCGATCAGCACCCACTCGAGCCGGGTGTTGGCCAGGATCGCGACCCGGTCCTCCAGGCCGACGCCGAGTTCGCGCAGGCCGGCCGCCATCGCGGTCGCGCGCTCACCAATCTGGCCCCAGGTGTGCCAGATCAGCCCGGTGTCGCCCGGGTCGGGCACCGCGAACGCCTGACCGTTCGGAGTCGCCGCGACGCGCCGGTAGAACATGTCGGGGATCGAACGGTAGGGAACGTCGAGTGCCATCGAGAGCCGCCTTCTCAAGCAGGTCCGGGGGATTGCGCCTGTGTTACCGAAGAGTAATGGCCGCCACACCAGCGGGCCAGCCCGTCGATCCTATCGAGCCCGCCCGCGCTCGGTGATCCGGGCAAAAGCCCGAACTGACGGTATTGATAGGCACATAGTGGGATGGTGTTCGCCAACCTGAGCGTCAAAGTCAAGATTCTGTCCGCCATCGTGATCGCCTCCCTGGTGGCGGTGCTTGTCGGAATCACGGGATTGATCGGGCTCTCCAAGACCAGCGCGGCCGCCACCCTGATCTCCACCGGCAACGTCACCAGCATCAACGCGGTGGCCGACCTGCGCGCGGCGGCCGAGAAGGCGCAGTCCGACTCGGCCCACCAGGCAATGGCGCCCGACGACGCGATCGCCACGAGGTTCGCCGACGACCTCACCGCCGACCTGGCCGCCTTCGACGCCGCGATGACCGCCTATCGCGCCAGCGGTCCGGCGGGCGAGTCCGCCACCATCGACAACCTGGTCACGATCTGGCAGCAGTACGCCGACATCGCCCGGAACCGGCTCCTGTCCCTGGGCACCGCCAACCGGCTCGACCAGTGGTCCACGGTCCACGAGAGCCAGGTCAAGCCGCTTGCCCAGAAGGTACGTGCCGAACTGGCCGCGCTGGACCGGGCGGAGGGCGCCGAGGCGGTGAAGAACTCGGACGGCGCCCGGTCGACCTACCGGTTCAGCCGCACGCTGACCCTGACCATCCTCATCGCCGGCGTGCTTGTCGCCCTCGGGCTGGGCGTCATCGTGGCCCGGCGGATCGTCCGGTCGCTGGCCAAGGTGCACGCGGTCTGCGACGCGCTGGCCGCCCGCGACCTCACCCGCACCAGCGGGCTCGACAGCGGCGACGAGCCGGGGCGGATGGGCCGGGCACTCGACGCGGCGATCGCCGGCCTGCGGGAGACGGTGACCACGATCGACACCTCGGCCGCGTCGCTGGCCGGCGCGTCGGAGCAGATGAGCACCACCGCGACTCAGATCTCCGCGTCCGCGCACGAGACGTCCTCGCAGGCCCAGGCCGTCTCGGCCGCGGCCGAGCAGATCTCCCGAAGCGTCGACACCGTCTCGGCGGGCAGCGAGGAGATGGGCGCCTCGATCCGGGAGATCTCCCAGAACGCGTCCGAGGCGGCCCGGGTCGCCTCCGAGGCGGTCGCCGTCACGGCCGCCACCTCGGCCACCATGAACAAGCTGGGCGACTCGTCGGCCGAGATCGGCAACGTGATCAAGGTGATCACGTCGATCGCCGAACAGACCAACCTGCTCGCCCTCAACGCCACCATCGAGGCGGCTCGGGCCGGCGAGGCGGGCAAGGGCTTCGCGGTGGTCGCGTCCGAGGTCAAGGATCTGGCCCAGGAGACCGCGCGGGCGACCCAGGACATCTCCGGCCGGGTCGAGGCGATCCAGTCCGGCACCACCGGGGCGGTCACCGCGATCGAGGAGATCTCACAGGTCATCGCCCGGATCAGCGACTACCAGACCACCATCGCCTCGGCGGTCGAAGAGCAGACCGCGACCACCGCCGAGATGAGCCGCAGCGTCTCCGAGGCGGCGAGCGGCACCAACGAGATCGCCCGGAGCATCACCGGCGTCGCGTCGGCGGCCGGGGCGACCAGCGACGGCGTCGCGCAGACCCAGGCGGCCACCGCCGAGCTCGCGCGCATGTCACATCAGCTGAGCACGATCGTCAGCGGCTTCCGCCTATAAAGTCGGTTCCGTGGATCACGAGGAACAGCACCGCGGGCGCCATCGCAGGCACGACGATGACGAGGAGAAGGCCCGCGAGACAGAACAATCGGTTGAGGCCGACCTCCCCCCGGCCGAACTGTCGGTCGAGGAGGAAGCCGCCCGCGCCACCGAAAAGAACCGTTAGGCAATGACCGCCGGTGTGCGCCACGACGATCGGGCCGCGGCCCGATCGAGGTCGTGGTGCACGCCGGCTATCCGCCGCACGGCCTCGATGAGGTCGGTCGGCGGCAGCGAGAACGGCAGCCGCAGAAAGCGCTCCAGTGTGCCGTCGAGCCCGAATCGGGGGCCGGGCGCCAGGCGTACGCCCACGTCCTCGGCCGCCCGCGCGAGCGCACTCGAGACCGGTCCGTCCAGTTCGGCCCAGAGCATCGTGCCGCCCGGCGGAACCGCGAAGCTCCACTCCGGAAGCAGCGCGTGCAGCGTCTCGACCAGGGTGTTGCGCCGATGCCGCAGCTCGGCCCGGCGGGCCGGCACGATCGTCGCCGACTGACGCAGCAGCCGCACCGCGACCAGCTGCTCGAGCACCGGGCTCGCCATGTCGACGCCGACCCGGATCGCGGCGAGCCGCTGCACCATCGGGGCCGACGCGCGCACCCAGCCGATCCGCAGACCACCCCAGTAGGCCTTGCTCATCCCGCCGATCGACACCACCCGGGAGTGCCGGTCGAAGACGGCGACCGGCGGCGGAATCACGTCGTCGTCGAGCGGCAGGTCCACGAACGACTCGTCGACCACCAGCTCGGTGCCGGCCGTGTGGGCGGTCGCGGCAAGCCGCTCCCGCAGGGCCGCGTCCATCAGGTGGCCGGTCGGATTCTGGAACTCCGGGATGACGTACGTCAACCGGGGCCGCCCCTGCCGCAGTGCGCCGAGCAGCAGCTCGCCGTCCCAGCCGGAGCCCGCGTCCATCCCGTGGGTGTTGATGCGGGCCCGGCGGGCGGCCAGCGCGGCGAGCGCGTTGGGATAGGTCGGCGACTCGACCAGCACCGGCGCACCGGCCGGCACCGAGAGACGCAGCACCAGGTCGAGGGCCTGCTGCGTGCCGGAGGTGATCAGGATCTGCTCGGGCGAGGTGGCCACGCCGCGGGCGGTGAACCCGGCGGCGACCGCCTCCCGCAACTCGATCAGTCCGACCGGGTGATAGCCGGCGGTGCCCAGATAGCGCGGTAGGTCGTCGGCCGCCTCGCGGGTCGCGGTGATCAGTTCGGGCGGCGCGGCCGAGGCCGCCACCCCCAGGTCGATCATGTCGAGGTCGTCGGGCGCCGCCCACAACCCCGAGGTGGCGACCCGGTGACCGTTCGGCAGGGCGGTCCAGCTGCCGGCGCCCCGGCGGCTGGTCAGGTGGCCGCTCTCGCGCAGCGCCCGGTAGGCGGCGGACACGGTCGTGCGGCTCACGCTCAGGGAGTCGGCGAGTTCGCGTTCGGCCGGTAGGCGTACGCCCAACGGAAGCCGGCCGTCCGCGATCAGCCCGCGCACCGCCGCCGCCAGGGCGGCATAGTCGGGCCGGCGATGCCGGCCCGGCAAGGCATGCCATTGGCCCAGCAATCGGGTCAATTGGCTCCCGCGCACCTGAGATGTCACGTCCACCTCCTGTGAATTGGCACTTCAGCCTCGCACAATTGGCCCGCAACATGACAGTCATGAGGATCACCAGTCGCCTGGTCCGGCTCTTCGCCGGGCTCGTGCTCTACGGCGTCTCGATGGCAATGCTTGTCGAGTCGCGCCTCGGGCTCGACCCGTGGGACGTCTTCCACCAGGGGCTGTCGAAGGTAACCGGGATCAGTTTCGGCCTGGTGGTGATCCTGACCGGCATCCCGGTGCTGCTCCTCTGGATCCCGCTGCGGCAGCGGCCGGGCTTCGGCACGCTCGCCAACCTGATCGTGATCGGCCTGGTCGCCGACCGCGCCCTCGCGCTGCTGCCGCCCGGCACCAACTGGCCCGCCCGGATCGCGTACCTGGCCGGCGGCATCGTGCTCAACGCGGCAGCGACCGGCCTCTATATCGGCAGCCGTTTCGGACCGGGCCCGCGCGACGGGCTGATGACCGGCATCGTCAGGCGGTACCCGAAGTTGTCGGTCCGGCTCGTGCGCACGTGCATCGAGCTCACCGTGCTCAGCGCCGGCTTCCTGCTCGGCGGCACCGTCGGGATCGGGACCGTGGCCTACGCATTGGGTATAGGACCGCTGGTCCAGGTCTTTCTGAGGCTGTTCGACACCGCGTCACAGGTCGGTGATCATCCGGCCACATTTGCTTCCCGGTGACGCGGTCGCACGGCATCATTGCCGCATGGGGGCAGACGACGGCTGGCACTGGAACGACGCGTGGATCTTCGTGTCCGCGGTCATCGCCGAGCGCCTCGAACGCGACCGGGCCCTGCACGCCGCCCTCCCGGTGACCGGCGCCTCCCTGGCCGACGTGCTCGCCGCCGCCGACTTCCTGCACCACGCCGTGCCGACCCGCGACGAACTCGAGTTCTCGGTGCGCCGCCTGGCCGGGGCTGGCCTGCTCCGCGTCGAGGACGACCTGGTCGAGGTCGCGGCGGCGGGCGAGCAGCTGTGGCGCACCCGCCCGTTCAGTGGTCTGTCGTCGGCCGTGATGACGATGCAAACCCAGCTCAACCGGGCGAGCGGACCCGGCGAGTCGGAGTGGACGCTCGACGAGCCGACCTACGCGACCGCGCTCCGCGAATATCGCATGCGGCTCGCCGACGGCCGCTGATTTCCTACCGGACGGGGTTGCCGGCCACCCGCAGGCGGTCCTTGACCTCGCCGATCGTCAGGTCTCCGAAGTGGAACACGCTGGCCGCCAGCACCGCATCGGCCCCCGCCGCCACCGCGGGCGGGAAGTGCTCGACCGCACCCGCCCCGCCGCTGGCGATCACCGGGATGTCGACGACCGCGCGCACCGCCTCGATCAGCTCGAGGTCGAAGCCCGCCTTGGTGCCGTCGGCGTCCATCGAGTTGAGCAGGATCTCCCCCGCCCCCCGCTCGGCCACCGTCCGGGCCCACTCGATCGCGTCGAGGCCCGCACTCCGCCGGCCCCCGTGCGTGGTGACCTCCCAACCGCTGGGCTGGTCACCCGACCGCCGCACGTCGAGCGACAACACCAGCACCTGGTTGCCGAACCGCTCGGCGATCTGGAGGATCAGCTCCGGCCGCCTGATCGCCGCCGTGTTGACTCCGACCTTGTCGGCCCCGGCCCGCAACAGCACGTCGACGTCCCCGACCGACCGCACCCCGCCGCCGACGGTCAGCGGGATGAACACCGACTCCGCGGTCCGCCTCACCACGTCGAGCATCGTGCCCCGGTCGTCCGACGACGCGGTCACGTCGAGAAACGTCAGCTCGTCGGCGCCGGCCGCGTCATAGGCCGCCGCCAGCGCGACCGGGTCCCCGGCATCCCGCAGATCGACGAAGTTGACACCCTTGACCACCCGGCCCGCATCCACGTCCAGACACGGAATCACCCGCACCGCCACCGTCATGCCGTTCAGCCTAGTCAGCGGCCCACCGCACGATCGGGCCGGGAAGGAAGGGGGCGATTGCGGGCCACGGGCGCGTAGCGGACCAGCCCGAGCAGCACCCCGCCGATCACGAGGACGCCGCCGGCCACGTCCACCGGATGCACCCGCTCGCCCAGCATCAGCGCACCCGCGGCGATGCCGAAGATCGGCACCAGCATCGAGAACGGGGCGACGGTGGCCGCGCCGTACCGGCGGATCAGACAGCCCCACCCGCCGAAGCCGGCCAGCGTCGCGACCACCACCACGTAGGCCAGCGCCAGCACCGGCTTGAGCGACAGATGCGCCAACGCCGCCGCGTCCCGGGACGGCCCCTCGATCACCAGCGTCAGCAGGATCAGCGGGCCGGACGCGACCGCGCTCACCCACACCATGAAGCGCAGCGTGTCGGGCGGGGACGCCTTGCGGGTGGCGATGTTGGACAGGCCCCAGGCGGCCGCCGCGCCGATGATCAGCAGGAAGGCGCCCAGGTCCGAGCCCATCCGGCTGCCGACGACGACGATTCCGGCGAAGGCCACGGCCAACCCGGCGACCTGTTGCGCTCGCGGTCGCTCGCGCAGCAGCAGTACGGCGTACAGCACGGTGAACACGGCCTGGCTCTGGAGCACCAGCGAGCTCAGCCCGGCCGGCATCCCGGCCGCCATGCCGGCGAACAGCAACGAGAACTTCGTGACCCCGAGCGCCAGCCCGACCGCGATCACCCACCGCCACGGCACCTGCGGGCGGCCGACGAGGAACACGGCCGGGAAGGCGGCGAGCGTGAACCGCAGCGCGTTGAACATCAGCGGCGGGAAGAGGGCGAGGCCGGTATCGATCATCACGAAGTTGACACCCCAGGCGGCCGTCACGGCGACGGCCAGGGCAAGGTCACGGGGTCGCATGCCCTCAGCGTCGCCGCCGGCAACCGTTAAGCACCAGCGAAATTTGCTTCACCCAAGATGTAGCATCGCTGAATGATCGATCTGGGACGGCTGCGCGCGTTGCACGCGGTCGCGAGCTACCGTACGGTCCTCGCGGCGAGCGACGCACTCCACTGCACGCCGTCGGCGGTGTCGCAGCAACTCGCCAAGCTCGAACGCGAGACCGGCACCACACTGATCGAGAAGGACGGCCGCCGGATCCGGCTGACCGAGGCGGGCCGGGTGCTGGCCGCGCACGCCGAGCGGGTGCTCGCCACCGTGGACGAGGCCGAGGCGGCGCTGGCCGCCCACCGGGACACGGTGACCGGGCGACTGACCGTGGCGTCGTTCCCGACCGCCTGCCGGGCGCTGCTGCCGGGCGCCCTCCAGCGGCTGGAGGCCGAGCATCCGCAGCTGGCGACCGGCCTGGTCGAGGTCAACCCGCACGTGGGCCTCGACATGCTGCACCGCGGCCACGTCGACCTGGCCGTGCTCGACGACTGGCCGGAGGCCGCCCTGCACTACCCGCCCGGCATCGCCCGCACCACCCTGGGGCTCGACGTCGCCGACCTGATCGTGCCGGCCGACCACGCGATCAGGAAGCGGACCACGCTGGCCGGTCTGCGGGACGAACGCTGGATCTCGACCAACGCCGGCGACATCTGCCACGAGTGGCTGATCCGGGTGCTGCCCGGCGTCCAGCCCGACTTCCACGTCGGCGAGTTCGAGACCCAGCTGACGCTGATCGCGGCCGGCCTGGGCATCGCCATGATCCCGCGCCTGGCCCGGCCGCCGCTGCCCGCCGGTGTGCGGGTGGTGAAGGTCGACCCGGAACCCAGCCGCCGGGTGGTGATCGCGTGGCGGGAGACGGCCGCCGCACGCCCCGCGATCAAGGCCGCCGAGGAGGCCCTGCGCCACAGCTGGAAACTCAGCCCGCCGCCGCGGCCAGCGCCTCCAGCGCCTCCCGCACCGTGAACGCACCGGCATACAACGATTTTCCCGCGATCACACCCTCGACTCCCATGTGCTCCAGGGTCGCCAGCGCCCGCAGGTCGTCCAGCGTGGACACCCCACCACTGGCGATGATCGGCCGGTCGGTCGCCGCGCACACCTCCCGCAGCAACTCCAGATTGGGCCCGCGCATCATCCCGTCCTTGGTGATGTCGGTGACGACGTAGCGGGACGCGCCCGCCTTGTCGAGCCGGGCCAGCACGTCGAACAGGTCGCCGCCGTCGCGGGTCCAGCCCCGCGCCGACAGGGTCCGCCCGCGCACGTCCAGCCCGATCGCCACGCGCTCGCCGTACTCGCCCACCACCCGGTCGCACCACGAAGGGTCCTCCAGCGCGGCGGTCCCGATGTTGACCCGGGCCGCGCCGGTGGCCAGGGCCGCGGTCAGCGACGCGTCGTCGCGGATGCCGCCCGACAGCTCGACCCTGACGTCGAGCCGGCCGACCACGTCGGCGAGCAGCGCGGCGTTGGAACCCCGGCCGAACGCCGCGTCCAGGTCGACCAGGTGCACCCACTCGGCGCCGTCGTTCTGCCAGGCCAGCGCCGCCTCGAGCGGGTCGCCGTAGGACGTCTCGGAGCCGGCCGCACCCTGCACGAGGCGTACGGCTTGCCCGTCGGCGACGTCGACGGCCGGAAGCAGGGAAAGAGTCACAAGAAACCTTTCTAGGGACGCTTGCCAAGCACCAGCACCACCAGCGCCGGCACGGCAATAACGATCATGGCGGTCAGGACAACGCGCAGCGCCAGGTCGGGCACGAGCACCCACACCGCGATCGCGGCGACCAGTGGCACCACGACGATGCCGATCCGTTGTGCACGGCTCCGTCGATGCAGCCGGCCCGAGCTGGGCAGGCGGCCAGGCGTGAGGCGGCGCACCACGGCCCGCCGCCGCTGCCGCCGCGCGACCTTCCGGGCGCGGACGGCCTTCTCCCTCTCCAGCACGGCGAGCCGCTCGGCGCGCCGCCGCGCCCGCTCCTTGGACACGGCCGGTCAGAGCCCGGCGACCCAGTTGCGCAGCAGCGCGAACCCGGTGTCGGCACTCTTCTCCGGATGGAACTGGGCCGCGCTCAGCGCACCCATCTCGACCACGGCCGCGAACGGCTCGTCGTGGGTCGCGGTGGTCACCTTGGCGCCGGCGCGGTGCAGGGCATGAAGATCAGAGGCACCGTACGAGTGGACGAAGTAGAACCGGGCTTCGTCGGGCAACCCCTCGAGCAGCACCGAACCCTCGGCCGGCGCGACCGTGTTCCACCCCATGTGCGGGATGCGCTCGGCGGTCAGCCGGGTCACGGCGCCGGGCAGCAGCCCGAGCCCTTTCGTCTCGACGCCGTGCTCGACCCCGGTCTCGAACAGGATCTGCATGCCGACGCAGATGCCTAGGACCGGGCGACCGGCCGCCACCCGCTCGGCGATCATCGGACCGGCACCGAGTTGTTCGACGCCGGCCATGCACGCCGCGTACGCGCCGACGCCCGGAACCACCAGGCCGTCCGCCGCGGCAGCGACCGCAAGGTCGTCGGTGACCGCGACCTCGACGCCCGTCCGGGCCACCGCCCGCTCGGCACTGCGCAAATTGCCCGACCCGTAGTCGAGCACCACGACCGTCGTCATAGCAGCCAGGCCACCCCACCGGCAGTGGCCAGCGCGGCGAGCACACCGACCAGGCCGACCGAGAACTTCGTGGCACCCGACTTGGCCAACTGGATGACCCCGCCGACCAGGAAGCCGGCGACGATGAAGAGCAGGACCGCGATCACAGGACGCCCTTCGTCGACGGCAGCTGACCGGCGTTGCGCGGGTCGATCTCGACCGCCTCGCGCAGCGCCCGCGAGAACGCCTTGAACTGCGCCTCGACCACGTGGTGAGCGTCCGGTCCGGACCCGTCGCGGGCCGCCCGCAGCACGCTGACGTGCAGCGTGAGCCGGGCCGCGAAGCCGAACGACTCGAAGATGTGCCGGGTCATGCTGGTCGGGTAGACCGGCCCGATGTAGGGCGCCAGCTCCGGCTCGTCGTGCACGACGTAGGGCCGGCCGGACAGATCGACGGCCGCCCGGCAGAGCACCTCGTCCATCGGGATCGTGGCCGACCCGTACCGCCGGATGCCGGCCTTGTCGCCGAGTGCCCGCGCGAAGGCCTCACCGAGCGCGATGGCCGTGTCCTCCATCGTGTGGTGCGCGTCGATCTCGAGGTCACCCTCGGTGCGCACCGTCAGGTCGAACCCGCCGTGCTTGGCCAGCTGGTTGAGCATGTGGTCGTAGAAGCCGACCCCCGTACTGAGGTCGCCCTGCCCGGTGCCGTCGAGGTCGATCTCGACGAGCACCTTGGTCTCCTTGGTGACGCGCTCGATCCGCGCGGTCCGGCTCATCGCAAACCCTCCAGGAACGCGTCCGTCTCTTCCGCGGTGCCCGCCGTGACCCGCAGCCAGCCCGGCAGGCCGACATCGCGGACCAGCACGCCCGCGTCCAGCAGCTGCTGCCAGACCACCCTCTGATCGCCGCCGACCTCGAACAGCACGAAGTTGGCGTCGCTGTCGGCGACCCGGTAGCCACGCTCACGCAGCGTGCCGACGATGCGGTCACGCTGCTCCTTGATCGCCTCGACGGTCGCGAGCAGAGCGGCGCGTTGCGCGATCGCGGCGCGTGCGGCCGCCTGGGTCAGGCTGCTCAAGTGGTACGGCAACCGCACGAGCTGGACGGCGTCGACCACGGCCGGGTGCGCGGCGAAATAGCCCAGCCGGCCGCCCGCGAACCCGAACGCCTTGCTCATCGTGCGGGTCACCACCAGCCGGGGGTGATCCGGCAGCAGGGCCAGCGCGCTCCGCGTGCCCGCCCGGGCGAACTCCGCGTACGCCTCGTCGACGATCACCATGCCGCGGGCCGTCCCGAGGACCGCGGTGATCACCTCCGGGTCGAGCGCGGTGCCGGTCGGGTTGTTGGGCGAGCAGAGGAAGACCAGGTCGGGATCGTGCTTCTCGATCTGCTCGGTCGCGGCCGCCGGGCTCAACCCGAAGTCGGCGTCGCGCAGCGCGCCGATCCACCGGGTGCCGGTGCCCTGGGCGAGCAGCGGGTGCATCGAGTAGGACGGGCCGAAGCCGATCGCCGAGCGCTGCGGACCGCCGAAGGTCTGCAGCAGCTGCTGCTGCACCTCGTTGGACCCGTTGGCCGCCCACAGATGAGCCGAGGTCAGTCCGTGACCGAGGTAGTCGGCCAGGTCGGCGCGCAGCGCCACCGCGTCGCGGTCCGGATAGCGGTTGAGGTCCTTCACCTCGGCCGCGACCGCCTTGACGATCGCGTCGGCCACGTCGTCGGGCAGCGAGTACGAATTCTCGTTGGTGTTCAACCGCACCGGGACGTCCAGCTGAGGCGCGCCGTATGGCGACTGCCCGCGCAGGTCGTCGCGGATCGGGAGATCGTCGATCGTCGTCACCGGGCGAACCCCCCATCCGACCGCCCCGCCCGCCGCCCTGAATCGGACTGAAGACGAACCTTGACCGCATCGCCGTGCGCCGGCAGGTCCTCCGCGTTGGCCAGCGCGACCACGTGCCGGGCGACGTCCTCGAGCGCCGCCTCGTCGTACTCGACGACGTGGATGCCGCGCAGGAACGACTGCACCGACAGGCCGGACGAGTGCCGCGCGCACCCGGCGGTCGGCAGCACGTGGTTGGAGCCGGCCGCGTAGTCGCCGAGCGACACCGGCGACCAGGCCCCGACGAAGATCGCGCCCGCGTTGCGTACGCGCATGGCCCACTGCCGCGCGTCGCGCGTCTGGATCTCGAGGTGCTCGGCCGCGTACGCGTCGACCACCCGGAGCCCCTGCTCCAGGTCGTCGACCAGCACCGCACCGGACTGCGCGCCGGTCAGTGCGGTCCGCACCCGCTGTTCGTGCTTGGTGGCCGCGACCTGCCTCGCGAGCTCGGCCTCGACCTGTTCGAGCAGCGCCTCGGAGTCGGTGACCAGCACGCTCGCGGCCAGCGGGTCGTGCTCGGCCTGGCTGATCAGGTCGGCCGCGACGTGCCGCGGGTCGGCCGTCTCGTCGGCCAGCACGGCGATCTCGGTCGGCCCGGCCTCGGCGTCGATGCCGACCGTGCCCTGCAGCAGCCGCTTGGCCGCGGTCACCCAGATGTTGCCCGGCCCGGTGATGACGTCGACCGGCTCACAGCGGTCACCCTCGTCCGCGCCGTCGGAGCCGTAACCCAGCATCGCGATCGCCTGGGCACCGCCGACCGCGTAGACCTCGTCGACGCCGAGCAGCGCGCACGCCGCGAGCACCCGCTGGTCGGGCAGGCCGCCGTTCTCGGCCTGCGGCGGGCTGGCCACGACCAGGCCCTCGACGCCGGCCTCCTGGGCGGGCACCACGTTCATGACCACGGTGGACGGATAGACGGCCAGGCCGCCGGGCACGTAGAGCCCCACCCGGGCGACCGGCACCCAGCGCTCGGTCACCGTGCCGCCGTCGACCACCTGGGTCGTCACGTCGGTGCGCCGCTGGTCGGCGTGCACCTTGCGGGCCCGCTTGATCACCTCGAGCAGCGCCTGCTTCACGTCGTCTTCGAGCGTGTCGGCCGCGCGGGCGATCGCCTCGGCGCTCACCCGCAGCCGTTCCAGCTTGACCCCGTCGAACCGCTCGGTCGCCTCGGCGATCGCGCTGAAGCCATGCTGATGGACCGCCTCGACGACCGGGCGGATCCGCTCGACGGCCTGTGAGACGTCGAGCTGGGCACGGGGCAGCAGGCCGCGCAGGTCCTGGGGAGACTCGCTCCGACGGGAGCCGCGCAGGTCAGTCCGATTCAGCACCCGGCAATTCTAGGCTTCGACGTCGCGCGATTTCCGTCCCGGCACCGCGACGCCCAGGGCGTGGGACGGTGATCACGTGTACGGCCCCGGTCACCACGGGTTGACCAAGGTCAGCCGCCCGATAGGCTGGACCCGTGAGTGCGCGGCTGCCGGTGTTCCCGCTGGGTACGGTGCTGTTCCCCGGCCTGGTGCTCCCCCTGCACATCTTCGAGGAGCGCTACCGTGCGCTCGTCCGCGAGCTCGTGTCGAGCCCCGTCGATGGCCCCCACGAATTCGGCGTGGTCACGCTCCGCCGCGGCGCCGAGGCCCCCACCCCCGACGCGGACGACGACCTGCCCGCGGCACCCCCCGCCCCGGTCGGCGCCGACGATCTCTACCCGGTCGGCTGCACCGCCGAGCTGCGCCAGGTCACCGAGCTTCCCGACGGCCGCTTCGACATCATGACGGTCGGCCGCCGCCGGTTCTCCATCCGCGACGTCAGCCAGGGCGACGAGCCCTACCTGACCGCCGACGTCGAATGGCTGCCCGACGAGGCCACCGACCCCGTCGCCGAGCGCCTGGCCCCGCGCGCCCTGGCCGCGTTCCGCACCTACCTCGACCTCCTCCGCCCGGACACCGAGGTCCTCGACGCGGTCCCGGCCGACCCCACCGTCCTCTCCCACCTGATCGCCGCCACCGCCCAGCTGACCACCGAGGAACGCCAGTCCCTGCTGGCCGCACCCGACACGGCCGGCCGCCTCCGGGCCGAGCTCAAACTGCTCAACCGCGAGGCCGGGCTGCTCGCCCGCGTCCGCGCCGTCCCCGTGCCCCTCTCCGACCTGGCCCGCCCGGCGAGCCCCAACTAGCGGTCAGACAATTCCCAGCCGCTGTTGAGCGGCCACGGCGGACGATCGGCATCCCGACCTGGCAGGATCGGGGGGTGAATCCGAGTCAGGAGCCGGCCCTGCCGCATGGTCCCGATCCCACGGCCGATCCCACGGCCGTTCCCGGGACCGGCAGCAGCCCCAGCCCGTGGGCCCCCGGCGCCGACCCGGACGGCTACGGCCTGGCCCACCCCACCGGCCTCGACGACCCGCACGCGCTGCCCCCCGAGGCGTACGCCGAAGGCTGGGAGCAGCCCCGCCCGAGCCGCCGCCCGTGGCGCCGCACCGTCGTGGTCGCCGTCGTGACCGGCCTGGTGATCTTCGCCCTGGGTGGCCCGCTCGGCCTGCTCTGGCACTGGCTGGCCCCGAGCGTGCCGGTCCTCGACGCGGGAGCCGGCGGCATCGTCGTCAACGACCCGTCCCCCGAGCAGTACATTGCCGCCGACGGGTGGTACGCGATGCTGGGCTTGGGTTTCGGTCTTGTCGTGGCGGTCGTCGCGTGGCTGGTCATGCGTAAGGACCGGGGGCCGTTCCTGCTGCTCGGCGTGGTTCTGGGCACCTTCGGGGCGGGCTATCTGATGGGTCCCTGGATCGGCGGGCTGATCGGCCGCGGCAGCTATCACCATTGGGAGCAGACGGCGGTCCAGGGGGCTACCTATCTGGCGCCGCCCCAGGTCCACTCGGTGGGGCCGCGGTTGGTGCCCGCTTTTGCGGCGGCGATCGTGTTGACGCTGTTGGCCGGGTGGTCCAATGATCCCGATCTTGACGAGCCGGGTGCCAAGCCAGGGCAGGGTCCTAACACTGACTTCTCCGACGCCTGAAGACCCTTGGGGCCTCTGCCCCCAGAAGCCGGATCAGCCTACGGCGCTCGGGCCGAGAATCATCTTGAGGTCGGCCCGCAGGGCAGGAGTCGGAGCGACCCTCACCGCAGGTCCCAGGCGCATGACCGTGGTCCGGGAGCCGTTCTGCAAATGGACGTGCACCTCGGCGTCGCCCGGGTGGCTGGACAGGATCTCCTTGAGTTCCGAGACCAGCGGGGGCGTGCAGCGGGTGATCGGCATGGTGAGGGTGACCGGCTTGCTGTCCGGGTTGTGGCTGATGTCGGGGAGCGACATGTCCATCGCCATGATCCGCGGCGTGTCGTCCCGGCGGTCGACCCGGCCCTTGACCACCACGATGGCGTCCTCGGCGATGAACTGGCCGATGACCTCGTAGGTGTTGGGGAAGAACAGCGCCTCGACGCCGCCCGCCAGGTCTTCCAGCGTCGCCGACGCCCACGCGCGGCCCTGCTTCGTGATGCGCCTCTGCACTCCGGTCAGGATGCCGGCCAGCGTGACGATCTGGCCGTCGGGGACCGAGCCCTCCTCGTTGAGCGCCGCGATCGTCGTGTCGGCCGAGGCCTGCAGCAGTTGTTCGAGGCCGGCCAGGGGGTGGTCGGAGACGTACAGGCCGAGCATCTCGCGTTCGAAGGCGAGTTTGTCGCGCTTGTCCCACTCGTCGTCGCCGATGGTCGGCATGGCCACGGTCGCGGCCGAGCCGCCCTCGGTGTCGCCGAACGCGCCGAACAGGTCGAACTGGCCGGCGGCCTCGTTGCGCTTGACGTCGGCGTACGCGTCGATGGCCTCGGCGTGTACGGCGAGCAGGCCCTTGCGGCTGTGGCCCATCGAGTCGAAGGCGCCGGCCTTGATCAGGGATTCAATGGTCTTCTTGTTGCAGGCGACCGCGTCGACCTTGGACAGGAAGTCGTAGAAGTCCTGGTAGTTGCCTTTTTCTTGGCGACAGCGGGCGATCGCCTCGACCACGTTGTGGCCGACGTTGCGGACCGCGGCAAGGCCGAAACGGATGTCCTTGCCGACCGGGGTGAAGGGGCCGGCGGACTCGTTGACGTCGGGCGGGAGGACCTGGATGCCCATGCGCCGGCACTCGGCCAGGTACATCGCCATCTTGTCCTTGTCGTCGCCGACGCTGGTGAGCAGACCGCCCATGTATTCGGCCGGGTAGTGCGCCTTGAGGTAGGCGGTCCAGTAGGAGACCAGCCCGTACGCCGCGGAGTGGGCCTTGTTGAACGCGTACCCCGCGAACGGGACCAGCACGTCCCACACCGCCTGGATCGCCTCGTCCGAGTAGCCGTTCGCGCGGCAGCCGTCGCGGAACGGTACGAACTCCTTGTCGAGGATCTCCTTCTTCTTCTTGCCCATCGCTCGGCGGAGCAGGTCGGCCTGGCCGAGGCTGTAACCGGCGAGAATCTGCGCGGCGCGCTGCACCTGCTCCTGATAGACGATCAGGCCGTAGGTGGGTTCCAGGATCTCCTGCAGAGCTCCCTTGAGACCCGGATGAATCTCGGAGATCTCCTGCAGCTTGTTTTTCCGCAGCGCGTAGTTGGTGTGCGACTCGACGCCCATCGGGCCCGGCCGGTAGAGCGCCAGGACGGCGGAGATGTCCTCGAAGTTGTCGGGCTTCATCAGCCGCAGCAGCGACCGCATCGGGCCGCCGTCGAGCTGGAACACGCCGAGCGTGTCGCCGCGGGCCAGCAACTCGTACGAGTCGGCGTCGTCGAGCGGCAGAGTGAGCAGGTCGAGGTCGAGCGAATGGTTGAGCTTGATGTTCTTGACCGCGTCGTCGAGGATCGTCAGGTTGCGCAGGCCCAGGAAGTCCATCTTGAGCAGGCCGAGCGTCTCGCACGTCGGGTAGTCGAACTGTGTGATGATGACGCCGTCGGAGGCCCGCCGCATGAGCGGGATGTGATCGATGATCGGCTCGGCGGACATGATCACGCCGGCGGCGTGGACGCCGGTCTGCCGGATCAGGCCCTCGATGCCCCGCGCGGTGTCGATCACCTTCTTGACGTCGGGGTCCTGCTCGTACATCGTGCGGATCTCGCCGGCCTCGTTGTACCGCTTGTCGTCCTTGTTGAAGATGCCGCCCAGCGTGATGCCCTTGCCCATGACGTCCGGCGGCATCGCCTTGGTGATGCGGTCGCCGACCGCGAACGGGAAGCCGAGCACCCGCGCCGAGTCCTTGATCGCGGCCTTGGCCTTGATCGTGCCGAACGTGGCGATCTGCGCGACCTTGTCCTCGCCCCAGCGGTCGGTCACGTACTTGATGACCTCACCCCGCCGGCGCTCGTCGAAGTCGATGTCGACGTCGGGCATCGAGATGCGCTCGGGGTTGAGGAACCGCTCGAAGATCAGACCGTGCGGCAGGGGGTCGAGGTCCGTGATGCCCATCGCGTACGCCACCAGCGAGCCGGCGGCGGAGCCGCGGCCGGGACCCACCGCGATGCCGTTGCGCTTCGACCACTGGATGAAGTCGGCGACCACCAGGAAGTAGGCCGGGAAGCCCATCTGGATGATCACGCCGAGCTCGTATTCGGCCTGCTTGACGTGGGTCTCGGGGATGCCGTCGGGGAACCGGGCGTGCAGGCCCTCGTAGGCCACGTGCCGGAAGTATTCCTCTTCGGTGTAGCCGTCGGGGATCGGGAACCGGGGCATCAGGTTCTTGAACGTGAACATGCCCTCGGTGTCGACCTTCTCCGCCACCAGCAGCGTGGTGCGGCAGCCTTCCTGCCAGGCCTCGGAGGAGTCGACCGCACGCATCTGGTCGGCCGACTTCACGAAGTAACCGTTGCCGTCGAAGCGGAAGCGGTTGGGGTCGGCGACGTTGCTGCCGGTCTGCACGCACAGCAGCACGTCGTGGGCCGCCGACTGGGCCTCGTAGGTGTAGTGCGAGTCGTTGGTGACCAGCGGCGGGATGCCGAGCTTCTGCCCGATCTCGAGGAGGCCGTCACGGACCCGCTTCTCGATCGACAGACCGTGGTCCATGATCTCGAGGAAGTAGTTGTCCTTCCCCAGGGCCTCCTGGTATTTCGCGGCGGACTTCAGGGCCTCGTCGAACTGGCCGAGCCGCAGCCGCGTCTGCACCGTGCCGGACGGGCAGCCGGTGGTGCCCATGATGCCCTCGGCGTGCTCCGCGATGATGTCGAAGTCCATCCGCGGGTACTTACCGAGCTGGCCCTCCATCGACGCCCGCGAGTTGAGCCGGAACAGGTTCTTCAGGCCGACCGCGTTGCGCGCCCACATGGTCATGTGGGTGTAGGCGCCGTTGCCGGAGACGTCGTCGCTCTTCTGCTCCGGCCGGCCCCACTTGATGCGGGCCTTGTCGAGGCGGGACTCGGGAGCGACGTACGCCTCGACGCCGATCACCGGGACCACTTCGGCGGCCTTGGCCTGGGTGTAGAAGTCGTACGCCCCGTGCATGTTGCCGTGGTCGGTGATCGCGGCGGCGGGCATGCCCAGCCGTTTGGCCTCGGAGAGCAACTCCTTGACCCGGGCCGCCCCGTCGAGCATCGAGTACTCGGTGTGCACGTGGAGATGCACGAACGAGTCAGACACCCCGGGACCCCCTTAAGTTGTGACGACCCAGGGGACTTTAGTCCGACCCGCCGACAAGGACGAGTGCCAACTCGCCCTATTCGGCGAATGGCTCGATCATCACAGCGGCGGCCTTGAGCCACGCCGTGCGCGTCTCCTGCTGGAGGTCGGCGTACTCGATGGAGGAGCCCACCTCGAGCGACGGGTCGTAGGGCACGATCGCGACCGCGCGGGTGCGGGTGGCGAAGTGCTTGGCGAAGTCGTCGAGCATCGGCAGCGGTCCCGGCGACGGGCACGAGATCAGCGTCACCGCGTTGCTGACCAGGTCGCCCATGCCGCTCTCGTCGAGCACGTCGAGCATCCAATCGGCGGTGAACGCGGCGTCCTCCCGCGGCACCGTGGTGATCACCAGCTGGTCGGCCTGGCGCATCACGGTCTGCCAGTTGACGCTCTCGACGTTGTTGCCGGTGTCGACGCAGATCACGTCGTGGGTGCGGCGCAGCAGGTCGAGGACCCGGCGCACGGTGGCCTGGTCGAGGCGCTGGGCGAACCGGGGGTTCTCCTCGCCCGCGAGCACATCGTAGGACCCGTCGGAGGCATGCCGCAGATAGCCGTCGAGCTCGCCCAGCAGGGCCTCGCCGTGCAGCGACTCGATCTCGATCAGGTCGGCCAGCAGGTGGCGGATGGTGCGGGCGTGCCGGGCGCTGCCGGCCCGCAGCCCGAGCGTGCCCCGCAACTCGTTGTCGTCCCAGGCGAGGACGCCGCGCCCGCGCACACTGCCGATGGTCGCGGCGGCGAGGACGGTCGCGGTGGTCTTGTGTACGCCGCCCTTGGGGTTGGCGAACGCCAGCACCCGCGGCGTGCCGAGCTTGCGTCTCAGGATCGAGACGGCCCGCTCGAGCTCGTCGGCGGGGCGGCTCTGCCGCCACTCGATGCGCGCTCCGGTGCTGCCCGGCGAGACCGGCTGGGCCGCAAGAGGCTGAGGCGCGACAGGCTGGGCTGCAAGAGGCTGGGGCCCGAGAGGCTGGGGAGGCGGCGGCGCCTGGCGGACCGGCGCGACCGGCGCGACCGGCTGCGGGGCGAACTGCTGAGGCGGCGGCGCGACCGGCGCGGCGGCCCGGCCCTGCGGGTAGTCGGCGCGGCCCCGGGACGGGCTGAAGAAGCTGTTGGGGTCGGCCCGGCGGCCGTTGGCGGCCGGCTGGGCCGACGGAGCATGGGCCGACGGAGCATGGGCCGAAGCGGCACGGGACGGAGGGGCCTGAACCGGCGCGAGGGGCTGCACCGGAGGCGGCTGCGGCGCCGAGGGCGGAGCGGGCGGCGGCTGTGAACGCGCCTGCCACCGCGGGTCGAGCGGATTGACCGGACGCTGCGGTAACGGCCGTTGCGCCGGCTCGGCCGGCCGGGCCGGCGGCGGTTGCTGCGGGGGCGCCTGGTCGAACGGCCGGCCGTCGTAGGCCGGGCGCTCGGACAACGGATTGTAGGGCCGCCGGGTCGGCAACGGCTGTCCATATTGCTGGGACTGCGGGTCGGCGGGAGACGCCTGGTCGTCGGCTTCGGCCTGCTCGTCGCCGGAGGCGGCGCGGGACCCGTGCCGGGCACGGTCGAGCAGCGCCCGCCAGCGCGGGGCTGGTTCCGCAGGCCGGCCCCAGCCGGTCTCGGTCCCATCCACGGCTCGTCCTCCCTGCGCGTTACTCTCGGTGATCCTTCAGCGGAGTTGCTCGCCCCGGACAGGCTACGGATCAGAACTCTATGCGGGCCACTGCCGAGCGACCAGACCCGTTGGATCACGCGCTGGGTTCGGTGGCCGACCGGACGAGAGATCTAACGTCCGGATCGGGCTCAAGATGCTACCGGCGTCGTGCCGGGGACAGCCTGAGCAGCGCTCGCGCCGGGTGCTGAGACTACGGCACTACGCTCCTCCGGTGCCGTGGCGGACGGGTCGGGCGCAACTGGGACCGAGCCCCGCGGTGAGTCTGATTTCACAGGTTTCACCGGGAGCCCGAGCGACGACACTAACGGCGTGGCGGCCGGTGAGGCAATGCCCGGGGTGCCGGTTGGCACAGGCGTCGGGGTCTGGCTCGGTTCGTCGGGCACCGTGCCCGTCTGCTCGGGCAGCGGGGCGCGGAACTCGGTGCTGTCGAGGCTGTGCACCTCGGGGGCGGGATCGACGACCCTGACTCCGGGCCGGTCCGCGATCTGCTGCAGCACGGCCGGGGCGGCGCGGATCACGGCCGCGAAGGCACAGGCACACCCCGACCGGTACGCGGTGGCCTCCGCCGCCGCCGCCTCGGCGGCCGCCTCGTACGCATGACGGGCCCGTTCCGAGGTCGGCCCGTCGCCGGCCAGCTTGCCGCTCAGCCGCAGGTATTCGGCCTGCTCCTGGTCGCGTTGCTCGGCTGCCGCGGCCATTCCGGCGGTGACGTCCTGCGGAAGCCGGTAGACCGGAATGCGGACGACCTGGGTCTGCACGCCGGGCAGCGGCACCCGGGCGTAGACCTGGGCCACCCCGGCCCCGTCCAGCAGCCCGGGCAGCCGGCCCGGCGGCACGTAGCTGTCGAGGCTGGCCAGGGCCCAGGTGTCTCCGGCCGGCGGAGCCGACGGGTCGGTCATGGCGGCCAGCTCGTGCCGCGAGGCGGCCAGGTAGGTCGGGATCGACTGGCCCTGGACGACGCCCACCTCGACGAGGTCGCCGGAGTCGCCCGGGGTGGGCACGCCGTCGTTGCGGTGAGCCGTCCAGACCACGCCCAGTGACAGCGCGACCACCGCCACCGCGGCCACGGCGATAGAGACGCGCAGCCCCGCGGGGCCGCGAATCGTCAGTGCCCGCATGCGCTCCGCGGGACCCACTGGCCTGTTTCCCCCGACATCAGCTCGCGTCCTGAAGCACGTCCAACGCGTACTTCAAATCGTCAGGGTAATCGCTGACGAAGCGAACCTCATCGTGCGTTCGGGGATGGAGGAACCCCAATTCTCGGGCGTGCAGCCACTGCCGGTTGAGGTGCAGGCGCGCCGCGAGGGTCGGATCCGCACCGTACGTGAGGTCACCGACACACGGGTGCCGCAGCGCCGAGAAGTGCACCCGGATCTGGTGGGTGCGCCCGGTCTCCAGCTTGACATCGACCAGGCTCGCCGAGCGGAACGCCTCGAGGGTGTCGTAGTGGGTGACGCTCGGCTTGCCCCCCGTCATGACCGCGTAGCGGTAGTCGGCGGTCGGGTGCCGGTCGATCGGGGCGTCGATGGTGCCGCGCAGCGGGTCGAGGTGGCCCTGCACGACCGCGTGGTAGCGCTTGTCGACCTCGCGCTCCTTGAACGCCCGCTTGAGCACGCTGTAGGCGAGCTCGCTCTTGGCGACCACCATGAGGCCGGTCGTGCCGACGTCGAGCCGGTGCACGATGCCCTGGCGCTCGGCCGCACCGCTGGTGGCGACGTTCTGCCCCATGGCGGCCAGGCCACCGAGGACGGTCGGGCCGGTCCAGCCGGGGCTCGGATGGGCGGCCACGCCGACCGGCTTGTCGACCACCACGATGTCGTCGTCGCTGTAGATGACGGCGAGGCCGTGCACCGGCTCGGCCACCACGGACGGCGGCGCGGCCGGCGCGGGCAGGGTGACCTCGAGCCAGGAGCCCGCGGTGACCTTGTCGGACTTGGGGCGGGGATAGCCGTCGACCAGGGCGTCGCCGGCTTCGACCAGGCTCGCCGCGGCGGTCCGGGAGAGCCCGAAGAGCCGGGAGACCGCCTGGTCGAGGCGCATGCCGTCGAGCCCGTCGGGGACGGGCAGGGAACGCTGAGAGCTCACTTCGCCTTCTTCACCGCTGTGTTTTTCGGGGCTCGCAGGCCGTCCCGCTGCCGGCCGGTCAGCTCGAGCAGCACGGCCAGCGCCACCCCGACGGTCAGGCAGCTGTCGGCCACGTTGAACACCGCGAAGTGCTCCCCGTACGGCTCGAACAGGCTGATCATGTCGACCACGTGCCCCTGGAACGGGCCGGGCGCGCGGAACAGGCGGTCGCCCAGGTTGCCGAAGGCGCCGCCGAGCACGAGCCCGAGCGAGACCGCCCACGGGACCGAGCGCAGCCGGGTCGCCATCCACCCGATCCAGCCGATCACCACCAGCGTGATGACCGGGAAGAGCCACGTGTGTGCGCTGCCGAAACTGAAGGCCGCCCCGCTGTTGCGCAGGAGCGACAGATAGATCAGGCCACCGAGGATCTTGACCGGCTGTCCCTCGGTGAGGTGCTCGGTGCAGAGCCATTTGACCCACTGGTCGAGCGCGACGGCGACCAGAGCGGTGGCGCCGAGCACCGACACGGCGCGCGCGGAGAAGCCGGGCCTGGCGCCCGGCTCCGTCTCGCTCACCGCGGTCGTGCCCGCTGCCTCATCGGCGTTCAGCGTCGTTCCTCCAGCTGCTTGCAGGACACACAGAGAGTCGCGGAGGGGAACGCCGCCAGCCGCTCGACCGGGATGGCGTTACCGCACCGCTCGCAGTAACCGTAGTTGCCCTCGCCGAGGCGGTCGATGGCGCGTTCCACCTGTGTGATCCGCTCCAGCAGATTGTTGGCGAGAGTGATCTCCTGCTCGCGCTCGAAGGTCTTGGTGCCGGTGTCGGCCTGGTCGTCGCCGGCCGAGTCGGCCAGGCGGTCACGCTGCAGCTCGGTGATCTCGGTGAGCGACTCGTCGTACTCCTGCTGGAGCTCGTCCCGGCGCCCGGTCAGAGCCACCCGGATCTTCTCGGTCTCGGCCGCGCTGCGGGTCCGCTTCGCAGGCGCCTTGGTGGTGGAGGCGGTCCTGGTGTCGGTTGCCTTGGCCATCGTCGCTCCCTCAGCCGCGTCGTGCGCGGCGGTCAGCGTTCACGAGACCCGCGGCCGGTCCCCGCGGGTCTGCCTGTCGATTCGTCGCCGGGCGTCACCCACTTCCGGCCCGGCCTCGAGCGCCGCAGCCTCGAGAAGGTGGTCTTGCCCCGCCCGGCTGATTTATACGCCGGGCGAGCCTCGCCCGGCCGGTTATCCGCCGATCGCCGGGCGATCGGCCGGTGTAGGTCGCCGGCCGGCCGCCGGCTAACCCTGCTTCACCTGCACAAGAGGCTCGCAAGGATACGGACTGTGTCCCCTTGGCGACAACCAGGCGCGCCTGATCTTCGCCGGGTAATCGTCACAAATCTCGCGTAGGTCCGGTCAGATACCCGACCGTTCCGGATTCATTCGCGCACGCAACTCGGCGAGCCGGGTTGCTATCGCGCGTCCGGTCCGGGCACCGAAATATTCACCGTGCGCCCGAGAAGTCGGAATGGGCAGATCGTGTCAGCGGCGGGCCGCGGCGGCGACCAGACGGTCCACCGGGCGGCACAGACCGCACGGGCTGAAGCCCAGTTCGACCGCCTCGTTGACCGGGATCGGCTCGGTGAGCCGGCCGACCAGGTGCGAGCAGTCGGCCACGTGGTAACGCGGGCGGCCGTCGACCACCAGCACCTCGGCGTCCATCCGGGCGACCCGCACGGCGTCGGCCGGCTGCACCGCCTGGGGCAGCGGCTCGTCGTCGGGGTCGTCGGCGTCCGGCTCGGCGAAGTCGTCCTTCAGCCCGGCGTGCGCGGCCGCCTCGGCGTGCGCGTCGCGGCGCCACGCGTGCTCGTCGGGGCTTTCGCTGCGGGCCGCGTGGATGGCCGAGGCGGCGCGGTCGTAGTCGGGGGCGGTCGCGGCCGCCACCTCGGTGTCGAGCGTCGCCCGGGTCCGCCAGGGCGGCTCGTCGCGCCCGAAGTCGATCTCTTCGGTCGACGCCGCGACGGGCGCCGGCGGTTCCTCGGTGTAGGTGACCGATTCGGCTGCGGGCGGCGCGGCCGGCGCGGAAAAATCGGGAGCCGGAGGCGCGGCGAAGCCGGGAGCAGGCGGCCCGGAGAACTCGGAGGCAGGCGGCCCGGAGAACTCGGAAGCGGACGGCCCAGAGAACTCGGAAGCAGGCGGCGCGGCGAAATCGGCCGCCCGGGAGGGCTGGGCGGACGCCTGCGCGGCCGCGAACTCAGCTTCGAAGTCGGGCTCGGCGTCGAACCCGGGCTCGGCAAGGAACCCGGACTGGGCCTCGAAACCGCCGGGCTGGGCCTCGAAACCGGACTGGGCCTCGAACTCCGGCTCGGCGGGGGCGGCCGGGCGGGTGGCGGAGGAGGCCGAGCGGCGGGCGCCGGCGTTGCGGCGGGCGCCGATGACCAGCGCGACCGCGGCCAGCAGGCTGGCCGCGATCGATGTTATGAGAAGGCCGCTCGAGCCGCTGGTCAGGCCGAGGGCGAGAAGCGCTACCGCGACGAGGATGAGCAGCAGGCTAACTGGGATCATGGCTCATCCTCGCCGAGGTTTTCTTGAGGTGGGGAGATGGCCCGGGGTCAGCGCCCGGACTCGATGGAACCGGCTCGGCTGCCACCGTAGGAACCGGCGAGACCGGCCGCGGCGAGACCGCCGCTGCCGCCGACGGCACGCTGGGAGTCGGCCCGGCCGAGTTCGGCCTCGAGGCCCTGGCCACGACCGTCGAGGTCGCGCAGCTGGCTCTCCAGGTAGGCCTTGAGGCGCGTGCGGTATTCCCGCTCGAACTGCTTGAGCTCCTCGATGTGCTTCTGCAGCGCGGAGCGCTTCGCATCGAGACCGCCCATGGCCTCCTGGTGGCGCTGGCGGGCGTCCCGCTCGAGAGCGTCCGCCTTGGCCCGCGCCTCGCGGGTGACCTCTTCGGCCTTGCCACGGGCGTCGGAGAGAAGCTTGTCGGCTTCCCGACGAGCGTCCGCAACGTGGTCGTCGGCGGTGCGCTGGGCCATCATCAGGACCCGCAGGGCCTGCTGCTCGCCGTCGCCACCGCCCGCGGCTCCACCACCGACGGGGCCTGCCGACCGGACCTGCTCGAGCTCGGCCTGCATCTGACGGGCCGCCTGCTCGGCGGAAGCCTTGTCGCGCTGGACGCGGTCGAGCTGCGCCTTGACGTCGTTGAGCTCGGCCGCGAGGCGGGGGTCGGTGCTCGGGCCGGCTGGTGCGCCACCCCGTCCACCGCGCTCCACCTGGGCGCGCAGCTCGTTGTTCTCTTCGATCAGACGGGCGAGCTCGCGCTCAACCTCGTCCAGGAAAGCGTCGACCTCCTCCTCGTCGTACCCCCGCTTGCCGATAGGGGGTTTCTTGAAGGCGACGTTGTGCACGTCGGCCGGGGTCAGCGGCATCGAAACTCCTCGGGTCAGTCGCGGCCGCGGTTGGGGCTGCTGTCAGGCGAAGCTGTAGATCAAGTTTTGCAGCACGAACCTCATGAGCACGAACAGGATAACCAGCAGCACGATGGAAGCCAGGTCCAAACTCACGTTACCAATGCGCAGCGGTGGGATCACACGCCTCAACGCCTTGAGGGGAGGATCAGTGACGCTCCACACCGATTCGAGTGCCGCAGACGCCCCCCGCCCCGGCTGCCACCGGCGTCCGTACTGGAGGACCGCGGTCAGAACGAACCTGGCCAGCAGCACGAGGAAGAAGACGTAGACCAGAAGATAGAGAATCTGGAACACGATCGACAGCACGGCTGGACGATCCCCCCAATGGGTTACTCAGCGAGCCGCCGCCCGATCGGGCCGGGCGGTCAGCTCTGGGTGAAGAACCCACCCTCAGCGATCTTGGCCTTGTCCTCCGCGGTGACCTGGACATTTGCCGGAGAGAGCAGGAAAACCCGGTTGGTCACGCGCTCGATCGTACCCCGCAGGCCGAATGCCAATCCCGCTGCGAAGTCCACCAGTCGGCGGGCGTCCCCTTCATCCATCTCGGTGAGATTGATGATGACCGGAGTGCCGTCCCGGAAGTGCTCCCCGATGGTGCGCGCCTCGCGGTACGTCGTCGGGTGCAGCGTCGTGATCTGGTAGCGCTGCTCCTCCTCGGCCGGGCGCGGATGCGCGACCGGCTGGTGCACCGGCTGCGCGGCCAGGGCCAGATTGTCGCGGGTCGAGTAGCCTCCCGAGGAGGCGGTGTCGTTGCTGCGGGTGATCGAACGGACACTAGCCCGCTCCGGGCGTTCCACCCGATCGTGGTCGTCGAGATCGGCCCGAGCGGACAACCGGTCCGAGATCCGGCTGCGCTCCGTACGCGCCCGGGGTACCGAGCGTTCCTCGTCGACGTCGTCGTCCTCGTCGGCGAACTCGTCGGCGTAGCGATCGCCCGAGTACCGGTCGCGATCACGGTCACGGTCACGATCGCGGTAGGAGCTCTCCCGGTAGCCGCGGTCGTCGTACCCGCGGTCGTCGTCCTCCTCGACGAGGCCCAGCCAGACGCCCGCCTTACGAATAGCGCTCATGCCTTCACCCCGTCTCGCGCGTCCTGCACCCGACCAGCCATCTGCCCCCAACTTTCGTCCGCTTCGCGGCCCGCGCCCCCTCGGCGTACCGCATCCCCCCTTGCACGGGCCGTTCCCAGCCCGCGGCGACGCTGCGTCGTCGGACGCTTCCGGCCGTAAAACGGCTGGTCGCGTAAAACAACACCTATGTAGTTTGCTGCCCGCCGCAAGGCTACCGCAGCAGGTTTCGCATCCCGAGCAAAGAAGAGCCGATCCGCACGTGTGTCGCTCCGTGCCGGATCGCCGCCTCCAGGTCCCCGCTCATGCCGGCCGACAGGGTGGTCGCGCCCGGATGGGCCGCGACCACGCCGGACCTGAGTTCGGCCAGCCGGGCGAAGGCGCGGTCCGGTTCCCAGCCGAGCGGCGCGACCGCCATCAGGCCGCACAGCCGCAGGCCGTCCGACGAGGCCACCGCGTCGGCGATCGGCCCGAGGTCGTCGCCGGCCGCGCCGCCTCGTTCCGGATCTCCGTCGATGCTCACCTGGATCAATACTTCGAGTGGCGCCGGGCGGCCGGCCGCCGCCTTGCCGAGCGCGGCGGCCAGCCGGACCGAGTCGACCGACTCGACGACGTCGGCATAGGCCGCCACCGATTTAGCTTTGTTGCGCTGCAGCTGACCGATGTAGTGCCAGCGCAGTTCGACGCCGGCCGCACGCACCTCGGCCGCCTTCGGTGCCGCTTCCTGGTCGCGGTTCTCCCCCACGTCGGTGACCCCGAGCCCGGCGAGCAGCAGCACGTCGCTCGCCGGGTAGGTCTTGGTCACCGCGGTCAGTGTCACCGAGCCGGCCGGACGGCCGGCTTCGGCGCAGGCACGGTCGATCCGCTCGCCGACCTCGGCGAGCGAGGCGGCGAGTTCTGCGCGGCGCGCACCGTCGTCCACTTGCGCTTCCCTGGCGTACGCGGTGGTCAGGAGCCGTTCTTGAGGAAGTCCGGCACGTCCACGTCGTCGAACAACACCCGCCGCGGCGGCGGGGTGGTGACGGCCGGCGTGCTGGCGACCGGGGCCGGCGAGGACGGGGCCGCGGCCGGCGGGGCGGCCGGCTGGGTGACCACCTTGCGGGCCGGCTCGGCCGGCTTGTAGGAGGGCGTGCCCCCGTCGAAGCCCGCCGCGATCACCGTGACCCGCACCTCGTCGCCGAGCGCGTCGTCGATGACCGCACCGAAGATGATGTTGGCGTCCGGGTGGGCCGCGTCGGTGACCAGCTGGGCCGCGTCGTTGATCTCGAACAGGCCGAGGTCGGAACCGCCGGCGATGGAGAGCAGCACGCCGCGCGCGCCGTCCATGCTCTGCTCGAGCAGCGGGCTGGAGATCGCCTTCTCGGCCGCCTCGACCGCGCGGTTGTCGCCGCGGGCCGAACCGATGCCCATGAGCGCGCTGCCGGCGCCGCTCATCACGCTCTTGACGTCGGCGAAGTCGAGGTTGATCAGGCCCGGCGTGGTGATCAGGTCGGTGATGCCCTGCACACCGGAGAGCAGCACCTGGTCGGCCTGGCGGAACGCGTCCATCATGCTGATGCCGCGGTCGCCGAGCGCCAGGAGCCGGTCGTTCGGGATGACGATCAGGGTGTCGCACTGGTTGCGCAGCTCGTCGATGCCGGCCTCGGCCTGCACCTGGCGGCGCTTGCCCTCGAACGAGAACGGCCGGGTCACCACGCCGATGGTCAGCGCGCCGAGCTTGCGGGCGATGTTGGCGACCACGGGCGCGCCGCCGGTGCCGGTGCCGCCGCCCTCGCCGCAGGTCACGAACACCATGTCGGCACCCTTGAGGACTTCCTCGATCTCGTCGCGGTGGTCCTCGGCGGCGTTCTTGCCGACCTCGGGCTGCGCGCCGGCGCCGAGGCCCCGGGTCAGTTCCCGGCCGACGTCGAGCTTGACGTCGGCGTCGCTCATCAGCAACGCCTGGGCGTCGGTGTTGATGGCGATGAACTCGACGCCCTTGAGCCCAACCTCGATCATGCGGTTGACGGCGTTGACGCCGCCCCCGCCGATCCCGACGACCTTGATGACCGCCAGGTAGTTGTGTGGAGGTGTCATCGGGCTCAGCCTTCCCTTCGGGGTTGGCGGATGTCGCTGGCCCCTTCGCGGTCCCGGCCAGGCCCGCTACTTCAGACATCCGCTGCCGTACAAGGGAGGGCGAGGAAACCCTCACCCTCTACTAGAGGCTTATGGTTATGTCAACCACTCAACCTCTGGTGGCAACGTAAACGCCTGCCATGCGTCAACCAAAGACCCGGCGCGGCGTGTCGGCGTCCGCTTACGTGGCGAAAATCCGACGCAGCCGTAACCTCAACCAAAATAAGCCGTTTCCGCCACGATGTCCGCTTAGCAGGGCTTTCAGCGGATGGTTACCACGGTGGGCGCGCTGACGTCGATCTCACTTCCGGCCCGGCGCAGCAGAACGGTCGCCACCTGGCTCTTCCGCTCGCTCTGGGTGTCGTCGCCCCACACCACGGTGCGGTCCTTGCGCAGCTCCAGCTTGATCTGCGCGGGCGCGGCCACCGACACCGCCACCAGCTGCTCGCGCAGCTCGTCGCTGAGCGACCCGAGCACGGTCAGCCCGGAACGGGTGTCCTGATCGGCCGGCCCGGGCCGGGTGAGCCGCAGCAGCGGCAGGTCGGCCGGCTTGTCGGCGACCGTCTGATAGGGCACGCCGGAACGGTCGATCAGCGTGAACTGCCGGCCCGCCGGAACCGCCGCGACCGGGGTGCGCTCGACCACCTCGACGACCAGGGTGGACGGCCAGCTGCGGCGCACCACCACCCGGTCGACGGCCGGGATCGCCCGCACCCGGTCCCGCACGTCGTCGAGGTCGACCCGGGCCAGCGGCTCGTCGGCCGGCACGCGGACCGCCGCCTGCACCTGCTCGGGGGTCAGCAGCTGGGTCCCGACCACCTTCACGTCGCGCACGCCGAGCACCGGCGTGCCGTAGATCATCCAGGTCAGGCCGCCCAGCACGAGCAGCACGCCGAGAGCGACCGCCCAGGGCAGCGCGGCGCGGAGCCGGCGCTGCCGGGCCCGGGCCATGAACCGGCGCACCGAGGGCGGCACCGCGTCGGTGTCCGCCCGCACCAGCCGCCAGTTGCGGCCGCCGCCCCCGCTGCTCACCGTGTCAGTCGCCCAGCGTCTCGGCGTCGGCCTCGGTGAGAGCGTCCAGCAGCTCGTCGCCCATCATCGAGATCGGCGGCGCGCCCATGGTCACCACCACGTCGCCCGGCCGGCTGCGGCGCACTACCTCGGCCGGCACGTCGTCCCAGTCGGGCACGAAGACCTTGGCCCCGGCCGGCAGGTCGATCGCCGCGGTCAGCGCCACGCCGCCCTCGCCCGGACCGCGCACCTCGCCCGGCCCGAAGACCTCCATGACCACGACCTGGTCGGCCAGCGCCAGGCCCTCGGCCAGCTCGGCCTGCAGGTCGCGGGTGCGATAGACGCGGTACGGCTGGAAGACCACGAGCAGCCGCCCGTCGCCCGCCACCTCGCGCAGGGTGCGCAGCGCCGCCTTGACCGAGGTCGGGTGGTACGCGTACTCGTCGTAGACCCGGACGCCGGCCGCGATGCCCTTGCGCTCGAAGCGCCGCCGCACCCCGGGGAACGACTCGAGCGCCTCGACGATCTTGTCGAGCGGCAGGCCGAGCCGCAGCGCGGTCAGCACCGCGGCCGCACTGTTGAGGCCCATGTGCTTGCCCGGCAGCGCGAGCTTGATCTCGCCGAGCGGCTTGCCGTCCAGCATCGCCTGGTAACGCACGCCGCTGGCGGTGGACACGACGTCGTTGATCCGCAGGTCGGCCGCGTCGGACTCGCCGTACGTGTAAACCGTGCGCCCCGCGGCCCGCAAGGCCGCGATGAGGTCCTGGGTCCCCGGGTCGTCGGCGCACGTGACCACGAAGCCGTCGGCCGGCGTGAGCTCGGCGAACTGCTGGAACCCGGCCTTGAGCCCCTCGAGGTCGCCCCAGTTGTTGAGGTGGTCGCCCTCGATGTTGGTGATGATCGCGACGTGCGGCCGGTAGATCAGGAACGACTTGTCGCTCTCGTCGGCCTCGGCCACGAAGTGCGGCCCGGTGCCGTGGTGGCCGTTGGAGCCGGCCTCGGAGATCTCGCCGCCGATCACGAAGGACGGGTCCTGCCCGGCATGCTGCAGGATCACGGTCATGATCGAGGTGGTGGTGGTCTTGCCGTGGGTGCCGGCGACCGCGATCGTCTGCCGGTTGGTCATCGCCGCGGCCAGCGCCTCCGACCGGTGCATGATCCGCAGGGACCGGCGGCGCGCCTCGACCAGCTCGAGGTGGTCGGCCGGGATCGCGGTGGAGTAGACGACCGTGTCCACGTCGTCGAGGTTGGAGGCCTCGTGGGTCATGTGGATGGTGCCGCCGAGCGCCCGCAGCGCGGACAGGGCCGGCCATTCCCGCAGCTCGCTGCCGGAGACCGGCACCCCGCGGGTGAGCAGGAGGCGGGCCAGCCCGCCCATGCCCACCCCGCCGATGCCGATCAGGTGCACGCTGCCCAGGTCCTCGGCGGTCAACTCGCCGGCCGGGGTCAGCTCCGCCGTGTTCACAGGTCCGCTCCCTCGATTGTGGCTTCAGTGATCATCGGCCGGTCGCCACCGCTTCGGAACCGGTGAGCTCGGCGTCGCCGACCAGGATGCCACCGCCCGGTTCGACGCCCGGCAGCGCGGGGGTGACCACACGGGCGGGCACGCCTAGCGCCTTCTCCCGGCACCGGCCGGGGCCGAGGACGGCGCGGGCCGCTGCTGCTGCGGGCCCGGCCGCCGCGCCGGGGGAAGCGGCGGCAGCGGGGCCCAGACCACCCGCACCCACCGGGGGGTCGGACGGGCGTTCAGGGCCCGGGCCGCGTCCGGCTCGGCGCGGGCGAACGAGGCGAGCATGCCGATCGCCGCCATGGTCACCACCAGGGCGCTGCCACCGGCCGAGATGAACGGGAGCGGGAGCCCGGTGATCGGCAGCAGGCCGACCACACCACCGATGTTGATCACCGCTTGGGCGACCAGCCAGGTGGTGATCGCGGTCGCGGCCAGGCGGCGGAACGGGTCGGCCGAGCGGCGGGCGATCCGGAAGCCGGTGTAGGCGAGCACCGAGAACAGGGCCAGGACGACCGTGCAGCCGACCACGCCCAGCTCCTCGGAGATCACGCCGAAGATGAAGTCGTTGTCCGACTCGGGCAGCCAGTCCCACTTCAGCGCGCCCTTGCCCAGGCCGACCCCGAACCAGCCACCCTCGAAGATCGCCGACCGGGCCTGCAGGATCTGGTAGCACGGGCCCTGCGGGTCGCACTTCTCGATCGGCTGCATGAAGCTGGTCAGCCGCTCGAGCCGATAGTTGGGACCGTCGCTGGAGCCCGATCCGGCGCCGCCCGAGGCGGCCGCGATGAGCAGGCCGACGCCGGCCATGCCGATCACGCCGAGCGCGGCGAACACCCGCAGCCGCACCCCGGCCGCCCAGAGCAGGCCGACGATCAGCGCCAGCAGCACCAGCATGGTGCCCAGGTCGTTGTAGCCGACCAGCACGAAGAGCAGGCCGACGACCGGGAACAGCGGGCGGGCCAGCTCGCGCCAGTGGCCGAGGGACGGGCCCTTGCGGGCGATGATGTCGGCGCCCCAGAGCACCATGCCGAGCTTGGCCAGCTCGGCCGGCTGCAGACCGATCGGGCCGAGGTAGAGCCAGAGCAGGCTGGTGTGGATCGGGCCGATGCTGGGCTGACCGATGATGCCGACCGAGTTCAGGGCGCCGATCAGGTCGAGCAGGGCGAGCAGCACGATCGCGGCGCCGAGGACGTACTTGCCGACGTAGCGCAGGGTCATCGCGGGCAGGCGCTGGCAGATCCAGAACGCGACCAGGCCGAGCAGGGCATAGAACGCCTGGTTGATGATCGCGTGGAAGGCGCTGCCGGTCTCCGCGTACGCCTTCACGCTGGTCGCCGAGAAGACCATGGTGAGGCCGATGAGCAGGAGCAGGCCCGAGCTCGAGATCAGCAGGTAGTACGAGGATAGGGGCCGGGCCAGCAACCCGTGCACGGCGGGCAGCAGTTGCCGGCTCAGCGACGGGCGGGCCGCCCTCGGGTTGCTTGCGTCCGCCATGGACACATCATCGTCGTGCGGGGACGTGAGTCCCCGTCACGACGACGGGCGTGTCGCTGTGAAATAGAGCCCTCAGCCCATCACGGCGAGGAAGTCGCTGTAGAACAGTCCGAGGCCGATCGCCACGCAGATGCCGGCGACGATCCAGAACCGGACCACGATGTTGACCTCGCTCCACCCCGCTAACTCGAAGTGGTGCTGCAGGGGTGACATGCGGAAAACACGTTTACCGGTGGTCTTGAACGAGATGATCTGAATGACGACCGACATCGTGACGATCACGAACAGGCCACCGATGATGATCGACAGCAGCGTGGTGCGGGTCGCGACCGCCAGGCCGCCGATCAGGCCGCCCAGGCCGAGCGCCCCGGTGTCGCCCATGAAGATGCGGGCCGGGTTGGTGTTCCACCACAGGAAGCCCACGCAGGCGGCGGCCGCCGCGGCCGCGATCATCGCGATCTCCAGCGGATCTCGCACCTGGTAGCAGTACGCGTTGTGCAGCGCGTAGTCGGTGTCGCCGCACCAGTGCCGGTATTCCCAGAACCCGATCAGCGAGTAGGTCGCCAGCACCAGGATCGACGCGCCGGTGGCGAGACCGTCGAGGCCGTCGGTCAGGTTGACACCGTTCGACATCGACATGATGACGAAGACGAAGACGATGACCGCGCCGACCTTGCCGACGTTGAGCCAGCTGATGTCGCGGATGAACGAGATGTGCTCGCTGGCCACGGTCTGGCCGTTGGTGCTCGGCACGTAGAGCGCCGCCCAGCCGAAGCCGACCCCGACGATCAGCTGGCCGAGCAGCTTGCCCTTGGCGCTCAGGCCGTCGGAGTTGCGACGCCGCACCTTCAGGAAGTCGTCGAGGAAGCCGACCACGCCGCAGAAGACGAACAGTCCCAGGAGCACCAGGGCCGTCATGGTCGGGCCCTCCTGGGCAATCTGCCGTTCGGGCAGCGTCGTGAGGGCGATATGGCCCGCGACGTACGCGAAAACCGTGGCCACGATGAACGCGACGCCGCCCATCGTGGGCGTGCCCCGCTTGCCCATGTGGCTCTGCGGTCCGATGGACCGGATCGGCTGGCCGGCCTTGAGAGCCGCGAAGACGCGGATCGCCACCGGCGTGCCGAACAGCGAGATGATGAAGGCGACCGCGGCCGCGACGATGACTGCCCTCACCGGGATTCCTCCTCGGGACGCAGTGCGTCCACCACGTCCCACGTGCGATAGCGCGAACCCTTGACCAGCACGACGTCGTCGGCGCGCAGGTCGGACTTGACGATCTCGATGGCGGCGGCCTGGTCGGCGGCGAACAGAGCCTCGCCGTCCCAGCCCTCGAACCCGGTGGCGCCGTCGAGCACCGGACGGGCGTTCTCGGCGACCGCGATCACCCGGTCGACGCCCAGTTCGGCGGCGAGCCGCCCCATCTGTTCGTGGCTGGAACGCTCGAAGTCGCCCAGCTCGGCCATGTAGCCCAGCACCGCGATGGTGCGCCGGCCGCCCGCCATCGAGGCCAGCGCGCGCAGGGCGGCCGCCATCGAGGACGGGTTGGCGTTGTACGAGTCGTCGATCACCGTCACGCCGTCGGGACGCTGGAACACGTCCATGCGGCGGGCCGAGGCGATGCCGACCTCGCCGAGCGCGGTCACCACGTCGTCGAACTCCATGCCCAGCGACAGGGCCACCGCGGCCGCGGCAAGCGTGTTGCCGACCTGGTGGCGCCCGGCCACGCCGAGCCGGACGGGCCCGCTGCAGCCGGCCGCGGTCAGTTCGTAGGACGCGCGGCCCTCGCCGTCGAGCGTGACCCCGCTCGCCCGCACCGCGGCGTCCGGGCTCTCGCCGACCAGCAGCACCCGGGCCCTGGTGCGCGGGGCCATCCCGGCGACCCGCGGGTCGTCGGCGTTGAGCACCGCCACGCCCTCGGCCGGCAGCGCCTCGACCAGCTCGCCCTTGGCCAGCGCGGTGCCCTCGAGGGATCCGAACGTGGCGATGTGGGACTGGCCGACGTTGAGCACCACGCCGACGTCGGGCCGGGCGATGCCCGCCAGGTAGCGGATGTGGCCGACGTTGCGGGCGCCCATCTCTAGCACCAGGAACCGGGTCTCCGTGGTCGCCTGCAGCACCGTGTAGGGAAAGCCGAGCTCGTTGTTGAGCGACCCGGCCGGCGCGATCGTCGGCCCGAGGCGCGACAGCAGCTGGCCGACGTAGTCCTTGGTGGTGGTCTTGCCGGAGGAGCCGGTCAGCCCGACCACGGTCAGCGCCTCGAGCCGCTCGACGACCACGTGCGCGAGCTTGGCCAGCGCCTCCAGCGGCGCCTCGACCACCACGCCCGGCTCGCCGGTGTCGCGGGTGCTGAGCACCGCCGCCGCCCCGGCCTTCATCGCGGTCGCGGCGTAGTCGTGGCCGTCGACTTTCTCGCCCTCGAACGCCACGAACAGGCCGCCGGGGGCGATCTTGCGGGAGTCGAACTCGACCGGGCCGGTCACCGTCACGGGCGTCGGAGCGTTGACGAGACGCCCCCCGGTGATGCGGGCGATCTCATCGAGCGTCATCGCGATCACGCGCGGCCCCCCAGAGCGGCCGCCAACTCGATCCGGTCGTCGAACGGCAGCATCTCGCCGTTCACCTCCTGGCCTCGCTCGTGTCCCTTGCCCAGCAGCGCGATGACGTCGCCGGGGCCGGCCCGGCGTACCGCCTCGCCGATGGCGTCCCGCCGGCCCGCCACCTCGATGATCTCGGCCGGCGTCTCCGCCTCCTCGGCGCCCGCGCGCACCGCGGCCCGGATGCCGGCCGGGTCCTCGGTGCGCGGGTTGTCGTCGGTGACGATCACCAGGTCGGCGCCGCGCGCGGCGGCCGCGCCCATCAGCGGCCGCTTGCCCTTGTCGCGGTCGCCGCCCGCGCCGATCAGTGCCAGCACCTTGCCGCCCCGGCCGGCCGCCAGTTCGCGCAGCGCGGTCAGCGCGGCGACGATCGCGTCGGGCTTGTGCGCGTAGTCGACCACGCCGAGGACATCACCCGGCGCCTCGACCGGCTCCAGCCGGCCCGGCACGCCCTTGCAGGCGGCGATGCCACGGGCCGCGGTCGCCGGGTCGATCCCAGCCGCGACCAGCGAGGCCAGGGCGAGCAGCGCGTTGGCCACGTTGTGCCGGCCGGGCAGGGCGACGCCGGCCTCGACGCGGGCGCCGCCGGGCCCGTTGGCGACGAACCGCTGCCCGAACGCGGACGGCCGCACGTCGGAAGCCCACCAGGTGGCCGACTGGTCACCGGCCGCCGAATAGGTGATCGTCTCCGGCTTGTAGAGCGCCTTGAGCGCCGGGTCGTCGTGGTTGAGCACCTCGAACCGGGACCGGCCGTCGAACAGCTTGGCCTTGGCCGCGAAGTAGTCGTCGACGTCGCGGTGGAAGTCGAGGTGGTCGAGGCCGAAGTTGGTGAAGCCGCCGACCGCGAACCGGATGCCGTTGACCCGGCCGACCGCCAGCGCGTGGCTGGAGACCTCCATGACCACCGAGGTCACGTCCTGCTCGACCGCGGCGGCCAGGATGCCCTGCAGGTCGGGGGCTTCCGGGGTGGTGCGCACGCTCGCCACCACCCGGTCGCCGAGGCGGGTCTCGACCGTGCCGATCAGGCCGGTGACCTCGCCGGCCGCGCGCAGGCCGGACTCGATCAGGTAGGCGGTCGACGTCTTGCCGGCGGTGCCGGTGATGCCGATCATCCGCAGTTTGGCCGAGGGGTCGTCGTAGATGGCCGCGGCGGCCGCGCCGAGCACGGCCCGCGGGTCGTCGGTGACGAGCACCGGCAGGCCCGCGCTTTCCGCCGCCGCACGACCGGCCGGGTCGGTCAGAACGGCCACCGCTCCGGCCGAGGCGGCGGCGGGGACGAACTCGGCGCCGTGCCGGTTGGCGCCGGGCAGGGCGGCGTAGAGATCACCGGGACGAACCGACTGACTGCTGTTCGTGATGCCGGTGACCTGCGCGTCAGCGCCGGTCAGCGCGGCCGGCAACAGCTCCGCTAACGCGGTCAGCCGGCGCGGCGCGACAGTCTGGGGGCGGGGAATGCCGGGCACGGCGTCAGACCCTACCCCGTGCCCGGCAGTCCGCAGAAAACGCCATCCAGCCACAGCCAGAAACCCGCCAAGAGGGGGCTATCACGGGTGGATCTTGAATTTAGGCGGTTTGGTGGTCGACGGCGGCACCTGGTAATGCCACAGCGCGTACGACATCATCTTGCTGAACGCCGGCGCGGCCACGTCACCACCAGTGCCGTGCGGCACGTCGGCCGAGACCGCGATCACGAACCGCGGGTTCTCGGCCGGGGCCATGCCGATGAAGGAGCCGTAGTTGTAGCTGGTGTACTTGCCGTCGATCAGCCGCTTGCCGGTACCCGTCTTGCCCGCCACCCGATAGCCCGGCACCGATGCCTGCGTGCCGGTGGCGCCGGTGTTGTCGACCACCGCCTCCATCATGGTGCGCAGTTCGCCGGCCACGTCCGGGCTGAGCACCGGGTGGCTCTCCGGCTTCGGACCGGGCGACACCCGGCCGTCCTTGCCCGAGATCATCTCCTTGACCAGGTGCGGCTGGATGTACGTGCCGTCGTTGGCGATCGTCGCGTACGCCGCCGCCATCTGCACCAGGGTCGCGTCGACACTCATCCCGATCGGCACCGAGCCGGACGCCGACGGGCTCCAGTCGGACGGCGCCAGCAGCCGCCCCGGCGACTCGCCGAGCGTGCCCTCGTCGGACGCCCGGCCGAGCCCGAACTTCTGCTGGTACTCGTACAGCCGGTCCTTGCCCAGCTTGTCGGCGATCAGAATCGTGCCGACGTTCGACGAGTACGCCAGGATGCCGGGAATCGTCATCTTCGTGCCCTTGGGCTGCACGTGGCTGTCCTTGAAGAAGTACCCGCCACGCTCCAGCGCCGGCCCCACCACCTGGTAGGAGTCCGGCTTGATCACGCCCTCCTGCAGCGCCGCGCCGATCGTGATCGCTTTGTGGATCGATCCGGGGTCGGCGATGATGCTGCTCGGCACGTCGTCGCGGGACGACGGCGGATAGTCGTCCGGGTTGGCCGCGTCGTAGCTCGGATAGCTGGCCTGGGCCAGCACCTCACCGGTCTGCACGTCGATGACCACCGCGCCGCCGATCGTGGCGTGCACCTTGTCCATCTGGTCCTTGAGGATGCGCTGCACCTCGAACTGCACGTCCGAGTCGATGGTCAGCTCGACCGAACTGCCCGGCTGCGGCTCGGTGTAACGCTGGAAGCCCCCGGGGATCGGCTTGTCCAGATCACCCTTGCCGATCTCGTAGACCCGCTCACCGTCGGTGCCGTGCAGCAGCGAGTCGTACTTGGCCTCCATGCCCTCCAGCCCCGAGTTGTCGGCGCCGGTGAAGCCGAGCAGGTTGGCCGCCAGGTCGGCGCCGGGCACGTCGCGGCGCTCGTCCCGGTCGACCACGATGCCGCCGAGGCCCATCGCCTCGATCCGGTCTCCCACCCCGACGTCGACGCCCTGGGCCAGGAACTCGAACCGCGACTGCCCGCCACCCGGCCGCTTGTGCGGCGTCATCAGCGGCATCAGCTTGGAGACCGGCACGCCGATCAGCGGCGACAGCTTCGCCGCGGTCAGCGCCGGATCCTTCACCAGCATCGGGTCGGCCGCGATGTAGCGGGCCTCGACGCTGTGCGCGAGCACGTTGCCGTTACGGTCGAGGATGCTGCCGCGCGGCGCGGGCAGAACGACCGTCGTGGTGCGCTTCTCCCGCAGGTCGATCAGCCGCGCCTTGTCGGCCGGCGACGACGCCACCTGCAGCACGACCAGCCGCACGCCGATCATCACGAAGAGCGAAAGAGCGAGGACGGTGCCGAGCCTCAGACGCCGGGTTCCGCTGGCCAGTTTCGGCGGCTCCGCCGCATTTTTTGTACGCGGGGAAGCCGGCGCCAACCGCAGACGAGGCGAACCCGCCCTTTCCGGTCGCTGCGCGCGGCCCGAACGCTCGGCCGGCGCGGTGCGCCCCCGCCCACGGCTCCGACTCCGCGAACCGGACCGGGCGGGCACCCGGCCGTCCTCGTAGTCCTCGTCGCCCCAAGGGTCCTTCCGCAAAGCCGCCCGGTCGTCGCCGGCACCACGGCGCGGCCGGAGCCGCGCAACCCCGTGCTCGTCGACCTCAGCCCGGCGCCCGCCTTTGCGCGGCACATCGCCCTCGGCCGGGCGCCCGCCTTTGCGCGGCACATCGCCCTCGGCCCGACGCCCACCCTCACGCACCACGTCGCCCTCGGCCCGACGCCCACCCTCACGCAGCACATCGCCCTCGGCCCGGCGGCCACCTTTGCGCGGCGCGTCGTCCTCGGCGTCGGCCGGGTGCATGCGGCGGCGTTCGTCTTTCCGCGTTCCAGCCGGTGGCGCCGCGTGGTCGTCCTCGTCGTCCGGCGCACTCCCGGCCGCCCGCCCCCGCCCGCCCGGCTGCCCGCCGTCGAGCACCTGAAGCGCGGGCCGGAACGGGTCGGCCGTACGCCCGGCCCGCGGCGACCGCGTGCGCTGGTCGCGCTCGGCCATGGTGCGCCCGCGCGGCGTGTAGGCCCGCGCGTCCCCGATCCCCCCGAACCCCCGGCTGCTGTTCTCCCGCGACTCCCCGCCACCGTCGGCGGGGAGGTCGGGAGACGCGCCGCGCCGGGGAGTACTGCCCCGGCGCGGTGTTTCGTCCCCCCGAGCCATGCCGGCCTACTGCCCGGTGCCGGTCGCCGCGCCGTTCGCGCCGGTCCCGTTCGACTGCCCGTTCCCGGCCTGCCCGTTCCCGGCCTGCCCGTTCCCGGCCTGGCCGTTGCCGACCGACCCGTTCGTGCTCTGGCCGTTGCCGGTCTGGCCGTTCAGCGTCTGGCCGTTGCCGACCTGCCCGTTCCCGGCCTGACCGTTGCCGACCTGGCCGTTGCCGACCTGACCGTTGGTGGCCGCGCCGGTGCCGTTAGTAACGGCACCGCCCGTGGCCGTCCCCCCGGCGGCCGGCGTGGTCCCGCTGACCCCGTTCGGGCTCAGGCCGGGCGCCGACGGGTCGGGCACGATGTTGGCCGCGCCCTTGTCCCCGTCGGCCGCCGCACCCTGCGCGGTCACCGACGTCTTGCCGTCGGCCGGCTTCAGCATGCCGATGACCCGGCCGTCGGGCAGCCGGATCAGCGCCGGCGTCGCCTTGACCAGCCCGAGCCGCCGGGCGGCCGCGTCGAGGCTGCCCGGGCTCGACACGATCGCCAACTGGTTGTCGAGATCCTGCTGCTGCGCGTCGAGCGCCGAACTCTGCTTCTGCAGGTCGGCGATCTCGAACGAGTTCTCGTTCGTCTTGGTGTTGATCAGCAGGATGCCGAGCACCCCGGCGATCACCACCCCGATCACCCCGGCCACGAACGGCGCCCGCGGCACGCTGATCGGCGCCGGCGGCGCGACCTGCAGCCGCGGCCGGTCCAGGTCGATGACCCGCGCCGGCTCCGACTCCGCCCGCAGCGGCTCGGCCTCGATCCGCAGCGCCTCGGCGTCGACCTGGAGCGCGGCGGTGCCGTCGACCGGCGCGTCCGCACCGTCGACCCCCCGCCGCCCCAGCATCTCGGCCCGCCGGCTGCGCAGCGCAGCCCGAGCCCCGGCGGCCTCAGCCCGAACCGCCCGATCCAGCCGCTCAGCCCGGTTCAGCCGTTCAGCCCGCCCAGCACGATCCAGCCCAGACCCCCGCCCGACCCGATCCAGCCCGGAAGCACGCCCAGCACCGTCCGGCCCGGTCCCGCGCCCAGCGCGGTCCAACCCGGACGCCCGCCCGACCCGATCCGACCCGGACACACGCCCAGCCCGATCCGACCCCGACACACGCCCAGCCCGATCCAGCCCGGAAGCACGCCCAACGCGATCCAACCCGGATGCCCGCTCGGCCCGCTCCAGCTTCTCGGACGCGGCCAGCCGCTCAGCCCGCGCAGTACGGCTCGCACGGTCCGGCCCGGACTCGCGCCCCAGCCTCTCCGTGACCCCCCGCCGCTCGGCCCGATCGGATCCGGTCCCCCGCTCAGCGCGCACCGCGCGGTCGGATCCGGCCCCCCGGCCGGACACCGTCTCCCGCTCGGCCCGCTCCAGCTTCTCCGAACGGCCCACCCGCTCGGCCCGCACGCTGCGGCCCGCACGGTCGAGCCCGGTCCCCCGACCGGCCTCGTCCGGCTTCGGCCGGCCCGCGTCGCGCTCGCTCCGGGCCGCCCGGCCCAGACCGGCCTCGCGGTAGAGACGGCCCTCCCCCTGCTCGCGGTCGCTCCCGGTCCCCCGACCGGTCGCCTCGGCACGGCTGGAGCGCCCGGTCCCCCGACCAGACACCTCTTCACGGCCCGCGCGCCCGGTCCCCTGACCAGACGCATCCGAACGGCCCCCGCGCCCGGTCCCCCGACCGGACGCATCCGATCGGCCCGCGCGGTCGGCCCCCCGACCAGACACATCCGATCGGCCCGCGCGGTCGGCCCCCCGACCAGACACATCCGAACGGCCCGCGCGGTCGGCCCCCCGGCCGCTCGCGTCGGTGCGGTCGGTGGCGCGGCCTCGCGGCTGCCCGCCCGACCGGCGGCGCTCGGCGGCCGTGGAACGGTCCTCCGCGCGTACCGAATCGGCGTCAGCCGTGTCCTGCTCGCGCCGCATCCCTGAACGTCGCGTGTCGCCCTGGCCGGCGCTGCCGGCCCGCGGCTCCGCGGCCCGGCCCCCCGACCGCGGCGCGTAGGTGCGCTCGCTCATGCTTCCCCCTCCCCCTCCTGATGCCCGCGCGGGCGGCGTGGCCGCCCGCGTCCCCCCTGCGGTGCCGACATCCGGGGCCGTTCGCGGTCGGCGCCCGTTGCCTGCTCGTCTATTCGCTCGGCCGCGCGCAGCTTCACGGAAGCCGCTCGCGGGTTCTGCGCGACCTCGTCGTCGCTGGGCGGCTCCGACCCTCGGGTCAGGAGCCGCAGTGTCGGACCGGTTCCGGGCAGTTCGACCGGCAGGTCGACCGGCCCGGTGCTGCGCGACCTCGCGGCGAGTTCACGCTTGACGATCCGGTCCTCCAAAGATTGGTAGCTCATCACCACAAGGCGGCCTTTCGGCGCCAATGCGTCCAAAGCGGCCGGGAGGGCTGATTCGAGCGCGGCGAGTTCGCCATTTACCTCAATGCGTAGCGCTTGAAACGTTCTTTTGGCGGGATTTCCACCCGTTCGTCGCGCGGCGGCCGGGATAGCCGCTTTGACCAGGTCGGCGAGCTTCGATGTCGACGTGATCCGCGCCTGTGATCTCTCCCGCACGATCGCCGAGACGACCCGTGGGGCGAATTTCTCCTCGCCGTACTGCCTCAGGATGCGGACCAGGTCGCCCGGCTCGTACGAGTTGACGACCTCTTCGGCGGTGACGCCGCGGCTCTGGTCCATCCGCATGTCGAGGGGCGCGTCCTGCGCGTACGCGAAGCCGCGGTCGGCCTCGTCCAGCTGCAGCGAGGAGACGCCCAGGTCGAACAGCCCGCTGTGAAATCGGGTCAAGCCAAGAGAAGACAGAACGCGCGGCAGTTCGTCGTACACCGCGTGCACCAGGTGGACCCGGTCGCCGAAGCGGGCCAGACGCCGCCGGGAGTGCGCGAGCGCCTCGGTGTCGCGGTCGAGACCGATCAGCGTGACGTCGGGGTGCCGCTCGAGAACCGCCTCGGCGTGCCCGCCGAGGCCCAGCGTGAAGTCGACGTGCACGGCGTCCGGCAGGCCGAGCGCGGGGGCGAGCAGCTCGAGGCAACGCTCGAGCAGCACCGGCACGTGCGTGCCGCGAAGCTCCCCCATCTCGACCCCCATCGCCCCTATCGGTCGTTACAGACACCACACGGCCCGAACGTCGTCCGTACCGCCAGATCCCCATCCGCTCGTGCCCGGTTGCCAGCGGGCGCGCCCTTAAGACACGCGCCTGGCGCCGGGGAAGAGGCGCCAGGAGCGGGAGCGGCTGGAGATCTCGCAGTACGGCGGCAGTGACGTCCGGACCGTTGTTGTGGTGCACGGCTCCGACCGAATGCCACGCCTTACAGTCCGCCGGGCAGCACCCCCTCCTCGATGTCGGCGAACTCGTCCTCGCTCGCCGAGAGGTACTCATCCCAGGACTGCCTGTCCCAGATCTCCACCCGTGTGCTCGCCCCGATCACCACGAGTTCGCGATCCAGCGCCGCGTATCCGCGGAGGTGCGCCGGGATCGTCACCCGCCCCTGCTTGTCGGGGATCTCGTCGTGGGCACTGGCGAAGAACACCCGGCTGTAGGCCCGGGCGGCCTTGTTGGTGACCGGCGCCTCGCGTAGCTGGCCGGAGATGCGCTGGAACTCCGGCATCGGGAACACGTAAAGACAGCGTTCCTGCCCCTTGGTGATCACGACACCTCCCGCCAGTTCGTCGCGGAACTTGGCCGGAAGGATCAGCCGCCCCTTGTCGTCCAGGCGCGGGGTATGAGTGCCGAGGAACATCGGCCCAACCCCCCTGCCCCGGCGGCTCGCGGTGCCGCCTTGTCAACTCGGGCCGGCAGGCCCCCTGGTCCAGCTCCTGTTTCGCCAGATCAAACTTGACCCTGCCACTGCGCTCCACTCTACTCCACTTCCCTCCACCCGCAACCCGAATGGACGCTCTCGCGAACCGGATTCGCAGATGAAATCCCTGTTCAAGGCGGGTGACCGCAGAGTGGAGCGGTCCACCATGATCAACGACGTCCGGTTTCCGACATCCTCTGACCGCCTGCCGCAAAATGGTGTGAAACACACCCAAAACTCCAGTGAGCAAATCGTGTCAAGGCCCGCCGGGGAGGAAAGTGGAGAGCGCGGATGCCGGTTTCCGTAACGGAAGTTCTTAGGTGCAGGTTGGTTGCACCGATCTGCTCGGTGACACGCGGTCCACGGGGGCGGACCGGGTCGACGGCGCGGGGGGCGTTCGGGATGAAAGCGTTCGGTCGGTGGTTCGGTCTGGTCGGCATCGTCGCCGGCGGAATGGGTTTCGCGACGCCCGCCGCCGCGGCGGCGGCATCCGGGGGTACGGCGGTGGCCGCGGCGCTGCCGAGCCTCGTCGCCTACGTACGCGGCGGCGACATATATGTGAGCCGCGGCGCGAGCGAGAAGCGGCTGACCACGGGCGGCGGCTACGCCCGGCCGCGCTGGTCGCCCGACGGCAAGCAGATGGCGGTGCTGCACAACGGCCAGCTGTGGACCATGCGGGCGGACGGCAGCGCCAAACGCCGGCTGACCACCCGCCCGGCCGCCGGACCGTCCTGGTCACCGGACGGTAAGTGGCTGGCCTTCTCCTCTCTCTCCTGCACCGGCGGCCCCGGCGTCTACCGGATCGCGGCGACCACGGCCACGGCCACACCCGAGGTGCTGTTCCCGCGCGACTGCCGCGGCCAGGACCTGCCCACCGAGCAGCCGGTCGCGCCGAAGCAGAGCGGATCGCTCACCGACCGCCTGCGGGTCGACGACGCGGTGGCCTGGTCCCCGGACGGCAGCAAGGTGGCGTTCCGGGGCGGCGACTGCGACTCGGTCTACGACGCGTGCCTGAGCATCGGGACGGTCGCGACCGGCGGCGAGAAGACGGTCGCGGCGTACGGCGGCGGCAGCCTGGAGACCAGCGGCTTCGCGGTCGTGCCGAACTGGCGCCCGGACGGGGCCCGGCTCACCTTCACCGCCTACCAGAAAGGTGAGACCACGGCCGACGACCAGCCGGTCCACCAGGTCGAATACGACCCGGCGACCGGCACGAAACGCACGGTCGGCGGGACCCTGGACCGCGAGATGGCGTACGTCGACACGGCCCGCGGCGTCCTCACCGGCCAGCACGCCGGCGGGTCGTGGATCGTGGCGGTCGGCCTGGCCGACGGCACACGCACGCTGCTGCACGCCGGCTCGCAGCCCAGCGTGCAGCCGCCCCAGGGCTAAGCCGAGCCCAAAAGTCTGCCGATAAAGGTTCCAGAGGGTGGCAAGACGGTTGCCATCCCGAGCCTTCCTTCCTCGGGGAGACACGAGATGACCGTTTCCGGCCTGGGCACCTCTTATCCCACCGTCGTCCCGCACCCGCCGGCCGCGCCACCGGCGCGCCACGAGCGGGCGGACCGCACCCGCACCGGCTTCGACCAGCTCACCGAAGCGGACCGGAACCTGATCCAGCACGTCACCGGCCAGCGCATCACCGCCGGCTTCGACCCGGCCAAGGAGCCGGTCACCGCCTTCGCCGCCACCCTGGCGGCCGAACGCGCGGCCGACCGCCTCTCCCCCGGCCAGGAGGTCACGCCGGTCTACCTAAAGGACCTCGACCGCCGCCTGCAGCGGACCGGCCGCAACCCGATCGGCCCGTACCTCGACAAGGCCGTCAGCTTCCTGCAGGGCGCGGGCCCGAACCACTTCGACGTCTCGGCGTGACCGTATCCTGGGGTCGCCATGGAGACCCACCCGCCGATCCGCACCTTCCACCCCCGCCGCGGCCGCATGAGCAGCCGGCACCACGATGCGCATGAGGCGCTCTGGCCCGCGTACGGCATAACCGTGACCGACGGCGACCGCGACCCGCTCGATCTGCCGGGGTTGTTCGGGCGCTCGGCGCCCGTCGTGCTCGAGATCGGCTTCGGCATGGGCGACCTGACCGCGACCATGGCGGCCGCCGACCCGGACCGCGACTTCCTCGCCGTCGAAGTACACACGCCGGGCATCGGCAACCTGCTCGCCCTGATCGGCGACGCCGGCCTCACCAACGTACGCGTCGCCCACGGCGACGCCATGCAACTGGTGCACCGCCTGGCGCCCGGCTCACTCGACGCCGTGCACGTCTTCTTCCCCGACCCGTGGCCGAAAGCCCGGCACCACAAGCGCCGGCTGATCAGCCCCGGCAACGTCACCCTGCTGCGCGAACGCCTCCGCCCCGGCGGCCGGCTGCACTGCGCAACCGACTGGCCGGCCTACGCCGAGGCGATGCGGGAGACCCTCGAGGCGGACCCCGGCCTGCGACACACGACCGACAGCCGCGAAGGCCGCCCAGAGACAAAATTCGAGCGCCGCGGAACGGCGGCGGGGCGCCCGATCACGGACCTTATTTACGTACGCGCGTGAGCAGGCGGCGCGTGGGCGCACGGCCAAGAGCACCCGGCCACGCCACCTGGCACCCGGCAGCCGGCACCCGGCATCCGGCAGCCGGCACCCGGCATCCGGCAGCCGGCACCCGGCATCCGGCAGCTGTCAGCTGGCAGCTGGCAGCTGGCAGCTGGCAGCTGGCACTCGGCAGCTGGCACTCGGCAGCTGGCACTCGGCACCCCGGCAGCTGGCATTCGGCACGGCCTCCCCGACACCCAGCGCTCAACACCCGGCAACCGGCCCCAGCACCCGGCCAGCCCTCAACGCCCAGCACCCGGCTACCCAACCCGGCACCGGCCATCCCCAGCAGCCAACACCCGGTGCGCGCGTAAGCGCGCTCGCCGTCGGTGCGCATGAGGGTGACCCTTGCTGAAAAGGCCGGGACGGGGGCCGTGCGGTTGGGGACTGCTTGCCCGCGTACCTCTTGTTTTGGCGGTTTTTGGTTTTTGCCCCCTTTACCCTTATAGGTGGAGGTCAAGGCATGCGGCGGAACGACCCCGGGCTGGATGCCGGGCGGGTGCGGAGCGACCGGGGCGCGGGCGGCCGGACCGGCTCCGCGGGGACTCCTGTGCGCCCTCCGCAAAGCCCGAGGCCCGAGCGACCTGTCCGGTCCGAGCCAACTCCCGGATCCGACACGCCTGGGGCCGACGCTCCCGGATTCGACTCGACCGGCCCTCAAGCGCCACGGTCTACCGCGCAAGGAGCCGACGGGCACGGCGTCGACGCACCTCAAGCGGTTGCGGGCAGAGCCGACAAGCTACACGCCAACCCGCCGGCAAGCGACGGGCCCGCAGCCGACGCGAGCCGGGACGACACGGGCCCGGACGACACCGGCCCGGACGACACGGGCCCGGACGACGCGGGCCCGGACGACGCGGGCTGGGGGGCGTCTGGCGAGGGGACTGAGCCTCGGGACGGGCGGCCGCCGGCTGGGATTTTGCGGTGGCGGCCGGGGCTTGGTGACGGCAGTGAACTGCATCGGGGGGTGCTGACCTCGGGGGCTGCCGATCAGCTGGCGGCGCTCGTGGCCCGGGCTGCCGACGCCCCGGCCGGGCTCATTCATTTTGCGCAAGGGGACCGGCTGCGGCTTTACGGGGGGTGGGGGCTTTCGATCCCGTGGGACACCGTGGCTGACGTGCCGGTCGGTGACGCGCTGGCCGGCGTTGTGCTGCGGACCGATGCGCCGCTGATTATCAACGATGTTGCCTCCGACGCTCGGGTGCCGGGGGGCTGGGCGGCCCGGTCGGAGAGCTCGCGGGGCGCCTACCTGGGGCACCCGGTCCGCGACCAGACCGGGGCGGTGCTCGGCATCTGCTGCGCGTTCGACCCGCTCCCCCGCGAGTGGTCGGGTGCCCAGATCGCCGCGGTCGCCGAGGCGGCGCAGGTGGCCACGTTGCTGATCAATGAGCAGCTGGCGCGGCATGAGATCGACCAGCAGCGGCGGTTCCTCGACGCGGTGCTCGACAGTCTGCACGACGGCGTGACCGCCTGCGACGCCGACGGCAAGGTCGTCTTCGTCAACGAGCGGATGCGGCGGATGCTACGGGCGAACGGGCAGACCGGTGACCAGCTCGACGGGGTGACCGACTCGGCCGGCAATCCGATCAAAGGCGATCAGCTGGGCCTGTTCCGGGCGCTGCGTGGTGAACATATCCGCGACGAGGAAGTCGTCTGGCACGGGCGGGGGCGGTCCCGGCACTACCTGGTCGACGCGCAGCCGATCGCCGGGCCCGGCGGGCGCACCGCCGGGGCCGTGCAGGCCGTGCAGGACGTGACCCGGCGGCGGCGGGTCGAAGGGTTCCGGATCTGCGAGCTGACCGTGGCGGCCGCGCTGGCCGAGGCGCCGAGCATCGAGGCGGCCGGGCCGCGGGTGCTCGAAGCCGTCGTCAGCACCCTCGAGTGGGCGCACGCCGAGCTGTGGCTGGTCGACGAAGCGGCCGGGGTGGTACGCCCGGTCGCGCGGTGGAGCGCGCCCGGCGCCAACGCGGTCGAGATCCCGGACGACCTGCCGTTCGGGCAGGGGCTGGCCGGCCGCGCCTGGCAGGTGGGCAAGCCGCTGTGGATCCGGGACGTGGGCCGCCCGCAGAGCCTGATCTCCCGGGAGACCGCCGAAAGCACCGACCTGCACGCGGCGCTCGCCATCCCCGTACGGGAAGGTTTTGAGACCCTCGGGGTTCTGACCGCCTTCTCGGACGGGATCGAAGGTGCGGAGGACGAGGTGCTCGCCCTGATGGCGGGCATCGCCGCGCACATCGGGCAGTACCTGGAGCGCAGCCGGATCGCCGACCTGGAACGGCAGCTCGACCGGAGCAAGAACGAGTACCTGGCGCTGGTCGGGCACGAACTGCGCACGCCGCTCACGTCGATCAGCGCCTACACCGAGCTGCTCCGCGAGGCCGACGAGAAGACGCTGGTCGCCGACGGCCCCCGGCTGATCGAGGTGATCGAGCGGAACACCACCCAGCTGCGAGCGATCATCAACGAGCTGATGGAGCTGTCGGCGCTCGAAGCCGGGCACGCCGACGTGCAGATCAGCCCGATGGATCTGGCCGCGGTGGTGCGCGACTCGGTCGACAAGACCCGCGACGCGATCCACGGCGCGCCGGTGGTGATCGACGCCGAGATGCCGGCGGAACTGGTGCTGCCGGGCGACCGCAAGCGACTGCGCCAGGTCGTCGACAACCTGCTCGGCAACGCCGTCAAGTACAGCCCGGACGGCGGCCACATCGGTGTCACGCTGCGGGCCAGCGGGCGGGCGGCCGAGCTGGCAGTCTCCGACACCGGCCGGAACGTTTCGACCGACGAGCGGGAGAAACTGTTCACCGGCTTTTACCGTACGAGCCGGGCCGCCGACCGCGCGATTCCCGGCAGCGGCCTCGGGCTGACGCTCAGCCGGGCCGTGGTGAGCCGGCATCACGGCAGCATCGAACTGGTCGAGGAGGGCGCGGGCACGACCATTCTCGTGCGGCTGCCGATGGACGCTCGTTGATGAGGACGGCGATCGCCCTCACCGCCTGAGCCGGGGCGCGTTCCCTCATGTCGGGTTCTCTACTGACGATCAAGGACGCACCTGCCGCCCCCTCGCCGACCTCAGCGTACGTACCAAGATCTTGTCCCGCGCCGCCATCGGCGGCGCCGCCGCCGCGACCATCGGCATCACCGGCCTGGCCGGCCTCGCCAAGGCCAGCGACTCCGCCGACGCGGTCACCCTCACCACCAGTACGTCGACCACAATGAGCGCCCTCGGCACCTCGTCCTCCGAAATCAGCGACGTCATCAAGACGATCACCGCGATCGCGGCGCAGACCAACCTGCTCGCTCAACGCGACCATCGAGGCGGCCCGCGCCGGCGAAGCGGGCAAGAGGTTCGCGGTCGTCGCCTCCGAGATGAAAGAACTGGCCCAGGAGACGGCCCGGGCCACCGAGGACATCTCACGGCGGGTCGAGGCCATCCAGGCCGGTACGACCGGCGCGGTCACGGCAATCGAAGAGATCTCCCGGGTCATCTCCCCCATCAGCGACTTCCAGACGACGATCGCGTCCGCGGTCGAGGAGCAGACAGCACGACGAGCGAGATGAATCGCGGCGTGGGTGAGGCAGCGGCGGGCACCAGAGACATCTCGTCCAACATCACGGGTGTCGCCGATGCTGCTCGATCGACCAGCGAGGGGGTGGCCAAGCCCAGCAGTCCAGCGGAGATCTGAGCCGGATGGCGCATGAGCTGTCGGATCTGGTCGCCGGGTTCCGGGTCAGCTGAACGGGCCGTCGCGGGCTTCCTGCGGGTGGCGGGGTGGAAGCCTGGGCGAGGGAGCTTGGTGGTCGTCGGTTCGGCTTTCTTGTTTGGGGTTTTCCCAGCGCCGCGGCGGCGTCGACGCTACGGAGGCACATCGGGTTCGAGTCCCGCTCGGCCCACCATGCTTTCCTGGGGGCGACCCCCAGACCCCACGTTAGGGTGGTGGCGCTGGGCGGCCCGCCGCCGGGCCGCCGTTGTTCGCGTTTCCGACGGTTTCGGGCTTTCAACTCGTCGCTCAGTCGGCATTCGGGAAAGGCGTTGCGTCTCCCTTTCTTACGCCGGCCAGTGCAGCGATCGTCCGTTCCAGGCCCCAACGCGGGTCGATGATCGCCCGCTCACCCCACTCCTCGTCTATGCCGACCAACTCGCTAAGAAGATCGTCATGATCCGTTTCGGGTGCCAGGACGGCAACAATCCGCGGAATCTTGATCCAGTAACCGCCGATATGACGCCACTCGCGTTCCCACCAGAATTCCTTACGGCGGCCGTTACCGATCGGTCCCATCTGTTCGAAGTACGGTGTGAGGCGAAAGATTGGATCCGCAGAAAGGATGTCGGCGTCGATCTTCCCTCCCGCGGTCGTGGCTCGCCGCACCGCGTCCTCGACCATCATGTTGATGACCTTCGCCGGCCAAGTGCGCCCACGCACAGTGATGTCGGTATACCAGACGGGGTTGCAGCCGGTCTTGCGAGCGGTCGCCTTGGTGATGGCAAATCCGTATGGCCTAAAGCGGACCGCGCGGCCGCTAATATTCTCCAGCATCATCCATGCGTGCTCTAAAGGCGTTTCGGTAAAGCAAACACTCTTCTGAGACGCCGCACCTGTCAGAAACGGCTCGTATTGTGCAGCTGACCCGAATGGCGTCCGAGCCTCGATGAACAGATTCTCGGACATGGCCAGCAAGTTTTCTCGTGCCGTGCCGTGTGGGCTGTTGCGCGTCAGATGAACGAGGAAGGTCGACAGGTCTGTCCGGCGGCGGAGTAGATCGTCGATCGTGGTCATCAGCTGCCACCTCCGGCCAGGGCGGAGTGTTTGCGCCGCTGAGGGGTTGCGGCAGCGCACTCCAACGATGCTCATGTATCGACCTTATGGCTACATAGGGAACTCAAACAACTACTTAGAGTCGCATCCGTGCTTGCCTCGCCTGGCGGTGTCGGTACGGCGCCATGAACCTTCCTGGCCCAGCGCATGTTCTCGTACGATGGGCGCATGAGCGCGGAGACCGTTGGCATGCACATGCCCGCCATGGTGACGCTCGACGACCTGGCGGCGATGAACGCCTCAGATCCGAACGGCCACCGTTACGAGACCAGCCCTGAGGGAGTGCTGTCCGTCATGCCCCCCGCGGACTCGGAACACGCTCAGATCGCCAGCCGCCTTTTCGCTTGGTTGCTCATGGCGGGCTGGCCGGCCGAGCAAATACTTCAAGTTGCAGGCATCCGCGTTCCGGGCACCGGCCGAGACGGAGGCCGGATTCCCGACATCAGCGTGTGGGGCAAAGCTCCGTCGCGCGCGGTCTGGTTGGCTGTCGCCGAACTGCTCCTGGTCATTGAGATCGTTTCGCCCGGCTCGGAGGCGATGGACGAGGTCACCAAGCGTCGCGAATACGCGGCCGCAGGCATTCCTCAATACTGGGTTGTCGACCGCGACGACGCTCAGACGGTGACGCTGTATCAGCTCGCCTCGGAAGCTACCTATGCCGAGCGCGCGAAGATGCCGCTGGCCTGGCTGCTACAGACCAGCCCCGGCGACCACCTCGACTGACAAGTCTGCCGGCCGCGGGGCCTCACAGGCATCTGCGCCCTCGCCTGCGGGAATATGCCGAGCGCCGGGGCAATGGATGACCGGTGACCGTTACCCAGCGGTTCGCATGGTGCAACGTCCGGTCCACCTTCATGCTGGCCAGCGGAGGTGTCTCCGGCGATAGGTGCAGTGCGCGAACCGCTGTCGTTCATGTTTAGCCCGAGCTATAGTCGGTCATGCCTCAGGATGCACCTCGTCGCTGGTCGATCAAGACCACGTCTGACGTGCGATCCTGGCTACGAGCGTTGCGTCAGGCCGATCCGGATGTATTTCGGTCGGTCAACGTCGCCATCGACATGCTTGCGGAGACCGGCCCGGCGCTTGGCCGCCCGATGGTCGACACGCTTCAGGGGTCGGTGATCGGCAACCTCAAGGAGTTGCGGCCTCGTTCGGGCCGGGACATCGCGATCAGGGTGTTGTTCGTGTTCGATCCCTGGTCGCAGGCGATCCTGTTGGTGGCGGGAAACAAGGCCGGCGATTGGAGCCGGTGGTACAAGACGGCGATCCCGGTCGCCGAGGGCGCCTACGAGAAGTGGCTGGCCGAGGAGCGTAAGCGGAGGGAGGACTCGTGAGCGAGTTCGAGGACTGGGAGGACCTCCGTGCGGAGCTGCACGACGGGGACGATGACGCCTTGGCGGCGGAGCGGGCGCGGACCGAGGCGTGGATAAGCGCCTACCATCTGGCCGAGGAGCGGAAACGGCTGGGCATGACACAACGGCAGGTCGCCGAGCTGATGGGCGTCTCGCCCGGCCGGGTCAGCCAGATTGAGAACGGCGATCTCGACGTAAACGAGGTCGCGACTCTGAGCCGGTACGCGCGGGCGCTCGGTGCTCGGATGCGGATCATCTTCGACTACGGCAACGACCTTCGACAGATCGCCTGACCGACCGAACCGGCTCACCGCGCAGCCGATAGCCGAAGTCTGGCCATCATTTTCGCCGCGAACTGGCCAGATGTCCGGGCAACGGCATCCCGGCGACGATCGCCGAGCGGTTCGCATGGTGCAACGTTCGGCCCACTCCACTTACCTGGGGGCGACCCCCAGACCCCACGGTGCGGTGGTCGCGCTGGGCGGTCTGCTCACGGCCTGTCGCGCTCGGCCGCAGGAGATGCGATGGCTGGCAGCACAAGCCGTAGCCCTCAGTGCTCAGCGGGATCGAGGCCGGTCGGCTTGGCGTAGACGCCGTCCAAGCGCCCCTTGGCCGCCTCGTCGGCGGTCACGTAGGCGCGGACGCTGTCGGTTAGTCGTTGCGCAATCTCCGTGCCGTCCTTGACCAGGTGCTCGACGCCGATCTCCCAGCGGTCACAGAAGTCTTTGACCGTCTTGGTCAGGTGGTCGTGGCCGTAGTCGTCGGTCTGTCCGGCCAGCTTGTCGACTTTGGTTTTTCGGATGGCGTTGATCGTGAAATTCACCCCGGTTGCGGCGTCCTCCAGCGCACCGAGGTCGACGCTGAAGCCGTCAGTCATGGGAGCCACCTGGGGCGGTCGGAATACGGTCGACGGCCGCGCGGATCTCCTCGAAGTCGAGCCCGGTACGGTAGTAGAGCTCTTTTGGGCTATTACCCTTGATTACCATTTCCGCGACCGGTTTCCACCAGCGCAGCACGGCCGGGGCGAGCGGGCGCTGACCATCTCCTACCGGTTCGCCAGGCTCGACGAATGCAAAGCAGACCCCGGTCGGCGGAACCGGCTTCAGCCGCAGGGCCGTGACCAGTTTCCGCACGTCACCCTCCGTGCATCCGTACGGCTCGAGTCGTGCCGCGCCAAACTGGTTCGCCTCGCCGGTGATCTGCCTGAGAATTTTCAACTCGTCCGGGGCGAAACACACGACCCTGGGGTTCATCCGGCCTCCGTTCATTCCAGTTCGTCGTCGAAATAGGCCTTGCCGTCCTTGGGGGTGAAGACCGTACCGCCGTCGCCGTCCTCGATCACGACAGCCGCCTTGTCCGGATCCCAGTACGCGACCCGGCCCCTGTCCAGATACCGCACATCGAGATTGGGCACCTGACCGTCGATGACACCGTCAACATACTCGGCCAGGGCATTCGGGTTGACACGCCGGACGTAGTGCGTGCCGTTCCCGTCCGGGCGCACGGCTTCCTCGTTCGCATGTTTCGCAATGTTGCGAGAAACGTCGTCCGTTAAGTCCGGGCCCGGATCGGTGGAGCCGTCGCCCGCGGTGTGATCGGTGGATGCCGGGGACACCTCGTCGTCGCCTCCGGCGTGCGCGCTCACGTCGCGGGCGCCCGCCATTGCCATCGTGGCTCCGGCGCCGACCCCGAGTACGGAGACTCCGCCGAGCGCGACGCCGGCCGGCGAAAGCACGACGGTGGCGTCCAGCAGGCCGCTGGCCCCGACACCGACCACACCGGCCGCAGCCAAAAGCGCGCCGCCGGCCATCTCGGCGACATCTCCTGGGTGGTGCAGCATCGCGTTTCCGACCGATGCCAGCGCGTTGACGACCTCCCCGCCGGCGTTCTCCAAGTCAGCGCCGATCTCGTCTGCGACGTGGCCGACCTTGCTCCAGAACCCCGGCTTCTCGGGCGCCCGATCGCGGGCCGTGCCGACCGTCGCGGCCGCGGTGTTGCCCGCGTTCTCCAGGTTGGTCCGCGCGTTGTCCAGGATCTTCTTGGCCGCGGCCCGCCCGATCTCGCCCGGGTCCTGGAACGGCTGCGTACCTCCCTGCTGCTGGTACGTCTGATATTGCGCCTGTGCGTTCTTAGTCGCCGTCTGCGCGGTGTTCCACGCGTCGATCGCCTGCTGGGCCTGCCCTTGGGCCCAGGTCAGGGTCGACGCGTACGTGTCCAGTGCGGTCGCCGCGTCCAAGAAGGAGTCGCCTGCGGTCAACCAGCTGCTCGGCTGACCGTGGAACTTGCTCCGGAACGCGTCACCGGCCGGGCCGCTCCACCCGTCGGTGGTGTCGATCCGGGACAGACCGACGCCCGCCTGCTCCAACTCGCCGGCCCGGGTGCGCAGAGCCTGAGCCGTGGCGGTGATGTTGGCGGCGTTGCCGGGCACCAATTGATTGGGGTCAGCGGTCTCACCGAGCTCGGCCATGCGGATCCCCGATCGCGTGGCTTCTGACGTCATGAGCGGAATGTGCGTGACTTTCTCGAACGCTAACCCCTCGGCGCAAGCCAGCCGAGTGGTGTGCACATGCTGTGCTCCACGACTATCGGCGACCGCACCGACACAAGCTCACCGGGCCCGCGAACGGGTCAAACGCCCTGGTAGTGGCCTACCGGAGACGAACGCGAGGCGGTTCGCATGGTGCAACGTTCGGCCCACCGGCGAAGCCATGGTGGAGACCGTGGATCGGAGCAGCCCAATCCAGCGTCATAGGAGCCCATCGTGTTGTGTCACAAATTTGTGATACCTTTCCGGTGTGACGACTCTGAGTGAGCACTCTGTGGGCCTTCGGGAGCTGCGGCACAACACCAGCGAAGTGCTTGCTCGGGTGCGCCACGGAGAAACGATCGACGTGACGGAGTACGGAAGGCTGGTCGCACGGATCGTGCCGGTTGACGATCGTCAACCGACGCCCGCGCTGGACCGCTTGGTAGAGGAGGGGCGGGCGCGCTTGGCGGTCCGTCCCGGGTTCCGGCCGCGGATGCGCACTGCGGACGGAACGGACCGGCTCGGTGACGCCCTTGCGGCGCTGCGCGACGAGGAGCGGTGGTGAGCCTTTACTACGTCGACACCTCTGCCGCACTCAAGTTGCTGGCCGAGGAGAGCCACTCTCGCGCGTTCGCCAAGTTCTACGACGACAGTGCGGGGGCTTCGTGGGTCAGTTCGACGTTGCTGCGCATCGAGGTGATCCGGGCTGTCAGTCGGGCCATGCCGGCAGCCCTGCCGGACGCGAGGTCTCTGCTGCAAGCCTTCAGTTACGTGAGCATCGATGACGAGGTCGTGGATGCCGCGATGAACGAGCCCGATCGGATGCTGCGTTCACTCGACGCCATCCACCTCGCGACCGCACGGGTGCTCGGCCCGGATGTGGACGGCCTCGCCACGTATGACGATCGGCTCGCCGCTGCGGCCAAGGACGCGGGGATCACGGTGATTGACCCACGAGATTGACCTGGCGTCGGCCCAGGCGCCGCGAGGCTTCCTCATCCGCCGATCGGCCGCGCGTCGGTCAAACTTCCGTACCCGGAACGGTCGTTGAGTGGTTCGCATGGTGCAGCGTTCGGCCCGCCCATAGTTTGGGCTGAGCAAACGTAAGACTGCTGTTGGCGGTGCGCGGACCTCGTCGGTCGATGGGCGACCCCACCGCACGGATTCCGTCGGTCGCGATGCGCTCGTCCCAGCCCCCCGACGTCAGCGCGGAGCTGCCACAGTTCGCCGACGCGGTCGCGCGGGAAGCGATCGACGTACGGGCGCCGCTCGCCGAGGCCACCCAGGCGTGGACCGCCGACGGACGATCGGATCGTCCTTATGCCGTAGGCGCCCAAGCTACGACGCCCGCGTCGACGAGGGGTTACCGGCAGCCACCGTCGCTTAAGGAGCGAGGGCAATGAGTGGACGGTTGCCGGCGGTCGCCAATCGACTGCGAATGGTGTCTTAAGTCCTGATAGGACTGGCCGGCGAGAGCATGGAAGTGGCCGAATGGCTCACCCGTACCGACTGTTGATTCGCTTAAATCTTGAAGCGGCGATGACTGCGGACGGTGGTCCGGCGTCACGCGAGATGTGTTTCCGTCGGAAGGATGACGATGTCTTACCCGGGCCCGTCCGCGAACGAGCAGCCATTCGACCCCGACCGCCCCAACCCGCAGCCGCCGCCCGGCTGGTCACCGCCGCCTGCCGGGTACCAGCCGGCCGGGGTGCCCGGTCAATCGGTGCCGCCCGGCTACACGACTTTCCCGCCGCCGGTCGCGCCGCCGAAGAAGAACACCGGAAAAATCGTGCTGGCGGTCGTGGGCGGGCTGGTCGGACTCTGTTGTATCGGTGCGGTGGCCACCCTGGGCCACGACGACGCGACGAAGGACACCGCCGCCACGACGACGGCGACGAGCGCGACGACTGCGACGAGTGCGACGACGACTGTAGCCACGAAGGAGCCGACCACCGGACCCGCGGCCGGGGTCGCCACCAAGGCCGCTACGGAGGCGACCAAGGCCCCGGTGAAGGCGACCACCAAGGCCGCCAAGAAGCTGACCGTCTCCCAGGAGAACGCCGTGGAAAAGGCAGCCGACTACCTGGACTACAGCGCCTTCTCCCGCTCTGGACTGATCAAGCAGCTGAAGTACGAAGGCTTCTCCACCAAGGACGCCACCGTCGGCGTGGATGCGCAGAAGGCCGACTGGAAGGAACAGGCCGCCGAGAAGGCCAAGGAATACTTGGACTACAGCTCGTTCTCCCGTTCAGGTCTGATCAAGCAGCTCGAGTACGAAGGATTTACCGTCGCGCAGGCCACCTACGGTGCCACGAAAGTCGGTCTATAGCTCGCACGTCGAGTCCCTGGAAGGGGCTTAACGGACATCTTTGGTCGCCCTCCTGCGCTGGCGAAACGTACTGGCAAGGGGTCCTCGCGAACGGGGATATGGCGGTTCGCATGGTGCGACGTTCGGCCCACGATGGGGCGACCCTGGGATACCCCACGGTGCGTGGTCGCGCTCGGCGCGGCGTTCCATGGTGGCTTTCGTCAGTGGTTCTTGTTGGTTTGGGACGGTTCGCTGATCTGGGTCCAGAGCCGGTCGATGGGCATGATGTGGATGCGGTCCTCGTAGGTGAACGAACGTAGTCCGGTGCTCAGGGCGACGCCGGCGATGAGTCTGTCGCCGAGGGCGTCGCGTAGAACTCGAAGGCCCTTGAGGTCGGCGCCGGAGACGCGCTCGTTGGCTTTGACCTCGAAGGCGAGGACGCGGCCGTCGTCGAACTCGATGACGTAGTCGACCTCGTCGCCGTCGTGGGTGCGCCAGTGCCCGGTGGTGACCTGCTCATCCAGCCACGACACCTGCTTGCGTAACTCGCCGACGACGAACGATTCGAGCAGGTGGCCGAACTCCGAGAGCGAGGTCGGTTCGAGGGTGGCCAGCTTGGCGGCTGAGACGCGCATGAGCCGGGCAGCGACTCCGGTGTCGACGACGTGCACTTTCGGCGATGCCGCGGCTCGCGCCCGCAGGGTTTTGCCCCAGGCGGGTAGGCGGTCGAGGAGGAAGAGATCCTCGAGGAGGCGGACGTATTCCTCGATCGTCTTGCGTTCACCGGTCAGGCCTTCGGACACTTTCGTCAGGTTCAGCACCTGCGCGGTGCGCCCGGCCAGGCGACCCAGCAACTCGCGCAGCATGGTGCGCTGGCGTATGCGGACGAGTTCTACGGCGTCGCGTTCCAGGGATTGGCGGATGTAGTCGTCGAACCACCGATCTCGGGCGGTGCCCCGGCGGCGCAGCGCCAACGGAAATCCGCCCGCGCAGAGCCGCTCGACGTAGTCCTTCCGGGAGGTTGTCGAGGTGGGCCGGGCCGCGACAGCTGCGTCGGGTTCGGCCCGGAGCGCGGGGAGGAAGTCCTCGATGACGCCGCCGATTTCGCCTTGGGACAAGGGCCAGATGGTCATGGTGTGCAATCGGCCGGTGAGTGCTTGCGCGGTGCGGCGCAGCGCGTCCTGCCGGGTCGACCCGGTCAGTACGGCCGTACCGGCGAGGGTGCCTTCGCGATTGAGCCGGGCCTTCAGCGCGTCGAGGATAAGTGGAGCGTGCTGGTATTCGTCCACGCATAGCAGGCCCGGCGTCGCGACTGCGGTCTGCGGGTTGGCCTCTACCGCGTCCCGGGTGCCTACGTCGTCCAGATCCAGAACGGGTACCCCTCGGGCTTCGGCCAGGGCACGTAGCACCGTGGACTTGCCGACCGAACGCGGGCCGTGCAGCGCGATGACCGGCTCCGTCGAAAGCAGATCATCGAGCAGGGCAGAAACACGCCGTGTCGCAATCCCCGCGAGCGGTTCCGCCACGCTTGCCTCCGTACCGGTCCTGAAAGGGATAGATCAGAACACCCAAACTACCAAAATCAGAGAGTCTCAACTACCAGATTTTGAGCATACTAGGTGACCAATCCCGAGCGGGGATCGTCGCGGACCCGCCATGGCGGTTGGGCCGGCCGGGTCGGCCCTCACCACCGCCGTGGCTGCCATTCGGCGCCGAGCCACTGGGCGGGCACCGCGGTGAGCTCGGACCAGATATGGTGGTCGATGGAGTGCCGGGAAGCCTGGTCGGCGTGATGATGCGCCGTGGGCTGGGGGCCTTCCGTGATTGTTCATCTTCTGCTCGCCGCCGTCGGATTGGCTCTGCTGACTTGGGCGGCACATCATCTGGTCCTTGGTTCGTCCCGGCTCGGTCGCTTGTTGCGGGTCAGCCCGGTGGTGATCGGGATCGTCGTGATCGGGCTCGGCACGTCCCTGCCTGAGTTCCTGGTGTCCGGTCTCGCCGCGGCCCGGGGTGACACCGGGCTCGCGATGGGCAACATCGTGGGGTCGAACATCCTCAATCTGAGCCTTCTCCTCGGCGTCGCCGCCTTGATCGCCCCGGTTCCGGTTGCCGCCTCGGTGATTCGCCGGGAGGTCCCGCTGGCGGTCGGTGCCGTACTGCTGTTCGGTCTGCTCGCCCTCTTCGGCCTCGGCGTTCCCGCCGCTGCCGGGCTGGCTGCCGCCTGTGCCGCCGCGCTGTGGCTGCTGATCCGGTGGGCGCGATCGAACCCGCCGGATCCGGTGCTGGCCGCGGAGGTACGAGAAATGACCGGCGCTCCCGGACGGTGGTGGATCGAAGCGATTCGTGCCCTGGTCGGTTTGGCCGGTGTGCTGGCGGGCGCCCAGATTCTCGTGGTCGGCGCCTCCACGGTGGCGGCCGCGCTCGGTGTGTCACAAGCCGTCATCGGCTTCACGCTGGTGGCGATCGGCACCTCGCTACCGGAACTGATGACGACCGTACAGGCGCAGCGCCGAGGCGAATCGGACCTGGTGATCGGGAACCTGTTCGGCAGCAACATGTTCAACAGCCTGGTCGGCGGTGCAGTGATCGGGTTCGCCGACCGTGCCGGGCCGGCACGGGGCGGGACGGTTCTCATTGTCGTCATGGTGTTGGGTGCGCTTCTCGCCGGAGGTCTGCTCCTCGACGGTCGTCGCCTCACCCGGCGGCACGGCGTCCTGCTCGGCCTGGCCTACGTGGCGACCATTCCCCTGCTCTTTTCCGCCTGAGCGGCACCGACCGTGGCGGCGGTCCGGCGGATAGGGTCCCGGTCGTGGACCAGGACACCGAGGAAAGTATCGCGCCGTCGGTACGAAAGCTCAGGCAACGTGCGATCAGCGACCGGCTGCGGGAGAGCCTGCTCTTCCTCCCGGTGGTGCTGCTGGCCGGCGGCGTGGTCCTGGAGGCCGCCGCCCGGGAGATCGATCAACACGGGCGGCTGGGCTGGCTCGGCCTGTTCGCGATGAGCTCGGACGCCGCGGTGACCCTGCTCTCCACGATCGCGGGAGCCACCATCACCACCGCCGGGGTCGTGTTCTCCCTGCTCGTGGTGTCGCTTCAGCTAGCCAGCGGCCAGTTCTCCCCGCGTGTGCTGCGGACCTTCTGGCGGGACCGGGCCGGCCAGATCCTGATCGGGCTGCTGCTGGCGACGTTCGCGTTCTGCGTGCTCGCGCTCGGTCACGTCGACAACCAGGGCGCGCAGGCGCCACGGCTGACCATGACTGTCGCGATCGTCCTCACGCTGGCCTCGGTGCTGGCCATCGTCGTCTTCCTCAACCGGATCACCCGGCAGCAGTACGTGGGCCGGATCATGGAGAGGATCCAGGGTGAGGCGATCGAGCTGATCGAGGACCTGCCGTACGGATCCCGCATGGGAGGTCGGGTCGGCGAACCCGTCGCCGCCCCCGACATCTCGGAGTTCGGCACCGCGCTGGTGATCCGGGCCCCGTCCGACGGTTGGGTTCAGCAGATCAGCCAGCACGCGATCCTGGCCGCGGTGCCATCCGGCAGCACCGTTCGTCTGGAGACGCGCGTCGGCGCGTACCTGATCCGCGACGAACCTCTCGCCCGGATCTGGCCGCGGCCCGATGCCGCGACCGGGCGCGAAGCGGCCCGGCTGATCGCGGAGGCCGCCATCATCGGGGCGACCCGCACGATGCAGCAGGACATCGACTTCGCGCTTCGCCAGCTCAACGACATCGGGTTGCGCGCACTGTCGCCGGCGGTCAACGACCCGACCACGGCCATCGAGTCGATCCTGCGGGTCTCGTCCATCCTGCGGCCGCTGCTGCAGGCCGAACTTCCGGCGCAGGCCCATCGCGACGACCGGAACCGGACCCTGCTCACGCCGTGGGACCTCGACCACGCGGAGTACGTCCGTCACGCGTACGGCCAGATCCGCCTCTACTCCGGCAGCCATCCGCAGGTGGCTCTCACGCTGGTCCGGGTGCTGCGGATGCTGCGCGACACGCTCGACGACCGCGCCGACCGTGCGGTGACGCTCGAGGAGATCGACCGGCAGCGGGACGCGGTCATCGACGACGCGCTGCGGGCCGGCCTGCCCGACTCAGAACTGGCGCCGCTTCGCGAGGCGGCCCGGCTGCCGCAGGAATAGCCGCTGCTGAGCAGCGGTTTCCCCCGAATTCCGACACATCCGGCGGCCGTCACATCGGCGATCGCCCATCCGGTCGGTGAGAGCAGCCGTTGCGGGGATGCCCGGCAGTTGCGGCGCGACCAGAATGGTCGGTCGTGGAGTGCCTCGAATGAGCGGCTGGCAGCCGTCCGGCTACACGCCTGTTCGTCCGCTCGGCGCCGGCGCGTCGGGCAGCGTCGTGCTCGCCACCCACGACGGGACCGGAACTCCCGTCGCGATCAAATATCTCGTACGCGACCTCGGGGACGACGCTTCGTTCCGCGCTGCCTTCCGGGAGGAGGCGCGGCTGCTCGGGGAGATCGACGACCCGAACGTCTGCCGGCTGTACGAATACGTCGAGTCCGCCGACGGCGCGGCGATCGTGATGGAGTTGGTCAACGGGGTGACGCTGCGGCAGGTGCTGCGCGAGCACGGTCCGACCACCCCCGAGTCGGCGCTCTGTGTGCTGAAGGGTTCCCTCGCCGGGCTCGGCGCGGCGCACGCTCACGGTGTCGTGCACCGCGACTACAAGCCAGAGAACGTGCTGGTCACGGAAGTAGGGCTGAGCAAGCTGGCCGACTTCGGCATCGCCGTGCCGGTCGGCCGGGGAGCTGACACCATCGTCTCCGGCACGCCCCGCTACATGGCCCCCGAGCAATGGACGGGCGCCCCGGCGACGCCGGCCTGCGATATCTACGCCGCCACTGCGACCTTCTTCGAGTGCCTCACCGGCAAGCCGCCGTACGACGGACCGAACCTGTTCGCCCTGCACGAGCAGCATGTCAACGCGCCCATTCCGACCGACCCGGCCCCGGTGCCGGTGCACGACCTGCTCCGGCGCGGGATGGCCAAGCAGCCCGCCGACCGGCCCCAGCACGCCCTTGCCTTCCTCGACATCCTCCAGCGGGTCGCCGACGAGGCGTACGGCGCGGACTGGGAGGACCGCGGGCTGCAGGACCTGGCGCGCCGGGCCGCCCTGCTCGCCGCGCTGTGGCCGTTTCCGGACGGCACCTCGGGTGCCACCAGCCTCGCGTCGACGACGTTCGGCGACTCCGCGCCGGGCGGTCGCGGCGGCTTTCTCCGTGGTCGCAAGCGGACCGCGCTGACCGGTGCCGCCCTCGTCGTGGCCCTGCTGATCGGCGGGGTGGGTTATCGCTTCGCCGCCGCGGACGAACCCGCGGCCGTCGCGGCAGGCGAAGCGAGCCCGCTCACTGCCGGTCCGCCGGCGGCCGGGTCGTCCGGCGGGATTCCCACGGCAACGCCGGCCGCCTCGACGACAACGCCGGCCCCGCCGACCCCGACCGGCTCGGTGACGCCGACCGCGACGACCGGCCCGACGCGGCCGGCGAATCCCGGTCAGTCCCCGTCCGCCTCGTCCACCAAGACGCCCTCCGCGACACCGTCGACCAGTACCTCGCCGACGTCTCCGCCCGATACCAGCGCCCCCGCGGTCGGCGCCGTCAGCGCGAGCCAGTCGTCGTTGGAGGCGGAAGGCTGCCGGTACGGCTATCGCACCAGCAACATCACGGCCACCGTCACCGACGACCGGAGCGGCCCGGCCGCGCTGAAGGTCAGTTTCCGCTATGTCCTGGGCGGCACCACTTCGACCGTCACGATGAGCGCGGCCGGGAAGGGCGTCTTTGCGGGAACGCTCGGCCCGCTGCCGATGCCTCAGACGACCACCCGCATTCCGGTCTCCGTCGTTGCCGCCGATGCCGCCGGCAACTCGGCCAAGTCGGCGTCACCGGCGTACGTGTCCCTCCAAAACTTCTGTACCCCCGGTTAGGAGCACACCGTGCTTGCTGCACAGAGGCACATGTCGGCGCGGGGACGGCCGGCGTGACCGGGCCGGGGGAACCCGTCGACGACCGGGCGCTGCCGCCGCCCGCCGATCCGTGGGCGACCATCGACCGCCCCGCCGCCACCGTGCACCTCGGGGGTCCGGACACGACCGTCAACTTCGGGCCGGCCGACCGGACCGCGCGTCTGGGTTCACCGGGGCCGACCGTACGCGTCCACGATCAGCTGCGCTTCGGGCCCGGCGTGCCGGTGCCCGCGGCGGCCGCCCCCGGCTGGCCGGCCACCACCACGGCCGGACGCCCGCGCCGGCGGTGGCGCCGGCTGGTGTCGTTGCTCTCCGGCCTGCTGACCCTCGCGCTGCTCGTGGTGGCCGGCCTCTACCTCTGGCAGCGGCTCAGCCCTCTCGTGGTGGAAGGCGCCCAGGTCGCCGTACCCCGGCCGGCCGGTAACCGTTGCAACGTCACCGTCGACGTGGTCGCGACCGTACGCACCAACGGCCGGAGCGGCGTCATCCGCTACCAGTGGTTCCGCTCGGACGCGTCGCCCGGCGCCATCCTCACCGAGCAGGTCGGCCGGGGTCAGCGCACCGCCACCCTGACCCTCAAATGGGCCTTCAGCGGTGTCGGCACCACCACCGAGACGGCCACCGTCAACATCACTGAACCGACGCCGGTCCAGGCCGGCACGCAGGTCGCCTACCGCTGCCGGCGAGGCTGACCGCCCTGACGGCCCGATGGGCCGGCCGGGCGGAAAAGCTTATGGCCAAATGCCGTACGGAACTGTGATACTCCTCGAATCAATCCGGTCCAGAGTGGAGTGACGCATGCGTGCACGGGGGCGTTGGTTGGTTGCCGTGGTTCTGTCGGCGGCCGTGATGGGCTGGCCGTCGGCGGCTACCGCCGGGGCGCGAGGAGGTTCGCCGGGCACGGCGCCGGACCGCCCGGCGCAGCAATCGTCGGACGGGACCGCTTGCGGAACCGGCGCGGCACGGCCGTACGTGCTGACGACGACACCTACCCTGGCGGCCCGGCAGTCCGACCCGGATGCCGGCCGGCAGAACCTGACCACCACGTTCGCCTGGTGGCGGATCGACGGAACCCCGGGCGGCGCGGGCCGGGCCACCCAGTCCTCGGGCAATCCCTCGGCGGTCTCGGCCGTCATCCCGGCCGGCCTGCTGGCCGACGGAGGCACGTACGCCTGGCGGGCGCGGACGTTCGACGGCACCCGGTACGGTCCGTGGTCGGTCCGGTGCGAGTTCACCGTGGACACCACGGCGCCGGAACCGCCGGCGGGTGTCACGTCCACCGACTACCCGGCCGACGGCCCGCACGGTGGCCCCGGTGTGCCGGGCGAGTTCGTGATCAGTCCGCCGCAGGTGCGGCCGGAAGAGGTCATCGCGTACGCCTGGACCGTTGACGGCGGGATCGGGCCGGCGAGCGCCGACGTCGTACCCGCCGACCCGAGCACCCACGGGGCGACGCTGACCTTCGCGCCGGCCCGCGACGGAATCCTCACGCTGCACGTCTGGTCCAAGGACCGGGCGGGCCGCTTCTCGACCCCGGTGACCTGGACCTTCTTCGTCAAGGCGGCGACTCAACCGCAACCCGTGCGGCCGCTGACCCCGTCGATCTCGTTCCCGGACGGGAACACCACGGTCCAGGGCGGCACGTTGTCCCTGCGGCTGGACGCCAACGGCGACGAGAGCGTCACGCAGTTCCGCTACAGCGTTCGTTCCGCCGCCCTCAACTTGACCGCCACTCCGAACCAGCCGGGCGGGTTCGCGATCGTGCAGATCCCGGTCGGAACCCTCAGCGGCACGTCCAACGTGTACGCCGTGGCGAACAACGGCACCACGGACAGCCTCATCACGGTGGGCAGCTTCGAGGTCCAGAGCCTCACGAGCCTGACCGGACTGGTGCTTGACGGAGAGACGTTCCTCCCGGTCGGGGGTGCGACGGTGCGGGTGGAGCCGGGCGGACACCAGACCACGACCACCGCCACGGGCGAGTTCTCGTTCCCGGCGGGCGACCTGCCCATCGGGGACTACACGGTCAGTGCCTCGTACGGTGCCTGCTCCGCGGAACAGCCGGTCTCGGTCTCCGGTGGGGGCGACTACGTCGAGCTGTACTTCTTCCCGGGCGGATGCGGGACCGGCACGGATCAATAGGTCGGCCGCTCGTCTCGGCCCCGCGCAGGTTCACGCCCGGGCGCGAGCCAGCACCTCTTCGGCGCTCAGAGCGCTCGTCGGGTGGTACGACAGGCACATCGGGACGGAGACCTTGCGGAACGGAGTTCCCTCGCCGACCGTGTAGAACTGGCCGGCCTCCAGGCGGGAGATCTCGAGTACCGCACTGCCCTTGGCGGCGGCCACCTCGCGCGCCGCCGCGATCTGGACCGGGCTGTTCAGGAAACCGTAGAACTGGGTCGCGGCATTGCCGATGATGCGGTTGTGGATGCCCTTCGGCGCCTGAGTCGCGAAGATCAGGCCCAGTCCGTACTTGCGGGCCTGGCTGGCCAGGGCGAGGGTGCTCTCGGTGCAGGCGGTCAGCGGCCCGGACGGGACGAAGGTCTGTGCCTCATCCATCACGAACAGCCCGCCGAGCGGACGGTCACCCGCGGGGTGCCGTTTGATCCAGGCGAACAGCGCCATCTGGAGCTGGTTGACGAAACTCTGCCGGTGTTCGTCGTTCGGAAGACCGATGAGGCTGATGACCGAGATCCGGGCGCGCTTGCCGGCTGCCGGCGTCAGCAGTACGGCCGGGTCGAGCGTTTCGCCGGCACCCCCGAACATCGGGTCGTTGACCATCGCGGCGCGCAGCGTCTCGGCCATGTCGGCGGCCAGTTCGTGCGCCCGGCCGAGCGACGCCGCGCCCTCCGGCAGGTTGCCGAGCATGCTGACGAAGCCGGCCAGGTCGTTGTTACGGGTCCGCGCGAAGTAGTCCAGCGCCTGGCGGAGGACGGCACGCCCGCGGTCGGCCTTCGCGGTGTTCCCGGCCATTCGCGCACGCGGGGCGAGCGCCGCGACGGCGGTGTCCAGGGCGAGGCCGAACTCGTCCGGCTCGTCCAGCACCGCCGCGAAGTCCGGCAGCGGCTGGAAGCTGACCGGCCGCCCGGCGGTCCGTCGCGGGGTCCAGACCACCACGTCCGTTCCGTCCAGGTAGGTCTTGGCGAGCGCGGCGTCGCCCGGCCGCCACGTCGCCGGCGGTTCCGGCCATGCGTCGCCGAGCCGCGCGAGGTCGTTGTTCGGATCGAGCACGATCGCGGAGACGCCGTTCAGCGCGCACTCCTCGATCAACCGCCGGATCAGGACGGTCTTGCCCGAGCCGGAGCCGGCGAAGATCACCGCGTGCTTGCGGAGGGACACCAGCGGCACGCGTACGGATTCGCCGGACTCCACCGCGGTCCCGAGGCCGAGGCTCGGGGTCTCCGGCCCGGCTTCCGCCTCGCCTTCCGTCTCGACTGGCACCGACGAGCCGGCCGGTCCGTCCGGTCCGGCCGCCTCGTCGGGCTCGGACTCCCGGATCGGCCCGTCGTTCGGCGGTGGCCCGAAGATGGTGGCGAAGAGCGCCGTGTTGCCGGCCGGACGCCGCGCCCGCAGCCAGTCAGGCAGCGCCGGATCGTGCTCGTCGAGCAATGCCGCAAGTGCGGCGAAGGTGCGCAGATCGTCGGCCGACACCGTCGTGAGGATCCCTCCGCGGTCGAGGAAGTCCTGCCTCATGCGCTCGCTGACCTTGCCGTTCGGCCACGGTGAGTTGCGCAGGAGCACCGCGCGGCGCTTCGGGATCGCCGGGTCGAGGTTGACGAAGCTGAGCAGCCGCCGCACCCGGGCCTGGACGGCCAGCGGGTGGGAGTGCGACAGGGCCCGTATCGACCAGTGGGCCTCGTCCTCGGTGTCCTCGTCCAGGGTCTCCCGCAGCCACGCGTGCATCGAGGGGTTCCCGTTGCCACCGTCCTGAACGTTGTACCGGCCGCGGCGGTCGCCCTGCTCGATGATCCAGGCCCGCAGACCCGCGACCAGCAGGCGAGACATCGCTTTGTCCTCGGTCGCCGGCGTCAGCGCCGCCTCGACCGCCGCCTGCTCATCCACCTGCTCATGCAGCCGGGCCAGACGGTCGTCGAGCACGGTCAGGCGGCCGGCCGGCGGGGGCGGAACCGGGCGTACGGGTGCGGGCCGCGTCTCGGCCAAGTCGGTGAGCGGCACGATCTCGTCCGCCTCGAGGCACACCCGGACGTGCTCGTCGACCCGTTGCAACAGGCCGCGCGGAGTGAACCCGGTGGCGTCGCGGAACGCCTCGGGAACGACCGGCCAGGTCGGGTACGGCGGCGTGAATTCGGCGATTTCGAAGAACGGCTCGAACCGTGCGGTGATCAACTCGGCGGCGACCTCCGCGGACGGGATCCGGAAGAGCCGGGTCTCGGTGCGGAACCGTCCGGCCGCGGAGGCGACGGCGTTCCGCTCGATGAGGGTCCAGGAGTTGGACAAGCACGCCACGACCGTGACGGTGCGGCTCAGCACCTCCCGTAGCTGCATCAGACCGCCACCGAGGTCGGCGGCGAGCTCGACCGGCTCGTGCACCGTCACACCGGAGCCGTCGTCGACCGTGGAGGTGCGGGCCTGCGCGAAGACCGGGTCGATCTGGTCGACGGCGAAGAGTGTGGCCCCGGTGCAGGCGATCAGGCGGGAAAGCTCAGCGGCCACCTGTTGCGGGTGCTTCACCGTGGCCGGAATGCCCCAGCGCTCCAGCCCGACCGAGGTCTCTTCCTGCGCCGACGACAGCCAGTTCTCGGCGAGGTCGTTCGCGTACTCCTCGGACGAGGCCAGCATGACCAGGGCGCGCAGCGTGTGCCGGCATTCGCGGGCCACCTCGGGTGCCGCCCGGCGGAATGCGGAAATGAATTGATCCAGAGCTTCGGGCGTCAGCGGGTTGTCGCCGCGCACCCGCAGGCGGAGATCATTGGATATTCCGGCGATCTCGACGAGCCGCTCCAGCAGCACCGCGAGCTGCGGATGCCGATAAGATCCGGATCTGTGCAGACCGCGCAGAAATGCGGAGACCACGTTCGGCCAGAATGATTTGCCGTCGGCGATTCCCATCAGGAAGAAATAGCCGTGGTGGCGCTGCTGGACCTGTTCGCGGGCCCACCGGATCATGTGCGTCTTCCCCGCCCCGTGCCGGCCGTGAATGACCAGACCGACGGGGCTGCCACCGGCGCTGTTCTCCGCGGTCTCGTAGGCCCGGACGATCGCGGCGCCGACTTCCCCGTTCAGCCCTTCGATGTGGAAGTCGAGCCGGGACCAGACGTCGTCCTGGGTCGGCGCCCAGTCCAGCCGGCGCAGTTCGCCGAGCGCACGCCGCTCGTGCGGCTCGATCATGAGCGACCGATCGTGATCAGATGCATGTCCTCTCCGCCGAGCGGGATCGCGGCCGCCTTCGCACGGTCGCTCAGAGCTATCCGGTGCGGGTCGGGTTCCAGCTGGATCGCGCGTTGGCGGTCCAGCTCGAGCAGGGCGTCGTCGAGGCTCTTGCGCGGGATGTCCGGCAGTTCGTCGCGGAGCCGGGCCAGGCTGACCAGCTCACCGGGTTCGCGCGCCAGTTCGCCGTACGCCTGCCGGATCCGGTCGGAGGTGGAGAGCGGGCCGGGGTCCTGACGGGCGAACACGTCGGCGAGCTGATAGCCGTTTTGGATCATCAGGCCGTGTAGGTGACGGAACGTGCCGTAGAGCAGGTGCCAGGCGGCGCCGACGCCCTCCGGCGGCGCCAGCGTCAACTCGTCCCGGCCACGGACCCAGCCCTCGTCGGTCAGCTCGTGGAAGATCGCGCCGCGTAGCCCCTTTTTCCAGGTGATCAGCTTCTCGCGAGTCAATTGATCACGCGCGGACTTCTCGATCGAGACGTGATACAGCTTTCGAAGATCGGGATTAGAGGCCTCGGTAACGTGCAGCATCAAGGCGACGAGGGCCTGCCGGGCCGACGTACTCAGGACAACAGACATGGCGATGATCTTCCGAGTCGGGAGTGCGGTCCGGACGCCGCAAGAGCATCATTGCCGGATCGGTGAATTCGCGCGAGCCCCCGAAAAGGCCTGGCATTCCCGAGTCGATGTCTGGTAACCGATATTCGCGGGATCCGCGCCAAGCCCGGCATCGGACGGCACCTGGAGAACGGCCGGACGGCGAGGCGGTCCGCGCGTACCGCAACCAGACCGGCGTCGGCCTGGTCGAGGCCGGACAAGCGGTCGACCGCATCGCCGCCCAGCCCGGGATTCCCCACGGCAGGCTTGCTCGTTCGATCGCAAAACGATAGCTTCCTGTCGTAAGTCGATCGGCCGGGTGAGGGGCTATGGGGAAATTCGCGGTACTTGCGCTGCGGGTGGTGCTGGTGGCACTGCTCGCCGGATCTCTGTTCGTTCAGACGGTGATGGTGGTGCTCCTGAGCCGCGACCTCGAGGACATCCCGGAGCTCGCGTACGGGCCCGGCCCGATCCTGGTGATCGTCGTGCTGGGCATCCTCGCGGCTCAGGTGGTGCTGGCCTGCGTCTGGCAGCTGGTCAGCATGGTGCGGCGCGGGACCGTGTTCTCGCCCGCCGCCTTCCGGTACGTCCACGTCATGATCGGCGGGTTCGTGGCGGCGGCGCTGCTGGCGTTCGCTCTCGGCGTCGTGCTGGCACCCGGCGAGGCCGTCGCTCCCGGGGTGGTCCTGTTGATCGGCGGCATCGGACTGGCCATCCTGGGGGTCGCGCTCGTCGTGGTGGTGCTGCGGATGCTGCTCGCGCAGGCCGTGGCCCGCGACGTCGAGGCGGCTCAGATGCAGGCGGAGCTGGGAGAAGTGATCTGATGCCGATCACCGTCGACATCGACGTGATGATGGCCAAGCGCAAGATGTCGGTGGGCGAACTCGCGGACCGCATCGGCATCACGCCGGCCAACCTGGCCGTACTCAAGAACGGCCGCGCCAAGGCGGTCCGCTTCACCACGCTGGAGGCGCTGTGCGAAGCGCTCGACTGCCAGCCTGGTGACCTGCTGCGCTGGCAGCCCGCAGGCGATCCGGCTTGAGGCGCGGACCGGCCGGACCGGTCCGCGCCTGTCGCCGTGTCGTCAGTGGAGGGTGAGGCGGAAGGTGCCCGCTCCGACGCCGGTGAGCGTCCGGGTGTACTGGCGGAGGTAGGTGTCGAGGAACGGTGACCGGTCGCCCTGGGTGGGCCGGTCGTACCGGGGGTTCTGCAGCGCGAGGTTGAGCCGGGCGCGGGTGACGTCGATCGTGTTGCCGCTCGGGGTGTCGAGCCAGCCGCTGCTGCCGATCGTGCCGATCTGGACACCCAGCTGGTGGCCCTGCTCGAAGGTCCAGTCGGTGGCCTTCAGGTCGAACGCGACCCGGCCCGCTCGTTCGATCAGCGCCACGTTCTCGTCGAACATCACCGCGGTGCCGCCCGGGGCGACGTCCCACAGGCGCACCATCACGTTGCCCGCCGCGCCCGCGTTCAGCGTGATCGACGGCGTGGCGGTGATCCGGAGGCGGGAGGTCGTCGGGGTGGACCAGGTGAAGTAGCTGTGCGCGTCGCCGGCCGCGGGGGCGAAGGCGGCGGACGGGGCGGGATCGGTGTAGTGCTCCATGTCCCACCCGGCCGGCGCGGCCAGCGTCGAGGCGACACCGTCGTCGGCATACCGGCCGTTGGCCAGGCCGGCCGCGGTGTACGACGACGGCTGGGGCCAGCTGGATTGGGCGCGCCACACGCCGGTGCTGTCCTCGATGGCGAACGCGGGATCGTGGATCTTCGGTGCGATGCCCTTCAGGAAGAAGTCGTAGAAGCGCATGACCTCGTCGAAGAACCCGGCCCGGCCCTGGAGCAGTTGCCCGGCGGCGTTCCTCTCGTTGCCCCGGACGTGCTCCCACTGGCCCATCCAGCCACGCTCGACGCCGTGGTGGTTGTCGAGGAACTCCTCGGTGTCCTCCGGCTTCGTGTTGTTCTCGATGAAGCCCTGGGTGATGAACAGCGGGGTGCTGGTGCCCTTGGCCTTGGCCGCGAGGTTGCGGGCGCGCCAGTACGCCGAGTCCAGGTCCGGGTTGTTGTTGTTGGTCAGGTTGTCGGAGAGGCAGGAGGGGTGCGAATCCTCGTACGCCGCGGCCGCCCGGTAGCGGGCGGTGTCGTCGGGCAGCGGCGCCATCGTGGCGATCCCGTTGTAGGCGTTCGGGGTGCCGGTCACGTTGGGCCGGGGGACGCCGTTGCTGAACAGGTAGTTGTACATGTTCCACACCGGCTCCTGCGCCACCACCGCCTTCAGCGCGGGTTGCCGCAGGTCGTTGCCGACGAGACCGGTCACGGCGTCGTACGACTTGCCGTACATGCCCACCTTGCCGGTCGACCACGACCGGGTGGCCGCCCACTGGATCGCGGCCTTCACGTCGGCCTGCTCGCCCGGGCCGACCCAGTCGAGGCAGCCGGTGCTTCCGCCGAAGCCGCGCAGGTCGACCATGACGTAGGTGTAGCCGCGGGCGAACAGGCCGGTGCCGCTGGTGAAGTCCTCGAACCGGTTGGACGGGCCGGTCCGGGTCCACCCTTCCGGCCCGGTCTGGCCGGCGTGGCCGAAGTACGGGCCGACAGCGAGGATCACCGGCGTCCGGGCGTGGGGCGACAGGTTCGCCGGCCGGAGGACGTCGGCGTGCAGTTCGACGCCACTGTGGTCGGCGGACGGGAAGTAGGCCTCGGTCCAGACCGCGCCCTCCGGCACGCGCGGGTTCTGCTCGTGGGTGACGCCGGGCGGCGCGAGAGCGGCGGCCGCCGGCGTGCCGTTCAAGGCGAGCGCCGCTACCGTGATCAACGCCCCGGCCGCGGCGGTCAGTCGTCTGCGTGTGGTCATCCGATCTCCCCTAGACATAGATCAACGTCTAAGAAATAGACGCTAGCGTCTCCCGCGGGAAAGCGGTGGTGTTGATCTCACCGAGGTTGCGAAGGGCAGCGGCATCGCGGCCGGGCCTGCAAGATAGGGCGCCGGACGGACGAGAGGTCACCAGATGCTCCACTACCTGATGCCACTGATCTCGTCGCCGTGGCTCTACGTGATCATGTTTCTGCTGGTGGCGTTCGACGGCTTCGTCCCGGTCGCCATGTCCGAGGCAATCCTCATCGGGCTCGCCGCGGTCTCGACGACCGGCTCGCCCAACATCGCCGCCCTGGCCGGATCCGCCGTCGCCGGAGGGGTGGCCGGCGACCGGTTCTCCTACTACGTCGGGCGCAAGGCGGGTCCCCGGCTCAGGAACGCCAAGCTGGCCCGGGCCAAGGCGGTGGCCGAGCGCGCTCTGCTGCGGCAGGGTGCCGCCGCCATCGTCATCGCACGCTTCATTCCGTACGGGCGGACCGCCAGCACCCTGACGGCCGGATCGGTCGCGCTCGCGCTCCGGCCCTTCTACCTGGCCAGCGCGGTGTCGAGCGTGCTCTGGGCCGCGTACTCGATCGGCCTGGGCCGCCTCGGCGGCGCCGCCTTCGCCAACTCCCCGATCCTCGGCGCCGCCCTCGGCATCGCCCTGGGCCTCCTGCTCGCCGGCCTGCACAGCGCCGGCAAGCGCCTGCGCGCCCGATTCCGCCCGCCCGTCGCCCCCGCCGAAGGGACCGGCGCCGAGCGCCCCGCCCTCGCCGGCATCGTCGAAGAGGTCGGCTGACCGCCACGACGAACCGGCGCGGACGAGGCGCCCGGGACGGGGTTACGACGTCGGGTGGACCACGCCGGCGGCGCCGCTCCCCCGGCGTACGGGCTCGGCGGCGGCCACCAGGCCGCCGTGGCCGGTGAATTCGATGCCGGTTGCCGCGCCCAGCTCGGGGCTGTCCGCGCCGAAGGTGTGGCCCAGCGCCTCAAGAGCCGGCCCGTAAGCCGCGTGGAAGGCCGGCTCGGCCTGGATGCCCGCGGTGTTGCGCTGGGACGCCCGTGGGGCGGCGATCGCCTCCGGGAGGGACATGCCGAGGATCAGGCGGTTGACCAGGATCTGCAGCACCGTCGTGATGATGGTCGCGCCGCCGGGTGAGCCGACGGCCAGGAACGGCTTGCCGTCCTTGAGCAGGATCGTCGGGGACATCGAGCTGCGCGGGCGCTTCGACGGGCCGGGCAGGTTGGGGTCGGGGGCGGCGCCCTGGGTGCCGGTGAAGTTGAAGTCGGTCAGCTCGTTGTTGAGCAGGAAGCCGCGGCCCGGCACGACCATCGCGTTGCCGCCGATCTGCTCGATCGTCAGCGTGTATTCGACGACGTTGCCCCACTTGTCGGCCACCGTGAGGTTGGTCGTGCTCCGGCCCTGCTCGGTGGGCTTGGCCGACGCGGCGGCCGGGGTGCAGCCGGAGGCGTGGATGTCACCGGGCGCCACCGGCGGGACGAAGGCCTTCGTCGGCGAGATCTGGCAGGCACGCTGCCGGGCCCACGAGTCCGAGGCGAGGCGGGAGAGGACCGGCTGCGGCGTGTAGGCACCCACGTAGCGGCCGCGGTCGGCGAAGGCCAGCGCCGACGCCTCGAGGTAGTAGTGCAGCACCTTGGTCATGTCGGCCGGCGAGAGGTGGAACTGCTCGAGGATGTTCAACGCCTCGGAGACCGCGGTGCCGCCGCTCGACGGGGTCGACATGCCGTAGACGTCCAGGCCTCTGAAGTCGGAGTGGGTCGGGGCCGGGGACCGGACCCGGTAGGCGGCCAGGTCACGCTGGGTGAGAACGCCGGGCCGGATGGGGTACGCCCAGGTGCCGATCGGCTTCGACGCCAGCGGCGGGTGCTGGACCGTCCGGACGATGTCCGAGCCGATCGCACCCCGGTAGAAGTCGCCGATGCCCTTGCGGGCCAGCTCGCGGTAAGTGCGGGCGAGGTCGGGGTTGCGCTGGGTGGTGCCGACCGCGGGCGGGCGGCCGCCGGGCAGGTAGAGCTTGGTCGTCGACGAGAACTGGCCGAACTGGACCGCGTCGGCGGCGATCTGGGAGTTGAAGGTCGGGTCGACCCGGAAACCCCGGTCGGCGACCTCGGCCGCGTCGTTCAGGGCCGAGGCCAGCGGACGCGTGCCCCAGTTGCGGGCGGCCGCGTCCCAGGTGGCGAGCGAGCCGGGCACCCCCGTGGAGAGGCCGCTGTAGACGGCCTCGGGGAAGTCGTACGGCTGCCCGTCGGCCGGGTCGATGAAGTAGGTGGAGGTCATCGTGGCCGGGCCGGTCTCGCGCCCGTCGATGGTCGAGACGCGATGGTGCCGGGCGTCGTAGTAGACGAAGAAGCCGCCGCCGCCGATGCCCGAGCTGAAGGGTTCGGTGACGCCGAGGGTGGCGGCCACGGCCACGGCGGCGTCGACCGCGTTGCCGCCGCGGCGCAGGACGTCGAGGCCGGCCGCGGTGGCGGTGGGGTCGACCGAGGCGACCGCCCCGCCGTAACCGCTGGCGGTCGGCCCCGGCGTTGGCGGCGAGGCCGCGGCGGGCGCCGCGACCAGGGCCACCGGGAGTAAGGAAGCTGCTAGAACCGGCAAGATCCGCATCGATCCTCCGAAGTAGGCAGAGCTGTCCGTCAATACCCTGCCTACCAGAGAAACTAGGCGTGCGCCGCCCATGTCTCGAACATTGCCGCGTAACGTCCACCGGCCGATACCAGCTCATCATGGGAACCGGACTCGACGATGCCGTGGTCGTCGACCACGATGATGCGGTCGGCACGCATCGCGGTGGAGAGCCGGTGGGCGACCAGGATCGCCGTCCGCCCCTGCAGAAGCGCGTCCAGTGCGGCCTCGACCCGCAGCTCGGAGTGCAGGTCGAGGTTGGAGGTGGCCTCGTCGAGCACCACGACCCGGGGTTCGGCCAGGAACGCGCGGGCCAGCGCCAGCAGCTGCCGTTCCCCCGACGACACCGACTGGCCGCGCTCGTGCAGCTGGGTGTCGAGGCCGTCCGGTGAGCGTTCGACCAGGTCGCGCAGGCCGACCTGGTCGACGGCGGCCCAGACCTCCTCGTCGGTCGCCGAGGGGCGGGCGAAGGCGATGTTCTCGCGCAGCGAGCCGACGAACAGGAACGGTTCCTGCGGCACCACGCCGATCTGCGAGCGCAGCGACGAGAGGGTGACGTCCCGCAGGTCGTGGCCGTCGATCAGGATGCGCCCCGCGGTCGGGTCGTAGAACCGGGTGACGAGCTTGGCCATCGTCGACTTGCCGGCTCCGGTCGGGCCGACGCAGGCGACGGTCTCCCCGGGCGCGATCCGGATCGACACATTCCGAAGAACCGGCGACGCGGGCAGATATCCGAAGCTCACGTCCTCGAAGACGATCTCACCGCGTACCGGGGGAAGCGCGGTCGCCGAGGGCGACTGCCGCACCGAAGGCCGGGTCGTGAGGAGGCCGCGGATCTTCCCGACCGCGGCCCGGGCCTGCTGGTATTGCGTATAGAGCTGCACCAGTTGCTGCACCGGCTGGAAGAACGAGTTGATGTAGAGGACGAACGCGGTCAGCTCGCCGATCGTGAGCTCGTGCCGCAGCACCATCCGGCCGCCGATCAGCAACATGATCGCCATCGCGATCAGGCCGACGACCGAGGTGCCGGGCCCGTAGATCGCGTTGATCCGGCCGGTGTAGTTGTTGGTGTCGGTGTAGTCGCCGACCACCTCGCGGTGGTCGACGATGTTGCGCTCGCCGCGGTTGTGGGCGATGACCACGCGGATGCCGTTGAGGCTCTCGGCGAGGTTGCCGAGCATGAACGCGATCGCGTCGCGCTGCCGGTTGTAGCCCCGGTCGGCGGCGCGCCGGAACCACAGCGACATGATCGTCAGCGGCGGCACGACCAGCGCGAGCGTGATCAGGGCCAGCATGGGGTCGTAGTGGATCAGCACGGCGGTGACCACGACCATGGTCAGCGCCTGGATGCCGAACTGGGCGAAACCGTCCTGGAGCAGGTTCTGCAGGGACTCCACGTCGGAGGTCATCCGGGTCAGGATGACGCCGGCCTTCTCCTCGGTGTAGAAGTCGAGCGACAGCCGCTGGAGGTGGGCGAAGATGCGGATGCGCAGGTCACGGGTGGCCGAGGCGGCCAGCCGGGCGGTCTGCCGCATGCGGGTCGCGGTGGCGAAGCCGGTCGCGACGACCGCGGCCACGAAGATCGCGGTCGCCCACACCAGCACGGTCATGTTGTGGCGGGCGATGCCGTGGTCGATGCCGATCTGCACCAGCGCCGGACCGGCCTGCAGCAGGGTGGTCTCGACCAGCACCGCAATGCCCGACGTGATCAGGTAGGCCGGGTGGCCGAGCAACAGCCGGCCGAGTGCGATCTTCCCGCCGCGGTCCTGAAGGGGGTCGTAGTGGACGTCCGGGTCGCCGTGGTCGGGTTCGCTCGCCTCGAGCTTGGCCACGCCGGCCGCGAGGTCGGCCGGGATGCCGGCGAACGGCAGCCCGTTGCCGCCGCCCCCGCCCCGACCGGCCGCGCCGACCGCGGAACGCCCGCCGGCGTGGAAGCCGCCGAAGCCGCCACCGAACATGCTCACGCGAGAACCTCGTCTTCGTCTTCCAGGGACAGCGACGCCAGCACCCGGCCGTAGCGCGGCTCGGTGGCCAGCAACGACGCGTGCGTACCGTCGGCGACGACCCGGCCGCCCTCCATCAGCACGACCCGGTCGGCCAGGCTGATCGTGGAGAGCCGGTGCGCCACGATCAGCGTGGTGCGGCCCTGCATCTGGTTGCGCAGCGACTCGTGGATGCGCTGCTCGACGGTGACGTCGATGGCGCTGGTCGCGTCGTCGAGGATCAGCACCGGCGGGTTCATGACCAGGGCGCGGGCGATCGCGATGCGCTGCCGCTGGCCACCCGACAGGGTGTAGCCGCGCTCGCCGACCACGGTGTCGTAGCCGTCCGGCAGGTCGCGGATGAACCCGTCGGCGCCGGCCGCCCCGGCCGCCGCGATCACCTGGGCGCGGCTCGTGTCCGGCCGCCCGTAGGCGATGTTGTCGTGGATCGACATCGAGAACAGGAACGGCTCGTCGGGCACGATGCCGACCTGCTCGCGCAGCGAGGTCAGCTTCAGGTCGCGGACGTCGTGGCCGTCGATGGTCACCCGGCCGCCGGTCACGTCGTAGTAGCGGGCGGCCAGCCGCCCGAGCGTCGACTTGCCGGAGCCGGTCCCGCCGACCACGGCCACCGTTTCTCCCGGCCGGATGCGCAGGTCAAGGCCCTGCAGGGCCAGGGTCCCATTCGGGTACGCGAAACAGACGTCAACGAACGCAAGCTCGCCGCGCAGTTGAGTTGCACTCGCCGAGGGCCGTTCCACCACGTCGGAAGGCGTATCGAGGATCTGGTAGATCCGTTGCGCCGAGGCCGCCGCCCGCTGACCCATCATGATGATCATGCCGAGCATCCGGAACGGCGGCTGGAGCATCAGGACGTACGAGTTGAACGCCACGATCGTGCCGACCGTCGTGTGCCCGTCGATCGCCATGATCCCGCCGAACAGCAGCACCAGGGCGAGCCCGAGCCGCGGCAGATTGTCCATCACCGGGCTCCACCGGCTGCTGATCCTCGTGTCGGTGATGTAGGCCCAGCGGAGCCGGTCGGCGGTCTCGGCCAGCGTGCGCAACTGGCGGCCCTCGGCGGCGAACGCCTTGACGATGCGTACGCCCTGGATGTTCTCGTCGACCACGGTGGCCACCTCGGCCAGCCGGGACTGGATCAGCCAGGACACCGGGAACGTCTTCTTGCGCATGACCACGCCGAGCACGCCGACCACCGGCATCGTGAGCATGGCGACGATGGCCAGCGGCACGTTGATGGTCAGCATCAGCACGAACGCGACCACGGCGATCGTGCATTGCACGAGGATCGACGGCCCGAACGTCAGGTACATCTGGATCGAGCGGATGTCGGAGTTGGCCCGCGACATCAGCTCGCCGGTCTGCACCCGGTCGAAGAAGCCGAACGACATCCGGTTCAGGTGGGTGTACATGACGTTGCGCAGGTCGTACTCGAGTTCGTACGCGGTGCGCAGCAGCAGGAACCGCGCGGCAAAGTTGATCAGGCCCTGGACGACCGCCAGCGCGATGATCCACCAGACGTACCTGGCGAGCGGGTCGACGTGGGTGCTGACCGCCTTGTCGATGCCGATCCGCACCAGATTGGGGATCTGCACCTGCACGATCAGCCCGGCGAACGACAGGGCGAGCGAGGTGAACAGCAGCGCGCGGTGAGCCAGGACGAGTGGCAGCGCGCGCCGAAGCCAGCTGAGCCGGACGTCCGCGTGAATGGACGCCTTGGGGGCGCGGCGACTCAAGGCGCCTCCTGGATGCACAGAGTATTTAGCTTGGCTAACGATACTCCGTGGTCACCGCGACGCCAGCGTGACGAGAACCACCCCGCCGGCCGTCACCCCACTCCGAACGGCTCCGGCTCGACCGGTTTGCACGTGGTTCCCGGGGCAGGGGTGTCCAGGGTGATCAGGTAGTGGTCGACCAGGCCGCTCACGCACTTGGTCTTGCTGTAGGCGACGTGACCCCAGCCCCGATAGCGCAGCAGCACCGCCTTCGGGCCCAGCTCCCGGGTCACGTGGGCCGCCCAGGCGTAAGCGGTCGCCGGGTCGTGGGCCGCGTTGACCAGCAGCGTCGGGATCGGTGACGGGGTGAGCGGGGCCTGCGGGGCGGCCGGCCGGTTGGGCCAGCCCAGACAGCCCGAGGTCGCCGTCACGGCCAGCGGCGAGGCGAGGATCTGCGGCGCCCGGGCGGCGAGCGCGCGCAGCCGGGCCTGGTAGTCGGTGAAGCCGCCGGCCGGCAGCTTCCAGTCGGCGCAGAAGACGGCCGGGAAGCTGTGATCGGTCAGGTCGGGGGTGGCCTTCCGGCCCTCCGGTCTGAGCGCCTGGGCGTCCCGCAGGTAGTAGGCGAACGAGTACCACTGCGGGTCGTAGAACGCGGCGAAAGCGGCCGCGAGCAGGTCGGACAGGCGCAGCTTGTGCAGGTGGTCGTACGGATCCAGCAGCGTGCCGGCCCGCGCCCGCGCCATCAGCCCGGCCCACAGCGCGCGGATGTCCTGGCCGCGCACCACGCACCGGACGTCGCGGGAACACCAGGCGATGAACTGCTCGAACGAGTCCTGGGCGGCGTCGGTCTCCTGGGTGAGGAAGTCGTCCACGCCCACCGAGTGGTCCATCACGCTGTCGAGGACCAGGGCGCGCAGCCGGCCCGGGAACATCTGGTTGTACTGCTCCCCGAGCAGCGTGCCGTAGGACGCGCCGTAGAAGCTGATCTGGCCGGCCTTCAGCGCGTTCCGCACGGCGTCCATGTCTCGCGCCACGCTGGCCGTGTCGACGTGGGCGAACACCGGGCCGGTGTGCTGCGCGCAGTCGGCGGCCAGCTTGCGGTTGTACGCGACGGTGTCGTCGTACGCCTTCTTCGTCTCGATCAGCGGCGAGGGTGCCGCGTCGACGAGGTCCTGCGAGCAGAGCACGGGTGCGCTGCGGCCGACCCCGCGCGGATCCATGCCGACCAGGTCGAAATACCGGGTCAGCGTGCTGGTGAAGAAGCCGGACGCGTTGAGCACCATGTCGACCGCCGAGCCGCCCGGACCGCCCGGGTTGACCAGCAGCTCGCCGATGCGGTGGGCGGGGTCGGTTGCGGCGCGGCGGGCGATCGCGATCGAGGCGGTCGGGCCGCCCGGATCGGACCAGTCGGCCGGCACCTTCATCGTGCCGCACTGCACCTTGGCGTCCTCGGGACACGCCTTCCACGAGATGACCGGGGCCAGGGCCGCTTGCGCCGGGGTCTGGGGCACGCCGTACGCCAGAACGGTCGTGATCGTCAGCAGCGCAACCGGCAACGGCCGCGTCCAAGCTCGCACCGGTTCGTCTCTCCGCCCTGCGGCCGCCGGACCGCGCGGCCTCATCTTCGAACGGGGGGCCGGGCCGAGTCCGGCAAACTGTGTTTATGCGCTCGATCGCTGTATTTATGCGCACTGTGCCTCTGCGCTCGATCGCGCGTGCGCCGCTGGGAGTTGATGAGTTCAGGATGCGCCCGGCGACGGCTTCGCCGGCGGCGGTCACAGCCTGAACTCATCAACGCGGCAACGCGCTCCTCGCTGGGGCGTGGCACGGTGGATGGATGACCTCACGCTTGCGCACGTGCCTGGTCGTCCTGGCGGCCGGTGTTCTCGCGGCCTGCTCATCGGGCTCACCCACCCCGGACGCCGCGCCGACGACCCCGTCGACCCCGGCGCCCGCGCCCGTCTCCGGTTCCTCGGCTGGCAAAACGGGAACGCCCGATTTGTCCCGTCCGCAGACCGTTGCTGACGGCCTTGGGGTGCCGTGGGGGCTTGCCTTCCTTCCCGACGGCTCGGCGCTGGTCAGTGAGCGGGAGAAGGCTGACATTCTGCAGGTTTCGACGGACGGGGGCACGCCGAAGAAGGTCTACCGGATGCCCGGGGTGGACCCGGCCGGCGAGGGCGGCCTGCTCGGCATCGCCGCTGACCCGCACTACGCGCAGAACAAATGGCTCTACGCCATGTTCACCGCGAAGGACGACAACCGGATCGTCCGGTTCAAGCTGGACGACGGCGGCAAGCCTCAGGTCATCCTGAAGGGGATCACCAAGAACGTGATTCACAACGGCGGGCGGCTGGCCTTCGGCCCCGACGGTTTTCTGTACGCGGGGACGGGTGACGGCGGCACGGGCGGCGGCCCCGCGCAGGACAAGACGGATCTCAACGGCAAGATCCTGCGCCTGACCACGGACGGCCGACCGGCGCCCGGCGACCCGTTCCCGGGCTCGCCGGTCTTCAGCTACGGCCACCGCAACGTGCAGGGCCTCGCCTGGGCGTCCGACGGCACGATGTACGGGATCGAGTTCGGCCAGAACACCTGGGACGAGGTCAACATCATCAAGCCGGGGAAGAACTACGGCTGGCCGGACGCCGAGGGCAAAACCGGCAACCCGAAGTACGAGGACCCGATCGTGCAGTGGCACACCGACGACGCCTCCCCGTCGGGCGCCGCGATCTCCGGCCGCACGCTCTACGTGGCCGGGCTCAGGGGCGAGCGGCTGTGGACGGTCCCGCTCGACGGCGGACCGCCCAAGGCCGAGTTGACGGGCAGGTACGGCCGCCTGCGCACGGTCGCCATCGCACCGGACGGCGCACTCTGGCTGACCACCTCGAACCAGGACGGCCGCGGCGACCCCAAACCGAACGACGACCGCATCCTGCGGTTCCCGGCCGCCTGAAACTGAAAGGGCCCGGATCATCGTTGATCCGGGCCCTTCGCATCACTTGCGCTTGGGTGGGATTTCGGGCAGGGCCGAGATCGCGGTGGCGTACTGGGCTACCTTCCGGCCGTTGGGCACCACTCCGACTGCTCGGAGCTGATCCTGGATCGCCTGCGCAACCGCATCCTCGGACTGGCCGCGGTGCGTCTGCGAGACCTTGTTGACGACGTAGTCGACGCGCACTTGTTGTTGCCACCCGGCGGTGCGACTGCCGCCCGCGGTAGCGAAGCTGACTGAGGACAGGGGTTCCATGCCCCGTGTAATCGGAAGGTCAGACCGCAACCCAACATATGAGGAAGCTGTGCAACCCGGTCGCAACCGGGTCACACCGCTTCGTCAATCAGTTGGCCCGGCGTCGTCCGCTTCATCGGCCCCCGGTTCGGGCGTGGGCAGCGGGTTGAGGCGCAGCCAGAGCAGCATCAGCAGCCCGACCACGAGCATGCCGAGGCCCATCCAGAGGTTGATCCGTACGCCCTGGGCCTTCTCGATCTCGGAGTGGTTGTCGAACAGCCCGATCAACGTGACGATCACGCCGTAGATCGTGAACAGGCCGCCGATCACCAGCCGGACGTCGAAGAGCCGCGCCGCCTTCTTGGTTTTGGTGTCTTGCGCCATGACTGCTCTCCTACCAGATCGGGATGTACAGGGCGAGGGCGATCACCACGGCGATCACGCCGAGGACCACCGGGTTGCGCCACCACGTCGTGCCCTCGGCCAGGATGACCTCGCCGCTCGGGGTGCTGCTGCCCAGGCCGTAGACCAGCCCGCGCAACTCCGACTCGTCCTTCGCCTTGGTGAACATGGTGACGATCACCGCGACCACGACCGCGACCACGAAGGCCAGGCCGGCGCCCCAGAAGCTCTCCTCGAGGTCGGAGCCGAACTTGAAGACGTCGGACAGGTAGCCGACGTACAGCACCAGCGAGGCGAGGAAGCCGAGGACCAGCGAGTAGAACCCGGCCCACGAGGACATCCGCTTCCAGAACATGCCGACGATGAACGTGGCGAACAGCGGCGCGTTGAAGAGCGAGAACAGCGCCTGGATGTAGTTCTGGATGTTGGAGTAGCCGGACGCGATGAACGCGGTACCGATGCCGATCAGCACGCCGATGATCGTGGCGATCCGGCCGACCCGCAGGTAGTAGTCGTCGCTGCGGTCCTTGCGGACGTAGGACTGCCAGATGTCGTACGTGAACACCGTGTTGAAGCCGCTCACGTTGGCGGCCATGCCGGCCATGAACGAGGCGAGCAGCCCGGTGACCGCGACGCCGAGCACGCCGTTCGGCAGCAGGTCGCGCATCAGCAGCGGGATCGCGTTGTTGTACTGCAGGTCGCCGTTCTTGGCGCCCAGCCCCTTGACGGTGACGACGGCGATCAGGCCGGGGATCACGGTCAGGAGCGGGATGAAGATCTTCGGGAACGCGCCGATGATCGGCGTACGCCGGGCCGCGTTCATGTCCTTGGCGCTCAGCGCCCGCTGCACCTCGGCGAAGTTTGTCGTCCAGTAGCCGAACGACAGCACGAAGCCGAGCCCGAAGACGATGCCGATCCAGTTGGCTCCGAGCGGGTTGTGCGTCGAGCCGGTAACCGACCAGGTGTGCAGGGCGGCGTCGCCGAGCTTGGTCGCCCGCACCTTCTCGGTCAGGCCGTGCCAGCCGCCGACCTTGACCAGGCCGATGATCGTGATCGGGATGAGCCCGGCCAGGATCACGAAGAACTGCAGCACCTCGTTGTAGATCGCCGAGGAGAGCCCGCCGATGCTGATGTAGGTCAGCACGATCGCGGCGCCGATGACGATCGACAGCCAGAGCGGCCAGCCGAGCAGCGCCTGCAGGATGAGGGCCAGGGCGTACAGGTTGACGCCGGCGATCAGCACCTGGGCCAGCGCGAAGCTGACCGCGTTGAACAGGTGGGTCGAGTTGTTGAAGCGGCGGCGCAGGAACTCGGGAACGCTGCGTACCTTCGAGCCGTAGTAGAACGGCATCATCACGATGCCCAGGAACACCATCGCCGGCACCGCGCCGACCCAGTAGTAGTGGACGGTGAGCAGGCCGTACTGGGCGCCGTTGGCCGCCATGCCGATGATCTCGAGGGCGCCGAGGTTGGCCGAGACGAACGCCAGCCCGGTCACCCAGGCCGGCATGGAACGGCCGGAGAGGAAGAAGTCGGCACTCGACTTGATCGCTCTTCGGGCCGCGAACCCGATCCCGAGCACCGTGACGAAATAAAGCGCGAGGATCAGGTAGTCGAATATGTCGAGATTCAGCCGTAGGCCACTCGCCGCTGCCAGTTCCTGCACGGGCACCTCCTCCGAGCGAAGTCGGCAGCCGACTACCCCGCGCGAGGATCTTTCACACCTGAATGCGTCCTGATCGCTACCGGCCGCGAATCAGCACCTCAAGGCCGTCCAGGATGCGTTCGAGCCCGAACGAGAACGCCTCGTCCGTACCGCCGCTGACCGCGATGTCGGCTATCGCCGCGGCGACCGCCGGGAAGCGGTCAGCATGCTCGGACATGGCCCGCAGCAGTGACTGCTCGGGGGCCTTCTGCACGTTCTGACCGGCGATCATGCGGACGTGCCCGGCCACGGTGGCCACGGTATCCATGCGCTCGGCGCCGGTCAGGGCCGGCGGGAGTACGCGGAGTGCCTGTTCGGTCCAACCGAGTTCGTTCGGGCCGATCGGGCGGGATCCGGTCGTCGCCTCCTGAACCCACGCGCGCCCTTCGCAGGCCGTCAGGAGCGCCCGCGCCCACGCCTGGAGCCCCTCGCGCCACGGCTGTTCCCCGATGACCGGCGGCTCGCCGATCGCGCGTTCGATCATGGCCGCGACCAGCTCGGCCTTGCCCGGCAGATAGCGGTAGAGCGACATCTTGGTGTAGCCGAGGTCGGCGGCGACCCGCTGCATCGAGACCGCGGCCAGGCCCTCGGCGTCGGCGATCGCGATGGCCGCGTCGGCGATCTTGTCGAGCGTCAGCGCCGGCTTGGGCCCGCGGGTCGGCCGGGCTCGCTCCTGCCACAAGAAGTCGCCTGTCATCTTGCGCTCCCTTCAAACCGTGTCTACCGTACACAGAAGTAATTGAGTCCACCGGACACAGTTGGAGTCGACATGCGGATCCTCATTTCCGGCGCAAGCATCGCCGGGCCTGCGCTGGCCTACTGGCTCGGCCGCTACGGCCACCAGCCGACGATCGTCGAGATCGCCCCGGCCCTGCGCACCGGCGGCAGCGCGGTCGACTTCCGCGGGCCGCTGCACATGAGCGTGCTGTCGAAGATGGGCATCCTCGACGCGCTGCGGGCGGTCGAGACCCACGGCACCGAGATGCGGTTCGTCGATGCACAGGGGGCGACGTTGATGGCGTGGCCGGCCGGCCTGGCCGGCGGCGACCTCGAGGTGCAGCGCGGCGACCTGGCCCGCATCCTCTGCGACGCGGCCGGCGACCGCACCGAATACCTGTTCGGCGACCGCATCGCGGCCATGACCGACACGCCGGCCGGCGTCGAGGTGACGTTCGCGAGCGGCCTGCAGCGCCGCTTCGACCTGGTTATCGGCGCCGACGGGGTGCACTCGGCGGTGCGCCGGTTCACGTTCGGGCCGGAGGAAGAGTTCGTGAAGCACCTCGGCTACTACGTGGCCGGCTGGGAGGTGCCCGCTCCGCTGGGCCCGGACGACGCCCTCGTCATGCACAACACCCCGGGCCGCATGGCCGGCGCCGGCCGCGGGGGCGCCACCTTCTGCTTCCGCTCACCCAAGCTGTCGTACGACCGGCACGACCCCGTGGCGGCCCGGCAGATCCTGCGCGACCGCTACGCCGGCATGGGCTGGCTGACCCCGGAACTGCTCTCCCACCTCGACTCGGCCGACGGCTTCTGGTTCGACCAGATCTGCCGCGTCGACAACCCGGCCTGGACGCGCGGCCGGGTGGCGCTGGTCGGCGACGCCGCCTGCGGGGCCACCATCGGCGGCCAGGGCAACGGCACCGCACTCGTCTCGGCGTACGTCCTGGCCGGCGAACTCGCCGCCGCCGGCGGCGACCACACCGTGGCGTTCCCCCGCTATGAGCAGCGGATCGGCAAGTTCGCCCGCGGCACCCAGAAAGGCGGCGACACCACCGGCATGTTCCTCGCCCCGAAGACCGCGACCGGCATCCGCCTGCGCAACTACGTCAACAACCAGAAGTGGTTCCTCGACCTGACCTTCAAAATCGCCGGACACCGCAGCACCAACCTGACCCTGCCTGCTTATGCGCTCGATCGCGCGTGCGCCGCTGAAAGTTGATGAGTTCAGGGCGCGCCCGGCGACGGCTTCGCCGGCGGCGATCGCGTCCTGAACTCATCAACGCGGCAACGCGCTCCTCGCTGGTGATGCCCTGATCAGCGTAGCGCGGCGACCGCGTCGGCGGTCAGGGCGTCGATGCCGGTGACCGTCAACGACGCCATGGCCAGCGCGTCGGCCGCCGGTGGATAGACCCCGTGCGGGACGGCGATCACCGCCGTCCCGGCCGCGCCGGCCGAGCGGAGGCCGTTGCTCGAGTCTTCGATCGCCGCGCACTCGGCCGGTGGCAGTCCCAGCTTGTCGGCCGCGGTCAGATAGACGTCGGGCGCCGGCTTGCCGCGCGGCACCTCCTCGGTCGACAGGGTGACCGCGAAGGCGTCGGTCAGACCGGCGGTGGCCAGCACCTGGTCGATGAGGATGCGCGCCGACGAGCTGGCCAGGGCGAGCGTGAACCGCTCCCCCAGCCGGCGGACGGCCGGCACCGCGCCCTCGATCAGCGGCAGGTCGGCCCGGTAGCGCACGGCCATCCGGGCCAGCACGTCGTCCGCGACCTGCGACGGTGTGCGCGGGACGCCGACCTCCTCGGCCAGGTGCCGGGACCACTCCGGGGTGCTCATGCCCATCATGCGGTCCTGGCTGTCGGGGAGGAACTGCTTGCCGTACTCGGCCACGTAGCCGCGCCGGACCTCCTCCCAGACCTCCTCGGAGTCGATGATGACGCCGTCCAGGTCGAAGATGACCGCCCTGATCACAGGCCCTCGATCGCCGGGATGATCTCCTTCTGGAAGGTCTCGAACTGCTCGGTGACCCACGGCCGCTTCACGCCGCCGTGCGCGACCGTGAAGCCCATCGCGGCGAGGTTGCGCAGATTGGTGAGGATCTCGCCGACGTTTTCACCGTTCTCCCCCAGGTCGAACCGGAAGAGCACGGTCTTCTCGATGTCGTCGTAATTGCGGCCGACGTCGTCGCAGTGCTGCTTGAGCACGTCGAGCTTGTGCTGCACCTCGGGTGTCGGGAAGAGGTTGCAGGCGTCGGCGTACTGGGCGACCAGCCGCAGCGTCTTCTTCTCGCCCCCGCCACCGATCAGGATCGGCGGGTGCGGGCGGCTCAGCGGGAGGGGCGAGTTGAGCAGCCGGCCGAGCTGGTAGTGCTGACCCTGGAACGGCGTCTCGTCGCCGTGGAACATCTGGAGGCAGATCTTCAGCGCCTCTTCGAGCCGCTCGAAGCGTTCCTTGGTCGGCGGGAACAGCAGGCCGAGCCCGCGCGACTCCTCCTCGTTCCACGCCGCGCCGATGCCGAGCATGGCGCGGCCGCCGGAGAGCACGTCGAGGCTGGTGACCGCCTTGGCGAGCAGCCCCGGGTCGCGGTAGGTGACGCCGGTGACCAGGGTGAGGAGCTTGACGTTGCGTGTCCTGGCGGCCAGGTAGCCGAGGGCGGTGTAGGCCTCGAGCATCTCGTGCTCGGGCGGGCCGTTGACCCCGATCTGCCAGAGATGATCCATCACGCTGACCCGGTCGAAACCGGCCTCGTCGGCCGCGGCGGCGATGTCGCCGAAGACGGCGCCGAGCCGGGGAGCGCCTTCGGGCCAGGTGAAATCGGCGATGTGCAGACCAAGCTTCACTGCGACAGTTCCCTTCGTCCGTGACAAAACAAACCCTACCCCCAAAACCCCCTTCTTGTACGCAGAGTAATCGCCCAACAAACCGCAAACCGGGCCGTCGCCGTATTTTCCGGGCGGCATCGGCCGCGCCCGAAACGAACCGCTGAGCCGAGGCCCCTCCACCGTTCCGGCGGGTTGCCGGACGGGTGCCGACCGGTAGCTTCGAAGATCGAATCAACGCGAGGAGCACCGCCATGCCTCCCTCACCGCCCGACCGGCCGCCCTACCGGCGGCCCCACCGGCCGCGGCGATCGTCACTCTCCGTAAGCATCGTGATCCCGGTCCGGGACGCGGCCGGTCTGCCCCCGATGCTGCGCGCGCTACCCGCCGCCGACGAGCTGATCGTCGTGACCGCCGCCCCGGTGCCCGAAGCGGTGGTGCTCGCCGCGTACCCCGGCGCCGTCCTGGTTCGCCAGACCCGCGCCGGCCTCGGCAACGCGCTCGCCTGCGGCGTGGCGGCCGGCACCGGCGACGTGGTGGTCATCCTGGACGGCGACGGCGCGACCGACCCCGGCGAGCTGCCGCGCTATGTGGACGCGCTGGTGGCCGGCGCGGACGTGGCCGCCGGTTCCCGCTACCGCGAGGGCGGCCGCGACCTGACCACCGGCCGTTTCCGCCGCGCCCTCAACCTCGCGCTGGTCTGGCTCCTCAACACCCTCTACCGCGTGCGCCGCACCGACCCCGGTTTCGGCTACACCGCCTTCTGGCGCGACGCCGCGGACCGCCTGGCCCTGCCCGACCCGTCGGCCACACTCCCGGTGTGGGGCGACGGCCCCGAGATCGAGGCCCTCCTCGCCGTACGCGCCGCCGCCCGCGGCCTGACCGTCACCGAGGTTCCCGGCGTCGCCTATCCCCGCCTGCGCCGCAACTCCCGCCACAACCGCACCACCGTCCGGCACTGGCTGCGTGCCCTCCGGACCGAGTTCCGCACCCGCACCCGTCACCCACCCCGCCACTCGGCCCTGCCCGACCCGGAGTTCGCTCAGCAGTCCAACCGCGCCGCCGTCGCACCGGCGCCGGACCGCCACTCGGCCCCATCCGGCGCCGACTTCACCCAGCCGTCCACCCACGCCATCACCCCACCCCGGCCGGACCGCCACTCAGCCCCGCCCGGCGCCGACTTCGCCCAGCCGTCCACCCACGCCATCACCCCACCTCGGGCGGGCCTCCGCGCTGTGCCCGACCGGCGGGTGCCGCCCGCGGATCGTCGCGCCGCCGGAGAACAGGGCGGTCCCGCCGAGCCGATCTGGGGGCCGCCGCGGCGCAACCCGGAGCCGGCTGACCTCTGGCTTGCCGACATTCCGGCTCCGCTCGACCGTCCGGCGTACCCGGCGAGCGCTTCGGGGCCACGTACGGGAGACGTGCGCCGGGACGGCGAGGATGCGGAGGAGCCGCCGCGTGAGGTCGGCACGCGGCGCCGGCACCTCGAGGGTTATCGGCAGCGGCCCGACCTGCGGGTGATCAACGGCGAGGGGACCGAGAGCGGGCTCCCTCGCAGCGGCCGGCTGCGCGCCGTGCCGCCGCGGGAGATCACTGGGGGCCGGCCCGGTCCCCAGTGACCGTGGTCAGCCGCGGTCGCGCAGCTGGGGCAGGATCTGCTCGGCGTAGAGGCGCAGGAAGCGCTCCTGGTCGGGGCCCGGCGCGTGGAAGACCAGGTGCTTGAAGCCCATGTCGAGATATTCGCCGACCAGCCGGGCGTGCTCGGCCGGGTCGGACGAGCAGATCCAGCGGGTCACGGTGCGCTCGACCGGCAGCGCGTCGGCCCGTCGCTGCATCTCGATCGGGTCCTCGACGCCGGTCTTCTCGTCCGGCGAGAGGGCCAGCGCACCCCAGTAGTGGGTGTCGTTGCGGGCCTTGTCGATGTCTTCGTCGAAGGACACCTTCACCTCGATCAGCAGGTCGAGGTCGTCGAGCTTGCGACCCGCCTTCTCGGCACCTTCCTTGACCGCCGGGAGCAAGGTTTCGGTGTAGAGGTCGTGGCCCTTGCCGCTGGTGGTGATGAAGCCGTCGGCGACCCGGCCGGCCAGGCGCGTCGCGGCCGGGCCGGAGGCGCCGATGTAGATCGGCACCGGGATCTCCGGCTTGTCGTAGATGGTCGCGACCTCGGTCGAGTAGTACTGCCCCTCGAAGCTCACGCGGTCCTCGGCCCAGAGCTGCTTGATCAGCTGGACCGACTCCTTGAGCCGGGCGAACCGCTCCTTACCGTCCGGCCACGGGATGCCGAGCGGCACCTCGTTGAGCGACTCGCCGGAGCCGACGCCGAGCACCACGCGGCCCGGCGCCAGCATGCCGAGGGTGGCGAAGGCCTGGGCGACCACGGCCGGGTGGTAGCGGAAGGTCGGCGTGAGCACGCTGGTGCCGATCATCACGCGTTCGGTGCGCGCGGCGAGCGCACCCAGCCACGGCAGCGCGGCCGGCGCGTGCCCGCCGTCGTGCCGCCACGGCTGCAGGTGGTCACTGACGAAGACGGAGTCGAAGCCCAGCTCCTCTGCGAGCACGCCGTAGTTGAGCAGTTCGGTCGGCGGGAACTGCTCCGCCGACGCCTTGTAGCCGAACCGAATCATGTTCAGAACACTAGCCCGCGGCTTTGTACGCCTTACCCGCGTCGGTGGGAGTGTCCCCGTCTTTGTAGAGGCCGAACGGCACGCTGTCGCCGACCGCCGGGAGCGCGAACCACGCGTAGCGCTCGACGTACGAGCGGCTCTGCAGGCCCTTGGTGGTGCCCGTGATGAAGGCGACCTCCTGGGCCCCGGTCGGGTATTTGGGCGAGCCGGAGAAGTTCTGCAGGCCGTACTCGGTGATCCAGATCGGCTTGCCGTAACGCTTGTGCACGGCGTCGACGTAGCCGAGGAACTGGTTGACCGCGGCGTCGCTGAAGTCGGAGCCGTACCAGTGCAGGGTGATGAAGTCGACGCGGTAGCCCTTGCCGGCCGCGCCGGTCATGAAGCGGTCGAGCCAGCCGCCGGCCTGGTCGCCGCCGTACGAGACGGCCGGGCTGCCCAGCCGCATGCCGGTCGCCTCGAGCTTGGGCCAGGCGGCGAGCGCGTCCTCCACGCTCATGTTGGCCTGGCCGCCCTGGTCGGGCTCGTTGAAGCCCAGCAACTCGGTGCCCTCGCTCTTGGCCTGTTTCAGGGTGGCGTCGGTGACGTTCTGCTTGCCCCAGATCATCGGCACGAACTCGACGCCGGACGGGCCGGGTACGTCGTTGTTGTTGGACGCCCAGTTGTAGTACCAGGTGGCGCCGACGTCGTGCAGGGCGTCCTTGAGCCCGGTGAACTTCCAGACGCTCACGCCTTTCTTGCCGCTCACCTTGGCCGTGACGACGACCGGCTTGGTGGTCTTCTTCCGCGTGGCGGTCGGCGACGGGGAGAGCGAGGGCGACGCGGACGGCGACGACGGCGCGGGCACGGCGGCGCGGGCGACGGGCCGCTGCGTCGCCACCGCGACGGCGGCGGCCGGCTTGGTGGGGGTGTCCTGGTGCTGATAGACCACGACCGCCGCACCGGCACCGGCGACCGCGGTGGTCGAGAGCGCCGCGGTCAGCACCCGCCGGGAGATCCCAAAACTGATCTTGGCCGCGAGATGACCGGCGGCCGCGTGGCCACCGGCGCCGGCCGCTGCCGCCTTGACCGTCAGGCCGGCCGGGATCGGCACCAGGGCCATGCCGGCGAGCAGCCGCTCGGCGGCGACCAGACCGTTCCACTGCGGGCCGCACCACTGGCATTCCCGGGTGTGCCGGGCGATCCGCTTGCGCCACAGCGGTCCCGGGCGCCCGTCCCACTCCTGCGTGATCGTCTGGAGCTCGGCGCAGGGCGGCACCGCGGCCAGCACCCGCACGACCACGCGGGCGGTCTCCAGCTGTCCCTTCATGCGCTGGATGCGGACGGCGGCGTGCTGCCGGGTCACCCCGGTCGCGTCGACGATCTCGTCGCGGGTCAGCTCACCGGACGCCTCCAGCCACCACAGCGACAGCAGTTCCCGGTTGTCCTCGTCGAGCCAGCGGGTGGCCTCGGCGGTCTCCCGGCGCTGGCCGGACAGTTCGAGACGGGTGATGGCGAGGTCGGTGAAGTCGGCCCCGGGGTCGCGTACGTCCTCATGGACCAACGCCTCGGGTGCGCCGCGCCGGGCGCGGAACCGCTCCCTCACCTGGCGGACCGTGATCGCCACCAGCCAGGAGCGGAAGGCCTCGGGCTCGCGGAGGTCGTGCAGGTTGCGAAGGACCCGCAGCATGACGTCCTGCACCACGTCGTCGACGTCGGCGTGACCCTCCAGGGAGCGTCCCACGATCGTGTAGACCAGCGGCAGGTAGCCGGCGACCAGCCGGTCGACCGCGGCGTGGTCGCCGGCCCGGGCCGCGATGACGGTCGCGATGTCGGCCTGTTCCGCCATGTTGGTGCCTTCCGTGTCGCCCTGTCGCGGCCGTTGTTGACCGCCCGAGTATGGGGGACGGGCCCGCCTTCCTCGGATAACACGTTTTTCGCGGTCGATCGGATGGGCGGTGACGGCGCGGATCGCGGTTGGCGGCCGGTGCACAGATCCCGATGACGGGCGCCTATCATACTTGCTCTCTGGCAACTATTGCCGTTCAGCGAAGGGATGGTCCAGTGTCCGACCGACCGTTACCAGTCGGCTCGCTGCTGCGTACGGCGCCGCCCGACCGCCTCCCCGAGGTCGCGGCCGCCCACCTGCGCGAGACCTCCGGTGCGGAGCGGGTCGAGGTGCTGCTCGCCGACCTGACCATGAGCACCCTTCGCCCCGTTCTCGACCCGGCCGGCGACCCCGGCGGCCCACTCGAACAGCGCTGCTTCGGCAGCCAGCGCCCGGTCGTCGAGTCGGCGCCGGGCCGCCTCACCCGGGTGCTGCTGCCGCTCAGCGCCTGGGGCGACCGGACCGGAGTGCTGCGCATCGAATTCGGCCGGCCGGTCGACCAGGAACTCACCGAGCAGCTGGCCGACATCGCCGACGAACTGTCGGTCGCCATGCGCGCGGCCGACAAGGACACCGACCGCTACCGCCGCATCCAGCGCCGGCAACGGCTCACCATGGCCGCCGAGCTGCAGTGGGATCTGCTACCCGGCCGGTCGCTCTCGGGTGACCGGTTCCAGCTCGCGGCGGCGCTCGAGCCGGCGTACGCGATGTACGGCGACCACTACGACTGGGTGGTCACCGGCGACCAGCTGACCGTGACCGTGCTCAACGGACACGGCGACGGGATCGAGGCGGCCCTGCTGACCACGGTCGCGGTGAACGCGATGCGCAACGCGCGCCGCTCCGGCGCCGGAATCGTCGAGCAGGCCGAACTGGCGTCGGACGCGGTCTATGCGAAGTACGCCGGAAACGCCCACGTGGCGACCCTGCTGCTCGAGGTCGACCTCGAGTCGGGAGAGGTCGCGGCGGTCGACGCCGGCTCGCCGCGCGCGATGATCGCCAGGAATGGCGAGATTCGCACGGTCACCCTCGACCAGCAACTGCCGCTGGGCATGTTCGACGACGGACGCTACGAGATCCAGCGCTTCCGGCTCGGCGCCGGCGAACGCCTGCTGGTCGTCAGCGACGGCGTGCACGCGGCAACACCGGGCGGACGGCCGCCCTACGGCACGTCGGCCCTGCTCACCGCCGTACGCCGGACGCGCCTGCAGCCGCCCACCGAGGCGGTCGGTACGGTGATACGCGGCCTGCGCGAATACCACGACGGGACCGACCCCGAGGACGACGCCGTGGTGGTCTGCCTGGATTGGCAACGCTGAATCGGCATGATCCGCTGACCGCCGGGGTACGGGCATCGCGCAACGAGCCCAGGAAGGCACATGTCCGGCTCAGATCCAGTGTCCGAGATCGCCACGGCCGTCGAAGCGACCGCCGAGGCGCTCATCGGCGTGCTCGACGCGGCCCGGCTCGCCCAGGTGCCGGCCATCCCCCCGGCCCAGCTGCGGGTGCTCACGATCGTCGCGACCAACCGGCACACCAACATGAGCCGCCTCGCCGAGGCCCTCGAGGTGGTGCCCTCCTCGGCGAGCCGCCTCTGCGACCGCCTCGAAGCGACCGGCCTGCTGCGCCGGGTGCCCGACCCGCGCGACCGGCGCGAGGTCCGGCTGCTGCTGACCACGTCGGCCCGGCGCCTTCTCGACGATCTGCACACCCGGCGGCGGGACGCACTCGCGGCGGTATTGGAACGGATGACGCCGGCCGCGCGCGAGGAGTTGGTGCGGGCGCTACGCGCCTTCCAGGTCGCGACCGGCGAGGACGAGGCGGCGGGCGACCTGCGCACCGCCTAGTTTTTTTCAATTGCGCCTATTAGCGGCCGTTGGCCGCACGGTAGGCGTCGCTCACGCCCTGCGGAATGCGCCCGCGCTCCGAAATCTGGTGCCCGTTGGCCACCGCCCACTCGCGGATCAGCCGGTTTTCGTCACGGGAACCCGCGGTGCGGGCCGGTCCGCTGCGCCGGGCCGGGATGCGGCCGGCCGAGCGCCCGAGCCGGGTGCCCGCATTGATGTACGGGTCCAGCGCCTTACGCAACTTTCCGGCATTGGTCTCGGAAAGGTCGATCGTGTAGTTCACCCCGTCCAGACTGAACTCGACGGTGCGATCGGCCTTCTTTCCATCCAGATCGTCGATCAGGGTAGTGATTACCTGCCGCGCCATAATGACTCCCGAGTGTCCGATCAACCGCGCACAGTCTCGCTCCTTACCGGCTTCTCGCGCAACTCTTCCGGCTGATTTCGCATTTCTTTTCGCACCACCACCCGATCGGAATTCAAATGGCGGGACGTCATTCACCAGGAAACGATGCGGAAAGATGCGGGTGGAAGGGCCGTCCGCGGTCGCGTTAGGGTCCTGAGCATGGACGACGAACGCGCGGCCTGGCAGGAGCAGCGGCGGCGGGCGGTCGCCGGGCACGCGGCCGCGCAGGACGCCGACCGGGCGGCCGAAGCCCGTGAGGCGAGCGCCCTGCTGGCCGATTTCGTCCGGCGGGCCGCCGAGCGCGGCCTGGCGCCCCAGCCGCTGTCGGCCCGCACCTTCGACGGCCGGTCGACCTACCGCACCCGCGTCAAGGGGTGGTACCTGAAGTCCAACCGGTCGGTCGCGGTCGGCGAGGACGGCGCCTACTACGTGCTGTCCGTGCCGTCGTCGCTGAGGTCACGCTTCGCCGGGGCCGAGATATCGCCGAGCGTCCCCCGCATGATCGTCGGCGCCGGCGGCGGGGACGGCGAGACGGTGCCCCTGGGCCGCCTGCTCGACAAGCGTCTCGAGCACGGGGTCTCATGGCCGTAATCCCTCGTCTTGCGGCGGCGGCAGCCTCCGTGCTGCTGCCGGCCCTCCTCACCGCCGCCCCGGCGCAGGCGGCCGTCCGCGCACAGGCCGCTCCCCCGCCGGCCGCTCAGGCGCAGGTCGTCGGCGCACCGGCGCGAGCCCGGGCGCAGGCGGAGATCCCCTGCCCGAAGCCCAAGGTGATCGAGAAACCCAAGAACGTCCCTCCACGGCCCGTCCCGCCGCCCGACAACCCGGCCGACACCGCGATCGGCGGCCCCGCCCTGGCCACCCACGGCCTGGTCGTCCCGCTCGGCGCGAAGCCCCCGCCGGCCGTCACCGCCACCACCTGGATGGTCGCCGACCTCGACACCGGGCAGGTCCTCGGCGGCTGCGGCCCGCACGTCCACCAGACCCCGGCGAGCGTGCAGAAGACGCTGCTGGCCGCCACCGTCATGGACAAGCTCGACCCGCGGCAGGTCATCACCGCCGTTCCGAGCGATCTGAAGATCGAGGCGCACTCGTCGGCCGTCGGCATCGTCCCGGGCGGGCGCTACTCGATCGGGACGCTCTGGCTGGGCCTGCTCCTCAACTCGGGAAACGACGCCGCCAACGCGCTCGCCCGGCTGGCCGGGGGCGGCGGCCCGGACGGCGTCGCCCGGACGGTCGCCGCGATGAACGCCGAGGCGAAACGGCTCGGCGCGTTCCAGACCCACGCGGTCACCCCGTCCGGGCTCGACGGCAAGGGGCAGTTCACGAGCGCCTACGATCTGGCGCTGATCGCGCGGGAAGACTTCACGAAGCCGGACTTCCGCCGGTACGTGCTGACGAAGACGGCGTACATGCCGGCCCAGCCGAAGCTGAAGAAGCCCGGATTCCAGTTCCAGAACGAGAACAAGCTGATCTACAACTACCCGGGCGCGATGGGCGGCAAGACCGGATTCACCACGGTCGCCCGCACCAGCTACATGAGCGCGGCCCAGCGCAACGGGCGCCGGCTGGTGGTCACGCTGCTCGGGGCCGAGACCCGGCCGATGCGCGGTTGGCAGCAGGGCGAGGCCCTGCTCAACTGGGGGTTCTCGCTGCCCCGGGACGCCTCGGTGGGCACCCTGATCACACCGGCCGACGTCGCACCCAGGCCGTCGGCCGAGTCGGCAGCCGCGAAAACGAGCGCTGGTCCGGCCGTACCGGAAGCGCGGGCCGCATCCGGCCCGCCGCGCACTCTTGAAATTGCCGCGACCGCCTCGGTGGCCGGGGTTCTGGCTCTGCTCGCCGTCAGGCTGCGAGCAGCCCGAAAACCCAGACCACCGCGACAGCAACCGACGTCGTGAACTCGATCAGCATCGCCAGCCCCGCCGCGGTGATCGCCTCCCGGGTCGACGGCCACGCCCGCCCGGGACCCAGCCGCACCCGCTCGACCAGATAAACCCCGAGCACGAACCCGATCACCACGCCGACCACCGGGATCACGAAGAAGCCGATCAGGCCCAGCGCGCCGCCCGCGAACAGCGCGGAGTTGGGCACGCCCACGCTCTTGAGCCGCTTGCCGGGCAGCAGCCACTTGATGGCCGCGCCGAGCACGGCCACCACGGTCGCGATCGCCAGGACGATCCAGCGCAGGTGACCGGCGCCGCTCAGCAGCGCCCACAGCACCACCCCGAGCCAACTGAGCAGCAGGCCCGGCACCACCGGGATGACCACGCCGACGATGCCGAGCGCGATCACGAGACCGGCGATGACGTCCACCGCGATGTTGCCATTCATGGGTTCATGCTGCCGTCCGGCCGCAACAAACCTCAAGCCGGGGTCCCCGCAGCCGATCGTTCCGGCCAGGAATCCCTTGCAACCGGTACGCACCTTGACGTGACCGAAAGCAGCACCTTCGGACACGCAGAGTTCCTCCTGTCAGCCGGAAGGCCTCACCGGGCCGCCGACTTCAAACGGGGGAAACGACATGACCAGCACCGCCACGACCGCTGCCGACTTCGACGCCGACACCACCGCCGTGACCGTGCTCTCCGCCCGCGAGCAGGAAGAGCTGATCCGCACCCACATGCCGCTGGTCGGCCACCTGGTGCGGGACATGCTCAGCCGCATCCCCAACCACATCCACCGCGACGACCTCACCAGCGCCGGCCTGCACGCCCTGGTGACGGCGGCCCGCGGCTGGGACCCGCAGCGCGGCATCCCGTTCCACCGCTTCGCCTCGACCCGCATCCGCGGCTCGATCCTGGACGAGCTGCGCGCCCTGGACTGGGCGACCCGCTCGGTGCGCACCAAGGCCCGCGCGACCGACACCACCCGCACCCACCTGACCACCACGCTGGGCCGCACGCCCACGCCGGAGGAGCTGGCGCAGGCGCTCGGCACCACGACCACCGACCTGAACCAGACCGACACCGACGTGCAGCGCGCCACCGTACTGTCGCTGCAGGGCTTCACCACCAGCAGCGCCGACGACCTGGTCACCGAGAAGAACCCGGGCCCGGAGGACATGCTGATCCGCCGCGAGCAGATCGGCTACCTGCACCACGCCATCTCCTCGCTGCCGGACCGCCTGCAGCTGGTCATCACCGAGTACTTCCTGCGCGAGCGCCCGATGGCCGACATCGCCGCCGACCTCGGCGTCACCGAGAGCCGCATCAGCCAGCTGCGCGCCGAGGCGCTGGCCCTGCTCAAGGACGGCCTCAACACCCACCTGGACCCGGAGCTGGCCCCGACCCCGGACAACCCGGAGAGCATCACGGCCCGCCGGCGCGCGAACTACTACGCCTCGATCGCCAGCAGCACGTCGATGAACAGCCGCCTGGCCATGACCAACAACCACGGCCACACCCGCTTCGGCGTCGGCATCCCGGCCACTGCGGCCTGACCTCTTTCGAAAAACCAGCGGTGGGTCCGGCATTTGCCGGACCCACCGCTTTTTCCGGTACGCCCTCAGCACCGCCGACCAGCTTCCTCGTCAATCCATTCGACGTCACCGCCGAGGAGGAGACCGCATCGCTCCGCGCTTTCCGCCGAGTAGAAGGTGGTGCCGGTTTTTTCGGGCCACGCAACACAAATAGCCGAACCGCCGGGCAGGCCGAGCCCGTAAGCCACCGGACCCTCCGCCCCGACGAGCCGGAACCGGCGCGGCACCGGATCCTCCTCAGCTTCCGGAGTTCGGCGCCGCACGGGCCACCTCCCCGCCGTTGCCGCAGGAGACGCAGAAGACGCAGGTGACGCACCCGAGCGTGGTGCCGCAGCAGGAGCTGAACCGTGGCCGCTCCGGCTTGGCGAGCAGACCGGCCACCACGCCGAGGACGAGCCCGGCGATGACGCCGACGGTCGCGAGCATCGATCACCCCTTGTGATCACTTGTATCGATTGGGTATAGATGCTCAAGCTGATCGGTGGAGGGGTCAACCACTCATGATGTCTTTTGCGCGGTTGATCTTCCCCGGCGCGGAAATTTCTGGTTGACCGCTCACATCCACGTCCCGGAGGCTTCCACGGTGGAAGGTGCCGGGGAACCACAGCGAACGGAGGCGGCCCCGGATGACGGAAGCGGTCGCAGGCTCGACGATCCCCCGGCGCATTCTCGGCGTCGCGTTGCGGCAGGCCCGGACGCGCGCCGGTAGGACACAGGTCGAGGCGGCCGAGGCCATCGACCAGTCCGAGCAGACGGTTCGGCGCATCGAGCAGGGTACGGTGCCGACCCCGGCCGGCAAGGTCGACAACCTCTGCCGCCTTTACAACTCGCCCGCGCAGACCCGCGAGGCGCTGAAGGCGCTGGCCCGCGAAACAAAGGGCACCGCACGACGGTGGTGGCATTCACGCGGCGACCTGGTGAGCAGCTGGTTCGAGGTGTACGTCGCCCTGGAGCAGATGGCCAGCCGGGAACGATCCTTCGACCCTTTCCTGGTCAACGGGTTGCTCCAGGAAGACGGTTATATGGAACAGTCGATCCGGTACGCCGCACCCGAGCTCAGCGACGAGGACGTGGCCGCGGCAGCCGAGGTGCGGCACTCCCGCCAGCAATTGCTGACCCGGGCATTTCCCGCGCCGCTGCGGCTGGACTTCATCATCGGTGAGCCGGCCTTGCTGACCAGGCTCCCCGAATCAGTGATGCGAGCCCAGTTGTGGAAGCTGCTCAAGGCGACTGAACTACCCAATGTGACAGTGCGGGTCCTGCCCCTGTCGGCCGGACTCCACGTTGCCTGTGTCACCGGTGCCTTCACTCTGCTGGATTTCCCGGGCGACGGTGACAGCCCAGCCGCTCCGACCACTTTCTACAGCGAAAACCGGACCGGGGCGCTCTATTCCGAGGCGCCACCTGAGGTGGCCACGTACGAGGCGGATTGGACAGCTCTAGAGGCGGCCGCCCTCGACGTTGACCAGACGATCGGATTCTTGTCCTGCCTCATGAAGGAGCTAGTCGACCGTGAACGTTGACCTGACCGGCGCCAACTGGACCACCGGACGCTCCTCCGGCACCGGCCAGTGCGTCGAAGTAGCGATCGAACTGCCGGCCATGCCCGGCCACGTCGCCGTGCGCGACTCCAAGGACCGCGACCGCGCGGCCCTGGTCTTCACCGACGCCGAGTGGGCGGCCCACCTGGCCAGCGTCCGCGACGGGCTCTACGACAAACAGCCGCAGCGCCCGTCGCCGACCCTGTCGACCAGCTAGGTGTAGTGAGCAGGACCGTTGTTGACACGGCTGATGGGTGGCTGGTCTCCGAGCGCGGTGTGGGTTCGATGGTGATTGTATTCGTGGAGCCAGCCGGGGAGGGCGTCGGCGCGGTCCTGGCTGTTGGTGAAGGGTCGGGAGTAGATCCATTCGTCGGACATGGTGCGGTTGAAGCGTTCGGCTTTGCCGTTGGTCTGAGGCCGGTAGGAGCGGGTGAATCGGGCTTGGGCGCCGAGTGCGGTCAGGGCTTGTTTCCAGGCCCGGCCGCGGCGGTAGGCCATCGCGTTGTCGGTCATCACGCGTTCGATGGCGGGGATGCCCAGGGCCGCGAAGTGTTCGGCGGCGCGGTGCAGGAACCCGGCGCAGGTATCGGCTTTCTCGTCGGGGTGAATCTCGGCGTAGGCGAGCCTGGAGTGGTGTCGATGGCGGCGTGGACGTATTCGTAGCCGACTCTGGTGCCGGCGCGGGCGGCGAGGTTCTGGATGCTGCCGCGGCCGTGGACGCGCCAGCCGCCGCCTTCGCGTAGCCGGCCGATTTTCTTGACGTCGACGTGGATCAGTTCGCCGGGCCGGTCGCGTTCGTAACGGCGGATCAGCTGGCCGGTAGGACGGTCGAGCCAGGCGAGACGGTGCAGTCCATGGCGGGTCAGTACGGCGTGGATCGTGGAGGCGGGCAGGCCGAGCAGTGGTGCCAGACGGCGCGGGCCGCGTTTGGTTCTGGTTCGTAGTTCGCAGACGAGGGCTTCGAGTTCAGGGCTGGTCTTGCCGGGCAGCCGATGAGCTGTGCTGGGCCGGTCGGTCAGCCCGGCGTCGCCTTCGGCGCGCCAGCGGGTCAGCCACTTGTAGCCGGTCGCGCGGGACACGCCTAGTTCTTCGACGACGTGGGCTACCGGTCGGCCGTCGCCGACGACACGCTGGATGAGCAGCCGTCGGCCGTGCAGGGTCAGCCGGGCATTACGGTGGGCCATAGAGACCTCCGGTCAGGGTGAAAGCGTCGCAACTTCCACCTCGCCGGAGGTCTTCTCATTGATCAAGCCGCCACGCCGTGTCAACAACGCTCATGGTCACTACAGCTAGGCGGCCAGGGCGGACAGCACCTTGGGCAGATCTGCCGTGTGCAGCACGCCCAGACGCTGGGTGGCCCGGGTGACCGCCACGTACAGGTCGGACAGTCCGCGCGGGCTCTCGGCGATGATCTGGTCGGGTTCGACCACCACGACGGAGTCGAACTCGAGGCCCTTGGCCTGCCGGACGGTCATCAGGACGATCTGGTTGAGCAGGTCGGGCTGTTCCCCCACGGCCGCACCGGGAACCGCCTCGACCAGGGCCCGGCCCAGTTCGGCCTCGCGCGCCTCGGGCACGAGGACCCCGACACGGCCCTCGCCCGCTTCGGCGGCCTCCAGGCGTACGGCCGCAATTATCTCCGCGGGAAGCGCGACCGGCGGCACCCGCAGCGACCACGGCGCGACGCCGGCCGAACGGACCGACCGCGGCGGCTGGAGGGCCGGGTCGACCGCGGCCAGCACGTCCGCCGCGACCGCCATGACCTCGGCCGGTGTGCGGTAGTTGACCGTCAGCTCGACCAGGCGCCAGCGCTGACCGACGTACGGCTCGAAGACCGCGTCCCAGGTGGTCGTGCCGGAGAGCTCCGACGTCTGCGCGACGTCGCCGACCGCCGTCATCGAGCGGCTCGGGCAGCGGCGCATGAGCAGGCGCCAGGCGAGCGGGGAGAGTTCCTGCGCCTCGTCGACGATGACGTGGCCGAAGACCCAGGTGCGGTCGGTGGCGGCGCGTTCCGCGGCGGTGCGGGTGTCGATCACCTCGTGGCGTTCGACGAAGGCGCTGGCGTCGACCACGTCGGTCGCCGAGAGGATCTCCTCTTCCTGGTCCTCGAAGTCGAGCGAGCGGGAGCCCTCGACGATCTCGAGGACGCCCTCGGCGTATTCGATGGCCTCGCGGCGTTCCCGCGCGACCTCGCGGGCCCGGATGGTGTCGTCGACGCCCAGGAGTTCGGCCAGTTCGTCGAGCAGGGGTACGTCGGCCGGGGTCCAGCGGGCGTCGTGCGGGCGCAGCAGGAGGTCCCGATCCTCGTCGCTCAGGAGGCCGGCGGTGGCGCTTTCCAGGCGTTCACGGTGACCGAACAGGTCGCGCAGCACCTGCCGCGGCGTCAGCACCGGCCAGAAGTCGAAGAGCGCCATCTGGACGTCGATGTCCTCGCGCAGCTCGCGCCGGGTCTCGGCCAGGTCGGCCTCGGAGAGCAGGTTTTCGCCGCCGAGCGGGTCGGCGCCGATGCGCTCGGCGATCTCCAGCGACAGGGCGTGGATGGCCTCGGTGACGAAGATCGAGCGGGCCACGTTGTGCGGCCGGCCGGACCGCCGGGCCACCGCCCGGGCGTCCTCGAGCACTGCGCGCTCGATGCGCAGCGGGTAGCCGTCGTGGTCCACCTCGGCGAACGTCTCCGGCACGGTCTGACGGTCGGCGACCGCCTTGGCCAGCACGTCGAGCATGACGGTGCCGCCTTTGAGGGCGGCGGCGGCGCCGGATTCGGCGGCCCGTGCCCGTACGCCGGGGAACATGTCGCCCAGCGTGGCCAGCAACACACCGGTCTCGGCGAGCGACGGCAGCACCTGTGAGATGTAGCGCAGGAACGTCGGGTTGGGCCCGAGGATCAGCACGCCCTGCTTGGTGAGCTGCTGGCGGTAGGTGTAGAGCAGGTAGGCCGCCCGGTGCAGCGCGACCGCGGTCTTGCCGGTGCCCGGGCCGCCCTGCACGACCATCACCCCGGGCAGGCCGGCCCGGATCACCTCGTCCTGCTCGGCCTGGATGGTTTCGACGATGTCGCGCATCCGGCCGGTGCGGTTGGCGGTGAGCGCGGAGAGCAGCGCGGCCTCGCCGGTGACGTCTTCCCGGTGTCCGTTCTGCGGGGTCGAGAGATCGAGCACCTCGTCGTCGATGCCTGTGAGTTTCCGGCCGCGCGTGCGCAGGTGCCGGCGGCGGGTGACGCCGTCCGGTGAGACCGCGGTGGCCAGATAGAACGCCCGTGCGGCGGGCGCCCGCCAGTCGACCAGAAGTGGATCGCGATCGGCGTCCTCGGCGAACAGGCCGATGCGGCCGATGTAACGCGGATTGTCGGCCTGGAAGTCGAGGCGGCCGAAACAGAGCGCGTTTTCCACCGCATTCATCTGGGCGAGTTGCTCGGCATAGTGATGGCGGGTGGCCTCGCGCTGGGTGCGGCCCTGCGGGGTGCCGCCGCTCTCCAGCAGAATCGCGCGCAGGCGGTCATCGGCCTGCGCCCGCAACTGATCGAGACGCTCGTAGAGGGTGGTCAGGTACGCCTGTTCGGAACGCATGTCGGCATCCCGCGTCTCCGTGGCGGAGCTTGACAAAGCCACTCCCCTTTGTGTTAAACTCCCGCTGATTTAGGCAGCCCAGTTGGCGTCGACAGCCAATCTTGGCTGTCTTTTTTATTTCCCGGGCAATCAGCCAGATTAGCGCATCGACCGGCGTACCCAAACCCGTGCCGGTCAGGTTACGGCTCACCGGTTTTCTGTCCGCAATCCGTCAACTTCCCCGGCGAGCCGTTACGCGCGACGGCCCATCGACATTAGTCCGGACATGACCCACATCCACCCGTTCCGACGTATCGCCGCGGCGGCCCTCATCGCCGTCGCCGCCCTGGGCGTGACCTCCGCCTGCACCAAGGACGACGCCCCGGCCGGGAACGCCGCGGCCGCCGCGGGCACCGGCCCCGAGCCGAAGACCATCGACGGCGCCAAGGCCGCCGCGCAGACCGTCTTCGATCGCTTCTCCGGAGGCGACTTCGCCGGCGCGTGGGACATGTACACCACGGCCGGCAAGGCGGCGATCAGCCAGGCCGACTACGTCAAGCTGAACCAGGCCTGCTCCCGCAAGGGGCTGGCGATCCAGCTGAGCAGCGCCCGCATGGACGGCACGGACAAGGCGATCGTGATCGCCAAGCAGCTGGTCGCGACCCAGTCCTACACGATGGTCTACGAGAACAACGCCTGGAAACTGCAGCCGGCTCCGGAGGGCCTCGCCCTCTACAAGCTCGGTGCGGTCAAGGCGATCGCGGCCCAGAAGAAGGCCGGCACCTGCGCCGGTTCCGGCGCCTGAGGACGTACGCGTGTGCCCGCCGCGGTGCTGCGGCGGGCCTTCCCTCAAGCCGCTACGGGCAGTCCGTCCGGGCCGGTCATCGCGAGGCGGGTCCGCAGCGAGCCGCGCTCCCCGATCTGCTCGTAGTAGGCCGCACGCCGCCGGGCGACGCAGCCCTCCTTGACCGGGCTCTGGGCGGCCAGCGCCGGGTCGAGATGGGCGTTCAGGCCGTCCTTGAGCAGACCCAGCGCCTCGGCCCGCAACTGTGATACTCGCGACTCGGTGACACCGAGGTCGGCCGCGATCCGGGCCATCGGCCGCTCGTCGAAGAAGTAGCCCTGCACCACCACGCGCAGCCGCTCCGGCAGCGCGTCGATCGCGTGCCGCAGGTAGCCCAGCCGCTCCCGCCGGATGAGCATCTCCTCCGGGCCGGCACTCGGCTCGGTCACGACGTCCTCGGCCCCGGCGGTGGCGAACCCCTGAAGACTGAACACGACCGCCCGCTGCACGTCGTCGTCGGCCGACTCGATGTCCTCGGTGCTGCAGCCCAGCCGGTCGGCGACCTCCTGCAGGGTCGGGGTGCGGCCGAGCTCGGCGGTCAGCTCCTGGCGGGCCGCGTCGGTACGCCGGGCCCGCTGCCGCACCGAGCGGCTGGCCCAGTCGAGGCCGCGCAACTCGTCGAGCAGGGCACCGCGGACCCGGGCGGCGGCGAACCGGGCGAACGGCACGCCCCGCTCGTCGTCGAAGCCGCGGGCCGCGCCGACCAGGGCGGCGTATCCGGCCGACATCAGGTCGTCGCGGTTGACGTGCGCCGGGACCCGGGCCAGCATCTCGCGGACCAGATGCCCGACCAGCGGCATATGCTTCTGGACGACGTCCTCGCGACGGCGGTTGGCGTCAAGCGGATTGGCGTCAAGTGCACCGCTCATGTGGGGGTTCTCCTCGGCTACCGGCCGGCAGGGGGATACCAGCGCTGAGAAGAACGGTCAATCACGCTGAGTGCTATTCGGGTCGCTGTCGGGTGCGAAACGGTTGCTTTCGCCGAACCCACGTACAATCGATCGTTCGTGCAAGAAATCTTGGGAGTCCCCACTACATGAGCACCTTCTCCGAGCTCGGCGTGCCCGAGGCCCTCACCACGGCACTCACGGAGCTCGGCATCACCACCCCGTTCCCGATCCAGGCGGCCACGCTGCCCGACTCGCTGGCCGGACGCGACGTGCTGGGCCGCGGTCGCACCGGTTCCGGCAAGACGTACGCCTTCGTGCTGCCCCTCCTCGCGCGGCTCGCCGCCGCCGGCCGGCCGCGCAAGCCGGGCCGGCCGCGGGCGCTGATCCTGGCGCCGACCCGCGAGCTGGCCACCCAGATCGACGCCACCATGGCGCCGCTGGCCGCCAAGCTCGGGTTGCGCACGCTCACCGTCTTCGGCGGCGTCGGGCCGACCCCGCAGATCCGTGGCCTCCGGGCCGGGGTCGATGTCCTCGTCGCGTGCCCGGGCCGGCTCGACGACCACCTCCGCAACGGCCACGCGTCCCTCGACGCGGTCGAGATCACCGTGCTCGACGAGGCCGACCACATGGCCGACCTCGGCTTCCTGCCGGTCGTCCGCCGCCTGATGGACCAGACGCCGTCCAACGGCCAGCGCATGCTGTTCTCGGCGACCCTCGACAACGGTGTCGACGTGCTGGTCAAGCGCTTCATGCACAAGCCGGTCACGCATTCGGTCGACTCGGCCACCGAGGCACCGGTCGAGATGTCGCACCACGTGCTGCACGTGCGCGCCGACGACCGCTTCCCGGTGCTGGTCGACCTGCTGGCCGCACCCGGCCGTTCGGTCGTCTTCACCCGCACCAAGCGGCGGGCCAAGGTGCTGACCCGCCAGCTCATCCAGGCCGGCGTCCCGGCGGTCGAACTGCACGGCAACCTCGCGCAGAACGCCCGCAACCGCAACATGGCCGCCTTCTCCGACGGCACGGCGGGCACGCTGGTCGCCACCGACATCGCGGCCCGCGGCATCCACGTCGACGACGTGGCCCTGGTCATCCACGCCGACCCGCCGGTCGAGCACAAGGCGTACCTGCACCGCTCGGGCCGCACGGCCCGGGCCGGCGCGGCCGGCACGGTGGTCACCCTGATGACTGACGATCAGCAGGCGGAGGTACGCGACCTGACCCGGCGCGCCGGCGTACGCCCGACGACCCGCCGCACCCGCCCCGGCGACCCGCTGCTGGCCGAACTGGCCCCGGGTGAGCGCACGTTCGTGGCCCCGTCGGCCGCGTCGAGCTCCACCGGCCGTGACTCCGACGGTGCCGGCGGTTCGTCGACCGGCCGTTCCGGTGGTGGGCGCTCCCGGTCCGGTGGCTCCACGCCGGCCGGCGTGTCCTCGGACCACGCCGGCGACGCGTCGGCCGGACGGTCGGGTCGTGGCCGTGGTCGTGGCGGCCGCCCGGCGGCCGCCGGCGGCGAGCAGCACGCGCCCGGTGGCCGCTCCGCCCGGACGCGGTCCGATCAGCGCGGCACCGGTCGCGCCGAGCCGTCCGGCGCGAGTCGCGGCGGCACCGCCCAGGGCGCCGGCCAGTCGCGCGGACGCCGCAGCGGGTCGACCCCGGTGCACACCAGCGAGACGCGGTCGGGGTCCGGTTCCAACGGCGCCCGCCCGTCGTCGTCCGGTGGTGCCGCCGCGTTCTCGGCCGGCACCCGCGCCGGCCGCCGCGGCAACCGCTGACCGGCGGGGCAGGCGCCCCAACGGGTGAGCGGTCCGAAGGACGGACTTGTTGGGCGACGGATAGGGAACACGGGGCCGACATCATGGCCCCGTGTCCTCCACAGGCGACCGTGACGAGATCACCGCCCGGATCCTCCGGGCGGTCCGGTGGCCGCCCGCGCAACCGGCGTTTCCCGTCTTTCTGGTCGGCGGGCCGGTCGGCAGCGGCCGGACCACCCTGCTGCGGGACCTCAACCGCCTGACCGGAAAGGTGCACAGCGCCTTCGTGTCGAGCGCCGACCCGCAGGTCGGCTCGCCCACCGAGATCATGTCGGTCCTGGTGTGGCAGCTCATGAAACGCCAGACCGGCGTCGGTGACCTGCGCTTCGCCCGGTTCCTGCTGGGGCGTTTCGCCATCGCGCACCTGGCCGGCATCGACGATCGGGCGCAAGCCGGCGCCCGGATGAGCGTCCTGCTGCGTGAGCTGCGCCGCGGCCGGCTGCCGGACAACGTGACGGCCTTCGCCCGGCGTTCCATCGACCTCGCCGTCAAGGCCGCCGCACCGGCCGCACCGGAGGGCCTCGGCGAACAACTGCTGTCGCTGGTGCACGCCGGCTTCGGCCGCCTGCGGCTGCGCGCCGAGCCCTGGTGGCGTACCGACGGCAACTCGGCCTCGGCGTGCGACGCGCTGGTCGGGCTCAGCGGCGAGGCCCACTCCAAGGACCCGGGCGAGCGGCGCGGAGCGGACGTACGGCTTCTGAAGGCCCTTCTCGCCGACCTCGCCGACGACTACCGGCCGCTGCGCCGGGACGTGATCCGGGGCGGTCCGCGGCAGGCCGGGGTCGCCTGCGTCGCGCTGATCGACGACGCCGACCGGGGCGGCGGGGCGGCGTTCCTCGAGCTCCTGATCTCGGCGCGGAGGGCACCGGGGCACGTGCGCGACCCACTCCTCGTCGTCGCGTCGACCGGCCGCCCGCTGCTCGGCGCCACCTTCCGGAAGACCGGTCAGCCCCCGCGCAGCGGATGGCACCTGCCGATCGAGCCGCTACGCCTGAACGGCCTCCCGTTCACCCGCCCGCACGCGCTGCCCGCGCGGGTGAGCGCCGGGCACGCCGGCGGATTCGACCTGCTGAACCGGGACCCCGGCGCGGTACGCCGGCTGCTCGGCGCCGGCCAGGCCCTGCGGGACGAGTTGCTCGACGCCATCCCCGCCGACATCCGCGAGCCGCTCATCACCTGCTCGGCGGCGCACGAACTCACGCCCACCACGGAGGCCGCCGCGCTCGGTGCCGGCGCGGACCGGCAGCCCGGCCCGGTCATCGCCGCGGTCCTCGACTCACTCTGGGCGGTCCCCGACATCGCGCCGGTACGGCTGCACCCGTGGCTGCGTACGCTCCTGCTGCTCTCGCTGCGGCACCGGCCCGAGTCGCATCCCGACAGCTGGGCCCGGGTACACCAGCGCCTGTCCGGCCACTTCCGGCTGGCCCGGGACCACGACGGTGTCTTCTACCACCATCTCGCCCTGGCCGGTTGCGAGAAGCGGCTCGGCCTTCCGGACCACCGGCACCTGCTCTTCGTCAGCCGCCACCTGCGGCGGGCCGCCGAACGCCGGCCCGATCCCGCCGAACGACAGCCCGGTCCCGCCGAGACCGCCCGGCGCTGGCTCGACTGCCTCGACGCCGTGTGCCGGGCGCCGAACGCCGTCGCGGCGGACACCGCACCGGCGGAGAAGGACGTCCTGGACGGTTTCCCGGAGGAGCCCGTGACCGGCGACATCGCCCGGCTCGTCGTCGGCGAGTGGCTGCGATCGGATCCGCTGGGCGGCGATCCGGCGTGGCGGCTGCGCTACTCGGGGCGGCGGTACGGGGAGCTCGCGGTGGCCCTCCACGCGTCCCGCCCGGCCCTCGCCGACGCGCTCTACTCCCGCGCCGACGAACTGCAGAAGAAGGCGGACGGACTTGACTGACGGCCACGTGCTTTCCCCGATCGAGCCGGTCGGCCCCAGCCGCATCCCCCGGATCGCGCTCTGCGTGGTGCTGGCGCTCGCCGTGCTGACCGGCGTAGCCGTCTGGGTCATCCACGAGATCGGGCAGCCGGACTCCTGCGGCGCCGGTGTCGTCAAGGTCGGCGGCTCGGACGAGTGTGTCGGCGTCTCGGACGGAAGTTACCGTTTCGTCCTCGGCGACGCCACGATCGACGGAGACCTCGGACGCCTGGAGGATCTGATCGCCAAGCAGAACGCCTCGATCGGCAAAGCACGACACGTCACGATCGCGTACGCGTTGCCGATGCCCTGGAACGACCTCGGAACGCTGACCAGGATCAGCGTGCTGCACCAGCTGGCCGGCGCCTGGGCCGCGCAGTCCGCCGCCAACGCGGGCCCGGCCCCGCTCAAGGTCCGCCTCTTGATCGCTAACTTCGGCCACGACGGCGTCGGCTGGCAGCAGGTGCTCACCGGCCTGACCACGGCCGGCGACCCGGCCGACGTGGTGGTCGGACTGGGGCAGAGCATCCGGAACACGTACCAGCTCGCCGGCGGGCTCGCGAACGCCGGGCGGCCCATGGTCGGCGCGATGATCACCGCCGACGACCTCAACGGGCACACCTTCCCGAACCTCTATCGCGTCGGCCCGACGAACACCCAGCAGATCGCGGCCGCCATCGCCTACCTCCAGGGCGCCTTCGACGAATCCGCCCTCGACCGGGTCAACGGCGTCTACGTGATCGCGTCCGGCACGCCCCAGGACAACTACGTCGTCAACCTCACCAAGGCGTTCAAGCAATCCGTGCCGCACGCGGTGACGCTGACCTACGACGGGCAGGCACCGGGCTGGAGCCAGGCCCTGGACACGTTCGCCGCCTCGATGTGCGGCGCGCATCCGAGCGCCGTCTATGTCGCCGCGCGGGCCGCGCAGCTGCAGTACTTCGTCGAGCAGGTCGGCGCACACTGCGACTCGCGTATGCCGCTGACCGTCCTCAGCGGCGACGACGCCGCGGCGCTGGTCAACAGCGCGGACGTCGCGTTCACCAGGCCGTTGCGCGAGAGCGCGCTAACGATGGTCTACACCGCCATCGGATATCCCGGGGCATCGACCGGCAGCCGGCCGCCACGGTTGACCGAGCTCAGGGGCCGGCTCGACCCGGTCAACATCGCCACCGACCTCACCGACGGCAGCGCGATGTCCGCCTTCGACGCCGTCGAGCTGGCGGTCGGCGCCGCCACCTTCGTCATCAGCGCACTTCCGCCCGGGACGTCGGGTGGCAACCTGTTCAACGGGTTCGCCCAATTCAACCGGGCCAACCCGTTCTGCGGCGCCACCGGCCCGGTCGCGCTGGTGACCGACGACAGCCCGCGGCGCGGGGACGCCTTCGAGAAACCGATCCCGGTTCTGCGCCTCCTGCCCGGCAGGGCGACCTCACTGAAGCTGCTCTACACCCCTACCGACGACCCGCCGCCCGTCTGCCGCGGCGGCCCGGCTTCTTGATCTTCGGTCCACGATCGATCGACGTTTGTCGATCGCCGTTCCGGTACCGCACACGGGTTGACATGGCCCTTCCGATGAACGAATCATCGGGAAGCGTTCTCGCTGACTGCACGGAACGGGGGCTTGTGCAGTGCTTGCTTTGCCATGTCCACAGCAAAGTTCCGGCTCATGATCCGGGCCTATCTCGGCACCGTCGCCGCTCTCGTGATCGCCGGAGTCTTTCTCGTCTCGGCCGCCGGCAAAATCCGTAACCCGGGGGCCTACCGCGGCTTCCGCACCTCGGTGACCGACCTCACCGGCCTGCCGCCCGGCCCGGCCCGGCTGACCGCCCCGGCGGTCATCGGCGCCGAACTGCTCGTCGTCGCGCTGGTCGCGATCCGCAGCGTCACCGCGCCGATCCTGGCGCTGCTGCTGCTGACCGCCTTCACCGTCGTGCTCGGCCGCGCCCGGACCCGCGCCACCGACCGGCCGTGCAACTGCTTCTTCGCCTCGACCAGCCCGGTCGGCACCCGGCACGTGGTGCGCAACATCGTCCTCATGCTGGTCGGCGCGGCCGCCCTGGCGCTACGCACGATGCCGCTCGCGCCCGGCGGCTGGGCGATGGCCGCCCTGGCCGCCGGGCCGCTGGTCGCGGTCGTCGTCTACTGGGACACCCTGGCCGATCTCTTCACCCCGATGGCCGCCTGATGGCGGTCGCCCGAGCGGTCGCCGACTATGTGCGGGCCGCACCCGGAATCGCCACGCTCCGACTGGGCACGGCGCTGGTCGCGGGGATCGCCCCGGCCGCGGTCGCCTGGCTCACCAAGGTCGTGCTCGACCGGCTCACCGCGGACGACGGGCGGCCGATCGCCGTACCGCTGGTGGCGCTCGCCCTGCTGGGCGCCGCGATCGCCATCGCCGGGCACGCCGTGCACTACGCCACCGGCGAGATGGGCCGGAGGGTGAGCGCCCGGAGCCTGGTGCGGCTCTTCGGCGCGGTGTGCGCGCCGGTCGGCATCGCCGAACTCGAGGACCCGGCCTTCCACGACCGGCTGCGGCTGGCCCAGCAGGCGGCCGGGGGCGGGATCGCCCAGCTCGCCGAGTCGGTGGTCGACGCCGGACAGTCGGTGGTCGCGCTGGCCGGGTTCCTGATCGCCCTGCAGACCATCTCGCCGCTGACGACGCTGCTGGTGGTGGGCTCGGCCGTACCGATCCTGGCCGCCCAATGGCGGCTGGCCCGGCAGCAGACCGAGAACCAGGCCGAGATGAGCCCGATGCTGCGGCGGCAGGTCTTCTACACGACGCTGATGCTCAACCCCCGGGCGGCAGGCGAGATCCGGCTCTTCGGGCTGGGTGATCTGTTCCGCGGGCGGATGCTGTCCGAGCTGCGGGCGGCCCAGCGCGGGCAGCACCGGGTCGACCGGACCACGCTGCGGGTCGACGCCGCGCTCTCGATCCTGACCGCGGCGGTCTCCGGGGCCGCCCTGCTGGTGCTCGCCGCCCGGATCCGGGCCGGGCAGGCCGGGGTGGGCGACCTCGCGGTGCTGATCGCGGCGCTGGCCGGCGTGCAGGGCGCGCTCGCCACGACGGTCGGCCGGCTCACCGGGCTGGGACCGCTGCGCGCCCTCTACGACGACTACACGGCGGTGGCCGGCGGCCCGCCCGCCCCGGCCGGCCAGGAACCGGCACTCGCCCCGCTGCGCCACGGGATCGAGTTCCACGACGTGTGGTTCCGCTACCACCCCGACCACGACTGGGTGCTGCGCGGCGTCGACCTGCGCATCCCGGCCGGTGAGTCGGTGGCGCTGGTCGGGCTCAACGGGGCCGGGAAGTCCACTCTGGTCAAGCTGCTGTGCCGCCTCTACGAGCCCGATCGCGGCCGCATCACCTTCGACGGCGTCGACCTGCGCGACCTCGGACCGCAGGCCTACCGCCGCCGGATCGGCGTGCTGTTCCAGGACTTCATGACGTACGAGCTGACAGTCACCGAGAACATCGGCGTCGGCGACGTGGCGGCGCTCGAATCCAGCGCGAAGATCACGGAGGCCGCCGAGCTGGCCGGCATCCACGAGCGGATCGCCGCCCTGCCGGCCGGCTACGACACGATGCTCAGCCGGATGTTCGCCGGCCACGACGGAGCGGGCGCGCAGCTCTCGGGCGGCCAATGGCAGCGCCTCGCGCTGGCCCGGGCGCTGCTGCGCCGCGACGCCGACCTGCTCATCCTCGACGAGCCGTCGTCCGGCTTGGACGCGGCCGCCGAACGCGAGATCCACGCCCGGCTGACCGAGATGCGGCACGGCAGCGCAAGCCTGCTGATCTCGCATCGCCTCTCGGCCGTCCGCGACGCCAACCAGATCGTGGTGCTGCGCGACGGCGTCGTGGCGGAACGCGGCGACCACGACACGCTGATGGGCCGGGGCGGCGACTACGCCCGGCTGTTCCGCTCGCAGGCCGACGGATACCAACTGACAGGTGGCGGTGACGACCGATGAGCGACTCGATCACGTTCGGGCTCAACGTGCTCGGCCCGATGGAGGTGAGCGTCGGCGGGCGGCCGGTGGTCATCGGCGCGCAGCAGACCCGTACGGTGCTGGCCGTGCTGACGATCGGGGCCGGCTCCGTCGTGCCGGTCAGCCGCCTCGTCGACGCCCTGTGGCCGGAACGGCCGCCCCGCACGGCGGTGCTCAAGGTACAGGGCCACATCTCGGCGCTGCGCAAGCTGTTCCGGCTCGCCGCGGGCGAGCCCGCGGCCGCCGCGCTGATCACCCGGCAGCCGGGCTATCAGCTCGACGGCGCGACCGTACGCAGCGACGTGCACGACTTCACCGAGCTGGTCGACCGGGCGTCCGCGGCCGACAACCCGCACGACGCGGCCGGGCTGCTCGGCCGGGCGCTGCGCCGCTGGCGGGGCCCCGCCTTCGCCGACATCCCGGCCGGCGAGGTACGCCGCCACGCCGAGCGGCTCGACCAGCTGCGGATGCTGGTCGCCGAGGACAAGGCGGCACTCGAGCTGCGCCGCGGCCGCCCGCTGGCCGTCCTCGAGGACCTCGGCCCGGTGGTCGACGCAGACCCGCTTCGCGAGCGGGCCCGGGAGCTGCTGATCCGGGCCTACCTGGGACTCGGCCAGCGGCACGCGGCGCTCGCCTGCTACGAGGCGGGCCGGGTGCAGCTGCGCAAGGAGCTGGGCATCAACCCGTGCTCGGCCCTGCAGCGACTGGCCGCCGGCATCCGCGACGGCGACCCGGCCCAGCCCGGCCATCCCGCTCGGCCTGGCCATCCCGCTCAGCCCGCTCAGCCCGGCCCGGCGAGCACCCGTCCGGCGAAGCCGGGCGATCCGGCTCAGCCCAGCTTGCGCAGCACCCGGCCGGTCAGCCGGGCCGCCGGGAGGTAGCCCCACTCCCTCGAGTCCACGCTGGTCACCCCGTCACCGAGCACGACCAGGCGCCCGGGCGGCACCACCTGGCCGGTCCGTGCGCCGACCGCGCCCAGCACCGAAACCGGCACGAGGTCGCCGGGCACCGCCGCCACCCGCTTGACCACCTGACCGGCATGGCCTCGGCGACCGCCGGTGAACACCACCACGTCACCGGCCGACACGGAAGCGGCCCCGCGTGCCACCAGCAGCCGGTCCCCCGGGCGGTAGGCCGGCACCATGCTGTCGCCGACCACCGTGACCACCATGAGGCGCCGCCGCAACGCGACCAGCGCGGTCGCGACGAGCCCGGCAACAACCGCGACCAGAGTCATGGCTGCATCATGGCCCCGCGGGGCCGGGCCCTCAACGGCGCCGGGAGCGCCGCGGTAGCGGGCGGGTAAGGCGACGGCAACCCGGCCCGGCACTCTGTCGCCGCAGGCCGGGGGACGGTCCCGGCCCCGTTGGTGAGGAGTACCAAATGAAGGCGATCCTTTCGCTGGGCGACCGCATGCTGTCGGCCCTGCTGCCGAAGTCGTCCGCCGACGCGCTGTCCTGCAGCCAGTGCTCGGTCAGCACCTACCTGCTCGGGGAGCCGGGCTGCCAGTGGTACTGCACCCGGACCTGTCCCAAGGGTTCCGGCTGCGCCAGCAAGAGCTACTGCTGCTGACCCCGTCAAAGGTGCCCGCGCGCGAGCGCGGGCACCGAACCCGAGCGAAAAGAGCGGAACATGTCGTACCTCGCAGCGACCGTCGTCATCCTGGCCGTGATCTGCGTCCTCAACCTGATTCTGACCGTCGCCGTGATCCGGCGGCTGCGCGAGCACACCACGATCCTCGAGCAGGCCCGGCGGCCGGCCGACCTGCTGACCGTCGGCACCAGCGTGGCCGGCGTCGAGGCCACCGCGATCGACGGCGCCGCGGTCGACGACGAGTGGCTGCGCGAGGGCCGCAAGCTGATCGCGCTGATGTCCTCCACCTGCTCGCACTGCCTCGACGAGCTGGGCAACGCGGCCGACTTCGCCCGCGCGATGCCGGGCGGGCCGGCCAGCGTGCTCGCCGTCGTGTCGGGCCTCGACGGGCACGGCACCGAGCTGGTCGACGGGCTGCGCGGCGTCGCCACCGTGGTACACGAGCCGGAGGACGGCCCGGCCACGACCGCGTTCAGCGCCTCGGCCTTCCCCGCCTTCTATCTGGTCGTGGACGGCCAGATCAGGAACGCCGGACACCGGGTGGCCGACCTGCGGGCACCGGCCGGAGCGGCCGCTTAAACCGAGACGTCGACCGCGATCTCGTCGCTGAGCGTGAAACCGGCGCACAGGTCGAGTTCGTCGCCGCTCCAGAAGCGCCCGGGGTCGTACCAGTTGGGCTTGCGGCCCCGCGGCAGCAGGCCCATCTCCTCGTACGTCAGCGCCACGACCTCGGCGCAGTAGGCGGTTTCCAGCGCGATGGACGAACGCCGCAGCGACGGGAACCGGCCGCGCACCCAGCGCGAGGCGAGCTGGGCCGAGGACGGGAACGGGGTGCCGTCGAGGCGGGCCACTGTCCTCAGCGCCTTGTCCTCCATGGCCTTGGTGGCGCCGGGGTCGAGCTGGCGCAACCAGCCCCGCTGGCCGTAGCGGTGACCCCAGACCGCGACCGCGTCCCGCAGGTCGTGCAGCTGGACGCCGCGCTGGAAGGTGCCGGACCAGAGGTCGGGCAGCGACTTGCCGAGCTCGGCGTGCCACATCAGGGGCGGCATGTCCTCGATGACCAGCGACATGCCGACGTGGTTGACCGGGCTGTTGGTCAGGGTCTGGATGGCCCGGTCGGGCCCGGACCGGCCGCGGAAGATCCAGATGTCACCCGTGCGCGTCAGGTCGATGGCCTGATCGAGGCTGATGGCGGTCACGATGTGTCTATCCTCAAGCGATGCGTTGGTGGAAGGTTGTGGGACTGGCCGGGTTGGCAGGCGTCGCGGCGACCGGGGTGGTGGTCGCGCGGGCCGAGCGCAAGCGGCGAGCGTATACGTCCGACGAGGTGCGGGAACGACTGCACCAGCGGCTGTCGGAGAGCACGGGCTCAGACGACATCGGAGTCACGGAGTAGGGACCAGAGGCCGGCACCGTCGGGCGCCGAGAACCAGGTCTTGCCGCCCGAGCCGACCGCCTCGGGGTTGCCGGCCGGGCCGGGGATGGCACCGGCCAGCACGGCCTGGGTCGGCGAGAGCCGGCGGATCGCCACGGCGGCCACATTTTCCGGGTGCGCGTGCGCGAACTCGGAGTAGATCTCCTGGTCGTGCTGTCCGTCGTCGCCGATCAGCAGCCAGCGGACGTGCGGGAACTCGCCGGCCAGCCGGCGCAGCGTGGTGCGCTTGTGCTCCTGGCCGCTGCGGAACCAGCGGTCCGGGGTGGGACCCCAGTCGGTCAGCAGCAGCGGGCCGGCCGGGTAGAGGTGCCGGGAGAGGAACCGGCTGAGCGTGGGCGCCACGTTCCACGCGCCGGTCGACAGGTAGAACACCGGGGCGCCGGAGTTGGCGGTGACGAGGCGCTCGTAGAGCACGGCCATGCCGGGGACGGCCATGCGGGCGTGCTCGTCGAGCACGAACGTGTTCCAGGCGGCGAGCAGCGGCCGGGGCAGCGCGGTCACCATCACCGTGTCGTCGATGTCGGAGATGACGCCGAAGCGGCAGGCCGGGTCGATCACCCGGATCGGGGCCTCGACCGGAGCCGCGCCGTCGGCGGTCAGCCGCACACTCCCCCAGCCCGGCTCGAGGTCGCCCTTGACCACGCAGTCGACGTAACCACTGCGGTCGGTGCGGGTCTCGGTGAGCTGGTCGCCCATCTGGATGCGGACGACCTCGTCGTGCACGGGTGAGCTGGTGAAGCTGCGCCAGCCGCGCACCTTGTCCAGGCTTCGGCCGAAGGTGGCCGGCCGGGTGAGCACGACCCGGGCCATGACCCGGGCCCAGCCGGGAGACCCGTAGCCGGTGTAGGCGGTGATGACCGGCTGCCAGCCGCGGTTGCGCAACCGGCGCACGACGATCTCGTGGACGGCATCCTCGATGCGCGCGGCCCGGTGCAACCGGGCCGCGGGCGATTGTGAAGCACGCGCCACGCGGTCTTCCTGCCCTTCTGCTCGTTACCCGGTTACGGTACCTGCCCGGTACGACAGCCGCGCGCGAACGCACGATCGACCAGGTGGGCGGCCCTGCCCGAAATCCACTGTGGAATGTCAGGCGGCCACCGGCAGCTCCCCGGTCGTCCACGGCTCGGCCCACCAGAATTCGCTCGCCACCGGTTGCTCGGCGGTGGTGCGCCCGAACGCGGCCGCCGCCTCGGCCCGCAGCGCGCGCAGGGCCTCGGCCGCGGTCTCGGCCTCCTGCCAGGCGGCCCGCTCCCGCCGCTGCGCCTTCTGGTAGTTGGCGAACGCATTTTCCCGGATCGCGTTGCGCAGCAGGGATTCCTGCACCGCCGGGTGCAGACGCGGGTTCCAGCCGCGATGCGCGTAGACGTCGTTGAGCTGGGCGATCGAGAGCTCCCGCTGCCGGCAGGCGACGGTCGCGGTGTGATGGAGGTAGCGCTCACGGTCGGCGTTGTCGCCCAGCTTGCGGCGCCGGCTCATCAGCGGGAACGCGGTGGCGGCCCAGGTGCGGCGGGCGGCCGCGTCGGCCTCCTGGTAGGCCGCCCAGGCGGCGTCGAGTTCGCGCTCGGCGGCCTCCCAGCCGGCCCGGCCACGGGCCGCGGTGGCCGCCGCACGCTCGGCGGCCACGGCGACCTCACCGGCGAAGCGCAGGTCATCCGCGACCGAGCGGACAGCCAGACCACCATCGACACGGCGGACGCCCCGCACCCGGCCACCGCCGGACCGGCCACCGCCGGACCGCCCAACGCCGGACCGCCCAACGCCGGACCGCCCAACGCCAGACCGCCCGACGCCAGACCGCCCGACGCCAGACCGCCCGACGCCAGACCGCCCGACGCCAGACCGCCCGACGCCAGACCGCCCGACGCCAGGCCCGGCCGCGTCCGACCCGGCGGCGTCTGACCCGGCGGCGTCTGACCCGGCTGCGCCAGACCCGGCTGCGCCAGATCCGGCGACAGCAGACTCGGCGCCAGCAGACCGGCCAGCAGCAAACAGCCGGTCGGCAAGGAACCGGCCAGCAGCAGACCGGGCGGCAGCAGACCGGGCGGCAGCAGACCGGGCGGCAGCAGACCGGGCGGCAGCAGACCGGGCGGCGGTGGGCCCGTCGGCAGTGGGCTGGTCGGCGGTCGGGGCCGCGGTGGCGCGGGGCCTGGCCATCAGTGCGACGGCGAGGGCCACGGCGAGCAGCATCAGGGCCCAGAGGCTGATGGCGATCGGGATGGAGATGAGGAAGCTGTGCATGCTGGTTCCCACGGGACGACACCTCACTGACAGACGCGATCTTGGAGGGTGATTGCGCTGGTCGTGCGGCTTACGCACGGCGTGGCGGAGGCTTTTCCCGTACGGGGTGAGCCCTCACCGCCACACGGCGGCTCCTCGCGCGCGAGGCCGCCGGCACCGGGCTGGACGTCAGGCGAGGGGTGGGGCGCGCTCCGCGCGTACGCGAAGGGCGAAGCCCGCGATCAGCAGCAAGGTGGCCGCCGCGCTGATGAGCAGCGGGGTTTCGACCGGCGGAAGAGCCGGAAGCACGGGGGCCGACTGGGCTGCCGGCTGGGCTGCCGGCTGAGCCGCTGTGTGGGCGGGCGCCGCCGGAGAGGTCGCCACGGCGGCCGCGGGCGCCGCCGGGAGGGCGGGCGCGGGCGGCGTGACGTGGACCGTGAAAGCGAGCGTAAGCATCGCCAAACCGGTCAGGAAGCGCAGAAGACGCCGGCCGTCCCAAAACCGGGGAAGCACACGCGTCACTGCCGTCACATGGACCAACCTACCGTTTCGGGCGGAAACCCGCACGTCCGCCGCGGGATTACGACCCCCTCGTTCGGGCGAGGGACGATGGAAGCGTGGACCTTCAGATGGTGGGGCAGGTGGCCGAGCTCGGCGGGTGGATCGCCGAGGGCGGCGTGGTGGTGCTGAGCGGCGCGGGGTTGTCCACGGATTCCGGCATTCCCGACTATCGCGGGCCGTCGGGTTCGGCGCGGCGCGGCACTCCGATGACCTACCAGACGTTCACCGGCGACGACGTGGCCCGGCAGCGCTACTGGGCGCGCAGCCACCTCGGCTGGCGCAACATCGGCGACGCCCGGCCCAACGACGGTCATCGCGCGGTCGCCGATCTGCAGCGGCTCGGCCTGGTCGACGGCATCATCACGCAGAACGTCGACGGCCTGCACCAGGCGGCGGGCGCGCACGGCGTGGTCGAGCTGCACGGCAACCTGGCCCGCATCGCCTGCCTGCACTGCGGTGAGCTGACCGGGCGCACCGAGATGGCGGCCCGGCTGGACGCCGCCAACCCGGCCTTCGCGGGCGTCGCGACCGCCATCAACCCGGACGGCGACGCCGAGCTCGACGACGCCGGGCTGGACGGCTTCCGGGTGGTCGACTGCCTGGGGTGCGGCGGTCTCCTCAAGCCGGACGTCGTCTACTTCGGAGAGACGGTTCCGATCGACCGGGTCGAGCGCAGTTTCGCCCTGGTCGGGAGCGCGCGCACGTTGCTGGTGCTGGGTTCCTCGCTGACCGTCATGTCGGGGCGGCGGTTCGTGCTGCGGGCCGCCAAGCTCGGCATCCGGGTCGCGATCGTCAATCGTGGAGTGACACGCGGCGAGCCGTACGCGGGGATCGTCGTCGATGCCCCATTGGGCATTGTGCTGCCTCATCTGGCCCGCGAGGCGACTTCGGGTTCACCCGAGAAAATCCGTATTTAAGAGGCGGCCCGGCCGCGCGGTTACCGTCCTGAAACCTAAATGAAGACTCCTACACATTGACGTGACCCGCTTCACTGTCGTTAACTGCCGGAACCGCTTCCGAAACCGGTTCCGAAATCCCGGCGAAACGAGTCGGTGACACCAGGCAGGCAACCCAGGAGGACACGTGCCAATCACCATCGCCGATGTGGCGGCCCGGGCCAAGGTCAGCAAGACGACCGTGTCCCGCGTCCTCAACGGCAAGGGTGAGCTGGACCAATCCACCGCGGCCCGGGTGCGGGCGGTCATCGATGAACTCGGCTACGTGCCCAGTTCCCGGGCCGTCGGCCTCGCCCGCGGGCGCACCCGGGTGGTCGGCATGCTGGTGCCCTCGCTCACCTGGCCGTGGATGGCCGAACTGTTGCAGGGCGCGGTCGACGTCCTCGAAACCGAGCGCTACGGCCTCCTCCTGTTCACCTGCAACCGGGGTGAGGAGTCGATGCGCCAGTTCGGCGCCCAGGTCTCGGCCAAGTCGTTCGACGGCCTGCTGGTGATCGAGCCGGAGGGCACCCTCGACTACATCACCACCCTGCACGCCCGCGGGCTGCCGGTGGTGCTCATCGACGACCGCGACCAGATCTCGGATCAGATCCAGATCCCGAGCGTCGGCACCACCAACCACACCGGAGCCGGCGCCGCGGCCACCCACCTGCTCGAGATCGGCCGCACCAGGCCGCTCGTGATCGCCGGGCCGGAGCGCTTCGGCTGCACCGTCCAGCGGCTGGACGGTTTCGCGGCCGCGTTCGCCGCCGCCGGCCACCCGATCCCGTCCGAGCGCCTGTGCACCGGTGACTTCACCGTCGAGTGCGGCGTGGCCGGCGTACAGGAAGCGCTGGACGCCGGGATCGAGTTCGACGCGGTCTTCGCCCACAACGACCTCTCCGCGATCGGCGCCATGCAGGGCCTGCTCGACCGGGGCAAGCGCATCCCGCAGGACGTCGCGGTCGTCGGCTTCGACGACATACCCACGGCGGCACACACCCAGCCGTCACTGTCGACTGTCCACCAACCGGCAAGAGAGATGGGTGAGGCGGCGGCCCGCACCCTGCTCGCACATTTCGAGGGCACACCCCTGCCCAACCGCCCGACCGTCATTCCGGCGAGCTTCGTCGTCCGGGGATCCACGGTCGCGGGTCCGCACAGCACCACCTCCTGAATCCGACCGACACCCACGCAACACGGCGAAATCCCGGAACCGGCCACCCCGCCGGCGCCGCGATGACGCACGCCCTTCTCGGGCACCCCTCTCACCCGATTCCGCTACATTCGAGGAGAAAATTCCGATGCAACGCAGGAAACTGTTCGCGGTCGCCGCCGCGGGCATGCTCGTCGCGGGCGGCCTGGCCGCGTGCGGCGACTCCCCTAACGCACAGAACGCCAAGTCGAGCTCCGGCGGCCGGGATTACCTCACCATCGGCATGCCGAACGGCAACCAGACGGAGAACAACAACCCGTTCGCCACCACCTCCTCAGCCGGCGCGATGGCGTACCAGTGGCTGATCTACGAGCCGCTGCAGCAGTTCAACCCGGTCAAGCCGGCCGACCCGATGACGCCGTGGCTGGCCACCTCGGTGAAGTGGGCGTCCGACTACAAGTCGGTCGACATCACGGTGCGCGACAACGCGAAGTGGCAGGACGGCCAGGCGCTGACCGGCGACGACGTGGCATACACATTCAACCTGCTCAAGAGCAAGCCCGACCTGAACCAGAACGTGATCCCGTTCGACCAGGTCACGGCGACCGGCAACAACGTGCACGCGACCTTCACGTCGTCGCAGTTCGTCAACCAGAACAAGATCATCGCGCAGATCCCGATTGTGCCCAAGCACATCTGGTCGACCATCGCCGACCCGGTCAAGGACACCAACGCCAAGCCGGTCGGCAGCGGCCCGTACGTCCTGAAGTCGTTCACCCAGGCCGGTGCCACGCTCGACCTGCGTACCGACGGCGGCTACTGGCAGAACCTGCCCAAGGTCAAGGAGGTCCGGGCGGTCTCCTACTCCGGTAACGACACCCAGGGCACCGCGCTGGCCAACGACGAGTCGGAGTGGAGCTTCGTCTTCATCCCGAACGTGCAGCAGGTCTTCGAGGCCAAGGACCCGGCCCACCACAAGGTCTGGGCCCCCGGCGTCCTCGGCATCCACGGCCTCTGGCTCAACACCACCAAGAAGCCGTTCGACGACCCGAAGCTGCGCCAGGCCATGAACATGGTCATCAACCGGGCGGACATCTTCAACCAGGCCGAGTCCGGCTACTTCCACCCGCAGATCGACAGCGTGACCGGCCTGCCGAACGGCGCCGGCGACGCGTACATCGCGCCTGAGTACAAGGGTAAGAAGCTGACCGTCGACGTGGCGGGCGCCAAGACCCTGCTGCAGGGCGCCGGCTACAAGCTCAACGGCAACAAGCTGACCGACCCGTCGGGCAAGCCGGTCACGATCAAGCTGACCGACCCGGCCCCGTGGTCCGACTACCAGACCACGCTCGAGCTGATCAAGGACAACCTGTCGCAGATCGGCATCGCGGCCACCGTCGAGAAGCCCAACCAGGACGCGTGGGACGCCGACACCCAGAAGGGTGACTTCGACGCGATGATGCACTGGACGAACAGCGGCGCGACGCCGTACGACATCTACCAGACCATCATGGACGGTGCCCTGCTCAAGCCGGTCGGCACCGCGTCGAAGAACGGCAACTACGGCCGCTTCAACAGCCCCGAGGCGACCGCCGCGCTCAAGGCGTACCAGAACGCGGCCAGCGACGCCGACCGCACCACGGCGCTGAACACCCTCGAGAAGATCTTCGTCGAGCAGGTCCCGATCCTCCCGGTCGGCTCCGACAACGTCGGCATGGCCTTCAACGACAAGTACTGGACCGGATGGCCGTCGGACTCCGACCCGTACTCGGGTGGCCAGCCGACCCAGCCGTACGAGCTGCAGATCGTTCTCAAGCTCCAGCCCGCCAAGTCCTGACCGCCTGACCGGGCCGGTCCCCGCGCGGCGTGCCGTGCGGGGACCGGTCAACAGCGGTATCCGGATGCCCCTCGTTTTCCACAAAGGAACACCGATCATGACGTCGACCCAGGACGCGAAGGCACCGGCCGGCGAGGTTGTGCTCGAGGCGATCGGCCTGACCAAGCACTTCCCCGTCCGCCGGACGCTGCGCGGACTCTTCTCCCAACAGCAGAACGCGGTGCACGCCGTCGATGATGTGCACCTGACCCTGCGGCGCGGCCAGGTGGTCGCCCTGGTCGGCGAGTCCGGCTCGGGCAAGTCCACCATGGCCCGGCTGCTCGCCCAGCTTTATCCCCGCACGGGCGGCGACATCCGCCTGCACGGGAAGACCACCCACGTCCGGCCGGGGCGTCAGTTTCGCACGTACGCGGCCCGGGTGCAGATGATTTTCCAGGATCCGTTCGCGTCCCTGAACCCGGTGCACACCATCCGGTACCACCTCACCCGCGCGCTGAAGATCCACCACCACGCGGGCAGCACCGCCGAGGACCTCGAGAGCGCGCTGCACGACCTGCTCGGCCGGGTCAGTCTCACGCCGCCCGAACGCTACCTGGACAAGTTCCCGCACGAGCTCTCCGGCGGTCAGCGGCAGCGCGTCGCGATTGCCCGGTCGCTGGCCGCGGAACCCGAGGCCCTGCTGGCCGACGAGCCGGTGTCCATGCTGGACGTCTCGATCCGGCTCGGCGTGCTCAACCTGCTGCGCGACCTCAAGGAGCGCCTCAACCTGGCAATCCTGTACATCACCCACGACATCGCGTCGGCCCGCTACTTCGCCGACGAGACGATGGTGATGTACGCCGGCCGCATGGTCGAGGGCGGCGACAGCGAGACCGTCACGCAGTCGCCCGCACACCCGTACACCCGGCTGCTGATCGACTCGGCGCCCGACCCGGACCGCCTGACCGGCGTGGGCGGCTCGGTCGAGGACCAGGGCACCGGCGAGCCGCCGAGCCTGATCCACCCGCCGGCCGGCTGCCGGTTCCATCCGCGCTGCCCGATGGCGATGGCGCGCTGCACCACCGATCTGCCGGAGAAGATCGAGATCGGCGACGCACCCGGCCACTGGGCCGCGTGCTGGCTCTTCGACGAGGCCACCGTCGCCGCCGAAACCCCCGGTTCGGCCGCGGTCAAGGGGGCGTCGGTATGAAGTACTTCCTCCAGCGCATCGCGTTCTACCTGTTCACGCTGTGGGCCGCGATCACCCTGAACTTCTTCATTCCGCGCCTGGCGCCCGGCGATCCGGTGGACGCCCTGATCGCCAAGCGGCAGGGGCAGATCAGCACCCAGGCAATCCAGTCGTTGTACGCCCTGTTCGGCCTCGACAAGCACGAGAGCCTGTGGACCCAGTACATCCACTACTGGCAGCAGCTGTTCCACGGCGACCTCGGGCTGTCGTTCACCTTCTTCCCGGCACCGGTCTCGCAGATCATCGGCCAGGCGCTGCCCTGGACGGTGATGCTGGTCGGCATCACCACGGTGATCAGCTTCCTGCTCGGCACCGGGCTGGGCGTGCTGGTCGGCTGGCGGCGCGGCTCGTGGGCCGACGGCCTGCTGCCGGTCACCACGTTCTTCTCGTCGGTGCCCTACTTCTGGCTCGGGATCATCGCGATCTACCTGCTGGCCGGTCCGGGCAGCTTCTTCCCCTCGTCCGGCGGCTTCGACTCCAACCTGGTGCCCGCCTGGGACGGCTACTTCATCCCGAGCGCGATCCGGCACAGCCTGCTGCCCGCGCTCACCATCCTGATCTCCTCGGTCAGCGGCTGGATCCTCAGCATGCGCAACATGATGATCACGGTCTCCTCGGAGGACTACATCACCGTCGCGCACGCCAAGGGCCTGTCCGGCCGGCGGGTGGCGATGAGCTACGCGGCGCGCAACGCGCTGCTGCCCAGCGTCTCCGGCTTCGCGCTGTCGCTCGGCTTCATCGTCGGCGGCACCCTGCTGGTGGAGATCGTCTTCTCGTACCCCGGTCTCGGGTTCACCCTGCTGGAAGGCCTGCAGTCCAAGGACTATCCGCTGATGCAGGGCATCTTCCTGGTGATCACGCTGGCCGTGCTGGTGGCCAACCTGCTGGCCGACATCGCGTACCTGCTCCTCGACCCGCGTACCCGTAAGGAGGGCTGAGCGATGACGATTCCCACCTCGAGCATCGAGCAGGTCATCCCCAGCCAGGGCTCGATGGCCCAGCCGGAGGCGGCCAAACCGGCCAAGCGGCGCCGGTTCAGCTTCCTGCGCAACCCGAAGGCCGCGACCGGCCTGGTCCTGCTCGGCATCTACGTGCTGTTCTCGATCATCGGGCCGTGGGTGGCGCCGTACGACCCGGACGCGCGCGGCAACGAGCTGGTGAAGGGCCCGTCCGCGCACCATCTGCTCGGCACCACCCACCTCGGCCAGGACGTCTTCAGCCAGCTGCTGGTCGGCACCCGCAGCGTCGTCTACGTCGGCTTCCTGGCCGGCATCGTGGCGACCGTGCTGTCGGTGCTGATCGGCGTGACCTCCGGCTACATCGGCGGCAAGACCGACGACGGCCTGTCCGCGCTGAGCAACGTCTTCCTGGTCATCCCGGCCATCCCGCTGATGATCATCATCACCTCGATCCTCAGCAACGTCAGCGACACCCTGATCGCGTTGATCATCGGCCTCACCTCGTGGTCGTGGAACGCCCGGGTGCTGCGGGCGCAGACGCTCTCGCTGCGCCGGCGCGACTACGTCGAGGCGGCCCGGGCGACCGGCGAGAAGACCTGGCGCATCATCATCTTCGAGCTGCTGCCCAACCTGACCGCAGTGATCGCGGCCGGCTTCGTCGGCACGGTGCTGTTCGCCGTCCTCTCCGAGATCACGCTCGCCTTCATCGGCGTCGTCAACAACGGCTGGAACTGGGGCACCATCCTCTTCTGGGCCCAGGGCCAGCAGGCTCTCGGCCAGAAGGCGTGGTGGTGGTTCGTCCCCGCCGGCCTGGCGATCGCGTTCCTCGGCACCTCGCTGTCGCTGATCAACTTCGGCATCGACGAGTTCGTCAGCCCCCGCCTGCGCAGCGCCGGCAAGACCAAGGTCAAGACGGTCTCGGGCCGGACGGTGCGGATGCGGATCGGCTTCACGCCGGTGCTGTCGTCCACCCCGACACCCAAGATCAACCCGGACGGCGCCACGCCGGTGGCACGGGAGGTCCCCAACAATGCCTGAACCCGTACTCGAGATCCGCAAGCTCAACGTCGACTACGGTCTCGGCGACCGGGCCGTCCGCGCGGTCCGCGACGTCAGCCTGACCCTGCACCGCGGCGAGGTGCTCGGCCTGGCCGGCGAGAGCGGCTCGGGCAAGTCGACCCTCGCCTACGGCCTGACCCGGCTGCTCGCTCCTCCGGGTGTGATCACCGGTGGCGAGGTCATCTACCACCCCGACAAGGGCTCGCCCTACGACGTGCTCGGGCTCTCCGACCGGGCACTGCGGCAGTTCCGGTGGGCCGAGACGGCGATCGTGTTCCAGGGCGCGATGAACTCGCTCAACCCGGTCCACAAGATCTCCACCCAGCTGACCGACGTGCTGAAGGCCCACGAGCCGGAGATGAGTGCGCACAGCCGCGACGCCCGGGCCCGCGAGATGCTGAAGCTGGTCGGCATCTCGGCCGACCGGATGGACGCCTACCCGCACCAGTTGTCGGGCGGCATGCGGCAGCGCGTCATGATCGGCATGGCGCTGATCCTGCAGCCCCAGGTGGTCATCATGGACGAGCCGACGACCGCGCTCGACGTGGTGATGCAGCGGCAGATCCTGGGCCAGCTGATCGAACTGCGGGAACGGCTCGGCTTCTCGGTCGTCTTCATCACCCACGACCTGTCGCTGCTGGTCGAGTTCTCCAACCGGATCGCGATCATGTACGGCGGCCGGATCGTCGAGGAGGCCCCGGCGTCCACTCTCTACCGGGATGCGCTGCACCCGTACTCGAAGGGTCTGCTCAACTCGTTCCCGGCGCTGCGCGGCCATCGCCGCGAGCTGGCCGGCATCCCGGGCTCCCCGCCCGACCTCGCCGGCATGCCGAGCGGCTGCTCGTTCCACCCCCGCTGCCCGAAGGCCTTCGAGCCGTGCGACGACCGGATCCCGGTGCTCGGCCGCCCGGACACCCCGGACGGCGCGACCCGGTCGGTGGCCTGCTGGCTGCACCCGGCGCAGCAGCCCGTCGGTTGACGTCCCCCGGGGCCGGCTCCCTCAAGAAGGGCCGGCCCCGCCCCCAATCCCCGCTCACTGGAGAGTCATGAACCCCACCGCCCGCTTTGCCCCATCTGTCGCCGAGGTCGACTTCCCTCCGGCCTTCACCTGGGGCGTCGCGACGTCCTCCTACCAGATCGAAGGCGCGGTCGCCGAGGACGGGCGCACGCCGTCCATCTGGGACACCTTCTGCCGGGTGCCCGGAGCCGTCGCGAACGGCGACCACGGCGACGTCGCCTGCGACCACTACCACCGGATGCCGCAGGACGTGGCGCTGATCAAGAGTCTGGGCGTGGACGCGTACCGGTTCTCGGTGGCCTGGCCCCGGGTGCAGCCCGGCGGCCGCGGCCCGGCCAACCCGGCCGGCCTGGCCTTCTACGACCGGCTGGTCGACGAACTACTGGCCGCCGACGTCGACCCGTGGGTCACGCTGTACCACTGGGACCTGCCGCAGGAACTGGAGGACGCGGGCGGCTGGCCGGCCCGCGACACGGCGTACCGGTTCGCCGACTACGCGATGCTGGTCTTCGACAAGCTGCAGGACCGGGTCGACACGTTCAGCACGCTCAACGAGCCGTGGTGCTCGGCGTGGCTCGGCTACCAGGTCGGCGTGCACGCACCCGGGCGGCGCGACCACGACGCGGCGATCAACGCCGTGCACCACCTGCTGCTCGGGCACGGCCTGGCCACGCAGGCGATGCGGGCGGCGGAGACGCGCCCGCACACGTACGGGATCACGCTGAACATGGGCACCGCCGACCCCGCCTCGGACAGCGCGGCCGACCGGGACGCCGCCCGCCGGGCCGACGGCATGGGCACCCGCATCTACCTCGACCCGCTGCGCTACGGCCGCTACCCGGCCGACATCGTGGCCGACCTGGCCGAGCGCGGATCGGCGTTCCCGGTCCAGGAGGGCGACCTCGACATCATCTCGACGCCCTTCGAGTGGCTGGGCGTAAACTTCTACTTCGGGCAGAACTTCGCCGGCACCGACGAGCAGGGACGCACCCACGACGACAACGGCGAGCCGGTGGTGCGCTCGGTCCTGCCGGACACCCCGCGCACGGCGATGGACTGGCCGATCACCCCGGAACGGTTCACCCAGCTGCTGGTCCGGCTGCACCGCGACTACCCCGGCCTGCCGCTGGTGATCACCGAGAACGGTGCCGCGTTCGCCGACGAGGTGGCGGCCGACGGCACCGTACGCGACGACGACCGCACCGAATATCTCGCCACCCACCTGGCGGCGGTCGCCGACGCGCGGGCGCAGGGCGCGGACGTGCGGGGCTACTTCGCGTGGTCGCTGCTCGACAACTTCGAGTGGGCGTACGGCTATGCCAAGCGCTTCGGGATCGTGCACGTCGACTACGACACGCAGACGCGGACGCCGAAGCAGAGCGCCCTCTGGCTGCGCGACACGATCGCCCGCATCCGGGCCTAGTCTTATCGCCTTGCCGCGGGCGGCTTGCGGATCAGCAGGATCTCTTCCTCCTGCGGGGCCGGCAGGCCGCCCTCGGCGAGCAGCCGGGCGATCGGCAGGGTCGCGGCGCCCATCGCCACGGCCTCCGGGCCGAGCAGGCACGCTTCGATGGTGGTCTGGGCGTACGGGCGGCGCAGCGCGTGCGCGGCCGCCGCGGCCCGGATCTCGGGCAGGAACCGCTCGGCCAGGGGCAGCCCGGCCCCGCCGCCGATCGCGATGCGCTCGGGGCTGAACAGGTTGATCAGGTCGGCGATGCCGGCGCCCAGGTAGCCGCAGGTCTGCGCGAAGACCTCGGCCACTTTCTCGCTGTGAGGCTTGTCCGCGAGCGCCGTCTGGAGGTCATATTCCTCCCCGGCGACGCCGGCCAGTCGCCTGTTGATCGAGTCGGCGCCGACGTACGCCTCGAGACAACCCCGCGCCCCGCACCGGCACAGATCGCCGTCGTAGACGAGCGTGGTGTGGCCCCACTCGCCGGCGTTGCTGTTCGCCCCGCGATAGCTGTGACCGTCCATGACGACGGCCGCGCCCACGCCCGTACCGATGAGAATGATGACCGCATGGCGCGCGCCGCGCCCGGCGCCGAACCACATCTCCGCCTGGCCGACGGTCTTGGCACCGTTCTCGACGAAGACCGGCACCGAGGTGCCACCGGCCAGCACGTCGCCGAGCGGAACCGCGTCCCAGCCGGTGACCTGCGAATAGACCACGCCCTGATCGACCACGCCGGGCACGCCGACGCCGTAGCCGAGGACGTTCTCGGGCGCGACCCCGGCCTCCTCGATCACCGCCGAGAGGCCGGTCAGCAGCTGGCGGGCGACCTGGTCGGGATCGTCGTCGTGCTGGTATTTGGCGGCGGCCAGGCGGTTCATGGCCAGGTCGTAGAGCTCGACCACGATGCGGGTCTCGCCGACGTCGGCGCCCACCACGTACCGGAAATCGGGCCGCACCTGCAGGAGCACCCGCGGGCGCCCGCCGTCGGAACCGACCAGGCCCGCCTCCTCGACCAGCCCCTCGTCGATCATCTCGCCGATCAGGTTGCTGACGCTGGCCTGGCTGAGCGCGGTGGTGGCGCCGAGTTGCTGACGGCTCTGGCGGCCGCCGTGGAAGAGGTCGGTGAGCAGGCTGGACCGGTTGGCCCGGCGCACGTCCCGCACCGTTGTCCGCCTGGTCTCCAAGCCACTGCACCCCGTCTCCGCTCGACTGCTGTCCCATCTAACGCCATCGGTCGGAAAATCCGTAGGCGGGCGCGTACGCGCGGGCGATATCGTGCCCGCGTGACCGACTATCTGGACGTCAACCGCACCAACTGGGACGAGCGGGCGGCCGTGCATGCGGTCTCCCCGGAGTACGGGCTGTCGCGCTTCGCCGGCGACCCGGCGTTCCTGAGCGATACGGTGCGCTTCGACCGGCCGCGCCTCGGGTCGCTCGACGGGCAGCGGGTGGTCCACCTGCAGTGCCATCTCGGTCACGACACGCTGTCGCTGGCCCGGCTGGGTGCGTCGGCCGTCGTCGGCCTCGATTTTTCGGCACCGGTCCTCGACCAGGCGCGGCGGTTCGTCGCCTCCGCCTCATCCGGGGAGAAGGTCCGATTTGTCGAGTCAGATGTCTATCGCGCCCGGGAGGTGCTCGACGGCGACTTCGACGTGGTCTACACCGGCGTCGGCGCCCTCAACTGGCTCCCCGACATCAAACGCTGGGCGCGGACCGTCCGCTCACTGCTCCGGCCGGGCGGCCGCCTGCACCTCCGCGAGGGCCACCCGGTGCTGTGGTCCCTCGACTACGACCGCGAGGACGACCTGCTCGCGCTGGACACGGCCTACTTCGAGCAGAAGGATGCGCTCGTCATCGACGAGCCCTACACCTATGTGACCACCGACCACCAGTTCCAGGCGACTGTCACCCACGAGTGGAACCACGGCATCGGCGAGATCGTCACCGCGCTCCTCGAGGCCGGCCTGACCGTCACCACGCTGATCGAGCACCGGTCCGTCCCGTGGAACGCCCTCCCCGGCCACATGCGCGAACTCGAGGGCGGCGAGTGGCAACTCGTCGACCGCCCCGAACGCCTGCCCCACAGCTACACCTTGCAGGCCGTCGTTTAGAGATCGACGCCATCGGGGTATTCGCGGGCACATTCCTCACGACCTAGGAGAACCCGATGCGCGGCACTTCGATCGGCGGCCTGATCATTCTCCTGTGGCTGATCATCGGCGGCGTAGCCGCCTATGAACGCGGCTACTTCAAGGACAACGGCGACGCCAGCTGCGCCAAGGCCGGCACGGTCGTGGTCACGGTCATCGCCGGCCCGCTCAACTGGCTCGGCGTCAACCCCAAGATCAAGTGCGCGGTCCCCGCGCCGAGCAAATAACACACTCGTTTCTCGTACGCTCGTGACCGGCCCCGCGGACCGGCCGGCAACGCGGCGCGGGCGAAGGGTGCCGTGCCTCATTCCGGGAGGCACGGCATCCTTCTCGTACCCCTGACCTTCGCTCAGTCCAGCGCGCGACGGCCGTCCTCGTCCGGCAGGTCGGCCTCGACCCGCTCCTTGCGCACCTCGCCACCGACCGTCTGCTGATCGGTCACGGTTTCCTTGCCCAGACGGACCCGCTCGACCGGTACGGCCTCGGTCTCGACCACGGGCCGCTCCGCGTGCAGGGTCACCTCGTGCTCGGACTCGGTGATGGCCGGCCCGTCGTAGGCCGCGCCACGGTTGGCGTCGGTGATCGGCTCGCGCTCGAGGCGGACCTCTTCGCGCTGGACCGGCACGTCGACCTGCTGCTGCTCGGTCACGACGTACTTCCGCAGGCGGGCCCGGCCGACCTGCTCACGCTGCTTGTCGACGTTGAGCCGCTCCTCGGAACGGGTCATTCCGTCGCTCGCGCCGGCCGTGGTGTCCCGGTCGTAGCCGTTCTCCTGCCCGGTGTTGCCGGCGTAACCGGCCTCCGTGCCGGTGGAGCCGGCGTATCCCGCCTCCGTGCCGGTCGCGCCGGCGTATCCGGTGTCACTCGTCGTGCCGGCGTCGTAATCACGGGAGCTGTCCGCGGAGTTCAGGCCGTAGTGCTGGTACAGCCGGTCGACGCCGTCGGTGTCCAGCGGCTCGTCGTCGGAGGCGTCGACGTTCGGCGCGTCCTTGACCTTGGCCTTGTCGTAGGGCACGACCACGTGGTCGTCCCGCAGCTCGGCGTCGTTCAGCGGCACCAGGGACTCGTTCATGCCGAACAGTCCGGTGCGGACACTGGCCCAGCCGGGGCGGCCGGCGCCGTCGTCCCAGATCTGACCCACGGTCCCGATCTTGTTGCCGTCACGGTCGTGCAGTTCCCGCCCGGACAGCCGGTGGATGTGCTCGGTACCGATCATGAGGGGTGCTCCTTTCGTTCGGTACGCCGCCCACTACCCGCCCCGGTCGCCGCTATGCCGACAAGGACCGTGAGTTCACATGAATGAGCGTCACGGGTTACCGGTGAGCCGGAATGGGTGATCGTCCAAACGGGGAACCACAATTTCTTGGAAACGCCCGGCTCGGTCAGGCGAAGACGCGGGTCAGTCGCTCGCAGCGCACCGGATCCTCGGTCAGCCCGTGCGACAGGCACCAGAGCCAGTAGTCGATCGCCCGGAACACCACCCAGTCCCGCGCCCGGGCCGCGTCCAGCCGGGCCGCGGAGACCGCGATGTCGAAGCCGGCGCGGATGTCCGGCAGCTCGTCGAGCCGGGTCCACAGCATCCGGCCCAGGTCGTAGGCGATATCCCCGCGCAGCAGCACCGGATCGACCGTCAGCCACTCCTCGCGCGTGCCCCGCAGCACCTGACCCGAATGCAGGTCACCGTCGACCGCCAGGTGGCCGTCCGACTCGGCCAGGCGGGCGGCCGCGTCGAGCGCGAGCGACAGGAACGCCTTGTCGAACGGCCGCCCGAGCCGCTCCCAGTCCGACGGCAGGGCGGCCGCCCGCGTCGCGACGATCTCGGCCGTACTCGGCACCGAGGAAGGCGCGGGCACCGCCAGGCGGCGCATCATCGCGCCGAGCACGGCCAACGCCTCCCCGATCGGCAGCGCCCGCAGCGAACCGTCCATCGCGAGGCGTTCCAGCAACATCGCTCCGGCCGCCGGGTCGGCGGCCTCCAGGCGTACGGTGCCCCGGCCGTCCCAGAACCGCAGCGCCGCAACCTGATCGGTGACCTCCTGCCCCGGCGGCGTCAGCCGCAGGGCGAGGCACTGGTCGCCGCGCCGGACCGGAAACACCAGAGCGTTCGAGCCGTGCTGCGGCTCGCCGTCGAGCCGCAGGTCCCAGCGCCGGCAGATCGCCGCCGCGGTGTCCGGGAGTGCGGCCAGCCAATCGGCACCCTCGTGCCACCAGCGCGGCATGTCGAGGAACGCCTGCGGGACGACGATGCGCGGCTCCATGCCCCCAACTCTGGCCTACTGTGCATGGGATGGACACGGTCGCCGTCATCGCCGACGTGCACGGGGTGCTGCCCGTGCTCGAACAAGTTCTCGCCCAGCCCGAGGTCAAGCGGGCCGACCGCATCGTCGTCTGCGGCGACCACGCGTCGGGGCCGCAGCCGGCGCCGGTGCTCGACCTGCTGACCAGCCTCGACAACGTCGTGCTGGTGCGCGGCAACGCCGACCGTGAACTGGTCGCGATCCGCCGGGGCGAGCCGTCGCCCTACGAGATCGACGTCTGGGCGGCCGCCCAGCTGACCGCGGACCATCTGCGGCTGCTCGAGGGCCTGCCGCATCCGGTGTTCCTGGAGGTCGACGGCTTCGGGCCGGTGGTGTTCTGCCACGGCACCCCGCGCGACGACGAGGAGGTGGTCCTGGTCGACACGCGGCTCGCCAAGTGGGCCGAGGTCTTCGCCGACCTGGCCGACGAGGTGCGGACGGTGGTCTGCGGGCACACCCACATGCCGTTCGTGCGGCTCGTCGACCGCCGGACGGTCGTCAACCCGGGCAGCATCGGCATGCCGTACGGCGGCGCGGGCGGCCACTGGGCCCTGCTGCGGGCCGGCGAGGTCTCGCTGCGCCGGGTCGACATCGACGTCGACGCCGCGGTGGCGAGCGTGGTTGCCGGCTCGGCCTACCCGGACGTGCAGGCGTGGGCCGACGAGTACGTGCGGTCGCAGGGCAGCGACGCCGAGGCGCTGGCCGCCTTCGGCCCCCGCGACGGACGGGACGCGGTGGACGACGGCGGAAAGATGTCGGACCCGGCTGCTTGAATGGGGCCCACTCAACCGAGGGTGGGAGGCGCGCTGTGGTTCTGTCACGCTTTGCGGCGGTGCGGCCATTTGCCGTACGCCGGTGTGCCGCAACCGACGACATAGCCGAAGCGCTTTCCGCGGCGCGAGCCGCCGCCCAGCCGGTGGCCGTACGCAGTGGAGGCCACTGCTTCGCCGGACGCTCCACCACCACCGGCGTAGTGATCGACGTGAGCCCGATGTCGGGCGTCGAGGTCGACGGCGACCGGGCGGTGATCGGTGCGGGAACCCGGCTGGCCGAGGTCTACGCCCGGCTGGCGGCGCACGGCCGCACGATCGCGGCCGGGTGCGGCCCGACCGTCGGCATCTCGGGGCTGACGCTCGGCGGCGGGCTCGGCATTCTCGGCCGGCGATACGGGCTGACGTGCGACCAACTGCTGGCCGCGACCATGGTCCGGGCCGACGGCCGCGCCGTCGAGGCCGACGACGACCTGCTGTGGATGCTGCGCGGCGGCGGCGCTCCGGGGGTGGTGACGTCGCTGACCTTCCGGACGGTTCCGGCGCCCGACTCGACGGCGTTCCGGCTGACCTTCCCCGCCACGTCCGCCGCCGACGTCCTCGACGCCTGGCAGGCCTGCCTGCCCGACCTGGACGACGCGGTGGCCCCGAGCCTCGTCACCACCGCCCCGGCCGCCTCCGGCCCGGGCGTCCCCGATCTGATCGTGACCGTCTTCGGTGCCGCACCCGGGGGCGCTGCCGTCGACGACCTGATCCGCCGGCTCGGCGTCCGGCCGGTGTCCGACGATCGGCGCCGCGGCACCCACCTGGCGACCAAGCAGTGGCTCTCCGGGGGCGACGACACCCCCGACCCGCGCTGGGCCTACCTCCACTCCGAATACTTCCGCGAGCCTCTTCCCGCCTGGCCCCTGATCGAACGCCTGCTCGCGGACCGCCTACCGGGTGAGGAACGCGAGCTGGACTTCTCCCCGTGGGGCGGCGGCTACAACCGGATCGCCGCCGACGCCACGGCGTTCCCGCACCGCGATGCCCGGTTCCTCCTCAAGCAGACCGCCACCGTTGCGCCCGCCGACCGGCCCGGGCCCTGGCTCGACGAGTCCTACGCGCTGACCCACCCGTACGGCACGGGCGGCGCCTACCCCAACTTCCCCGACCCGGCCCTGCCGCCCGACGAGCCGTACTACCTGACCAACACCCCGCGCCGGGCCCGCATCCGGGCGCACTACGACCCCGCGGGGCTCGTCGCTCAAGTAACGCCGGCATCTCAGCTCAGCGGGAAGAACGACTGAGCCCAGGGCGGCCGGTCGGACGGCTGGATCGAGGTGACCCACTTGACCCACCAGAAGCCGCGGCGGCCCGGGGCGACGATGCGGGCCGGGAAGCCGTGGCCGTACGACAGCGGGAACCCACCCACGTGGGTGACCAGCCAGACATCGTCGAGGGTGTCGGCGCCGAACCACCGCGCGTACCCGGTCCTCGACCTGACCTCGACGCTCCGACCCGGGGTGACCCCGACGGAGGCGAGCACCGCACTCAGCCGGACGCCGTGCCATTGCTGACGGCTGTACCAGCCGCTGGTGCAATCGAGGACCGCCTCGAACGTCTCGCGCGGCAGGGCAAGGACGGCGTCGAGGTCAAGCTCCGCTTTCCCCACCCCCAGGCGGTACGCGGTGGGATCGACCTCCTGAATGCCATCGTTGAACCACGACGTGACCTCGAGTTCCGCCTTCGGCACCGACCCGGTGAAGCGCCGGTTGGTGGCCGCCCAGGTGTCCCAGGCCGCGGTCGCCACCGCCGCGCCCCCGCCGAGCACGGCCAGCCGGAGAAGGGCCCGGCGGTCGGCGTCCCCGCGGCGAGGCCGGACCGCATGGAACAGGAAGTGGGCGACCAGCACGACCACGGCCCCGACAGCCGAGCCGACGTGGATCTGCATGAGGGTGAGCGGCCCGACGAACTCGGCCCGCCCGGTCGAGTGCAGCAGCCCGCTGCCGACGGCGACCAGCACGAAGAACGCGAGGCCCAGCGACAGCCCCTTGACCGGCCAGGGGCGTCGCTTCTTACCGAGCCCCCGCCGCGCGACGACGAACTTCCACGGGGTGAGCAGCAGAATCGCCAGCGCCGCGGCGGCATAGATCTGGATCAGGTCGAGCGGCCAGCCGACCCCGACAGTGTTAGCCGCGATGCCGGTAAGCACCCCGGCAAGCAGCAGCAGCCCGAGCACCAGGTCAACCCGCCGCCCACCCTGCCGCAACCGCATGGCCGAAACGCTAGCGCGGCGCGCTCAAGTGCCGGGGGCCACCGAGGTCGGCGAGGTCGGCGAGGTCGGCGGCGCGGAACACGGCGCCCTTTCTCCGGGGTCGTCGCGGGCGGCGGCGGATTTCTTCGAGAGTTTCCATGCCGCCTCGGCCGACCGGGTCTGCCGCGCGCTGACGGTCGCTCTCGGCGACTCTCACCCGACGAGCCGATGGTCCGGGCTTTCATCCGGTCGCATCAGGTGGCAACGGTCGACAATCCCGGCGGCTGGGTTCCGGGTCGGGCTCAACTGGGCCACCTCATGGCGGCGCAAGCTGCGACGGGGCGCAGCCTGCCGGGAACCGGGCGCCGCCTGCCGGGAACCGGGCGCCGCCTGCCGGCCGTGCCCCCGCCGAACCCGACGGCACCCAGGCGGTCGCCGCGCTGACCCGGCCAGGTGATTGCCTGCGGCCCGAGTTCGCGGCACCAGATGCGGGATGCGAGCGACCGCGACCCGGATCAGCTGGCCGGCGACGGGCGGCGAGACCTGCTCGGCCAATGTCGAAGATGCGGGCGAGGACGTCCCGACGCCGGACCTGCCCGCCGATACCGATCGGAGCGCGCTGGTCAGCGGCCTCGACTGGCCGGGCGACGAGACCGCCCGCTACGCCTGCGGCGACCCGGCCGGCCCAGCGCGGCTGCTGCCCCGCGTCCGGCTGGAGGAACGGGCGGGCCGCTCGTGGAACAAGCGCGGCCCGCCCGGCGGGAACAGGTGCGGCCTCAAGTGGTCAGCCGCGTTCGATCAGGTGGCCGATGATCTGGGGGGCCATCATGACCGCGGTGCCGGAGCCGTCCCGGCGGGTGTCGGGCTCGGGGAGCTCGACCGGGTCGCCGGTGGTGGTGGCGCCGACCGGGCGGGGTCCGACCCAGGCCAGCGTCAGCTGGGTCTCGCCCTTCAGGAAGCGCTGCACCCGCACGCCGCCGGTGGCGCGGCCCTTCGCCGGGTAGGACGCGAACGGGGTCAGCTTGACCTGGGTGCCGGTCGAGGTGACGACCATGGGCTCGCCGTGGGTGTCGTCGGCCGTGTTGACCACGTTGAACGTGAGGACCTCCGCGTCGGGGGTCAGGTTGATGCCGGCCATGCCGCCGCCCTTCAGGCCCTGCGGACGCACCAGCTTGGCCGGGAAGCGGAGCAGCGACGCGTCGGACGTGACGAAGGCCAGCGCCTCGGTGCCGGCCGCGGTCAGCCACGTCGCCTGGAGGACCTCGTCACCGTCCTTCAGCGTGATGACCTCGAACTCGTCGGAGCGGACCGGCCACTCGGGCGCGCACACCTTGACCACACCGTGGCGGGTGCCCATCGCGAGGCCGGGCGAGTCGCCGGGCGTGAGCGGGGCCAGGCCGACCACCTTCTCCCCCGGTTCGAGCGGCACCAGTTCGGACGCCGACATGCCGCCGCGGACCGACACCGTGCCGATCTGCTCGGGCAGGACGGGCAGGGGCAGCACGTCGGTCTTGAACGCGCGGCCGCGGCTGGTGACGAGCAGGATGCGCCCGCGAGCCGTGGAGTGGATCGTCGCGCGTACGGCGTCGTGCTTGACCCGCCCGGAGCGTCGCCGCGCCTCGGTGGCCTCCTCGCTCTCGGCCGCGGTGCGGGCGATGAGCCCGGTGGCCGAGAGAATGACCTGGCAGGGGTCATCGGCCACCTCGAGCGGGCCGGCCGGCGCGGACGCGGCCAGCACCTCCTTGAGGTCGCCGTCGATCAGCGTGGTGCGCCGCGCGCCGTCGAAATCGGCGGTGACCGACGCCAGCTCGTCCGAGACGACCTGCTCCAGGACGTCTCGGTTGTCGAGGATGCGGCTGAGCGCGGCGATCTCGTCCCGGAGGCGGGACTGCTCCTCCTCCAGCTCGATGCGGTCGAAGCGGGTCAGCCGGCGCAGCGGGGTGTCGAGGATGTAGTTGGCCTGGATCTCGGACAGCGAGAACTCGGCCATCAACGCCGTCCGGGCCGCCGCCGCGTCGTCGCTGCCCCGGATGATCGCGACCACCCGGTCGATGTCGATCAGGGCGATGAGCAGGCCGTCGACCAGGTGCAACCGGTCCTGCCGCTTCGACCGCCGGTATTCGGTACGCCGCGTGACCACGTCGTAGCGGTGCTGGACGAACACCTCGAGCAGCGCCTTGAGCCCGAGCGTCTGCGGCTGCCCGTCGACCAGCACCAGGTTGTTGATGCCGAACGAGGTCTCGAGCGGGGTCAGGCGGTAGAGGTCGGCGAGCAGCGCCTGCGGGTTGACGCCGACCTTGCACTCGATGACCAGGCGGGTGCCGTGCTCGCGGTCGGTCAGGTCCTTGACGTCGGCGATGCCCACGAGGCGGGCCGCCTGCCGCTGGCCACGCTTCGGCCCGGTTGTGATCATCTTACCCTTCACCTCGTCGGTGATGGCCTCGATGATCTTCTCGGTGCCGACGCCGTACGGAAGCTCGGTGACCGTGATCGCCTGGCGTCCCCGGCCGCCCTCCAGCAGGCCGGTCTGCGCGCGGGCCCGCATGCGCACCACGCCCCGGCCGGTCTCGTAGGCCCGCCGCACCTCGTCGAGCCCGAGCAGCTGACCGCCGGTCGGCAGGTCGGGCCCGGGCACGAAGCGCATCAGCTCGTCGAGGTCGGCCTCGGGGTTGGTGATCAGGTGCCGCGCGGCCGCGACCACCTCGCCCAGGTTGTGCGGGATCATGTTGGTCGCCATGCCGACCGCGATGCCCGACGTGCCGTTGACCAGCAGGTTGGGGAACGCCGCCGGCAGCACCTTGGGCTCGAGGTCGGAGCCGTCGTAGGTCGGCTTGAAGTCGACCGTGCCCTCGCCCAGCTCGCCGACCAGCAGCATCGCCTCGTTCGACATGCGGGCTTCGGTGTAACGGCTGGCGGCCGGTCCATCGTCTGGGCTACCAAAATTTCCATGCCCGTCGATGAGTGGAGCGTTCAACGAGAAGTCCTGTGCCAGCCGCACCATGGCGTCGTAAATGGCCACGTCGCCGTGCGGATGGTATTTACCCATGCAGTTGTGCACGACGCTGCCCTCGGCGACGAAGGCATGCTCGTCGGTGCCGACCTGAATGTCGAAGGTGGTGTCGTCCGGAAGCTCCTCCACCGATTCGACCCCGAGGAACGAGAACCCGGAGAGGGCCGCAAGACGAGGGCCGAGCGGCGAACCGATCCGGTCGAGCTTCTCGATCCAGCCCTCACGCTCGGCCATCGTCAGCGGGAAGCCTCGTTCGGCGAGCGACACGCCATGGCGATCCTTGCCGTAGCGAACGTCGACGGCCGACCGGAAGGTCCTTCCATCAGCACCACGGAACCAGCCGCCGCCGAGGTGCGCCTCGCTGAACGCCTCGAAGAGAGCCTTTCCCGGAAGCCGGTCGCTGCCCTGTTTCTTTCCGTACTGGTACTTGATGTCGAGGATGGCGCGCAGACCGTCCTGCTTGAGGCCGATCTTGACGAACGGCAGCATGGCCGAGGCCAGCGCGCGGGCGTCCTCGCCGGAGAACGACAGCCCGAACAACGGCTTGTGACCCGAGGTCCGGCCGCTGGTCCAGTAGTGCCCCGTGATCCCGAGGTCGGCGAGAATCGCGTAGAGCTGGCCGAGCAGCTTCCGGCTGGTGCTGACCAGAACGACTTCGCGGCGCGTCTTCCGGACGTATCCGTCGCCGTCGAAGAAGCCGGCCAGGAAGGGCAGCCACGCCCGGCGGTCGGCCAGCACGTCGGCGGGCACGCTCTTCTGATCACTGAGAGGTGATCCGGCCTCGAGAAGCCCCTCATGCCGCGCGAAGGTCAGAATGTGCTGATCTCGGTGGGTCGGCTTGGCCCGCTCCCGCTTGCCGCGCGAGACGTTCAACCCGGCCTCGATGGCCCACCCGTGCGCGAAGTCCAGCGGCTCGACGTCACACATGTGAATGCGGACTCGTCCATCCGCGGCACGCGCGCGGTCGACGGCGAACCCTTCCGCCACGATCAATCCGCGTACGTAGGCATAGGGATTACCCTCGCCCGGTTCTACGGTGACCGGGCGGCCCGGACTTGCCGTGACGACCAACCGACCCGGCAGGTCCTTGGCGTCGACCCACTCGGTGCGGTAGTCGTCGGTGACGACCCGGAACCTCTGGCCCGGTGTCACGGTCATCGTGTGCCCATTGGTCCAGGTGACCTTGATGAGTGACGAGACGGGGTTCTCATACACGGCCGTCACCGGCACGACGTGGCCGTCCGGATCGTGGACCAGGTCGCCGACGTCGAAGCCCTCGACCGGTCGGAGCCCCTCGGGTGTCGAGACGAGAGTTCCCCGCACGAAGCAGTCGCCGACGACGCGGGCCGACTTGACGTACGGGCGGTCGGGGCGGTGGCCCTGCTCGTACATCGACCAGAGGATGCGCCGGTGGACGGGCTTGAGGCCGTCGCGGGCGTCGGGCAGGGCGCGGGAGTGGATGACCGAGTAGGCGTACTCCAGGTAGGAGTCTTCCACCTCGGTGGACAGCGGGTTGTCGATGACCCGGGCGCCGGCCTGGTCGAAGGCGGACAGGTCGACGCGCTGGGATTCGTTCTTGCGGCGTGCCATGGAAAACAGGACCTCTCAGGCGTCGATCGTCTCTTGGTCGATGCGGCCGGACGACTCGATCAACCAGTTCTTACGCGGTTCGACCCGCTCGCCCATCAGCAGTTCGAGCGTCGCCTCGGCGCGCTCGGCGTCGTCCAGCGTGATGCGCCGGACGGTGCGGGTGGCCGGGTTCATCGTGGTGTCCCACAACTCGTCGGCGTCCATCTCGCCGAGGCCCTTGAACCGGGGCACCGGCCGCTGCACGCTCTTGCCGCCGCGCTCGATGCGCGCGACCGTCGACTCCATCTCCTGCTGGGTGTAGGTGAAGACGGTGTCGCCGTTGCGGCCCTTGGTGACCACTTTGTGCAGGGGCGGCATCGCGGCGAAGAGCCGGCCGTCCTCGATCACCGGGCGCATGTACTTCGCGAACAGGGTGATCAGCAGGGTGCGGATGTGGGAGCCGTCGACGTCGGCGTCCGCCATGATCATGACGCGGCCGTAGCGCATCGACGCCATGTCGAACGTGCGGCCCGAGCCGGCCCCCAGCACCTGCACGATCGCCGAGCACTCGGCGTTGTCGAGCACCTGCTGGAGCGACGCCTTCTGGACGTTGAGGATCTTGCCGCGGATCGGCAGCAGCGCCTGGTATTCCGAGCTGCGGGCCATCCGGGCGGTGCCGAGCGCGCTGTCACCCTCGACGATGTAGAGCTCGCTGCGGGCGATGCCGGTGGCCCGGCAGTCGACCAGTTTGGGCGGCATCGACGCGCCCTCGAGCGCGGTCTTGCGGCGGGCCGCGTCCTTCTGCTGCTTCTGCGTGAGGCGCACGCGGGCGGCGTCGACGATCTTCTGCAGGACGGTGCGCGCCTCGGCCTTGGTCTTGCGGCCGTCCACGAACTCCTTGAGGTGGGCCTCGACCAGGTTCTGCACCACCCGGGTGACGCCGGCCGTGGAGAGTTCGTCCTTGGTCTGCGAGGTGAACTGCGGCTCGGGCACCCGCACGTGGATGACCGCGGTCATGCCCTCGAGGAAGTCGTCGAGGACCGGCACGTCCTCCTTGGGTTTGAGCAGGCCGCGCGTGTTGCGGACGGCGTCGGCCAGGGCGCGTACGAGCGCGCGCTCGAAGCCCTTGCGGTGGGTGCCGCCGTGCACGTTGCGGATCGTGTTGGTGAAGCATTCGACGGTGCGCTCGTAGCCGGTGCCCCAGCGGAACGCGACCTCGATCTCGGCCCGGCGCTCGACGTTGGACTGCATCACGCCGTTGGCGTCGGCGGCGTTCTCCTTGTAGGTGCCCTCGCCGGTGACCAGCAGGATGCCCGAGACCGGCTTGTCACCCGACGGGGTGAGGAACTCGACCATGTCGCTGAGACCGTGCGGGAAGTGGAACGTCTCGGTGACCGGTTCCTCGGCTGTCTCGTCGCGCAGCGTGTAGGCCACGCCCGGCACCAGGAACGCCGTGTTGCGGAGCTTGGCCCGCACGATGTCGACGTCGAGCCGGGCGCCCGTCTCGAAGTAGCGCGCGTCGTACCAGTACCGGATCGAGGTGCCGGTGGACTCGCCGCGCTTCATCTTGCGGACGACCTGAAGGCCGGACTCGGGCGTGAACGAGGCACCGGGCCCGTCGCCGGCGAAGACGCCCGGCACGCCGCGCTGGAAGGAAAGTGAGTGAACCTTGCCGGCGCGGCGGACGGTCACGTCGAACCGCAGCGACAGAGCGTTGACCGCCGAGGCGCCGACACCGTGCAGACCACCCGACGTCTTGTAGCCCGAACCACCGAACTTGCCGCCGGCGTGCAGCCGGGTCAGCACCAGTTCGACGCCGTTGAGCCCGGACTTCGAGTTGACGTCGGTCGGGATGCCCCGGCCGTCGTCGTCGATCTGCACCGACCCGTCCGCATGGAGGATCACCGAGACCGCCGTCGCGTGCCCGCCGACTCCCTCATCGGTCGAGTTGTCGATGATCTCGTTGGCCAGGTGGTTGACGCCTCGGCTGTCGGTCGAACCGATGTACATGCCGGGGCGCTTGCGGACGGCGTCCAGCCCTTCCAGGTGCGTGAGGTCGTCAGCCCCGTACAGGATTTCCGCGGTCACAGGGTTGCACTCCCGAATCAGCCATGGTGGTCAAGACGCGGCGAGCCTACCGGCCCGGTCCGACACTTCCGGTGAGCCGAGCCGTGCGCGGCCGCCGGAGCCGTCGGACAAACCCCGCAAAAGTTACGGCTGGTGAGCCACGACACGGTTCCGGCCGCCCTGCTTGGCGGCGTAAAGACCGGCATCGGCCCGCCCCAGAAGAGTATCCGGAGTCTCCTCGGAACCTCGGCGCACGGCGACCCCGACGCTGATGGTCACGGTCACCGGGCCGCTCCGGGTGGGGATCGGCTCGTCGGCCACGGCCGCCCGCAAGGCCTCGCCTGCGGCATCGGCCGAGGTGGAGACCCCGGGCAACAGCAGGGCGAATTCCTCACCGCCGTACCGGCCCACGATCCCGGACGTACGCGATACCAGCCGCTCCACCACACCGCGGATCACGTCGTCGCCCACCTGGTGGCCGTACGAGTCGTTGATCTTCTTGAAGTAGTCGATGTCGATCATCAACGCGGCGAGCGGCTCGGACGACGAGAACGCCGAGCGGGCGAGCTCGAAGAACCGCCGCCGGTTGGCCACCCCGGTCAGGCTGTCGGTCGTCGCCATCTCGTTGACCTGCGTGAACAGCCGCGCGTTCTCGTAGGCGACCATCGCCTGCGACCCCAGGGCCGCCACCACGCCGAGGTCGGCGTCGGTCCACGCGCCGGCCGTGTCCGCCGCCAGCACCAGCACCCCGGCCGGCCCGTCGCGGGTCTCCAGCGGCATGACCAGCCAGCTCCCGGCATCGCCGGGGTGCAGCAGGCGGGTCCACGACCCACCGCCGAGCCGTGGCGAGTGGATGCCGAGCAGCGAGCCGAGGGCGGGCGTCATCGGAAGGGTCAGTCCGTCCACCACGGAAACCGACGAATCCCCCACCGCACCGAGCAGCACCCACCCATGATCGCCGCCGGGCGAGGAGAGCGAGAACGACAGGAGCTCCCGCAGCACGGTCGACGGGTCGAGGACCTTGCTGAACCGGGCCATCGCCGCCCGCAAGGTCTCGGCCAGGTCGCGCTGCCGGTTGGCGGTCGCCACCGCCACCTCGAGCTGGGCCGCCCGCGCGGTCTCCAGCGCCACCGCGATGTGGTGGGTCACCGCGGCCAGCAGGTCCACGTCGTCGACCGTGAACACGCCCGCGGCCACCCGGCTGTCCAGATAGACCACGCCGAGCAGGCGCTCGTCGAGCAGCAGCGGCGCGGCCAGGATGCTGCGCAGGCCGAACGTGACCACGCTGCGGGCACCCATCGCCTCGCCCTCGTCGGTGCCGGTCACGACCAGCGGCTCGCGCGAGGCGCGCACCCGGTGCACGACGGTCGCGCTGTAGCCGGCCAGCTCACCCAGATCGGAGCCGCTCGCGTCGCGTCCCGCGTACGGGGCGAGCGTCTCGGTGGCCGGGTCGACCAGGAACAGCACCCCCCGCTCGGCGCCGAGCAGCCGGATCGTCTCGTCGAGCGCGATCCGGGTCAGCTTGACCGGGTCGAGGATCCGCGACGCGGCCAGGGTGACCTGTTCGAGGGCGGCCGAGCGCCGGTCCCGGCCACGGCCGGCGGCACCCGGCTGGGCCATCGCACCGGCGTTGTCCAGGCCGAACTCGGCCGCCACCCGGCGCGCGCGGGGAAGCCAGCCGTGTTCCTGGGCGATGGTCAGGGCGAGCCGGGCCTGCCGGCCCGCCTCGCCAGTCACCCCCAGATCGGTCAGGCAGCGGGCGGTGAGCAGCGCCTTCTCGTACGCGGGAGCCGGCGCGTCGAGCCGGCGCAGCACCTTCTCGGCCGCGGCCAGTTTCTCCAGGGCCTTCTCGGGTGCCCCCTCGACGTACGCCAGGAAAGCGGAAGCGATCGCCGCATGCCCTTGCACAACGGTCCGCCGCGCGAGCTTGCGAAGCGTGGCGATGGCCCGCCGGGCCGCCGCGATCTCGGAGGCCCGTTCCTCGCCGGTGACCCGGCGCCCCCGCTCGAGGCGACCGTACGCGAGCCAGACGAAGTAGGCACCCTGGGTCGGGAGCAGGTCGAACCAGCGCAGCCCGAGCTCGTCGTAGCTCGCCGTCAGCTGTTCGAACGTGGCGCCGAGGTCGTCCCGCTCGTATGCGCCCTGCATGCGCGCCACCAGCAGGTCCATCCGCTCGTGCACGGCCGGCGTCGCGCCGTCGCCGAACCGCTCGACCAGCGACGCCGCCTCCCCGGCCCGGCCTTGAAGGGCCAGCAGGAACGCGTCGACCGCCACCACCGAGCTGCGGTTGTCGTGCCCGCCCCGCTGAAGGAAGTGGCGCCGGCGCCCGGCCAGCCGCTCGGCCGCCCCGGTGTCGCCGCGCAGCACCTGGTCCCACATCACCGTCGCGTACGCGTCGAGCGCCAGCCCGGTGTCGATCAGGTCCCGCCGCTCGGCCAGGAGCTCGGCCAGCTGCTCGCCGTCGTCGCTGCCCGCGGCGTGCTTGCCAACCCCGTCCATCCATTCGATCCAGGTCAGCGCCGCCTGGTCGCCTAGCGCGGTCGCTTCCCCGGCCGCGTTGCGCACCATCCGGTCGGCCAGGCCGTGCAGCCCGACCACCCGCAGCGGCACGGCGACCGAGGCCAGGCTGCGCACCCGCTGCGGGTGCGGCCCGAGCCGGTTGACCGGCCACGCCTGCAGCACCGCGAACAGCAGCGAATAGACCGGCCGCAGGGCTCGGACCGCACCCGAGCCGGCGTAGTAGTACAGCGCGCTCTGCGTCTGCAGGACGTCGCGGGTGTGGCCCTCGGCGGTGCCGCGGCCCAGCCCGGTGGCCCGCACGGCGAGGCCGGCGGCGCCGATCGCCATCGTCTTGGCCAGCCGGCGGGCCCGCCCGGACGGCAGCGGCCGGCCGAGCGCGGCCAGCCCCTGTACGGCGGTGTCGTAGAGCTCGGCGCCCAGGCCGGCGCTCTCCAGCACCTCGGCGATGAGTCGATAGACGTACGCCCGCGGGTAGCGGCCGACGGTCCGCTCGAGGGCCCGGTGCAGCGCGTCGAGCGCCTCGCCGAAGCGGCCGCTGCGGTGGTAGGCGACGCCGAGCAGCCGGTCGAAGCCGGGGTCGAGCGGGATGCCGTACCCGGCGGCCACGTCGCGCGCCTTCTCGAGGTAGGCGACCGCGGTCTGCGGGGCGTACTCGGCGACCGCCCGTTCGCCGGCCGCCCGCGCCGCCCGCACGAGCCGGGCCGGGTCGTGCCCCGGCTCGCCGGCCAGGCAGTGCTCGACCAGGGCATATTCGTCGACCGGCTCGGTGCAGCCGGTCATCAGCCCGGCGATCAGGTCGTGCACCCGCCGCAGTTCGGCGGCGGGCAGGGTGGCCAGGAACGACTCGCGCATGCTGTCGTGGCGGAAGACGTAGCGGTCGTCGCCGGCCGCCTCGACCAGCCCGATCCGGGCCGCCTCGGCCAGCACGTCGAGCACCCGGCGCTCGGGCGTGCCCGCGGCGCGGGCGATCAGCCGGGCCGGGAACTTCGCGCCGGCGATCGCGGCGGTCCGCAGTACGTGCTGGGCCTGAAGGTCGAGCCGGCCGGCCCGGCGCAGCATCAGCTGGGCGGCGTCCTCGGGCAGGGCCAGCTCGCGCAGCCCGGCCTCGTCCGGACGCCAGGCGCCCCAGAACGGCCGGAGCAGCCCGTTGTCGAACATCGCCCAGGCGTACTCGATCACGGTGAACGGGTTGCCGCCGCTGAGCATGGCGACCCGGGCCGCGGTGGTCGTGTCGAACCGCAGGCCCGGTGCGAACGCGTGCAGCAGGTCGTCGACCGCGGTCGGGGGCAGCGGGCTGAGCGCGATGTCGGTGCCGAGGCCGTCGACCGGGCCCGGGACGGCGTCCGGCGCCGTGATCACGACCAGCAGCGGGACCCCGGTCAGACCGGCGGCCAGCCGTGACAGCACCCGCCCGGTGGTCTCGTCGAAGAACTGGGCGTCGTCCAGGTGCAGCAGGACGGGACCCGTCCTGGCCAGGCCGGTCAGCAACCCGGCGACCGCGGCGGCGAACTGCTCCCGGCTGACCGCGTCGGCCGCCTGCGGCGAGCCCTGCCCTCCGGCGATGGCCGGGGAAAGCTGCTGCAGGAGTGCGGCTCCGGTTCCGGCCGCTTCCCGTACGCGGGTGACCGCCGGCTCGCCGCTACGCAGGTATTCCTCGATCGCGGCCCGGATGCCGGCCAGCGGCCGGTGGTCGCCCGCGATCGCGGCGCCGCGCAGCACGGCACCGCCGGCCGCCTCGGCGTGGCCGGCCAGCTCGACCGCGAGCCGGGTCTTGCCGCTGCCGCTGCCGCCGCGCAGCACGACGAGGCCGCCGTCGCCGCGGGCGGCCGAGTCCCAGCGGGCCCGCAGCCGGGCCAGCTCGTCGTCCCGGCCGGTCAACGGGATCTCGGCGACGGCGGCCGGGCGGTCGTCGGCGCCCAGGGCGAAGCCTCCGGTGCCGGCCGCCAGCCGGTGCAGGTCGGCGAGCAGGCCGGGTGCGCTCTGGTAGCGGTCGTCGGGGTCCTTGGCCAGCAGTTTGCGGACGATGGCGGCGAAGGTCGCGCTCAGCTCGGGGGCGGCCTCGCGCGGGTCCGGCACCGGCGCCACCGCGTGCTGGCGGAGCAGCTCGCCGACGTCGGCCGCGGCGTAGGGCGGCCGCCCGGTCACGCACTCGAAGAGCACGACGCCCAGGGCGTACAGGTCGGAGCGGGCGTCGACCGGGCGGTTGAGCATGCCGGACTGCTCCGGCGGGCTGTAGATCAGGGTGCCGGCGATGCCCCGGTCAGCCGCGGCCGGATCGGACCCACCGGACCCGCCACCGATCAGCCGGGTGGCCAGCCCGAAGTCGACCAGCCGGCCCCCGCCCGACGGCGTGACCAGGATGTTCTCCGGCTTGACGTCCCGGTGCACGAGGTTGACCCGGTGCGCGGCGCCGAGCGCCGAGGCCAGGTCGGAGGCGAGCCGGCCCGCCGCCGCCTCGGCGAACCGGCCCGCGGCGATCCGGCTGTCGAGCCGATCGCCCGGGATGAAGTCCATGACCATGTACGGGTTGCCGTCGACGGTCGTGCCCGACGCGTACACCCGGGGCAGGCCCGGGTCGTCGGCGCGGGCCAGGAGCGCGGCCTGGCGGTGGAAGTCGCGGACCGCGTCGGCGTGGCGGCCGCCGCCTGCGCGCATCACTTTCACCGCGTAGTCGGCTCCGCCCCGGCGGGCGTGGTAGACGACCGCCTGGTCACCCCGGCCGAGCTCGCCCAGCACTTCGAGCCCGGCGTCTTCGCCGAGTTCGAGGGTGCTGGGGGGTGCGACCACGCAGCACTATTCGGCCCCCGCCCCGCAAAGTTGAAGCTTCATGCCGACCCTTTCCCGGAGCGGCTCCAGCGCCCGGAAGAGGTCCAGCGGATAGGGCTTGCCGGCCACCCGCACCGGTGGCATCTCCTGGTAGGCGATCAGGTGGTGGGTGACCTCGCGGGTCGCCGGGCACACCACCACCGTGTCGTGCGGCGCGTACGCCTGGAGCCGCGACGCCGTGGCGACCACGCTCCCGCAGACCATGCCGTAGCCGTAGTCGCGGGTGGCGGCCAGGTCGACGATCACGTCGCCGGTCGCCAGGCCGACCCGGGTGCGGACAGCGAACCTGCCGGCCAGGAGTTGCCCCCTCAACGCCTCCTGAACCGACAGGCCCACCCGTACCGCCGAGGCGGCCGCTTCCGGCCCGAAGCCGTCATCCGAGGTTCCGAAGACCGCCATGACCGCGTCACCCACGTACTTCTCGACGACACCCCCGCCGTCGCGAATCACCCGCGAGACGATCGCGAAGTAGTCACGCTGCAACGCGCGGACCTCCCCGCAGTCGAGGTCGTCGACCAGCGAGGTGAAGCCCACGATGTCGACGAAGAGGACGGTCACCGTCTGCCGCCGCTCCTGCTCGGCCAAGGCCATTGCGGTCATCCTGCACGCTCCCCCAGATCACGGCTTTGCCAAGGGAAGACGGTGCCAGGCGCGTTCCAGAGACGGATCTGCAGAACGACGTATCTCTGACAGGGCGGACGCCGGTCAATTTTGTGACGAAGAAAGGTCCGAACCGACGAGAACGTGGTAGGTCGATTCGGTTTAGGCTGCCCTTCATGGTCCGCGTGGGGGATGACGGGCCGCTTGTCGGACGCACCGGCACGCTGGCCGCAGTCCAGTCCGACCTTCGCAACGTCGGTCCGGGTGGAACCGCCGCGGTGTTCGTCACCGGGGAAAGCGGCGTCGGCAAGAGCCGGCTGCTGCGGGAAACCGCCGACGCGTTGCGAGGGACGGGCTTCGCCGTGCTGTCCGGAACCTGCCTGGACATCGGCGACGCCTCCCCGCTCCATCCGGTTCTCCAGGCGCTACGCCAGTTCCAATCGGGGCAAGCCGGCCACAGTGGTCCCGCCGTGGCCGCCGCGGACCCGGGCGCCCTGCTCGAGCGGGTCTCCCAGGACCTCCGCGACGCGGCCGGCGACCGGCGCCTGCTGCTCGTCCTCGACGACCTGCAGTGGGCCGACCGCTCCACCCGCCAGCTGCTGCTCTACCTGCTGGCCGGCCTCGGCGACGTGAAGCTGTCGGTGCTGGCCGCGGTCCGGGCCGAGGCCCTGCACGGCGCCCACCCGCTGCGCCGCGTCCTCGCCGAGCTGCGGCGCCTGCGGTCGGTACGCGTCGTCGAGCTGGCGCCGCTCGACCGCGAGCAGACGGTCGAGCTGGTCACCGCGATCGCCGGCGAGCAGGCCGAGCCGGAGGACGCCGATCGGGTCTACAAGCGTTCCGGCGGCAACCCGTTCGTGGCCGAGGAGCTGGCCCGCGACCTGCGCGACGGTCGCGTCGAGCTCTCCGACACGCTGCGCGAGATCTTCCTGGCTCGCGTCGACGAGCTCTCCCCGACCGCCCACGCGGTCGTGCACGCGCTGGCCGCCGGCGTCGAACCGGTCGACCACGCGGTGCTGGCCGGGGTGGTCCGGGTGCCCGAGCCCGACCTGCTCGAGGCGGTCCGGGCCGCGGTCGCCCTGCGCTGGGTGGCCAGCGACCGCGACGGCTACCGCCTGCGCCACCGGCTGGTCTCCGAGATCCTCGAGGCCGAGGTGCTGCCGGCCGAGCATTCCGCCCTGCACCGGCGGTACGCCGAGGCCCTGGAAGCCCTGGAAGCGGCCGGTGCCGGCACCGACCACGCCCGGCTGGCCCACCACTGGCAGAAGGCCGGCGAACCCGCCCGCGCGCTGCCCTCGGTCGTCGCCGCCGCGCGTGGCGCCGAGCAGCTCTACGGCTTCACCGAGGCCCACCGCTACTGGACGCTCGCGCTCGATCTGACCACCGAGGACGCTCCGGAACGGACGGAGCTGCTGGCCCACGCCGCCGAGTCGGCCCACCAGTGCGGCGAGCACCTGCGCGCGCTGTCCCGGCTCGAGGAACTGGCCGGCCGCCCGGACGCCCCCGGCCAGTGCGACCTGCACCTGCGCCGGGCCCGCTACCTGGCGGCGGCCGGCCGTTCGGCGACCGCCGAGGTCGAATACGAGCGCGCCCTCTCGGCCCCCGACTGCACGCCCCGCCAGCGCGCCTCGGCGGCCGCCTACCTGGCCGAACTACTGCTCCACCTGGGCCGGTACGCCGACGCCGGCGCCCGGGCCCGCGAGGCGCTCGACCTGGCCGAGGCCGGCGGCTCGACCAGCGACCTCGTGCGCGCGAGCGCCGCGCTCGGTTTCAGCTCGGCGTTCCGCGAGGACACCGACGCCGGCCTCTCGGTGGTCCGGCACGCGGTCGAGATCGCCGAGCGCTCCGGCCGGCCCGACGACCTCGGCGTGGCCTACCTGCACCTGGCCGAGCTGCTCACCGGCCCGCTCAACAACATCGAGGAGGGCGTGCTGGTCGCCCGCCGCGGCGCCGAGCGGCTGGCCAAGCTGGGCGTCGGCCGCAGCTATCAGACGCGCCTGCTGGCGATCGCCGGCAACGGCCTGTTCCGGGTCGGCCAGTGGACCGAGGCCGAGGCGGTGATCGAGACCGGGATGGGGCACCGCCCGTCCGGCGCCGACGCGGTCGAACTGCTGCTCGCCCGCTGCCGTCTCCTGGTCGGCTTCGGCGACCTCGACGCCGCCCAGAACGACCTCGACGCGGTCGCGACCGTGCTGGCCGGCGGCGGCGCCCGGCACGTGCTGCCGATGCTGACCCTGCGCTCCGGCCTGGCCATGTGGCAGGGCCGGCACGCCGACGCCCGGGCCGCCGCCCAGCGCGGCCTCACCGAGACCCGCTCCGACGACCTGGTGCTGCTCGGCGTGCTGGCCTGGCACGGGCTGCGCGCCGAGGCCGAGGCGCACGTGGCCGGCGCGCCGACCGACCCGGCCGCGATCCGGCGCCTGTCCATGGTCGTCGAGCGCATCAAGGCCGGCTTCGCGGACGCCGGGCCGAAGGTCCGCTCGATCCTCGACGGCTACCTCAACCTGTGTGCGGCCGAGCTCAACCGCATCGGCGACCGCCACGATCCCGAGCCGTGGGCCCGGGCGGCGCAGGTCTGGGACCGCATGCAGCAGCCCTACCCGCTGGCGTACGCCCGGTTGCGGCAGGGCGAGGCGGCCCTGCAGCGCCGGGTGAAGCGGCCCGCCGCGGTGACCGCGCTGCGCGAGGCCTACGGCATCGCGACCACCATGGGCGCCCGCCCGTTCACGGCCGAGATCGTCAGCATCGCCCGCAAGTTCCGGGTCACCCTGGCCGACGACGCCGACACCGTGCAGATGCCGGCGCCGGGCCCCGAACCCGACGATGAGCTGGGCGTTCTCACCCAGCGCGAGCGCGAGGTGCTGGCCGCGGTGGCCGAGGGCCTGACCAACCGTGAGATCGGCGAGCGGCTGTTCATCAGCGAGCGCACGGTCGGCGTCCACGTCGGTCACATATTCGACAAGCTCCAGGTGCGCACCCGCGTGCAGGCGAGCCGGGTCTACCTCACTGCGGCGTGACCTTTTCGTTACCTACGTAGCGCGTATACGTAGTTCTACCGATCCCCCGTACGTAAGACAGTGCCAGGCTTGCCTGCACGGGGGAGCACCGCCCGGTGGCGACACTGGTCGCCGGGCGGTGCTGGGGGCCCTCCGCGACGAGAAGTAAGCCCGTGGAGGATCCGATGAATCAGTCGGTCTGGGGCCCGGTGCAGCAGGACATGCATCACCTGCTCACCCGACACCCCGACGACGTACCCGCCGTGGTGGAGCAGCTCACCGAGCTGCAACGCATTCTTGACCGCGTGCCACCGCTGCTGCACGACAACCCACTGTCCGACTTCAACCGGCTCTACCTTCAGATCACCGAGGGCGTCCTGGAACGGCTCTACGCCGGCCGGTTCGCCGACCCGGCGTTCCTCTCCCGGTTGGACGTCGAGTTCGCGGCGCGCTACTTCGACGCGCTGCGCGCCTGGAGCGACGCGAGCCCGCGCTGCCCGCAGGTGTGGGCCGGGCTGTTCCGCCGGATCCCCGACCCGGGGCACCACCCGCTGCCGGCCGCCGGCGCCGGCATCAACGCACACGTCAACTTCGACCTGCCGTTCGCGCTGGTGACCACGTTCGACCATCTGGGCACCGACCCGATCGACGACGGCGATCAGCACCACGACTACCTGCAGATCAACGCGATCTTCGCGGCGGCGGTGCCGGGCCTGAGCACCGGCTACCTCGACCGGTGGCAGGTGCTGATCGACACGATGAGCGGCACGCTCGACGACTGGTGGCAGGGCGACGCCGAGACATACACGCGCAACGTTGCCTGGCGCAACGCGCAGAAACTGTGGTCGATGCGGCACGACATGGCGGCCACCGACCGGGAGCGCGCCCACCTCGACCGCATCTCGGCCGACCTGGGCCGGTTGCTCCTCTCCCCCTTGGGAGCGTTCCTGCAGTAGTGACTTTGCCGGGGGCAAAACGGTGGCCCGCATCGGGGGAGGGAGATGCGGGCCACCGTTTCTACTGCTGGTTCTGCTACTTGATGGCGATCAGCCGGGCGTTGTCCGCCGAGCCGTCCTTGGTGCCCGCCACCCCGACCTGCTCGCCGGTCTTCAGGGCCGAGGTCCCGGCCTTCTTCTTGTCCTGCACGACGGTCGCCTTGGCGGCCAGCGTCCAGGTCAGCGTGTAGCCGTCGGTCGACTTGACGGTGAGGCCGGTGCCGCTCACCGCGGTGATCGAGCCGCGCTGCACGACGATCGTCTTCGCACCGTCCTTGCCCTGCACCGTGACCTCGCCGTGCAGGGTGTTCTTGCGCAGATATTTGCGGATCACCTTGCGCCGCAGCTCGCGCTTGCCCGCCTGCGACTTCCCATCGGCCGAGGCCGAGGCCGAGGCCGAGGGCGAGGCCGTCGGGTCGGGGGTGTCCGACAGCCCGGTGTCGAAGCCGACCTGGGCCAGCGCGACCGCCTCGTCGGCCAGGTCGTTGCCGGCTCCGGCGAGGCCGCTCGGCGAGCCGGCCCCGGCACCGCAGCCGGCCAGGCCCAGCACACCGGCCAGGCCGAGGGTGGGAAGGATCAGCGCCATCCGAGTACGAGTCATGCGGCAATCCTGCGGCCGTTCCGCCAACCTGCGGTCAGCGCGACGTTCGGGTTGTGTAAGGAAGCTCGACCGTGAACATCGCCCCGCCCTCCGGGGCGTGCCCGGCGGTGATCCGGCCACCGAGCCGGGTGACCAGCCGGGCCGCCAGGGCCAGGCCGAGCCCGCTGCCCACCTTGCGGATGCCCCGGTAGCGCCGGTTGAGCGCACCCCGCTCGAACGCCACCGCGAGATCGTCGTCGGTGAAGCCGGGACCGCCGTCGCGCACCTCGATGATCCCCGCGTACTCCCCCGCCCGCGCCGCCAGCACCAGCGGTGCCCCGGCCGGGACGACCCGCAGCGCGTTCTCGCACAGCCCGTCGATCACCTGGCGGATCCGGCCCGGGTCGGTGCCGACCAGGATCGGATGGCCGGGCACCTCCACCCGCAGCACCGGCCCGTCCGGGCCGCAACGCGCCGCCCACGCCTCGCCCGCCGCCCGGATAAGCTCGGCCAGATCGACACCGACCACGTCGAGCGGCAGGTCGGCCGCCTCGAGCCGGGACAGCACCAGCAGGTCGGAGATCAGCCGGTCCAGGCGTTCCGCCTCGGCCAGCATCGTCGCGCCCGCCTTCCCGGCCCCGTCCGCCCCGACCACACCGTCGGCCAGCGCCTCGGCGTAGCCGCGGATGGTCGACAGCGGGGTGCGCAACTCGTGCGAGACCGACAGCAGGAAGTCGCGCTCGCGGCCCTCGCTGATCTGCAGGGCGGCCGCCAGCTGGTTGAACGCGTCGGCCAGATCAGCCGATTCGGCCGAACCGCGGCGCGAGATGCGTACGGAACGATCGCCGGCGGCCAGCCGGCCCGCCGCACCCGCCGCGAGTTTGATCGGCCGCGCGATGAAGCGGGCCAGCACCGCCCCGGCCAGCACCCCGCCGAGCAGACCGGCCAGCAGCGCGATCCAGACGCTGCTCAGCACCTTGGCCGCGGTGCCGTCGCCGACCGCCCGGGTCAGCACGACGCCGTTGTTTATTCCCGACAGCGGGCGCCCGACGATGAACGACGGCCGCCCGGCGACCGGCGCCCGCGTGTTGACCAGCGTGCCGCTCGCGACCCGCTGGACGATCGCCGGCGGCAACCCGGGGCGGTCGACCTTGCCGCGCCGGATCAGATAGATCTCGATCTTGTCCTGGCGGAGCGACTTGGCGATCTGCTCGCGGGCCGGCTGCTTCTCGTCGGCCAGCAGCTCGACCGCCAGCGCGCTCTTCTCGACCAGCTCGGCCCGGCCCTGCATGTTGGCCGCCCGGACCGCGACCGGCACCGCGACCAGCGCCGTGATGATCACCGAGACGACCGCGGTGGCCGCCGTGACCAGCACCACCCGGCCGGTCAGGGTGCGGAAGAAGTTACGCATCGGCGGTGTAGCCGACCCCGCGCACGGTGCGGATCAGCGACGCGGCGCCACCCAGCTTGGCCCGCACCTGGGCCACGTGGACATCGACCGTACGCGTCCCGGCGTGCGACGCGTACCCCCAGACGCCGGCCAGCAGCTCCTCCCGGGTGAAGACCCGCCCCGGCCGGCCCAGCAGGTGGCCGAGCAGGTCGAACTCGGTCGGGGTGAGCGCGAGCAGCCGGCCGTCCACGGTGACCTGCCGGCGGCCCGGGTCGAGGGTGACCGGCCCGAGCGTGCGCACCCGGCCCTCCTGCGGACCGGCGGCCCGGCGCAGCAGCGCCTTGACCCGGGTGACCAGCTCGCGCGGGCTGAACGGCTTGGTGACGTAGTCGTCAGCGCCCATCTCCAGCCCGATGATGCGGTCGACCTCGTCGTCCCGGGCGGTCAGGAAGATCACCGGCGTCCAGTCGCCGTCCTCGCGCATCCGGCGGACGATCTCGGTGCCCTCCATGCCGGGCAGCGCGATGTCGAGGATGCACGCGACCGGGCGTACGCGCCGGGCCGCGGCCAGTCCGGCCGTGCCGTCGTGTTCGACGTGCACGCCGAAACCGTCCCGGCTCAGGTACATCCGGACCAGATCGGCGATCGGGCGCTCGTCCTCGACCACGAGGACCAGGCCCTTGCTGGGTGCCTCGGTCACGGCTCCATCATGCCCGGCCGGGCGCCCGATCAGTGTTCGGGCAACGTAAGGGCCTTGTGCTGCAGGTAGCGCTGTTCGGGGACGCTGGTGGTCAGCCGGGCCGCCTTCCGGTACGCCGCGTTCGCCTCGGCGTGGAAGCCGGCCTGCTCCAGGAGGTGGGCCCGGACCGCCTCGACCCGGTGGTTGCCGGCCATCCGCTCGTCGCCCTCCAGCTCGCCGAGCACCGCCAGCCCGGCGAGCGGGCCGCTGGTGCGGGCGACCGCGACCGCCTTGTTGAGCGTGAGCACCGGGCTGGGCGAGATCTTCTCCAGCACCTGGTAGAGCGCGAGGATCTGCGGCCAGTCGGTCTCGGCGTCGGACGCCGCCTCGTCGTGCAGGGCCGCGATCGCCGCCTGCAACTGGTAGGTCCCGATCGGCCCCCGCCCGAGGCTGGTCGAGACCAGCTGAAGCCCTTCGGCGATGTACGCCTTGTTCCACCGGTTCCGGTCCTGCCGGTCGAGCGGCACAAGATCACCCTCGCTGTCCGTGCGCGCCGCCCGCCGCGCATCGGTGAGCAGCATCAACGCGAGCAGGCCCCCGCACTCGGTGTCCTTCGGCGCGGCGGCCCGCAGCATCCGGGCCAGCCGGATCGCCTCGCCGGTCAGCTCGGCCCGCTGCAGCTGGGTACCGCCGCTCGCGGTGTAGCCCTCGTTGAAGATCAGGTAGAGCACCTGCCGGACGACCCTGAGCCGCTCGGCCCGCTCCCCGGCCGGCGGCGGCTCGAACCCCAGCCCGGACCTGCGGATCGTCTGCTTGGCCCGGCTGATCCGCTGCGCCATCGTCGCCTCGGGAACCAGGAACGCGGCCGCGATCTCGGCCGTGGTGAGACCGCCGACCGCCCGCAGCGTGAGCGCGAGCTGAGACGGCGGCGACAGCGACGGGTGCGCACAGAGGAAGAGCAGAGTCAGGGTGTCGTCGGTGTCCGGCACCTCGGCCGGCTGTTCCTGCCCGGCGTCGGCCTCCCGGCGCCGCCGCGCGCTGTCACTGCGGAACTCGTCGATCAGCCGGCGGTTGGCCACGCTCGCCAGCCATCCGCGCGGGTTGTCCGGAACGCCGTCGTGCGGCCACTGGGTCGCGGCCGCCAGCAGCGCCTCCTGAACGGCGTCCTCGGCCGCGTCGAACTGGCCCCACCGCCTGACGAGCCCCGCGAGGACCTGCGGCGCGAGCTCCCGCAGCAGGCCCTCGACCCGGACCATCACACCTCCGGCGGCCCGGCCGGCACCTGCCGCAGCTCGACCCGCCGCGCCCAGACCACGACCTTGCCCGCCAGCTCGACCGCCCGCGCCTCATCGGCCACGTCGAAGATCCAGAACCCGGCCAGCGACTCCTTGGCCTCCGCGAACGGCCCGTCGGTGACCACCACCTGATCGCCGACGAGGCTGACGGTCTTGGCCTTGGACGGGAAGTCGAGCCCCTCGGCGCTCACCATCTCGCCGTTCTTGACGAGTTCCGCGTTGAAGCTGTCCATGAAGGCGATCATGTCGCGCACCCACTCCTTGGGCTGCTCCTCCAGCATCGTGCCCGCGTCGCCGAACATCATCAGCATGTACTTCATATGAACCCCTCCGTCGGTAGCTTTCTACCCCAAGTCGGAGCGGCCCGGCTCCCCTCGACATCCCCGACGGAAAATTTCGGCGTTACTTTGCTTGGCCGAGGATTCGCCAGCCGGCGGTGCCGGCGTGGACGAGAACGGTGGCCCTGGTGGTGTCGGCGAGGGTGACGGCGCACTTGTAGTTGCCCGCGCCGGTCGGGCCGACCACCCAGCCGATGCTCAGGGTGACGCAGAAGGCCATCCAGTACCTGCCCGGGCTGTCGCCCACCGCCTCCGCCCGCTGGCCCGCCGGCTGGCCGAGATCAGGCCGAAGACACCGAAGAGCAGGGTGAAGATGACCACCGGAGCGGCGGCGGGACCCCGGCCCGAGAATCCGCCCGGCGGCGGGTAGGGCTTGAGGTAGCCGGGAAGCTTGTCCGGCCACAACGACAGGCTCGGGTCCGGGTAGGCGGCCTGCGGCGCCGGTTCGTGGTTCAGCGGTCATCAGGCGTGGCCCGTCGTCGTCCGTATCTGACCGGCGTTTCATCGGCAGCGGCGGGCCGCCCTGAAGCAAACCTCAGAAACCGCCCGCGGCGATCACGTCGCGGTACCAGAAGGCGCTGTCCTTCGGCGTACGTTCCTGGCTCTCGTAGTCGACCCGGATCAGGCCGAACCGTTTGCCGTAGCCGAAGGCCCATTCGAAGTTGTCGAGCAGCGACCAGACGAAATAGCCGCGCAGGTCGACCCCGTCGGCCAGCGCCCGGTGGGCCGCCTCGAAGTGGGCCTTCAAGTACTCGATGCGGGCCGGATCGTGCACCCGCCCCGAGGTGACCGAGTCGTCGAAGGCCGCCCCGTTCTCGGTCACATAGAGCGGAATCGAACCGTAATCGCGCGTGATCCGCACCAGCATCTCGTGCAGTCCGGACGGGTCGACCGCCCAGCCCATTCCGGTGACCGGCCCTTCGAGCGGCGTCCAGGAAACCCGGCCCCGCGTCGGATAGGGCAGCGAAGGACCGGGGCCGGCCGCCACCAGGTCGGGCTGGTAGTAGTTGACGCCGATCGCGTCCAGCGGCTGGCTGATCTCGGCCAGATCCCCGTCCCGGACGAACGACCAGTCGCTCACCCAGGCGGTGTCGTCGATGACGTCCGCCGGGTAGGCGCCGCGCAGCAGCGGGTCGAAGAAGATGCGGTTCAGCATTCCGTCGATCATGCGGGCGGCGTCCTGGTCGGCCGCCGAACCGGAGGCCGGGCGGACGGTTCCGGCATTGAGCGCTATCGACACCTGAGCGGACGGGCAATGCGCGCGCAGGATCTCCGCCGTCCGCCCGTGCGCCAGCAGAAGATGGTGGGTGGCCGCGAGGGCGTCGGCATAGGACGTGCGGCCGGGCGCGTGCACGCCGGCGCCATATCCGAGGAAGGCCGAGCACCACGGCTCGTTCAGCGTGTTCCACATCGCGACCCGGTCACCGAGACGATTCGCGACGGTCACGGCGTACTCGGAAAAGCGGGACGCGGTCTCCCGGACCGCCCACCCGCCGCGGTCCTCGATCGCCTGCGGCAGATCCCAGTGATAGAGCGTTGCCGTGGGCCGGATGCCGGCCGCCAGCAATTCGTCGACCAGACGGTCGTAGAAGTCGAGGCCGCGCTGGTCGGGCCGGCCGTCCGGGTCCGGCAGGACGCGGGGCCAGGCGACCGAGAAACGGTACGCGGTGAGCCCGAGTTCGGCCATCAGGCGTACGTCGTCGGAATAGCGCAGGTAATGGTCGCAGGCCGTCCGGCCGGTGTCGCCGTTCTCGATCCGGCCGGGAACGGCGGCGAACGTGTCCCAGATCGAGGGCGCGCGGCCATCGGCGTCGACCGATCCTTCGATCTGATAGGCGGCGGTCGAGGCGCCCCACCAGAAATCGGCCGGGAATCGGAGCCGGGCGCCGTTCTGCGGAACTGCGAGCGTGCTCATCAGGCCTCCGGGAGATTAGGGCCAGGGCGTGGCCGGCGAGCCCCCTAGGCATCGCCGGCCACTGCTTGGAGAGCGCTCTCCAAGGTTCGCCCACCGTGCGCCATTTACGACCCGTCTGTCAAGACGCTCGCGGCTTTGATCCGCTTTTGACCGGCGGCGAAGGGCAAGGGGTATTGACACACCGGAAAACCCGGCGTAACACTTCGCCCACTGACGGAGAGCGCTTTCCCCGGCGCTCAGGCCCGAGATCACTCCTATCCCCTGGAGTCCCCGTGATACCGGCAACCTCCCCGCCACGCGCGTGGCGGCGTCTCATCCCGATCGCCGTGCTGGCCCTCGTGGCCGCCTACGTCGTCGTCGTGTCGCTCGGCGCGCACGCGGCCGACACCCTGCTCTCGCAGGGCAAACCCACCACCGCCTCGTCCAGCGAGGGCGCCGACACGGCCGCCGCCAACGCGACCGACGGCAACACCGGCACCCGCTGGTCGTCCACGTTCTCGGACCCGCAGTGGATCCAGGTCGACCTCGGACAGACCGCGACGATCACCTCGATCGTCCTCAACTGGGAATCCGCGTACGGCAAGGCGTACCAGATCCAGACCTCGCCCGACGGCGCCAACTGGACGTCGGTCTACTCGACCACCACCGGCGCCGGCGGCACCGAGACACTCACGGTGAGCGGCTCCGGGCGCTACGTGCGGATGTACGGCACCGCACGCCCGGGCGGCTACGGCTACTCGCTCTGGGAGTTCCAGGTCTTCGGCGCGTCCGGCACCTCGACCAGCGCCTGCGGGCCCACCAACGCGGCCCAGGGCAAGACCGCGACCGCGTCCTCGCAGGAGGGCGCCGACGTCGCGGCCTCGATGGCGGTCGACGGCAACGCCGGCACCCGCTGGTCGTCCACGTTCTCCGACCCGCAGTGGATCCAGGTCGACCTGGGCAGCACCCAGTCGATCTGCCAGGTCGTGCTGCAGTGGGAGGCCGCGTACGGCAAGGCGTACCAGATCCAGACCTCGCCCGACGGCAGCAACTGGACGTCGATCTACTCGACCACGACCGGCGCCGGCGGGAGCGAGACGCTCACGGTGAGCGGTTCCGGACGGTACGTGCGGATGTACGGCACGGCGCGCCCCGGCGGCTACGGCTATTCGCTGTACGAGTTCAAGGTCTTCACCGGCGGCGGCGGAACGACCACCACTCCCCCGACCACCGCTCCACCGACCACCACGCCCCCGGGGAACTTCACCACCGTGTGGTCGGACGACTTCAGCGGCGCCGCCAACACGTCACCCTCGAGCGCCAACTGGCTGACGCGCACCGGCACTTCCTACCCCGGCGGCGCGGCCAACTGGGGCACTGGTGAGGTGGAGACCGCCTCGGCGTCGACCGCCAACGTCTCCCTCGACGGCAGCGGCCACCTCAACATCAAGGCGATCCGGGACGGTGCCGGCAACTGGACCTCGGGACGCCTGGAGACCCAGCGCACCGACTTCGAGCCGAAGGCCGGCCAGCAGACCAGGTTCACCGCGGTCATCCAGCAGCCCAACGTCGCCAACGCACTGGGTTACTGGCCCGGCTTCCGGGCCACCGGGGCGGCGTACCGGGGCAACTACAACAACTTCCCGTCGGTCGGCGAGACCGACATCATGACCGACGTCAACGGGCGCAGCCAGCTCTCCCAGACGCTGCACTGCGGCACCGCGCCCGACGGCCCGTGCGCCGAGTACAACGGCCGCCAGAGCGGCTTCGCGAGCTGCCCCGGCTGCCAGACCGGCTACCACGAGTACTCCGAGGTCGTCGACCGCACCAAGACCGACGAGGAGATCCGGTTCTACCTCGACGGTCACCAGAGCCACCTGGTCCGCGAGTCCCAGGTCGGCGTCACCGCCTGGAACGCGGCCGTGCACCACGGCTTCTTCCTCCGGCTCGACCTCGGCATCGGCGGCTCGCTGCCGAACGCGATCGCCGGCGTCACCACGCCGACCGCCGACACCACGTCCGGCGGCGTGCTGAGCGTCGACTCGGTGAGCGTGGCCACCGCGAGCGGCACCACGCCGGCCGCGATGACCGACCCGGCAATCCCGGCCGGGCCCAGCGTGGTCAAGGTGACCGGCTCGCAGGGCAACTGGACGCTGACCGTCAACGGCGCGCCGTGGCAGGTCAAGGGCATCACGTACGGCCCGCCGGCCCAGGCCGCGGACGGCTACGTGCGCGACCTGAAGAACATGGGCGTCAACACGATCCGGGTGTGGGGCGTCGACCAGACCAACACGCCGATCCTGATCGACACCGCGGCCCGCTACGGGATCAAGGTGATCGTCGGTGAGTGGCTCAACCAGGGCGCCGACTACGTCGGCGACACCGCGTACATGAACTCGGTGAAGACCTCGATCGTCAACGACGTCAACCTGCTCAAGGGTCACCAGGGCGTGCTGATGTGGGACGTCGGCAACGAGGTCATCCTGACCATGCAGGACCACGGGCTCTCCGCAGCCGACGTCGAGGCGCGGCGGGTCGGGTACGCCAAGTTCGTCAACCAGGTGGCCGACGCGATCCACGGCGCCGACCCCAACCATCCGGTGACATCCACCGACGCGTACACCGGTGCCTGGCCGTACTACAAGCAGTACTCGCCGTCGCTCGACCTGATGGCGGTCAACTCGTACGGCGCGATCGGCAACGTCTACAACGACTGGGTGTCCGGCGGCTACACCAAGCCGTACGTCGTCACCGAGGGCGGCCCGGCCGGCGAGTGGGAGGTTCCCAACGACGTCAACGGTGTGCCGACCGAGCCGACCGACCTGCAGAAGCGGGACGGCTACACGGCGAGCTGGAACGCGGTCAACGCCCACCCTTCGGTTGACCTGGGCATTACGGAATTCCACTACGGCATCGAGAACGACTTCGGCGGCGTCTGGCTCAACACGTTCACCGGCGGCTGGAAGCGGCTCGGCTACGCCGCACTGCAGAAGGCGTACACCGGCCAGGCTCCCGCCAACACCGCTCCCGAGATCAACTCGATGACGGTGTCCAACCAGACCGCGGTGCCGGCCGGTGGCACGTTCACCGTCAACGCCGGCGTCACGGATCCGAACGGCGACTACCTCCGCTACAACCTGATGTACTCCAACAAGTACGTCAGCGGCGGCGGCACCGGCCTGCTCAACGTCAGCTTCACCGACAACGGCAACGGGTCGTTCACGGTCAAGGCGCCGGAGCAGCTCGGGGTCTGGAAGGTCTACGTCTACGCGTACGACGGTCAGGGCAACGTCGGCATCGAGACGAGGTCGTTCAAGGTGGTGCCGCCGACCATCCCCGGTACCAACCTGGCCAAGGGCAGGACCGCGACCGCGTCGTCCTACCAGCCGACCGGCACCAACGGCCCGCAGCTGCCGTCCTATGCGGTGGACGGCGACTACAACACCCGGTGGGCCAGCGAGTGGCTCGACACCGCGTGGATGCAGGTCGACCTCGGCTCGGCCCAGTCGTTCAACCACGTGCAGCTGGCCTGGGAGAACGCGTACGCCAAGGGCTACCAGATCCAGACCTCGAACGACGGCACGAACTGGACCACCATCTATTCGACGACCACCGGCAACGGCGGATTCGACGATCTGAACATCAGCGGCAACGGCCGCTATGTGCGGATGAACGGCCAGACCCGGGCCACCGCCTACGGCTATTCCCTGTGGGAGTTCGGCGTCTACCGGAGCTGACCCCTCGTACCTCCCCCGGTGGACGTCTGGCGGTGGCCACCGGGGGAACCCACTTCCGCCTTTACGGACGCCTCCGGTGGTAGGACGCTGTCGGGGACGCTTGGGAGGCAGCCATGGACAAGGTCGTCCACTTCGAGGTCCCGTTCGACGACGGAGAGCGGGCCACGGCGTTCTACCGCGAGGCATTCGGGTGGCAGCTCAACTCGATGCCCCAGATGCAATACACGATGGTCACCACGACCGATTCCGAGTCCGCCGGCATCAACGGCGGGATGCTCCACCGGCAGGGGCCGATCACGTCGCCGGTCATCACGATCGGGGTCGACGACATCGACGAGTCGCTGGCCCGCATCGAAAAGCTGGGCGGCAAGGTCGCCATCGGCCGGCAGCCGGTGGGCGACATGGGCTTCAGCGCCTACGTCCACGACACCGAGGGCAATCTGATCGGCCTCTGGCAGAACGCCTAGCCTTTTCTTCTGTATGTTGCATCGATGAGAGTGATGGTCTGGAACGTCTGGTGGCGGTTCGGCGACGACTGGCGGGCGCGCGAGAAGGGCATCCTGGCCACGCTCGAGACCTATCGGCCGGACGTTTTGGGCCTGGTGGAGAGCTGGTCGGGCGACGGCACCGACCAGCCGCACCGGCTCGCCTCCCAGGCCGGCGGGATGCACTCGGCCTGGATCCCGGCGGCCGACGCCGCCTTCTGCGATCCGGACCATCCCGGCGTCGACGCCGGGCTCGGCCTGGTCAGCCGCTGGCCGATCCTCTCGCTGGAAACCCCGGGGCTGCCGCATGACCAGCGCGGCGGCGCGCATCCCGTGGCGCTGGTCGCCACCCTCGACCATCCGCGCGGGCCGCTGCACGTGATCGTCGCCGGCACCGAATGGGAAACGCAGTTCGCCGCCGATCACCTGGCCCAGACCCGGTTCCTGGCCGCGCTCGCGACCGACAAACGCTTCGACGGGCCGCTGCCGGTGCTGCTGCTCGCCGACCTCAACGCGTCGGTCGACCAGCCCGAACTGGCGCCGCTGGTCGACGCCATGGTCGACACCTGGGAGGCAGCGGGCGGCGACCCGGCCGCGGTGACCCTCGACGGGCGGCTGGCGATCGCCCCACGCGACGCGGTCAAACAACTGGACCGCCGGATCGACCACGTCTTCGCCCGGGTCGGGCGCCCCGGCCTGCCGCTGGCGGTGCACGGCGCCTTCGTGGCCGGCGACCGCCCGATCGGTGGGGTCTACCCGTCCGACCACTACGCGGTGGGCGTCGATCTGGAGCCGTGATCAGCCCTGCGTGGTGACCTCGCTCAACCGGGCGAGATCGTCGCGCATCATCTGCCGCAGGCTCACGCCCGGGCCGGCCTCACCGCGGGACGCGCCCCGGCGGCCTCCGTCGCCGGGCGCGACCCCGTTGTCGGGGCCCGCTTGATCGGTGTGGTCGTCGGGGGCGACCCAGCGGGAGAACGCGACGCGGAACACCACCACGCCCGCCTCGGCGGCCAGGCTTGCGTCCGGCTCGGGAACGCCGCGCCGGCGGAGGCCCTCGGCGAGCGCGTCGGCCAGCCGCGCCATCTTGATCAGCTCGCGCTCGAGCAGGTCGGCGTGGGAGTTGATGATGGCCTGCCGCTGGCGGGAGTGCTCCCGGTTCTGGCCCAGGAACTCGGCGGCGGCGTCGAGGGCGGCCGCGACCGCCTGCATCGGAGTGGCCTCGGGCGGCGCTCCCTTCAGGGCCGCGACCAGGGCGTCCTGCAACTCGGCCGAGCCGGCGAAGAGGACCTCACGCTTGTCGGCGAAGTGCCGGAAGAACGTACGCGCGGTGACGCCCGCCTTCGCCGCGATGTCGGCCACCGTCGTGTCTTCGAAGCCGCGTTCGACGTACAGCTGCATGGCGGCTGCCCGCAGCCGTCCGTTCGCGTCCTCCGCCCATCGCCCCACGCTGTGAGTGTAGTCATGTCACTTGATGACATGACTCCTGCTATGGTCATGTCATCAAGTGACATCAGGAGGTTTCTCATGCGTATCTTCGTCACCGGGGCGTCCGGCTGGATCGCTTCCGCCGTCGTCCCCGAACTGCTCGCCGCCGGCCACCAGGTGCTCGGACTGGCGCGCTCCGACGCCGCCGCGGCCAAGGTCGCCGCACTCGGCGCCGACGTTCAGCGCGGCGACCTGAACGACCTCGAAGGGCTACGGGCCGCCGCCGCGACGAGCGACGGCGTGGTCCACCTCGGCTACAACCACGACTTCTCGCAGATGGGCGCCGCCGCCGGCACCGACCGCGCGGCGATCGACGCCTTCGGCGAGGTGCTGGCCGGCAGCGACCGGCCGCTGCTCATCGCGTCGGGCGTACTCGGCCTGACCAACGACCGCCCGGCCACCGAGGACGACCGGCCCGGCGCGGCGGCACACCCCCGGATCGCCAACGCGGCCGCCACCCTCGCCCTGGCCGACCGCGGCGTACGGCCGATCGTGGTCCGCTTCGCCCCGACCGTGCACGGCGAGGGCGACTACGGGTTCACCAAGGTGCTCGCCGGCATCGCCCGGGACAAGGGCGTCTCGGCGTACGTCGGAGACGGCACCAACGTCTGGCCGGCCGTCCACCGCCTCGATGCGGGGGCCCTGGTCGCCAAGGCCATCGACGGCGGCCCGGCCGGCACGACCGCGCACCCCATCGCCGAGCAGGGCGCCCTGGCCGGCACGACCACGCACCCCGTCGCCGAGCAGGGCGGCTTGGCCGGCACGATCGTGCACGCCATTGCCGAGCAGGGCGTGTCGTCGCGCGAGATCGCCGAGGCGATCGGGCGCGGCCTCGACCTGCCGGTGAAGTCGATCCCGGCCGACCAGGCAGCCGACCACTTCGGATGGATCGGCCCGATCTTCGCCGCCGACTGCCCGACCTCCAGCGAGAAGACCCAGCGACTCCTCGACTGGCACCCCAGCCACAACACCCTGATCGAGGACCTGGACGCGGGGTACTACTTCGGCGCTTGAGTTCCGATACGGTCTACTTCCACGCACCGAACGTGGCCGCCGATTCGGCGATCCCGGACGGCGTCGAACTGAAGCAGATCGACCCTCCGGTGGTCCTGGGACAGCTGGTGGCGTTCGCGACCGACCAGCCCTGGAGCGCCTCCCTGGCCGGCGACCAGCTGGTCCGGCCGGACGACCCGTTCGCCGAAGAGGTCCCTGGGTGGTGGTCCTCGACGACCAGACGCGGGACACGCCGGCCGGCCTGGCCGCACGCTGGCCGGCATCGAGGAGTTCCACAGCGACGTCGACCCGGCCCGGCTCCGGACGGTCGCCGAAGCGTTGATCGGGCTCGCCGGCTGCGCCCGCGCCGCCGGCGAGCCGCTCTTCTGCCACATGAGCCTCTACCGACCGGGTTTTCTCAGCGGATTCCAAGGAGGTTGTCCACAGGACCGGGCACCGGCGGCCGATGGGGTGCGGCGAACGAGATCCTCACCCCCCAGGAGACGTGATGTCCGTCAGCGCTATCGGCTCGATTTCCGGAACGAGCAGCGTCAACGACGCGTACACCCAGTTGCAGAAGGCCCAGCAGAGGCTCGCCGCCGACCTCGCGGCGAAGGCAGATGCCGCGAAGGTGCTGGCCGAGGACCGGGACGCGGTGGCCCGGGCGCAACAGGCGGCGCAGCAGGCGCAGGCCGCCCAAGCGGCGCAGCGGGCGGCCGAGCAGCAGGTGCTGCCGGTGGCACAGACGCCGCAGCAGCAGAGTAAGCCGATCACGGCCAGCGCGAGCGCGCTGGGCGGATCCTTCGACGTCACGGTGTAGCAGTTATCCACAGGCGCCCCCCAGGATCTTCACTTTCACGCGATAATCGAATCGGGGGAGGGCCCCGGCGGGATTGGTTGTTTTCCCTGCGACCCAGGTCAATGCCTAATGGTTGACATCCAGGCGCCTCGAAGACGAGACTTCTTGCGTGCCACACCCCCGAATCCCTCGCCGTGCCGCCATTCCGGCCGCTGGGCTGATAGCGATTGCTACGGCCCTGACCGGGGTGGCCGGCTGCGGCAGAAGCGACAACAGCAGCAAGGGAACCAGCCAACCGCCGGCGGTTGCTTCGACTGCAAACTTCGGCGGCACCGACCTCGCCTGGATCGAAATTACGATCGCGATGGACGAGCAGGCAGAACCGTTGCTCGCCCTCGCGCCGCGGCAGAGCAAAGATGCGAAGACGCAGGCTCTGGTTCAGCAGGTGCAAGCATTTACCGGCGCCGAGTTGACCAAGCTGCGGGCGCTGCACGACGAGGCCGGGCTCCCGGCTCAAAACCCGCACGAGGGCATGCCCATGCCGGGGCTGGTCACGGCCGACACGGTTCAGAAGGCGTCGGCGCTTTCCGGGCCGGCATTCGACAAGCTACTCCGCGAGCAGATCGGCGCCCATTTGAAACAGGGGCAAAACCTGGCCGCGAGTGAGGAAAAGGCGGGCACCGATGAACGGACTCGCGAGCTGGCGTCGGACGTCATTCACACGCGTACGGAAGCTTTGAAGTCTTTGTGAAACGGGCGCCGCCGCTTTCGACGGCGCCCGTTTGCATTACGGCAGTTCGTAGTTTTCGTTAAGGGCGGCGCCGCGGTCCGGCTTGTACTGGTCGAAACCGCGCGGGTCGCACTGGAGGCCACCGTTGATGCAATGGGTGGTCAGGGCAGCCAGGGTCGGGACGTCCCAGGCATTGAAGACGTCGTAGTGGAATGAATAGCCGCGTCCGCTGGCGAAGTGGACCTGCGACATGTCGCCGCTGACCGGCCACGCCATCTTGAACTCGATCATCGGCACGGCGACCGGGTGGTCGTTCGGGCAGACGCCGAGCACCGGGTAGGCCATGTGCGACTTGTGATCCGGCGTGTCCAGGTGCAGGCCGTCCCAGCAACTCGGAGCCTGGAGGCGCGCGTTGAGCTGGGTGCCGGCCGGGCAGTTGGCCGGGATGTCCCAGTTGAACGAGCTGTCACCGCACTCGAAGCCCTCGACCGCACCCGGGTTGTTCTTGAAATCGTCCATCGTGGCGCTCGGGCTGCCGACGACGTAGCGCAGGCCCGGCGGGAACGGGCGCACGCTGGTGTAGTCGATGACGCCGCTCTTGTAGTAGATGACCTGCCGGCCGACCGGCTGCACCGCAGTCGTGCCGTTGAGCAGGGTCGGCATCCAGTAGCCGGTCTTGTCGCCGGGCGTGATGCAGGCCGTGCCTCCGGACTGCAGCGACGCCAGGGTGGTGGCCGCGTTCGTGGTGGTGTTGCCCATGAACGTGTGCGAGTGCGAGGCGCCCGGCATGTTGGGGAACACGATCGGGTCGTCCGGCAGGTTGCTACGGCTCACCGAGCAGTTGGCCTGGAACTCGTGGTGCGTGGTGGCCGGGTTGGTGGGCGGCGGCACGTAGGTCGACGGCACCACGCCGGTCACCGGCGGGTTGGCCATGATGTAACCGGGACCGTCCGAGGCCGGCGGGTTCGCGAGCGATCCGTACACCTTGAACTCGAACAGCGAGTAGCCGTAGGTGGTGCCCCGCTGCGTCCCGTACATGCGGACGTAGCGACCGGAACCGTTGACGCTGAGCGTCTGGTTACCGCCCGCGCCGCTGGTCGTGTTGTAGATCGAGGTCCAGGTGTTGCCGTCGGGCGACGTCTGGATCTGGAAGGCCTTCGCGTACGCGGTCTCCCACTGCAGCTGGACCGACGTGATCGTGGCCGTGCTACCGAGGTCGACGCGCAGCCACTGCGGGTCGCTCCAGGCACTGCCCCAGCGGGTGGAGGTGTTGCCGTCGACGGCCGCGGCGGCGGGTGCTCCGCCGTTCTCGGCCGACGACGCGATGGCGGGACGGCCCTGCGAGAGCAGGGTGTCGGCGGCGTGAGCCGACTGCACGCCGGCGATCACGAGACCGCCGCCGAGCACGGCCACGCCGATCGGGGCGACGAGGCGTCTGAGCCGCCGTTTCAGAACTGTCATGTTGGTCTCCAGGGGATCGGGGACTCGGAGATGACGACGCGGGGACGCCGCCACCCACTTGGAGAGCGCTTTCCGAAGTGTTACGCCACGGTGTCGCGGACGTCAATGCCCCGGCGGTTTTCCCTCGGTTTCCGGCTTTCACGGACCAAGAGGGAGAGCGCTCTCCACGTGTGCTATAAAGACCGCATGCCAAGCGGACGCGCCCCGACCCTCGAGGACGTCGCCCGCCTGGCGGGAGTCTCCCGGGCCACGGTCTCCCGGGTCATCAACGGCATCCGCAACGTCGACCCGCAGATCCACGAAGTGGTGTGGGACGCGGTCGGCCAAACCGGCTACGTGCCCAACCGGCTCGCCCGCTCCCTGGTCACCCGGCGCACCGGCACGGTCGCGCTCGTCGTCTCCGACTCCGAGTCCCACGACGACGACCCGTTCATGAGCCGCTTCTTCGCCGATCCCTACTTCGGTCGCGTCGTCGGGGGCCTGATGAGCGTGCTGCGCACCTCGGGCGTCCAGCTGGCGCTGCAGATCGTCGGCACCGAGGACGCCCGGAAACGCCTGATCGGCGACCTGCGCAACGGACAGGCCGACGGCGCCGTGGTGCTCTCCCTCCCGGCGATCGACCCGCTCCCCCGCATGCTGACCGACGGCGGCGTCCCGGCCGTCCTCATCGGCCGGCCCGCCGAACCGGTCCCCATCAACTACGTCGACCTGGCCAACGAGACCGGCGCGACACTCGCCGCCGAACACCTGCTGGCCCGCGGCTGCAAACAGATCGGCATGATCCCGGGGCCGGCCGAGGTGCCGGCCAGCAGCGACCGCATCTCCGGCTTCCGCCGGACCATGGCAAAACATGGGCATGCGTGGGTGCCTACGGTCACCGGCAACTTCACGCAGGAGAGCGGCGAGGCTGCCATGCGTACGCTGCTGTCCTCGAACCCGGACCTCGACGGCGTCTTCGTGGCCAACGACCTGATGGCGCTGGGTGCGCTGCTGGCCCTCCGGGACGCGGACCGTCGCGTACCCGAAGACGTGGCGATGGTCGGCTTCGACGACAGCAGCGCGGCGGTGGCCGCCCGGCCGGCGTTGACGACGGTGCGGCAGCCGCTGGAAGACATGGCGGCCGAGGCGGCGAGGCTGCTGCTGACCCACATCGACGACCCGAGCGGCCGCGTCTCCTCCGTGATCTACGAGCCGAAGCTGGTCGTACGCCAGTCGGCTTAGCCTTTCCCGAGCTCGCGGGCGGGACGTCGACCACGGGGTGGCGTCCCGCCCGCGCTTGTCCTGTGTCCGTTGGGCTCGCGCTCTTCCTGCTCCCGCTCCGGCTCAGCGGAGGTGGAGGCGCTCCAGGGTGTCGGTGGCGATCTCGAGGGCCAGCTGGTCGGCGACGGTGGCCCCGACGAAGTCGCCGGCCGCTCGCATCCGGTCCGCGATCTGCTCGCCGCACGCCTGGGCCTCGGTCAGCCTGATGCTGCCGCCCAGTCCGCGCAGCCATTGAACAACCTTGCCGAGGTCGGGCGGGATGTCCCCGTACCCCGGAACCGGCAGCGCCTTGATCGCCGCCGCGAGCCGGGCGAGCGGCGCGTCATGGCCGTCGAGGAGCAGGCCGAAGACGTCGGCCGCGCCGATTTCGCCGTCGGCGGAGACCAGCACCGGCGGCAACGTGTGGCCGGCAACCGTCGGCAGCGGGACGGTGCGGTCGCTGACGTCGAAGCCGATGTGCACCCGCGACGCGAATCCAGGATCGTCGACACAGACGACGACCCGCTGCGGCCCGGCCTCCGCAAGGTCCATGACCAGCACGCTGGTCTGCTCGAGGTCGCCGATCGTCAGCTCGCCCTCGGTCAGGTCGAACTCATCGTCGAAGACGATCTGCCCGACCAGCGGCATGGCGCTCTCCCACACCGTCGCGCGTACCAGCCCGGACCGGCCGATGCTGCGCACGATGATGTGCCCCGGCCCGGTGAAGACCGCAGCGTCGGCATCGTCACCGTCGCCCTCCGGATCGTCCAGAAACTCTTGCGGCACGTCGCTGCCGATCAGCAGGTACGGCTTGTCGGCAAAGATGTCCACGGCCCCGACCATCATGGTCAGCAGCGTATCCAGCAACCTCGCACCGCTTTTAGGTGGGCCCGATCCAGCGTCGGAGGCCGCCCGACGGGGCAGTATGAGGTCATGGCTGACGCGAATCCCACCGGTGAGTTCACGCGCGACCAGCGCTACATCTCGACGCGGATCACCGAGGACGGCCGGGACGGCTACCCGGTCGAGCCGGGCCGCTACCGCCTGGTCGTGAGCCGGGCCTGCCCGTGGGCCAACCGGGCGATCATCGTGCGCCGCCTGCTCGGTCTCGAGGATGTGCTTTCGATGGGCGTCACCGGCCCCACCCACGACGCCCGCAGCTGGACCTTCGACCTCGACCCGGACGGCCGGGACCCGGTGCTCGGCATCGAGCGCATCCAGGACGCCTATTTCGCGCGCTTCCCCGGCTACGAGAAGGGCATCACGGTCCCGGCGATCGTGGACGTGCCGACCGGGCAGGTGGTCACCAACGACTTCGCCCAGATCACGATCGACCTGTCCTTGGAGTGGCGGAAGTACCACCGGTCCGGCGCGCCGGAGCTCTACCCCGAGCACCTCCGCGAACAGATCGACAAAATCAACACCTCCGTCTTCTCGGACGTGAACAACGGCGTCTACCGGGCCGGCTTCGCGACCGGCCAGGAGGCGTACGAGAAGGCCTACCACCGCCTCTTCGACCGCCTGGACAAGCTCAGCGAGCTGCTGGCCGGCCAGCGCTACCTCGTCGGCGACACGATCACCGAGGCCGACGTGCGGCTGTTCACCACGCTGGTGCGCTTCGACGCCGTCTATCACGGCCACTTCAAGTGCAACCGGACCAAGCTCTCCGAGATGCCGGTGCTCTGGTCCTACGCCCGCGACCTGTTCCAGACCCCAGGCTTCGGCGACACGATCGACTTCGTCGACATCAAGCGGCACTACTACATCGTTCACGCAAACATCAACCCCACCGGCATCGTCCCGGCCGGCCCCGACCTGACCAACTGGCTCACCCCCCACGACCGCGACCGCCTGGGCGGCCGCCCCTTCGGCGACGGCACTCCCCCACCGCCGCCGAAACCCTCCGAGCTCGTCCCGCCCGGCCACGGCGCCGCCTAGCGACCCCGGCCTTCCACCTCCCCGGCCCTCATCCGTCGACGCGCCATCGCGAGGTCGGCGGCGAACGTACGGCCGGACACTCGAAGCCCCGACGGCTCGGCATTCGCCGCCCGTCCCGCCCGGCGGCACCGCGCCCGGGTCGGTGCCGGCGTCGTTCAGTCGAGCCAGCGGAGGTCGCCGCGGACTGGGTCGGCGGGCTGGTGCAGCGCCTCGCGGAGCAGGTCGTCGAGCTGGCGGCGCCTCTCGGCCGGGAGATGTGCCAGCAACCGCTCCTGCTCGGCCAGGCCCGCACTGACCGCCTGGTCGATCACGTCGAACCCGTGCGACGTGAGCCGCACCAACACTCCGCGCCGGTCACTCGGTGACGGCGACCGCTCGACCATCCCCGCCTTTTCGAGGCGGTCGAGGCGCGCGGTCGTGCCGCCGGTGCTGAGCATCATGGAGGCGGCCAGGGCTCCGGGCGACAACTGATAGGGCTCGCCCGCGCGGCGCAGGGTGGCGAGCACGTCGAACTCCGGCCGGCCGATGCCGTAGGCGGCATAGGCCTTCTCCACTCGATCGCCCGCGAGCCGGGCCAGCCGGAAGATGCGGCCGAAGACCGCCATCGCGCCGGTGTCGAGGTCGGGACGCTCGTGCGCCCATTGCTCGATGATCCGGTCCACCCCGTCGGCTCCGCGGTCGGCTGTGCCGTCGGCCGTGCGTTCTGCCTTGCCTGCCTCGCTCGCATGCGTCACGTCTCTCATTGTCTCGATGTCGAGCTTCTTGACAACAAGGAGCCTAACGGCGTTTTATCTTCATGTCGAGATACTTTCCGTCGAGGGATATTAAAGGGAGCCCCCAATGCGCACTCCGGTCCTGGTCATCACGGCCCTCACCCCGGCCGTCTGGGGCACGACCTACGCGGTGACCACCGAGTTCCTTCCACCTGGGCGTCCCCTGCTGGCCGGCGTCCTGAGGGCCGTCCCGGCCGGCCTGCTGCTCATCGCGCTGACCCGGCACCTACCGCGCGGTGCCTGGTGGTGGCGCTCGGCTGTGCTCGGCGCTCTCAACATCGGGCTGTTCTTCGCCATGCTGTTCGTCAGCGCCTACCGGCTGCCCGGCGGCATGGCGGCCGTGCTGGGCGCCGCTCAGCCTCTGATCGTGGCCGCTCTCACCGGCCTTCTTCTGACCGAGCGGGTCGCTCTGCGCACCGTGCTGGCCGCCCTGGTCGGCGCCTCCGGTGTGACCCTGACCGTGCTCACCGCGGCCGCCCGGCTCGACCCGCTCGGTCTGCTCGCCGGTCTCGTCGGCACCTCGTCGATGGCGTTGGGCCTGGTCCTGACCAAGCGCTGGGGCCGCCCCGGCGTCTCCCTGCTGACCTCGACCGGCTGGCAGCTGGCCGCTGGCGGTCTGTTGCTGGCCCCGGTCGCGCTCGTCGTAGAGGGCCGTCCCCCGGCACTCACCGCGACCAACGTCGCGGGCTATGCCTATCTGTCACTCGTCGGCACCGCGATGGCCTATTCGATCTGGTTCTGGGGTCTGGAGCGGCTGCCGGCTGCCCGCGTCTCGCTACTCGGGCTGCTGTCGCCGTTGGTGGCGACCGTGGTCGGCTGGGCCGCGCTGGGCCAGGGCCTCACGCCGGCGCAGGTGGGCGGCATGGTGCTGGCATTCGGCGCCGTGGTGTGGGGTCAGCGCAGCTCAGCGCAGGTCCGCGTTCTCGACCACCCGGTTGGGGAAGCCGGTGCGGGCGGCCTGCAGCATCGCGCGACCGAGCCGGTCCGAGCTGGTGACATATTTCGGGGCCACCCGCTCGAGCACCGCGAGCAGGGGCGCCGTGGCGGTATAGACCGAGTTGATGAACCGGGTCTTGGAACGCGCGCCATGGGTCGGGCGGATGATCCCGGGGCGGAAGGCATAGGCGTTGGGCAGCAGCGCGATGATGTCCCGCTCGGCACCGCCCTTGACCCGCGACCACATCCGCCGGCTGTCGGGATCGGTGCCCGCCCCCGAGACGTAGACGAAGGCGACCTGCGGGCTGACCTCGGCGAAGACGCGGGCCGCCGCCATCGGATAGTCGTAGGAGATGATGCTGTACTCGGCCTCGTCGAGCCCGACCGACGACACGCCCAGGCAATAGAAGCAGGCGTCGGCGCCGGCCAGGTCGTCCCTGATCGGCGTCAGGTCGGCAAAATCAGTGAGCGTGACCTCGCGCAGCTTGGGATGCCGCACTCCGGTCGGCGTCCGGATGACGGCGACGACCTCCTCGACGTCGGGGGCGAGGAGGCTCTCGCGCAGCACACCCTGGCCGACCATGCCGGTCGCACCGAAGACGACGACCTTCATCGTTGCTCCCCTCGCGCCCAGCCCTCTTCAGGCCAGCCCTCTTCCACCGCGGTCAGCTCTCCGGACGCCCGCTGCTCCCTGATCATTGGCCATCCCCCGGTGTGACACACCCAGGATGCTCGATCCGGTGATCAGCGCATCGGTTGGGCGTACGGAAATCGGTCGCTGCGCGACCGTCATTCCGTGCCTTGCCGATCCGGCGATCCTGTCACGGTCCGCGGTGGGCCCGCTTTCGGGTACGCCCTGACGACCTGCCCCTGCACGCCACGACGCTTGGCCTGCCCATCAGAACCGCGTCGAATCAAGCCCCGAAAACGTCGTACCCGTCTCCTAAGGTTTGCCCGTGCCCGTTGAACGATGGTCCGTCATCCACGTCGAGTCACTCGCTCCCGACGCCCCGTCGGTGCGGGCCGCGCGCGCTCTTTCCGGTTCCGCTTCCTGGTCGTCGGCCGGGCGCCTCGACGACATCGTCTGGGGCGTCTGCCGCAGCTATCAGGTCTGTGTCGACCTCGCCGGCCCGGCCTTCAAGTGCTCCTGCCCAAGCCGCAAGATCCCCTGCAAGCACGCGCTCGGCCTGCTCATGTTCTGGGCCGAGTCCGATGTGTCCGGCGCGGCGGCACCCGCGTTCGCCGTCGAGTGGCAGGCCGCGCGGGCGGCCAGAGCCGAGGCCAGACCGCGGGCCGCCGCCACCCCCGATCCGGTCGCCGCCGCCCGCCGGGTCGAGCAGCGCGCCGAGCGCGTGGCCGGCGGCATGGCCGAGCTGCACCGCTGGCTCGACGACCAGGTCCAGCAGGGTCTGGCGGGCGCCCAGCGCGGCGGTCATCAGCCGTTCGAGACGATGGCCGCGCGGCTCGTCGACGCGCAGGCCCCGGGCGCCGCCGGCGCGGTGCGGCGCCTCGGCTCGATCGCCGGCATCGGCCCGCACTGGGCCGACCGCCTGCTCGGCGAGCTGGCGTTGCTGCGCCTGCTGGTGTCCGGCCACGAGCGGCTCTCCGAGCTGACGCCCGAGCTGGCCGCGACGGTCCGCAGCCGCGTCGGCTTCCCGGTCGCCACCGAGGACGTGCTGGCCGGGCCCCGGCTGAGCGACCGCTGGCAGGTCCTCGGCCAGGTCGACACCGACGACGGCACGCTCACCACGCGGCGCACCTGGCTGCACGGCGCCACCCACGAGCGGTTCGCCCTGGTGCTCTCGTTCGCCGCGGCCGGGCAGACCCTCGCCGCCGACCTCGTTCCCGGGACGGAATTCCGCGGAGACCTCACTTTCTACCCGGGCTCGGCCCCGCTGCGGGCCCTGGTCGCCTCGCGGGACAGCGCGGCCGAGCCGTTCCGGTCGCCCGACGGCGCCACCGACCCCGGCACCGCACTGGCCGGCTGGGCCTCGACGATCGCCGCCGAGCCCTGGCGCTACGACGCCCCGGTGCTGCTGGCCGGGGTCACGCCGACCGACGACGGCTGGCTGGCCGACGAGACCGGCGCCGCACTGCCGCTGGCGGCCGGTCATCGCGAGCCGTGGTGGCTGCTCGCCGCGTCCGGGGCCGCCCCGGCGACGGTCGCCGCCGAGTGGTCCCCGTCCGGTTTGCGGCCGCTGGCCGCCTGGGTCGACGGCGGATACGTTCCGGCCGCGCCGCCCCTGCCCGACCCGGGCACCACGCGCAGCCCCGAGCTCCCGTCCGAGATGCTGGCCGCCGCCCTGGTGGGCACCGGCCGCCGCCCATGGACCGGCGTGTCGTCGCTGCTCGACGCCGCCGCCGTTGCCCTCGCGGCGCGACGCGCCGCCGTGATGCCGGCGACCGGGCGTTCCGGAGTGCCCGCGGCTCCGCCCGAGACCTCACCCGCCCTGCCTTACGCGGCCGGGCGGCGCCTGGCCCGCATCCTCGCCGACGGCGTTCCGGGCGGCAGCCAGCTCGCTCAGGAGCTGCTGTCCCAGTGGCTGGCCGCGGCCGCCGAGCGGGGCGGACACGTGCCGCCGTCGACCCTTCCCACGCTGCTCGAGGCCGGCCGCCGCAACTCGATCCTCCGCCCGGCCATTGCACAAGTCGCGGCTCGTCGTGGCCGGTGGCTGGCCGGCATGCGCGCGGATTGGCGCTGGCTGCGTGACGAAGCCGCCACGTCGGCCGAGGCCCCCGAGCCGTCGGCCACGTCCGACGACGTCTGGCAGACCGGCTCCCTCGGCGAGCGGCTCGGTCACCTGGCCGCGCTCCGGCGCACCGAGCCCGGCCGGGCTCGGGAGCTCGTCGAGAGCACGTGGGCCACGGAGTCCTCCGACGACCGGGCGCGCTTCGTCGGTGCGTTACGTACGGGGCTCTCGCTCGACGACGACGCGTTCCTCGATCGGGCGCTCGACGACCGTCGCAGGGAGGTCCGCGAGGCAGCGCTGGAGCTGCTCCGCGGTCTTCCGGGGTCCTCGCTCGGGGCGCGCATGGCCGAGCGGGCCCGCGCCGCGGTCCAGGTCGAGCACCGGCGGATCGGCGCCGACCGGCTGATCGTGACGCCACCCGAGGAGCTCACTGCCGAGCTTCGCCGAGACGGCGTGGGTGCCACGCCCGCGCGGGGCACCGGCGTGAGCGCGTGGCTGCTCGAGGAGGTGGTCGCCGGGGCGCCACTGGCCGTCTGGGGCGACCCGGCCACGATGCTCAAGCTGGCCCGCGGCACCGACTGGGAGCTGCCGCTGCTGCACGGGTGGGCCAAGGCGGCCACGGCGCAGAGCGACACCACGTGGGCGACGGCGTTGCTCGGCCAGGCATCGGCCGGCCTGCGTGAGTCCGTCCGGTGGGACCTGCATCTGGTGCTGCCATCCGACGAGCTGGGCCGGCTCGCTGCCGAGGCGCTGCGACGCGAGGACGGCATGGCCAACCGGTTGCTCGCCCTCCACTCCGGGGGCTGGCCCGACGAGCTGTCGGTGGCCGTCATCGAGACGATCGCCCATCGCGCCCGCACCGACCGCCACACCTGGCAGCTGGGCGAGCTGTGCCGGGCCGCTGCGGTGTCGATGCCGCCGAGCTATGCCGACCCGGTCGGCCGGCTCGCGTTGCAGCTCGACCAGGAACCGGCCGACCAGTCCCGGGTGCGCCCGGTCGCCGACCTGGCGCGCGCTTTGATCTTCCGGCGCGAGATGTTCGAGGAGTTGCAGCACTGACCACCTGACAACCGCTCCACTCAGCCTGCACCGACCATTGTGGACAGCTTTCCTCACGGCCGATTTTGTCGTAGGTGGGCGATAGCCTTCGACCTGGACGAAGCGCCGATCGGCACCCGTCCGGGCCATGACCGACAAGGAGCTCCGAGTGACCGCACTGCGCCCGCACGCCGAGGACCAGTTCGCCGACGAGCTGGTCCAGCTCGCCGCGGCCGACGACCGGCCGAGGCCGCCGGGCTGGCGGCTCTCCCCGCAGGCCGTGGTGACCTACCTGCTCGGCGACGGCGCCAAGATCACCCCGAAATATGTCGGGCCCCGCCGGCTCGTGGAGGTGGCCGTCTCCACGCTGGTCACCGACCGGGCGCTGCTGCTGCTCGGCGTGCCCGGCACGGCCAAGACCTGGGTCTCCGAGCACCTCGCGGCCGCCATCTCGGGCGACTCGACCCTGCTGGTCCAGGGCACCGCGGGCACGGCCGAGGAGGCCATTCGGTACGGGTGGAATTACGCCCGCCTGCTCGCCGAGGGCCCGACCGAGGCGGCTATGGTGCCGAGCCCGATCATGCGGGCCATGCAGGGCGGCACGATCGCCCGGCTCGAGGAGCTGACGCGCGTCCCGTCCGACGTGCAGGACGCGCTGATCACGATCCTGTCCGAGAAGACCCTGCCGGTCCCCGAGCTCAACACCGAGGTGCAGGCGCAGCGCGGGTTCAACCTGATCGCCACCGCCAACGACCGCGACCGCGGGGTCAACGAGCTGTCCAGCGCCCTGCGCCGCCGGTTCAACACGGTCGTGCTCCCGATGCCCGCCTCGGCCGACGACGAAGTCGAGATCGTCGCCCGCCGCGTGTCGCAGCTCGGCAAGTCACTCGACCTGCCCGAGGTGCCGACCGCGCTGGAGGAGATCCGGCGCGTGGTCACGGTCTTCCGCGAGCTGCGCTCCGGCCTCACCGAAGACGGCCGCACGAAACTGAAGTCGCCCACCGGCACTCTGTCGACCGCCGAGGCGATCTCGGTCATCACCAGCGGCATGGCCCTGGCCGCGCACTTCGGCGACGGCACCCTCCACCCGGGCGACGTAGCCGCCGGCATCGTCGGTGCCGTCGTGAAGGACCCGGTGTCCGACGGCGTCGTCTGGCGGGAATACCTCGAGACCGTGGTCCGCGAGCGGGCCGACTGGCGCGACTTCTACCGGTCCGCCCGCGATGCCTGAGCGCATCTACGGCATCCGGCATCACGGCCCGGGCTCGGCCCGGGCGGTGGTGCAGGAGCTCGAGGCCCATCCACCCGACGTGCTGCTGGTCGAGGGCCCGCCCGAGGCGGACGACCTGGTGCGCTGGGTGGCCGACGCGGGCCTGGAGCCACCGGTCGCCCTCCTGGGCTACGCGGCCGACGACCCTCGCCGGGCCGCGTTCTGGCCGTTCGCGGTCTTCTCCCCGGAGTGGCAGGCGATTCGGTGGGCCGTCGAGCACGACGTCCCGGTCCGCTTCTTCGACCTCCCCTTCGCCTTCCGCCTCACCGACGACAAGCCGCCGCTCAGAAGCCCTTCTAGCAACGACGCTCCGGGGGCCGACGAGAGCGAAGCGTCGGCGAGCAGTCGCACGACCCGAGCTGGGACGGCCCAGAGCACTTTCGCGATGAGGGCCGGCGGCGCCCTCGTGAGCGCGGCGAGCGGCGGGGCGGCCGACGCCGGCGCCGCGGCGGGCGACAGCGGGGCCGAGAGCGGCGCGGACGAGCTGGTGGCGGTCGGGCCTGATGCCGGGCTGACGCCGACCGGGCCGGAGTCCGGGCCCGGGCACGAAGGCGACAGCGAGCCACGGAGGCCGGTGGATCCGATCGGTGAGCTGGCCGCGGCGGCCGGCTACGACGATCCCGAGCGCTGGTGGGAGGACGTCGTCGAGCATCGGGGGATGCCGGCGTTCGAGGCGATCGCGGAGGCGATGACGGCGATCCGCGACTCCTCGCCCGAGGACCCGGACGACCTGCTCCGCGAGGCCTACATGCGGACCGTGCTGCGCGAGGCGCGGAAATCCTACGACGACATCGCCGTCGTCTGCGGGGCCTGGCACGTGCCGGCGTTGAACCGCAAGGTCACGATCAAGGAAGATGCCGCCCTGCTCAAGGGCCGCAAGAAGGCCAAGGTGGCGTTCACCTGGGTGCCGTGGACGTACGGGCGGCTCGCGTCCTGGTCCGGCTACGGCGCGGGTGTGCGGTCACCGGGGTGGTATCACCACCTGTTCACCTCGCGCAGCGAGGTGGTCCCGCGGTGGCTGGTCGAGGCGGCCGGTGTGCTGCGGGCCGAAGGGGTACCGACGTCGTCCGCCCACGTCATCGAGGCGACCCGGCTGGCCGAGGCGCTGGCCACCTTGCGGGGGCGGCCGCTGGCCGGGCTGGCCGAGGTCACCGAGGCGGCCGAGGCCGTGATGTGCGACGGCGAGCAGCTGCGGGTCGAGCTGATCCGCAACCGGCTGGTCGTCGGCGAGCGGCTCGGCGGCGTGCCCGACGACATGCCGGCGGTTCCGCTGGCCAAGGATCTCGCGGCCCAGCAGCGCTCGCTCAAGCTCAAGCCGGAGGCGCTGGAGCGGGCACTCGACCTCGACCTGCGCAAGGAGAACGACCTGAAGCGCAGCCGGCTGCTGCACCGCCTGCGCACGATCGACGTGCCGTGGGGCGAGCCGGCGACGACCCGGCGCAGCACGGGCACCTTCCGCGAACAGTGGCGGCTGCGATGGCAGCCGGAGTTCGCCGTACGCCTCGTCGAGGGCAGCATGTTCGGCACGACGGTGGCCGCGGCCGCCACCGCCAAAGTGACCCGGGCCGCTCGGAAGGCCGCCACGTTGGGCGAGGTCACGGCGCTGGTCGAGACGTGCCTGCTGGCTGACCTCGGCGAAGCGTACGAACCGGTGCTCGCCGCCCTTGACACCCGGGCCGCGCTCGACGCTGACATCAACCACCTCATGGCGGCCATTCCGGCGCTCGCCCGCACGCTGCGGTACGGCGACGTGCGGCGTACGGATCTCGGTGGCCTCGCCACGGTGACCGCAAGCCTTCTCGGGCGCGTCTGCGCCGGTCTGCCGGCTGCGGCGGGATCGCTGTCGGACGACGCCGCCAAGGAACTGCGCACCAACATCGACGGCGTGCACGCCGCGGTCGGCCTGCTCGACGACCAGGAGCTGCGCGAACGCTGGCTGTCCACGCTCGAGTCGGTCGCCGGGCGCGCCGACCTGCACGGCCTTCTCGCCGGGCGGCTCACCCGGCTGCTGCTCGACGCGGGCCGGGTCGGCGATGCCGAGGCACGCCGACGGCTGCGATTGCCGCTGACCGTCGGCACGCCGCCGGCGCACGCCGCCGCCTGGGTCGAGGGCTTCCTCGGCGGTGGCGGGCTGCTGCTGGTGCACGACGATGCCCTGCTGCAGCTGCTCGACGACTGGCTCAGTGACATCCCGGACGGCGCGTTCGACGACGTGCTGCCGTTGCTGCGGCGCACTTTCGGGGCGTTCGACATGGGCGAGCGACGGGCGATCGGTGAGCGCGTGGCTGGTCCGCGCGGGGCGGGCACGGAGAGCGCGGACGGGCTCGGCTTCGACCCGGAGCGCGCGGCGCTGGTCGTACCCACATTGAGCGCTCTGCTCGGCCGTGACGTCTCGACCGACGCGATCTTCAGCACGAGGGAGGCCCGATGACCACGCACGCGCCCGACGACGATGCCGCGCGGGAACGGCTGCGGCGGTGGCGGATGGTGCTCGGCGGGCCTTCCGAGCAGGCGCTGGGCAAGGCCGAGGGCCGGGACGGGGCGATGGATGCCGCGCTGGCCGCGCTCTACGACGCCGATGGCGAGGACGGCGACCGGCGCGGGGCGAAACGGTCGGCCGGGCTCGGCGGGTCGGCACCCAAGGTGGCTCGGTGGCTCGGTGACATCCGGGAATACTTCCCGAGCACGGTTGTGCAGGTCATGCAGGCCGACGCGATCGAGCGACTCGATCTGACCCGCCTGCTGCTCGAGCCGGAGATGCTGGCCGCCGTCGAGCCGGACGTGCACCTGGTCGGCACCCTGCTCTCGCTCAACCGGGTCATGCCCGACCAGACCAAGGACGCGGCCCGCCACGTCGTCCGCAAGGTCGTCGACGAGCTCGAGAAGCGGGTCGCCCAGCAGACCCGGGCGGCGGTGAACGGCGCGCTCAACCGGGCCGCCCGGATCAACCGGCCCCGGCACGCCGACATCGACTGGGACAAGACGATCCGCGCCAACCTCAAGCACTACCAGGCCGAGCACCGTACGGTCATTCCGGAGCGGCTGGTCGGGTACGGGCGGCGCACCACCGCCGTGCAGCGCGACGTCGTGCTCTGCGTCGACCAGTCCGGCTCGATGGCCGCGTCGGTCGTGTTCTCGGGCGTCTTCGCGGCCGTGCTCGCCTCGATGCGGTCGCTCCGCACGTCGCTGGTCGTCTTCGACACCTCGGTCGTCGACCTGACCGAGCAGCTGAACGACCCGGTCGAGGTGCTCTTCGGCACCCAGTTGGGCGGCGGCACTGACATCAACCGGGCGATCGCCTACAGCCAGCAGCTGATCACCCGGCCGCGGGACAGCATTTTCGTGCTGATCAGCGACCTCTACGAGGGCGGCGTCCGCGAGCAGATGCTGGGCCGGGTCGCCGAGATGACCGCAGCCGGCGTGCAGGTCGTGGTGCTGCTCGCGCTGTCCGACGAGGGCGCGCCGGCCTACGACCACGAGAACGCGGCCGCGCTCGCGGCGCTCGGTGTGCCGGCTTTCGCGTGTACGCCGGACGCGTTTCCCGACCTCATGGCGGCCGCTATCGAGCGGCGCGACCTCAAGGCGTTCGCCGAACGTCTCGCCGATCGGGCGAGTGGCATATCGGCAGCTCCGGCGGGGTAGAAACGGCCGCCCGAGGTAACTACTGTGGACGCTATGACTGATTACAAGGCAGCTGCGGACGCGCCTCGGTCAGGCGCTCGGTCGATCGACGCGCGGGCATGGCAGGAGAGCTGGGACCGGCAGCAGGAAGCGTTCATGCCCGACCGGGAGCAGCGCTTCGCGGCGATGCTCGACGCCGTCGCGGCCACGACCGGCGGGCGACCGCCCCGACTGCTCGATCTCGCCGGCGGCACCGGCACGATCTCGCTGCGCGCGCTGGCCCGGTTCGCCGGTGCCGACGTCACCGTGCTCGATCAGGACCCGGTGCTCCTGGCGATCGCCGGCGCCTCCCTGCGCGACCGCGGCACGATCGTCGACGCCGACCTCGGCGATCCGGGCTGGCGCGCGAAGCTCCCGCAGGAGGGCTTCGACGCGGTGCTCACCGCGACCGCTCTGCACTGGCTGCCGGCCGAGCGGGTGGCGGCGCTCTACCGCGAGGTGCGCGAGGTCCTGCGCCCGGGCGGCATCTTCGCGAACGCCGACCACATGCCCGAGGAGGGCCTGCCCACGCTGTCGGTCAAACTGCGCGACCACGCGCGCGCAGTGCGGGAGGCCCGCTACGCGACCGGCGCCGCCACGTCGTGGCCGGACTGGTGGAAGCTCGCGGCGGCCGACGAGTTCCTCGGCCCGAAGGCGATCGAGCGGGAGCGCATCTACCCGTCGGTCCGCCACAACCACGAGTGGACCCCGCCCGCGGCTTGGCATGTCGAGACGCTCCGAGCGGCTGGCTACACCGAGGCCGGCATCCTGTGGCGCGGCGGCACCGACGCAGTGGTGGTGGGCCTGCGCTGACCCGGGCGCACAACGCGCGCCGACCGAGGGCCATCCCAGATCGTGGGTGCCTAGACTCGGATAATGCCACTCAGCGGTGAATACGCTCCCAGCACTTCGGATTGGGCTCGCAAGCAGGCCGAGCAGTACGAGCAGTCCGGCGGCACCATTGCCGGCGATCTGCGGGGTCTGCCGGTCGTCGTCCTCACGTCCGTCGGCGCCAAGACCGGCAAGCTGCGCAAGACGGCCCTGATGCGGGTCGAGCACGACGGCGAGTACCTCGTGGTCGCCTCGAGGGGTGGCGCCCCCGAAAACCCGGTCTGGGTCTACAACCTGCGGAAGAACCCGCGGGTCGAGCTGCAGGACGGCGCTGAGAAGCACGACTATGAGGCGCGCGAACTCGACGGCGACGAGCGCGACCGGTGGTGGGACCGGGCGGTCGAGACGTTCCCCAACTACGCCGAATACCAGCTCAAGACCAACCGGCTGATCCCGATCTTCAAGCTGACGCGAGCGGAGAGCTGACGCGAGCAAAAAGCCGACGCGAGCAAAAAGCTGACGCCACCAGAAGCCGACGCGAACAGCGAGCTGACAAAGAACAGAGACCTGACGCGAGCAGACGGCTGACAAGAACAGAAGACTGACAAGACCGTAAATCGGGTGCCGCCCGGGCATCGATGACCGATCATGGGAGCATGCGTACGCCCCACCAGTCCGTCGACCGGCATGGCGGCCGCCCGGGAGAGACCGCGGCCCCGGCCGCGGTGTCGCTGCCCGGTGCGCTGCCGCTGTCCGCGTCGGTCGACGACGGCGACCGGCTGGTGGACATCGTCGATCTGCTTGCGCTGGACGGCTTCACGACCGGGCGGGAACCGTTCGGCCGCACCCGTTACCTGGAAAATGTGCGGGCCGACGCCGCCCTCACCAGCGACGACGCGCGCCTGGTGCGCGACGCGGTCGAGGAGGATTCGCACGGGCGGCTCAGTGTCGGCGACGGCTGGACGCTGCACGTCACCCGCTGGCTGCAGAGCCGCCGGGCCCGGGTAACGGTCACCGCGGTCAGCGCCGAGCTGGCCGAGTCGGTGCTCGAGGCGGCCACTCTGAACGCGACCGAGGAGCCCGAGCCGGCTTCCGACAGCGTACCCATAGGGTTTTGGCATTTCGGTCCGCACGGACCGCGACGTGTGCAGCGAGAGATCGACGCGGCGCCCTGGCCGAAGATCAGCGACAACTATTCGGGGGCGGTCGCGTCCACGCTCGAGCGGCTGATGGAGCTCGACGGTTCGGTGGTCAACGGCCGGCTGCTGCTTCTGCACGGGGAGCCGGGCACCGGCAAGACGACGGCGCTGCGGGCGCTCGCCCAGCAGTGGCGCGGCTGGTGCCAGGTCGACTGCGTGCTCGACCCGGAACGCCTGTTCAGCGACCCGGCCTACCTGATGAGTGTGGCGCTGGGCAGCGGTGACGACGACGAGCCGCGCTGGCGCCTGCTGATGCTGGAGGACTGCGACGAGCTGATCAACGGGGAGGCCAAGGCGAGCGCCGGCCAGTCGCTGTCGCGCCTGCTCAACCTCACCGACGGGCTGCTCGGGCAGGGCCGCAACGCGCTCATCGCGATCACGACCAACGAAGACCTGGCGACCCTGCACCCCGCGGTGGTCCGGCCGGGCCGCTGCCTGGCCAGCATCGAGGTGGGCCGGCTCGCCTACGCCGAGGCGGTCGCCTGGCTGGGCACGTCACGCGGCGTCGGCCCTGAGGGGGCCACGCTCGCCCAGCTGTACGCGCTGAGGACCGGCGCCGAGCCGGTGACCGTCCCGAAGCCCGCGCCCCCCACCGGCATGTACCTTTAGCCCTATTCGGGCCGGTTATGCGAGGAACCGCCGACCCGATAGGGCGTCGTCACGTCGGTGTAGGCCAGGTGCGCGATCAACCCGTCGGAAGCATGCTTCAGGTTGTGGCAGTGGTCGACCCAGATCCCCGGGTTGTCGGCGACGAACGCGACCACATAGCTGTCGCCGTCGGCAACGTCGAGCGAGTCGAACCACCACGGACTTCCCGTCGCCGCGACCCCGTTGCGGCTGAGTACGACCGCGTGGTGCCCGTGCAGGTGCATCGGGTGCACTTCACCGCTCGAGTTGGAGATCGTCATCTTGACGATGTCGCCGGTGCTGACCATGAACATCGGTACGTCCGGGAACTGGTGCCCGTTGATCGTCCACCACATACCGGGTTTGCCGTCGAGGAACCCGATGCGCCGCCCGATCCGATAGGAGAAGTTGCGGTTGGCGCGCTCCGGGTCGAATCCGAGCGGCGCCGACGTCCCGTAGCTCAGCAGGTCGAGTGTGGCCGACGGCGAAGGCGCAGCCGGCACACCAGGCGACGAGCAAGCGGCCCCGGCCCCCACGTCGACGCGGCCCGGCGCGGCGAACAGCAGGTCGACGCGACCACCCGCCGTGACGACCACCGCCTTCCCGGAGATGTCGGACGGCCCGACGACGGGCCGCCCGTCGACCGCCACCACCCGATACGACGAAGAGGCCCAGACCCGCAACGGCCCCGAATCAGTGTTGATCACCCGAGCCCGCACCATCTGTCCCGGAGCCGCGTCCGAGGATGACAGACCGGAAACCCCGTTGAGCGTGCGCCGCCCGTCGTACGTGTGCACCGCCAGCACCTGATCGACATCGGAGGTCACGGCATCGCCGCTCACGACCAGAGCCCCGAACAACCCGCCCCGCACCTGCGCGTCCGACACCTGATGCGAGTGGTACCAGTACGTGCCGGCGGAGGAAACCACGAACCGGTACACGAAGCTGCGCCCCGGCTTGACCGCGTCCTGCGTGACCCCGGCGACGCCGTCCTCCGCGTCGGGCACGTCGACGCCGTGCCAGCGCAGGGTCACACCGTCCGGCACGTTCGCGTTGGCCAGCGTGACCTGCACCAACTGACCGCGCACGGCGTGGATCACCGGGCCCGGCGTCTGCCCGTTCAGCGTGTATCGGCTGCCCTCCCGGCGAGCGGTCAGCGTCACGGTCACGCCCGGCGTCCCGGTGGAGGGTCCGGTGAGCGCGGCCACGCTCGTACCCCCGGAAGCGTGATGATGACCGCCGGCCGGACCACCGCCGAAGTCGGCGTAGCCCATCTCCGCCATGTCATAGCGGGACGGCACCAGGCTGGCGCGCCAGAACCACCCGATCGGGCCCAGCACGGCGAGGGTCGCGACCGAGGCGATCGCGACCTTGAGCGAGCGGCGCACGGTCAGGCGGCGACCGCGGGCGCCGGCGATTCGGCCAGGCGCGCCTTGCGCATCGCGATCGAGGCGACCGCGGCCAGGGCGAACGCGTTGATCCCGTGGAGCACGCCGATCGCCGGCAGCGCGTCACCCGCGTAGGCGAGCACGACCTGCAGCACCAGCACCCCGAACGTGATCGCCGCCCACTTGACCCCGCCCGGGATCGCCGCGAAGAACGAGACGATCAGCAGAAGCAGCGCGATGACCGGGATGACCATCTGACCGAGCACGCTGTGCAGCACGACGCCGCCATTGTGCGAGTCTTTCGAGTAGATCTGCCCGTCGTCGGTCTTCTTCTCGATGTCGAAAAGCGCGAAGGCGATCGCCGCCGCCTGCACCACCACGCCGGCGGCGATCAGCATGGCGAGAATCCGGTAAACAAGGCGCACGGTGGCCCTCCTCGATCGGTCCGATCCGCCGAGCCTAGCGAGACCCCGTTTGCCACTCGCGCCCCACCGGGGGTTGCGCTTTCCAGACGTACGCGGCGAGCCGGTCCCCAACCGCAAATCCGATCGCGGCCCGCCTTTGCAAAACCTATTTTCTCAAACGACAACGCCCGCCACCGCTGGAAGCGGCGACGGGCGTGCAAGAGTGGCTTCTACTGGTGCTCGTAGGTCAGGCAGTCGGCGGTGTCACCGGACAGTCCGACAACGATGCCCGGCGCCCGGCACTCGAGGTCGGCGTTATGCTTGCAGTCCGCCTTCTTACAGGCGCCGACCTGCGCAATCGCCTGCCCCATCCCGCCTTTCTTGGCGCTGTCGACGAACGTGTCACACTCCGAGCTCGACTTGCCGATCGTGATCGCGAACGCGGTGCAGCCATCATCGTTGTAGCCGCAACCAGTGACGGTGCAGGTCTGCACACGCGGCATTTCCATCATCTGCGTCATGGCGATACTCCTCTGGATCCCCCGCTTAGGTTTCCCGTCGACGATAACCATTTCCCGACCGATCAGAAATAACAACACGAATAACAATAAATAGGTTAGGCATCCCTAATGCCGTCGCCCGTCGATTCCCATTCCCCACCCCGGCGCCCGGCCGCGGCGGCACAGTAGGCTCCCCGCCCATGCGGATCACATTCTTCGGCGCGACCGGCGGCACCGGCCGCCAACTCGTCCAGCAGGCGGTCGACGCCGGCCACACGGTCACCGCGGTGGTCCGCGACCCGGCGCGCCTGCCGATCGAGGCCGCCGGCCTCGCGGTCGTGACCGCCGACGTCTTCGACCCGGCCGCCCTCGAACCCACCGTCGCCGGCGCCGACCGCGTAATTTCGGCCTTGGGCGCCAAGCCCAACGCCAAGACCCCGGTCCGGGCCCGCGGCGCCGAGGCGATCGTCGCCGCGATGCAGTCGACCGGCACCCGCCGCCTGCTCGTAGTGACCTCGGCCGGCCACATCCCCGACGCCGCCGACAGCTTCGCCACCAGAGCCCTGGTCAAACCGCTGATCCGCACCTTCATGCGAACCCAGCTCGACGACTACGCCCGCACCGACGCCGCGGTCATGGCCAGCACCCTCGACTGGACGATCGTCCGCCCCGGCTGGCTCAACAACGGAGCCCACCGCGACTACCGCACCTCCCTCGACCACGGCACCCCCGGCGCCAACGCCATCTCCCGCCGCGACCTGGCCCATTTCCTGCTCACAACCGACGCCGCAACCATCGGCCACGCCGTCTTCATCGGCTACTGACACCCAGCGCGCCGACTGCCCTCGCGCCGGCCTGACCGGCACTGAGCACAGACCTCCCGGAGCACAGGACCGCAGGGCACGGAACGCGGGCACAGAACCCGGGGCCTCAGGCGTGCAGCGTGATCGTGCCCGCGTCCACCAAGGCTGATCACTCGGCCGCCGGCTTCGTCGCGGGCTGGGTACCCCATCAAAGGCCGAGGACCCGGCCGCCCAGCCTCATTGCCGGGCTGAGGACGCAGGTGCCTGGGCTTATCGCAGGCTGCGGAAACGCTTGTCGGAAGAGCGCGGTCCGAACGACTCCATCATCACCGGCGCCCCGAGGAGTCCACCGATCTCCCCCGCCCAATCGCCGGGCCGCCGCATCGATCCCATCCGCGCGCGCAGCAGCGCCGCCGTCGTCCGCTGCTGATAGTCCAGATCCCGCCACGGCCCCGGCACGATCCGTTCCCAGTTCTCGCCGTCCACTTCATATGAGGTGCACACCTTCAGCTCCGGGCACCGCCCCGGCGCGTCCAGGTGGGTCACCGCGAGACCGTCCACCCCGCCGGCGACCTCGACCGCGTAGCGATGCGCGACCGCGTCGAAGTGCCCGACCCGGAATGCACCCTGCCATTCTCCGGACCCGTTGTGTGCCTCGGGCAGGTCCAGTCCCGGCTCTTCGGTCACGAACGGCCCCGCGCCGTGCCGGGTGGTGTAGGTCCGTACGACGCCCAGCTTCATAACGGACGGGCAGAGCGCCGACACATTGCCGAACGTCGTCGTCGACCATGTCGTGTGCGGGTGCCATCCGCGCCATTCGTCGAGCAGCACGCCCTGGGCGCCCTCGAATATGCACGGCCCTTCGCTCAGCACGCGGTCGGTGTAGGACGCATCGACGATGCGAACTGTCTGTCCGAACGCGGCGAAGGTGTCCACCACGTCGTCGAGCGGCACTCCGCACGGGCCCAGGTCGGCCGCCACGGCGGCCAGCTTCCGGTGCAACACCGGCCGGGTGAGAACGTCGCGGGCCCGTGGGGCGTCCGGGTGGGAGAGCGCGTACGCCGTGGTCTCGCCGACGCCCATGCCGCACGAGCCGTGCCTTTCCCGGCGCTCCCGCCGGTGGTTCGCCGCGCGGTGCCACGGAGTGGTGAGCAGGGCGTCCCCATCCACCGTCAGTAACGGGAAGGGGTTACCCAGCGCTGCCGCCTCGGCCGAGAGGGCTACCGGGTCGACGACCACGAACCGGGTCAGGTGGGTGGGCACGCCGCGCAGCGTGCCCGACCCGAACTGGGCGAAGGTGTGGTGCCGCCCGTCGGGCAGGACCACGTTGTGCGCCGCCTGCGCTCCCCCGTTGAAGCGCAGCACCGCCCGCACCGTGCCGTCCGCGCACAGCGCGTCGACGACTGTTCCTTTGCCCGCGTCGCCGTACCCGAGGTCGACGACCGCGCAGTGTTCACCGGACCAGGGCTCGTTCACAGCCGCTCGGCGCCTTGGCCGCCGCTCACCGGCAGGCCGCTGCCGCGGACCACCGTGCCGCGCTGCAACGGGGCCAGCGCCCTGCCGACCGTCGTGCCGTGAGCCGAGCCCACCTCGACCAGATCGGCCAGGCCCTCGTCGAGGTCGATGGTGTCCTCGCCGAGACCGACCGTGACCGCGATCGTCTCGCAGACCGCGTCCAGGTCGTCGAGTTCGAGAACGTTCTGTCCGAGCAGTTCACGCCAGCGCGTGAGGATCTCGGCGTCACCGCCCCAGCCGGCCGCGGCCGGCATCAGGTAGTAGACGTCGAAGCTGCGCTGCAGCTCGGCGATGATCGCCTCGGTGCTGATCGGCTCGTTCAGTTTGTCGCCGAGGAATTGCCGGACCTCCTTCGGATTGACGCGCCGGTACGGCATCTCGTCGCCGATCAGGAACAGATATCCGCGCCGGCCGCGCTTGGCGAGCGAGTCGAGTGCGGTGTGCCGGGCCATGAAGTACATCGCCAGTTCGTACGATTCGTGCTTCTGGCCGCCGCCTCCGCCTTCGAGCACGATCCGGGCCAGGTCGTCGTCCATCCGGTTGTCCGACTCGAACTGCCCGACCTGCAACGGCACCCGGTCGCAGGTGGCGTCGCCGACCGCGCCGAACAGAATGTGCGGATCGGTCGCGTATCCCTTCCGCGTCAGCAGTCCGAGCAGTTGTGGCAGCTTCGTCTGCAGCGTCCGGGGGACGCCGCCCATCGATCCGGTGACGTCGAACAGCACCGCGATCGGTGTGCTGAGCGGGTGCTCGTCGCTGTCCCGGCTCTCCCGCTTGCCGACACCTTTCGGGTCGAGTGCCGCGTGCGCTTTCCGGGCTCCGCTGTCGCTGTACGCAAAAGCCGAGGTCCCACTTGCCGTACGGTAGTTGGCCGCCGCCGAGTACACGTCGGTCGACCAGCGTCCACTTCCCATGTCAGTTCCCTTCGTCGATGCGGAAGGGCCGGAAAGTCCGCGGCCCGTAGAGTTTGCCGAGCAGTTCGTCGAGCTCCTCGAGCAGCGTCCAGGCGTCCTGGGGCCGCATGCGCGGAGCGTCGAGCAGGCACCCGTCGGCGAACCGTTTCATCGCCTTCGGCAGGCGGTTGCCGATCAGCCGGGTCATCAGAGCGGTGGCCATGTAGATGTCGGTGGCCGGCGAGGCCTCTTTGTCCCGCCGCACTTCCGGTGGGTAAGTCGCGCCGGGAACGACTGCGACCGGCCGCGGCCCCGAATAGCACCAGTCGACGAGCGCGACCGCGTGCTTCTGAGGATGAATGAGCACGTGTTCCTCGACGACCGCCCCGTGTACGACGCCGGCCCGGTGCGCCCACCCGAGCCCGATCAGCAGCCGCCGCCACATCCAGGCCGCGTCCCGCGCGTCGACCGCCCTTCTGATGCGGCTCACCGGCACGAATCCGTTGAGCCGCTCCAGCACGTTCACCCGCCGCCGGACGCGGGCCGCGTCCTCGTGCAGAAAGCTTTCGAGCAGCCGCGGCGCGTACGGTCCTCCGTCCCGCCACAGCCTTCGCAGCGCCTCGGCCTCGTTCGCCATGAGGTCGTTGTCGCCCGGGCTCCGCGGCACTTTCAGCAGCGCCCGATTGCCGTCCACCGCCGACAGATCCGCCAGGTCTCCGGAAGCAACGAGCGCGCCGACCCGGTACACGGCTTGCGGCGTACGCAATTCGGTGCCGCCGCGTTCCGCGAAAAGCCGAGCCAACCGTGCGAATGCCGCCGTGGCGGCTTCGCCCTGCCGCCCACCGACCGCGTCCGGATGCACCAGCTTGGCCCATTCCCGATAGGCCCGATCGGCTCCCAGATCCTCGAAGCTGACCGCGTTCTCGATTCGGCGGACCGCTTCCTCGAACGTCAGCTTCATCGCACCGAGTCCTCACGAGCGGGCCGCAGCAGGGCCGGATGCAACAGCTGCGCGTCGCCGGCCCGGTAAAGGCGAGCCCGGGGTCCGCCCCGCTCATTCCCGCGCGGCTGCGTCGTTCCGGTGCTCTCCACGAAACCGGGCACCGACAGGATTTTGCGGTGGAAGTTGCCGGCGTGCAGTTCCTCGCCCCAGACGGAGGCGTAGACCTGCCGGAGTTCGGCGATCGTGAACTCGGGGCCGACGAACGCGGTCGCCAGCGGCGTGTACTCGAGCTTGGATCGCGCCCGCTCCAGCCCGTCGGCGAGGATCGTGTCGTGGTCGAACGCCAGCCCGGCCGCCTCCTCGACCGGCGCCCAGGCCGCGCCGGCTGCGTCGGAACCCGAACGGGGTTCGGGCAGCTGCGGGGCGAACGCCAGGTAGGCGACCGAGATGACGCGCATGCGCGGGTCGCGGCCGGGGTCGCCGTACGTCTGGAGCTGCTCGAGATGCACCCGCCGCAGGTCACCCTCGCCGGGCCGGAGGCCCGTCTCCTCGGCGAGCTCGCGGAGGGCGGCGTCGGCGAGGGTTTCGGTGCGGACGAAGCCGCCGGGCAGTGCCCGGCGGCCCGCGTACGGGTGGGCGCCGCGCTCCACCAGCAGCACGCAGAGGCGCCCGTCGCGGATGGTCAGCGCCACCACGTCGACGGTGACGGCGACCGACGGGTACGCCGCCGGGTCGTACTCGTTCAGGAATTCGCGCTCGCTCCGCATGAGTTGTTCTCCATATGAGTAATACTCGATCTGAGAGCAACTTAGCCCGGAAAGAGGCACCCGTCAAGCCGTGCAAAACGCCCTAAAATGGGGTTGTGATCAAGCGTCTGGTGGCCGTGGCGCTGCTCGTGACGGCTGCGGCGTGCTCCTCCCCCGAACCGTCGCCGACGCCCTCGGTTTCCCCCGCGAGCACGGCCCCTACGACGCGTGCGCTGATCAACCGGGCGCGTACCGCCGGCGCCTGGCCGGGCCCGAACGGCCTCTCCGGGGTCAACGGCGACCCGGTCCTCGACGCCGCCCACGCCGAGGCGTTCTGCACCGCCCGCGGCCGCCCGTGCGGCATCGCCCACACCTACACGGACCGCAGTTCCTATCCCGAGATGACCTCCGGAACCGCGTGGACCTTCGACAATTTCGCCTCGTTCCCCGGCCCACTCGTGGTGTCGCAGGGCCTCGTCCCGAACGGCGGCGAGAACGACATGGCAGGCTGCGCGACCGGCCAGTTCGACAGCCAGTGGCGCAATTTCGGCACCCTGATGAACAGCACCGGCCGCTCCGACTCGATCGTGCGGCTGGGCTGGGAATTCAACGAGTCCACGATGCCCTGGCGCGGAACAGACCCGTCGGTCTACATCGGCTGCTTCCGCCACGCGGCGACGGCCATCCGGGCGACCGATCCGAAGGTGCTCATCGACTGGACCATCAACGGCCACCACACCCCGCACGGCCTGTGCGGCGGCGTGAGCACGAACTGCTATCCGGGCGACGCGTACGTCGACATCATCGGCATCGACAACTACGACCACTATCCCTGGTCACCGACGAAGGCCGCCTTCGACCGTACGGCCGGTCGCGCCGAGGGGCTGAACTGGCTGCTCGCCTTCGCGAAGGCCCACCACAAGCCGTTCTCGGTCGGCGAGTGGGGCGTGGTCCCGACCGGCGACGCGAAGCGCGACAACCCGGACTTCATCACGTGGATGCATTCCTGGTTCGCCGCGCACGCTCCGGACCTTGCCTACGAGGCCTACTTCACCAACTGCGACGCGGGCGGTGTCCAGTCCAGTCTGTTCGACACGAGCACCGATTGCCGACGCAACCCGGAATCGGCGGCAAGGTACCGCGCCGTCTACCGCCGGTAACCGCCCGACATTTAGCGATATTTGTGACTCTTTGCTGTCGGGCAACCACAAATCGTTACGCTTCCGGCGAGACGGCCCGCGACGGTTCACCGGACAGCCGGGCCCTACCAATCCAGCTAAGCGGTCCTGAAGGACCGTAGGAGGACCCTCGCATGCGCATGTCCAGATCCAGCAACACCCGAGCCCGGCTGATCAGCGCCGGGCTCCTGAGCGGGGCGGTCGGCGCGGCCGCCGTCCTCTTCACGCCGATGGCAGCCTTCGCCGCAGCGCCCACGCTCAGTCCCACCAGCGGCGTCCCGGGCACGACGGTCACGCTCACAGCCGCTTCGGGCACACCGTTCGCGACCACCGCGAACCCCTACGTCACGCTGCAGACGACCAGCGGCAGCTGCGCCACCAACCCCGCCGCCGCAAACGGGACGACGGTCTTCGCCGCCGGCAGCGTCACCGAAACCGGCGACGCGACGGCCACGTTCACCATTCCGACGACGGCCGCGCTGGGGATCGCCCCGGGTACGACCAAGCAGCTCTATGCCTGCGTCTATGCCGGAACCGCCACCGGCTCCGCCACCGTGATCGACGCGGGCACCCCGTCGCTCGTGGTGAACCCGACGCTGTCGGCCCCGGGCGGACCGGCCGGCACCGTGCTGACCCTGAAGCAGCCGGGTACGCCGTTCTCGAGCACGACGCCCGGCATCATCATGACCACCAACGCCAGTTGCCCCACGAACTACACCACCACCATCACGGGGCAGACGACGGGCGTCGGCGCGAACGTGACCAAGGTGGACGACAGCACGGTGACCTTCACCGTGCCGACGACCCTCACGCTCAGCAGCGGCCTGGCGCGGACGTACCAGACGTGCTTCTACACCGGCAGCACCGCGACGAGCACCGCTCTGACCGACGCCCCGCAGCCGTTCATCCTGACCCCGGGCATCACGCCCAGCTCGTCGAGCGGCGGCCCCGGCGGCGGTAACTCGCTGACCTTCACCGCCCCGACCGGCAGCACGCCGTTCAGCACCGCGCCGGGCATCCTGTTCACGACCACCGCCTGCCCGACGACCTACGGCACCCCGGGAACCCGGGCCGTGACCAACGTGACCAAGACCTCGAGCAGCGTCGTCACGGGCACCGTGGGCGCGGGCGTGCTGGCCACCGGCACGACCACGCCGTACAACGTCTGCTTCTACGCCGGCACCACCTCGACCGACGCCCTGACCGGCGCCAGCCTGTCGCCGTACAACGTCACCCTGCCGTCGATCTCGCTGAGCAGCAGCGTCGGATCGAGTACCGGTAGCGCGCCGGGTGCCATCACCGTCTCGTCGACCGGCGACTTCCTGCTGGGCGTCACGGCTCCGGGCATCGCCTTCACCACGGCGACGGCCTGCCCGACCCTGTACCCGGCCACCGCGACCTATGCCGCGGGAACCACCGCCGGCGTCATCCAGGCCTCGGCCGGGGACATCCGGGTGCTGGGCAACAGGAACCTCGCGGTCGTGGTGCCGGCGCTCCCGCTGAGCCTCGGCACGCCGTCCACCTACCAGGTCTGCGTCTACAACGGCAGCGACACCAGCACGAGCACGCTGGTCGCCGCGAGCACCTACAACTCGACCACGGTGCACACGCTGGTCGCCGTGACGCCGGCGGCGGGCTCGTCGCTCGGCGGCGACCAGATCGTCGTGACCGGCACCGGCTTCCCGACCTCGGCCGGCTCGATCACGGCCACGCTGGGCGGTTCCCCGGTCGACGTCACGCCCATCAGCGCGACCACCTTCACCGCGATCACGCCGATGCACTCACCGGGAACCGGTCTCCCGCTGGTCGTGACGACCAGCGCCGGCACGCGGACGCTGTCCAACGCCTACTCGTTCCTCAACGCGGTCAAGGTCACGCCCAACTCGGCGCCGAACACCCGCAAGGGCGACGTCGCCGTGCAGGGCACCGGCTTCGCGGCGGCCAACTTCGGCAACAACGCCGGCGACGCGCACATCTACCTGGTGCGGGGCGAGTACAACTCGCGTGCCGTCGTGTCCGGCGGCAACAAGCTCAACGGCGCCGTTCAGGAGTGCAAGTCCGTCCTGGTGATCGACGACAACAACCTGGTCTGCACGCTCGACCTGACCCGGCGCCTGGACCCGACCGGCACCGCGGTGCCGCAGGTCGAGTCCCGCGTCATTGTCAGCGGTGCCGCCGCGGTGGGCGACCGTGTCGTCACGTCGACCGTGACCGACGGCTTCACCTACGCCGACGTCGGCCGGACGATCTCCGGCACCAATATCGCGGACGGCACGGTCATCACCGATGTGACGATGGGTGCGAACGCCTCGGCTCGCATCTCGCGCGCCGCCCTCGGCACCGTCTCGGGTGTCACCGTCGGTGCGCCGTCGCGCACGGTACCGCTTGTCACGTCCAGCGGCTCCAGCTCGCCCAACGTCACCGCGCCTCCCGGGTCCTTCACCCAGGCGGACGTCGGCCGACCCATCACCGGCTCGAACATCGCCGCTTCGACGACGATTTCATCGGTCGGGCCGACCGGCGGCACCGCGGTACTCAGCAACAACGCAACCGGCGCGGCAACCGCGACGGCGTCCGTCTTCGGAGCGCCCGTGCCCAACGGTGCCTACAACCTGACCTTCGTCAGCAACGGCGCCGTGGACGCGGTCACCGCCGATACGAACTACACCCAGAGCGCCCTGTCCAGCGGCTCGGTCTTCACGGTCGCGCCGTTCTAGTCAGCACCGCCCAGTTCTGAGAAACACGGTGGCCCGGAGCTTTCGCTCCGGGCCACCTTCTCGCCATAAGCTACCTAAATATATCGAGGTAGGCAAATTAGGTAGTACTGGCATTTGCTCTGAAATACCGCGTTACGCTCCGGAGCGAGACGGCCCGCCGTTCGGACGCGCGGGCCCACCTAATCCACATCGCGGTTGCAAGAAACCGTAGGAGGACCTCGCATGCGCACGTCCCAACCCACCAGCGGCTTCCGGCCGCTTCGAGCTGGTTTCGCGGTGGCCGTGACCACCGCCGCGGTTCTCACCGGCCTGACGGCGCCGGCCTTCGCCGCCAACACCGCTGTGACCCTGAGCCCGAACACGGGCCCGGTCGGCGGCGGCACCACGGTGACCCTCAACGGCACCGGAGCCTTCCCGGCCGCCAGCGCCAGCGTGCTCGCGGCGCGGACCGTCGCCAGCACCGTCGCCTGCCCGACGACCTACGGCACGTCGGGCACGACCGCGGTCGCCACACGCACCGACGACGACAACGCCGCCGTCGTCCTCCCCGTGCTCGCCGCGGGCACCTACAAGATCTGCGTCTACGGTGTCGCGGCCGGCGGCACCGTCGGGTCGACCACCGCGCTGACCGCCACGTCGGACGTTCTCACGATCAGCGTGGCCAACACCAAGCCGGTGCTCAGCGCCACCTCGGGACCGGTGGCCGGCGGGAACACCGTCACCGCGACGGGCGCCGGCACCTACCTCAGCGCCGTCAGCGCCACCACTCTGGGCACCGTCTTCACCACCGCGACGTGCCCGGCGACCTACACCACGACCACCGGGAACTTCGTCGCCACCACGGCGAAGACCAGCACGAGCGTCGCAACCATCACCGTGCCGGACTCGCTGACCGCGGGCACCTCGTACAACGTCTGCCTCTACGCCGGCACCGCCGCGAACTCGGCGCTTGTCGGTTCCGGCAGCAGCCAGTACACGGCACTGCCCGCCGCCACGATCACCCCGAAGGCCGGCAGCTCCGGCGCGGCGAGCACGATCACCGTCTCCGCGCCCACCACGACGACCTTCGCGGCCAGCCCCAGCCCGCTGCCCGGCGTGACGTTCACGACCGGCCAGTGCCCGAGCACGTACACCACCTCGGCGACGCGCTACGTCGGCCCGTACGCGGGCACCGTCATCCGGATCAACGGCGGAAAGATCGCCGTGACCCTGCCCGCGAGCAGCATCGAGACGGCCGTCGCCGCCTCCACCACCGCGTGGAACGTCTGCACCTACGCCAACGCCACCAACGGCGCGCTCATCCTCGCGCCGGCCACCTACACCGTGGCGCCGGCCCTGGCGGTCGGCGCCGCCAGCGTCAGCCCGACCGGGGGCCCCGCGCAGGGCGGGACGACGGTGACCATCACCGGCACCGGCTTCCCCTACCCGCTCGGCCCCAACGACGTGCTGTCGGCGACTGTCGGCGGCGTTGCTCTTACCAACGTCACCTCCACCTCCGCCACGACCCTCACCGGTAAGACGGGCCCTCACGGGGCGGGCGCGGTAGATGTCTCCGTGACCACGGCGGCGGGCACGGCCTACTCCAGCGACCAGCCGTTCGCCTACTCCTACGGCATCAACGTCACGCCGAACACCGCGGCGCCGTCGTCAACGGTGACGCTCGACATTCAGGGTGCGGGTTTCTCGGGTCTGAGCTTCGCGGACTACACCGCGGGCGCGCCCGACAACACCAAGGCCCACGTCCTGATGGTGGACAACACGTGGTTCGCCACCAACGCGGGTAACGCGTACAGCCACGACGGCGTGTTCGGTGAGTGCGCCGGCGTCATCAAGATCGGCGACAACGAGCTGATCTGCAACCTCGACCTCACCATCGACATCGACACGTCCGGTCAGGTCGTGACCTCGACGCCGGCCGATCCTGGTTCGTACCAGATCGTCGTGGTGAACGCCAGCACCGGCCTGACGTCCACCACCCACTCCAACGTCTCCAGCGCTTCCACCTTCACGGTCGCAACGTACTGACCCGACCGGAACAGAAGTCAGGCGGCCCGGAGCGAAAGCTCCGGGCCGCTTCTTCGTGTACGCCAGGGATCAGCCCAGCTTCGCCCACTCCCGGTCGATCGTCCTGCGGCTCACACCGGCCGACGGGTGGCCCCCGAAGTCGACCAGCACCGTCGCGACGCTCTTCGCGGCCGACGTCCGCCAGCACACCAGCATGTTCGGCCGTACGGTCGGCTTGTCGTTGGTGGCGAAGTGGAACTTCTGCGTGCACGTGACGTCCCCGTGCTTGCGGCCCTTGTCGGCCGGCCAGAGCAGTTCGCGCTGGCCGGTGAGGTCGCCCCGGGCGGTGACGATGCGCAGCGAGCCGTTGGCCCGTTTCTGGTCGCGTTCCCGGATGTCGGGCGCGAGCTGGATGCCCGGCGGCGGGGTGAGCGCCCGCAGCACCGGGTGCGGATGCTTGGCCGCCTCCGCGCGTACCGCCGCGGCGCGTTGTTCGGCCGTCAGGCTTTCCGACGGGACCGGGGTCGCGGCCTGCTGGTCGACATATTTGGCCGCCGACTGTTCCGTCGGCGTCGACGTCGACGCCGCGCCGGTCCGCTCGATGGCGGTGGTGTTGCCGCGCTCGTGGGCCTGTGTGGTGACGGCGTACGCGCCGGCACCCAGCACGGCCGCCAATCCGGCGCCGGCCACGATCCGCTTGCGTGTCCAGGTGCGGCTGCCTTGATCGCTCATGTTGAGCCCCCCATGGTTCTCGGCATCGGCCCGGCACTGCGGGCCTCGATTCCCATCGTGGCAAAGCACCGGAGGAACCACTCCGAAACGGCCGACCGGGTGGCTGGCAGTGTGCTGGGAGATCAACGACTGGAACACAGGCGGGGCGGTCAGCCGAGCTTGGCCCACTCCCGGTCGATGATGCCGACGCTCTCGGCCGCCGACGGCTTGCCGCTGCGGTCGACCAGGGCGGTCACCACGCTCTTCGTGGCCGACGTACGCCAGCACAGCAGCAGGTTCCGCTTGGTGGACGCCTTGGCCTCGTTGGAGAAGCGGAACGTCTGGGTGCATTCGGCGTCGCCGACCGGTTTGCCGCCGTTCGCGGGCCAGAGCAGTTCCCGCTGGCCGCGGAGGTCGAACTTGGCGGTCACGATCCGCAGGACGCCGTTCTTCCGCGGTTGGGTCCGTTCGCTGACCGGGCCCGATGGGACGTCCGGTGCGGCGGTGCGCGCCCGCATCAGCGGGACGCCGTCCTTCGCTGCCTTCGCCCGGGCTTCCTTGATCTCCTGGCTGACCGCCGCGCTCGACCGGGGCGCCGGGCCGGCCGCGGCCCTGGCCGGGGCGCTCGTCGCGGCCGTACCGGGTGTCGAGGCGCCGGCCGAGGGCGACCCCGTGGAGGAGGCCGATGGCGTGGCGGACGCCGAGGCCGGGGAGATCATGGGCGCGAGCGCACCGGTGTCCGTTGTTGCGGTGCTGCCGCGGTGGTCCACGACCTCCGAGGTGATCAGGTAGGCGCCACCACCGAGCACCGCGGCGAGTCCGACCGCACCGAGGGCCAGACGCCGCCGACGCGCGCTGGTACGGCCTTCGCCGGGCCGATCGTCATCGTGAAGAGTCATCTCGAATTTCCCTGAGGGTTCGGCTTCGGCCCGCCGGAGGCGAGCCCCAGTTCCCCATGGTTGCATCGGGTGGGGCAAAAGTGACCGAAACTCCCAAAGCTGGCATTTGCCGAACACGTCGGTGCCGCCACCCGCACCGCAGCTGCTCCTGGCGAAGTCCCTGGATGGCCCACCCGTCAACCGACTCTTCCTCGTGACCCCGACCGGGAGGAAAGAGGATGACCAACCGCCTGCGCCGCCGCCTCGGCATCGGCCTGCTCGCCACCACCGCCCTATCCACGACTGCCCTCTCCACCACCGCCCTCGCCGCCGGCCACGACCGGACCGGCCGCCCGATGAGCACCGTCCAGCCGGGCCCGCTCGACGCGAGGATCACGGCGGCCGGCATCCCCGGCGGATCCGACCCCTACCGCCCGCGCCAGTGGGACCTCGCCCGCCTCCACGGCACCACCGCCTGGCAGAAGTCGACAGGCGCCGGCGTCACCGTCGCCGTCCTCGACACCGGGGTCGACGCCGGCCAGCCCGACCTGTCCGGTCAGGTGCTGCCCGGCTACGACGCGATCGCGCACGGCGGCACCGCCGACACCGACCCCGACGGCCAGGGCACGCACGTGGCCGGCGTCATCGCGGCCCTGACCGGCAACCGCACCGGCATCGCCTCGATCGCGCCCGACGCCAGGATCCTGCCGATCCGGGTACTGGACGCCGGCGGCAACGGCACCATGTCGGCCGCCGCCGACGGCATCTTCTACGCCACCGACCACGGCGCCCAGGTCATCAACATGTCGTTCGCGACCGGCACCGACGTCGGCGCGGTCACCAGCGCTGTTGCGTACGCCCGCAGCAAGGGTGTCGTCGTGGTCGCCGCCGCCGGGAACGACCGCAAGGCCGGCAACCCGGTCAGCTACCCGGCGGCCATCGACGGCGTGATCGCGGTCGCCGCGACGAACCAGAAGGATCAGGTCGCCGACTTCTCCACCGCCGGCAGCTACGTCGACGTGGCCGCACCCGGCGCCGACATCCTCAGCACCTGGCCCGGCGGCGGGATCCAGCCGATGAGCGGCACCTCGATGGCCGCCGCGCACGTCTCGGCGATTGCCGCTCTGATCCTGGCGAAGTATCCGACGCTCACGCCGGACGTGGTCGAGAAGGTCATGGAGCGTTCCGCGCAGGACCTGGGCGCGAACGGCCGGGACGACGACTACGGCTACGGCCGGGTCGACGCCGCCGCCTCGCTGGTCCTGGCCGCCGCGATCCCCAACCGGCCCAAGGCGCCGGGGACGACCCCCACGACACCGGCGCCCGCGAAGACGGCCAAGGCCCGGCCGACCATCAAGGTCCGGAGCCTGCGGCAGCTCGTCGGCGCGGGCAACACCGCGACCACCGCGTTCACGATCACCGCGTTCGGCAAGCCGTGGGCCGGGCAGCCGGTGCAGGTCTGCCTGGCCCCGGCGGGCTCGGTCTTCGCCTGCACCGACGATCAAACCACCGCCGGGGGCACGGTCACCGTCTCGCCGACGGCTTGGAGGACGTACGCGGTAAAGGTCGTCACCACCGCGACCGACAGTTCCGACCCGGTGGTGTCGCCCGTGGTGACCGTGACCGTCGCATCCCGGGTGACCCTCGCCGTGCCCGCGCCCGGCACCCTGGCCGTGACCCTGACCGGCGTCGCCGGCCAGACCGTGCAGGTGCAGCGCCGGTCCGGCACCCGGTGGACGCTCGCGTCGGCCTATCCGGCCGAGGCCGACCACCTCGTCACCGGCCTGCCGGACGGCACCTACCGGATCGTCGTCCCGACCACCCCCGCCATGATCGGCTCGACCAGCGTGATCGTGCAGGTCTGACGCTGCACCGTAGCTGCAACCACGGAATCACTGATCGACTCTCAGTCGCGGCCGACTTTCTTCCCGACGCCAACGGGAGGAACCCCATGAAGAACCCGATCCGCCGGTACACCATCGGCGCCCTCGCCCTCGGCGCGGTCGCCGGTGGCACCGCGTTCGGCCTGCACGCGACCGCCCCGTCCTGGCAGCCGGTCACCTACGGCCTCCACGAGACGCCCGCCCAGCTCCTGCCGGCGACCGTCTCCTCGGCGAACCCGGTGCGGGTGGTCAGCACGAAGCTCGACCAGGCGGGCCGGCCGGTCGTCTCGGTGCACACCGCGACCGACCGGACCACCGCGTCGAAGCTGATCAAGCAGGGTCAGTCGGCGTCGAACGCGGTCGGGGTCGAGCTGGACGCGGTCGTGTCGGCGGCGGCCGTGCCGAGCGGCAGCGACCCCTACCGCACCCAGCAGTGGGACCTCGCGAAGGTCGGCGCCGGCGACGCCTGGCAGAAGTCGACGGGCATCGGCGTCACGGTCGCGGTCATCGACTCCGGGGTCGACGCCTCCCACCCCGACCTGGCCTCGCACGTGCTCCCCGGCTACGACGTGATCGCCGGGAAGGCCGGCACCAGCACCGACACCTTCGGGCACGGTACCCACGTGGCCGGCACGATCGCCGCGCTGACCGGCAACGGGGTCGGGGTCGCCTCGATCGCCCCGGACGCCAAGATCCTGCCGGTCAAGGTGCTGGGCGCGGACGGCCGGGGGTACATGTCGGACACCGCCACCGGCATCATCTGGGCCGCCGACCACGGCGCGAACGTCATCAACATGTCGCTCGGGGCGACCGCGCAGGTCGCGGCGGTCACCAACGCCATCGCGTACGCCCGCAGCAAGGGTGTCGTGGTCGTCGCCTCGGCCGGCAACTCCCGCGCCGACGGCAGCCCGACCTCGTGGCCGGCCGCCGACCCGGGCGTGATCGGGGTCGCCGCGACCGACTCGAACGACAAGGTGGCGACGTTCTCGAACGCGGGCAGCTACGTCGACGTGGCGGCGCCCGGCGTCAGCATCGCCAGCACCTACCCGGTCTCGCTCGGCAGCTACGTGTACATGTCCGGCACGTCGATGGCCAGCCCGCACGTGGCGGCGCTCGCCGCGCTGATCGACGCCTACCGGCCGGGCCTGAACCCGGAGCAGGTGGAGAAGGCGATCGAGGGCAGCGCGCTCGACCTGGGCACGACGGGCCGCGACAACGACTACGGTTACGGCCGCATGAACGCCCCGGCCGCCCTGGCCGCGGCCGCCGCGATGACCCCGGCGCCCACGACGTCGTCCGCGACCCCGAGCCCGGCCGTCACGACCAAGGCGCCGACCACCGCGCCCACGACCGCACCCACCACAGTTCCCACCAAGGCCCCGACGACGGCTCCCACCAAGGCGCCGACGACCGCGCCAGCCAAGCCGGTCGTCAAGGTCCGTCCGGTCGTGAAGCTGACCCCCGCCTCGCAGACCGTCCTCGCCGGCGCGACCGCGACCATGACCTTCACCGTCACGGCCGGCGGCAAGCCGTGGGTCCAGATGCCGGTCAAGCTCTGCACGACCGCCTACGGCACCGCCGCCGTCTGCACGACCGCCGCCACCGACGCCAAGGGCCAGGTGCTGGTCTCCTTCCCGGCGACGGGCCGGACCACGGTCCAGCTGACCGTCACCGAGACCGACACCTCGGTGGCCGTGACGTCAGCGGTCGCGACGGTCTCGGTGCGCTCCACGGCCGCCCTGGCCCGTACGGCCCCGGGCACCCTGACCGCCACCGTCGCCGCGGGCGCCGGCCAGGTCGTGCAGCTCCAGCGCCTGGACGGCAGCCGCTGGCTGCTGGTGACGAGCTACCCGGCCGAGGCCACCCACGCGCTGCCCGGCCTGCTGGCCGGCAAGACCTACCGCCTGGTGGTACCGGCCACCGGCGCCGTCTCCGGCGCGACCAGCTCCAACGTGGTCGCCTGACCGACGGCCCGCCGACATCCCCCGGGGCTGGGGTGAAGCCCCGGGGGATCACGCATGTGGACAGTCCCCGAAAAGCGTCAGACCCGCCTGCTTAACTCAACCCCTCCCAGGACAGGGGTGGGGCGGGGCACGGGCGGGAAACGGGCGGGAAACGGGCGGGAAACGGGGACACCGCCCGGAAAATCTCAGCCCATCGCCGTCCAACTGCGATCGAGCACGTCGACGCTGGCGCCGGCCAGCGGCCGGGAGCGGGGCCGGATCGCCACGGTGACCACGCTCTTGAGCGGGCTCATCCGCCAGCACATCAACATCGTCGGGCGCTCCGAGGCCGGCCCGCCCGGCAGCGCCGCCAGCTTCGCCGTGCAGCGCGCGTCGCCGACGGCGTGGCCCTGGTCGCCCGGCGACAGCGGGGACCACCGGCCGGTCAGGTCGTAGCGGGCGGCGACGACGCGGATGGAGCTGCCGTCCGTACCGGTCTCGGTGGACACCGTGACCGGACCGCTCGCGATCCCCATCCCCGATCGCGCCGGCTGCGGCGCAGCCGCCAGCAGGCCGCCGACCTGCGCCGCCGCCACCTGATCGTCGGGGATCGACGGGGTCGGCGAGGGCCGCGCCGACTGCGGGACCCCGTTCCTCGTGCCGATCTGCGGGCCGGGCGACGGACCTTCCGGAGGGGTCCGGGACGGCGAGGCCGACACCGAAGCCGACGGTGAGGGCGCCGGCGCGACCGGCGCCAGCGCGTCCGGGCCGCCCGAGACGTAGCCGGGCGGGTTGCCGCTGAGCAGCGTGGTCGCGAAGTAGGCGCCGCCGCCGACCGCGCCGAGGCCGACCACCGCGACCGCCGCCTTCTTGAGCCGGCGGCTGACCGAGCGCCGGGTGTCCTTGCGGGCCGAGATGCGGGAGCCGGAGTACGCGGAGCCCGAGTAGTAGACGCCGTCGCCTTCCCCCATGACCCCATCGTGGCACTGAACAGGGACATACAGCAGGAAAAACGGCAACCCGCCCGCACCCGACTGCCAACCGGCCCGGTGACCGGCGCTTCCGAATGGTCCGACCGACACGTTCTGGGGAGGCCGGTCATGGGGAAGCACCTACGTAACTACATTTTGGGCGCGCTCGCGGTAAGCACCGTCGCGGGCGGCGTGGCCCTCGCTCAGCCGGGCGGCCATCCGTCCTGGCAGCCGTCGACCTTCGGTCTCCGGCAGACCCCGGCATCGTTGCTGCCGGCCACGGTCTCACGGTCCCATCCCGTACGCGTCGTCAGCACGGTCCTCGACCATGGACGCCCGGTCGCGACCGCCCGCACCGCCACCGACCCGACCGCCGCCGCGGCGCTGGTCGAGCGGGCGCAGCGGGCGAGGAACGCGCTCGGTGTGCAAGTCGACCAGCCGATCCACGCGTTCGAGGCGCCGGGCGGCAGTGACCCGCTGCGGTTCCGCCAGTGGGACCTCACCCGCATCGACGGCACCGACGCCTGGAACCGCTCGACGGGTGCGGGCGCGGTCGTGGCGATCCTCGACACCGGCGTGGACGCCTCGCACCCGGACCTGGCCGGCCAGGTGCTCGCCGGCTACGACGAGATCGGCCGGAGCGCGGGCGCCCAGACCGACCCGAACGGGCACGGCACCCACGTGGCCGGCACCATCGCGGCGGTGACCGGCAACGGGGTCGGGATCAGCTCGATCGCGCCGGACGTCAAGATCATGCCGGTGCGGGTGCTCCGGGGCGACGGTGCCGGCTACACCTCGGACGCGGCCAACGGCGTCGTGTACGCGGCCGACAACGGCGCCGACGTGATCAACATGTCGCTCGGCGCGGACCAGGACGACCCGACGCTGAGCAGCGCGATCGCGTACGCCCGCAGCCGCGGTGTCGTGGTCGTGGCCGCCGCCGGCAACGAGCGGCAGAAGGGCAACCCGGTCAGCTACCCGGCGGCCGACCCGGGGGTGATCGCGGTCGCCGCGACCGACGCGAACGACGCCGTCGCCGAATACTCCGAGTCGGGCGGTTACGTCGACATCTCGGCGCCCGGCAGCTCGATCGTGAGCACCTTTCCGGTCGCGCTCAACGGCACCGGCTACGCCATGATGTCCGGCACCTCGATGGCCAGCCCGCACGTGGCCGCGGTGGCCGCGCTGCTCCGCTCGGCCGACCCGTCGCTTACCCCCGATCAGGTGGAGAGCGCGCTGGAGTCCTCGGCGACCGACCTCGGCCCGGCGGGCCGGGACGACGACTACGGCTACGGCCGGGCCGACGCGGCCGCCGCTCTGGCGCTGGTCGCCCCGCCCATCACGGCCCCGGCGACCGACCCGACGACGCCGGCCGCCGACCCGACCACCGATCCCACGACCGGCCCGGCCACCGACCCGGCTCCGGCCACGGACTCGACCAGCGACCCGGCTCCGGCCACGGACCCGGCCAGCGACCCGGCTCCGGCGACCGACCCGGCTCCCGCCACCGATCCGGCTCCGGAGCCGGCGATCGATCCGCTCACTCCGGTGATCAGGCTCAACGGGACGTCCCGCCTGGTCCGCTACGGCTCCACACCGGCCGTGACCTTCGCCGTCACCGCCGACGGCGCTCCGATGGCCGGCGCCGAGGCCGAGGTCTGCGTGTCGGCCAACGGCCACGCCACCGGATGCACATCCGTCACCGCGGGCGACCGCGGCGTGGTCAGCTGGGCCCACCGCGTCACCGGCCCGTTCTCGGTCTTCCTGACCGTGGGGCCGACCAGCACGACCGCAGGTGTCACCTCGGTGACCGCCCGCTACAAGGTGCAGGCGGCCGTGAACCTGACCACGGCGAGCCGCACATCGCTGTCGGTCGCGATCGGCGGCGTCGACCGGCAGACCGTCTCCGTGCAGCGCCTCGACGGCACCCGCTGGGTGACCGCGAAGACGTTCAAGGCCAGCGCCCGCACCGCGGTGACCGGTCTGACCGCAGGCAAGCGCTACCGCGTCGTGGTGCCGGACTCGGCCACCTTCACCGGCACGACCAGCGCTCCGGTTCAGCTGTAGCGCAGATCGCCGCGACCGTGTTTGGATCGCCGGCATGGCTGCATTCGGCAAGGCCCTCGTGCTCGGCGGGGGCGGCGTGACCGGAATCGCCTGGGAGACCGGTCTTCTGCTCGGCCTCGCCGAACGGAGCGTCGACCTGCTCGGCGCCGGTCTGCTGGTCGGCACCTCGGCCGGCTCGGTGGTGGCGGCGCAGGTGCTCAGCGGCGTACCGCTGGCCGAACTCTTCGCCGCCCAGCTGGCGCCGCCGACCTCGGAGATCCCGGCCCGGCTCGGACCGGCCGGGATCGCCCGGTTTGCGATGGCCGGCCTCTGGCCGGGCGACCGGGCCCGCGGCCGGGCCTGGCTGGGCCGTCAGGCATTGAGGGCGCCCACGGTGCCCGAGGCGGATCGACGGGCGGTGATCGCGCACCGGATCGGCCGGGACGAGTGGCCGGAGACCCCGCTGCGCATCGTCGCGGTCGAGGCCGAGAGCGGCGCGGTCGAGGTGTTCACCGCCGACAGCGGGGTTTCGCTGATCGACGCGGTGGGCGCCAGCTGCGCGGTGCCGATGGTCTGGCCACCGGTGACGATCGGCGGTCGCCGCTATGTCGACGGCGGGGCGCGCTCGACGGCCAACGCCGACCTGGCCGAGGGCGCGGAGCGGATCGTGGTGATCGCACCGATCGGTGCCGGCGTCCGGCGGGCCGACCGACCGGCCGCCCAGCTGAAGCGGCTCGGCGTGCCCGGCGTCGTGATCACCCCGAGCCCTCAGGCGCGCGCGGCAATCGGCCGTAACGTGCTCGATCCGGCATTTCGGGCACCGGCGGCCGAGGCCGGACGGGCGCAAGCCGCGGCTGAGGCCGAAAAGGTCCGCGCGGTCTGGGACGCGTAACAGTCGTGGGGTTTACTGTCCTGCCATGGCCATCATTTCCCGTGGGTTCGGGGGCCGGCGCCGCGAGTCGGTGCCCGGCCTGCCGCCCGGGCAATACCTGACGCACGATTTTCCGGTGCTCAGCGCGGGACCCACGCCACGGATCCCGCTCGACCGCTGGCACTTCACGATCACGACCGAGACCGGCGAGCAGAAGTCGTGGAACTGGCAGGAGTTCCAGGCGCTGCCGTCCGAGGACGTCACGACCGACATCCACTGCGTCACCAAGTGGTCGAAGCTGGGCACCACCTGGCACGGTGTCTCCCTCGACACCCTGCTGGCCGACGTCGAGACCTCGGCCGACTACACGATGGTGCACAGCTTCGGCGGTTACACCACCAACGTGCCGCTCGAGGACCTCCTCGACGGCAAGGCCTGGATCACCTACAGGTTCGACGGCGACGACCTCGCCCCCGAGCACGGCGGCCCGGCCCGCATGATCGTCCCGCACCTCTACTTCTGGAAGTCGGCGAAGTGGGTCAACGGGATGCAGATGATGAACAGCGACGAGCCGGGCTTCTGGGAAGCCGCCGGCTACCACATGTACGGAGACCCATGGCTCGAGCAGCGATACCAGGGCGACTGACCTGGCGGGCGGCGACGCTGACCGCGGCGCGCTGGGAGACGCCGACCGCCCGCACCCTGGTCCTCGACGTGCCCGGCTGGCCCGGCCACGCCGCCGGTCAGCACATCGACGTCCGGCTGACCGCCGACGACGGCTACCGCGCCCAGCGCAGCTACTCGATCGCATCGGCCTGGCCGTCGGGCACCGAGGCTCCGGCCGGTGGCCAGGTCGAGCTGACCATCCAGCGACTGGACGACGGCGAGGTCTCGCCCTACCTGACCGACGGGCTCCAGGTCGGCGACCAGCTCGAGCTGCGCGGTCCGGTCGGCGGCTGGTTCGTGTGGCGCGAGAAGCAGACCGCGCCGGTGCTGCTGCTGGCCGGCGGATCGGGCGTGGTGCCGCTCATGGCGATGATCCGCGCCCGGGGCGCGGCGCACGGCCGGCAGCCGTTCCGGCTGATCTATTCGGTGCGCACGCCGGACGATGCCTGTTACGCCCCGGAGCTCGCCCGACGCGTACGCGAGGAGCACGGTCTCGACGTCCGCTACGTCTACACGCGGAAGGCGCCGGACGGCTGGCCCGACCCGCCCAAGCGCATCGACGTGCCGACGATCAACACGTACGGCTGGCCGCCCGACTTCCAGCCGGACTGTTATGTCTGCGGCCCGACCTCGTTCGTCGAGACCGCGGCCGACATCCTGGTGGCGCTCGGACACGACCCCAAGCGCGTCCGCACAGAACGGTTCGGAGGAACCTCATGAACGAGGTCGACGGCAACGCGATGGCCGGCAACCTTCGGGAGATCTTCGCGGTCGACGTGACCGCGGCCCGCTTCACCTGCGCGGGTTGCGGTCACGCCGACGTGATCGCGGCGCTGCGGTTGTGGGGACCGGCCCCGGGCCAGGTCGGCCGCTGCCCGCACTGCGAGGACGTGGTGCTGCGCCTGGTCTCGGCGCCGGGCCGGGTCTTTCTCGACCTGCGCGGCACGGTGCGCCTCGAGGTGCCGGTGCCGCTCAACCCCTGAACGTGCTCTTCAGACGCTGGGCCAGCGTCGCGGGCGGGCGACTGGCCGCGGCGCGCGGGGTGGCGGGCCGTGACCGGCCGACCGGCCGGTCGTAGTCGGCGGTGGCGATCGCCTCGACGATCTGGCCGTCGCCGAAGTTTTCCGACTCGGGGATCGAGTCGACATAGCCGACCAGGATGCCGTTGCGCATGATCTGCGCTTCCAGCCCGGCGGTGCCGTCGTTGTCCCAGATCGCCTCGCGACCGTCGGGCAGCACCACGCGGATGCCGTACTGAGTGATGCCGGCCTGCGGCAGCTTCACATGGGCGAAGACGTTGCGCCCGCGCAGCGTCTCGACGACTCGACGTGCCCGTTCCTCTTCCATGGGAGGCAAAACTAGTCGCGTGACCTGTGGGGACGCTGAAGGTGGCCTGTGGCACCCGTGAGAGTCGGCAACGGAATGTTACTCCTCCGTAACAGGAATGTCAGGACGTATCTTCTCCCGTCGCGCTGAGTTAGCTTCCGATGACCGGAGCGCTTCGGCTTCTCGTCCCCACCTGGACCGGAGGCCACCACCGATGAACGGACGCGACCTCGTCCTCGGCTGTCTCACCACTACCTCCCTGATGACGCTTCTGGCCGTCGCCCCCGCGTCGGCCGCCTCAACCGTCGACTACGTCGCGCTCGGCGACTCGTACTCGTCGGGCGTCGGCGCGCCCGGCCAGACCGGTTCGTGCCTGCGCAGCCCGAACGGTTACCCCGGCCAGTGGGCGGCCGCGAACTCCCCCAGGTCGTTCACCAACCTGGCCTGCAGCGGCGCCACCACCGGCGACGTCCTGTCGACCCAGGTGCCCGCGCTGTCCAGCGGGGCCGACCTGATCAGCATCACGATCGGCGGCAACGACGCCGGCTTCGCACCCACCGTTCTGTCCTGCGAGGTGTCGAGCGACGCGGCGTGCGCGGCGATCGTCGCCGCGGCCGAGATCGACATCAACCAGACCCTGCCCGCCAAGCTCGACGCCACGTACGCCGCGATCCGGAGCAAGGCACCGGCCGCCGAGGTCGTCGTGCTCGACTACCCGCAGCTGTTCGACACGGCCAGGTCGTCGTGCGGCATCGGCGGGATGAGCCTGGCCAAGCGCAAGGCGCTCAACGCGGGCGCGGTGGCCCTCGACAGCGTCGTCAAGAGCCGCGCCCGGGCGGCCGGCTTCACCTTCGCCGAGGTGCAGGGGACGTTCGCCGGGCACGGGATCTGCTCGTCGGCGCCGTACCTCAACAACCTCACGATCCTGCCGCCGACCAACTCCTTCCATCCCAACCAGACCGGCTACCGGTACGGCTACCTGCCCGCGCTGACCGGCGCGGTCTAGAAAGCGGCGAGCCAGCGGTAGCGGTGCTCGGGCCGGCCCGTGGTCCCGTAGCGCAGCCGCATCTCGGCCGCTCCCTCGCGGGCCAGCGCGGCCAGGTAACGCTGGGCGGTGGCCCGCGAGATGCCGAGTTCGTCGGCGATCTCGGCGGCCGTCCGCGGGCCGCCCGAGCGCCGCAGGGCCTCGCTGACCAGCCGCACGGTGACGGCCGACTGCCCCTTCGGGGCGGCCGGCCGATCGCCGTCGTGCAGCAGCCGCCACCCCCGGTCGATCTCGTCCTGGGCGAGCGGCCGGTCGGCGGCCAGCGCCCCCCGGTAGCGGCGGTAGGCGGCCAGCCGGGCCGCCAGCTGCTCGGCCGTGAACGGCTTGACCAGGTAGTTGAGCGCGCCCCGGGCGTACGCGGCCCGCACCGAGGCGGCGTCCGAGGCCGCGGTCAGCATGATCGCGTCGACCGTCAGGTCGCGCAGCAGGTCGAGGCCCGGCTCGTCGGGCAGGTAACTGTCCAGCAGCACCAGGTCGACCGCCTGGCGGGCCAGGAACACGCGGCAGTCGGCGGCGGTGCGCGCGGTGCCGACCACGGTGAACCCCTCGACCCGGCGGGCGAAGTCGACGTGCACCTGGGCGACCCGGAAGTCGTCCTCGACGACCAGCACCCGGATCACAGCGCGACCGGAGCCAGCGCGTGGGGCAGGGAGGCCTCGAAGACAGCGCCGTGCCCGTCGCCCCGGCCGGCGGTCACCCGCACGTCGCCGCCGAGCTTGCGGGCGGCCTGCCGGGCCAGCGCGAGGCCGAGGCCCCGTCCGGGCTCGTCCCGCGTGCTCACCCCGGCGGTGAAGATCTCCTCGCGGACGCCGTCGCCGACCCCGTCGCCCGAGTCGGCCACCGAGACGTGCAGCGCGTCGGCGTCGGACAGCAGCGCCAGCTCGACCCAGGCCGGCCGCCGGGCGCCCTGCCGGGCCGCCTCGAGGGCGTTGTCGACCAGGATGCCGAGCACCGTGGTGACCTCGACCGGCGCGCTGACCCGGGTGCCGACCCAGCTGGTGTCGGCGAGCGTGAGCCGCACGTCCCTCTCGGCCGCCTCGGCGGTCTTGGCGGCCACGAACGCCTGCAGGTACGGATCGTCGAGCTGCTCGGCCGCACCGGCCGCAGCCACCTGCCCGCCGGCCACCGCGTGCAGATATTCGAGGGCCTCGTCGCGGTGGTCGTTCTGGAGCAGGCCGGAGAGCACGTGCAACCGGTTGGCGAACTCGTGCCGGGACGCCCGCAGCGCGTTGCTGAGCGTGCGCACCGACTCCAGCTCGCGGGTGATGTTCTCCAGGTCGGTGCGGTCGCGCAGGGTCAGCACGCCGCCGAGGTCGCGCCCGTCGCGGCGTACCGCCCGGTAGTTGACCACCAGCACCCGCTCGCCGGCCACCGTGATCACGTTGTGGGCCTCGCCGCGTTCGAGGATCGAGTGGAGCCCGGGCGGCAGGCCCAGCTCGCTCACCGGCGTGCCCGGGGGCGGGTCGGCGCCGAGCAGCCGGGCCGCCTCGGAGTTGCAGACCGACACCAGGCCGGCCGCGTCGACCGCGAGCACGCCCTCGCTGATGCCGCGCAGCACCGCCTCGCGCTCCTGCACCAGTTCACCCAGCTCGCGCGGTTCGAGCCCGAGGGTGAGCCGCTTCAACCGGCGGCTGAGCAGCGCCGAGCCGGCGATCCCGAGCAGCAGCGCGCAGCCGGCGACCAGCGCGGCCAGACCCAGCTGCTGCCAGACGTACGCCCGGATGTCGCTCACCTTGTAACCCACCGAGACCTCGCCGACGATCGCACCGTTCGCATCGCGCAGCGGGGTCTTGCCGCGGGCCGACAGGCCCAGCGTGCCGCGTTCGACGTTGATCGTGTCGTGTCCGTTGAGGACGGCGGTCGGGTCGGTGCTGACGGTTTCGTGCAGCAGCTCCCGGGTCGGGTGGGCGAGGCGCAGGCCGTGCCGATCGGTGATCACGACGAACAGCGCGCCGCTGGCCACCTGCACCTTCTCGGCCCGCGCGGGCAGGATGCCGTGCGGGTCTTCGGCCGCGGCGGCCGCGGCGACCGCCGGATCGGTGGCGAGGGTGTGCGCGACCGCCAGCGCGCGTACGCCGTACTGCTCGGTCAGTTTCTGGTCGAAGAGCCAGCCGATCAGCCCGCAGCCGAGGCCGAACACCACCACGAGCAGGCCCACCTGCAGGCCCAGGACCTGCCAGGCGAACGGGATCGGCCGGCGCGACATGACCGCAGCGTAATGCCGGAGCGAGCCATCGAGCCCGGTGAGCAGAACGCGCAATACGCACTCAACGCGGCCTGCGGCCACAACGCCGGAATGGATTCCGCCCGCCGCCCCGCCTCCCTACGGTCGCCACCAGCGTATCCACGAATCGCGATGGGAGGCCGCGGCGATGCCGGTGATCGCCTTACGCAACGCCACCAAACGCTTCCCGGGCAGCGGCGGCCGGCCGCACACCGCCGTACGGGATCTCACCTTCACCGTCGACGCCGGCCAGTTCGTCGCCGTGGTCGGCCCGACCGGCTGCGGCAAGTCGACCACCCTCTCCCTGGTCTCCGGCCTCGAGCCGGCGTCGTCCGGCGAGGTCGAGGTAGACGGCGAGCCGGTGCGCGGCATACCGCCCGGCGTCGGCTACATGTTCCAGACCGACGCGATCCTGCCCTGGCGCTCGGTGGCCGGCAACGTGGCGGCCGGGCCGCGCTGGCGCGGGGCGTCCCGGGCCGCGGCCCGGGAACAGGCGATGGCCTGGGTCGAGAAGGTCGGCCTGGCCGCGTTCGCCGACTACTACCCGCACCAGCTCTCGGGCGGCATGCGCAAGCGCGTCTCGCTCGCGCAGACCCTCGTCAACGAGCCCCGGATCCTGCTGATGGACGAGCCGTTCAGCGCGCTCGACGTGCAGACCCGGGCGCTCATGCAGGACGAGTTGCTGCGGTTGTGGGCGGGCACCGGCGCCGCGGTGGTGTTCGTGACCCACGACCTCGAGGAGGCGATCGCGCTGGCCGACCGGGTCGTCGTGATGACCGCTTCACCGGCCACGGTCAAGGCGGTGTTCGACGTGCCGCTGCCCCGGCCGCGCGACGTCGAGGAGATCCGGATGACGCCGGCGTTCGTCGCCGCGTACCGGGAGGTGTGGCAGACCCTCCGCGAGGAGGTCGCCGTGGCCCGGCAGGAGGCCGCTCGTGCCGGCTAAAGCCAGGCTCTGGTCGGTGCGCCTGGTGCTGGTCGTGATCTGGTTGGTGAGCTGGGAGATCACGGCGACCCACTGGATCGACCCGTTCTTCTACTCCAAGCCATCGGCGATCTGGCACCGGCTCGTCGGCTGGTTCACCGAGGGCACCGCGTTCGGGTCGATCTGGACCCAGCTGGCGGTCACGCTCGAGGAGGCCGTGCTCGGCTTCCTGGTCGGCTCGCTGGCCGGCGTCGTGCTGGGCATCCTGCTCGGGCGGGCCCGGTTCGTGGCCGAGGTGGCGGCGCCGTTCATCAAGGCGGCCAACGCGGTGCCCCGGATCGTGCTCGCGTCGCTGTTCATCATCTGGTTCGGGCTCGGGCTGACCTCGAAGGTCGCGACCGCGGTCGTGCTGGTCTTCTTCGCGGTCTTCTTCAACGCGTTCCAGGGCGCCCGGGAGGTCGACCGCAGCCTGGTCGACAACGCGCGGGTGCTGGGCGCATCCCGCGTACAGGTGCTGACCTCGATCATCGTGCCCAGCGCGACGTCGTGGATCTTCGCGTCGCTGCACGCGGCGTTCGGGTTCGCGCTGATCGGCGCGGTGGTCGGCGAGTACGCGGGCGCCGACAAGGGCCTCGGCCTGCTGATCTCCAACGCCCAGGGCACGTTCGACGCGGCCGGGATCTACGCCGCGATGCTCGTCGTCACGGTCGTCGCGCTGCTGGCCGAGTGGCTGATCACCCTGTTCGAGAACCGTCTGCTCCGCTGGCGTCCGCCGGTGCGAAACGAAGGGACCACCAATGCGTAAAGGTTTAGTGGCGGGCGTCCTGCTGGTCGCGCTCGCGGGCTGCCGTGGCACCAGCCCCGATTCCTCTGCCGCCGGCTCGGACGAGACCGTCAAGATCATGGTCGGCGGGATCGACAAGGTGATCTACCTGCCGGCCAAGCTGACCGAGCAGCTGGGCGGGTTCAAGGCCGAGGGCCTGAACGTGCAGCTGCTGACCGAGCCGTCCGGCGCGACCGCCGAGAACGTGCTGATCTCCGGCGACGTGCAGGGTGTGGTCGGCTTCTACGACCACACCATCGACCTGCAGACCAAGGGCAAGTGCATCACCAGCGTGGTGCAGCTGGCCGATGTGCCGGGTGAGGTGGAGATGGTCGCCGCCTCCAAGGCGGCCACGATCAAGGGCCCGGCCGACTTCAAGGGCCGGAAGATGGGCGTGACAAGTCCCGGCTCGTCCACCGACTTCCTCACCCAATATCTCGCCACCAAGGGCGGGCTGACCAAGGCCGACTACACCACGGTCAAGGCCGGGGCCGGTGCGACGTTCATCGCCGAGATCGACAACGGCGGGATCGACGCCGGGATGACCACGGACCCGACCGCCGCCCAGCTGGTCAGCACCGGCAAGGGCAAGGTGCTGCTCGACATGCGGACCGAGGGGGGCACCAAGGCGGCGCTCGGCGGGCTCTACCCGGCCAGCTCGCTCTACATGGACTGCGCCTGGGTGCAGGCCCACCCCGCGCAGGTGCAGAAGCTGGCGAACGCCTTCGTCAAGACGCTGCGCTGGATCAAGGCGCACAGCGCGGACGAGGTCGCGGCCAAGATGCCGTCCGACTACAACGGCGGCAACCCCCAGCTGTACGCCAAGGCGGTGCACGACACGATCGGCATGTTCAACGGCGACGGCCGGATGAAGCCCGAGGGCGCGCAGAACGTGCTGCAGGTGCTCAGCCAGTTCTCCCCCAACGTCAAGGGCAAGAAGGACCAGATCGACCTGTCGAAGACCTACACCACCGCGTACGTGGAGAAGGTCGCACCGTAACCGCACCCCACCGGGACCAGCGCGGGCTGCTCGAGGGCGGCAGCATTCTTTCCCATGGCGCGCTTCCTGACGATCGTCCTGCTCCTGCACGTCTCGCTGATGGTCGTCGCGCTTGTCGACTGCCTCTCGGCCGAGGAGACGGGGATCCGCGCGCTGCCGCGGGCCGGCTGGATCTTCCTGATCCTGCTGGCCTCGCCGGTCGGCGCCGTCGCCTGGCTCCTGATCGGCAAGCCGCTGCCGGCCCCCGACGTCCGCCGCGGCCCCGAGGACGACCCCGCTTTCATCGCGAGCCTGGCCGCGACGATCCGTCCGATCGAGCGCGACTGAGTTTCCAGGCCATTGCCTAATAGTTAAAGTCGTGAATAAACTCCGGCGCGATAGGGCCTGATCTATCTCGTTGGAGGGCAGCTCGTGAAGCGATCCACGACCGCCGTACTCGCCGCCGCCTCGGCGACGGCACTGGTACTCGCGGCGGCACAACCGGCCTCGGCCGGCGGATACGGGCACGACCATCGGCATGGCGCCAAGGTCACCGGCACCTATTCGACCGGCGCCGCCGCGGCCTGGGTGCCGCTGCCGGCCACCCACGTCGGTGACGACAGTGGAAAGCCGACCGCCTCGACCGTCGTCGTCGACCCGTCCCAGCTGCGCCAGCAGTACAACGGCATGGGCTTCTCGATCGACGAGACCGCGGTCTCCAACTACTGGAAGCTCACCCCCGCCGAGCGCGAGAAGGCGGTGAAGCTGCTGGTCGACCCCCGGACGGGCGCCGGCTTCGACCGCTTCCGGCTCACCATCGGCAGCCCCGACCTGATCGAGCACCTGCCGTTCTGGTCGGAGGACGACCTGCCGCCCGGCGTCACGTCGGACCCGAGCCTCAAGTACTTCTCCATCCAGCGCGACATCGACCTGCACATCGTCGACATGGTCAAGCTGATCCAGAAGTACAACCCGCACGCGATGTTCTTCGCGTCGGCGTGGAGCGCTCCCGCCTGGATGAAGACCAACAACCAGTTCACCGGCCAGGTCGCCCTGCAACCGGGCAGCACCACCTCCTACTACCAGGTCGGCAAGCTGCGCGACGACGCGATCGACGTGTTCGCCCGCTACTACGCGAAGTACGTCCAGGCGTACGCGAGGCACGGGGTCAAGGTCGACGCGATCACGCTGCTCAACGAGCCCGGCATCGACGTCGTCTACCCGGCCATGGACATCAGCGTCGACCAGCAGCAGAAGCTCGCGATCGCGATCAAGAAGGCGTTCCACGCGGCCGGGCTGAAGACCCAGCTGTGGGTGCACGACTTCAACTTCTACGACTGGAAGAACCCGGACTCCACCGAGACGAAGGAGTACTGGCGGATCATGCAGAACCCGGCGACCGCGAAGGCCGCCGACTCGATCGCCTTCCACCCGTACTGGGGTGACCCCTCGGTGATGCGGGACGCGTACGAGCAGTACCACAAGCCGGTGCAGATGACCGAGACGAGCGACCTGTCGCCGTCCACGGTGATGCAGTACTTCCGGCTCGACGCCAGCTCCTATGTGCTCTGGGCGCAGAACACCGACCAGAACGGGGGCACCCTGCACTGGACCGGCGACCGCGACAACGACATCGACTGGGACGCCGTCGCGGCCAACGACCACTGGACCGACCGGCTGGTCACCACGCACACCGACACCAAGACCTTCTCGGTGCGCGACGAGCTGTACACGCTCGGCCAGTTCGGCAAGTACCTCACTCCGGCCGACACGCGCGTCGAGTCGAGCGCGGCGTCCGGTGGTGTCAGCAACGTCGTCTACCGCGACGGTGACGACTTCACCGCCATTCTGGGCAACGGCAACAACACCCCGGCTTCCGTACGCATCGTGCTCGGTGACGCGTCTTTCGTGGTTGACGTGCCGGCCGGCGCGTACGCGACGTACCGCTGGAAGGCCGACGTCCCGAGCACCCACCGCAACCACGCACCGGTTCTGGCGCCTCTGGCGCCGGTGACGGCCGACCAGTACGTGACCACGACGTTCCAGCTCAAGGCCACCGACCCTGATCGGGACCGGCTCGCCTTCTACGCGACAGACCTTCCCGCGGGCGTGACCGTCGACGCCCGCACCGGCGTGGTGACGGTGAACCCGGCCAAGGCCGGCGACCAGGCGCTGACCTTCTACGCCACCGACGGCGCCGCCCGCGCCTCGACCACCGTGCACCTGACGGTCGCCCCGCACGGCGCCCCGATCGGCACCCGCATCGAGGCCGAGGCGTACGTCGGCGAGAACGGCTGGACCGACGGCGGCGCCAACTTCGTCGAGTCGAGCGGCGCCTCGGGCGGCGCGGACGTCGGCTGGACCGCCGCCGGCAACTGGCTGCAGTACCGCGCCGACGTCGCCGCCGCCGGCACCTACGACCTCGAGCTGCGGGTCGCCAACGGCTCCGGGGCGGCCGCACCCGGCGCGATCTCGTTCCGCGACGCGGCCGGCACCACGCTGGCCACCGCCTCGGTGCCGGACACCGGCGACTGGTCCAAGTACGTTTCGGTGCATGTGCCGGTCGTGCTGGCGGCCGGCGACCAGGTGGTGACCGTCTACTGCGAGACCGGCGGGTTCAACCTGGACTATCTCCAGCTTTCCTGAGTTCTCACCCGGTAGGTCGCTGGGGGGTCGTCGCGGTTCAGCGGCGGCCCCGCAGCCATTCCCGGACGACCGTCGCGTGCATCGCGCTCATGTGGTCCGCTTCGTCGATGACGTGGACGATCCATCCCTTCCGCTCCAGCTCCTCCCGGTGGGACGCCAGAGCCGGACCGATGTCGACCCGGGCGTGGTCCCACTTCGCGCCGTAGACGATCACGTCGTCGGCCCCGGCGAAGGCGAGCCGCGGAATCGCCAGCTCCACCGTCGTCTCGTCGAAGCCCTGGAGCGACTCGTAGAGAGTCACGTACTGACCGGTCTGCTCCGGGGCCACGGTCACTTCGGACGATTCCCAGTCACCGGGTTCGACCGGTTCCGTCCGCGGCGGGTTCGCCCGGTTCTCCAGGGCCTGCCGATGGGCCGCTCGCGTGACGGTCAGCATCGCCTCGTACGGCCCGCCGAGCGGCGGAAAGCCGCCCATCGCCAGCCCGGTCAGCCGGTCGGTGCGGATCGCCAGCTGCAGCCCGGCCAGCGCGAGCCACGAATAGCCGTAGTAGTCGAACCGCTCGGCCCCGGCCGCGTCGGCGATCGCGAGCAGGTCGTGCGCGACCGCGTCGGCGGTCAGCGTCTTCTGCGCCGGGCAGGCCGCCCGGTGCCCCTCGTAGTCGGCGGTGATCACCCGCCGTCCGGTCAGGCCGGCCGCGAGGTTGCGCCCGGCGTCCGGATCGACGCCCCAGGCCCGCATCTGCTCGGCCGCCTCGCCCTCCACCAGCGCCGTGCTGACCGGCAGCAGGACCGCCAGGCCGTCACCCTCCACCTTCACCTCGATCACCGAACCGTCGTGCAGACGTGCCGTGGTCATCGCTCCCCCTTAACCATATACGCTGTAAGCACTATGGCACATGATGAGGTTGAGGCACACGTCCGGCGACTCTGGCGGCACCGCGGCACGACCGTGCCCGGCCCGCGCCGCGGTCCTCGCGGCGAACTGGATCTCGACGAGATCCTGGCGGTGGCGATCGCCCTGGCCGACGCCGAAGGACTGGACGCCGTTTCCACCCGCGCGGTCGCCGCCCACTTCGGCAAGAGCCCGATGGCGCTGTACTCCTACGTGGGCTCCAAGGAGCAGTTGCTGGCGCTCATGCAGGACCACGCCTCCGCCATGCCGGCCTGGCACGACCCCCTCACCAGCTTCGAGGACGACCTCCGCGCGTGGGCCTTCCTCTTCTTCGACCTGCATCTGGCCCACCCGTGGCTGCTGCGGCGCGGCTGGGCCCAGCACACCCAGGGCCCCAACGAGCAGGACTGGATGGAGCGCCTTCTCACGATCCTGGCCTGGTGGTCGGCTCCCACCGCGGCGGTGACGATGCTCTACGCCACGGTCCGCGCGACCGCCGAGACCGCCGCCGCCTATCGCGACCTCTCCCCGGCGGACGCCGCCGCGTGGCGCGCCCGGGCGGCGGCGACCCGGCGCCTGATCCCCGACTTCGCCGATCGCTACCCTCGGTCGACCGCCCGGCCGGCGGACGCCTCGACCGACTGGACCGACACCCCGCGAGGCGGGCTGGGCGCGGTCGTCCGGCTGATCGCCACCGCCGTGTCCCCCAAATAGGGCCGAAGTTCTCTACCCGTCTGTAATTTCCCTAACCCCCGGCGAACCGGTCAATCAGCCGCCAAAGTAATGGTCGCGCCGCTTCCCCACCGGCGCCGCCGGACAGCCTTTCGTCCGCGAGATCAACGGGCTAGACGAAAGAGCGCGGAATGCTGCAAGACCTTGTGTCCCCCCTGGGCGGTCTCGTCAACGACGTCTCCCGGTTGCCGGTCGACCCCTCGAACCCCCAGCTGGCGGTGTTCTCGGCCGCCCTCGGCGACCTGTCGGCCGTGCTGGTCGACCAGTGCGGCCCCGAATGCCTCGGCTCCCTCGACGGCGCCGGCACCGGCCTGGACGCGGAACGGGCCGAGATCGTCGCGGTCGCCGAGTCGCTGGAACGCTACGCCAACTGCGTGTACGACCAGCGCCAGTTCCGCTGGGCGACGGCCGAGGAGCTCGAGGCACTCGGCGAGGACGCGGTCGACCTGGACAGCCTGCCCCGCTGCTCGCCGACCGAACTGGCCGATCCCGAGTGCCCGGTCGTGCGGCCCGACCGGACGGCACGCATCCGCTGGATCCGGGGCCTGAACATGCGTACCGGGAAGCCGGCCTGGGTGCCGGCGGCGCTGGTCTACATCCACTTCCCGTCCGAGGACGCGGAACGCATCACCAACCCGATCTCCACCGGATCGGCGGCGCACCCCGACCCGGCCGTGGCGGTGTGCGGGGCGCTGTGCGAGGTGATCGAGCGGGACGCGATCAGCCTCACCTGGCTGCAACAACTGGCGCTGCCGCAGATCGAGATCGACGTGGCCGGCCCGCACCTGCGGCGATTCCTCGACGCGGTCGCCGACCGCGAGATGACCGTCCGGCTCTTCGACGCGACCACCGACGTGGGCATCCCGACCGTGTACGGCGTGTCGATCGCGCCCGACCACCCCCGCCTGCACACCGTGGTCTCCTGTGCGACCGCCCTCGACCCGCAGGCCGCGGCCGCGAAGGCGATCTGCGAGCTGGTGTCGGTACGCATCGCGCTGCAGGACGACGAGCCCTCGGCCGAAGACGTCGAGTCGTTCACCGGGGTGTCCGACGGCGCGACCTACATGTGCGTCCCCGAGCGGGCGTCGGCGTTCGACTTCCTCCTCGACTCCCCGGCCCGCCGCCGGCTGTCCGAGATGCCGGCACTGTCCACCGGCGACTCCACCGCCGACCTGCGCCTGGTGTGCTCGCGGCTGGCCGGGAGCGGGATGGACGCGTACATCGTCGACCTCACCACCGACGAGGCCCTGCGGGTCGGCATGACCGTGGTCCGGGCCGTCGTTCCCGGGCTGCAGCCGCTGACCTTCCACTACCGCGCCCGTTTCCTCGGGCACCCGCGGCTCTACGAGGCACCGGCCCGGATGGGTTACCCGGTCCGGGGCGAGGCCGAACTCAACGCCTGGCCCCAGCCGTTCGCCTGAGCCGTTCCCCCCGACCTCTGGAGTCGACCATGCATCATCTGATCGTCACGCCCGTCGGGCCGTTCGGGCTCGCGGTCGCCGACCGCCTCCGCGACCTCTGCCCCGACGTCGAGATCGCCGGCTCCGGCGCCGGCGTCGTCCGGCCGAGGGTGCCCGAACCACGACTGAACCTGCTCATAGCCTGGCGGCGGGTGCCGCGGATGGAGCGGGAGTTCGACGAGGAAGCGTTCCGCACCGGCCAGCCCTGGCTGCCGGTCACCCTCGACCATCCGGTGCTCGAGATCGGCCCGGTCGTGGTGCCGGGCGTCGGCCCGTGCCACGACTGCTACCGCGGCCGGATGGCCCAGCACGACCCCGGCCGCGACTTCCGCGCGGTGGTCGACGCCTACTACGACGACAACCCGGCGGACGGGCCGGCCGGTTATCTGCCGTCGACCGCCCTGTTCGCCGCCACCGCGATCGCCGGCATCGCCGCCCGGCTGCGGACCGCGCCGGAGCAGGAGGCGGGCCGCGTACGCCAGCTCGACGTGCCGACGCAGGGACTGTGGTCCGGCCACGTGGTCGGCGTGCACGGCTGCGCACGCTGCGGCCTCGGCCGCGACGAGACCACCCGGTCGTACGACCGTCTGCCCGCCCTACTGAAGGGAGTGTGGGAATGATCGGGACCGATGAGGCCACCGGCCACGAGGGACAGCTGTCCGCCGCGCACATGGCGTACGCCGTCGCCACCGACCCGCAGTTCCGGGTGCCGGTCCGGCCCTGCCTGGTGCCGGGCCTGGTGCACGTCCCGCTGCCGGACGGGCTGGCGTTCCTGGGCACCGGCAACCGCCTCTCCGCCCTGCGCGGCCGCACCGCCATCTCGCTGATCCCGCGGCTGCTCCCGTCGCTCGACGGCACCCGCACCGTGACAGAGCTGGCCGGGATGCACGCCGACGTCGCCGAGAGCACGATCAGCGCCTGCGTCTGTCTGCTCTACGTCAGCGGCCTGCTGCAGGACGGCCCGGCCGGCACGAACGTCGAGCTGATCCCGGCCGAGGTCGCCGGCTACCTGGGCCGCAACCTCGACACCACCCGGGTCAACCGCAACCTCGACGAGGCGTGCCAGCGCCTGGCCCAGACCCGGGTGCTGATCGCCGGCCCGGAGCAGCTCGCCGTGCTGCTCGGCGCCGAACTGGCCGTGGCCGGGGTCGACACCCACGGATGGGACGGCGCCGGCCTGGTGGCCGGCGACTTCGTGGTCGCCGTCGACAACGGCGACACGGAAGCGATGGCCGAGCTCGACGAGGCCTGCCGCCGGGCCGGGATCGCCTGGCTGCGCACCGCGTCCGGCGAGAACACGGTCGAGATCGGGCCGATGTTCGACGCCCGGCACACCTGCTGCTACCGGTGCTTCGCCGGGGGACGTCCGGCACCCGCGGGCGAGCCGTCGCCGGCCTGGGCGGCGCTGACCGCGACCGAGGTCGTACACCTGCTGTCCCGGGCCGGGCAGACGCCCTCGACGGCCGGGTGCCTCGTGTTCGACCTCGAGCGGTGGACGCAGACGTCGGACGGGGCGTACGCCCGGCCCGGCTGCCCGCGGTGCGTGCCCGGCGATCAGGCCGACGGGCCGGTCCTGGCCCACATGTACGAGCAGTCGGTGACGTTCCCGCCGCGCGAATGGCTCAACCCCAAGGACCACCAGTCGCACTACCGGCCGGCCAACGCGGCTCTCATGCTGCACAACAAGCAGTACCCGGGCGCACCGCGGATCGAGCTGCACGACGACAACCCGTCCCCGGACGCTCTCAGCCGGGCCGGCCTGGCGGCCCTGCTGCTGCGGACGGCCGGGTTGCGCGACGAGGACTACGGCCAGGTCAAGCGGTGGGCTCCGACGGGCGGCAACCTCGGTTCGCCGCAGGCGTACGTGCTGGCGCTGGACGTGGACGGGCTGGCCCCGGGCTGGTACTGCTACCAGCGCGGCGACCACAGCCTGGCCCGGGTCCGCGCCCTGCCCGCACTCCACGGCGAGGTCCAGCGGGTCTGGCCCGCGTTCGGTTCCGGACGCCCGGACGCCCTGATCGTGCTCACCGGCGCGCTCGACGTGGTGGCCGCCAAGTACCACGACTTCGCCTACCGGGTGATCACCCTGGACGCCGGCGTGGCCCTCGCCCAGCTGACCGCGCTCGCCGACGAGGCCGGCCTGACCTCGCGATTCGCCGACCGCTGGGACGACACGGCGGTCGGCACGGCTCTGAACCTGAACGCCGACACCGAACCGGTGACCGCGGTGGTCGCCCTCACCCGCGAGGAACGCCGATGAGTATTCTCCCGCAGCTCATGGCCGACACGCGGCTCGACGCCCGGGCGGCCGCCCGTCCGCCGGCCCCGGTCGCGGCGAGCCTCCGCCGGGCCCCTCACGACGGGGCTCCGACCACACTGCCGGCGCCCGCCGCCCCGCGCGCCGCCCTGCACGACGTGCTGCCGGAACGCACCGCGATCCGCGACTACGCCCGCACCCCGCTGTCCGGGGCCGACCTGTCCGCGCTGTTCGCCGCCGCCGACCGGATGGACACCCGCGGGTGGGCCGCCGACCGGGCGGCCGGCGTCGACCTCGAGCTCTACTGCGCGGCCTGGCGTGTCACCGGAGTGGACACCGGCCTCTACCGCTACCGGCCCGGACGGTCCGAGCTGTGCCGGGTGGCCGACCTGCCCGACGGCCGCGAGGCCGAGGAACTGGTCATGCAGCGCGAGTTCGCCGAGGCGCCGGCCCTGCTCGTCATCACCGGCAACCTGGCCGCGGCGGTCGCCCGGCACGGCAGCCACGGCCACCGGCTGCTGCTGACACGGGCCGGGGCGGCCGGGCACGCGGCGTGGCTGGCCGCCCTGCGTCTCGGCCTGGCCGGCACCGTGTTCGCCGGGCTTCTCCCGAGTGCCCTGCGCGAACGCGCGGGCGCCGACGGGTACCACCGCGCCGCGCTGTTCGCGTTCGCGGCCGGGCACCCCATCCCCGATCTGGGCCCCCGCTCCTAGCGCGACGGGCCCTGGCCGGCCGGCACGTCAGCCGACCGGCGGTTTCCGCATGAACACGACACATCGAGGGAGCAGTACCTGTGAACATCGACATCACCGGGCGCGAAGAATTCGACGAGCTGGACCTCTGGCTGGAGGACGACCTGACCGCCGAGCAGCTGCCGACCGTCGTCAGCGCGTCGCTGATGGCCTGCATCGGCACCAAGTCGACGGGCGCCACGAAGGCGTCCGCGGCCACCAAGGCGACCCGCGGCACCGGCTCCTGCGCGGGCACGAAGGCGACCCGCGGCACCGGCTCCTGCGTCGGCACCAAGGCGACCCGCGGCACCGGCTCCTGCGTCGGCACCCGGGCCACCCGCGGCACCGGCTCCTGCGTCGGCACCCGGGCCACCCGCGGCACCGGCTCCTGCATCGGCACCCGGGCCACCCGGGCCTCGGTCGGCACTCGCGCCTGCATCTAGTGATCCCCGCCGGGGGCGTGTTCACCAGCACGCCCCCGGCCTCCGCACCACGCATTCGACAAGACGGAGGCCCCCCGTGCCGACTGAGACGACCGAGGCCGTACCCGGCTGGCTCGAGGAACCCGTGGAGCTGGCCCCGCTGGTCAGCCTCGTCGAGGGCGCCGACGGCCATCCCCTGCTGTTCAACGCCGCGAACGGTGTCTACGTACGGTTGAGCCGCACCGGCGCCCACGTGGTGCCGTTACTCGACGGATCCCGTACCGGGACAGCGCTGCTGGCCGCGGCCAGCCGGTCCCGAGGCCCGGACGGCGTACGTGACCGCTCCCCCGACCTGCTCTGTTTCCTCAACGACCTCCAGTCAGCGGGCGTCCTGTCGGCACCGCCCGAGCCCTACCGGGGCATCAAGCTGCTGGTGTCGCACCTGATGCGCCTCAGCCCCGAGTTCCGCATCCCGGCCCGGCTCCTGAACCGGCTGCTCGAACCACCGGCCCGGATCGTCACCCGCTTCTCCCGCACGGTCGCCACCCTCGCGGTGCTGCTCGCGGCGGCCGCGGTGACCGCCATCGCCCGGGCGTTGACCGCGCCGGACCCGTTCGGTTTCGGTGGTCCGCCCTGGCTGGTGATCGGCGCCGCATTCCTGGTGCAGGCCGCGGTGCACGAGAGCGCGCACGCCCTGGTGTGCCAGGCGCTCGGCGTGCCCGTCCGCGAGGCCGGCATCAAGCTGGCCATGATGCTCGTCCCGCTCACCTTCGTCGACCGCACGGACGCCTACCGGGTGCGGTCACGCGCGGCCCGCGCCGCCCTGGCCCTGGCCGGCCCGGTCGTCGACGTGACCGCCGCGGGCCTGACCAGCCTGCTGATCGTGACGGACCCGGCCCGGTTCGGCGACCTGCACTGGCTCCTCGGCCTGCAGCTGCTCCTGGCCTGCAACAACCTCAACCCGCTGCTGCCGGTGACCGACGGGCACCACGCGCTCGAGGCCGCCCTCGGAGAGATCAACCTGCGGCACCGCGCCTTCACCTACCTGGGCCACCTGCTGTTCCGCATCCCGCTGTCGTCCGCCCACCGCACGTTCTCGGCGAGCCGCCGCGGCATGTACGTGGCCTACGGCGTCATCAGCGCCGTCTACGTCGTCCTGGTCCTCACCCTGATCGCCTCGAACTACTTCGCCCTGATCGGCGCCGCTACCGGCTGAAGGTTTCGGTCAGGCCACTCGTAAGGTCAACGGGCCTCGGGACACGACGGCCCAGGTTCTCCGCCCGGATAGCGGCACGCTCATCGGCGGCTTCCTCGCCGGCCAGCCAGGGCTCCTCGTAGAGGCGCTCGGCCAGGGGGACATTCTCCCGGTACCAGCGGTTCTACGTCGCCCTGGTACGAACCTTGATCGCCTCGAACTACTTCGCCCCGATCGGCGCCGCCACCGATTGACGGGGGTTGTCGTGCGCCTATAGTCGTCAGGTCAATCCGCTCGACCCGGGCACTTCGCAAGGCGCTGTCGATCGGGCTGGCCGGCACCTACGACCGTCGAGGAGGCAACCGATGAGCTCGGTTTCCGTCCGACAGTTCTGCTACCACCCGCGCGCGATGTTCAGACGCGTCGAGCAGGGGGAGACGATCGAGGTCACCCCCCACGGCAAGGTGATCGCCGTGCTGATGCCCGGTGCGAGCGGCCGGGGCCGTTACTCTCCGCTGGCCGCCAAGGGTCAGATCCGGCTCAGGGCGGCCACGACAGCCGATCTCGATCAGCTGCCGTCGTACGACGTGCCGGCCGGCGCTTCACCGCTCGACCTGCTGCTCGAAGCCCGCGCCGAGGCCGACTGCTGATCTATCCGGGCGTCCGCGCTCGTCACGCTCCTCGCGGGGCGCGCCTACGCCAAGGAATGGCGAGCGTTGCTCCAGGATCGGCCGGTGATGCCGATGGCCACGAGCAGCCTCGGTTTCGTCGAGACCGTTCGCACCATGGATCGCATCGGCGACTTCCCCGGCCTCATGCGCGATCTCGTCATCGGCTTCACCGAGATCCTGCTGACCGAGGAGGTCCGCGACGCGGCAGGCCACCTTCCCGGCGATCTCCGGACGCTCGACGCCATCCACGTGGCCAGCGCCCAGGTTCTGGGTGATTCGCTGGACACACTGATCACCTACGACCGGCGGATGCTGGACGTCGCACGAGCAGAGGGATTGCCGGCCGAAGCTCCGGGTCTCGCCTGAGCACCTCCGGCCTCCGCAAGGCAATCTCACGGGGCGGACCCGGACGTGGCGGCCCGGTCGGCGGTCAACCGCGGCGGATAGGGTTGCGGTCGTGGTTGACATGCTGATCCCGGGTTCAAAATCGATCACTGCGCGGGCGTTGTTCCTGGCCGCGGCCGCTGAAGGCGAGACTCGCCTGGTGCAGCCGCTGCGGTCGGACGACACCGAGGCGTTTGCCGAGGGGCTGCGCCGGCTGGGTTATGCGGTCGACAGCTCGCGCGACGACGAGTGGGTGATCGGCGGGCGGGCCGGCGGGCCGCCGCGCGCCGAGGCCGAGGTGTCCTGCCGGGACGGGGCGACCACGGCGCGGTTCCTGCCCGCGCTGGCGGCGACCGGCCGCGGGTCCTACCGTTTCGACGCGTCGGAGCAGATGCGGCGGCGGCCGATGGCGCCGCTGACCGACGCGCTGACCGCGCTCGGTGTCAAGATCGATTTTCTCGGTGAGGCCGACCACCACCCGTTCGCGCTGTCCGCGAACGGGGTCGAGGGCGGGGCGCTGACGCTCGACGCGAGCATCTCGTCGCAGTTCCTGACCGCGCTGCTGCTGCTCGCGCCGCTCACCCGCAAGGGTCTGCGGATCGACGTGTCCGACCTGGTCTCGGTGCCCTACGTCGGCATCACCGTGGCCATGATGCGCTCGTTCGGCATCGAGGTCGACGTCGCGGGCTCGACCTATGACGTGCGCCCCCAGGCGTACCGCCCCCAGGCGTACCGGATCGAACCCGACGCCTCGTCGGCCAGCTATTTCTTCGCCGCCGCCGCCCTCGCCGGGGGCGAGGTGACGGTGCCCGGCCTGGGCAGCGGAGCCCTGCAGGGCGACCTCGCGTTCGTCGAGGTGCTCGAGGAGATGGGCGCCCACGTGTCGATCACGCCGGAGGGCACCACGGTGCGCGGCGGGGCGCTGCGCGGCGGCACCTACAACATGCGCGACATCTCCGACACGATGCCGACGCTGGCCGCGATCGCGCCGTTCGCCGAGGCGCCGACGAAGATCGTCGACGTCTACAACACCCGGCTCAAGGAGTGTGACCGGCTCGAGGCGTGTGCCGGCAACCTGCGGCGGATGGGCATCACGGTCGACACCGGCCGCGACTGGATCGAGATCCACCCGGGCACGCCGCGCACCGCCGAGGTCGAGACGTTCCGCGACCACCGCATCGCGATGGCGTTCAGCGTGGCCGCGCTGCGGGTCGACGGCGGCCTCACCTTCGACGACCCGGGCTGCGTGAAGAAGACGTTCCCGGACTTCCACCGGGCGTTCGCCGACTTCGCCGCGAAGCTGGGTTAGAAGCCGGCCGCGAAGCCGTCCTTCCGCGGGTCGGAGCCGCCCAAAATCCGGCCCGCGCGGATGTCGATGGCCTGACCGCCGCCGAACAGCATCCGGTCCGGTTCGACGTGGACCGGCCACCCGGCCGCCTCCAGCGAGGCCGCGGAGGACGCCAGACCCTCCTCGAGCCGCACCCGGCCCGCGTCGATCCGGAAGCGCGCCCGGTCGAGGGCGGCCTGCGGGTCGAGACCGTCGTCGAGCACCGACGCCAGGTATTGCACGTGGGCCTGCGCCTGGATGAATCCGCCCATCACCCCGAACGGCCCCCGCAACCGCCCGTTCTCGACAAGCATGCCGGGCATCAGCGTGTGGTAGGGCCGGCGGCCGGGCTCGACCGATCCGCTCACGCCGAAGCCTTCGGCCCGGTTGTTCAGCACGACGCCGGTGCCGGGGGCGACGACCCCGGAGCCGAAGCTCTCGTAGAGGCTCTGGATGAACGACACCGCCATGCCGTCCCCGTCGAGCGCGCACAGGTAGACGGTGCCGCCGGCCGGCTCGCGCAGCAGCCGCGGCCGGTCCTGCCCGCGGGCCGAAAGGTGCGAGGGCGTGAGGAGCCCGCTGACGTCGGCACCGTCGCGGACCTGCGCATAGGCGTCCTCGAGGGCGAGCGCCACGGCCCGCATGCGGTCACCGAGCGCCGGGCGTTCCACGGCGGAAAGCAGACCCAGGGCTTCAAGGGCGGCGACGCCCTGCGTCGGCGGCGGCATTTCCAGTACGTCGACCCCGCGGTACGCATAGCGCAGAGGCTCGACCCAGCCCGCGGAATACGCGGCCAGATCGTCCTCGGTCAGCCATGTCGAGGCGGCCATCGCCGCAGCGACCGGGCCCCGGTAGAAGGCCTGCGGGCCGCCGCCGGCGATCAGCCGCAGCGTGCGGCCCAGGTCGGGCAGGCGAAAGACCTGGCCGGTCTCCGGGGCCGGTCCGAACTCGGCCGGGGCGTGCGCGGTGTGCCGCCACATCCAGGAGCAGTGGTAGCCGGCGGCGACCCCGCGCTCGGCCAGGTCGATGGCCGGCGCCAGGCAGGTGTCGAGGCCGAGCTTGCCGTAGCGCTCGCTCAGTGCGGCCCAGCCGGCCACGGCTCCGGGCACGTCGACCGAGCGCGGGCCGCCCGCGGCCGGCACCTCGTGCGGCTGGGCATTTCGCGGCGCCGGGCCGGCCGCGTCGAGCCCGGTGGCCGCGCCCCCGTCCCAGACGATCGCGAACGCGTCGCCGCCGATCCCGGTCGACATCGGTTCGGCCACGCAGCACACCGCGGCGGCCGCGATGGCCGCGTCGGCCGCCGACCCGCCCCGGCGCAGCATGTCGAGGCCGGCCAGGGTGGCCGGCGCCTGACTGGTGGCCACCATCGCCTCGGCCGCCACGGCCGGACCGCGGCCCGGCGCGTCACGAAATCCCGGTACGTCGATCATGCCTACAGTGTCGCCCGCCCGGTCACGCCTGCCCAGTGTCGCCCGCCCACTCCCGCCCACTCCCGCCCGGCGATCCCCTCGACCCCCTCGACCCCTCGGCCGTCGACCCCCTCGACCCCACCCGTGCTGGGTGGGGTCGAGTCGATCAGCCGGGTCCGACAAGGTCGGGCCGTTATCCACAGCAGATCACGAGCAGGCGGCCCCGTTGAGGCTGAAGCCGCTCGGGGCGGCGTTGTTGCCGTTGTGGTCGGCCTGGAAACCGATCGTCGTCGACGCGCCGGGTGCCAGCGCACCGTTGTAGCCGGCGTTGGTCGCCGTCACCTGGCCGCTGTTCGGCGAGTACGTCGCGTTCCAGCCGCTGGTGATGGTCTGCCCGGACGCCAGGTTGAACTTCAGCGACCAGCCGTTGATCGCGGACGAGCCGGTATTGGTGATCGTGATGTTGTCGGTCAGCCCGGTGTTCCAGGCGCTGACCGAGTTGGTCACCTTGCAGGCTCCCCCGCTGCCCCCGGTTGGTGGCGGCGTGGTCGGCCCAGTGGTCGGCCCGGTGGTCGGCCCAGTGGTCGGCGGGGTGGTCGGCGGAGTCGTGGGCGGGGTGGTCGAACCACCCGAGCCCTCGCTGACCGTGATGTTGGAGCTGCCGCTGCTCTGGTAGCCCTCGGTCGCCAGGATCTGGTAGTCGAAGCTGCCGAGGTTGAGCCCGAGCGACTTCCACGCGTTGAAGTGGTTGGCGACCGTGATCGTGCCGCTGCTGCGGTGCGACTGGCGGACGCTCCAGTACTGGTAGAACGTCGCGGTGCCGATGATCGACGGCTGGTTGACCCGCTGGGTGCGGTAGATGTCGTAGGTGCTGCCGTCGGTGGTGACGGAGCCCAGATGCTGCGCTCCCGAGCTCGGGTTGTAACTGCCGAAGTTCTCGACGATGTAGTACTCGATGAGCGGGTTGGTGGTCCAGCCGTACAGGGAGAGATAGCCGTTGCCGTTCGGGCTGAACGTGCCCGAATAGTTCACGGTGTGGGCCGAGCCGGGCTTCCACCCCTTACCGACGACCATGTTATTCATGTTGCTCCACTGAACGCTGTAGTTGCCGCCCGCGCCCAGCGTCATGCTGACGTTCCCGCTGTCCTTCCAGTACGAGTAGAAGAACCCGTTGTGGGTGCCGGTCCCGTTGGACGTGATGGTCTGGTTGGCGTCGGCGTGGGCCACGCCGGCCAGGGTGACGGCCAGGACAGCGGCGGTGAACCCGCTGACCACGAGCCTGATTCGATTTCTCACGTGCGTGCATCCTTTCGCGTCACGAAAACAGCCCGAGGACGAGGCTGATGACGGATGTCGATGGATGCAGTATCGAAAGGGCCTCCGAAACTTGTCAACGTGTGTCGAAAGTTTCGGAGGCCCAGCCGTACTAGTTGATCACGGAAAGAACGGTCCCCGCCGCGACCGTGCGGTTCCCCTCCCGTACGGCGAAACCGAGGCCCTCCTCGAGGGCGACCGGCTTGCCCAGGGTGACCGTCACCGAGTCGAGGGTGTCGCCCGGCATGACCAGGTCGACGCCCCCGAGGTCGAGGCCGCCCGGCACGTCGGTGGTGTGGAAGTAGAACTGCGGCCGGTAGTTCTCCTCGAACGGCGTGTGCCGGCCACCCTCCTCCTTCGTCAGCGCGTACATCCGGGCGCGGAACCGCGTGTGCGGCCGCACGCTGCCCGGCAGCGCCACCACCTGGCCGCGCTCCACCTGCTCGCGCTTGATCCCCCGGAGCAGGATCGCGGCGTTGTCGCCCGCCTCGGCCCGCTCGAGCGACTTGCCGAACGTCTCCAGCCCGGTCGCCACCGACGTCAGCGTCGGGCCGAGACCCACGACCTCGACCGCGTCGCCGACCCGCAGCGTGCCGCGCTCGATCTTCCCGGTCACGACGGTGCCGCGCCCACTGATCGAGAGGACGTTCTCGATCGGCATCAGGAACGGCTGGTCGAGAGACCGGTCAGGAACCGGCACGTACGCGTCGACCGCGTCCAGCAGGTCCACGATGGATTGCACCCAGATCGGGTCGCCCTCGAGAGCCTTGAGCGCGCTGACCCGAACCACGGGCACCTGGTCGCCGGGAAACCCAAACGAAGACAGCAGCTCCCGGACCTCGAGCTCGACCAGGTCGAGCAGCTCCGGGTCGTCGACCGCGTCGCTCTTGTTGAGCGCGACCACCAGGTGCGGCACACCGACCCGCTGGGCGAGCAGCACGTGCTCGCGGGTCTGCGGCATCGAGCCGTCCTGGGCGCTCACGACGAGAATTGCCCCGTCGACCTGCGCCGCGCCCGTGATCATGTTCTTCACGTAGTCGGCGTGCCCGGGCATGTCGACGTGGGCGTAGTGGCGCTGCGGGGTCTCGTACTCGACGTGCGCGATCGTGATGGTGATGCCGCGGGCGGCCTCCTCCGGCGCCCGGTCGATGCCCTCGAACGCGACGTACCGGTTGGTTGCCGGGTCGCGGTCGGCGAGGACCTTCGTGATGGCGGCGGTGAGGGTGGTCTTGCCGTGGTCGACGTGCCCCATCGTGCCGATGTTGACATGCGGCTTGGTGCGGATGAACTGGCTCTTCGCCATGAAAATCGTTCCTTACTGGATGTAAGGCAGAGACTGTGGTGCGCGAGCCGCTTGCCGGGCGGACCGCGCCAGAACCGCGCATGGAGCAGCCACCCCTCCCCCGGGTTCTGCTGCTCGTGGGGAAGGGTCAGCTTCGCGTATCGAATCGCGCGCACACGGGAGCCACCACGAGGTGCAGCTGCAGACCGGGCGCGAACATGACCAGCACGTTAGCGATCAACGCCGGGGCCGTCGACTTGATTTCAGGCTCGATCGACGTCGGCGAGCGGCGCCATCACGATGCGCGGGTGCCCCGCCGGATCGAGCCAGTGCAGGATCCCGATCAGATGGCCTCGGGTGACCGACACGCAGCCGGCCGTCGACCCACGGCCGTTGACGTGCAGGAAGATCGCCGACCCGCGCCCGGCAACGGACGGCCGGGAGGTCACGAATTCGGAGTGCCGCGGGTCCCAGACGACGGTCGGCGGTGCCGGCCGGTTGAAGTCGATCACCACCGCGTACGCGTATTGAACCGGGAAGGAAGAGAGGCGTTCCGATTGCCCCGTGCGCCAGGTGCGGCCGGTCCCGGCCGCCGGTTCCCAGAGGTTGTACGTACGGCGGTCGCGCCGATCACCGACCCAGTAGTCGTTGCGGCCCACTCGGCGGTAGGGCAGTTGCGCCCCCGGATCGGCCGCCAGCCCGAACGCCTCGGTGAGCGTGAACGTCCCGGCCGGCGTGGTCCCGGTGTCCTGCACCCGGCGGTCGGCCCACGCCCACCCGCCGTACCCGATCCGGGCCGCCATCGGCGGCACCACCTCGCGCCACCCGGGTTCTTCCCGCTGATAGGCGTGCAGCGTCGCGTAGGTCCCGCCGGTCCCCACGACGACCAGCAACTGCTGAGCGTTCCCGACGTGCGTGAGGCGGGTGGGAAACCAGGAGGGCACCGAGGCTTCGGCCGGCGCGGCGATACCGAGCGCCACCAGCAGACCGAGCAGGACGACGAGACGTCGCACACACTCAAGCTAGATCGCCACCGGCCCACGCGTCGGCGATAGTGATCACCATGACCATCGCCCGTCGGCGGGCGGCCCTGTTGCTGCTGTTCTTCGTGCCCGGGCTCGAACTCGCCTCCTGGGTGAGCCGCACCCCCGCCGTCCGTGACCTGCTGAGCGCGTCGACCGCCGAGATGGGACTCGTGCTGTTCGGGCTCTCGGCCGGATCGATGACCGGCGTGCTGAGTTCCGGGGCGCTGATCGCCCGCTTCGGCACCCGCCGGGTGATCACCGCCGGTGCCGGTGCGGTGGTGGCCGGCCTGCCGCTGGTCGGGCTCGGGGCCTGGCTCGCGCAGAGCGTGCTCGTCGCGGCCGGGCTGCTGCTGCTCGGGCTCGGCGTGGGCGGCAGCGAGGTGGCGATCAACATCGAGGGTGCCGACATCGAGCGGCTCACCGGCCGGGCGGTGCTGCCGACGCTGCACGGCTTCTACAGTCTCGGCACGGTGCTCGGCGCCGCGGTGGGGCTGCTGCTCGCGGCCACCGGATTCCCGGTGGTGTGGCACATGGTCGTGGTCGCCGCGGTCAGCGTTCCGGCGGTGGTCGTGGCCGTCCGCTGGATGGGTCCCGGCATCGACCAGGAGCCCTCGCACGCCCACGGCACCGCGAACGCCCGCCGGGTCTGGCGCGACTACCGGCTGCTGCTCATCGGCGTGGTGATCCTGGCCCTGGCCTTGGCCGAGGGATCGGCCAACGACTGGCTGCCCCTGATCATGGTCGACGGGCACGGCCTCGACCCGGCGCTCGGCTCGGCGATCTACCTGGTGTTCGTCGCCGCGATGGCGGCCGGGCGGTTCGCCGGCGGCTGGTTCCTCGCCCGGTTGGGCCGGGCCGCGATCCTCGGCGGCAGCGCGGTCATCGGCGGTGCCGGGCTCGCCGTCGTCGTCATCGCCGACAACGACGTGGTCGCCGGGGCGGCCGTCGTGCTGTGGGGCCTCGGCGCCGCGCTCGGGTTCCCGGTCGCCCTCTCGGCGGCCGCCGACTCGGGGCCCGGCCCGACCGCCCGGGTCTCGGTCGTCGCCTCGATCGGGTACGTCGCCTTCCTCGCCGGGCCGCCCGCCCTCGGGCTGCTCGGCAACCACTACGGCCTGCGCGGCGCGATGACCCTGGTGCTGGTGTTCCTCGCCGTCGCGGCGGCCGTCACACCCGCCCTTTCGGTCCGCCGGCTCTCGCCTACCACGTGAAAGGGCGGCCGCGGGCGGTGCTCATGACGGTGCGGCCCTCCCGGACGTAGCGGTAGGCCATCACCACGGCGTACTGGTGGCCGCGCGGTGGTGAGGCCAAACCCGGGCCGCATTTCGCCGTGTCGGCCTCGCCGTCGAAGGAGAGGCCGTTGCAGGTCTTCGGGCCGGCCACCGTGTGACCCGAGCCGGCGTCCTGCAGGGAGATCGAGATGCTGCCGGTCGCGCCGCCGGGAGCGATCAGCGAGGCCTGGTAGCGGATGTCACGGCCGACCATCTGGCACGGCACCGGGCCGAGCGGCGTCCGGCTGCTCAGGTCGAACGCGAAACCCCGGCTGCACTGCAACGGCCCGTACGCCCGGGCCTCCGGCTGCGGCAGCCGGGCGGCACCGTGGCGGGCGGCGGTGGCCGGGTGCTTCGCGCGTACGGACGAAGAGGGTGACGTCTGCGCCTGCAGCGACCCCGCCGTGCCCGCGGCGTGCGTGCGCGAGGCGGACGGGAGCGGGCTCGACGCCAACCGCGGCGTCGCGCGATGCGAGACCCGGGCCGCCGGGGCGGCGTGCGCCGGTCCGGCGGCGGCCGGGCCCCGGCTCGCGTCGCCGTGGCCGTAGTTCCAGGCCGTGGTCGCGACCGCCGAGGCCAGCATCGCCAGCGCGATCACCGTCATCGTGGCGCCGGGCCGGGCCCAGCGCCAGCCGGGGGCCTGGTTGCGGGCCTGCCCGGGCTTCTCGCCCGGGTCCGGGACGACCGAGACCGCCGGTTTCGGCGGCGACCCGGGGATGGGCGGGTACGACTCGGCGACCGGCGGATTGGGCTCGATCCGCGGGCCGCCCGGTGCGGGCAGCGCCGGCCAGTCGCCGGCCTCCTGGGAGAGGTCGGAGAGGTCGGCGACCAGTTCGGCGGCACTCGGCCGCAGGCGCGGTTTGAGCGCCATGCACGCCTTGATCGCCTCCCAGTAGCCCTCGGGGATGCCGGCAGGGCGGTCCGGTTTGCCCTCCATGTGCCGGCGCATGAGGTCGGGGATCGAGTCGCTGTCGTACGGCGGGCGCCCGGTGACCATCTCGTAGAGCAGCACGCCGAGCGCGTACACGTCGGTGGCGGGCGAGGTCGACGGGCTGTGGAAGGCCTCCGGCGACATGTAGTGCGGGGTGCCGACGACCGCGTTGGGCGTGGTCATGCTGGGCGTGTTGAGGATGCGGGCGACGCCGAAGTCGGTCAGCCGGGTTTCCAGGCGCCCCTCCTCGGCCTGCAGCAGGATGTTGTCCGGTTTGAGGTCGCGGTGCACCACCCCCAGCTCGTGGGCCTCGGTCAGCGCGGCCGCCACCTGGGCGGCCAGCCGGGCCGCCTCACCGGCCGGCACGGTGTGGTGGCGGCGCAGGTGGTCGCGCAGGCTGCCGCCGCTGACCAGGTCCATCACCAGGCCGAGGGTCTCGCCGACGCTGAACAGGTCGCGGACCCGCACCACGTTGCGGTGGCGCAGCATCAGCAGGATCGTGCGCTCCTGCACGAAGCGGGTCACCAGCTTGGGCTGCCGGAGCAGGCTCTCGTGGAGCAGTTTGATCGCGACCGGGTGGCCGGTGGAAAGATCGGTACCTCGCCAGACCGTACCGGTGGCTCCCTGGCCGATCGGTCGTTGAAGGATGTACGAGCTGCCGACGTGCCGACCGCTGAGGTCCAGGGTCGATGCGCCGCGATCCTTGGTCACTCGAAATTACCTCCAGTGTCGGCGGTGCACCGGAATACTGCTGTTTGTCCGGATAGCCTGGCAAGCCCTGGCGCCCGAGTTCGCACCTTCGGTACGAGTACCGGAATTCGCGTCACCTCAGCGGGCCCGGCCTCGTTCCGCGCTTCGACGTGTCCCGGGTGCATCACCTTCAACGCTGGTTGCATTCCTGGCGAACCGGCCCCGCGCCCCCCACCGGGCACGGAATAGTGACGACATGGGTGTCATGGCTTACCCCCTCCGGTACGCGCTCGCCGACCTGGCCCTGGCTCTCAGCCGGGCCGCCGAGGACCCCGCGGAGGTGCGCGCAACCGCGGCCAAGGTGGCCGCCGACATGATCGGCGACGGCGCGGGCGTGCAACTGCTGCGCGACGACGGCCGATACGACGAGATCACCTATCGCCACGTCGACGACGAACGGTCGCGCGCGCTCGGGCACGTGCTCGACCACGTCGGCCGGCTGCCCGACGACGACTTCTCGACCACGCTGGCCACCAGCCGCCGCCCGGTCGTGCTGGCCGGCGACGGAGCCTCACCGTTGGGTGACGTCGAGCATCCCGTGCACGCCGCCGTGCTGTGCCCGGTGATCGTCGACAACACCTACGCCGGCTACATGGTGCTGACCCGGGAGACGCCCGGCGCGCTCTACTCCACCGCCGAGGTCGAACTCGCCCGCGACATCGCCGGCGAGCTCGCCCTCGCGGTCTCCAGCGCGCGGGCGATGGAACGCCTGCGGGCGAGCGAGGAGCGCTACCGCCGGGTGCTCGAGACGATCCCCGAGGGGGTGCTGCAGCTCGATCCGGAGGGCGTCGCGACGTACGCCAACGAGCCGATGGGCGTCGTCCTCGGCCTGCCCCGCGCCCAGCTGGTCGGGGTGTCGCTGCGCGGCTTCCTCGACGACCAGGGCCAGCGGGAACTGGCCCGCCGGATCGACGAGTGCATGGCCGGCCGCTCGACGGTCGGCGCGACCCGGCTCATGCGGGCCGACGGGTCCCGGCGCAGCGTGCGGATGAGCATGATGCCGCTGATCGACGACCACGGCCGGTTCAACGGCGTGGTCTGCATGGTCACCGACACCACCGACCACATCGACGCCCGCGGCCTCAAGCGGCAGCTCGACCACCTGCGCCGGCTCGACAGCCTGGGCCAGCTGATCGGCGGCATCTCGCACGACTTCAACAACCTGCTCACCGTCGTGGCCGGCTCGGCCGACATGATCCTCTCGACCACCCCCGAGGACGAGCAGCACCACCAGCTGGCGAAGGACATCATGGAGGCCGTCTCGACCGGACGGACCCTCACCCATCAGCTGCTGGCCTTCGGCCGCAGCGACGGCAACCGGCCGGAGATCATCCCGATTCCCGACCTGCTCACCGACGTGCAATCGCTCTTTTCCCGTACGCTCGGCGAGCACATCGGCCTCGACCTGGCGTTCGGAGCCGACGTCTGGCCGGTGCGCGCCGAGCGCGGGCCGCTGGAGCAGGCGCTGGTCAACGTGGCGGCGAACGCGCGCGACGCCATGCTGCACGGCGGCATGGTGCGGGTGGCGGCGACCAACGAGGTGCACGAGTCCGGCGCACCGCCCGAGGGGGCACCGACCGGCCGCGTCGTCCACCTGGTCATCACCGACACCGGCAGCGGCATGACCGACGAGGTGCGGTCGCGGGCGCTCGAGCCGTTCTTCACCACCCGTCCGACCGCGGCCGGGCTAGGCCTGGCGACCACGGCCGGCATCGTGCAGGGCATCGGCGGGCACATCGAGCTCGAGTCGAAGCCGCGCATCGGCACGACCGTGCACCTTTATCTCCCGGCGGCCGAGGAACGCCCGGCGTCAGCCGGCGAGCGGCAGGGCGCGCCCTCGGTGATCGGCCGGGTGCTTATCGTCGAGGACCAGCCCGAGGTGGCCCAGCTGGTGCAGCGGCTGATCGAGCCGGCCGGCTACGCGATCACGGTGGCAACCGACGCGCTGACGGCGGTCACCCAGGTGGCGGCCGGGGCGCATCCCGACCTGCTGATCACCGACGTGGTGATGCCGACGATGACCGGGCCGGAGCTGGCGTCGGCGCTACGTACGCACCACCCGGATCTGCCGGTGCTCTACATGTCGGGGTACACGGCGGCGTCGCTCGGGCCGCAGCTGACCCTCGACGAGAACAGCATGCTGATCGAGAAGCCGTTCACCCGGTCGACGCTGCTCGGGGCGATCCGTACGCTCTGCGGGCCGCAGCCACCGCGGCCCTAGATGTAGAAGAGGCGTGGGCGAACCGCCCACGCCTCTTTCGCTTACGATCGTCAGACCATGCGCCGTACGACGTAGTTGCTGCCGTAGATCTTGTGCTTGCCGACGCGGGCTCCCGTGTGCGGGGAGTCGTACATGTAGCCGTTGCCGGCGTAGATCGCGGCGTGGTAGCCGTACGAGCCCGAGCGGAAGACGATCAGGTCACCGACCTTCTTGCTGCCCTTGCTCACTGCCTTGCCGTAGTGCTGCTGCGAGTTCGCCTTGTGCGGCAGCGACTTGCCCGCGGCCTTCTTGTAGACGTACTTGGTGAACCCGGAGCAGTCGAACCGCTTCGGACCCGCCGCGGCGAACTTGTAGAGCGCGCCGGTGTGCGCCTTCGCCTCGGACAGGATCTGCGCCCCGCTGTGCTTGACCTTCACGTACAACCGGCTCGCCGTGGCGGACGTGTAGCCGCTGCTGGCGATGTAGGTGGTCCGGAAGTAGCCGTTGACGAGGGGCTTGGCGTAGATGGTCGCGGTGCCGTTCTTGCCGACGGCGGCCGACGACCAGTTCTGCCACTTGCCGTTGCGGTACGCCTGGAGGCGCACCCGCCCGTACGTGATCACCTTGCCGTTCTTCGGGTTGATCAGCTTGGTGGTCACCCGCACCTTCGATCCCCAGGCAACGCTGGAGGTGTTGACCGAATCGCGGATTGTGGGCTTGACCTTGGCGACCGTCGCGGTCTGCTGCGTCACGACCGGGGTGGCGGCACTCGCCGCCTGCGTCGAGATCAGCTGGCCTGCGCAAAGGCACAGACCCAGGGACAGCGCGGCGGTACCGGTGCCGACGGACAGCCGACGGCGCCGGCTCGAGGTGTGCTCGTGCACGGTAAGGGATTCCCTCCGGCACGCCTGCGAGGTTAGCTGTCGGGTTCGGGCGGGAAGGTGTGCCCGGCCGCGTCGCCGCGGCTTCACCCCGAGGTTGCCCCGTTGCCCGCCACCGGAGCGGGTGGCGCGGAGCGGACCGGAAATGGGTCCCCCGTCCCTGCCCCCGTATGCCTTTGTGGTCGTACTTACATGACGGTCGCGTCTTCCGGCCCGGGGCAGGGCTCGGCGTGAGCCTGGAAGCAGCGACCGGCGAGCGGATGCCCACCGGCGGAAACCTTCCTATCCGAATTTTTTGATGATCGTCGGGCGCCAAATCGTGACGCTCGGTAATTGTCGATCGAGGCCCTGTCCCATTTGCCATTGACCGAGAACATTTGCCGCGACGGGTAGTGGGCACACGATTACGCATTGACGAGAATCCGGCGTGAACCAGAACACACAATTGCTCCATACAGGATTGTCTATTCCCGTCCGAAAACCCTCTACCGGCGGAAACGTCGTCACCCGTTCGATGTAGGCCGGTTCAGCGCCTCGCCCTCCCCACCGACAACTCGACGTAACCTCCGATTCCGGTACCCTCGCTGGCGTGACGGACCAGAAATTGCCCCTGCGGGCCAAGGTCGCGACCTCGGTGTCGAAGACAGCGGCCGCGCTCTCCCGGGCCGCCGGCCGCGGCGACGGCTCGGTCATCGGCGGCTGGATCGGTCTCAAGATCGATCCGGAGCTGTTGACGCACCTGGCCGCCGGGCGGTCGATCGCACTGGTGTCCGGCACCAACGGCAAGACCACGACGACCCGGCTGACCGCCGCCGCAATGGAGGTGCTCGGCCCGGTCGCGACCAACTCGTTCGGCGCCAACATGCCGACCGGGCACACGTCGGCGCTGGCCAAGGCCGGCGCGACACCCTTCGCGGTGCTCGAGGTCGACGAGCACTACCTGGCCCGGGTGATCGAGGAGACGCACCCGCGGGTGGTGGCTCTGCTCAACCTCTCCCGCGACCAGCTCGACCGGGCCAAGGAGGTGGCGATGATGGCGCAGATGTGGAAGACCGCGCTCGCCGCCCACCAGGACGTCAAGGTGGTCGCCAACGCCGACGACCCGATGGTGGTCTGGGCCGCCGGCGGCAGTCCCTACGTCGTGTGGTTCAGTGCCGGCCAGCGCTGGCTCGACGACTCCTTCGTCTGCCCGCAGAGCGGCCACCCGATCGAGCGGCACCAGGGCGACTGGTGGTGCACCGGCTGCCCGCTGCGCCGGCCCCGCGCCCACTGGCAGGTCGAGGAGGAGGGTGTCGTCGACCCGCGCGGCGACTGGCACCTGGTCAAGCTCCAGCTGCCCGGCACGGTCAACATCGGCAACGCGGCGACCGCGCTGGCCGTCGTGGCCGAGTTCGGCGTCCACCCGCTCAAGGCTCTGCCCTACCTGGCCACCGTCACCTCGATCGCCGGGCGGTACGCCCAGGTCGACCGCGACGGGCGCAACATCCGGTTGCTCCTGGCGAAGAACCCGGCCAGCTGGCTCGAGGCGTTCGACATGGCCGAGATCGCGCCCACCCTGCTCTCGATCAACGCCCGCGACCCCGACGGGCTCGACACGTCCTGGCTCTACGACGTCGACTTCTCGCCGCTGCGCAACCGCCCGGTGCTGATCACCGGCGACCGGGCGTACGACCTGGCGGTGCGGCTCGAAGTGAACGGTGTGCCGTTCCGGCACGTGACCAGTTTCGACGAGGCGCTCCAGGCGGTCCCGCCCGGTCGTCTCGAGGTGATCGCCAACTACACGGCGTTCCAGGACATCCGAGCGGAGTTGGACCGTGTCAACTGAGTCCCTGCGGATCGTGTGGATCTACCCCGATCTGCTGTCGACCTACGGCGACCGGGGCAACATGCTCATCCTCGCCCGGCGGGCCCAGATGCGGGGCATCCCGGTCGAGGCGTACGAGGTGCGTTCCGACCAGCCGATGCCGTCCAGCGCCGACATCTACCTGATCGGCGGCGGCGAGGACGGCCCGCAGGCGCTCGCCGCCCAGCGGCTGATCGCCGACGGCGGCGTGCACCGGGCGGTCAGCCAGGGCGCGGCGGTGCTCGCGATCTGCGCCGGCTACCAGCTGTTCGGGCACTCGTTCTTCGCCAAGGGCGCCAAATGCCCCGGCCTCGGCCTGCTCGACCTCTACTCCGACCGGGGCGAGACCCGGGCGGTCGGCGAGCTGCGGGGCGACATCGACCCGCGACTCGGGCTGCCCCCGCTGACCGGCTTCGAGAACCACGGCGGCCGCACCCACCTTGGGCCCGGGGTCTCCCCGCTGGCCCGGGTCACGGCCGGCATCGGCAACGACAGCCAGACCGAGGGCGCATGGCACGGCAAGATCCTGGGCACCTACTCCCATGGGCCGGCGCTCGCCCGCAACCCAGCTATAGCCGATCTGCTACTGCGCTGGGCGATCGGTGCGGATAGCCTTTCACCCGTTGACGACACATGGGCCGAACGGCTCCGCAGGGAACGGCTCGCCGCGGCGAGCGCCTGACAGCAGAGACCCTGAACCGACAATGAGTTAGGGCGGTAAGCCTGCATGACGGACACGATGATCGCGCCTGCACCGGTTGTTTCCGCCTCCCCGTCCCCCTCCTCGCTGGGGTGGAAGAGGCGGCTGATCCGGTTCGCTGTGCTCGGTGTCGTGGTCGGTGGCCTCGCGTTCGCGGCGGCGGTGCTCCCGCTCCGCGAGATCGGTGACGCGGTGATGATGCTGGGCCGCACCGGTGCCGCGGTGGCCATCGCGGTGGTCGGCGGCCTGCTCCTGTCGGTCATGGTCCCCCGCACCGCCATCACGATCGCCTGCGGCGCCCTGCTCGGCGCGGCGACCGGCGCGGCCGCCGCGCTCGCCGCCGCGGTGATCGCCGCGATCGCCACCTACTACGCCGGCCGCTGGGCCGGACGTGGCGCGCTCAAGGCCAAGTCGGGCAGCAAGCTCGCCCGCCTCGACGGCTGGCTCGACAAGCGCGGCCTCTCCGCGGTGCTGCTGGTGCGCCTGCTGCCCTTGGCGCCCTACGGTCTGGTCGGCTACGCGTACGGGACGACCAGCGTCTGCCGCAAGCGCTACCTGCTGGGCACCACGCTCGCCGCGATCCCGAGCGCCATCTCGTACGCGGTGATCGGCGCCGCGGTCACCAAGCCGCACTCGATGAGCCCGCTGACCCTGGCCCCGGCCCTCGTCGGCTTCGCCCTGACCACGGCGATCGTCTGGCGCTGGAAGCGCTCCGCCCGCCGCCCCACGGCGCCGGTAGCAGCCTGACCCCTCGCCGCTCCGCTCGCCGCCTGACCCTCGCTGCTCCGGTCCCCGCCTGATCCTCGCTGCTCCGGTCGCCGGCCTGAGGCGTAGCCTCGCGACGTTTGTCGGCGGTGGCGGGGCTTGTTAGCGTGCCGGTGCGGGCCGAGAGGCGCTGCGACGGATGCACATCCGCCACGCTCGACCCGCGCCTGTCGTAAGGGCGCCTCCCGCCGGAGGCCGCTCGTTGCGCGGACGCCCCCGGTGGATGAGACGCACCGTGAGGGACAAACCATGGCAAAGGATCTGACCGCCTTCATCGCCCGCCTGCCCAAGGTCGAGCTGCACGTTCACCACGTCGGTTCGGCAACGCCGCAAACCGTGGCCCGCCTGGCCGAGCGGCACGCCGGGCACACCCCGGTGCCGGCCGACCCGGCATTGCTGGCCGAGTACTTCACGTTTACCGGCTTCGCGCACTTCATCGAGGTCTACGTGTCGGTGGTCGACCTCATCCGCGACGCCGAGGACGTGGCCACGCTCACCTACGACATCGGCGCCGGGCTCGCCGCCCAGACGGTGCGCTACGCCGAGGTGATCCTCAGCCCCTACTCGTCGATCACGCGCGGCATCCCGGCCGAGGCGTACTGCGAGGCGATCGAGGACGCCCGCCGGCGGGCCGCGCGCGACCACGGCATCGAGTTTCGCTGGTGCTTCGACATTCCGGGGCCGCCCTGGATGCCGGCGGCCGACGCGACACTCGACGTGGCGCTGAAGCAGCGCCCGGACGGGCTGGTCAGCTTCGGGCTGGGCGGCCCGGAGGCCGGGGTGTCACGAGCCCAGTTCGCCCGGCACTTCGCCGCCGCGCGGGCCGCCGGTCTGCGGAGCGTGCCGCACGCCGGCGAGTCGACCGGCCCGCAGCCGATCTGGGACGCGGTGCACCACCTCGGGGCGGAACGCATCGGCCACGGCATCGCCGCCGTCCGCGATCCCCAACTGATGGCTCACCTGCGCGAGCACGACATCGCGCTCGAGGTGTGCCCGACCTCCAACGTCTGCACTCGATCCGTACCGTCCCTGGCCGAGCATCCGCTGCCGGCGCTCGTCGCGGCCGGCGTGCCGGTGACCGTCAACTCCGACGACCCGCCCATGTTCTCCACCACCCTCAACCGGGAGTATCAGGTGGCCGCGGACCTGCTCGGCCTGGACGAACAGGGCGTGGCCGAGCTGGCCCGGCAGGCGGTGCGGTACTCGTTCCTCGCCCCGGCTGCCAAGTCGGCCGTCCGGGCGGAGATCGACGCCTACGCGTCCCTGGCCGACGCCGAGGGCGCGCCGCAGGCCGGGCGATGAACAACCCCGGCGCCCGGCCGCGCGGTAACAGCCGGCCCCCGACCGCCGGCGCCGGCGCGGCCAGCAGCGCCGTCTCCGACACCAGGTCGCCGGAGTCAGCGTCCCTGGATCTGGCCGCCGAACTGGGCGATCCGGCCCAGCTCGTCGAAGGTGATCTCGATGGTCGAACCGTCGGGGTGCCGGGCCGACAACCGCTCGCCGCGGTCCTCGACCGCCCAGCCCTGCTGGGTCAGGAAGGCCAGCGCCACCTGGCGGTGCGGCAGCGGCCAGGCCTGGATCACCTGGCTGAGGACGGTGATCACCCGCTCCGGGGCGACCGGGCCGTCGGGCACGCCCTCGAGATGGAAGAACAGGGCGCCGCCCTCGTAGGGCCCGCGGTAGTAGGGCCGGCCGGTCAGCCCGGACGCGACCAGGGCCAGCTTCGCCCCGTCGGCGCGTTCGAGCGGGAAGCTCGGGTCGGTCAGCTCGGCCGTCCCGGATTGGGCGCCGTAATCCCGCAGCCAGCCGCACAGGTGCAGCAGGGCCGGCGGCAGGCCGCTCTCCGTGTTGGCCCACGCCCACAGCCAGGTGCCGTCGACGTGGCTCTCGGTGCCGAGCAGCTGGATCGGGAAGCGTAGATCATCGCCGAACGTGGCGGATCCGGCGGACAGGTCGACCGACCAGTTGCGCTCGCCGATCAGATCGGCGAGCGCAACCTGGCGGGCCATGGCAGTGCCTACGTGCTGGGCGAACAGATCATCGAACGACACCCGCCGAGTCTGTCACGGTTGATCGAACCCCGGTCATGCGACGACGCTGACCAGCCGGCCCGCGACGACGATGACCTTCTTGGGCTCGCGGCCGGCCAGGACGTCGGCGACCGCGGCCAGCGCGGCCTCCCGCACCTCGGCCTCGGACGCCTCCGGGGCCACCTCGATGCGCTCGCGCACCTTGCCGTTGACCTGCACCGGGTAGGTGATCGAGTCGGCCTTCAGCTGGGCCGGATCGGCCACCGGGAAGTCGGCGTAGGCCAGCGTGTCGCCGTGGCCCAGCTTGCTCCACAGCTCCTCGGCCAGGTGCGGGGCGAACGGCGCCACCATCAGCACCAGCGGCTCGATCGCCTCGCGGGAGGCGACCGGCAGCGGGGTCAGCGTGTTGGTCAGCTCGATCAGCTTGGCGATCGCGGTGTTGAACCGCAGCTCGTCCAGGTCGTCGCGGACGCCGGCGATGGTGCGGTGCAGGTGCTTGCGGACGGCCGGTTCCAGGGGCTGGTCGGCGGCCCGGACGGCACCGGTCTCCTCGTCGACGACCAGGCGCCAGACCCGCTGCAGGAAGCGCTGCGAGCCGATGACCGCGCGGGTCTCCCACGGTCGGGAGACGTCCAGCGGGCCCATCGCCATCTCGTAGACCCGGAACGTATCGGCGCCGTACTGATCGCACATCTCGTCGGGCGTGACGACGTTCTTCAGCGATTTGCCCATCTTGCCGTATTCACGGAAGACCGGGGCGCCCTCGTAGAAGTACTTACCGTCGCGCTCGACGACCTCCTCGGCCGGCACCACGACCCCGCGGGCGTCCCGGTACGCGTACGCCTGGATGTAGCCCTGGTTGAACAGCTTGCGGAACGGCTCGAACGACGAGACGTGGCCCAGGTCGTAGAGCACCTTGTGCCAGAAGCGGGCGTACAGCAGGTGCAGCACGGCGTGCTCGACGCCGCCGACGTACAGGTCGACGCCGCCGCAGTCGCCGTCGCGCTGCGGGCCCATCCAGTAGGCCTCGTTGTCCTCGTCGACCAGCCGTTTGTCGTTCTGCGGGTCGAGGTAGCGCAGCTCGTACCAGCAGGAGCCGGCCCACTGCGGCATGGTGTTGGTCTCCCGGGTGTACGTCTTCCGGCCGTCACCCAGGTCCAGTTCGACGTTGACCCAGTCCTTCTTGCGGGACAGCGGCGTCTCCGGCTCGCTGTCGGCGTCGTCCGGGTCGAACGTGCGCGGCGAGAAGTCGTCGACGTCGGGCAGCACGACCGGCAGCATCGACTCGGGCAGCGCGACCGGCATTCCGGTCTCGTCGTAGACGATCGGGAACGGCTCGCCCCAGTAGCGCTGGCGGCTGAACAGCCAGTCGCGCAGCCGGAACGTGGTGGCTCCGGTGCCGTGCCCGTGCAGCTCCAGCCAGGTGATCATGGCGGTCTTGGCCTCGACGACGCCCTTGCCGTCCAGCCAGTCGCTGTTGATCGCCGGTCCGTCGCCGGTGTACGGACCCTCGAAGTCGTCCGACGACGGCCGCACCGTACGGATGATCGGCAGCTCGAACGCCTCGGCGAACGCCCAGTCGCGCTCGTCCTGGGCCGGCACCGCCATGATCGCGCCGGTGCCGTAGCCGGCCAGCACGTAGTCGGCGATGAAGATCGGAATCTGGGCGTCGTTGACCGGGTTGGTCGCGTACGCGCCGATGAAGACGCCGGTCTTCTGCTTGGCGTCGGTGCGCTCTTCCTCGGTCTTCGCGGCGGCTTCCGCACGGTAGGCGGCGACGGCGGCCGCCGGGGTGGAATGCCCGCCGGTCCAGGCCGGTTTCGTCCCGGCCGGCCACTCGCCGGCAGTCAGCGAGGAGACCAGGGAGTGCTCCGGCGCCAGCACCATGTAGGTCGCGCCGAACAGGGTGTCGGGCCGGGTGGTGAAGACGCGGATCGAGGACGAGCCGGCGGCGAAGTCGACGTGTGCGCCCCGCGAACGGCCGATCCAGTTGCGCTGCATCAGCTTGACCGGCTCCGGCCAGTCGAGCGTGTCCAGGTCGTCGACCAGGCGGTCACCGTACGCGGTGATCCGCATCTTCCACTGCTTCAGGTTGCGCTGGAAGACCGGGTAGTTGCCGCGCTCGCTGCGCCCGTCCGGCGTGACCTCCTCGTTGGCCAGCACCGTGCCCAGGCCGGGGCACCAGTTGACCGGGGCCTCGCTGACGTAGGCCAGCCGGTGGTCGTCGATCAGCTTGCGGCGCTCGACCGAGCTCAGCGAAGCCCACGGCGCGCCCGGGGTCTCGCGGTCACCGGACTCGAACTCGGCAATCAGCGCGGCGATCGGGCGGGCCTTGCGGATCTTCGGGTCGAACCACGAGTTGAAGACCTGCAGGAAGATCCACTGCGTCCACCGGTAGTAGTCGGGATCGGTGGTCGCGAAGCTGCGCCGGTCGTCGTACGCCAGGCCCAGCCGCCGCAGCTGACCGCGGTAGCGCTCGATGTTGGCCTCGGTCGTGGTGCGCGGGTGCGTGCCGGTCTGCACCGCGTACTGCTCGGCGGGCAGGCCGAACGCGTCGAAGCCCATCGGATGCAGCACGTTGAAGCCCGCCATCCGCTTGTAGCGGGTGTAGCTGTCGGTGCCGATGTATCCGAGCGGGTGACCGACGTGCAGGCCCGCACCCGACGGGTACGGGAACATGTCCTGCACGTGCAGCTTGGGCGCGCCCGCGCGCGGGTGGTCAGGGTCGGCCAGGGCGCCTTCGGGGTTGGGCGCGTAGAACGTGCCGTTCGCCGCCCAGTACTCCTGCCAGCGCAGCTCGATCTCACCGGCCAGGGCGGCGGTGTAGCGGAACTGCGGAGTCTCTGACTCGCTCATCGTCGGCATCTCGCGATCAAAAGTCGATGGGCACAAAAAAGCCCCTCACAGGGAGGGGTCGCCGTGCTGTGCCCGTCTCAGCGGCGGAAGATCAGCACGGCCGGCTAAGAAGAAGGAACTGCCGGGCCACCTTTGCATGATACCGGTCGCCGCCGTACGGCGGCGACCGGTATGCAGGCCCCTACGAGGCCGAGCCGTAGACCGAAAGCTCGGTGTTGTCGAGGAAGGCGCAGCCGCTGGCCGTCGAGTTGGGGTCGGCGCAGAGGCCGGCGTCCTGGCCCTGACTGGTCAGCGCGGTGTACCGGATGTACGCGACGCCGGTCGCGCCGCCGGTCAGGGTGACCGGGGTGGCCGTGGCCGTGCCGTTCGGGAACGAACCGCCGGCCGCGACCGTCCACGCCTTGCCGTCCGGCGACGTCTCCACCCGGTAGCCACCGGTCGAGGCGGTCTTGTCGTCACCGCAGGTCGCGGACGGGTTGATGACCAGCTGGCCGATGTCGACCGTGGCCGACAGCTTGAGCACGATCTGCTGCCCGTTCGCCGCGACGTCCGAGCCCCAGCCGCCGACCTGGGACTGATCGATCAGCTTGGCCGGGCCGCAGTCCGGGGTGTAGTCCGGGCCGGTGAAGCTGACCACCGAGCCGCCGCCGCTGGACGCCGCCCAGTCCTTGCGGACCGACCAGTTCTCGGTCACCGCGTGGGACGGGATCGAGAGCGTCTTGACGACCGTGTCGTACCCGGAGCCGCGCGCGAAGACCTTCGCGTACGTCCCGGGAAGGATGCCGGAGATGGTGTAGCTGCCGTCGCCCGCCGTGACCGTCTGGTAGCTGCCGGCGAAGCCGGAAGCGTGCCCGCCGAAGCCGACCGAGAGGCCGGCCACCGCGGCGCCGGTGTCCTGGTCGGTGACCTTGCCGGTGAGCGAGCCGCGCGGCGTGTTCGGGGCCGGCGGCATCGAGAAGTCCTCGACCGGCTGGGAGTCGTCGCCGTCGACCGCGGCCGCGAAGTAGCCCATGCCGCGCTTGGCGAAGACCGACCAGATCGTCTTCTGCAGCTTGCCGCCGTCGGCGACCATGTCGGCGGCGAGGATCGAGTTGCGCTCGTCGAGCATCGACGGGTTGGCCGGTGAAAGCTCCATGGCCCGGGTGACCAGCTGCTCGGCCTTCTTGCTGCCGATCAGTTTGCGCAGGTCCCACAGGGTCTGGCCCCAGATCTCGCCGTCCGCGTGCACCTCGGCGCCGCGGGCCGAGATGCGGCCGTAGTCGCCGTACGTGTAGCCGCCGGGACCGGCGAGCGGGGTGCCCGGGCAGGCGGCCGCGGTGGTGCCGACCGGGCAGTCGAGCGGTTCGGTACGGATGGTGGCGCCGCCGGTGACGTACTTGCCGACCCGGATGTCGCCGACCGTGGCGGTGTCCTTCTGCAGGCCCTGGTCGTCGAGGTAGTCCATGGCGTACCAGTCGCTCCAGGCCTCACCCATGGCACCGGCCTGGATGTCGCCCAGAGTGGACAGACCGTCGGCGTCCACGACCAGCCGGTTGGACAGGCCGTGGGTGTATTCGTGGTAGACCACGTCGGACTCGTCGCCCGAGTTGCCGGCCAGGAAGCGGGTGCTGGGCACGAACAGGTACATCTGCATGCGCGGTGGGGTGCCGTCGGGCGGGGTGTTCATGTTGGCGTTGTTGATGTGCGCCGCGTTGGGCAGGCCGTTGGCGGTGTTCGCGCCGTCGTCCGACTGTGCCTGCACGGCGTCACCGTCGACCGCCTCGAAGTTGCCCGCCTGCCGGGTGAAGCCGATCGGCGCCGCCCTCAGGTGGTCGTGCCAGTTGCCGAGGAAGAAGTACATCTGTGCGGCGTTCTGCGACCGGTTGACCTGCCACGAGTTGGGGGTCGCCGGGTCCCACGAGCACTGGGTCGCGTCCGAGCAGAGCCCACCGACGTCGAACCGGGTGAACGGGAACTCGAAGCTACGCCGGCCGGACGGGGCGACGTCCTCGCCCGGGTTGTCCACGTCGTCGTCGTTGATGTCGGAGTAGACGTGGGCGACGTTGCCGGCCAGCCGCGGCGAGTTCTTCGGCAGCCACTTGCTGAGGTCGACCTTCTGCTGCTTGCCGCCGCGCGGGGCACCCGGGTAGTTGGTCCAGGTGTCGGCGGTGTCGGCGTCGACCGTGCTCTGCCGGAACAGCACGTCGCCGCTGGTCGTGTCCACGACGTGCACGTAGCCCGAGTCGAGGGCCACGGTTTCCCAGGCCAGGCGTGGGCCGGACGCGGTCTGGAACCAGACCAGCTTCGCGTTGCCGCCGTCGCTGAACGTCGCCGAGGTCGCCGAGGACGCGGTGACCGTGGCTCCCGGCGTACCGGAAACGTCCTTGACCGCCGCGGCGCGGGCCGCCGCGGCCGACAGCTTGGCCGCGCCGGCCGTGGCCGGCAGTGCGCGGAGCGGAGATCCGTCGACCTGGACGAGACGGCCGTCGGAGGTCACGTGCGCCTTGAGGCCGTTGCCGAAGACGGGTACGCCGCCGGCGACCTGCTGGAAGCTGAGGTGGTGGGTGCCGTCGACGTCGACGTAGTCCTGCCGCAGGGTCAGGCCGGACAGGCTGCCGAACTCCTCGGCGTGGGCGCGGACGTACGCGAGGGCGATGTCGGCCGGCTTCTTGCGGCTCGGCCCGGTGAGGAAGCCGTCGAGCTTGGCGACCCGGCGTGGGGTGCCCGTCGATCGGTCGATGTCGACAATGCCCTGGACGCCCAGTTGTTCGGCCAGGGTGTTCGCGGTGGTGGTCGGCGCTTTCAGTGCGGCGACGGCCGGAGCGGCGGTGATGCCCCGGCGGCTGTCGTAGTCACCGGTTGCTTTCTTGACTGCGGACGCCGGCGCCTTGACTGCGGCATGCGCCTGAGCGGGAAGAAGGCCTGCCAGGAGGAAGGCTCCGGCAGCAGCCGCCCCCATCCGCCGGGTCACGGTCGGAACGGACAACGGTCTCAATTCAGCCCCTTTCGGCACGGGCTCGGTGGTGAAACCCGTCGATGGCTGATCGTTCTTGTGTTCGGTAGGAAGAATCTAGACTGGTGTCTATTTCTTTACGTATCCGATACTCGTGTCCGGTTGACGGGCGTCAAAACCGTCCACCCGCCCGAGTCGGCGAGTTGGTGTGATCGGGCTAACCTGTTGGTACGGGCGGCGAGCGCCGGAGGCCCACGGACCGCCGGCCGCCCGCACAACCCTCAGCGTGAAAGTACTTGGAGGAGGCCCGTGACAACCCCGACCTGGGACGAGCCCGGTGGACCAATGGCCGGCGACGACTTCCGAGCCGCGACTCAGGCCATCATGGCGAACATCGAGCAGGTCATCGAGGGCAAGAGCGCCACCGTGCGGCTCGCGCTCGCGGTGATGCTGGCCGAGGGCCACCTGCTGATCGAGGACGTGCCCGGCGTGGGCAAGACCAAGCTCGCCAAAGCGCTGGCCCGCTCGATCGACTGCTCGGTGCGACGCATCCAGTTCACCCCCGACCTGCTGCCCAGCGACGTCACCGGAGTCTCGGTCTACAACCAGGAGACCCGCGACTTCGAGTTCAAGCCGGGCGCGGTGTTCGCCAACCTGGTCGTCGGCGACGAGATCAACCGGGCGTCACCCAAGACCCAGTCCGCGCTGCTCGAGTGCATGGAGGAGCGGCAGGTCACGGTCGACGGCACGACGTACGAGCTGCAGGCGCCGTTCATGGTCATCGCGACGCAGAACCCGATCGAGATGGAGGGGACCTACCCCCTTCCCGAGGCGCAGCGCGACCGGTTCACCGCCCGCATCGCCATGGGCTACCCCGACCCGCGGGCCGAACTGGCCATGCTGAACGGGCACGGCAACCACGACCCGCTGAACGACCTGCGCGCGGTCACCGACGCCGCGATGGTCCGCCGGCTGATCGCCACGGCCCGTGACGTGCACGCCGCGGAGGCCGTCCAGCAGTACGCGATCGCGCTGGTCACCGCCACCCGCGAGGCCCCCGAGCTGCGGCTCGGCGCGTCCCCGCGGTCGAGCCTCCAGCTCGTGCGCACCGCCAAGGCGGTCGCCGCGCTCGAGGGCCGCGACTACGTCCTCCCCGACGACCTGCAGGCGCTGGCCGTACCGGTCCTCGCGCACCGCGTCATCCCGACCGCCGACGCGCAGCTCAACCGGCGGACGACCGACGCCATCGTGTCCGAGATCGTGCACCGGCTGCCGCTGCCGCACGACCGCAACCGCTCGCCGTACGACACCCGAAACACCGGCGGCTCACAGTACGAGTCCCGGGGGCGCTGACATGCGGGAGGCCTTGCGGGGACTCACGACGCGCGGCCGATCCTTCCTGGCCGGGGCGGGCGCCGCCACGGTGTCCGCCTTCATCCTCGGCGAACGCGACCTGCTGCGGGTGGCCGTGCTGCTCGCGGCGCTACCTCTGCTCGCCGCCATGTACGTCGGTCGCAGCCGTTACAAGCTCGCCTGCAGCCGGTCGCTCGAACCCGGCCGGGCGCCGGTCGGGTCGAGCGCCCGGGTCATCCTGCGCCTGCAGAACATGTCCCGGCTGCCCACCGGCACCCTGCTCCTGGAAGACCGTCTGCCGTACGCGCTGGGCAGCCGTCCCCGGGTCGTGCTGGAACGGCTCGGGGCGCACCAGGCGAGTTCGGTGGCTTACACGGTGCGGGCCGACGTCCGCGGCCGCTACCCGATCGGCCCGCTGGTGATCCGGCTGACCGACCCGTTCGGCCTCTGCGAGCTGACCCGCTCGTTCCCCAGCATCGACCGGCTCACGGTCATCCCCCAGGTGGTCGCGCTCCCGACGGTGCGTCTCGCCGGGGAGTACGCCGGTACGGGCGACAGCCGGGCCCGGGCGATCGCTGTGCACGGCGAGGACGATGCCGCGACCCGCGAATACCGCCGCGGCGACGACCTGCGCCGCGTCCACTGGCGCTCGACCGCCCGCACCGGCGAACTCATGGTGCGGCGCGAGGAACAGCCCTGGGAGAGCCGGGCCACGGTCGTGCTCGACACCCGGGTCTTCGCCCACCGCGGCGAGGGCCCGACCGCCAGCTTCGAATGGGCCGTCTCGGCCACCGCCAGCGTCGCCGTGCACCTGCGGCAGGCCGGCTACAAGGTGCGCATGGTGACCGGCGGCGGGATCGACATCGACGCCACCGAGATCAGCGGCGAAGGTCTGCTGCTCGACACCCTGGCCGACGTGAAGCCGGCCCAGAACGGCGACATCTCGATCCTGGTCGAGCAGGTGCGCCGGCGTTCCGACGGCGGCCTGATCGTCGGCCTGTTCGGCTCGCTCACCACCGCCGAGGCCGAACTCCTGGCCGGCATGCGAGGCACCGGCGCGACCTGCATCGGCTTCGCCATCGACAGCTCGACCTGGGTGACGATGGGAACCGGGGAACGGCAGGAGGCCGACCGCGAGCACGCCGCGGCCGCGCTGGCCCTGGTGCACAGCGGCTGGCGTTCGGTACCCGTACGCCACGGCGACCAGCTGCCCACGCTGTGGCCGGCCGCCGCCCGCGGCTCGAGCGGGTTCGCCTGGCGGGCCGCGATGGCCGAGACGGTCGGCGGGGTGATCCGATGACCGGGCGACGCCGGCTCGGCCTGGTGGCGGGCGCGGCCACGCTGCTCTCGGCAGCGCCGATCTCGACCATCTTCAACGCCTGGACCTGGCTCCTGGAGTGCATCCTCGCGGTCGCGATGATCAGCGGCGCGGCGTTCCTCACCCGCACGTTCCGGTTCCCGATCTGGGCCCAGATCGTGAGCGAGTTCGTCGCGCTGCTGGTGGCGCTCAGCTGGATCTTCCCGGCGCCGGGCGGGTTCGTCATCCCGACCCCGGCCAGCATCAACCACTTCGGCGAGCTGTTCACGCAGGCCGGCGAGGACACCCGCAACTACGCGGTGCCGGTGCCCGACCGGCCCGGCCTGCTCTTCGTCGCGGTGCTCGGCATCGGGCTCGTCGCGATCGTGATCGACCTGCTCACGGTGGTGCTGCGCCGGCCGGCCCTGGCGGGCCTCCCGATGCTGGCGATCTACTCGGTGCCGGTCGCGGTCTACGTCGACAGCGTCCCGGTGACACCGTTCATCGTCGGCTCCATCGGATATCTCTGGCTGCTGGTCAGCGACAACATCGATCGCGTACGCCGGTTCGGCCGCCGATTCACCGGCGACGGCCGTGACGTCGACGTGTGGGAACCGTCGCCGCTCGCCGCCGCGGGCCGGCGCCTCGGCCTGGTCGGCCTGGTCGCGGCCGTCCTGGTGCCCCTGCTCGTGCCGACGATCACCGGTGGCCTGCTGTCACAGCTCACGCAGAACGGCAGCGGCATCGGTCAGGGCGGTCTCGGCAACGGCACCGGCGGCAAGATCAGCCTGTTCGCCTCGCTCGCCGGCAACCTGACCCAGGGCGACACGGTCAACCTGATCAAGCTCACGACCAACGAACAAAGCCCCTATTACCTGCGCTTCGCAGTCGCCGACCAGCTCACCAACGAGGGCTTCGGATCGCGTACGCCGTCCGGGCCGTCGCTGTCCCGCGGGCTGCCCGACCCCCGCTCGTCCAACAACGCGGCCCAGTCCGACTACAAGCAGTACCACGCCACGGTCGAGGTCACCGACAAGCTGACCCAGGCGATGGCGCCGATCTATACCAACACGATCCAGATGGGCAGCCTCGACGGCAGCTGGAACTTCGACCGCGGCCAGCAGGTGCTCTACTCCACCCGCACCACCACCAGGGACCAGAAGTACTCGTTCGACTATGTCCGGGCCAACTACACCCAGGACGAACTGCGGTCGGCCCCATCGCTGCCCAAGGACAACCCGTTCGTCCTGCAGTACACCAACACCCCGGCCGACGCGACCGTCAACACCCAGGTACGCAAGCTCGTGGCGGGCAAGACCACCGACTACGACAAGGTCCTGGCGCTGTACGACTTCTTCTCCAAGAAGAACAACTTCACCTACAGCCTCACCACCGAGCCGGCCGGCAACGCATCGCAGATCGCGGCCTTCCTGCGCAACCGGGCGGGTTACTGCCAGCAGTACGCGGCGGCACTCGCGTGGATGGTACGGGCGGCCGGCATCCCGGCCCGGGTCGCGTTCGGCTTCACCCGGGGCACGACCGGCGACAACGTCACGTACACCATCACCAACCGCAACGCGCACGCCTGGACCGAGGTCTACTTCGACGGCTTCGGCTGGATCCCGTTCGACGCCACCCCGTCGGTCGGCGTGGCCGGCTCGGCGCACTCGGCGTGGGCGCCCGACAACGACTCGCCGACCCCGACCGCCTCGTCGTCCAACGCGGCCGGTCAGCCGAACGCCAACTCCTCGGGCGGCATCTCCAAGCAGGAGCGGCCCGACCGCAACTTCGACAACTCGACCAACTCCGGCGGGACCGGCGTGGGCGCCTCCAACCTGTCGCCCACCGGCCTGACCGTCATGATCGCGGTGGCCCTGCTGATCGTCCTGCTGCTGATCCCGTCGCTGCGCCGGGCGCTGCTGCGAAGGCGGCGGCACGCGGCGACGGTCCCCCGGGAAGTGGCAGTAGCGCAGGCCTCGGGCGCTCTCGACATCGTGGTGACGACCGAGGCGGTGCGGGCGCGCGAGGACGCCCACGCGGCCTGGGACGAACTCGTCGACACGATGATCGACTACCGCGTACCGGTCGACCCGACGGAGACCCCGCGGGTCACCGCCCGGCGGCTGATCACCGACGCGGTGCTCCTGGAGGACGCGGCGACGGCGGCGACTCTCCTCGGCACGGCCGAGGAGCGGGCCCGGTACGCGCGGCGCCCGATGACCGGTGCCGAACTGCTCCCCGCCCTGCGGCAGATCCGCAAGGGGCTGGCCCGCTCGGCCACCCGGCGCACCCGCCTCGCCGCGGCGATCATGCCGCCGTCGGTGCTGCTGCGCTGGCGCCTCGGCCTGGCTGACCTGTCGGCCCGCACGGTCGGCGCATCCGGCCGCATGCGCGACTCCCTGTCCCGCTTCAGCCCGCGGCGCTTCCTGGCCCGCTCCCGCTAGGGTCTGGCCCGGTCGGCGGCGCTCTCCTCGCGGGGAGCGCCGCCGCTGAGTTTCCGCAGCCAGTCGCGGCCCACCTCGCCGAAGGGCTCCTCGTGGGCTCCGACCCGGGCGACCAGGTCGTCGGCGGTGGCCCGCGCCCGCGCGATCAGATCGGCCGGATAGCCCAGGAGCACCTGATGCTCCTCGAACTCGTCCTCGTCGACCAGCAGGACCCGCCCGTCCCGCTGGCGGATCACGTCAAGGTCAAGGTCGACGGCCTCGATCAGGTTGCCATTCCGGACCGGACGAGTGGTGACATCCACGTATATCTCGGTCTCGCCGACCGCATCCCAGGTGGCAATCCACTCCCCGTCAGCGGGCACCAGCATGACGTAGTCATGCGGTCGCGGAATGGGCGTCTCGTCGCCGCGCTGAAAGAAGGTGCCCTCGCGCCCACCCAGCCACCACCCGTGCCGATCGGTGCCCAGCCGCACGACCGGGTAGTGCCAGTGCAACTTCCCGCCCCACTTCGTGAACCGCATCTCCAGCGCCATTCCCGCCCGCCTCTCAACTCTGCTCGCCTCAAAACAGGGAAACTCGCCGAACCGCTCCCGAACCTCCCGCAGCCACAGCGCGGAGCGCCCGGCCAGGCCGTCCAGGAAGATCCGACCGTCCGGCCGGAAGAGCTCACGCGCCGGCGGCGACGGCCGATCGTCCCGCCAGACCTGCTCGGGCACCGCATCGGTCCGCAACTCACCCGGCGACGCCAGCCAGTTCCAGCAGTACCACGAGAGGACGGCGCTCCTGGTGCCCGGTTCCTCCCATGCCAGGCCGGTCTGCGGATGCTCCGGCACCGGCAAGATCTCGGAATTCCCCTCACCGCCGGCGGCCGTGTCAGGCCCGGCCAGGCGGAGAGTGAGCGGCTCACCCTCGCCGGGCTGAGTAGGGTCTCGAGTGGCCGCCGGAAAAAATCGGCGAGGACTCCGTCCGGCACCCGGATCGGCCGTCCTTCCGAGGCGATGACGAGGCGGGCGAGCGCGATCCCGATCGCCGCCTCCCAGCGCGGAACCCACCAGCCACGCATATCCACCGGCGGGATGCCGGGCCACCCGGTCCGAAGTGACGGCCAATCGAGGACGGGCGCCTCCGCACCCTCGACGCGCCGGACCGCCCGCCCCTCCACCCAGATCACCTGCCACAGCGAGCAGTCATCGACCCGCGACGCCACCGGTCGCCCGCAGTTCGCGCAGGCCAGGTTGGGCCCGTCACGCCCGTCGATCCCACAGCAGTACCCGCCGCCGCACCGGTCCAGCAGATAGCTCACCCCACGAACGTCGCCCGGCGCAGTGGCGAAGCGTCCCTCCCCGGTCAGAGCGCGCGGCCCGACGAACTCAGACCCAGCGGACTCAGACTCAGCAGACTCAGACCTGACGGGCTCCGGCCCGGCGAGGTCGGGCCCAGCGAACTCAGGCCCGACGGGCTCAGACCCGGCGGGGCCAGGGTCGGCGGCCCCAGGCCCGGCGGGGCCTGGGTCGGCCAGGCCAGCGTCGGCCCGGCCAGCGTCGGCCCGGCCAGCGTCGGCCCGGCCAGCGTCGGCCCGGCCAGCGTCGGCCCGGCCAGCGTTGGCCGGGCCAGCGTCGGCCCGGCCAGGGTCAGCCGGGCCAGGGTCGGCGGCGTAGGTGCCTGCGTCCATGAGAACGCCCAGCTGGAACTGCCCGTGCCCGTAGACCTGACGCGCATGCGCGGGCATCGCCACCCCCGAGACCGCCACCGTCAGCGCAGCCCCGCACCCCGCACAGATGAAGACCGCCACCCAGTCCCCCTTGAACCCCCAAGAACCGGACCCCTCGACGAGGCGATCGACATGTCCTCGTTCATGTCAGTCGCCGAGACCGGCTGCTCAGAGCGGTCACTCCAAGCGGCCACCCAGAGCGGTCACCCCCGAGCGATTCCCCAGAGCGGCCACTGCGAGCGATCCCCCAGAGCGGTCCCCCGAGCGGCCGCCCAGAGCAGCCCGCGAGCGAACCCCCAGAGCGCCCGCCCAGAGGGGCCATCCCCGAGCGATCCCCCGAAGCGGCCACCGCGAGCGGCCGCCGAGAGCAGGCACCGCCGCCGACCGGCGCGGGTGCGGCTCAGGACTGTCCGGTCTCGACGGACGCCGCGCGGCGACTATTACATGCCGTCCGACCGGGCGCAGCCGATTTTTCGGCATCTATGGGGAGTGAGACCAAAAAGGCCCGGCCGAAAAGGCCGGGCGCGAAACGGCGATGGCGGCCCATCGGGCCGCCATTAACCGGAGGGCCGGCTCAGTGGGGGTGAGGCCGGCGTTGGGTGGGGGGTCGGAGTCAGCGGTGACCTTCGGGACGCTGGCGCCAGCGGTCCTCCAGGCGGTCGATGAAACCGGCCTTGCGGGTCTGGCGGGTGCGGCGGCTGGCAGTGCCACCCACCGCGTGCAGGTCGGGTGCGTGGCCCTTGCGGCGGGACTGCAGCGCGAACGCCGCGGAGCCGAGCATGACCACGAAACCGGCTACGCCGAGCAGGGTGTTGCTGCTCACCGTGCCGTAGACGACCAGGGCCAGACCAAGGATGATCACGAAGGCGGCGACCAGCAGCCGGCGCCGTGCATGGAAACGCGGGTCGTTGGCCCGCACGGCCGAGGCAAACTTGGGATCCTCGGCCAGCGACCGTTCGATTTGATCGAACAGCCGCTGCTCGTGCTCCGAGAGCGGCACGGCATTCCTCCCCGGGCGCGTGTCCGGTCCCTCTGATCGGGGGTCCGGCGGTGAAACTTAGCTAAGTGGCGCGGGACAGCCGTCGGCTGCCTTACCGAGCAAGTCTACGAGGGGGTTGGCGGGTCGGAAAGCGGGACGACCGTCGAGTAGGGGTGATTTTCGGTCCGGCGGAGATCGCTTCGTCCCAAAAGACTGGCCGGACCGACGCTTGCGCGGCCGAACCGGGCGGCTATGGCGTCGGCCGCCGCCTCAGCTTCGCGCCAGCCGCGCTCGGGTTCGCCCAGCGTGAGCTGCCGGGACGTGGTGGCGGCCGCGGTGAGACCCTCGACGCGGACGCCGATGAGCCGGATCTGCTCGGTCGGCCCGAGTGCCCGGAACAGCGCCCACGACGTCTCGAAAATCTCCCGGGCCACGTCGGTGCTGGTTGCGATAGTGCGCGAGCGGTTGACCGTGCGGAAGTCGGCCAGCCGCACCTTGATCGAGACGGTGCGGCCGACGTTGCCGGAGGCGCGCAGGCGGGCGCCGACCTTTTCCGAGAGCGCGAGCATGCTGCGGCGGAGCAGGGCGGGATCGGACACGTCGGTGTCGAATGTCATTTCGGCGCCGATCGACTTCTCCACCTGCTCGGGCTCGACCTTGCGTGGGTCACGGCCCCAGGAGAGCTCGTGCAGATGGGCCGCCGACGCCTCACCGACCGCCCGGCGCAGCATGCCCCACGGAGCGTTGGCCAGCTCACCGATCGTGTTGAGGCCGAGGCGGTGCAGCGTCTCGGCGGCCTTCTCCCCCACGCCCCAGAGCGCGGCGACCGGCAGCGGGTGCAGGAAGTCGAGGACCAGGCCGGCCGGCACCACGACCATGCCGTCGGGCTTGGCCCGGGTCGAGCCGAGCTTGGCCACGAACTTGGTCGGCGCCACCCCGACCGAGCAGGTCAGGCCCTGCTCGGCGACCATGCGCCCGCGGATGCGGACGGCGATCTCGGCGGGACGCCCGAGCAGCCGCTGAGCGCCGGCCACGTCGAGGAACGCCTCGTCGACCGAGAGCGGCTCGACCAGCGGGGTCACGTCGCGGAAGATCTGCATCGCGGCGTGCGACGCCTCGGCGACCTTGGCCCCGTCGACCGGCAGGAAGACGCCGCGCGGGCAGAGCGCGCGGGCCCGGGCCATCGGCATCGCACTGCCCACGCCGTAGCGCCGGGCCTCGTAGCTGGCCGCGCTGACCACGCCCCGCGGGCCGAGGCCGCCGACGATCACCGGCTTGCCGCGCAGCTCGGGGCGGGCGCGGATCTCCACCGAGGCGAAGAAGGCGTCCATGTCGACGTGCAGGATCGTGCAACCCGCGTCGTCGGCATCGGGGCCGAAACGCGGGTCACGCCCCCTCGGAACCACCTGGCTTCGACCCACCACCGCAGGCTAGCGGGACCCCCTGACAAAAACGGGGTGGTAGACGAGTTCCTGGATGTGGCCGTCGAGGGTCCGGCTCTCGAGCAGCTCGAGATCGAAGTCGCCCGCGCCCGCGAGGATCGGGCTGGTGCCGCTCCGCCCGGAGATCACCGGGAAGATCGTCACCTGCAGGCGGTCGACCAGGCCGGCGGCCATCAGGGCCCGGTTCAGCGACAGGCTGGCCTGCGACCGCAGCGGCACGTCGGACTCCTCCTTGAGCCGGGTGACGATGTCGACGGCGTCGCCGCTCACGATCGTCGCGTCCGGCCAGCCGAGGGTGTCCCGCAGGGTGGAGGAGATCACCGTCGCCGGCATGCGCATCGTCCGGACGTTCCACTCGTCGAGCGAGTGGGGATCGATGCCGGAGGTCATGATCTCCGCGTTCTCGCGGAAGGTTGTGGCGCCGAAGACCATCCGCTGTTCGGTGGCGAACAGGGCGGCGCGGTGTTCGAGCAGCTCGGGGCCCTGCTTGCCCCAGTAGCCGCCCCAGTCGCCGGGCTCGGCGTACGAGCCGTAGCCGTCGAGGGTGGAGAAGACGTCCCAGGTGTATTCAGCAGTCATGCCCTCTCCACGAACGGCGTGCGCCCGATCGGACAGCTCAGCGGGCGATCAGCAGAGGAATTTGCATCTCGGCGGCGGTCAGCGCGCCGTGGTAGGCGACCAGCGTGTTGACGCTCGGCGGTTCCCAGCCGGTGGCCAGGGAGACGGTGCGGCCCCGGCAGATCACGACGACGTCGCCGATCCGCCCGGTGTGCTCGGCCGGCACCGGGCCGTAGAGACCCTCGTCGATCGCCTGCTCGCGGCTCAGCACCGACGCCTGATCGCCGAAGACGGCCTGCCAGGCGGCGATCACGTCGTCGAGGGCGCCGGAGGACACGTACAGGTAGCGGACCCGCGGCTCACCGGCCACACCGATCACTCCGGCCGACAATTCCGGCATCAAGCCCATGTCGACACGGGAAGACGCCGGGACGTTCAGCTGGCCGTGGTCGGCGATCACGAGCAGGGCGGACCGGGGCGGCAGCGAATGGACGACCTGGTCGAGGAGGGCACCGACGCCGGCGGCTGCCGCGCGCCACTCCGGCGAGTCGACCCCGTGGCCGTGGCCGGCGCTGTCGAGGTCGGGGTGGTAGGCGTACACGAGGGCCGGGCCGGACCCGGCCGCAAGGGTCTCGACCAGGCCCTTCGCCACCTGGTCGCCGGTCGAGGCGGGGACGATCGGCGCCCCGCGGTTCATCGCGACCGTCAGCCCGGTGCCCTCGAACTCGGGACGGGTCACCGCCGCGGTGCGGACACCGGCCGCCGCCGCCTGCTCGAACCGGGTCGGCAACGGCTGCCACTCGTGCGGATCCGGATCTTTGCCCCAGTGGATGTGCACGACGTTGCGGCCGTCCGGCCGGCGGGCGGTGAAACCGAGGATGCCGTGCGCGCCGGGCGGCGCACCGGTGCCCAGCGTGGCCAGGCTGACCGGCGTCGTCGAGGGGAAACTCGCGGTGAGAGGTCCGGCGTCGGCCGACATGTCGGCCAGGGTCGGTGCGTACGCCGCGGCGACCGGCAGTTGGTAATGGCCGAGCCCGTCGACCAGCAGCACACCCACCCGCTCGACGCCGTCGAGCCGCGACCGGAGGCCGAGGACGTCGGTCGTACCGGGCACGCCGAGCAGGGCGCACACGCTGGGCAGCACGTCGGCGAGGCTGCCGGTGCCGTAGGCCGGGCGCACCGGCAGCAGCGCCTCGGCGGGAAGGTGATCGTCGGGAACGACTGGGAGGCTCATTTGCGGGCGAAGAGGTGCAGCTGGGAGGCGATGTCGCGGAACGGGGGCCGCGCGGCGAGCGCGAGTTCGAGGTCGAGCACCGCTTGAGGATCCTCCTCGAGGACGGCGGCGGGGAGGAGATCGGCCAGGACGCGTACGCCGTGGGTCTCCACCACCTCGAGCCCCGCCGACCGCAGGAGGTCGGCGGCGGTTTGGGCGTCGTATCGACGCCGCAGGGTGTCCCGCGCCCCGGCGCGGCCGTCCGGATCGGTGACCACCGCGGAGGCCGACCGCAGGTGGCCGTTGATCGCGCGGCCGAGGATGGCCGCGGCCCGGCTCGCCACCAGAAGGCTGACCGCACCGCCCGGGCGCAGCGCGGCGGCGATCGCGGCGACCACCCCGGCCGGCTCGTCGACGACCTCGAGCACCGCGTGGCAGAGCACCAGGTCGGCGGTGCCCGGCTCGACCAGGGAGGCGAGCGCGTCGCCGTCGCCCTGGACCGCACGCACGCGGTCGGCGACGCCCGCGTCGGCGGCCCGCCGGGTCAGCGCGGCGAGCGCGTCGGGGCTGGCGTCGACGACGGTGACCTGGTGGCCGGCCTCGGCCAGCGGCACGGCGAAGCCGCCGGTGCCACCGCCGACGTCGAGCACGGTCAGCGACTCGCCCGGGTGCCGGTCGAGCTCGCGGCGCAGCACCGCCCAGACGGCGGCGGTGCGGGCGGTGAGCTTCGGCCGGACCGTTCTCGCGGTTTCCACGCTGGCAGCGTAGCGGGACAGACCTGCCTCGTCAGAACTTGAACAGAACGCCCGTGGCGCGGGTCATCTCGCAGCCGTTGCCGTACTGGTGGGACCACTTGACCCGCTGGCCCCGCCAGGTCCCGGCGATCCGGGCGGTGACCGGCTGGTACAGCATCATGCACATGACCTGGGCCGGCTTGATCCTGGCCGGGTCCGCGCCGGTGCTGCGCAGGATCGCGCAGGCCTGGGCCGCCTCCGGATGGCCGCCGCCGGTCGGGTTGCAGGCCAGCCTGACCGTCTGGGCCCCGTAGGCGAGCGTCAGGTGCGACTGGGCCGGCGCGGGCGTGACGAGCAGCGCCGCCGCCGCGATGAGTGTCCGGATCATACTGTTCCTCCCGAAAACCCGCATAATAGCCGCGAATCACCGAAAGTCTCGGGAAGCCGGCGTCACCGGCGGGGTGACCGCCTCGAGCCGGTCGGCGACGAGGTTGAGCACCCCCTCCGCCTTCTCCAGTCGGCCACGCACCAGCAACGCTGAACTGCTCCGGGCCACCCGGCGATATTTCTGCCACAGCCCGGGCGAACAGGTCACGTTGAGCATCCCGGTCTCGTCCTCGAGGTTCACGAACGTCACCCCGCCCGCGGTCGCCGGCCGCTGCCGATGGGTGACGATTCCCCCGACCCGGATCCGGGTGCCCGCCTTCACCCCCGGTAGCCGCTCGATCGGCAGCGCACCCGCCCGCTCCAACTGCTTGCGGATGAACTGGGCCGGATGCCGATCCGGCGACAACCCGGTCGCCCACACGTCCGCGACCAGCCGGTCCACCTCGCTCATCCCGGGCAGCATCGGCGCGTCGGTCCCGGTCACCGTTCCCGGCAAGCGGTCCGGTTTGTCCTGCGCGGCCGCCCCGGCCGCCCAGAGCGCCTCACGGCGCGAAAGACCGAACCCGGCGAAAGCGTCGGCCGTCGCCAACGCTTCCAGATGTACGGCGGTGCATCCCGTACGCCGCGCGAGGTCCGCCATGCCCCGGTACACCCCGTTGGCCCGGCGCTCGTCCTCGATCCGCTGCGCCAGATCGTCGCCGATCGTGCGGATGCGGGACAGCCCCTGGCGTACGGCCGGGCCGCCGAGCCCCCAGGCTTGCGGCCTCTCCTTCTCCCCCGCCTTCTTCCGGGTTTCCGGGGTGACCTCCAGCGTCGCCGCGGCGTCGCTGAGGTTGATGTCCGGCCGGCGCACCTCGACCCCGTGCCGCCGCGCGTCGTCGACCAGCGACTGCGGCGAATAGAAACCCATCGGCTGCGCGTTGAGCAGCGCCGCACAGAACGCCGCCGGGTGGTAGCGCTTCAGCCAGGCGCTGACATAGACCAGGTACGCGAAGCTGATCGCGTGGCTCTCCGGGAAGCCGTAGCTGGCGAACGCGCACAGCTTCACGTAGAGGTCATCGGCCAGTTCGCCGGTGATGCCGTTGGCGGCCATCCCCTCGTAGAGCCGGTCCCGCATCTCCTGCATCTTCTCGATCGAGCGCTTCGAACCCATCGCCCGCCGCAGCTTGTCGGCCTCCATCGGGGTGAACCCGGCCGAATCCATCGCCAGTTGCATGAGTTGCTCCTGGAAGAGAGGTACGCCGAGGGTCTTCGCCAGCGCCCGCTCCATCGTCGGATGAGGGATCTCCCACTGCTCGAGCCCGTTCTTGCGGCGGATGTACGGATGCACCGAGCCGCCCTGGATCGGACCCGGCCGGATCAGCGCCACCTCGACGACCAGGTCGTAGAACTCGACCGGCTTCAACCGGGGCAGCGTCGCCATCTGGGCCCGGCTCTCCACCTGGAACACCCCGACCGAGTCGGCCGCCTGCAACATCTTGTAGACCTCGGGGTCGTTCGGCCGGATGTTCGTGAAGTCCAGCCGGTCGTGGATCATGTCGAACGCGTAGTGCAGCGCCGACAGCATGCCCAGGCCGAGCAGGTCGAACTTGACCAGGTTGACCGCGGCGCAGTCGTCCTTGTCCCACTGCAGCACGGTGCGGCCGGGCATCCGGCCCCACTCGACCGGGCACACCTCGGACACCGGCCGGTCGCAGATCACCATGCCGCCGGAGTGGATGCCCAGATGCCGCGGGAAATCCTGTACGGCGTTGGCGAACTCGACGACCTGCTCCGGGATGTCCTCCACGTCGACCGTCGCGACGCTGCCCCACCGGTCGATCTGCTTGCTCCAGGCGTCCTGCTGCCCGGGCGAGAACCCGAACGCCTTGGCCATGTCCCGCACCGCCGACCGCGGCCGGTACGAGATCACGTTCGCGACCTGGGCGGTGTGCCGGCGGCCGTGCTTCTCGTAGACGTACTGGATGACCTCCTCGCGCCGGTCCGACTCGATGTCGACGTCGATGTCCGGCGGGCCGTCCCGCTCCGGGGCCAGGAACCGCTCGAAGACCAGGTCGTACTCGAACGCGTCCACATTGGTGATCCAGAGCGCGTAGCAGACCGCCGAGTTCGCCGCCGAGCCCCGCCCCTGGCAGTAGATGTCCTTCTCCCGGCAGAACCGGACGATGTCGTAGACGACCAGGAAATAGCCCGGGAAGTCGAGGGTCTCGATCATGTTCAGCTCGTACTCGAGCTTCTCGTAGACCTCCGGCACCTCCTCGGGCAGGCCGTAACGGGTGCGGGCACCCTGCATGGTCAGCTCGCGCAGCCAGCTCATCTCGGTATATCCGGGCTTGTCCGGGATGTACGGCGGCAGTTGCGGGGCGATCAGCTGCAGGTCGAAGGCGAGCTCGGAGCCCAGGTCGTACGCGTTGGCGACAACACCCGGACAGCCGGCGAACCGGCGTGCCATCTCGGCCCCGCTGCGCAGATGGGCGGTGCCGGCCGCGGGCAGCCAGCCGTCGATCTCGTCCAGGCTGCGCCGGGCCCGCACGGCGGCGAGCGCGGTGGCCAGCCGCCGCCGGGACGGGTTCGCGTAGTGCACGTTGTTGGTGGCGACCGCCCGCAGGCCGCGGCGACCAGCGAGCGCGAAAAGGGCATCGTTGCGGTCCTCGTCGTACGGGTTGCCGTGATCGGTCAGCTCGACCACCACCCGCTCCGCACCGAACAGATCCACCAGCCGGTCGAGCTCCCACATCGCGGGGCCGAGCCCGCCGGCGGCCAGCGCCTGCGGGACGGTCCCCTTGCGGCAGCCGGTCAGGACGGTCCCCCGGCCGCCCAGCTCACGGGCGATCTCCTCCAGGCCGGTGTAGTCCGGCTTACCCTTCTCGGCGCCGGCCAGCTGACCGTTGGCGATCGTGCGCCCCAGGGCCGCGTACCCCTCGGGGCCGTTCGCCAGGACCAGCAGATGTTGCCCCTCGGGGTCCGGTTCGCCGTTCTGCGGCCTGGTCAGGCCGAGCGAAAGCTCGGCGCCGAAAACCGTCGGCAGGTGCAGTTCCCCGGCCGCCTCCGAGAAACGCACCACGCCGTAGAAACCGTCGTGGTCGGTGACCGCAAGCCCGGTCAGACCCAGACGCACCGCCTCCTCGGCCAGCTCACCCGGATGGCTGGCGCCGTCGAGAAAACTGAAGTTGGTGTGACAGTGCAGCTCGGCGTAGGGAACGACGGGCTCCTCCGGGCGGACCAGCGCGGGCGCCTCGTAAGGCTTGCGCTTCCGGCTCCAGACCGGCGAATCCCCGCCGTCACCGTCGACGGCGAGCGGATCCACGCTGTACGGCGCGGTGTCCGGCTTGCCGATCCGGTGGGCGTCGTCGCCCGGTGGCGGCGCGGGCTTCCGGCCGGAAAGCATGTTCTCCAGATCGGACCAGGGCATCTTCGGGTTATTGAAGCCCACTGCGGCCGCTCCCCTCAGTCATAGACGGCCTCCACCGCCCAGTGGCCGCCGGCCAGGGAGACCAGCAGGGCCCTCCCGTCGGCCAGCGTCATCTGGAAACGGGCGCGGCGGCGCGACTCGCCGGGCGCCCACCAGCGCTCGTCGACCGGCCACGGCCCGGTCCAGCCGACGATTCCGACCGGCCGGCCGCGCTCGACCACGAGGGCGGCGGGCGCGGCAGTGAGCTCGAGCCGGGCGCTGACCCCGACCGGGGAACCCGCGTCGTCGAGCACCACCGCACCGAGCGGGCGGGGCAGCACGACCGCCGGCTGCGGCCGGGGCAGGCGCCCCGGCCAGGGCGGCCAAGCCTGCGCCCGCCTCGCCGGCTTACCCTTCCCGGCGACCGGCTCCTCAGCGAGCGGCGGCGGCGGGGTGCGCCGGGAACTCAGGAACGTCAACCGCCCCGGCGCGTCGGCCGGGTATTCGGCAGGTGCCGATGCGTCCGGGTCACGGCGGGAATGCAGCTGGATCACCGGGGCCAGGCGGCTCTCCGGGGTGAGTGCCTGCACCGGCGTGAGAACGAAGTCGGGGATCGGGTCGGTGTGCGGGGCGGACGGCCGGTCGGGGACGCGTTCGTCGCCCCACGGCACCAGGCGCACCTGATCGTCGGCCGAACGCCCGCCGCCCGCCGCCGGCGTGACGACCGCCTCCGGGCCGAGCAGTCCCTGCACCCGGCTGAGGGCGCGGTGGGCCCGCTCGCGTTCGGCTCCGGCGTCACCCCAGAGGCCCGGCTGCAGTCCCAGGTGGACCAGTACGCCGTCCGGGATCAGCCGCAACCGCACCAGGCCGGCGGTGGGCCGGGCCGGGGCGCCGCGGCGGGCGCCGGTGAGCCAGCCGTCGAGCTGCCAGCGGACCCGCTCGGCGATGGCGGCCGCGGTGAGAGTGCCGTCGTGGCGCCAGACCCGGTGCAGTTCCTGGCCGTCGGCGGTGACCGCCTCGATGCCGAGCCGGGTGCAGGCCAGGCCGTGGGCGGCAAGCTTCTCGTGCAACCGTTCGGCGAGCACCCGCCCGGCGAACGCGGCCACGTCCACCCGCTCCAGCGGCTCGTCGTAGGTTTCGGAGACGTCCAGGTCGGGAGGCGGACGGCGTACGGAAAGAGGCCGATCGTCAAGGCCGGCGGCAAGCCGGTGAGCGAGAGCACCGTCGAAGCCGAACCGGGTGATGACGTCCGCGGCCGGCAGGGCCGCGAAGTCACCCAGCGTCCGGACGCCGAGCCGGGTGAGCAGGTCGGCCAGCTCGGGCCGCTCCAGCGCCTCGATCGTCACCCCGGCCAGGAACCGCGGCGTCTCCCCCGGACCGACCACCAGCCCGTCCCGCGCCGCCAGCCCGGCCGCGAACACCCCGTCGGCGATCCCGACCTGACTCTCCACGGCACACGCCTCGGCGATCCGCTCGACGATCCGCTCGGCCGCGGCCTCCTCCCCGCCGAAATACCGGGACGGCCCGCGAGCGGCCAGCGCACAGGTACCCGGCCGGACCACCTCCACCCCGACGGCGACCTCCTCGACGGCCGCGACGACCGGCTCGAAAGCCCGCGCATCCCGAGCGGGATCATGCTCGACCACCACCAGCTGCGGACACCGGCTCTGCGCCTCACGGCGCCGCAACCCACGCCGTACGCCGTCCAGCCGCGCCGCCTCCGAACAGGCCACCACCCGGTTGCCGTGCAACACCACAACCGGCCCGGACGCCTCGACCCCGTCCACAATCTCGGCCGCGACAACCGGCCAGTCCGGACACCACACCAGAATCGTCCGCCCGGCCGCACCCTCCCGATCCCCGCTCACCCGGCCACCGCCCGGCCCCCGTCCGACCCGGCCACCCGGTCGGCGATCGCACCTTCCACCCCGGGACCACGACCCGCCCACGCCGAAGGCGGAAGCGAACGCCCGGCCTGATGCGCGGACCGCACCAGCGAGAGAAGCCGCCGGATCGGGAAAACGGGGGCCGGGCGCTCGGGGTGGGCGGAAGCGGACGGGACTGCGCGGAGGCCCGGGGTGGGCGCCTCGGCGGCGGGTGGGCGGAACGAGTCGGCTGTTGGGGAAGGGGCGGGGCCGGTGGTCGGGGTAGGCAGGGACGGCGGGGGCTGGGTCAGGCCCGGCATCCAGAGGGTGATCTCCTTGGGGCGGGCGGCGGCGCCGCGGCCCCGGGCGAGGATCGTGACCTCGCGACGGCGGAGGCGGCCCCGGCCCAGGGAGAGTCCCTCCCAGCGGGAGGCGGTGACCTGCAGGGTGACGTCGGCGCCGGGCCACTGCCCGAAGGGCATCAGCACGCTGCCCCGCTGGCGGGCCCGGGCGACCAGGCGGTCGGCGATGGTGGGGGCGATCTGGCCGGGTACGGCGGTGACGACCACGTCGACCCCGTCGATCAGGGCGGCTATGACGGTGGGCCAGTCGGGGCCGGCGTCGGGCACCAGTGCAAGCCGGCCGAGGTCGATGCCGCTCTCCTGGGCGGCCAGCGCGCCCAGCGACGGGATCCCGACGACCGCGCACCACGAGCCCGACCGCGAGGCCTCGGCCAGCAGCGCCAGCAGCAGCGAGGTCGACCCGCCGGCCGGCGCGGCCCGGCCGGCCGCGACCGCCACGGTGCTCCCCCGGCGCAGGCCACGACCGGGCAGCAGGCCGCTCAGCTCAGGCACGACCGGCAGCACCCGATGCACGCCCGGCGCATCGTGCTCACCGGCCGTCCGGACCAGCTCGGCCAGGGCGGCCGCACCGCTGATCATGCGTCCCGCCATCGTTCCCCGCTCGTGTAGCCGTGTCACCGCGCCGCCCTGCCACGCCAAGGTCCGGCCGCACTCCTCAGCGGCCTGCAAATCAGGTCGTCCGTGACCGGGAGTGGTGCCGCTGCCCGGCGCGCGCCGCAGCCCGAAGCACGCACAACACCCGTCCGCCTTCCGGCCGGGCGGCGTGGTGTCGAGAGCAATCTCCAGCCGATGCCACAGGCCCTCCCATCGAACGATGCGATGCCCTGACGTAGCCGGCTGGCGCCACCCTGCCCCTCACCGCGACCGATCCCGACGATCAGGTGGCCGGCTTGTGGTCGGCTTGTGGTCGGCTTGTGGTCGGGTTGTGGTCGGGTTGTGCGGTCGCGAAGACGGTTCGATCACAAGGGCGGCTCGGATATGAAGACGATGCGAGGCGGCGCGCACGAAGGCGATACGAGGCGGCGCGGGTGGGCGCGGCGGTCAGGCGGCCAGCGGAGGCTGGTAGGTGAGGCCCAGGGAGGACTCGACGATCGCCACGAACTGTTCGGCTGCTCGGAGGAGGTCGTCGGCCTCGCGAGGGCTCACCACGCGTGGGATGCCGGCCTCGGCCGCGGCGCGCTTGGTGGCGCCCAGGGCGAAATAGTTGGCCCAGTCGCTGAACTCGGGCGCGACCAGGACGAGCAGCGACCAGACGCTGGTCGCCTTGCTGCGCCGGGTCGGGGCGGCCGGGCGGGCCCGGGCCGCGAGCACGGCGGCGGCGGCGCGCAGGGCGGCCATGTGGGCCGCGGCGTAGCGCAGGCCGTCGGGGCGCGTGCGTGCCGCCTCGGACAGGCCCTGCCGGGCTATGCCCAGCAGCTGGGCCGGAGTGCGGTGCGGCAGCATGTGTGCCGGAACCGTGGGTGCCGCCACCTGGGCGGCCGCGGTCGGCGCATGCGCCAAGCCGGGGGCCGGCAGCAGGCCTGGCGCCGTGGAGCTCGCCATGGTCGTCTCTCCTCGCGTATGTCGCATCCGACTTTGCTGGGCCGAACGAGATGAACTGCGAAGGGACCGCGGGGGAAGGGCGCTGAGTCCCCGTACTTTCCAAAGCCGAGCCGGCCGGGTGTGAAGCTTCCCCACACCACACCCGGCCGGACCTCGCCGGCGGGTCCGTCGTCCGCCACCCGGGGGTCGGGGGCAGCGGACGACGGTCCTGCCTTGTCTGAAGGCTCGAACCCGCGAATGCTCGAGCCTCACTGTGCGATGCTTCGCGGGCATCGCACCCGGAAGCCGCGCCGCGAAACACCGCTCCCGGAGCTAGAACTGATGTGCGAGTCTTTCGAACATCCGTTCTAACTAGGGAGAAGACTAGCACTCGGGTACGACAAAAAAGCAACTACAACGTCTTGGCGAAGGCGAGCCGGTCGTAGGGTGACGAGCCGTAGGGCGGGATCTCCCGATAACCGCTGCTCAGATATAGCGCGATGGCCTCGGCCAGCGCCGGATGCGTGCCCAGCCGCACCTCACCGAGCCCGTCGGCGGCGATCGATGCCTCCACCGCGGAGAGCAGCCGGCGCCCCAGCCCGAGCCCCCGCGCTTCAGGTGACACCCAGAGGTGCCGCACCTCCCCGAAGCCAGAGCCGAAGCCGAAGCCAGAGCCGGAGCCGGAGCTAGAGCCGGAGCTAGAGCCGGAGAGATGACACCAGGCCACGCAGCCCACGGGCCGGTCCTCCTCGCGAGCTACCAGGAAAGACGACGTGGAACCGGGGGTGATCAGAGTCGTCTCGTCATAGCCCTCGGGGAAGCGGACCGCCAGCTCGGCCGCATAAGCCCGCAGGCAATCTCGCGCCTCCGGCGAGTCGTCCGGGATCGCGGAAATTGTCACGGTCGCCTTTCGCAGCAGATGGCGTACCCGTGACTGCGCCTCGACCAACTCGCCGCGCTCGGCCTCGCACAGGGCGCCGAGCAGGGCTTCCACGCTGTGGCGCGATCGAGTGTCGAGCTCGGCCCTCTCCCGTACGCCCAAAGCGGTAAGCCTCGCGAAGCGTAGGCGGCCGTCGCCCGCGTGAGCACCCACCGTGACCAGGCCGTCTTTCTGCAGGACCTGCAGCAGGCGGCTCAGGTAACCCGAGTCGAGACCCAGCCGGGCCCGCAGTTCGCGCAGGTCGGCGCCGTCGCCGATCTCGAACAGCAGGCGGGCCTCGCGGAGTGGGCGGCCCTGGCCCAGGTAGTGGTCGTCGAGAGCACCGATGCGCTGAGAGTAGTAACGGTTGAAGTCACGGACGGCCTCGATCTGGTCCACGGCCGTCACGCTACCGAACATCTCTGACTTAGGTCAGAGATTTTCCGGCTCGCTGGGACGGGTGCGCCAGGACCTCGGTGAGCTGGTGCAGGAGTACGCCGGCGGCGACCGGCTTGGGGATGACCGCGGTGACGCCGGCCTCCAGGACGTGGGTGTCCTCGCAATCGAGCGAGCCGCTGACCACGACCACCGGGATGTGCCTCAACTCCGGATCCCGGCGAATCTCGCGGCACATCTGCAATCCGGTCATGTAGGGCATGTCGATATCGGTGATCACGGCGTCCGGGCGGTGCTTGCGGACCGCGGCCAGGCCCTCCCGGCCATTGGCCACCGCGATCACCTGGTGGCCGGCCTTGCGGAGCGACCGGGCGACCAGCATCCGGATGTCCTCGTCGTCCTCCGCCGTCACGAGTACGGCCATGCGGCCCACCGCCCCTTCGCGATTCAGTCGGATTCATTATCCGTCATAAACCGCTACAAAGAGGGCAAATGCCCTATCTGGTCGGCAACGATCTCCGCCGACAGGGTGACCATCGGCAGGCCGCCACCCGGGTGCACCGAGCCGCCGACCAGGAAAAGCCCGGGCACCGGACCGCGATTGGCCGGGCGCATCAGACCGCCCGCGGTCCCGTAGATCGCTCCGCCGGGCGCGGCCGTCGCGTCCGCCAGATCTGCCGGAGTTCGCGTTTCGCAAAAAACCAGACGGTTGCGGACATCGAGACCGCGCCGGGCCAGCACGGCGAGGACATGCTTTCCGTACGCGTCGGCCAGCCCCGGCCTGCGCCAGTCCACGGCCGACCACTCGTACCCGTGGCGCGGGGCGTTGACCAGCACGAACCACGCCTCGTGCCCCGCCGGACGGACGGCCGGGTCGACCGCGCGGGTGACGAACACGGTCGGATCGGAAGCCGGCCGGGCGCGCCGCGCCGCCGAGCCGAAGATCGCGTCGAACTCGGCGTCGTAGTAGTCCGGGAAGAAGACCGTGTGGCGCGCCAACTCCGGCGTTTCGCCCCGAACCCCGAGCAGCAGGACAAAACCGGCCAGGCTGCGGTCGGAGAGCCGGGCCAGCCGGGACGGGTCGGGCAGAAGATCGCGGTAGACGTCGAGGGCGTCGGCATCGGAGACGACGATGTCGGCCGGGACGTACCCGCCCGAGGCGAGCCGCACCCCGCGCACCCGGCCGCAGCCGGCCGTGATGCCGCCCTTACCGCCGCCGCCCGACCCGGCACCGCTCGACCCGGCGCCGCCGCTCGACCCAGCGCCGGCGCCCGACTCAACTCCGCTGCCCGACCCGGCGCTGCCGCCCGACTCAACTCCGCCGCCCGACCCGGCGCCGCTGCTTGTCTCGATTCGGGCGACCGGTGAGTTGAGGACGATCTCGACGCCGAGGGCTGCGCACCGGGCGGTCATTGCGGCGCCGAGGGTGCCCAGGCCGCCGGGCAGGTACCAGCCGCCGAAGGCGAGTTCGGCGTACGGGACGGCGGCGAGCGCAGCCGGTGCCCGCCTCGGGTCGGCGCCGGTGTAGGTGGCGTAGCGGTCGAGAAGCATCCGCAGGCGGGGGTCGCTCAGGTAGTGCCGGCCCAGGCTGCGCAGGGAACGGCCGGGCGCGATCGCCCGTAGGTCGCCGAGCCGCCAGGAGAGGGCGGCCAGGGTGGCCGGGGTGACCGGGCGGCGCAGCACGGAACGCCACGAGGCGTCCCAGATCCGTTCGGCCCGCCGCCAGAAGTTGGCCCAGTCGTCGGCGGCGGCCGGGCCGAGTGCGGTCGCGATCCGATCGAGGAAGACCTCGTGGTCGGCAGACGAGTCGAGCCGGGTGCCGTCGGGAAAGACGTGCCGGACGACCGGGTCGAGCGGGGTCGGCTGCAGGTCGAGGCCGAGGCCGTCGAAGACCTGGGGCAGGGTGAGCAGGCTCGGCCCGGTGTCGAAGCGGAAGCCGTCGCGCTCGTACACGCCGAGCTTGCCGCCGGTCGTGCCGGAGCGTTCGTGGATGACCACGTGGTGGCCGGCCTGGGCGAGCCGGATCGCGACCGCCAGGCCACCCACCCCGGCGCCGATCACGACAATCCTGCTCATACGGGGCGGCCTCTCCAGGTCAGGGTGCCTCGGCGGTGGCGGTGGAAGGAGCGGGCCACCAGCCACGCGAAGACCGCGATCGAGGCTGGGTGCAGCAGGGCGTCCGGCCAGGGCCGGCCGCCGGTGGCGTACGCGGTGACCGTCCGCCCGGTCACGCCCAGCGCATAGGCCGCCAGGGTCACCAGCGACCAGTGGACGTGCCCGGTCGCGAGGAACGCTGCGGTTGCGAGGGGCGGCGTCGCGTACAGGAAAAGCAGCAGGACCACGACGATGCCGGCGGCGGACCGCGTGCCGAAGGATGCCCAAAGCGACTTGGCGTAGCCATCGGTGAGTTCTCGCCACGATCGGTACATCTCGCAGGTGGCGAAGCGTGAGCCGTCGGCCAGGGCGATGCGGCCGCCGGAGCGTTTGACCGCCCGGGCCAGGCCGATGTCCTCCAGGATGTCGTCGCGGACGGCGGCGTGACCGCCCGCTTTCCGGTAACCGTTGCGGTCGATGACCAGCCATTGGCCGCCGGCGGCGGCCAGCGAGGGGCGCGGGGAGCGTTCCATCGCGCGCAGCGGGAGGAAGGTGAGCCAGGACCACTGCAGCAGTGGCTGGACCAGCCGGCCGGCGCCGGCTATGCGGGGGTACGGCGAAAGCAGGGTGACCTCCGCGCGCCGCATCAGGGCCACGGCGGAGGCCACGGCGGCGTCCTCGAGCACCACGTCGGCGTCGACGAAGACCAGGACGTCGGCGTCGGGTGCCAGGTCGGCCAGCTGCTGGCAGGCGTGGGGTTTGCCGAGCCAGCCGGGTGGCAGCGGGGCGCCGGTGTGCAGGTGGACACGGTCGCCGCCGATCTTGCGGACCAGTCCGGCGGTGTCGTCGGTCGAGCCGTCGTCGAGTACGTGGATCTGGCCGGTCTGCCGCAGCAGCGAGGTCAGGCACGGTTCGACCCGGTCGGCTTCGTTGCGGAGCGGCAGCAGGATGGCGATGTCCTCGTCCGACTTGTCGATTTTTGGGCGCCGAAGAAGGGACGCGTTGACAACGGTGTGTGCGGTCAGGGCGACCCACGGCAGCAGCAGGAACCAGATCACCGGACGAGCCTCGGCACCAGCGGGATCACGACGAGCCCCATGATCACGCCACCCCAGGCCGCGGACGCCGGGAGGTCCAGGAAGACGGCGTGGGCGAGCACGGACGAAGCGTACGTCCACAGCCAGAGCGCGAGAATCGGCGCGTCACCCGATCGCGGGGTGCGGATCCGGTCGCCGCCGGCCCGGGCGAGCGCGGTCATCAGGAGGATCGCGAAGCCGAGCCAGCCCAGGTAGTTGCCGATCGGCACGCCGCTGACGCCGGGCAGGGCGGGGGCCGGCGATCGCCAGGTCCAGTAGCCCTCGGCGACCATCTGCGGGTCGAGGAAGAGGTCCCAGGCCGCGAGACCGACCGCTGCGATGGCGATCTGCCCGACCCGGGACGACGTGATGCGCAGCGCCGCCAGCCACGCCGCCCACGCCATCCAGGTCCACGCCAGCGGGATGATCAGCGGAACACCGAGAATCTTCGGGCCCAATTGTCCGGAATAGTCGTAGTGGCCGAACGGAAAGCCGGTAGCGACGCCTATCGCTTCGACCGCGAAGCCGCCCACGGTGGCCGTCGCGAGCAGTGGAATGCCGGATTTGCGGGAGAAGGCATGACTGACCGAAAGCACGTAACCGATGACCACGGTCGCCACGGTCAACCCGGCCCTCGCACGACCACCGGTCAGCGGATAGGCGATCTGCACCAGCACCAGGACGACGAGCAAGGCCCATGGGAGCCGTCGAACCATCAAATGCCGACGATGCCCGGCGCGTCCTCGACCGGCCGCTCCACCACCGGCAGCTCCCGTCCGAGGATCGCGAACGCCCGCTCGTCACCCGGGAAGTGGAAGTGGCGCAGCACGTCGACGAAGTCGAAGCGGCGGTAGAGCCGCCACGCCCGCGACTTCTGCTCGTCGGCCTCGGGGGTGGACAGCAGCACGGTCTTGCCGTCGGCCATCGCCAGCAGCGCCCGCAACTGGCGGGCACCGACCCCGTGCCCTTGTGCGGCCGGCCGCACGTGCAGCTCGACCACCTCGAAGCAGTCGGTCAGCCACTGCCCCCGCGCGTCGTCGGTGAGCGCCGAACGCACCTGGTCGTGCCACCACTGCCCGGGACCCGAGGTGTAGCCGTAGCCGAAGCCGGCCAGGCGTCCGTCGGTGGTCAGCGTCGCGACCGCCCGGAAGCCGGCGCGCCGCACGTGGGCGGCGATGTAGCCGCGGCGGGTCTGCAGCAGCTCCCGCCGGTAGCCCATCGCTTCGCCGTAGACCGCGACCACGTCGTCGAGCCGCCGCAGCAGGTCGTCCGGCTGCCACGCAACGAGCCTCATCGCTTCGCCTGTGCCCCTTCGTCTTCATCTGCGAGCCAGCCCAGCACGGTCCGGTCGCCTTCGATATTCACGACGGCGAACCGGGCGAAGAGCTCTTCCGCGTACCACCGGGCGACCGGGGTACGTGCGATCACCGCGCGGTGCTCCGGCTGACGGTACGCGAAGCGGGTCAGGTCCGCCGAGTCCCGCCAGAGGCTGACCGTGCCCTGCCAGCCGATCGGGGCCTCCCCGATGCCGAATCGCGCCAAAAGCCCGGGTGCACCGGCCAGTTCCGCCGCCACCGACGGGATGGCTCGCCAGAACGTCAGCGCCTTCGACGGCCGCAAGCGCGCCCGCGTCAGCGCCAGCACCATCCCCTCGCCTTTTTTCGTGACGTGACCGAACGGCTCGACGCCCGACCAGCGCCCACGGCTGCTCAATGGCTCCAAATCGACGCGCGCCGCCGAGACCGCCGCACGGTCCCACGCGGGAAATCGGATATCTCCCTCGGAGACCGTCACCGCGGCATAACGGGTCAGGTCGGCGTCGCCGAGACCGAACGAGGTCCCGGTGCCGGTTCCGAGGAGCTTCGCGAAGCGGGCATCGGGACAGCGCCGGCGAAGCCCCAGCCGGAGGAAGGCCCCCGGAATTCCGTGCGGCGCGACCCGCCACACGTGCAGAGTGACCCGCATAGACGCTCAGGCCGCCCCGGCGTACGTGATCGCGCCGGCATCCGGTACGTGGTTTTCCATAGGCCTATTCTGCGCGCGGCCCGAGATAGCCGGCGCCGAACACCCAGGGTGCGATGTCGTTGATGAAGTCGTGCGGGAAGCCGAGGCTGAACTCGGTGGCCTTTTCCAGGTCGACCATCTGCCCGGGGGTCAGCTTCACGTCGATCGCACCCAGGTTGTCGATGATCTGCTCGACGTTGCGCGCCCCCAGGATCGGGATGATCGCCTCCGAGCGGTGCCGGGTCCACGCGATCGCGACCTGCGACGGGGTCGCGCCCACCTCGTCGGCCACCGCCTGAACGGCCCGGGCCGCCGCGTGCGACTTCGCGTCCAGAGTGGACGGATCGAGGCGGCTGTCACCGGAAGCAGAATCGGCCCGCGTGTACTTGCCGGACAGCACCCCGCCGGCGAGCGGGCTCCACGCCGTCACGCCGAGCCCGAGCGCGGTCGCCATCGGCAGCAACTCCCGCTCGATGTCGCGCATCAGCAGGCTGTACGGCACCTGCAGTCCGATGAACGGGCTCCACCCGTGCCACTCGGCGAGCGTGTTGGCCTTCGACACGATCCAGGCCGGTGCGTCCGAGATGCCGACGTAGAGGACCTTGCCGGCGCGTACGGCGTCGTCGAGCGCACGCATCGTCTCCTCGATCGGGGTCGCCGCGTCCCAGACGTGAACCCAGTAGACGTCGAGGTAGTCCGTACCGAGGCGGCGCAGGCTCGTCTCGAGCGAGGCCCGCAGGTTTTTCCGCGCGTTGCCGCCCGCGTTGGGGTCGTCCTTGTCTCGCGTCGTCGTGTATTTGCTGGCCAGCACGAACTGCTCGCGCCGCCCGGCCAGCAACTGGCCGAGGATCTCCTCGCTCAGCCCGTTGCGGTAGTTGATGGCGGTGTCGATCGCGTTGCCGCCCGCTTCGGCGTAGACGTCGAGGATCCGCCGGCACTCCTCGATCGGGGCGCCGACACCGCCCTGCTCGCCGAAGGTCATCGCGCCGAGGATTACCTCGGCGACTCGGAGGCCGCTGTTGCCCAGGGTCCGATATCTCATTCCACAATGCCTACCGCGGCTTCGCTGCTCTTCCACAGTTCGGCGGCGAGATCTGCGTCGCTTGCGCGACCTTTCGGCTGTACGGCGTGGTGGCCGACGTAATAGGCGCCGCTGACCAGATCGGCGGCCGGCGTGGTGAGCAGCCAGGCCAGCAACGCGGCCGCCTTCTCGGGCGCGACCAGGAAAGGCGCGTATTTGTACAGGAAGCGCAGCACGCCGCGGTCGCCGAAGTTGGTGCGCACCACGCCCGGGTGGAAGCACACGCTGAGGATGTCGGGCCAGCGGCGGGCCGCCTCGGCGGTGAAGAGGATGTTGGCCGACTTGGCGGCGCCGTAGGCCGGCCAGCCCCGGTAGCTCTTGAGGTCGCCGGTGAAATCGTGCGGGTCGGGCACGGCGCGCCGGTGCGCGTCCGAGGAGGTGTTGACCACGCGGGCGCCGCTCAGCCGGTCGCGCAGCAGGTGGGTCAGGAGGAACGGCGCGAGATGGTTGCTCTCGATCGTCGACTCCAGGCCGTCGGGCGTACGGCGGTAGTCCATCACGATGCCGCCCGCGTTGTTGGCGAGGGCGTCGATGGACGGATAGGTCGTGAGGAGGTGCTCGGCCAACGCGCGTACATCCGCAAGCCGATCGAAATCGGCCCGGAACCGGCCCGGTTCCCGGCCCTGACCCGCCGCCCGGACCCGGGCGACCGCCGCCTCCAGGCGGCCCGGGTCGCGCCCGACCAGGACGATGTCGTCGCCGGCCGCCGCCAGTTGCTCGGCCGCCGCGAGCCCGATCCCGGAACTGCCGCCGGTGATCACGATGGTGCGCGTCATCTCTTACTGCCTTACTGCCTATTGCTGCAGGTGGGCCGCGAGGAAGGCCTGGGCCATCGCGGAGGCCAGGTCGGCCGGGTTGATCGCGGAGATCGCCTGGCCGCCGGTGGCCCCGGCCATCGCGCCGAGCGCCTTCATGTCGGCGGTCGGACCGTACCCGACCCCGATGATCGGCACCGGGCGCTGCGGGTCGCGCTGGGCGGCCAGCTTCTTCAGGAAGGTGGCCTGCGACATCGAGTACTTCGACTCGCCGTCGTCACCGTCGGTCAGCACGATGACCAGGGTGACGGTGCCCGGCTTGGCCTCCTTCTGCATGGCCGCCTCGCCGTCCAGCACGCTCTGATAGAGCGGCGTGCCCGCGTTGTCGACCGCCCGGTACTGCCCCATCGCGGCGGCCAGCGCGTCCCGCCGGGTCTTGCCGTTGTCGCCGAGCGGGCTGGCGAGCGGCCCGAGCGGGATGACCTCCTGGTGGGCCGGGCTGTTGGCGGCCGGCGTGCCGAACAGCCACAGGCCAAGGCTGGTGTCCTCGCCGAACAGCTGGGCCGCGGTCGCACCGGACTGCCGCAGCAGGGCGGCCTTGGTCGTGGTGTGCCCGGTCTTGTCCTTGATCGGCAGGTTCATCGAGCCGGAGGTGTCGATCAGCAGCAGCGTCTGGAAGTTGAGCGTGCGGTACTGCACCCACTGCTTGGCCGGGCCGAGCAGGTCGTCGACCTCGTCGGGCAGGGGCAGCGCGCCCTCGACCGGCTCGGCGCGGAAGCCGGCCTTGGTGATCGCCGCTTCGGTGATCGCCGCTCGCAACCGGCTGATCGTCCTGGTCTCGGCTTTCTTGGTGCCCTTGGCGATCGCGAACGGATAGTCGGCCTGTACCGGGGCGTCGACCGGAGGTGCGCCGGTGAGCGAGACCGTGTGCTTGACATGCTGGTAGGTGCCCAGCTGCTGTTCGGTGATCGGGAAGATGCCGGCCTGGTAGGCGGCGTCCGACACGCTGGTCTCGGCGGACAGCTGGGTTAGCTTCCGGGCCGGGTCGGCCGCCGAATCCTCGAGACGGCTGCGCAGGGTGAGCGCCTGGAGCTGGGCGATGCCGGCGTCCGGGGTGGTGCGGCCCATCGCCACGTGCTCGGCGTAGACCGAGAGCAGGCCGACCGTGTTCTGCTGCGGGTCGGCCATGCTCACCGGCAGCTGATGCGAGGCGGCGCCGGCGGTCAGCGCGGCCCACGAGGTCTTGCCGTTCTTGATGAACTGGCCGGCGATCGGGCTGGGGCCGGCGATCACGATCGGCGAGTAGGCGAGCGGGTCGCCCTTGGCGGTGTACGCCTTGCCGACCATCTTCAGCCAGGCCGAGCTGGACGGGATCCACACGTCGGGACGCTTCGCGGCGGCCACCACCGCGGCCGGCTCCTGCGCGGTGACCGCAACCGGGCCGCAGACCGAACCGGCCGGGGCCAGCTTACGGGCGGCCTCCTCGATCACCGGGGCGATCTCGGGTGCGGCGGCGACGTGCACATCCGCCTCGGGACAGGCCGGTGCGCTCGCGCTCGGCTTGGCGGTCGGCGCCGCGAGCGGCGAGCTGGACCGCTGGAGAAGAACAGCACCGACGCCGGCCGCCCCGAGCAGGATCAGCACGATCACCACGGCGAGCATCCACCGCCAGAACTGGCTGCGCGGCCGATGCTGCCCGGTCCACGCGTCTTGCGCGGTGTCGGCCATGCCGCTCACCCCCGTTACTCAAGGTCAACCCATGATCACGCATGGTCGAACAATGTCAGCGAATGTTACGCGTATATGCATACGGGGCAATGAGGATCATCGGATTGGCAGAGTGCCAATATGTGACCTGATTCAAGGTCATCACTCTCAGCGCACGTCCGGTCGCACCACGGCAACCACAATCAGCTCACCGTCCTCGCTGAGCCCGACCGGCTCCCGCGACCAGCCGCCGTAGACCCGGTCCACATCGAACCCGGCCGCCTCAAGCCCCGACCGGATCTCCCGCTCGCTGCGGAACCGCATGGTCGACTCGCTGGTGAGTTCCTCCCCGCCCGGGAAAAGGTAGTGCCCGGTGAAGGTGACCACCCGATCGGTCACATCGGTAACCTCGACCCAGACGTCGACCGCCTCGCCGCCGGGCAGCACGACCGTACGGCGAGACTCGGCCGGGTTCCACCTGGTCCACCGCTCGTCATCCGGATCCCGGCTGTCGAAGATCAGCCGCCCGCCCCGGTCCAGCGACCGGCGCAACGCCCCCAGCGCGGCCCGCCACTCCCCGTCATCAACCATGAACTGCGCAACGTGGCTGGTCATCAGCGCGGCGTCAAAGGCCCGGACCGGCAGGCTGCCGACCGACCCCTCAACCCACCGCACCCGCTCGGCCCCCGGTTTGCGGCGCGCCGCATCGAGAGAGGCCCGGGCCGGCTCAATCCCGGTAACTTCGTGACCGGCCGCAGCCATCGCAATGGCAAGCCGCCCGGTCCCGCACCCAAAATCCACGACACGCGTGGCCGACCGCTCAGCCAGCACCGACATGAAAAGATCGTCCTCCCACCCCCACACAAACTCAGCGTCATAGACCTCAACCAGCCGCGGATCCTCAAACTCACCGTTACGCACAGCGAGGATCGTAAATCCGCCCACCCCCTCCCACCGCCTCTTGTGGACAACCGGCCGGAAATGTCGCCCCGGGCTGCTCAAGTTGGTCCCGGAAGGGGGCGGCCCCCGGCCGCGCGCGGACCGGGCAACGCGTACCAGCGCCCCCAGCCGACGCGACCCGAGCAACGCGCCCCGGACGACGCGACCCAGACGACGCGACCCAGACGACGCGACCCAGACGACGCGACCCAGACGACGCGACCCAGACGACGCGACCCAGACGACGCGACCCAGACGACGCGACC